>JAUNOC010000009.1 GCA_030531205.1 Phascolarctobacterium sp.
TTTCATTCAAAACAGCAAAATCTAATTTTTATCGTTACGTAACGTTATGTAAATGTTACGTAACGATAAAATTCAATTTTCACGCTTTTAACTGCGTTTTGTTGAAGAGCGATTT
Organism: Phascolarctobacterium sp.; assembly: GCA_030531205.1. Lineage (GTDB taxonomy): Bacteria > Bacillota > Negativicutes > Acidaminococcales > Acidaminococcaceae > Phascolarctobacterium_B. Next base: position 116 of record JAUNOC010000009.1, read on the forward strand.
TAGTGATAAAAATGCTTTTAGTGTGAAAAGGACTTTTATTTTCATTCAAAATCATAAAAGTAAAAAGTTTTAATCGCGAGATTTTTCAGAAAAATCTCGCGATTAAAAAAAGATTGTTTCACGATTTTTTTTAGTTTTAAGTGAAAGAATTTTTTTGAAAGTAAAGTGGAGAGTGAAAGTAAAAATATAAAAGCGTCAGAATGATATCAGACCATAGTTAGTATGATATCATTTTGACGCTGAAGCAAAAAGCAAAACGGAAAATTTTTCTGTGGGTGTTAATTTCACTATGAGATTGAGCGTATAAAAAAATAAGATAGCAGAAAGGCCGATCTTGTTTTAGTATTTATCCTGCTACATACAATAAACATGAGTTTTGCTTTTGCAACAAAAAAATCTTCTTTTTGACTCATGCAGTGTGATATAATTAATTTAAACTTAAGAAAGGAGAGGTTTAATATGACAGAGAATTTTTGTTTAAGAAAACTCAAGTATTGTATGGAAAAACATAGTTTCAATGGTATGTCAGATTTTTTTGCAGATAAATGTGAATATTTCTCAACTACATTTGGAACTGTGGCACAGGGAAGGGAAAATGTTCTTAACCGTTTGTCTGAAACAAATAAAAACATTATTGCAGAGGGGAGGAGTGTTTATGCTTATTTAATGAAAATTGCTAGAACAAAAGAAGGAAACATATATGGTGTTGGAAAAGAAGGATTATTGCTTGCATATGATGAAGAGGATAGTTTTGGTTGTGCTTTTTTTATAGAACTGGATAATGATTGCAAGATAATAAAATTAGTATCTAGTGTTGAGGAATACTCCTTTTCGTTAGAAAAGCACAGAGCATTTGAAACGATTGTGAGTGAAAAAAAAGAAAAGTTTCAGTTTAGGAATGTAACGGGAACAGAAGTAGATTGGCTGGAATTTTTTGGTTGGTGGTTGGAAAGCGGAAATGTTGATTGTGATTTACTTTATGAGACATTTGATGATGACTGCAGGTTAGAGGATACATTTGGCGAACTTAAAAATAGAAAAAAGTATGAAGTTACGAATAGAGAAAAAAAATTTCAAGAATATTTGGAAACGGTCATGAATATGTTTTACTATTCTGATGCACATATACTTTGGAATAAGAAAAAACCAATATTGAAATATGGGGGAATGACCATAGAGGTTAAAATTAGTGTAAATAAGAAACTGAATTATATTAAAGTTATCAGAAATATTGTCGATTAATAGATATGTGGAATACATGAAATGTAAGATTACGTAATGGGGGTGGAAAGTTATCTAATTTTCCAGCTTTTAATTTTGACTTGACTAAGAGCAAAAGTTTGAATGAAGTTAATTACCCAATTTTCTCTTAAAAAAAATGGAGAAAATTGGATAATTTAGTGTATTTTTTGCTACACTCTTGAAATGCTAAAAAGAAAATACTATAATATAATGAACTGTGTGAAGATTTTGAATTTTTTGCTTCACTAAATTTATTAAGAAAGGAGGAAAAGAGAATGATTAAGAAAATCTTCAGCACCATCATCACTGTGGTTTTTGTTATTACCGGCCTCATAGTCACAGATTATTATTTACCTTTTATCACAGAGGCGATGGGCTATGATATGAATAATCCTCAGATTCCTACCGGAAGTTTAATCACCGGTGCTCTGAGTATGTTTTGTTTTACCTGGATTGGTTTCAAGGTTTCCCCAATTATCAGCGACTGTATTTTAGATTACAGTGAGCGTTGGGCCCAAATGCTGGCAAAAGTGCCTACTAGTGATATTTTTGTCATGCTCATGGGGGTGGTTATAGGTTTGATTGTGGGGAATCTTGCCGGCGGGCCGTTTTCCTATTTGCCTGTTTTCGGACCCTATATTCCTGTTATTATGTCCGTTGTCCTGGCTTTGGTTGGGGCAAAGGTGGCTTTGCGGAAACGTAATGATATTCTTGGCTTCTTTACAAGGGTTCCCAGTATGAGGGGCAACAGAACTGTGGCAAAGCCAGCGGTTGAGGATGATGTTTCCATAACCAGGTTATACAGCAATAATAAACTTTTGGATACCAGTGTTATTATTGATGGTCGGGTCATGGATATTCTTGCGGCAGGGTTTCTTGACGGACGGCTGGTTGTGCCTAATTTTGTGCTGGTTGAGTTGCAAAAATTGGCGGATTCCAGCGACAGTATGAAACGTGCCAAGGGTCGCCGGGGGCTGGACTTGGTACAGGACTTGCAGAAAAGTTATGCGGAGCAGGTTACTATTATTGATGATGATTATGAGGATGTGCCTGATGTGGATGCCAAACTTTTGCGGATGGCAAAGGATTATGATGCTATCATTATTACCAACGATTATAATCTTAACAAGTTGGCAGGTATTCAGGGTATTAGGGTTTTGAATGTGAATGAGTTGGCCAATGCCATTAAACCCGTGGTGATGAGCGGTGAAGAGATGAGGGTGTACCTTATCAAGGAAGGTAAGGAAGAAAATCAGGCAGTGGCTTATTTGGATGACGGTACTATGATTGTGGTGGAGAATGGTAAGGATTTGATTGGTTCTTCTGTAGATATTGTGGTTAACAGTGTCTTGCAAACTATGGCGGGACGGATGATTTTTGCCAGGGTGAAATAGGATGGAAGATTTGGGATGCCCTTTCCGTGTGGGAACGGGCTTTGATGTTCATAAGTTAGTTTTAGGCCGCAAATTGGTTCTGTGCGGTGTGCATATTCCTTATGCCAAGGGGTTGGAAGGGCACAGTGATGCAGATGTGGCGGTTCATGCTTTGATGGATGCTCTTTTGGGTGCTTTGGCATTGGGGGATATTGGGCATTTGTTCCCGGACACGGATGCAAAATATAAGGGCATTGACAGTATGCTGCTTTTGACTGATGTGATGCAGTTGGTGCGTGCTAAGGGGTGGAAAGTTGGCAATGTGGATATTACCATTGCGGCACAGGCACCGAAACTGGCATCTTATATTTTGGATATGCGTTCAAAACTTGCCCAGACCTTGGGTGTTGCTTTGGATTGTGTAAGTGTGAAGGCAACTACTACGGAGCATTTGGGTTTTGTGGGACGAGAAGAAGGTATAGCCGCACAGGCGGTGGTGTTGCTACGCAACAATTAAAAATGAAAAGTTAAAAATGAAAAATTGTGGTAAAAAGTTCCGGTGATTATAATCAGGTTTCAGGTGTGAGGAGATATGTGCCCTCTTGGTGAAGAGGGTGGATTGCCTGAAGGAACATAGAAAGGCAAGACGGGTGATTGCTCACTTTGCGTTGCAGATAAGTTTTCAATCCTCAGTCAGCCACTGATGTTCCTATCGCTGACAGCCCCTTCACCAAGGGGCCAAATCGCTTGTCATTGAACTGACATTTTTATCACAGGAACGTAAAACCATAATTGTGAATTACGCATTACGAATTGCGAATTGCGAATTATAAATGTTTTGGAGGGAAAAATGGCAGATGAAATTAGAGTAAGGTTTGCTCCCAGTCCTACGGGACCGTTCCATATTGGCGGTGCCCGCAGCGCATTGTTCAATTTTTTACTTGCCCGTAAGACAGGCGGTAAGATGATTTTGCGTATTGAGGATACGGATTTGGAACGGAGCAGCAGGGAGTCCGAGGAGAATATTAAGGCGGCTTTGAAATGGCTGGGGATGGATTGGGATGAAGGTATTGATGTGGGCGGCCCCAATGGTCCTTACCGTCAGACAGAGCGTTTGGATATTTACAAAAAGTACACAGAACAACTTTTGGCAGAGGGCAAGGCCTATTACTGCTATTGTACGGATGAGGAACTGGAGGCGGAGCGGCAGGCACTTTTGGCCAAGGGTGAGATGCCCCGTTACATGGGCCATTGCCGTAATTTGACTCCTGAGCAAAGGGCGGAATATGAGAAACAGGGGCGGAAACCTACGGTACGTTTTAAAGTTCCTGCAAATCAGCAGATTGTGGTACATGATTTGGTTCGTGGTGATGTTACTTTTGACAGCAATGGTATTGGTGATTTTGTTATTGTGAAGAGTGACGGTATTCCTACCTACAATTATGCGGTGGTTATTGATGACCATCTGATGAAGATTAATCATGTTATCCGGGCGGAGGAGCATTTAAGCAATACTCCCCGTCAATGTTTGGTATATGATGCGTTGGGGTTTGAAAAACCGGTCTTTGGTCATATTTCCCTAATCTTAGGTAAGGACCATACGAAGATGAGTAAGCGGCATGGTGCCACTAGTGTGGACCAATATCGTCAGTTAGGTTATTTGCCTGCTGGTATCAATAATTTCCTGGCGTTGTTGGGATGGGCTCCCAACAGTGAGCAGGAAATCTTCAGTATGGAAGAATTGATTAAGGAATTCAGTATGGAGCATGTGGCGAAGAATCCTGCGGTTTTTGATTTGGATAAACTTAATTTCATTAACCAACACTATGTCCGTCAACTGAATGAAGAAGAATTTTTTGAGTTTGCCAAACCGCATTTGCAGACGGTGGGTTATCTTAAGGGTACGGAGAATGGTGAACAATTGGACTGGTTGAAAAAAGTGGTTTGGACCAGTCATGAGCATGTTTGTTATGGAGCGCAGATTCCGGAATACATCAAGATGTACTTTACGGAGGATGTGGTTATGGAAAATGAAGAAACTGCACAGGTATTAAAAGCGGCTACGGTGCCTCAGGTTATGCAGTCCTTCATTGAAGAAATTGGCAAAATAGAATTGGACGCTGCCAATGTGAAGGCACTTTTCAAATCCATTCAAAAGTCCACAGGGTTGAAGGGCAAGGATGTGTTTATGCCGGTGCGGGTGGCTTTAACCGGCAATCAGCACGGGCCTGAACTGGCGGAAATTATCCCCCTGTTCGGTAAAGAAAAATGTATTGCAAGAGTGGAAAGGGTATTGAAAAATGGCAATTAAGGTCTATAACACTTTGACGAAAAAGAAAGAGGAGTTTGTTCCCATTAATCCCAGTGAGGCGAGAATTTATGTGTGCGGCGTAACTCCTTATAATCACCCCCATGTAGGCAATGCCCGTCCTTTTGTGACTTGGGATGTTATCCGGCGTTTTTTGGAGCATGAGGGATATGATGTTACCCATGTTCAGAATTTCACGGATGTGGATGATAAGATTATCAACACAGCCAACAAGGAAGGTGTGCAGTGGTTTGATATTTGCAACCGCTACATAGACAGTTATTACGAGGTTATGGATAAACTCAATGTACGCCGGGCTCATGTCTATCCGAGGGTCAGCGAACATATTGAGGATATTATTGGTACGGTGGCAAAACTGATTGAGAACAAACACGCTTATGTGGTTGATGGGGATGTGTATTACAGCGTGGAAAGTTTTGCTCGTTACGGCGAACTGAGCAGCAGAAATTTGGAAGATATGCAGGCAGGGGCAAGAGTTGACGTGGATGAAAGAAAGAAACATCCTATGGATTTTGCTCTGTGGAAAGCGGCTAAACCGGATGAACCAAGTTGGGATTCTCCCTGGGGAAAAGGTCGTCCTGGCTGGCATATTGAGTGCAGTACCATGAGTATGAAATATTTGGGTGAGCAGTTTGATTTTCATGGTGGCGGCTCTGATTTGATTTTCCCTCATCATGAAAACGAGATTGCCCAAAGCGAGGGCTGCACTTTGAAACATCCTTTTGTACGTTATTGGTTGCATAATGGATTTATTACTGTGAATGAAGAGAAGATGTCAAAATCCTTGGGGAATTTCTTTATGGTCATTGATATTTTGAAGAATTTTGACCCGGAAACATTGCGGTTTTTCATTGTGGAAACCCATTACCGTTCTCCTTTGGACTTCAGCGATGCCCGTTTGAATGAGGCCAAAAAATCTTTGTCACGTCTTCGTAATGCTAAGGAAGTTTTGGGTGAACTGGTGTTGAAGATGAGTTCCGGCCCAACCCAACGGAGTTTGGCTTTGCGTAAGGAAGTGGCAGAACTTAGAGAAAAATTTATGGAAGCCATGCGGGATGATTTCAATACCGCTTTGGCTATCAGTTATATGTTTGAACTTGCCAAGAAGGTAAATGCGTATAAGGCAGAGATTGGCGAGGGCAAGCCGGACGGTAAATTGGTTGACCAAATGCAAAAGGTGTTTGCTGAAATGTGTTCCATCATTGGCATATTGGAAAACAAAGAAGGTGTAGCGGATAAAACTGCGGAACCTAAGGAAAGTGACCCTGAGGCGGCGGAGATTGAAGCGGCAATCGCTAAACGGGCAGAGGCAAAGAAAAATAAGGACTACAAATTGGCGGACCAAATCCGTGCTGAACTGGCGGCCAAGGGAATTATTTTGCAAGATACTCCACAGGGAGTTAAGTGGACAAGAGAATGAAGTTTGAGCAATACCAAAAGTTAAAGGCACTTGCCATTAGCCGTTGTGCTGATGAGGGCAAGGAATATCCTGACCCGAAGGGCATGAATCCCATTGTGCTTGCTTATATTGGTGACATTGTGTTCAGTACTTATGTGCGGTTGCGGATTTTGCCAAATTCTTCCCAGGTACGGGTGTTGCACGATTTAAGTGCCAAGATGGTGAGTGCAGTTTGCCAGGCCAAGGCCATGAGGGCTTTGGCTGGAGAACTGATGGAAGAAGAAACAGGGGTATATCACAGGGGACGTAACGCCAAAAGCATGGTGCCGAAAAGTGCTTCGGTGCAGGAATATCGTGAGGCAACTGCTTTTGAGGCATTGATTGGTTATTTATTTTTAAGCGATATGCAGGACAGATGCGAAGAACTGATGGAGAAGGCGTTTCAGACAATAATTACGCATTGCGAATTGCGTATTACGCATTAATTTGAAAGGGAGTGAAGAAGATGGAAGTGAAATTACTCAGACATACTCCGGAGCCGGATAAGACCGTTGCCATGAGCGCACGGCTTTGTTACAGCCCGATAGGTGCGGCGGAACTGGAAGAAAAGATGTCAGATGAGCAGGCGGTTAAACTGGTTCATAAATTGGTCAGTATGGGGCATTTTTCCCCTATTGAGCATGTTACTTTTACTTTTGCCATTGAGGGGGTAAGTCGTGTTCTAACACATCAGTTGGTACGTCATCGCATTGCTTCTTATTCCCAACAGAGCCAACGCTATGTTGCGGAGCATAATTTTGAAAACATTATGCCTCCTTCCATTGCGGCGAAACCGGAGGCCAAGGCAAAGTTTGAAAAATTGATGGTGGATATTCAAAACTTGTACAATGAATTTACAGACATGGGGATTGCCAATGAGGATGCCCGTTATGTGCTGCCCAACGCGGCAGAAACAAAAATTGTTTGTACTTTCAATGCCCGCAGTTTGATGAATTTCTTCAGCTTGCGCTGTTGTGCAAGAGCACAATGGGAAATCCGTGCTTTGGCAAATAAAATGCTGGAAGAATGTAAAAAGGTTGCTCCTATTCTTTTTGAAAACGCAGGACCAACCTGTGTATCTCAAAGGGTATGCCATGAAGGCGCTATGAGTTGCGGCAGGTTGGCAAAATTATTGGAACAGGATAAGTTGAAAAAATAATTGGATTTGATTTACGGACGTAATGCGGTGCTGGAAGCGCTGCGGAGCGGTCACAATATCAATAAAATATTTGTGCAGGAAAGTGCCAAGCCTGGCGGTATCAGTGAAATTCTTGCTTTAGCAAAGGCAAAGCACTTGGTGGTGGAAACTCTTACTTTGGATAAATTAGATAAATTGACAGAGGGGGCCCGTCATCAGGGAGTGGCGGCGGCAGTGGCGCCAATTGAGTTTGCCACATTGGCGGATGTTTTCAAGAAAGCGGCACAGCGGCAGGAAGAGCCATTTTTGCTTATTTTGGATGAATTGCAGGACCCGCAAAATGTGGGGGCGCTTATCCGTACAGCGGACGCGGCAGGAGTACATGGCGTACTTATTCCCAAGCGGCACAGTTGCCCGTTGAACGCAACGGTGGCAAAAATTTCTGCCGGAGCGGTGGAATATATGAAGGTGGTGCAGATAGGTAATATCAGCCAGACCATTGAAGAATTGCAGCAAAAATATAATTGCTGGGTGGTAGGTGCGGATATGGACGGTACCTGTTATAGCGAAACGGATTTGAAAGGGCCTATCGCTTTAGTTATTGGAGCAGAAGGGAAGGGATTAGGCCGTTTGGTAAAGGAACGCTGTGATGCGGTGGTGTCATTACCTATGAAGGGTGGCGTGAACAGTTTGAATGCTTCAGCCGCAGGTGCGATTTTGATGTATGAAGTGGTGCGTCAGCGTGGATGAAAATGAATTAATCACTCTTGCTCAAGATGGAGGGAATCCCAAACAAGTTTGGGCACAGGAAGAACTTCTAAATAAATACCGCAGTATGGTTAAGGTCAAGGCAAGAAGTTATTATCTGGTCGGAGCCAGTACGGAAGATGTAATGCAGGAAGGCATGATTGGGTTATTTCAGGCCATTTGCATTTATAAACCTGATAAGGGAGCAAGTTTTGCTACATTTGCCAATCTTTGTGTAAAACGGAAAATTCTGCAGGCAATCAATTTGGCGAACAGGGATAAACATAAGGCATTGAATTTAGCAGAATCATTGGACGATAAAAATAATGAAAATCTGATGGCTAAAGTTGAGGCATTTAATGTTGAAATCAGTCCGGAAGAAAAATTGATCGGCAAAGAAGAAAGTGCAACATTTTTAGAGAGATTACAAAAAAGTTTAACTAAAATGGAAAAGGAAGTTTTAACACTTTATCTGCAAGGTTTAAGTTATGCAGAAATAGCGCAGAAACTTGTTTTGCAGGAAAAGTCCGTAGATAATGCTATTCAAAGGATTCGTAAGAAAATTCAATAAATTAGTGGGGATGATGAATGATGGGAAAAGAACAAAAAACTTTTGCGGTGCTTACCGGTGGCGGTGACTGCCCCGGGTTGAACGCGGTTATCCGTGGGGCTGCTAAAACTCTTTTAAACCATAATTGCAAAGTTTATGGTGTGTTGGATGGTTTCAATGGTTTGGTTCATGGAAAATTTTGGGAGTTGAATTATGCCAACTTGTCAGGGGTTTTGCCCCGGGGCGGTACGATTTTAGGTACTACCAACAGGGATAATCCCTTCCATATGGCTGTGCAAAAGGATGGCAAGTTAGAGTTTTGCGATATGCGGGACAAGGTGTTGGCAAATCTGCAAAAGTATAATATTGAAGCGTTGATAGATATTGGTGGTGACGGCACGCTTGCCATTGGTGCCAAGTTGGCACGGGAATGTGGTGTTAAAGTAGTTGGCTGCCCCAAGACCATTGACAATGATATTATTGGAACGGAACGTACTTTTGGTTTTGATACAGCGGTGGCAATGGCAATGGATGCGGTTGACCGTTTGCATACCACAGCAGAAAGCCATCACCGGGTTATGGTGTTGGAAGTTATGGGGCGTTACGCAGGCTGGATCGCCCTTTATTGTGGAATTGCGGGTGGCGCGGATGCTATCCTGATTCCTGAAATTCCGTACAATATAGAAAGTGTTGCCCAAAAAATTAATCAACGCAGGGCGGACGGTAAGCAGTTCAGTATTGTGGTTGTGGCAGAAGGGGCGAAACCAGTCGGAGGTACAATTAGTGTCAGCAGGGTGGTAAAGGACAGTTTTGAGCCATTGCGTTTGGGTGGCGCAGGTAATAAGGTGGCTGAAGATTTAGAAAAAATTACAGGAGTGGAATGCCGTTGTACGGTGCTTGGCTACTTGCAAAGAGGTGGCAGTCCGACTGCTTTTGACAGAATGCTTTCTACCCGTTATGGTGTGGCGGCAGCAGAGGCATGTTTAAGAGGGGAATACAATGTTATGATGTCTTTGCAAAATGATAAAATAGTTCCTGTAGATTTACAAATTGCCGGCAGCGGTTCACGCAATGTGCCTTTGGACAGTGAGTTAATCCGTACAGGCAGACAGATCGGTATTTCGTTTGGTGATTAAAAATAGATTATCAGAGTTTAGTAGCCATTGCTGTGGCAGTGGTGGAAGGTTTAACTGAATTTTTGCCCGTCAGCAGCACGGGACATATGATTATTGCAGGGGAAATGATTGGCTTTGAAGGTGCAGTGGTGGATGTGTTTGAGGTTTTCATCCAGTTCGGGGCCATTCTCTCCGTGCTTTTTATTTATGGAGAGCGTTTTCAAAAGTTCTTTACGGCGGACGGTTGGCGGTACGACAAGGGGTTTTCAGCTTGGCATGTGCTGGCAGGTTGTGTTCCTTGTATGGGTATTGCTTTTTTGCTTTACAGAGCAATTAAGGAGTTATTGTTCAATCCGTTTACAGTAGCCATTGGTTTAGTTCTCGGTGCATTGTTGCTGATGTTGGCAGAGCATTGGGCAAAGGGCAGGGAATTGCAGGATGATTTGGATAAAATGACTTTGCGTCAGGCCTTTTGCATTGGGGCATTTCAGATTTTTTCTTTGTGGCCCGGCTTCAGCCGCAGTGGCAGTACCATTGCAGGGGGAATGTTGGTCGGACTTAGTCGCCGTGTCAGTGCGGCCTATACATTCATTATGGCAGTGCCGGTGATGTTTGCCGCATCCATGTATGATTTGTACAAGAACTACGCTCTGCTCAGTATGAATGATTTCAAAACATTGGCTATCGGTTTTGTGGTGGCAGGAATTGTTGCCTACCTTTCTATTTTTTGGTTTGTACGCTTTGTGGGAAAAAATAAACTTACAATTTTTGCGTGGTACCGTATAGCGTTGGCGGCTTTTACGGTGTACTATTTTTATCTTTAATAGAAAATTTTTTCATCTAACTTAATTTTGTTATTGACATAACAAAGTTAAGAATATATAATATGCAAGTGTGCTAGGCTAGCTCAATCGGTAGAGCAACTGATTTGTAATCAGTAGGTTGCGGGTTCAAGTCCTGTGCCTAGCTCCATTTTTGAGACACCTTCATAAAAATGAAGTAATCAATAAAGCAATCACAACAAAAAAAGAAGTCCGATTTTTAACCGGGCTTCTTTTTTTTTGTTTACTTAAATAATGATTCTACATATTTTAATAGCCGTTTCTCATACTCATGTTTTAGTTGTTGTTTTAATTCGTAAGATTTTAGTAGTAATTCTTCTTTATCAACATAGCATTCAGCATCATCTGTAGTTCGATGTAACCAACAGGAACAATCCGAATATTTTGATTCTTCCATGTCTGGAGGTGAACCTAAATTTTCAATATTAGCTTTTGCAATAATATTGTCAATTTCAGACCATTCTTTCTCATAATATTCTGGGCGAGAACATAAATCATACAATTCTAAAAGGTGTACATCTAAACAATCAGATATGTTATGTAATAGGTAATAGGAAGGTGTTCGTGTACCGGCTTCAATTTTTTGAATTAAAGTTAAGGATACACCAAGTAACGCTGCAAGTTGTGGTTGTGTGTAATTATGTGCTATTCTTGCTTTCCGTATTTGGATAGCCCAATCAGGTTTTTTGTTCTTTTTCATTTTCTTTTACCATTTTTATTTTACCACATTTAAGAAAAATTTGAAAGTTATTCTTGACACGTACAATGTACTGTGATATTATAAACAGTACATTGTACGTGAAAGGAGATTTTGAAAAATGTTAGAAAATCAAAAATCTGTTAGGAAGAAAACCATTTATTCTATTGATGAGGCACTGGATGTTCTCTATCAAAATCAAGTTGCAAGGCAAACTTTTGTCCGTCAAATGCAAACGGAGTGTTGGCCGACCGTGATGGTAATGAAAAGGATTTTTATCCCGGCAAAATTCATTGAGGGCAAACTGGCACAAATGGAAGCGTTGGCGGATGCGGCACTTCAAGCAGAGGTGAAAGCAAGTGCTGCAACTATGGTTGGGGGATAATATAATGGCTAAAAATGGGAAGTATTATTGGATGCGACTAAAAGAAAATTTTTACGATACAGAAGAAATGATTGCAATCGAAAGTATGCCGGATGGAATTATTTTTTCAAATATTCTTTTGAAACTTTATTTACACAGCCTAAAATATAACGGCAGACTTATGCTGAACAATGCTATTCCTATGGATTTGCCTACATTAGCGTCTATAACTAGACAAAGCCAATCGATGATAGAGAGAGCATTGGGTGAATTTCAAAGACGTGGGTTAATCGAAATTTTACATAATGGAGCAATATATATGCTTGATATCCAAAATTACATTGGCAAATCTTCTGACGAAGCTGACCGTATCCGTGCATACCAGCGGGGAATTAAAGAAGAAAAATTACAAATTTCAACAGAAAGTAGAAATCTCGTAGATTTCTACGAGATTTCTACGACAGAGATTAGAGATATAGATATTAGAGATATAGATAGCAGCAGTAACATAAGCATACAAGGGAACTTAAATAGTTCTATCAAAGATAGTAGTAGTACGCGTAATTTACCAGTTGTAGCGAAAGAAATTATGAAAATGTATGGACTTTCTGAGGATGAAATTTTGGAAGCATCACTTAAGGCGGAATCAAATCCCAAAACTGCTGCTGCTGCAAATTTAGCTAATCGGGGAAAAAGAATATTGGCTAATTTTGAACGTGCTTTGTCTGCATTTAATAATAAAGCAATAAAATCGCCGAAAAATTATATTTACAAATGCGTTGAGAATAATTGGCAATTAAAAAATTAAATTTAGATTATTTTTGTAGAGGAAAAAATGTCACACAGTAGAAGAGATGCCGGAACAGGCAGTTACAGTTATTCAGAAAACAAAATAACAGGAGAAGGTCGCTGGGCGTGGTCTTTGAGTTATACAGATATTGACGGCAACAGGAAAAGAATTCAATTCACTGCGAAAAGCAAAAAGCAATTACAGGAAAGGGTGGAGCGGTTTTTGCAGGAGCGGAAAGATAAACTCACCCCTTGGGAAAACTTAACCCTCAACCAATGGATAAACCGGTGGCTTCCCACTCAAAAGGATACCGTCAAAATAAAAACTTACGAGTATTACGAGTATATGTGCAGAAAACATCTCTCAACAAGCCCGTTAGGTCATATGCAGTTGAAAAAAATAACATCCAATCACATTCAAATGTGGCTAAATTCGCTTCTAACGGTTAAAAAGTCCTTGGGGGATACTCTGCTATCCCCCGGAACTGTAAATTCAATTAGGCGGGCTCTGAACCTTGTTTTAGACGGAGCGGTTAAACAAGGTTTGTTAGGATTACGTCCGCAAAGCAAACCTGTAAAGCAAGAAAAAACAAAACCGTTACAGATAACACCTGAGGAAATGCGTGCTTTTTTAGCATTGGCAGAAACACAGGATTATTGGAATATTGATGTGGATGCCAGCAAAAAACAGAAACAGGCGGTAATGATACCAGAGAATTACAGACCGCAAAACACCATCGCTCATGTGTACATGTACAGTTGCTACAAAACCGCTGTTTATTTTGCGTTGCATACTTTGTGCCGCAAGGGTGAAATTGTGGGTGCTAGATGGCAAGACATTGACATGGATGCAAAGACATTTACTGTTGTGCAGAATATCGTTTATGCATCACACGGAATAACAGTTGGCAGTCCTAAAACAGGACAGTACAGAAAAATTTTATTGTCTGATTCAATGATTGAACGCTTGAAAGATTGGAAAAAGCAGCAGCAGCAATACATTGAAGAAGTTGGCGATTTGTTCGCCGATGACAATGATTTGATTTTTACATCCCATACTGGCGGTGTTGTAAATGATCGTTTATTTCGGTTGTTTTGGGATAAGCTGACAATAGCGGCAGGATTGAAGATACGCTTTCATGATTTGCGACACATAGGGGCGGCGACAATGCTGTCCAATGGTGTACCAATCAAAGCAGTACAGGAGCGGGGCGGATGGATAACTACAAGTGTCTTGCTTGATACGTATGCTTACTGCATCCCCGGATTACAACAAGCATGTGTAGATGTTTTGGACAAAAATTTTTGAGAGAAATAATGCGTAGAGGAAAGGAAAAAGAAAAATGAATGATGTAAAAATTGAAAATATGGAACATGCAAAAGAGGTTATGAACACGCTCAAAGAAAAATTGAAAAATGCTAAAAGTGCCATTGAAAAGAAAGACATCAGATTAGCCATTGTTGATGTAAAGCAAAAAATGCTTTCGTTGGAAAAGAAACAACTCGCCAACGAAAAAAAGATAATGGAACAGAAAGTAAAAAAATTAAATTCTGCTATGGCTCGCAAGTGCAGAAATCACGGTTTGATTTGTATTGCGTTGGGTGTTCTTTATCAACAACACAAAATAAATGAGTTTGAAAAAATTTGTTTCGGTGGCAATTCTGCTGTTGAGGAATTTGCAAAAATTAATTTTGGCTATGCAAAAGGTGAAACAAAATAACGTGATATATTTATCGCGTGAAAGTAAAATCTCTTGATTACGGGGCGAATACGAAGTCGCCTTTTTTAATAAAATCAGTTTTTGTTGTTTTATAGTCCGTTGTATAACGGCGCAACTATACACTACACTTCGTGTAGTGCGTTGCGCCCTACGGGGTCAATTATTATGGCAATAGCATATTTACAACTGAAAATAGTAAGCAGAGGTAATGCTAAACAAAATAGAAATTGTGTTGGTGCTTCAGCATACAATAGCAGAGAAAAGATGTATAGCATTGATAATGGACACACTTATAATTACAGTTATAAGTCCGCTGATATTGAAAACAAGAATGTACTTTTGCCTGAATACGCACCGAAAATTTACAAAGACAGACAAACACTTTGGCAGGCAGTTGAAAAAGTAGAAACATCTTCAAAAGCACAGCTGGCAAGGAAAATTATTTTAGCACTGCCTTGGAATATTACAGCTGAAGAACGCAAACAACTTGTTGAAAATTTTTGTAAAAAAGCATTTGTTAAAAATGGTATGTGCGTTGATTATGCAATCCATAAACCTGACAAAGGAAATAAAAATTACCATGTCCATATTATGTTGACAATGCGAAGTATTGACGAACATGGACAATGGCTTTCCAAAAAAAGACGAGTTGCTGTTTTAGATAAAAATGGTAATAAAATTGAAATTGATAAATCTAAAAATAGAACTGACAGAAATAAATATGTCACTAAAACTGTTAAAACAAATGATTGGGATAATCCTAAAAATTTAGAAAAATGGCGGAACTTGGCAGAGCAGGAAATCAATAAATATTTGCCGAAGGAAAATCAAATATCAATGAAAAGTTATCAAAGACAAGGACTTGATAAACTTGCACAAGTCCACGAGGGGTATTCTCAAAATAGCCCCAAAAAAGAACTCAATGAAAAAATAAAACTTATAAATTCCGTAAATCAAGATATTGATAATGAACTAAAAACTTGGAAAGCCGCTGAAATTAAAATTCAAAATGAAAAAATTACAGAAAATGAAAATAACTGGCTTTCTAAGAGCCCCACAGACGAGCGAAAAGACACCGGCACGATGTCTGATACCCACGAAAAATCACAAGTTCCACAGGCAAAGCAAGAGACAAAAGAAAAGCAGGATACCGCCCATAAACAGAAACCTGACAAATGGGAACTGCACAAACAATATAACAATGTAACAGAAAAATTAAAACAACTTGCTGAGAAAAAAGAACAGCTAATCAAAGAAGCCAAAGAAGCGGGAAAGAAAAAGTGTTTTTGGCAAAAAGAGAAAGTAGTATTCAACTGTTATTTGTTGGAGCATGGCTATAAAGATTTGAAAAAAGAAATACAGGAACTGGAAAAACAACAAGCCGAATTGGACAAAAAGATTTGGGGCGACCGTCAAATCGCAGAACAGCAACTGCAGAAAAAAGAAAATGTAGCTGAACATTTGAAAGAGCAAATAAAAACCGTGCAGAAGAAGAAGCCAAAAGCAAAATTAGTAAAATCTGAACGCCAAATAAAAAAAGAGAAGGAAAGAATTTGTGGTAAAGACGGATGGAGGATGCAACGTTAGAGTTGATAATTATTTATCTAAACGGTATAATTTATTAGGGGAGTGAAAAAAATGACTAAAAAACAAACTAAAGAAATACCTCAAATTGGTATTACAGATTATGTTGCCGAAAAACTTGTTCACATTTTTTTACAGCAATGCCGTGACCCTAAATTTCAGGAAGAATACCGGCAATGGCGAAAAGAAAAAGGACTTCCGGACAAACCCTTATTTGTAAAGAAGAACAAAAATGACCAATGAAATTATAAAAAAGACCGTTCAAGAATTTACAAATCAAGCATTAAAAAAAATTCCTAAAGAAATAACTGCAATTTACTTATTTGGTTCTTGTGCAAGAGGGGATTATGATAATGAATCTGATATTGATGTTTTGGTTGTAATTGACTCATCAAAAAAATCTCTAAGAAATTTTAAAGATAAATTACTTGATATAGCCAGTGATATTGGCTTAGAAAATAATGTTTTTTTATCACTGACAATAAGTGATAAAAAAGAATGGGAAAAATACAAAGATTTTTCGTTGTTATACAAAAACATACTTTCTGAAGGGGTACAATATTATGGATAATTAATTTTAATTTTGATATAGTCACTATAAAAAAATTAAACTTTGCGAGGGTAAAAAAATGTAATTTGCTGGTTTGTTAATAAATTGATTGTTCGAAGGAACGACAACATATTATGGAATACATAACTGGAATGTATGCTCTAAATATGAATTCGCCTGATTTGGAAACTTGTGGAGATTGGCATTGGGGAGCATTAAATTGGCAAAAACTTCATATTGAAAACACGAATAGTAATATTTTTGGGGAATATGGAATAAACAAAGCAAGACCTGTTCCGGAACATCCAAATAACAAATATCCTATTGCTAACCATATCAGAGCGTGCCTTGATTTAATGTTGGAAAGTAGATTCCCTTGCGTACAAGGAATGCGGGAGAATTTTATTTGTAATGACAATTATAATGAACTTATCTTTGAAAAAGTTTATATGATGCGTAATTTGCCAATTTGGTATGAAGTAAATGATTTTATGTGGAGAGAGTACAAATTGGATTGGCTTAGATATGTCGCTATTGTAAGAAAAAAATATTTTCGCAAAAAACAATATTGTGTTGTGCTTAAACAGTGTAAAAAACATTATTTTCATACATATAAGATTCACATAAACGAGCGGTATTTTTATCCATTAAGATTTTTTTGAATAAACAAATCCATAACAGGTGATAAGATGAAAGAGATAGCAGAATTTGATACAATAAAAAAGTTATCTGATATTATTGCAAAGGCCGTTAGACCGTTGCAAATTTACTTGTTTGGTTCTTTTGCAAAAGGACAGCAAAACAATCATAGCGATTACGATTTTTTTCTTGTAGTTGACAATAAAGCAAATACGGACGATGTATATTTTACCGCAAGTGAAGCATTGTGGGGAAAACGTAATCGTCCGGTTGATATTTTAGTTAGCACTAAAAAGAAATTTGAATATTATAAGCAAGATAATTTTAGAGTAGAAAGTGATGTTGTGAGGGATGGTGTGTTATTGTATGAAAGAGAAAATGGGGTGGGTAAAAAATGTTCAAAGTTGAATTAGAATTTGATAAAACTTTACCAAAAGAAACTGTCAACAGTATGTGTGAACAAGTTGACGAAATTTTTGCCGAGGAAGGTATTCCTTGTGCTGAAAGTTCTTTTGGAAAAAGAAAATATGAAGATATTGTTGACAAAGTAACATTAGGAAATGTCGGCATTTTGCTCCATAGAATTAAGCAGAATACAAATGTAAGTAAAGCACTTTCAAAAGCTATTGGCATTTTTGAAAATGAAACAGCGGATTTACTGACCGACTACATAAAAGGATAGTATTATAATAAAAGCGACAAGGATGAATAGATGATATATGTTACTGGGGATATACATGGGGATATTAGCCGTATAAATGTTAAGAGATTTCGTTATCATTGGGGCGAAAATGATTTTGTTATCATTGCCGGAGATTGCGGCTTGTTATGGGATAACAAACCTACACCGAAAGAATTAAGTTTATATAATTGGTTGGCGAATCAGCAGTTCACCACATTATTTGTTGATGGCAACCACGAAAATTTTACAAGAATTAAAGCACTGCCAGTTGTGGATTATATGAGTGGAAAAGCACATAAAATCAATGATAAATTTTATCATTTAATGCGTGGGGAAGTTTATACCATTCAAGATAAAAAGATATTTACTTTTGGCGGGGGTACTTCTATTGACAAAGATTTACGGACTTCGTTTATATCATGGTGGCCGGACGAAGTATTTAATGAAGAAGAAAAACAAAATGCCTATAACAATCTTGAAAAAGTAAATTATGAAGTTGATTATGTGATTACTCACTCAGGTCCTAAAAGCGTAATGCCCGATTTTCCGTTACACATGAAGATTTATAAAAAACCTTGTCCTGTTGAGAAATTTCTTGATGAACTTTATAAAAAAATAAAATTTAAATATTGGTTTTTCGGTCATTATCATTATAATTGTGACGATGAACCGGCTAAATGTTATATGCTTTATACCCAAATTAAAACATTGGAATAATTCCAATGTTGCTGGTAAAACAATAAGTTATTAACAGGTGTTAAGACGAAAGAGATAACAGAATTTGATAAAATAAAAAGGTAATTTGAAAGGAGAAATAAAATGGCAACTTTAGAGGAAAAAAATGAAATTGCTCAAATTGTGAAATTTACATTAGAAGAAAAAGAAGAAATGCTTAAAATTGCAAATTCAGGGGAAAAAGTTTTAGAGTTATTACAAGAAGTTGGTTATACAGAAAAAGAGGCAAAAAATTGGTATAGTTATCATTCAAACATAAAGGTGGTTTGGATAGCGAATATAATTTTAAAACTGAAAGAATATGGTAAATTGCCGAAAAATAAGTCGGTAAAAGATGTTTATGAGAATATTTATTCTGAATTGGATTCGCCGGGATTTATGTAGTTTGAGATGTTGACTTTGTTGTATTGATGTGTTACAATGTCACACAAGGAAGGTGATAGTATGACTTGTTCGGTAAGGATGACAGAAAGTGAAAAGGCGATGGCACTTAAATATGCTGATTTTCATGGTATATCATTATCTCAGGCATTCAGGGAAGCACTGATGGAACGGATAGAGGATGAACTGGATGCCAAAGCAGGGGATGAGGCATGGGAAGAGTTTATTAAAAGTGGGGAGAAAGCACGTCCTATAGAAGAGTTGTGGAAAGAGTTGGGGTTATGAAAAAATACCAAATTCTTACAACACCGAAGTTTGACAAAGCAATAAAAAAACTTGATTTGGTTACTCGTGCGACTATAAAAAAGTGGATTGATAATAATCTTGTGAATACTACAAATCCACGTCTTCACGGCAAAGCGTTGAGAGGAGATTTGGCAGGAAAATGGCGGTATAGAGTGGGCAAATATCGTTTAATTGCTACTATTCAAGACAATAAACTAATTATTCTCATGCTTTCCGTTGGCATTCGTAATGAAGTATATAAGTGAAAAAAATGAAGGTAAAAATGAATAAGCACATTGGCAAAGATGCACTAAAATTTATAGATAGTTTATTAACACCGAAAGAAATTGCAAAAAGCAATCTTCGGGTTGCTCTCATTGGAAAACTTATTAAAGACAGACAGGAAAAAGTGTACATTCAAACGGAAAGTAAATTTTGATATAGTAATCAATAAAGTAATCACAATAAAATTACAAAAAATTTTGTTGTGATGTGTGTCCATCCGTGGTAAAATAACTAAAAAATTGGACATATTTTGAACGTAATTTATAAAAATTTTTTTAGTAGTGAAAACTTGATTTTTATTACTTTTTTTGTAATCAGTAGGTTGCGGGTTCAAGTCCTGTGCCTAGCTCCATTTTTTTTTGCAAAAGAGGATTATTATGGAAGTTCGGATAGAAGAATCGTGGCGAAACATACTTCAACCACAATTTGACAGTCCCTATTTTGAAATGCTGGCAAATTATGTGCGTCAGGCATATCAAAACAGCATTGTCTATCCGCCTGCGGGAAGAATTTTTGAGGCGTTTAACCGTACCCCTTTTGACAAAGTCAAAGTTGTAATATTAGGTCAAGACCCATATCATGAACCGGGACAGGCACACGGACTTTCTTTCTCGGTGAAACCGGGTGTGCAAGTGCCGCCGTCATTGGTAAATATCTATCGGGAATTGAGCGAAGAATATCAAGTAAATTATTTGGTACGCAATGGGGATTTGTCTCATTGGGCAGACCAAGGTGTGTTGTTGCTCAATGCCACACTCACGGTACAGGCAGGACGGGCATGCAGTCATCAGGGTAAAGGTTGGGAAACCTTTACGGATGCGGTTATCAAAAGCATCTCGCAAGAAAGGGAGCATGTGGTTTTCCTGCTTTGGGGAAATTACGCCCGTCAGAAAAAAACTTTGATAGACAGCACTAAACATTTGGTGTTGGAAGCACCGCATCCGTCTCCGTTGTCGGCTTTTAGAGGATTCATTGGATGTGGGCATTTCAAAAAGGCAAATGAATATCTCCAACAATATGGAATTACACCGATAAAGTGGTGAGATTTTCAGATCGTTGCAAAATAAAAATAAATTGTTGACAAATTAGAAGTAAATCATTATAATATGTTGCATATCCTTTAAGGGACACACACTCCCCGATAGCTCAGTCGGTAGAGCACCTGACTGTTAATCAGGCTGTCGCTGGTTCGAGCCCGGCTCGGGGAGCCACACGGGCGCTTAGCTCAGCTGGGAGAGCACCTGCCCTACAAGCAGGGTGTCAGCGGTTCGATCCCGTTAGCGCCCACCACAAAAAACTCTTAATCTTGCAAAAGGTTGAGAGTTTTTTCTTATCTGATTGGCAGAGGAACAAAGATGTGTTATAATAACAGAAAATTTAGGATATTCGGAGGGGAGAAATGAAGATTTGCAAAAAATGTAATTTGACCTTTGAAGATGAGATGCAGTTCTGCTCCAAGTGTGGGGGCAATTTGGAAGAACAGGTTTTAGAGGCAGAACCGGTGGAAAATATGCCAGAGGAAAACCATGGACAAGGTTTTGAAATCGGCGGAAAACAGGAATTGTGGTCATGGGAATTTTGGTTAAGCCCCAATGGTCGCCGCAACAGAAAGCCATATATTTTGTACAATATTGCGGTATGGCTTTTGGGCGGGGTAATTGCTTTATTGACCGCAGTACCATTGGTCGGTTGGGCATTTGGGGTGTTGCTGTTTTATGCTAACTGTATCAATGTTATTAAGCGCTTGCATGATGTGGATATGAGTGGTTGGTGGGCAGTGGTGCCGGCGGTGGCTTCCGTAGGATTTTTGGCTATGGGAAGTTTGATTATTGGAACTATTGCTTTCTTTGTTAATGTTTTCTTATGGGTTTATCTCATTTTCAAGAAGGGGACAGAAGGGGAGAATAAATATGGTTCTGACCCATTAGAAATATAAAAAGAAATAAAATGCTTGCAAATTCTTTCAAAATTGCATATAATGACTACGAAAGAAGGTGAAAATATGACTACAATCAGTTTAAGATTTGACGATAGTGAAAAAATAAGATTAGACGAACTCTGTTCGGAAATGGGCATCAATTTAACTACGCTGTTTATGATTTATGCCAAAAAGGTAATTCGTGACCGTAAAATACCTTTCGCAGTTGAAGCAAATCCAGATCCATTTTATTCCGCAGAAAATATGGCACATCTTCAGCGTTCCGTTGAGCAGATTAATTCCGGCAAAGTCGTTGAAACTACATTGAAAAAATTAGAGGCGGCTTTATGAGTTATTTATATTGCATCCTGTAAAAATCACTATGACGATAAATAGTAAAAATCATTCTGAAAAAGTGCCATCCTGACGGATGGCATTTTTATATTTATTTTCTTAACTATTATTAAATAATATGCTATAATACATAATTATGGAATTTGCACCGCAAGAATTTTTAAATAAATTAAAACATGGTCTGGAACTGCCAAGGTTAGTTGCCGTGGTGGGGGAAGAAATTTATTTTCGTCAAAAAGTAATGAACGCTCTGACGGAAATGGTGTTTGACGGCGTGGAGCAGTCCGACAGGGAAATTCACCGCTTTGAGAGTGATACGGATTTTCAGGCAGTGGAACAGGCGGTGAACAGTTATCCTTTTTTTTGCGGCAAGAGTTTAGTTGTTATTGCGGATGAGAAGTTGTTTGAGGTAAAAGGCAAAAGTTCGGAAGATGGCTTGGCGAAACGCTTGGAGCCGTATCTGCAATTAGTGGAAAATTTGCCTGAGTACTGCACCTTTGTTTTCAACGTTCCCAAGTTTAACAAACTATTGAAGTTATATAAATACATTCGTGACAACGGGGCGGCGGTTATAGGTGAGCCCATAAGGTCTGATAAGTTGTCGCCGTGGTTGCGTGAATGTGCGGAGTCATATGGTGGCAGTTTTGATGGCACAGGTATTCGTCAGATTATGGAATATCTTGCTCCTACAAATTTTGCTCCCCTGTCTTTGCTGGAGCGGGAAATTGAAAAACTGAAATTATTGCGTGGAACAGAAAATCCTTGGACGGATAAGGATGTGGAGCAGGTGTTCAGTGATTTGCCGGAGTTAGGTGCCTTTAAGTTGGCAGATGCGGTAACGAGCCGTCAGCTGGAAAATGCTTTGCGTTTTTTGCGGGTAGAGCAAAAGCGTCCGAACTCTGAATCCGTAGCCATAACGGGAATGCTCCGCTACAAATTACGTATGATTATCAGGGTTATGGAATATGCCGCAGCGGGATTGAGTTTGAAACGGATGGAAGAACGGTTCACAGATATAAAAAATCCCTCGTGGCAATTACGGCAGGCGGCATTGGTCAAGGGATTTGATATGGAAAAACTGATGTGGGCCTATCGGGAACTGGGTCAGGTGGACAGGACAGCAAGAACTTTGGGATGGTCAAAGGAAAGATGCTTTGACAGGATTGAAGAAATTATTGTGGGGCTTTTGACAAAAAGCAGTTATAATTAACAGGGAGGATTATTATGGCTGATTATGGAACATTGTATGTGGTAAGGCCGGAGGATGAGAACAGCGTTTCTCTGAAAAAGATTTTGCAGCGTCATCCTGAGGTACAGTTTGTTTCCTTTATGGGCGTGGATTTTGCCGGCAATGATACGGACGAGAAGATACCCATTAAAGAATTTGTAGATAATTTTGAAACCATGTGTAATGGGTGTGCCGCACAGACGGACGGCAGCAGCGTTGTGTTGCCGGGAATCGCCACGCTGAATGATGCCCGGGTGGATTTGAAAATGGACACAACCGTGAACTGGTATGTGGACTACAATTACGAGCATTTTGATGAGAAACTGCAAAAGAATGTGGGAACTTTGCGTATTCCCTGTTATTTGGTACATAACGGCAAACATGTGTGCAGCCGTTCCATTTTGGCAGATACTTTGGCTTATGTGAATAAAGAAATTATGGGGCTGTTGAAAAAATATCCCCACATCCCCGGGCTGGAACATTTGAAGAAATCTGCTGATGTAAAAGAATTGGTATTTACCTGTGCTACGGAATTGGAATTTTGGGTAAAGACACCGGGTGAGGATGCGCCGGTGGAGGTTTTGAGTTCCAGCCAGATTATGCAGGAACAATATTGGCAGAGAACCCGTGGCAGTGTACGTACCGCATTAGAACAGTGCATAGAGATGATGCAAAATTACGGCTTGGAGCCGGAAATGGGTCACAAGGAATGTGGCGGCGTTAAAGGTCAGCTGACTGCGGACGGACATATGACCCACATTATGGAGCAGTTGGAGATTGACTGGAAATATAATGTGGGAGTACAGACCGCCGATAACGAAATTCTGGTGCGGAACATTGTTAAAGAAACCTTCCGCAAGAATGGTTTGGATGTTACTTTTGAAGCAAAACCCATTCCCGGGGTGGCAGGCAGCGGTGAACATACCCATGTTGGCATTGGAGCAAAATTGAACAATGGCAAGTATGTTAATCTGTTTGCTCCGGCGGACATGAAAAAAGATTTCCTGTCCGTATTGGGGTATGGCGCCTTGATGGGACTTTTGAAAAATTATGAGGTGATTAATCCATTTATTTCTTGTACCACGGATGCTTTCAACCGTTTGCAACCCGGCTTTGAAGCCCCCGTATGTGTGAATACAAGTTTGGGCCTGGCACCGGATAATCCCAGCCGTAACAGAACAATTTTAGTGGGGCTGGTACGGGATGTGGAAAATCCCATGGCCACCCGTTTTGAAATGCGTTCACCGAATCCTTTTACGAACACCTATATTGCGATTGCTACATTCTATTTGGCAATGCTGGATGGTATGAAAGCGGCTCTGGGCAGTGGTAAGGGCTTGAAGGAACTGGAAAAGGAAATCAGCAAGAAGGCGGGAGAAAAAGGTTTCTATTTGGAGCAGGAACGTCAGTACAGGACTGAGGCAGATGTATTTGAAGATTTCAGTCAGGAAGAACGGGACAAACTTTTTGGCAAGCCGCCGGCAACCGTGTGGGAAAATTTACAGGCATTGAAAAAATATCCGGCAAAACGGAAAGTGCTGAATGCAGGTAATGTTTTATTAGACAAGTATATTGATTCTTTCTGTGAGGGAGCATTGATACGTTGGAAGACGGAACTGGTAATGCAATATTTACCGGAATATGTTTCCAAGATTAAGAAATTGAGGGAATTGCCAAACGGCAACAGCGTGGATAAAAAGAACTGGGCGAAGGTGAACAAACTGCGTCAGGAGTTGGCAAAGGACGGAGCAGGCAAACCTTGTCTGTTCACCCAAATCAAGAGTGCAATGGGGAAAGAAAATTATGCGAAGGCATCTGCCTTGCAGATTGTTATCCAGCATAACATGGAAGAAGTACAGGCATTGTATCACGACTATTGTTTAAATATAATTGATTAAGGAGAGGGAAATGAAAGAAGAACTGGAAGCGTTGAAAAAGCAGGCCCTGCAAGAGTTGGCGAATGTGGATTCTTTGGAACTTTTGCGGGACTTGAAAGTTAAGTACTTGGGCAAGAAGGGACCCATGACGGAAATCTTGCGTGGCATGGGCAAACTGCTTGCGGAGGAAAGACCTAAAATCGGTCAAATTGTCAATGATATTAAAACAGAATTGCAAACTGTCATTGACGAGAAAACTGCCCTGTTGGAGCAGAAGGCCTTGGAATTCAAACTGGCTAATGAGAAGGTGGATATAACTCTGCCGGGTCGCCATCCTAAGGACGGGCATTTGCATCCTGTAACCTTGACACTGAGGGAAATGAAAAAGATTTTTATGCGTATGGGCTTTGATGTTATGGAAGGGCCGGAGATTGAAAATGACTATTTCAATTTTGAGGCATTGAATCTTCCCAAAGACCATCCGGCAAGAGATATGCAGGATACCTTTTACATCACGAATGAGTATTTGTTGCGTACCCAGACCAGTCCCATTCAGGCAAGAACTATGCAGGCCAATGAACCCAACACACCTATTCGTATGATTGCTCCGGGAACGGTGTACCGTTGTGACTATGATGCCACCCATTCCCCCATGTTCCATCAGGTAGAAGGTTTGGTTATTGACAAGAACATCAGTTTGGCGGATTTGAAGGGAACTTTGGAATTATTCTTGAAAGAGATTTTCGGCAGCAGCGTGAAAGTGCGGCTGCGTCCCAGTTATTTCCCCTTTACGGAGCCCTCAGTTGAGGCGGATATTTCCTGTGTAATCTGTGGCGGTAAAGGTTGCCGGGTGTGCAAGAACAGCGGTTGGCTGGAAATTTTGGGCAGCGGCATGGTACATCCCAATGTGCTTCGCATGAGCGGCTATGACCCCAACAAGATGAGCGGTTTTGCCTTTGGTATGGGTGTTGAGCGTATCGCCATGCTGAAATATGGTATTGATGATTTGCGTTTGTTCTTTGAAAATGATTTGCGGTTCGTCCGCCAATTCAGATAAGGGGGTGTGACAAAATGTTAGCAAGTTTAGAATGGTTAAAACAATATGTTGATATTGATATCCCCACAGATGAGTTGGTGGATAAAATTACCCGTGCGGGTTTGGAAGTGGAAACTGTTACCAATTTAGGCGCAGGGATTAGCGGTGTGCTGACGGGAAGGGTAACGGAGATTTACCGTCATCCCGATTCTGACCATTTGTGGGTCTGCATGATGGACTATGGTCAGGGCATTGTCCAAATTTTGACCGGCGCTCAAAATGTTCATCAAAATGACATTGTACCTGTGGCAACGGTTGGCGCAGTGTTGCCGCCCAGCGGACATAACCCTGAAGGACTGAAGTTGAAAAAAGCAAAAATGCGTGGTCTGGATTCTTTCGGTATGCTTTGCAGTGCGGATGAATTGGGGATTGATGCAAAATTGTTGTTGCCGGAGGAACGGAACGGCATTTATATTCTTCCACCTGATACACCCATCGGCTTGGATGTGCGGGAAGTGTTGGGCTTGAATGATACCGTGATTGACATTGACTTAACAAGCAACAGGGCGGACTGTTTCAGCATTATCGGTTTGGCAAGGGAAATTGCCTGCATTACAGGCGGAAAATTGAAAATGCCGGAAATGCAGGTGGCAGAAAAAGCAGGGGGCAACTTGCAGGAACTGGCAAAGATTAAAATTGAAGCAAGGGATTTGTGTCCCCGTTTTGCAGTCAGAATGTTGAAAAACATTAAGATTGGCCCCAGTCCTGATTGGATGAAAAAGCGTTTGCGTGCCTGCGGTATGCGTCCCATCAGCAATGTGGTGGATGTAACCAACTATGTAATGTTGGAACTGGGACAGCCCATGCATGCTTACGATTACGACAAGGTTGAAGGCCACACCTTGATTGTCCGCCGTGGTGCTGAGGGTGAAAAACTGGTCACTTTGGACGAAAAGGAACGGGATTTGACCAATGATATGATTACCATCGGCGATGCCAAGAGGGCAGTAGGACTCGGCGGAGTTATGGGCGGTTTGGATACAGAAGTTACAGACAAGACCGCAAATGTGCTTTTGGAAGCAGCAAGTTTCAATGGTGCCAGCATCCGCCGTACCAGTCGTTCCTTGGGTTTGCGTAGCGAAGCAAGTGGCCGCTTTGAGCGTGGTGTTGACACAGTACTGCCCCACAATGCTTTGAACCGTGCGGCTTATCTTTTGGAGCAGATGGGTGCTTGTGAAACCGTACAGGGGATTGTGGAAGATTACCCCGATGCAGTGGATGCCAAAGTGATTACAGTCACCCCGGCGGAAATTTCCGGCAGAATCGGTATGGAAATTTCCGGTGAGGAAATGGTAAGAATTCTCAGGGCTTTGCAGTTTCAAGTGGAAGAAAAAGGCAAGGCGTTGGTAATCACCGTTCCCAGTTGGCGTGGGGATGTGGCAGAGGCAGCGGACATTAGTGAGGAAATTGCCCGTATTCACGGACTTGACCATATTGAAAGTCATTATCCGGCTTTGTCTATGGCGGAAGGAAAACAGTCCGTGTTAGAAGATGTACGGGACAAGATTCAAGATTATATGGTGGCTGCAGGTCTTGACGAAGTTATGACCTATAGTTTTGTGAACGAGAATATTTTTGACAAATTGCAGTTGGCAAAAGACGATGTACGGCGCAAGACCATTGCTTTGATGAATCCTATTACGGACGATTTCAAAGTAATGCGTACCATGCTTTTCCCCAGTTTGCTTAATTCTGCGGGCTACAATTTGGCACGTCAGGCAGACAGGGTGGGTATCTTTGAAGTGGCAAGAACCTATTTACCGAAAGATTTGCCGTTGAAAGATTTTCCTGTGGAACCCATGATTCTGTCTGTGGTATTGTCAGGTAATTGCAATGATGTTAGTTGGTGTAACCGTTGCAGCAATGTGGATTTCTACGATATCAAGGGTATTGTGGAAGGTCTGTTTGAGCATTTGGGGGTAACGGATTACACATTGGATTATTGCCAGGAAAAATTTATGCACCCTGGCAAGAGTTGCGTAATTACCTTCAAGGATAAGGTTATCGGGTATTTTGGAGAATTACATCCGACAGTAAGCCAAAACTTTGATTTGCCGGAAGACAGTTATATTTTGGAATTGGTGGTAGAACCATTGGTGAACGCCACCATGCAAATTCCCCAATATGAACATATGCCGAAGTTCCCGGGAATGCAAAGGGATATTTCCGTATTGGTGCCGGAAAATGTCAGCAATGCGGAACTTGACGGGGTAATCCGCAAGTATGGCGGTGAGTTGCTTCAAGATGTGGTTTGCTTTGACGTATTCAAGAGTGAAAAAATTGGGGCGGACAAAAAGTCCATTGCCTTCAAGTTATATTATCAGGCAGCAGACAGAACTTTGACCGATGCGGAAGTGGATGAGTCCATGAAGAACATTGTGGCAAAGGTTGCTGAAGAATATCAGGGGAAACTTAGGGATTAGGTTTCAGGGAATATAATGCGTAATGCGGAATTCGCAATGCGGAATTATGGTAAAATGTTCCTGTGATTATAGTAGAAAAGTTAGATGTAAGCGAAAGTTTGCCCTCTTGGTGAAGAGGGTGGATTGCCTAAAGGAACATAGAAGGGCAAGACGGGTGATTGCTCACTGCGAAGTTCTCAATCCTCAGTCGCAACCACGTTCCTAAAAGCGACAGCCCCTTCACCAAGGGGCCTTAGGTTGGCAGAGTGCGAAAGTAACCCTCTCCCTGGGGAGAGGGGCAGGGGTGTGGGGAAACATACGATAGCAGTAAGTAAGCCCCCACATTACTGATTTTAAGTTTTTAATTTTAATTTATTTTGAAAGGAGAAGGAAAAATGATTACAAAGGATACGGGGATTATTGAGGCGGTGCAGGAGCATCCGGAAATTTTGGAAGTGTTTGCAGAATTTGGTTTGGGCTGTGTTGGCTGTATGGCTTCTCATTTTGAAACCATTGGTCAGGGCGCAGGGGCTCATGGTATTGATGTGGATGCTTTCATCAAGGCCTGCAATGAGAAGTTAAAAAAATAATGCCTAATGTAGGAATAAATGTCAAATAATCAAAGAGCAAAGACCAAATTTTGAAAAATATTTTGTATGTAACCTACTTTTTGCTATTTTTGTGACTCCTTTTATATATAGGAAGACATAATGCGTAATTTGCAATGCGTAATTATGGTAAGATGTTCCTGTGATTAAAACTTTTATTCCTTTGTCGCAGGCAGGGAAATACCTGAATTTTCTGAGGGAAATTCAGGTATTTCCCCAGTTTAGAATTTTACCGGACTTTTTCTCTTTGTTGTTGCAAGTCGGGAAATTGGGTAATTATCCAAGGGAAATTACCCAATTTCCCTGTTTTTATTTTTGTTTAGCTTTTTACTCATCGTTGAAAAGCATTCAAAACAGCAAAATCTCATTTCTAAAATGGCGACATTTTGATATAAAATGTCGCCATTTTGAAATTCACTTTTCACGATTTTAACTGTGTTTTGTTGAAGAGTAATTTTAGTGATGAAAATGCTTTTGCTGTGAAGAAAACTTTTATTTTTGTTCAAAATCATAAAAGTTAAAATTTCCACTGTCGACATTATCGCTGAAAATGTCGACAGTGGAAATTTATTGTTTCACGATTTTTTCATTTTTGGATGAGAGAATTTTTTTGAAATGAAAGTGAAGAGTGGAAATAAAAACGCTTGCGATTGGGTTTCGTAAGCGTTTTTATTCTGTTAAATCTTCAATGACGGCGGCGATGTTATCAAACTTTCTACTACTTAAATTCTCTAATCGTTTTATTATATTTCGCATTCGTTCCGGTTTAGCAATAGACGTGTTAAAAAATTCTGCGGGTGTAATTTTGAAGTAATCACAGATAAACAAGAATGTGGACATGGAAGGCATGGCTTTGCCGAGTTCAATGCGGTTGATGTAACTTGGGTTTTGCCCTAATGATAAACTCATATCTCTTGCTGAAACACCTTTTTGTGTTCTTAATTCATTTAAGCGTTTTCTAAAATCTTCTTCAAACATATAAATTACCTCCATAAACATTATATGTTGTTTGTCTAAATGTTTAGAGCATTCTTTGTCTTATATATCTTGATTTAAGATAAAAAATACGTTATAATTACACAAATAAGATATTAAATACACTATAATATTTTGGAGGAGGTTTGCTATGGAAATAATAATTTGGTTTATTGGTTGTGGTGCTGTGGCATATTTTGCTAAAGAACGAGGCAGAAATCCTGTTCTTTGGGGATTGGCATCTTTAGTTGGTAGTCCTTTGTTGGTAGGCGTAGTTCTTGCGTGTCAAAGGGATGAAAAAATGCAAACAGAAATAGTTAAAACTCAAATGGAAACACAGCAAGTTAAGGAACGTGTTGCTATGAACGAGGCGAATGTAAGTGCCCGCTTTGAAAGTATTGGAGCCAGTATTCAAGGATTGAAATCTGGTTTGAACAAAGTGTTGATTGGCAGTACATCACAGCAGAAAGTTGAAAGTTTGCCAATGCCAAATAATCGTTTTAAGAGTGATACGTTTGATAGCGAGCAGGGCGGTATAGACATTGAAACTCTTGTGAAAACTCATAGGGGTGACTTTACGAGCAAAACGCAACACAATACTTTTGCTATGGATAATGAAGATTATAAAAAGTGTCCGGTTTGCGGTGAACAGGTAAAAAAAGAGGCGGTCAAATGTCGGTTTTGCGGTGCTGAATTAGAGGTAGTAAAGATGGTAGAATGCCCATTTTGTAAAGAGTTAATTAGGTCAGATGCTGTCAAGTGCAAATATTGTCGTAGCGATATTTCCAAGTAATGTATTGATTATGTTGAGAGGAGGTATTTGCTGTGAGTTTTTTTGATTTTGTAACAAGTCAG
The DNA here is from genome assembly GCA_030531205.1 of Phascolarctobacterium sp. Taxonomy (GTDB): domain Bacteria; phylum Bacillota; class Negativicutes; order Acidaminococcales; family Acidaminococcaceae; genus Phascolarctobacterium_B. The sequence goes on from JAUNOC010000009.1 coordinate 30,915, forward strand.
TTTGCTGATAATATATTAACTTTGTCGGGGGAGATTATAATAACACCTAAGACAACATCTGATAAGGATGAAATTGCCGAGTTTGATATGGCCGTATTAAACAGGAAACTTGACGAGATAAGACATAAGTTTGGCTTTTTACGAATAAATGTTATTCACGGGTTGCTGGAAATTAATGTTAAATTTTTTTGTAGTAATGCAAGAATTAATCAAGGGAATTTTTTGGAAGAATATAACGAATATCTGAAAAATGTTGTAATGGATATTTTGCAAAATAATAAACTGTTTGTCAGGGTAAATGTTTTTGGAAAATTTGAGACGCTTAAAAAGATTAGTGAATACAGATATTTGAACAAAGGTAAAGATGTCAGATTTGCAATCACTGATGAAATATATAAAGGCAGTTCGGCAAAATTTATGCGACCCATATTTTATTTTATTGTTTTGCTGATTGTTGTTTGCAGTTATTTTGGGTATCAAGGATACCAATATTTTTTTGCTGATAAGAATAAAGCAAAAGTTGAGCAAAACGATGCTAATGATGCTAATGTTGAGAAAAAGAAAGAAAATGAACCTGAACTTAAAGAAAAGGATAAGGAGGTTAAAGAAAAGGATAAAGAGATTATGGAAAAGGAGATACCACCCGCCAATAAAATGTGAAAAGGTATTGCCGGAAGTCAGGAAAATAATTATTGTAAGTAACTAAATTTGAGAGGTATTAAAGTGGCAAAATTAGAGAACATATTAGAATATATAGACGACTCAATTATGAAACGTGCTTTCCTTTTTCTTGAAGAAGGGGATTGGGTCAAAGCAAATGCTTATTTGGAAGAAATACTGAATGAAAATCCCGAAAATGGTTTGGCGTATCTTGGAAAATTGATGATAGACACGCAGGCACATACTTGTGTTGAACTGATGGATTTGGCAAGCCCGTTTGATGAAAACCTGAATTACAAAAGATGTATTCGTTATGCAGACGGAGAAATTGCGGAGGAATTAAAAGGATATAATGCCTATATTAAAGAGCGTAACGTAATTGTAGGAAATGCGACTGCTTACAATGAGGCATTAAAACTTATGAATAATGCCAAAAGCGAGGAGGACTATAACAGGGCAGCAGCAATATTTGAAAAGTTAGGTAATTATGAAAATGCATTACAGTTGATAAAAGAATGTTTTGATGGGAAAGTGCGTATGAAGTTTGAACATGCTGAAGGTATGTTTAATTCTGCTTATACAGAGCAAGATTTTTATGAAGCGTTTAAAGCATATAAAGAGGTTTCCGATTATTATGATGTTAAGGATAAATTAGAAAAATGCATTCAAGGAGCAGAACAGGCAAAACAGGCATATTTAAGAATAGTACAAAAAAAAGAAAAGGCATTGAATTTTGTTGGAATAGCAATAATTGGAACTGCAGCGATAATAGCTGTGGGTGCAATTATATTTGGAATAATGTTCTAGAGGTATTAAAATGAAAAAATTGGAGCAGATATTAGAATATATAGACGACTCAATTTTGAAACGGGCGTTTCTTTTTCTTGAAGAAGGGGATTGGGTCAAGGCAAATGCTTATTTGGAAGAAGTACTAAACCAAAACCCTGAAAATGGTTTGGCGTATCTTGGAAAATTGATGATAGATACACAGGCACATACTTGTGTTGAACTGATGGATTTGGCAAGCCCGTTTGAGGAAAATCTGAATTACAAAAGATGTATTCGTTATGTAGAAGAAGAAATTGCAGAGGAATTAAAAGGGTACAATGTTTATATTAAAGAACGTAATGTTATTGTAGGAAATGCGGCTGCTTACAATGAGGCATTAAAACTTATGAATAATGCCAAAAGTGAGGAGGACTATAACAGGGCATCAGCAATATTTGAAAAGTTAGGTAATTATGAAAATGCAGCACAGTTGGTAAAAGAATGTTTGGATGGAAAAATGCGTATAAAGTTTGGACTTGCTGAAGGTCTATTTAATTCTGCTTATACAGAGCAAGATTTTTATGAAGCGGCTAAAGCGTATGAAGAAGTTTCCGATTATTATGATGTTGAGGATAAAATAGAAAAATGCAATCAAAGGGCAGAAGAGGCAAAACAGGCATATTTAACAATAGTAGAGAACCGTAAAAGAATTTTAAAATTAATTCAAAAAGTTATAATAGGTGTTATCGCATTGGTAATTATGATATTCTCAGCAAAGTATGTCTATAATAATTTTTTAAGATACACATCTTTAGAACAAGCAAAGGTTGGGGATTTTGTTAAGTTTGGCAAGAACTCTCGCCATGGAATTGCTTGGAAAATTTATGAGGTACAAGGGTCAAAAAGATTACTGATATCCGAAGATGAAATTGGGGAGACAGAAATAGAATGGCGTAATAATGTTTCAAGTTGGGAAACTTCTTCATTACGTCAGTGGTTAAATAACAATTTTTTTGTTGTTGCTTTTAATAAAAGTGAAAAAAAGCTTATTAAGCTGACAAATTTAGAGAAGAACGTCAATGGTGAATACAATTATGATGTTAGTGATTTGCTGTTTCTTTTGAGTGTTGAAGAGGTAGAAAAATATTTTAAAAATGATTCTCAAAGAAGATGGGACATGAACAGTGACGGGAAAAAATTTGTTAATTGGATGACACGTACGCCATGTAATTTAAAAAAGTGTTTTGTGTCTGTGTGTGATAATGGTTCATTTGATATGAGGGGGATTAATCATGGGAAAGCATGTCCTGTCCGTGTTGCACTTTGGGCGGATGTGAAATCTACTGATAGTAGTGACATAGAGTTGTATCTCCAAAAGGAGAATGAGAGAAAAGAAAAAATACGTTTGGAAAAGGAAAGAATAGCAGAAGAAAAACGCAAAGCAGAAGAGGAAGAAAGATTAAGAATAGCGGAAGAAAAACGCAAAGCGGAAGAGGCGGAAAGAGAAAGGTTAAAAATTGAGGAAGAGAAACGCAAAGCGGAAGAAGCGGAAAGATTAAGAATAGCGGAAGAAAAACGTGCTAATAAAGAAAAACGTATAAACGAAATAAAAAAAGAAATTGAACTACAACGAATGGTAGAAAAAAGTTTTCTAAGGAAAACAGCAGATAAGACAAGTAAAGATTATCAGGTTAATCTCAGAGCGTTAAATTACACTAGAGGATATATATACAAACTGGAGTATAAACTTGCTAAGATTATGGCTGAAAAGTGAATAGCAATGAAAGAGAAAAAATAATGAAAGGTTTTAATCGTGAAAGTGTCGCTTTAATTTTACTGGTAGCGATAATATATCTTCTTGATGGTCATTGTAGTGATTTTAATATGGCTATTAATTTTTTAGTTGTATGTGGTACTTTAGCCACAGTATGGGTAATGTATAAAAATTTATGCGAATTGAAGAGGCAGTTTAAAGGAAGTGATAAACCTGTAGTTGTAGTAGATAATGTGAAATTATATGGAGATGAACTTACAATTAATGATACTACAGGACTGACAAGACCGTATAAGTTTACAATAAAATTTACGTTGAATAATTTTGGAGATGCTACTGCATTTAATATTTTTGTTCAAGATGCAAAGATAGTGGTAAATAAAGAGATAAATATAGATGTTCTCGATTGGAAAAATAATTGTTTCTCTTCGATTGGCAAAGGGATGGAAAAGATAATGTATAAAACATTGGAATTAGATATAGCACAACAAATTTGTGATTATACAAGTTACAATAATGAAGACAATCCTATATTGTATATAGAACTGTATTATAGAAACTTAAATGAACAATGGTTTAAGAATATTCAAGAATTTGAGTTAAAAGAAGTGTGGCGAGTTTTGAATAATGGAGTAAAACGCTTTGGAGGGGAAGGAATAGCATTAACTGATGTTCAGGACTTTTCATTTTATATAGTTGAACATAATAGTAGGAAAACTGGAAATAGAACTGTTAATTATTCAGAAGTAGAGGAGAAAATTAAAAGTTAGACAAGTTATTTTTATCGTGTAGTTGATTTGGAGTAGGTTGAGTTTGAAATTGTGCCAAGTTTTCCCACACCCAAATGAAATTGGAAATTAAAAATTAGAAATGTGAAATGAAGGTAAGATGTTCCGATGTTTATAACAGGGAAGTTCGCATAGTGCGAAAGAAGAAAGGACGATAAGAGAAGAACATACGGGCAGGTTTGAAACCCGCCCCTACGGAGGAAGTTGTAGGTTAGAAATTTATGAATGCTTCGCATAATGCAAAAACACCCGTCTGCCCCTGTGTTCCTGTGGGCAGCCACTCTCTTTAGAAAGAGGGAAAAGAAGTTCGCATCAAGCGGACTTTTTTCTAATCAAAGGAACTTATTACCATATTAAGATTTTAACTTTTAACTACGCCTATATCTATACAAGACGAAAAAAGATGGTGAATTGTTGACTGAGCAAGAAAATATTTTTGATGATGTAGTTTGCTGTATTTGCGGTTTTGCTTGGTTGAGTTTGCAGTAGTGCCAAGTTTCCCCACACCCTTTAATTCCCTCTCCCCAAGGAGAGGGTTAGTCCATATCTGAACGAAAAATATTGTTTGTATTATGTCTAATGTATTTACAATAGACATAATATGTGTTATAATAGTTTCCGGTTAGGAGGTAAGAGTATATGGCAAATGCAATGAGTACCACTATGACTATTCGTATGGATAGTCAGGTAAAAAATGATGCCCAAAAAATTTTTCATAAATTGGGAATGGATATGACTACGGCAATAAATATTTTTTTGCGTAAAGCGATTGCCCGTAAAGGACTTCCTTTTGACGTATGCTTGGAAGAGCCGAACGAGGAAACACTTGAGGCGATGGCGGAGGCGATGGAAATTGCCAAGCATCCTGAAAATTATAAGTCCTATGAGTCATTCAGCGATTTGGTACATGAATTAAAAGTTGCGGAGAATGAAGAATGAAATTACGGGTTGTAACAACTGTAAAATTTAATCGTGATTTACGTAATTTGTTGAAATGTGGTTTCAAAGATATTAGAAAACTTGATAAGGTAGTTGAGATGATTGCTAATGGTGAAAAATTATCATACAGGTATAAAGACCATTTGCTGAAAGGGAATTATGCCGGTTTTCGTGAGTGTCATATAGAGCCGGATTGGTTGTTGATATATAAGATTGAAAGGTAATATTTGATATTGACTTTGGTTAGGACAGGACAACATAGTAATTTATTCAAGTAGTAAGGGGGATAAATAATGAACAATTAGTAATTATGGTAAGATGTTCCTGTGATTATATGATGAAAGTTTGAATGAAGTAAATTGCCCAATTTTCTCCATTTTTTAAGAGAAAATTGGGCAATTTACTATGTTGGGGGGGGGGGAATGGGGAAATATAGGGCGTAAGGCATGGGGGATTAGTAATGAGTACTTGTGGTAGGATGTTTCGGTTATTGAAGTTCTTATGATTCGTAAAAAATATTTAAAATATTGCTTGACAAGGTTTTCTTATTTTAATATAATATCCAAGCATCATTTTTTGGTGTAAATAAAAATATTTAAAAAATTGCGCTGTGTCAGTGGTTGATCAGTGCATTTTCCTCTAAATGAGAAAGGTTAATGTGCAGTGGCTGACAAGTGAATTAAGGGTTCTCTGTCTTTAGAATCCTTTTTTATTTTTTTTAGCCACGGAAAGGAGTTTTGCATGTTTAAACCTGTGAAGGTGGGTGACCGTACCCGTTACAGTTACGGCAGAATCAAAGAGGTGTGGGAGATGCCCCATCTCATTGATATCCAAAAGAAATCCTACAATTGGTTTTTGGAGAAAGGTCTGCGGGATATTTTTGCAGATGTAAGTCCCATTAGAGATTTCAGCGGCAGTTTGGAACTTTATTTGGATGATTTTTCTTTGGCAAAACCGGCAAGGGGCGTGGAGGAGTGTAAGGACAGAAATGAAACTTATGCTGCCAAGATGACGATAAAAGTACGCCTGAAACATGTTGATACCGGGGTTATGACGGAAAAGAACATTTATATGGGCGAGTTTCCGTTGATGACTGACACCGGTACATTTGTTATCAATGGTGCGGAGCGTGTTATTGTCAGTCAGTTGGTGCGTAGTCCTGGTGTGTATTATGGCATAGAACAAGATCCCAGCGGTAAGATTAACTATGACACCACAATTATTCCTAATCGTGGTGCGTGGATTGAATTTGAGAGTGATACTAATGGTATTATTTACGCCCGTTTGGACAGAAACCGTCGTTTCCCTGTAACCACTTTGTTAAGAGTGTTAGGCATGGAAACTGATGAACAGATTTTGGCAGTTTTCGGAGACGATGCTCGTATTAAGGCAACTTGCGAGAAAGATGTTCGCAAAGATGCTGAAGGCAATATAGAAAAGATTGCCAGCAGGGAAGCAGCTCTTTTGGAAATTTATGCCCGTTTGCGTCCTGGCGACCCGGCTACGGTGGACAGCGCCAATGATTTGATTTCTAAAATGATGAATGACCCGCACCGCTATGATTTGGCAGATGTGGGCCGTTACAAACTGAACAAGAAACTGGGTTGGGAAGGTCGTTTGAAAAATGTAACTTTGGCAGAGAACCTGGTTGATCACAAATCCGGTGAAGTGCTTGCCCGCAAGGGAACTTTTTTGGACAGGGATGCTTTGGCGAAATTGAAAGCGAAAGAGCCGTTCACGGAATTGGGTACTGATTATGCTATGGTTGAAGGACATAAAGGGCCTGTAAAGGTTATGTTCACAACCGGTGTTCCTGAATCCAAACGTACAATTATGCCGGAAGATGTAATTGTGGCATTAAATTATTTTCTCAACGTTATGGACGGCTACTGTGGTAAGGATGATATAGACCACCTTGGCAACCGTCGTGTCCGCTGTGTGGGTGAACTTTTACAAAATCAGTTCCGTATCGGTTTTGCCCGTATGGAAAGGGTTGTACGTGAGCGTATGAGTATCCAGGATGCGGAAAGTGTTACTCCTGATGCCTTGATTAATATTCGTCCTGTGGCTGCTGCTATCAAAGAGTTTTTTGCATCCAGCCAGTTGAGTCAATTTATGGATCAGAACAATCCTTTGGCTGAATTGACACATAAACGCCGTTTGTCTGCATTGGGACCTGGCGGGTTGAGCCGTGAACGTGCCGGTTACGAAGTCCGCGACGTACATAACAGTCACTATGGCAGAATGTGCCCTATTGAAACACCTGAAGGTCCTAATATCGGTTTGATTGGTTCTTTGTCCACTTATGCCATTATCAACAAATATGGTTTTATGGAAACACCTTACCGTAAGGTTGATAAGAGCAGAAGAAAGGCAACGGAAGATGTGCAATATATGACTGCGGATGAGGAAGATAATTATATTGTTGCACAGGCGAATGAACCGTTGAATGATAAGGGCGTATTCCAAAATGAGCGTGTTACGGCACGGCGTAAGGATGATGTCTTGAGTCTGCCGCCTGATGAAGTTGATTACATGGACGTTAGCCCTAAACAGGTTGTATCCATCGCTACGGCACTTATTCCGTTCTTGGAGAACGATGATGCAAACCGTGCTTTGATGGGTGCCAATATGCAACGTCAAGCAGTTCCTCTTTTGATTACACAAGCTCCTGTGGTTGGTACAGGTATGGAATATAAGGTTGCTTCTGACTCCGGTGTCTGTGTTTTAGCTAAACGTGCGGGTACGGTTATCAAAGTTGTAGGTGATGAAATCCGTATTAAGCCGGATAATGGTGGTGAGACCGACGTTTATCCTTTGCTCAAATTCCGCCGTTCCAATCAGGGGACTTGTATTAACCAACAGCCAATCGTGAATAAGGATGAGCATGTAGAGGCCAACCAAATTATTGCTGACGGCCCGGCAACGGACCACGGCGAGTTGGCTTTGGGGCACAATGTTATTGTAGCATATATGCCTTGGGAAGGTTATAACTACGAAGATGCTGTGCTGCTGAATGAAGATTTGGTTAAGCGGGATATTTTTACTTCTGTACACATTGAGGAATATGAATGTGAAGCCATTGATACAAAACTTGGCAAGGAAGAAATTACCCGTGAAATTCCTAACGTAGGTGATGAAGCCGTTAAGGATTTGGACGAAAATGGTATTATTCGTATTGGTGCAGAAGTAAGACCTGGTGATATTTTGGTCGGTAAAGTTGCACCTAAAGGTGAAACTGAACTGACAGCGGAAGAACGTTTGCTACGTGCCATTTTCGGTGAAAAGGCAAGGGAAGTGCGGGACAGTTCTTTGCGTGTTCCTCATGGTGAGGCAGGTATCGTAGTTGATGTGAAGGTCTTCAGCCGGGAAAATAAGGACGATATGAAACCTGGTGTCAACACTATTGTCCGTGTGCATATTGCTCAAAAACGTAAGATTTCCGAAGGCGATAAGATGGCAGGCCGTCACGGTAACAAGGGTGTAGTATCACGTGTTATGGCACGTGAAGATATGCCTTTCCTGCCCACTGGCGAACCTGTTGATATTGTGCTCAATCCTTTGGGCGTTCCGAGCCGTATGAACATTGGACAAATTTTGGAAAACCATTTGGGCTGGGCGGCACGTTCTTTGGGAATGCAGATTGAGAAGCAGTTGGCAGAATTAGAAAGCCACGGTAATGTGGACGCTAACAATGTTTTGAACATTCCGGTAATGAAAGAATTGCGGAAATATGGTTATGATGCTAAAGAATATGGTGTTCCGGAAACGGTAGAAATCAGTAAATTTGGTAAGGAAAGTATCCGTGCCGTACAAGTGGCAGTTCCCGTATTTGATGGTGCTAAAGAAGATGATATTGCTACCGCTTTGGAAGTGGCGAATGTCAATGAAACCGCTAAGACCGTGTTGTACGATGGTCGTACCGGTGAACCCTTTGATAATCCGGTAACAGTTGGTTTGACCTATATGCTTAAACTTCATCATTTGGTTGATGATAAGATTCATGCCCGCTCCATTGGACCATACAGTATGGTTACGCAACAACCTTTGGGCGGCAAGGCACAATTTGGCGGACAAAGGTTCGGCGAAATGGAAGTTTGGGCATTGGAAGCATATGGTGCAGCTTACACTTTGCAGGAAATCTTAACTGTTAAGTCCGATGATAGGGTTGGTCGTGTTAAGGCCTATGAATCAATTGTTAAGGGCGAGAACGTTCCCAATCCAGGTATTCCTGAATCTTTCCGTGTCCTGGTCAAAGAATTGCAAGCCATTGCTCTAGATATCAAAGTGTTGGGCGAAGATGGGGAAGAAATCAGTATGGAACAGAAGGATGAAGACAGACCACGCCGTAGGCGTTTTGCCAGTCCAAATCAAATTGCCAAAGAAAATGCGGCAACAGCAGAATTGGATGGCAGAGAAATGACTGAGGAAGAAATGGGATTTGTTGAGCAGTATCAGAATGATTTTAATGAAGATAAGATTAGCGAGGCGGGTTTCTCTGTAATTGATAGTGATGAGGAAGGGGAGTGAGACAAGTGATAGATGCAAATAATTTCGCTTCTATGCGTATAGGTCTGGCATCTCCTGAGACCATTCGTAAATGGTCCCGTGGTGAAGTTACCAAACCGGAAACAATTAACTACCGTACCCAAAAACCTGAACGGGATGGCTTGTTCTGTGAAAAGATTTTTGGACCAACCAAAGATTGGGAATGTCATTGCGGTAAATATAAGAGAATCCGCTATAAAGGCATTGTCTGCGAAAAATGCGGTGTTGAGGTAACCAAGAAGGACGTACGCCGTGAGCGTATGGGGCATATTGAATTGGCTGCTCCTGTAAGCCATATTTGGTATTTCAAAGGTATTCCCAGCCGCATGGGTTTGATCTTGGATATTAGTCCTAAAGAGTTAGAAAAAGTATTATACTTTGTTAGTTACATTGTACTTGATCCCAAGGATACTGCTAAACAGGATCCTGAAGGTAAGGGTTTGGAAAAATTACAACTTTTGACTGATGCTGAATATGCCGAAGCTTTGGAAAAATACGGCACAGACAGTTTTGAAGCAGGCATGGGTGCTGAGGCCATTCAAAAATTGTTGAGAGAAATTGATTTGGAAAAACTCAGCCAGGAATTGCGTGAAGAATTAAAAGATGCCACTGGTCAAAAGAAGGCAAGGGCGGTTCGCCGTTTGGAGGCATGTGAGTCCTTCCGTTTGTCAGGCAATCGTCCTGAATGGATGATTTTAACCATATTGCCGGTAATTCCTCCTGATTTGCGTCCTATGGTTCCTTTGGATGGGGGCCGTTATGCAACAAGTGATTTGAACGATTTGTACCGCCGTGTAATTAACCGCAACAATCGTTTGAAACGTTTGTTGGAATTACGTTCTCCTAATATCATGATTCGTAATGAAAAGCGTATGCTGCAGGAAGCGGTAGATGCTTTGATTGATAATGGTCGTCGTGGCCGTGCAGTAACAGGGCCTAACAACCGTGAATTGAAATCTTTGAGTGATATGCTCAAAGGTAAGCAGGGACGTTTCCGTCAGAATTTGTTAGGCAAGCGTGTTGACTATTCCGGTCGTTCTGTTATCGTGGTTGGCCCTGAACTGAAGATGCATCAGTGCGGTTTGCCTAAGGAAATGGCTTTGGAACTTTTCAAACCATTTGTAATGAAACGTTTGATTACTGCCGGTAAAGCAGGAAATATCAAAAGTGCAAAACGTATGGTGGAACGTGCCACAAATGATGTATGGGATGTTTTGGAAGAAGTTATTAAAGAGCATCCTGTTCTGTTGAACCGTGCTCCGACTTTGCACCGTTTAGGTATCCAAGCGTTTGAACCGATTCTTTCTGAAGGTCGTGCCATAAAATTGCATCCATTGGTATGTACCGCATTTAATGCGGACTTTGATGGTGACCAAATGGCAGTGCATCTTCCGTTGAGTGTGGAAGCGCAGGCAGAAGCACGTATGTTAATGCTCTCTGTAAATAATATTCTGGCTCCAAAAGAGGGCAAGCCAATCGCCGTACCTACACAAGATATGGTTTTGGGGGCATATTATATGACCATTTTGCGTGAAGATGGTAAAGGCGAGGGCTTTGGCGCAGGCAAGATGTTCTGTAGCCGTGATGAGGCAGAATTGGCTTATTACAACCATCAAGTTGGCTTGCAGGCACCGATCAAAGTTTACATTCCTAAATGTGATATTGACAATGCTCTTTCTGCTAAAGATGCGAAAGAAAGCACGAACAAGACATTAGTATTGGTAGATACAAGTATTGGTAATCTTATCTACAATTATGCTTTGCCCACCAAGATGCGTTATTTCCAAAAGATCGATGGTGGCTGGAAACTTGTTCATTTGATTGATAAGAAGGAACTTGGTAAATTAGTCGGGAAGGCACACAAATTATATGGTAATTTGGGAACTGCGGAAGTTTTGGATATTGTTAAGAAAATGGGTTATGACTATGCTTGTAAGGCGGGAATTTCCATTGCTACCAGTGATATTAAAGTGCCGGACGATAAAAAGAAGATTTTGGATGATACAGAGAAAAATGTTGATAAGGTTACCCAACTTTACCGTCGTGGCCTGTTGACCAATCAGGAACGCTACGAAAAATCCATTGATTTGTGGGAAAAAGCAAAGGATGCAGTTACCGAGTCACTTTTAAAACACACTATGAATCAGTTTAACAGTGTGAATATGATGGCAACATCCGGTGCCCGTGGTAATGCGCAGCAAATGGCACAATTAGCCGGTATGGTAGGTTTGAAGCAAGATACATCCAGCCGGACCATTGAGCGTCCTGTAAAAGCAAACTTCCGTGAGGGTTTGACGATTTTGGAATACTTTATTTCCAGTCACGGTGCACGTAAGGGCTTGACGGATACCGCATTGCGTACTGCAAACTCCGGCTATCTGACCCGTCGTTTGGTTGATGTGGCTCAGGATGTAATTATCCGTGAAGATGATTGTGATGTAGAAATTTTTGATATTAACAAAGAATATGCAGCTGTTGTCCGTCAGGGGTTAGGCATGAGTATGGACAAGATTAAGCAAAAATACATTGGACGTACTACCGCCAAAACTATGGTTAATGACAAAGGCGAAATTATCTATGAGGGTGACGTGGAAATTACTTCTGAAAACTTTGATAAATTTGTAGCCGCTGGTGCAGAAACTCTTGTTTTGACTGTGCCTGACAGTGACGAAACAGAGGAAGTTACCATTAGTGTTAAACATGCCAATGTGGTTGACAAATTAAAGGAAGTAATTGCCGAAAGATTTTTGCGTGACAGCAGTGTTAAGAATGAATTTGCTGCTCCGGTTGTTGACAGAAATGGTACAGTGGTTATTTCTGCCGGTACTAAATTTACAATGGCTGCAGTAGATAAAATTTTGGCAGATGGTTCCATTGATGAATTTAGTGTGCGTCATAATGATGTTTCTGGTGTTGAAATTGAGGCCATTGTGAAGAGGGATGCAGGTGAGGAACGTCTTATTGAAACTTTGGAAGACCGTATCATTGGCCGGTATTTGGCAGAAAGAATCGAAGGTAAGAGCAAAAAGGTCTATGAGATTAACACCTACATCACTGATGAAATCGCAGATGATATTTGTGCAAAACATACCAAAGTAAAGATTCGCAGTGTTTTGAGTTGCAAATCCAAATTTGGTGTTTGCCGTAAATGCTATGGTAAGAATCTGGCAACCGGTAATGTGGTTGATGTTGGCGAAGCAGTTGGTATTATTGCGGCTCAATCCATCGGTGAACCTGGTACCCAATTAACCATGCGTACATTCCATACGGGTGGTGTTGCCGGTGCAGAAGATATTACCCAAGGTTTGCCCCGTGTAGAAGAAATTTTTGAAGCACGTAAACCGAAATCACATGGTATTATTGCCGAAAATGCCGGCAAGGTACATATCGTGGATGATGAAAAAGGTCGTAAAATTTTGGTTGGCAAAAAGGGTGAGGAAGAAACATACGATATTTCCTACACAGCTAAAGTTTTGGTTGAGGATGGAGAGACAGTTAAGAAGGGCGACAGATTGATTGCCGGAACTCTTGACCCGCATGATGTTTTGCGTATTAATGGTGCCAAAGCTGCCCAAGATTATCTTGTTGGCGAAGTTGTCAGTGAATATCATTCCCAAGGCGTTGATATTAATTCCAAGCATATTGAAGTAATTGTACGTCAAATGATGCGCAAGGTGCGTGTGGAAGATTGCGGAGATACGGATTTGTTGCCGGGTACGGATGTAGAAATTACCGATTTTGCTGAGATTAATAAGAATGCAGAGTTGAATGGCAAAACACCGGCAACCGGCAGAGAAATTTTGTTGGGGATTACCAAAGCATCTTTGGCTACAGAGTCCTTCTTGAGTGCCGCATCCTTCCAAGAAACTACAAGAGTATTGACGGGAGCTGCTATTCAAGGAAAGGTAGATAATTTGGTTGGCGTAAAAGAAAACGTTATTATCGGTAAACTGATTCCGGCAGGTACTGGCCTTGCACATTACCGCAATATAGATGTCGTTAAAAATGAATAAAAAATTATGAAAATTGCTGTGGATGTTATGGGAACCGATTATGGTATTGCAGAACTGGTAAAAGGAACTGTCAATGCTGTAAAACAATTCGCCTGTGATATGATTTTGGTGGGTGATGCCGCTAAAATACAAACAGAATTGGATAAATTAGGCGCTCATAGCGACAAAATACAAATTCAAAATACCACTCAAGTTATTGAGATGGATGAACATCCGGCTCAGGCGGTACGCCAAAAGAAGGATGCCAGTATTGTGGTGGCCGCGAAAATGCTTCGCAATGTGGAATGTGATGCAGTGGTTTGCGCCGGTTCCACAGGTGCAGCCATGACTGCAGCAACATTGGTAACAGGGCGTTCCAAAGGTGTTGAGCGTCCTGCCATTGCTTTGACTATTCCGGGAATGGGAAATGGTACAGTGTTGGTTGATGTGGGGGCTAATGTTGACGCCAAACCGCATCAGTTGGTACAAAGTGCAATCATGGGTAGTGTTTATGCCGAAAAGATTTTGCATATTTTGCAACCAAAGGTTGGTCTTTTGAATATTGGTAGTGAGGAAACTAAAGGTAATGAACAGACCTTGGCGACTTTTCCTCTTTTGAAGTTCTGTCGGCAACTAAACTTTATGGGGAATGTGGAAGGCAAGGACATTGCGGCAGGCACTGCGGATGTAGTGGTTTGTGACGGGTTTGTAGGTAACACGGTTTTGAAATTCGGTGAGGGTTTGGCAAAAACTATTTTTGCTTTGCTGAAAGAATCCGTAATCTCCAGCGGTGTTTCTACAAAAATTGGTGCTATGCTGATGAAACCGGCTTTGGAAAAATTGCGTAGCCGGATGGATCCTAACAAATACGGGGGAGCATTACTTTTAGGAATTAAAGCACCATTTGTAATTTGTCACGGCAACAGCAAGGCCTATGCCATTACCAATGCTATCGGCACAACCATTGAGTTTGTAAAAAATAATGTTTGTAACGAAATCTCCGCAAGGATTGAGAGTTATAATAAGGATTTAATGGCAGGTAATTTATGAAAACAGCGTTTATTTTTCCTGGTCAGGGTTCCCAGTATGTGGGCATGATGAGGGAATTATTTGATGATTATATTGTTGCCAGAAATGTTTTTCACGCGGCTGATGCGGCTTTGGATATGCCATTGCTAAATATGATTATGTACGGACCTGAGGAAAGTTTGCAACTTACCTGCAATACCCAGCCGGCACTTTTGGCTTCCAGTATTGCCAGTGCTGCGGTATTGCGTCAGCATGGTATTCAGGCAGATGTTGTGGCAGGACATAGTTTGGGCGAATACAGCGCTTTGGTGTATGCCGGTGCAGTAAGTTTTGAAGATGCTTTGATAGGTGTGCGTTATCGGGGTACATTTATGCAGGAAGCAGTCCCCGTTGGTCAAGGAGCTATGGCGGCGATTATTGGGGCGGATGTAAGCGGTGTAGTTGACATTTGTGCGACAATTACAGAGAAACTGGATACGGTAGAGGCAGTTAATTTTAATTGTCCGAAACAGGTAGTAATTGCAGGTAAGAGCGAAGCGGTTAATGCGGTTATTAAAGAAGTTAAGCAACAAAAAATTGGTAAGGCCGTGCTGTTGCCTGTTTCTGCACCTTTCCATTCCAGTTTGATGGAGCCGGCGGCAGAACGTTTGAAAACCGTTTTGAAAAATACCGAATTTAGAGATGCACGTATTCCTTTGTATTCCAATGTAACTGCAAAACCGGTAACGAAGGCAGTTACTATTAAGCGGATGTTGGTTAAACAAGCGGCTTCTCCAGTTTTGTGGGAGCAGGCAGTACGGAATATGATTAAAGATGGGGTTGATACTTTTGTTGAAGTTGGCCCCGGCCATACTTTGAGCAATTTTGTGAAAAAGATAGATGATTCAGTACAAGTTTTGCAGGCAGGGGACAGAGAAGGTTTGCAAAACACTTTGAAAGTTTTAAAAGGTGCGTAAAATGAGATTAGCAAACAAAGTGGCATTAGTTACAGGAGCCAGTCAGGGCATTGGTGCAGCCATTGCTTTGAAACTGGCGGCAGAGGGAGCCAATATTGCCATTAACTATGTGGGCGAGGCAAATTTGGCGGCAGCCCAAAAGGTACAAGCAGAAATTCAAAAATTAGGAAGAAAAGCAGTTGTAGTTGATGCCAATGTTGCTGATTTCAATCAGGCCACAGCAATGGTGGATACGACTGTTGCGGAATTAGGCCGCATTGATATTCTGGTAAACAATGCCGGTATCAACCGGGATAATCTGCTTATCCGTATGAAGGAAGAAGATTGGGATGCGGTGTTGAATGTAAATTTGAAAGGTGTTTTCAACAGTACCAAGGCCGCAGTAAAATATATGATGAAACAACGCTATGGCAGGATTATTTCCATCAGCAGTGTTGTTGGCGTGGCAGGTAATGCAGGTCAGGTGAATTATGCTGCTGCCAAAGCCGGTATTATTGGTCTGACCAAATCTGTGGCAAAAGAAGTTGCTAGCCGCAATATTACGGCAAATGCCATTGCACCGGGCTTTATCCGTACTCCAATGACGGATAAATTACCTGAGGAAGCAGTGAAAAATGCGATGAACTCTATACCTTTGGGGCGTATGGGGGAAGCAGAAGACATTGCCAAAGCGGTGGTGTTTTTGGCCAGTGAAGATGCGGACTATATTACAGGTCAAACTTTACATGTTGACGGCGGCATGTTAATGTAGTATGATAGTAAAAAAATAAGAAAGTTTTTTGGAGGTAAAAATGGATACATTTGAAAGAGTAAGAAAGATTACCTGTGAGCAGTTGACGGTGGAAGAAGATGCAGTAAAAATGGAAGCGGCTTTCATTGACGATTTGGGTGCTGATTCTTTGGATATCGTGGAATTGATTATGGCTTTTGAAGAGGAATTTGACCTTGAGATTCCTGATGAAAAGGCAGAAAAGATCCGTACTGTGGGTGACGCAGTAAAGATGCTTGACGAAGAACTTAAATAAGTTTTTTAAGTGGACAAAAGAAGAGTAGTTGTCACGGGTGTTGGTCCTGTAACTCCCATTGGTATCGGCAAGGAAAAGTTTTGGAATAATTTGCTTGCCGGTGTTTCGGGAATTGGGCCTATCACTCTTTTTGATACTACGGATTTTAATGTAAAAATTGCCGGCGAAGTCAGGGATTTTGATTTCGTTAATTTTGGCGACAAAAAAGAGGGACGCCGTATGGACAGGGTGGCCCAGTTTGCCGTTGCTGCGGCTAAACTGGCCATTGAGGATGCGGGTATTGATTTTACCAAAGAGAATCCTTACCGTATCGGTGTATGCGTGGGCAGCGGAGTGGGCGGTCTTGGAACTTTTACCGAGCAGACGGTTAAGTATAAGGAAAAGGGACCCCGTTTTGTGAGCCCTCTTTTCATTCCTATGCTGATTGGCAATATGTGCAGCGGTGAGATCGCCATTACCTTTGGTCTGAAAGGAATCAATACTTGTATTCAAACAGCTTGTGCAACAGGCAGTCACAGTATTGGGGATGCGTTCCGTGCCATTCTTTGTGGTGATGCGGATGTAATGTTGGCAGGCGGTTCCGAGGCGGCAGTGGGACCTATGGCGGTGGCCGGGTTCAGTAATATGAAGGCATTGAGTACCCGCAACGACGAACCCCAGAAAGCATCCAGACCCTTTGAAAAAAACAGGGATGGCTTTGTGCTTGGTGAAGGTGCGGGGGTGCTGGTTTTGGAAGAGCTGGAACATGCTCAAAAGCGTGGTGCCAAGATTTATGCAGAACTTGTTGGCTATGGTGCAAATTGCGATGCGTATCACATAACTGCTCCTGACCCGGAGGGAATACCTGCGGCAGAATGTTTCAAAATGGCATTGAAAGACGGTGGCCTGAAACCTGAAGATGTTGATTACATCAATGCTCACGGCACTTCTACTTCTTTGAATGATAAAAGTGAAACCATGGCCATTAAAGCGGTGTTTGGCGAGTATGCCAGAAAATTGGCAGTGAGCAGTATTAAGTCCATGATTGGACATCTTTTGGGGGCAGCAGGCGGTGTGGAAGCCATCTCAACGGTGTTGACCATTGCGGAAGGAAAAGTTCCTGCCACCATCAATTACGAAACGCCGGATACAGAAAATGGTCTGGATTTGGATTATGTTCCCAATGTGGCGAGAACTATGGAAGTGCGGGTGGCACTTAGCAATAATTTGGGCTTCGGCGGGCACAATGCCTGCCTGGCATTCAAAAAATTTGAACAATGAATAACAATGAAAACAGAACCGGGATTTTGCAGAATTTTGCGCAGAATCTCGGTTTGCAATTTAATAATCCGGAACTTTTGCAAATTGCTTTGACTCACCCAAGTTTCGGTCACGAAAAAAAGCAGAAGCATAACCAGCGATTAGAGTTTTTAGGTGATGCGGTTTTGGATGTGGTGATAAGCGATTATCTTTTCCACATGGATGATTTGGATGAGGGACAACTTACCAAAATCCGTGCCAATTTTGTTCAGGAAAAATCCTTGGCATATTATGCAAAAAAAATTGGCATTGGGGAGGTACTGCTTTTAGGCAGGGGGGCGGAAAAGGATAAGGACCGGCTCCGGCCTGCGGTGTTGGCGGATGCATTGGAGGCACTTATTGGTGCCATTTATAAAGACAGGGGACTTATGGCGGTAAAGGATTTTGTCATCCGTCAAATGGGCAGTGAATTGGATAAGGCCATGCAGAATCATGAAGTTAAGGAAAACTACAAGACCCTTTTGCAGGAGGATATCCAAAAAACACAGATGTTAAATGTGTTATATAAAGTCATAGGACGCAGGGGACCTCAGCACCAGCCCATTTTCACAGTTGCTGTTTATATAGATGGCAAGGAAAGCGGCACGGGGGAAGGCAAGAGCCGCAGGGAGGCGGAACAGGCAGCGGCAAAAATGGCCTATAAAGCAAGATTGAAAAAATAAAGCACTTTTGTCCATTGTATAAGGACAAAAGTGCTTGTTTGTTTTTATTACAAATGATACAATACACAAAGTTCATTTCCCCCTGACGGGGTAGTTAAGAGAGGAGAGAAAAATGAAAGCAAAAAAGATTTTAACTGCATTGTTGGCAGGTGCCTGCCTGTTTGGTATGAGTGCAGTTACAAGTTCTGTTGTTAAAGCAGAAGAAGTGATTAAAGTAGGTGTGTTCCTGCCTTTGACCGGCGATAATGCAGCCGGCGGCGAACTGGAACTCCGTGGTGTTAAGTTGGCTAACGAAGTTCATCCGAAAGTATTGGGCAAGAAAATTGTTTTGGTAGTTCAGGATAATAAGTCCGATAAGGCAGAAGCGGCTAACGTAGTTGCCCGTCTGATTGAAAAGGACAAGGTTTGTGCAATTCTCGGTTCCTACGGTTCTTCCCTGTCCATGGCAGCGGGCAATATTGTTAAGGACAATAAGATTCCTGCCATTGGTACATCCTGCACCAATCCGCAAGTTACTAAGGGTAATGACTATTATTTCCGTGCTTGCTTCATTGACCCGTTCCAAGGCACAGTTATGGCAAACTATATTAAGAAGAATGGTCACAAGAAAGTGGCTGTCATTCAAGAAGTTTCCAACGATTACAGTGTAGGTCTTGCTAAATTCTTTATGGATGCTTACAAAGGCATGGGCGGCAAGATTTTGGACGTTGCCAATTATCAGACAGGGGACAAGGACTTTACCGCTATTTTGACAAACGTAAAAGCAAAGAATCCGGACGCAATTTATGCTCCCGGCAACTTTACTGAAAGCGCATTGCTGATTGCCCAAGCACATCAGTTGGGTTTGAAAGTTCCTTTCTACGGCGGTGACACTTGGGAAACTGCTGACTTCCTGGAAGTTGGCGGTGAAGATGTGGAAGGCGCTATGCTTACCACAGCGTTTGGCCGTGAAATGGCAAGTACTAAGGAAGCAAAAGATTTCCTGGCTATTTTTGCAAAACAATTCCCAAATGAAGAACCTTCCGCTTTGACTGCTTTGGCCTATGATGCTTATATGCTGGCTTACTATGGCATTGAAAAAGCAGGCAGCGCTGACCCTGTGGCTATCCGTAATGCCATTGCGGCAAACAAAAATTTGCCTTTGGTAACAGGCAATACCACTCTTAATGCAGATGGCGACCCTGTGAAAGGTGCAGTTATTAAGACCGTTAAGAAGGGCAAATTCGTTTATGTTGATTTTGTTCAACCTAAATAACTAAGTATTTACCTGTGCTCCCTTGCTTAAAAGGTGAGGGAGCACATTTTATTGAAGTCCGGAGTTTAGTATGGATTTTGCAACTTTGTTTCAAGCATTCAATGATATGACTTTTGTCAGTTTTTGCCAGCACATGGTGAACGGCATTTCTTTGGGCAGTTTGTATGCCCTGATTGCCATAGGTTACACCATGGTATATGGCATTCTGCTGATGATTAATTTTGCGCACGCCGACATTGTAATGATGGCGTGTTATTTTGCTTTTTTCGGAATCAGGATTTTTCATATTCCCTGGTTCATTACTTTGATAGGGGTTATTGTGGCAACAGCCATTTTAGGTGTAGTGATTGAGCGTTGTGCTTACCGTCCCTTGAGGGATGCGCCTAAAAATTCTGTGCTGATTTCTGCCATCGGTGCCTCTTTTTTGTTAGAAAATTTTGCCAACTACGCTTTTGGTGGCAGACCCTTGCGTTTCCCCAAGATAAGTTTGTTGGCACAGAATATAAATATCGGTGATGTGCGGACTCAGGTTATCTGTCTGATTATCCCGGTGGTGCTGGTGGTGTGCCTGGCAGTGCTGCTCCACATCATTAACCACACCAAGACAGGTATGGCCATGCGGGCGGTGTCCAAAGATTACGAAATTGCCCGTGTTATGGGCGTGAATATTGATAACATTATTTCCATTACCTTTGTTATCGGTTCATCCCTGGCGGCCATCGGTGCTTTCATGTGGGGTATCCGTTACCCCGGTATTACGCCATATTTGGGAGTTATGCCCGGTCTGAAATGCTTTATTGCGGCGGTTGTGGGCGGTATCGGTAATATTAAAGGTGCGGTTATCGGTGGCTTCATATTGGGACTGGGGGAAGTGCTTATTGTAGCTTTCTTCCCGGCACTCAGCGGTTACCGTGATGCCTTTGCCTTTATTGTGTTGATTGTTATTTTGTTCTACAAGCCCACAGGGCTTTTGGGGACGAAGACGACGGAGAAGGTGTGATTATGAAGAAACAAAATTATTTATTTACAGCCATTGCCGTTACAGTTCTTTTCTTCGCCGCCTGCTATGCCCAGTACGGATTGGATGCTTATTTGCGCCGGGTGGCAAACCTTTGTATGATTTATGCCATCATCGGTTTAAGTTTGCAAATTGTTAACGGCTTTTGCGGTCAGTTCAGTTTAGGTCAGGCGGGTTTTATGGCTATCGGCGCTTATACTGTCGGTATCTTTACCGTGCCTGTGGAACTCAGGGCTAACGTATTCTACGCAGTACCCATGAATCCATTGATTGCAGATATTCAAATGCCGGTGTGGCTGGCATTGATTGTGGGAGGTTTGCTGGCTGCTTTTGTGGCGTTCTTAATCGGGTTCCCCGTGCTTCGGCTGCATGGTGATTATCTGGCCATTGCCACTTTGGGCTTTTCGGAAATTATCCGTATTGTTATCACCAACGCCCAAAGTTTTACCAATGGTGCTTTGGGAATTAAGGATATTCCGCCCTTGAACGATGCCCGCTATATTTTCGTGGTTTGTGCTCTGACTTATATTTTTGTTACTGCCCTAATCAACTCCTCTTACGGCAGGGCTTTCAAGGCCATCCGTGAGGATGAGATTGCAGCAGAGGCCATGGGTATTGATTTGTTCAGGCACAAATGTATGGCCTTTATGTTCAGTGCCTTTTTTGCAGGTGTGGGCGGCGGTCTGTACGGTGCTTTGCTGGGGACGGTTGACCCTAAGAACTTCCTTTTCACTTTGACCTATAACTTTGTGTTGATTATTGTGTTAGGCGGTATGGGGTCTATTACCGGCTCTATGTTGGGTGCGATTTTGGTAACCGGTGGTTTGGAATTTTTGCGTGTCTTTGACGAACCATTGGAATTCTTTGGTATGGCAATACCATTTTTCCGTCCGGGCTTCAGAATGGTTATTTTCAGCGTACTTCTGATGGTATGTGTACTGTTCTGGCGTAAAGGCATTATGGGAACAGAAGAATTTACATGGGATAAATTCAAAAAATTTGTAAAAAATCCTGTAGGATATTGGAAGGGGGAGGCGCATCATGGCTGATAAATATGCAAATCCCATTATTTTGAAAACGAATAACATCACCATGCGTTTCGGTGGCGTGGTGGCAGTAAGCAATCTTAATCTAGAAATTCATCAGGGGGAAATAGTGGCTCTGATTGGCCCTAATGGTGCTGGAAAAACTACGGCCTTTAATATGATTACCGGTGTCTATACACCAACCGAAGGCAATATTTATTTTAATCCGGAAGGGTATCGTGGGCATAACATGGTGATTACAGGAAAGAAGCCCAGCGAAATTGCCAAATTAGGCATTGCCCGCACATTTCAAAACATTCGTCTGTTCAAAGATTTGAGCGTGTACGAAAATGTTATGATTGCCAAGCATTTGCGTTTGGAATCAGATGTTTTCAGTGCGGCATTACATTTGCATTGGTATAATGCTGAACAACGCAAGGCAGAGAAACAGGTAGAAAAACTGCTGAAAGAAGTTGGTTTGTGGGATTTAAGGGATGAAAAGGCATCCAGTTTGCCTTATGGCGAGCAACGTCGTCTGGAAATTGTGCGTGCTATGGCAACAGAACCGGTACTGTTAATTTTGGACGAACCGGCAGCAGGTATGAATCCCAAGGAAACAGAAGAACTGACACAATTTATTCGTCAAATTCGGGATAAATATAATCTGACGGTCTTTTTGATTGAACACCACATGGATTTGGTTATGTCCATTGCGGAAAAGATATATGTGCTGGACTTTGGTGAGGAAATCGCCAGAGGTACGCCACAGGAAATTCAAAATAACAAACGGGTAATTGAGGCGTACTTGGGGGTGGAAGAAAATGCTTAAGATAGACAATTTGGTAGTTTCTTACGGTGGCATTGAGGCATTAAAAGGTGTGTCATTGCAAGTGCCGGAAGGAAAAATTGTTACCCTGATTGGGGCGAATGGTGCGGGCAAGTCCACTCTGTTGCGTTCCATAATCGGTCTGGTGAAGGCGGGTAGCGGTTCGGTTACTTATGATGATGTTGAACTTTTAGGGCTTAATTCTCAAAAAATAGTGGAAAAAGGCATTACTTTGGTGCCGGAGGGCAGACGGGTTTTCCCCAATTTGACTGTGGCGGAAAATTTACAGATTGGTGCTTATATGCGGAACGACAAACAGGGCATCGCAGAGGATATGAAAAAGGTCTATGATTTGTTCCCCCGTCTGGAGGAGCGTTCCTGGCAGATGGCAGGAACGCTTTCCGGCGGTGAGCAGCAGATGTTGGCGGTAGGGCGTGCCTTGATGAGCAGACCGAAACTGATGATGATGGACGAGCCGTCATTGGGGTTGGCTCCGTTGGTAATCAAGGATATTTTTAGTATTATTGAACGGATAAATAAGCAGGGGGTAACTATTCTTTTAATTGAGCAGAATGCCAATATGGCATTGAAAGTTGCGGACTTGGCTTATGTTTTGGAAACTGGAAGAATTACCATGACGGGTACGGGTAAGGAACTTTTGGAAAACCCGGACGTAAAGGCGGCTTATTTAGGGACGAGTAAGAAAAAGTAGGGTGAAGGATGGGAATAATGCGTAATGCGTAATCTAATTAAGAATTAAGAATGCAGAATTGAGAATGAATGTAAAATGTTCCTGTGATTAAATTTTAGGTTTCAGAAAAGTTAGCAGAGTGCGAACTCTTGCGTCCCCTTGCGAGGGGAAGAGAGCCGATAAGGGAGCGTGGAGCGGCGAAGGGGTAGTTTGCGGTAGCAAGTTAGGTTGATACTTTTAAGTTAGAAGTTATAAATTATTTGAAAAAATATTTTATCTGTAACCTACTTTTTACAGTTTTTGGGACTCCTTTTATATATAGGGGCAGATAAAATTAGTAATGAGTAATTAGTAATTGTGGTAAAAAGTTCCCGTGATTAAACTTTCATTCCTTTGTCGCAGATAGGGAAATACCTGAATTTTCCGAGGGAAATGCAGGTATTTCCCCAGTTTAGAATTTTGCCGGACTTTTTCTCTTCGTTGTCACAAGTCGGGAAATTGGGTAATTTTCTTTGGGAAATTACCCAATTTCCCTGTTTTTATTTTCC
Source organism: Phascolarctobacterium sp. (assembly GCA_030531205.1). GTDB lineage: Bacteria > Bacillota > Negativicutes > Acidaminococcales > Acidaminococcaceae > Phascolarctobacterium_B. Next base: position 54,718 of record JAUNOC010000009.1, read on the forward strand.
TTTCGCTTTTCACTCAGCGTTAAAAAGCGTTTGGAACGACAAAATCTCATTTATAATCTTACGTAAGATGTGCTTAATCTTACGTAAGATTATAAATCGCTTTTCATGCTTTTAACTGCGTTTTTATGACGAGTTAGAATAAAAAAGCGTCAAAAAGTAAAACTGGAAAAATTTTCCGTGAGTGTCAATCTCATATTGAGATTGTTCTAATCTCAATATGAGATTGGACGTTAAAAAAATTAATTAGCACGTAAGTGCTAATTTTGTTTTCTGATTGAAATCATAAAAATTATTTTGTGGCGAAGGACGAAGGTGAAATCTTATATAAGAGTTGGTGAGGTCTTATATAAGATTGAGCTTATGCCGAAAGAAAAATCGGCAAAAAAATTCAAAATGTGAAGTTCTCAATCCTCAGTCAGACCTTATGTTCCTATTGATACTTCCCATCCTACGCACTCTCTAAGTTCCAAGGCGTGCTCCGGCTCGAAAGCATAACATGCTTTCTCAACCCCTTCTCCAAGGGACCTTATTAGTTTCATCCTCATTATATATAATAGACATGAGATTTGATTTTATAACTAAAAACCAAAATATTTTTCAAAATACCCTCATTATATAATAGACATGAGTTTTGATTTTGCAACCAAATAAGGATAAAAATTAATATTATTTATCGGCTTTTGCTTGTAAAGATTATAAAATTGTATTAAAATATTTAATGAAAAGTTGTATATAAAATATAATTGTGAATTATAGTGCAAAGTTCTCAATTCCCAGTCGCAACCACGTTCCTAAAAGCGACAGCCCCTTCACCAAGGGGCCTCAAGTTTGCATCAAGCGGACTTTTATGGTTTAATCAAAGGAATTTTTTACCATAATTTCTCATTACTAATTACTAATTGCTAATTAAATTTTGGAGGTGTATTATGAAATTCAAAGCAAAATCTATGTTGGCGATGGCGGTGCTGTTGAGCGTGATGTCTGTGGGGACAATGGCGGAGGCGGAATGGCGTTATAAGGTAGATGACGGGGTGGAACAAATTTGGGACGGTTCAAGTGATTTAATAGGTAGTAGCAATAAACTGGAAGTTTGGTCATCAACTGGCAGTGATCTTTCAGGTAAATTTATTTGTGGTAGTTATGATGGACATAGCAAAACAGTTATTTTTAAAAGTGGTTTGGTTAGTAGTGTTTATGGCGGTAAAACCAACGCAAGTATCGTAGTGGGAAATACAGTTAACATCAGTGGCGGTTATGTTGGTGTTGGGGTCTACGGTGGTTATTGCGACAATAATTGTGATGCAATAGGAAATACAGTTATTATCAGTAATGGTACACTTACAGGGGATGTCTATGGCGGTTATAGTTTTTTAGGTGGCCAAGTATATGGGAATAAGGTTATCATTTCCGGCGGTAATTTAAGTGATGCAAAAGTATATGGTGGTAATGGTCTCAGTTTCAGTAACGATAATACTCTACAAATTGAAAATTCAGTTACTGTTAACAAAATAGGTAACTTTGAAAACATCAGTTTTGTTTTGCCAAGCATTTCTGGTGATAAAACGTTGTTGAGCTTAACCAATGCATTTTCTATGACAGGTGAAAACGTACGTGTTAATTTGGGTTACAATACGAACAGTACTTTGAACAGTTATAATGTTACTTTAGCAAATAATGTCAGCGGGGCTTTTGATGTAACCTATTACGATAAAGACGGTGCAGGGTATGTGGAAGAATTTAGTATAGCGTCAGCAGGGGATTTGAAAATTGGCGAGGGAACAAAAATGCGTGTGGGGTATGATTTGACAACGGACGCAGGGGAACTTTTAGGCAAGCAGGATACGCTTTATGTGGATAGTGGTATAAAACTCACATTTGCAAGTGGGACTTTGGAAAAAAATATTGCAGGTACTGGCACAACAGAGTTTAATAATACAGTCAGTGTGGCAAATGATGTTAATTTGGGAACGTCAACCAACAACGTGAACGACACGCTTGATGTTTTGGAACACATAACCACTGGCAATATTAATTTCAAAAATGGCAGTACCTTAAAAGTTGATGGTACAAAAATAATTAGTGCTGCGGCAATTACAGGGATTACATCTGCTACAGTAGAAAGTGGGGCAAAACTTTATGTTAGCAATGCGGAAAAAGACACACCATATAAAATTCTTTCAGGTAGTGGTATCAATGTCAGTGGTTGGCAGACGGATGTGGAAATGGATGACGTTTTTAGGGCGATTTATGGTTTGGTTGCAGATACAGATAATATTACAAACAATAGTAACGAATTTACTATTCAATTTAAGATGGATCCATCCGTTTTTGATAAATTGGATATTCCTAATGTATTTGTTCATAAGCCAATGGGTAGTACATTACAAAAATTTGTTGAGAATATTTCATTGTCAAACCCTTACAAATCCGCCACAGTAATCAACACTATGGCAAATATGAATTCCCTTGCCAATGTGCAACAAGGAACACAGGCAGTTATGACAATGGCAACGGATGCCTTGCAGACGAACATTGGCACGGGGGCAAGACCTTTATTAGGGCATAGGGCGGAAGGCGTAGGGCGTAATTCAGGTGTCAGGGGTCAGGTTTCAGGTGTCAGGAAGGTTAGTGCAAATGACAAGGACAGAGCGGCTATAGAAACGGTGGAGCAGGGGAAGAGGGATGAGGTTATGCCGGTGATGGTGGAGAATGAAGAACAGAAATATGATAAAACCGTATGGGCAAACTATATTCACAGCAAAAAGACCATTGACGGACTGAAAACAGGACGTTTAACCCAAAACA
>JAUNOC010000004.1 GCA_030531205.1 Phascolarctobacterium sp.
CCGAGAAATTTGGGTTTGTCCAGCGAGGTAAAGGACCGTCTAAAGGAACATAGAAAGACGGTGGTGGGGTGAGCAATTACGATGACGCTAATGAAAAGATAAAAACTTAAAGCTTAAAGTTTATGAATGCTTCGCATAATGCAAAAACACCCGTCAATCTACCTATGTTCCTAACGATTGCCACCCTCTTCAAGAAGAGGGAAAATCAGTTCGCATTGTGCGGGCTTTTCCTGAATCCTGAATCCTAAATCTTTTGCCCTGTTATTTAATTAACCGAACATCCTACTACAATTTTCCCATTTTAACTTTTAATTTTTATTTTTTCGTTGTGTAGTTTTAGTGTATTTTGTGTTATAATAACAATGACTATATACTTTTGTATAGGAGCGATTATGCCGGAAGATGATTTGACCATGAACAAGTGGAGTGAGGAAGACATTAAGCGTCTTTATGTAACACCTGCTCTGGAAGCAAAATGGGACAAAATGAAAATATCTATGGAAACACGCCCTTTTACCGCAGGCAAGATTAATCTTCAAGGTAATCTTGTTACCCGTGAGAAAGGTAAAAAGGCGGATTATTTCCTTTATACAACAGAGAACAAACCTATTGCGGTGGTGGAGGCAAAGGTAGCCGGCAAGTCCGTTGGTTTTGGTATGCAACAGGCGATGGAATACGCAAGAATGCAGGGGCTGAAATTTGCTTACAGCACAAACGGCAGGGAGTTTTTGGAACACGATTTTCTCACTGGCACGGAACGCAAATTTTCTATGGATGCCTTCCCCACGGAGAAAGAATTATTGGCACGCCTGAAAGCGGCAGAAGTAATTACGGATGCAGAATTACAGATAGACAGCCAGCCCTTCTATACAGGTCAGAACAGTTATCCGCCCCGCTATTATCAACGGGATGCGGTGAACGCTATAACAGAGGCAGTTGCCCGTGGACAAAAGCGGGTTTTGATTACAATGGCGACCGGCACGGGCAAAACCTATGTAGCATTCCAAACCATTTACCGCCTTTTGAATGCCGGAGTGGTTAAACGGGTGCTATATCTTGCAGACCGCAATGTTTTGGTTGACCAGTCCCTTGACAATGATTTCCGCCCCCTGACAAAAGATTGCCACAAGATAAAAGTTTCCAAAGACAAGAAAAATAAACTCACCTCATATAAAATTTCATTTGCTCTTTATCAGCAGTTGGTTGGTGAAAAAGGTGAAAAGCATTACGAAAAATTATTTAAGCCGGACTACTTTGATTTAATTATTGTGGACGAGTGCCATCGTGGCAGTGCGAAAGAAGACAGCACTTGGCGGGAAATTTTGGAATACTTTGAGCCGGCATATCAACTTGGTATGACTGCCACACCCCGTGAAACCGCTTATGTTTCCAACATAGATTACTTTGGCAAACCAGTATATACCTACAGTTTGAAACAGGGAATTGATGACGGCTTTTTGGCACCCTTCCGTGTTATTAATGTCCAGATGAATATTGGCGAAGGGTGGAGACCTGCATTAGGTCAGTTGGATGCCAACGGCAAACCCATTGAGGACAGAAATTATACTAACTCTGATTTTGACTATAACCTTATTCTTGAAGACAGGACAAGGGAAGTGGCAGAACGCATAACTGCCTTTTTGAAAGCCACCGACCGCATGGCAAAAACCATTGTCTTCTGTCCCACGGAAGAAGCGGCGGAAAGAATGCGTCAGGCACTGGTGAACGCCAACAGCGATATGGTAAAAGAAGACCCGGATTATGTGGTGCGGATTACAGGCAGTGACGATTATGGCAAAGGCAAACTCAAATACTTCCGCTCGGTAACTTCACAATATCCCGTAATAGCCACCACATCCAAACTCTTGTCAACCGGTGTGGACGTAAAAATGACCAAACTCATTGTCATTGACCAAATGATAAACAGCATGACGGAGTTCAAGCAAATCATAGGGCGGGGCACAAGATTGCAATATGAAAACGGCAAGCAATACTTCACCATTATGGATATGCGGAATGTTTCCCGGCTCTTTGCCGACCCGGAGTGGGACGGGGATATTGTCCAAGACCCGAACTGGCCGCTCAAACCCGGCGAAACTGGTAAGCCGCCGCAAAAAGTTCCCGAAGGCAAACCCTATGTGACAGCGGAAGGATGCCAAGTAGTAACCATCCAGGAAACCATTTCCATTTATGACTCGGACGGAAAATTACTGAAAAAAGAAAATATCATTGACTATACAAAAAGCAACATACTTGGTGAATATGCGGACTTGCAAAGTTTTATCCGCAGTTGGAGCACAGAAAAGAAAGGTGAAGAAATATCCAAACTCTTGGCAGAAAGAGGAATTAACCTGTTGGAAATCAAAGAAAAACAAAATATGTTGGATGTGGACGATTTTGATTTTCTCTGTCACCTTGCCTATGACCAAAAACCACTTACAAGGCGTGAGCGTGCCAACAATGTGAAAAAACGGGACTTTTTGAACAAGTATAAAGGAGATGCCCGTTTTGTGTTGGAGCAACTTTTGGAAAAATATAAAAACGAAGGCATCAGTGTAATTGAAGATGCCTCCGTACTGCACATGGACCCTTTCCGTCAGTTTGGCTCACCGGGCAAAATTGCCAAACTCTTTGGCGGGGCAAAGGGTTATCACGAAGCAATACAAGAATTGGAAAACGAAATTTATAAAATGGCGGTGTAATTAAATGGGAAATTTGGGCGGATTAGTAAAAAACTTAAGAGATATTATGCGTAAGGATGCCGGCATAAACGGTGACGCACAACGCATTGAACAAATTGCCTGGATGCTTTTTTTGAAGGTCTATGACACCAAGGAAAGCGACTGGGAAATTGGGGAACGGAACTATGTGAGCATAATCCCTGAAGAATGCCGGTGGCGGAACTGGGCTGCCAACGAAGACGGCAAGGGCATGACGGGTGACGAACTTTTGGACTTTGTCAACAACAAACTCTTTCCCGCCTTGAAAAAATTGTCTGTGGATGCCACAACACCCATCCGCAAAGCCATTGTCAAGACCACTTTTGAAGACGCCAACCAATATATGAAGGACGGCGTGCTTTTGCGTCAGGTTATCAATATAATAGACGAAATAGATTTGACGGACAACGAACAAAGCCACCTTTTTGGGGAAATCTATGAGAGCATTTTGCGAGAATTGCAAAGTGCAGGCAGTTCCGGCGAGTTCTACACACCCCGTGCGGTGACGGACTTTATGGCGAAAATGATACAACCCAAGATAGGCGAAAAAATGGCGGACTTTGCCTGCGGTACGGGTGGCTTTTTAACCAGTTGGCTGAAACAAATAGAGTTTCAAGTTACCAACGGCAAGGAAAGAAACCAATATATTAACTCCGTATTTGGCATTGAAAAAAAGCAGTTCCCCTATATGCTTTGCGTAACCAATATGCTTTTGCATGATGTGGAAGTGCCGCAGGTCTTTCACGATAACGCATTGACAAAGGATGTGCTGGACTATACGGAAAAGGACAAGTTTGATGTAATTCTTATGAATCCGCCCTATGGCGGCAGTGAAAATGCGGATATTAAAAACCATTTTCCTACGGAATTAATGAGCAGTGAAACCGCAGACCTTTTTGTGGCTTTGATAACCTACCGGCTGAAGAAGAACGGCAGGGCGGCGGTCATCTTGCCGGACGGCTTTTTGTTCGGTGACGACAACGCCAAAACCAATATCAAAAAACGCCTTTTGAAAGAATTTAATTTGCATACCATTATCCGTATGCCCGGGTCGGTATTTGCACCTTATACTTCAATTACCACAAACATTCTGTTTTTTGAAAATAACGGCACGGGTACAAAAGAAACTTGGTTTTACCGCATGGATATGCCGGAAGGTTACAAGCATTTCAGCAAGACCAAACCTATGAAACTTGAGCATTTTGCACCGGTGGAGGAGTGGTGGAAGAACCGGCAGGAGATTGAAGTGGAGGGTTTTTCCAAAGCGAAAAAATTTACCAAAGAAGAATTGGAAGCACTGGGTTACAATTTTGACCAGTGCGGCTTTCCCCATGAAGAGGAAGAAATTCTGCCTCCGGCGGAACTGATTGCCAAATATCAAAAGGAACGGGGCGAGGCAAACGCCAAGATTGATGCCGTGTTGCAGAAGATAGAGGATTTGTTGGGCAAATGATGACACCGGAGCAACTGAAAAACAGCATATTGCAACGTGCCATTGAGGGCAAACTTGTACCGCAAATTGAAGGCGAGGGTACTGGTGCGGAGTTGTTGGAAAAGATAAAAAAATCCCCCCTGCCCCCCTTTAAGAAAGGGGGCAAAAACCCCTGCCCTTCGGGCATCCCCTTTACGAAAGGGGACAAGGTTAAGAGGAAAGAGAAAGTGGCTTGCCCTCTTTGTAAAGAGGGGGGACCGCTTGCGGTGGGTGATTTCCCCTTTGCCATACCCAAAACTTGGGTGTGGTGCAGGTTGGGGGAAGTTGTTCAAAAAAAAATAAAGAGAGGCAAATCACCTCAGTATACACTTAAAAGTAATACAATGGTTTTTGCACAAAAATGTAATACTAAAGATGGTTACATAGATATGACATTAGCTTATTTTTTGGATGAATCTAAGTTGTCAAAATATGACAAGCAAGAATTTATGTGTGATAGTGATGTTGTTGTTAATTCAACTGGTACAGGCACTATGGGCAGAGTCGGTTTTTTTAATGACTGTGATAGAATAAATAATATGCAGATTGTTCCAGATTCACATGTTACTATCATTAGGGTAAATAGTGATTGTTTTGCGAAGTATGTATTTTATGTACTAAAAAATAGTCAAAAAATATTTGAAAAAAATGGCGATGGTTCTACAAATCAAAAAGAATTAAAGCCAGATTTTTTAAGTGATTTTCTCATCCCCCTCCCGCCCCTTGCGGAACAGAAACGCATTGTGGCGAAGTTGGAAGAGTTGTTTCCCTTGGTGGATGAGTATGCGGAGGCATACAACAAACTGCAAACCCTCAACAGCAAATTTCCCCTTAACCTCAAAAAATCCCTGTTGCAGTACGCAATGGAAGGCAAACTTGTACCCTGCGACACAAGTAAGTGGAAACAAGTGAAGTTGGGGGATGTGTGCGAAATAAATGGTGGATATGCTTTTAAAAGCACAGATTATGCAGAAAAAGGTATACGGATAGTTCGTATTTCAGATTTTAATGAAATAGGTTTTATTGACTGTAAAATTGTGAGATGTGAGTTTAAAAAAGAATACGAACAGTACATATTGCAAGAAAAAGATATATTACTATGCATGACAGGTGGAACAGTAGGTAAATCTCTATTTGTCCGAAAATTGCCTGAAAATATGGTGGTTAATCAACGAGTTGCTACCATAAGAGCTATTAAAATAGTTCCAGAATATTTAAATTATGTAATTATTTCTCCTTTAATTCAAAGAATAATAGAGGATAGCAAGAATTCAACAAATGATAATATTTCTATGAAAACAATAAGGGATTTTCCTGTTCCCCTCCCGCCCCTTGCGGAGCAGAAACGCATTGTGGCGAAGTTGGAAGAACTGCTGCCATTGTGTGAGGAGATAGGATAAATAAAGGGTTAAGGGCTAAGGGGGAAGAATAAAGAAATTAGTTCAGTGGCAAAAATAAATGAAAAATAATAATTAACATATAAGATATTCAATAAAATAATTAAAAATGCACTAATTTAGAAAAATTAGTGCATTTTTATTGACATATTATTTTGAATGTAGTACAATACGAATGGAGGTAGGATATGCCGTTAAAATTTACCCGTGAACAAATTGAAAAGGTTTTAGAAAATGCCAAGCGGCTTGTGCAGGGCGGGGCTTATTCTATTTCCCCAAGGGATAAAAATATGATGTTTACGGATGAATATAATTTGACGACAGATAAATTTAAAAAGATTTTTTTGGATATTGCTGTGGAGGATTTTCATACTGCAGAATACAATAATAATGACAGATTTAGTCCGGATGATGTTTGTTATATCTTTGTGCCTCAGGTAATGCTGGCCGATGTGTCTGGGGATCTAAAACATCATAATGTGTATGTTAAATTTGTTCTTGTAGTGAGAAAGATTAGTGATGCTGTCATTGTAATTTCTTTCCATGAGGCAGAGCAAAGTGTGAATTACCCTTTTCGTTAGTTTGAATAGATGAAGAGGAGTGAGGAAAATGGAAAAGGTTTTTTGTGAAAAATGTAATGATTTTGCGGACTTTGTAATTACTAATGTCCGTAAGGAAGGTACTCTAAAGGGTCTGAAATATGAGTACTGGGGCAAAGAAGCCCATTGTAAGGCGTGCGGCGAGGTTGTGTTTGTGCCTTTTGTACATGACTGTAACCTTAGGGCTTTACATAATGAATACCGCCGTAAGAACGGGATTATTCCTTTGGAAAAGATTTATGGAATTTTAGACCGTTACAAAATTGGTCGCCGTCCTTTGTCCTTAATGCTGGGCTGGGGGGAACAAACTTTTTCCCGTTATTGTGACGGGGAAATTCCTAAAAAGGAATATTCTGACCAGTTGTTAAAACTGTATGAGGATGTTCGTGAATTCAATAAGTTATTGGAACAAAATAAGAATTTATTAAATTCTGAGGTGGCATACAAGAAGGCAAAGAGGGCGGTTGAGGAATTGCTGGTTTTGGAAAATGATTCGGCTTCCAAACTTATGATAGTGGCAAAATATATTTTGCATTATTGTGATGAAATAAGCCAGCTGGCACTTCAAAAGTTGCTTTATTATATTCAGGGTTTCAGCTATGTTTTTAATGATGAATTTATTTTCACGGAGGATTGTGAGGCATGGGTGCATGGTCCTGTTTATCCTGATGTTTATAATGAATATGGTAATCGTGGGTTTAATATTATTCGTGAATATACTTCGGTTAATCCTTCTTTGATTCCGCCGGATGAGAGGATAGTTATTGATACTGTTGTTCGGTATTTTGGTAAGATGAAAGCAAAGCAGTTGGAGGAGTTCACTCATATTGAAAAACCTTGGTTACAGGCAAGAGGGGGGATGGATGTGGATGCCCGCAGTGCTAATGTTATTTCTAAAAAAAGTATGAAAGATTATTTTGGGCTGATTAAAAACAGATTTGAAATGAAAGAACCTGATGACATTGTCAAGTATATTGATATGCTGATTGAGGCAACATAAGACGGAAAGGGCTATATTATGGTAAGACAAATCATACTCTGATACAAAAACCCAAATACAAAAGGCATCAAAGATTGCTCCACAATCTTTGATGCCCAATCCCCGGAATTGCTTCCAAGAATATTTGCAAGTTTCATTGTAGCATATCTGAGGTTCCATGGCAATCGGTTTTTGGAAATTTTTGTTTGGCAATGGATTATTTAATATTTTTTTGATTTTTTTAAGGAGGAAAGTATTATGTTATTGTTAAACAAAAATTTCTTGATTTGGAGGGAACTCATATATGAACAAAATAATTTTAGAGGCAAGGTGCCCAAATTGCGGACGCTTGTTATTCAAGCATAAGGGTGGTAAATTTCTTATTGCTTTGTACACACAAAATACAGAACTTATTTCTGGTGATGAACTTCATAAGTGTACAAAATGCAAATCACCAATTTTAGTCAGGCAAAAGTCAATAGTGTGATTCAATAAATCCGACACTGGATGGGCTTTATGACACCAAAGCCAGGCGGTAACAGATTTTTCTGTTACTTGCCTGGCTTTTTCTTTTGCCAATAACGGTATCAGCCGTTATTAAATAAATACGGACTACGCCGGCGTAGATTAGGCAGTACTGCCTTCTGTAAAAATTTTTAGTTTTTGCAGGAGGTAAATATGCAAAATTCTACTTGTAGTCAAACAAATTTTTCTGAACTGCTGAAAGCGGCTCAGAACCACGAACAGTCCGCAAGGGATGAATTAGGGGTAATGTATATGCCATTAATTGAGAAAATTGCCAACAGGCATAATTATGCTTTATATCTTGGTGAAGATGCAGTAGGGGATGCCTCTGAGGCATTTACTCATGCTATGGATGCATTTGATGGCAACGATCAAAAAATCTTTGAAAATTATGCTTGCAGATGTATCTATAATCATCTTGACCGAAAGATGCGGTGTAATTTTGAGCGGGCAAAAGTTGAAACCTTGCCGGACGAGAAATTTCAGTTTCCTGAACAGGAATATTTGCCTGAGTTTGACAAGCGGCTTTTATTTGATGTAGTAAGACCTTTATTATCAGATAAACAGTTTGCGGTGTTGTATCCTATGGTAACGGAATGTTTGACGGTAACTGAGGTTTCCAAACGTTTGGGTTTGAGCAGAAAAGGTGTTTATAAACATCTTGATGCGGCTCGGAAAATTTTAAAGGATGTCCCTGTGGTTAGGGAAATGATTGGCGATTATCAACAGTGATTGCCAGAATTTTGGGAATGTGGACGCACATTCCCAAAATTTTTTACAAAGGGGGTAACACTTTTCAAAAAAAATGACTATGTATAGGGTGAAGGCCCCAGTGAGGTACCGACAGGCGGTTTTCAAATTTGCAAAGAAAGGAGAAAAAGATTATGGCAGTTACTTCTACTCTTGTGAACCGTACTTTGACTTTGGCTTTGAACGCCGGCACAACCGTTGCGGGCAACGCAAAAGTTAAAAACCGTAGTTTCACAAACATCAATCCCGAAAGTGATGATGCGGCACTATTTTCTACCGCCAACACTTTGGCAGGTTTGATGGCAAATACACTGACAGCGGTGTATTTCAATGAGAAATCTTTGTTAAGTAATGTTGAAAATGCATAAGCATAGAAAGGAGATTTGCAGATGAACAAAGATTTGAAAAACCTGTTGCAATTAGTAATTAAGGCAGGTATTGAACAGGGCATACTTGGCGGCAGCAGCCGTGTGTGTCGCAAACAGAGAACCAAAGCGAATCGGAACGGGGAGGACTCGTTCCCTACGGCAGAGGAAAATTTTAAGAAAGGAGAATAAGGATTATGGAAACTGTTACTTTGGTCTTGGTGTTTTTGGACAGCGAGAATAATGAAAAGTCCATCACCATTAAAGACCCCAAAATGGATTTGTCTTTGGAAGAAGTTACGGATGCTATGCAGGAAATTATTGATAGCGATGCTATCCTGACTGCGGCAGGCAATCACTTGCAAACTGTGTCCCAATGCTATTACAAGACAGTAACTATCACCCGCCCCGAACCGGAAGACGGGGAGTAATTTGAAAGGAGTTTAGATTATGTTAGTGCGAAATGTTAAACAGGTTTCAGCAGAGGAATTGCTGAAGATGGCAGAGGCGGCGAGGGGGAAAATCAATACGATTTTCCTCCACTGGACTGCTTGTGCTTATGGTCAGGTGTTTGATGATTATCATTTGTGTATTGGTAAAGATGGTAATATTGATGCACCTTCAGAGATGTTTGATTTGGCAGAGGTTAAAGCCCATACTTGGATGAGAAATGCTGGAGCGGTGGGAATTGCCATTGAGGCGGCACGGGGTGCTAAAATTGATGGTGAATGGACGATTAACTATGGTAAGAAATCGCCACCCACAGAGGAACAAATCAAAGGTTTGGCTTTGGCAGTTGCCATCATTTGCAAGGGAGCAGGTATTCCTATTGATAAGGATACGGTAATGACTCACGCAGAAATTGCGGATGTGGACGGTTACGGGGTTTATGACACTGACCCGGATATGAGATGGGATTTGCTCCGTTTGCCTTTCGCTTCCGGTGTCAGCGGAGGAGAGTATATCCGCAGTTTGGCTTCCGCCAAACTGGAGGATATAGAGAAAAGATAAAAGAGATAAGATAAGGAGGAAAAATGGAACTGAATGAAATTTTGCAGAGTGCCAGTAATTATGGTTTTCCTATGCTGATAAGTTGCTATTTGCTTGTGCGTATGGAAAACAGGATGAATGAACTGACGGAGGCACTGAACAAACTTTGTGTGGCGTTGGAACACAAATAAAAAAAGCCCTGTGCGAAAGCATGGGGCTTTTTTAATGATAAATTATAAGTTAAAAATTATAAATTGTGGTAAGATGTTCCTTTGGTTATAGCAGGAAAGTTAGAGGTTGAGTAACCGCCCTCTTTTGAGGGAGGGGGACCGTCGGTATTTTTTCGGTGGACGGTGGAGGGAGCGATTATGTAGTGATAAAGTTTTCTGCGTAATCTGCACCCCCAGTCGCAACCACGTCCCTAAAAGCGACAGCCCCCGCAAGGGCGGGGGCTTTTTCTGTAACCTGACACCTGTAACCTGTTCGCAATTTGCTTAAGTTTATGGTATAATAATTTAATTATTATGAAGTTAGACAAGCGTTTGCGTGCTATTGCAGAGTTAGTGCCGCAGGGGGCGGTGCTGGCGGATGTGGGCAGTGACCACGCCTACCTTCCCTCTGCTTTGCTTTTGGACAAAAAAATAAAATATGCCATCGCTACGGATGTGGCGGCTGGCCCTTGCAAAGTTGCCCAAACAACCCTTGCTATGCAGGGTTTAACCAAATCGGCGGAGGTACGTCAGGGGGACGGTCTGCAACCGTTAAAGCCGAATGAGGCGGACTGTATTGTTATTGCGGGTATGGGCGGTAACACCATTATGGAGATTTTGGCGGCAACTCCCGCTGTGGCACAGTCGGCGGCAAAACTGATTTTGCAACCTATGCAGGTGGCAGACAGGTTGCGGCAATACTTGGTCAGCAATGGTTACGCAATAACTGATGAGGATTTGGTGCAGGATGAGGAATATCTTTATGAGATTATTGTTGCCCGTCCTTCCGAAAATTCCGTCAGTCATTATTCAGAGGCGGAACTTTTGCTTGGGCCTGTGCTTTTGGCAAAGCATCATCCGCTTTTGGCTTTGCAGTTTGCCAAGCAGAAAGGGATTTTGCAAAGGGTTTTGGACGGTATGGAACAGAGCGCCGGGGCGGTGAATACGGAGAAATATGTAAAGATAAAAAAATTATTGCAGGAAGTGGAGAGTTTGGAAAAATGTTAGTTAAAGATGCTGTGGCGATTATGGAAAAGATTGCGCCGAAAAAATTGGCGTTGGACTGGGATAATCCCGGTTTGCAGATTGGCAGGTTGAACAACAGGGTTACAAAGGTTTTGTTCACCCTTGATTTGACACCTAATGCGGTCAAGCAAGCGGTAAAGGTTAAGGCGGATTTAATCATTACCCATCATCCTGTAATTTATCAGAAACTTGCCAATGTGGCGGATAATGAATGGCAGAAGGATTTGCTTTTGCAGTGTGCGGAAAAGAAGATTGCGGTGCTCAGTGCCCACACTAACTGGGATGCGGCTCAGGGCGGCGTGAATGATGTTTTGGCAAAGGCGTTGGGCTTGAAAAAAATTAAACTTTTGGACAAGGAAACCCAGATTGGCAGGATGGGGGAAGTGCCCAGTTGTGATTTGGAAAAGTTTGCCGCCAAAGTGAAAAAGGTTTTGGGCGTGCCGGCGGTAACTTTTATCAGTGGGGGTAAAAAGGTTCATAAGGTTGCGGTTTGCGGCGGTGCCGGGGGTGATTTTCTGGATTGGGTTTTACAAACCGGTTGTGACACTTTTCTTACGGCGGATATTAAATATCACTTGGCACAGCGGGGGGCTTATATGGGGCTGAACCTGATTGACGGTACCCATCAGGGAACGGAACGGATTTCCATGCAGGAGATGTTGAACAAGTTTAAGAAATATACTAAGGTTGATACGGTTCTCTTTGAAGATTCCATCCTAATGGAGGTTGTATAAAATGATTAGCGAGTTAAAGATTGGGCAGAAGGTTCATGCGGCTTTTCTGGTGAGGGTGAACAGAATAGGCATTTCCAGTAACGGCAAAAATTTTGCCAGGGGTTTTTTGGATGATGCTTCCGGCCAGATTGGCTTTATTTGTTTTGACCAGGATGCGGTGGAAAAACTGCGTTCCGTTGAACAGCCAGCACCTTTTGTTATTGCCGGTTCGGTGGATGCCAACAAGTTCAGTGATGATATGAAACTGCAAATTGTTTTGCAAAAGGTCAGCGATTTGATGCCGGAGGACGATATCAGTCATCTTCTTCCTGTCGGTGATTTTGACAGGGATGCTTACGAGGCGGAATTAAAACGCTATATGGGGATGATTAAACAGCCGGTACTGGGTACTTTGGTAAAAAATCTTTTGCAGGGGGCTTTGTATGAGCAATTTTTGCAAAATCCGGCGGGGATGCGCCTGCACCACGCTTATATTGGGGGGCTTTTGCAGCATAGTGTGAATGTTACCCGTTTGGCGGTGGCAATGGGGGATGCTATTGGGGATATGGATAAGGATTTGATTATTGCGGGTGCTTTGCTCCACGATATTGGCAAGGTGAGGGAAATTTCTTCCGGTATGGGATTCCCCTATACTACGGAGGGACGGCTGGTGGGGCATATTACTATGTCCGTGCTGATGGTTCAGCAACAGGCGGATGCTTTGAAGATGCCGGCTTCCACATTGGAACAGTTGATGCATATTTTGTTGAGCCATCATGGGGACAGGGAAAACGGCAGTCCGGTGGAGTGCGAAACCAAGGAGGCCTTTGTGGTGCATTACGCAGACGAACTGGATGCCACCATTAACCAGTTTAAGCCGGTCAGGGAAGATACCTGGAGTTATAACAAGATGTTGCAAAGGTATATTTTGGACAGGAAAAAATAAATATCTTGAATAATTTATCAAAATGTGGTATTTTATTAGGTATTATTTTAGTAAATAAGTAGTGAGGAAAGAAAATGTTTGAATCATTCTGCCCGGATTACAGGGTAAAAAGTATTTATGATATTTCGGCAAAATGGCTGAAAAGAAACGGTTTCACCAAGATTGTGGTGGATATGGACAACACTTTGCTGCCGTCCGATAAGAATTTGGTGAGTCCCAGGGCTCTGACCTGGATTCGTCAGATGCAACAGCAGCGTGTGAATGTGGCTCTGATTACCAACAAGAACGGTGAACGGGTTGACCAGATTATGCGTCAGTGTGCCATCGGCTGCATTAAGCGTGCCGGCAAACCCCTGCCTTTTTGCTACAAGCAGGTGAAAAAGGCCTTTGGCGGCGGTAAGATTTTATACATTGGTGATGAGATTATGACGGATGTGCTGGGTGCAAGGTTCAGCAATTATCCGGTTATTTTGGTAGAGTCCTTGGGCGGTAAAGAGGGCTGGTGGACCCGGCTTATGCGAAAGTTGGGCAATTTCTTCTTTAATCGTCTGGTTGCCAGCGGTAAGATGCCCAAGGAGAGAGTTCTATGAAAATTGCCCTGATCCAAATGCAGGTGTTGGAAAAAGCGAAGGAAGCCAACGCACGGCATGGATTAGAGTTAATTCAACAGGCGGCAGGGGATAATGATTTGGTTATTCTGCCGGAGATTTGGACAACGGGGTATTCTTTGGGACATTTGAGAACGGAAGCGGAGGAGATGGACAATGGGTTCATTCAATCCTTACGGGATATTGCCAAAGAAAACCGGTGTCTGCTTCTGCCCGGTTCTGTACCGATGAAACATGAGGACAAGATTTTCAACACCAGCATTGCCATTGACCGTGCAGGGAAGATTGTAAATGTGTATGACAAGGTGCATCTTTTCCAGATGTATCATGAGGATAGGTTCTTCGCCGCCGGCGACAAGTTTAACTGTTACGAGTTGGACGGGATTACAATGGCTTCCACCGTCTGTTACGATTTGCGTTTTCCGGAATTATACCGGCATATGGCTTTGGCAGGTGCAAAAATTTGTTTTGTAGTTGCGGAGTGGCCGGATACAAGGGGTGCAATTTGGCGGTTGCTTTTGCAGGCACGGGCGGCAGAAAATCACATGTTTGTGGTGGGTGTAAATGCAGTTGGTGTCAGTGGCAGTCAAAAGTTTTTTGGACATAGTATGGTTTGCGGTCCGGACGGCAGGATAATTGTTGAGGGCGGAACAAAGGAGGAAATCATACGGACGGAAATCAATATTGAAGAAGTGGAGCAAGTCCGTGAAGGACTTAATGCACTTAAGGACGTTCGCAGGGAATTGATAAAATAATGTTGGGAAAGAAACTTCTTGCCGGCGTGATTGCCGGTTTTATTTTCTCTAATTTTTATAACGATGCTTTGGCAAAGCGTGCGCCGGAGGAACCCCAGCGGGATGTGAAATACATTTTGGGGTTGTATTATGGTAACGGGGAGAATATTCTTATCCGTGAGGATGGTGGGGAATTGCAACTTTTCTATCGTATTCCCGGTGATAAATGTTTTGCCAATTCCAATGTTTATCCTTTGACGAAAAACCGCTTTGACCACTACACTATGATTGAGGCGGGGCCGATGAGCCGTTTTGGTGAGGTCAGCGTAAAGTTTGAACGGGATGAGGACGGCTACGGCACTTCTTTGCGTATCGGCGGTCATGTTTATACCCGTTATTTTTTTAGCGGTGAGCGTGAGGGCGGCGAGGTAATGCGTTTGCCCGCCCGTACGGATTGGGATGCTTTGCGGCATGAGGCCAACAGTATTTCTGTGCCGGCTGCTTTGAGCAGGGGCAAGCAGGAGCCTTTGGTAAATCTTGCTACCCTAAAGGGCATCAGGTTAAAAAATGTTTATGCCGGCAGTGATAATTTTTTCCAGGCGCCTCTCTACACGACGGAGAGAATGTATCTTACCCGTTCTGCGGCGGCGGCGTTGGCAAAGGCACAGGCGGAAGTTGCCAAACATGGTTATTCTTTAATCGTTTGGGATGCCTACCGTCCCTGGTCAGTAAGCAAACTGGCAAGTATGGCTTTGCCTGCCAACCAGAAGGATATGCTGGAAAACCCGGACACGGAGGGCAGTCCGCATAACACGGGAAATGCAGTGGATGTTGGACTTTATGAACCCAGCACGGGGGTGGAAATGGAAATGATTAGCGGTTTTGATGAGCCCAGTGTCCGCCAGTACAGCAAATTCCCCGGGGGTACTTCTTATCAGCGTTACTTGCGGGCATTGCTGACAGAGGCCATGCTGAATGCAGGTTTCACGGGTGTGGAACATGAGTGGTGGCATTTTCAATATCAGGCAAATGTGCAGTATGCGCACTTGAATATAGCGTTAGAAAATTTGAAATGAGGTGAAAGAAATGAATGTTTATGATTGTGCTAATGAATTGGCTAAGGCCATTAAGGAAAGCAGGGAATTGGAAAAATTGCAGGAGGCAAAAACTGCTTTGGACAAAGATGCAGATGCTAAGAAAATGGTGGATGATTTCTTGGAGGCCAGCCAGGAGGTTGATATTGCCAGGATGCAGGGCAAGACCCCTGATCCGGTGAAAGAGGACAAGGTAAAACAACTTTATACTATTTTGGCTTTGAATAATGACGCACAGACCTATATCAATGCTTTGATGCGTTTCAATATGATGATGGGCGACATTTCCAAAACAATTTCTGAGCCGGTACAAAGCGTAATTGGAGCGTAATTTGGATTACCAAAAGATTTTTGGAGATTTGCCGGGGGTTCTTTTCAACGAGCCCATGTCAAGGCATACCACCTTTCGCATTGGCGGCGGGGCACAGGTTTTCGCAACTCCCGCATCCGAGGGGGAACTGGAGGCACTTCTGCAAAAAGCAAAACTGCATAATCTTCCCGTAACAATTTTGGGTAATGCCAGTAATATTCTTGTCCGGGACGGGGGCATCCCCGGTCTGGTAATTGCCACAACCAACCTGAAAAAGATAGAAATTCAAGGTACAACGGTTTTGGCAGGTGCCGGCAACAGCTTATATCAGGTGGCTTTGGCGGCGGCGGAAGCAGGACTTGGCGGACTGGAATTTGCTGCAGGTATTCCCGGCAGTATTGGCGGTGCGGCATTTATGAACGCAGGTGCTTATGACGGTTCTATGGAGCAAGTTGTTAAAGCGGTACGATTGCGGCAAGAGGACGGAAAGTATATTTCTCTTGTTGGGGACCAGTTGGGGTTCTGCTATCGCAAAAGTGCTTTGCAAAATAGTGGCATTATCACAGCCGTACTTTTGCAATTACAAGCAGCAACCAAAGAGGCGGTAATGGCAAAAATTCAGGAACTGGCTCAAAAACGCAGCACTTCGCAACCCTTGAATATGCCGAGTGCAGGCAGTGTGTTCAAACATTTAGGTGACATTTATCCTGCCAAAGTTATTGATGAATTAGGACTAAAAGGATTGGCAGTGGGCGGTGCCCAAGTCAGTGAAAAACATGCAGGGTTTATTGTGAACAAGGGAAATGCCAAAGCCAGTGATGTGCTGGAATTGGTGGAGATAGTTAAAACCAAAGTCAAGGAAGAAAGAAACTTGGAATTGAAAATGGAAATAGTTGTTTTAGGTGAAGACAACAAGGAGGCAAAATGATTTCGGAAAAGTACAATCCCCATGAGATAGAGGGGAAATGGCAAAAATATTGGGAAGAACATAAGACCTACAAGGTGACTGAGGATGCTAAGCGTCCCAAGTCCTATGTGTTGGAAATGTTCCCTTATCCAAGCGGCAACCTGCATATGGGACATGTGCGTAACTATTCCATCGGTGATGTGATTGCCCGTTACCGCACCATGCAGGGATTTAATGTTTTGCATCCTATTGGCTGGGATTCTTTTGGTATGCCGGCGGAGAATGCGGCAATTAAGAATAACATTCCTCCGAAAAAATGGACTTTGGAAAACATTGCCAATATGACCAAACAGCAAAAGGCGTTGGGACTTTCCTATGATTGGGACAGGGAAGTTACAACCTGCAAGGAAGATTACTACAAATGGACACAATGGTTCTTTGAACTTTTCTATAAGCGTGGTTTGGCGGTCAAGAAAAAATCTGCGGTGAACTGGTGCAGCCATTGTAACACGGTGCTTGCCAATGAGCAGGTTATTGACGGCAAATGCTGGCGTTGTGACAACACGGTGGAAAAGAAGGACTTGGAGCAATGGTTCTTCAAAATCACGGATTATGCTGATGAACTTTTGAAAGATTTAGATTTGCTTGGCGGTTGGCCGGAGCGGGTTCGTGTTATGCAGAATAACTGGATTGGCCGCAGTGAGGGCTTGGAACTTACTTTTGAAATCCCCGAATTACACGACACGGTAACGGTTTATACCACCCGTCCTGATACGGCTTTCGGTATTACTTTTTTGGTCTTGGCGGCAGAACATCCTTTAGTGGAAAAAATTTGTGAAAACAATCCCAGGGCGGATGAGATTCGAGCGTTCTGCAAGAGAGTCCGCAATCAGTCGGATATTGAGCGTACCAGCAGTGAGTCCGAAAAAGAAGGTATCTTCACCGGTTACCATGTAATCAATCCTTTCAACGGACAGAAAGCAGAACTGTGGATTACCAACTATGTACTTTATGACTACGGTACTGGAGCTGTAATGGGCGTACCCAGCGGTGACCAGCGTGACTGGATGTTTGCCGAAAAATACGGCTTGGACATTATTCCCGTAGTCAGCCCGAAAGATAAAATTTTGACCCGTGAGGAAATGACCTGTGCCTATGAAGATAAGGATGGTCAGGTAATCAATTCCGGCAAGTTCAGCGGTATGGAAATGCACGCCGCTATGGCCGCTATCAGTGATGAGGCGGTTGCCAAAGGGTTTGGCAAAAAGAGAGTTAATTTCCGTTTGCGTGATTGGCTTATCAGCCGTCAAAGGTATTGGGGCGCTCCCATTCCTGTGGTTTATTGCCCTAAGTGTGGCGAGGTGTTGGTGCCGGAGGAAGAATTGCCTGTTCGTTTGCCGGAGGATGTTTCCTTTGCGGCGGGGAACAAATCTCCCCTTGCAACCAGTGAATCTTTTGTTCATTGCAAATGCCCAAAATGTGGTGGGGATGCAACCCGTGAAACAGACACAATGGACACCTTCCTGTGCAGCAGTTGGTACTATTTGCGTTATACGGATGCTCATAATGACAAGATGGCTTTTGCTAAGGAGAAGAATGCTTACTGGGGGCCTGTTGACCAATATATTGGCGGTATTGAACATGCAATTTTACATTTACTTTACAGCCGTTTCTTCTTGAAAGTTTTGCGTGATGCAGGATTGGTAGATTATGACGAACCATTTACCAACCTTTTGACGCAAGGTATGGTTATTAAAAATGGTGCCAAGATGTCTAAATCATTGGGCAATGTGGTGAGCCCGGAAGAAATTGTAGGTAAATATGGTGCGGATACCGCCCGCCTGTTCATTCTTTTTGCTGCTCCGCCGGAGCGTGAACTGGACTGGAGCGATAAAGGCGTGGAAGGTTCTTACCGTTTCCTGAATCGTGTATGGCGTATTGTGGCGGCATATCAGGATGTGTTGGCAAAGAAAATTACGAAATATGATGTTAATAATTTGTCTGATGAAGACAAGGAATTACGCCGCATTCTCCATAGCAGCATTAAAAAAGTAACGGTGGATGTGGGTGAAAGATTTAACTTTAATACTGGTATTTCCACTCTGATGGAATTGGTGAACGCTCTTTATCTTTACAAAGAAAAAGTTCAAACACCAAATGCAGGGCTTGTTTATGAAACAATTAAGGACTTACTCTTGATGCTTGCGCCCTTTGTGCCGCATATTACAGAAGAATTGTGGCAGGAAGTGATTGATTCCGCCAGCAGTGTACATAACCAAAGTTGGCCTCAATACGATGAAACCGCCACCAAAGTGGACAGTGTGGAAATTGTATTGCAGGTGAACGGCAAAGTTCGTGGACGCTTAGTAGTGCCTGCGGATGCCAACAAGGAGGATTTGGAAAAGATTGCCTTGAATGATGCCAATGTACAAAAACATATTGGTGGGGCTAAGGTTATGAAAGTTATTGCTGTTCCCGGACGACTTGTAAATATTGTTGCAAAATAAATAAATTTGTTATATAATATTTCTTCGTGTTGATAAAGAAAGATTTACATTAAAAGGTGGGTAAACATGCTGGAAAATATTTTAATGATAATTGATTCAATCCTCAGCGTGGCAATTATTATTGTGGTTCTTATGCAGTCAGGCAAAGCCGGTGTGGGTAGTGCTTTTGGCGGCAGTGAGGGTTCCTTTATGGGTAAGGGTAATGATTTGGACACTATACTCAGCAAGGCAACCTTGGTTTTAGGTATCCTTTTTGCTTTAGTCACTTTGATTTTGGCAAAATTGAATATGTAATTTTTATAAAAGAAAAGGGGTAAGAAAAAGTGGACTGTTATTTAATGGTTTCCTTGGCAGTAGGTGTTATTGCCTTGGCAGTCGCTGCAATGCTCAGCAGCGCTATCGGCAAGGCAGATGCCGGAAATGACCGGATGAAAGAAATCTCCGGCTATATTCATGAAGGAGCAATGGCTTTCCTGTATCGTGAATATAAATATCTTTCTGTATTCATTGTGGTTGTAGCAATTATTATTGCTATGTTCTTAAGCCCGTTGACAGCAATTTGCTTCGTTGGCGGTGCAGTATTCAGTATTTTGGCTGGCTATTTTGGTATGATTGTTGCTACCAAAGCAAATGTTCGTACTGCAGCAGCGGCTCAACATGGTATGCCTCAAGCATTGAAAATTGCCTTCAGTGGCGGTGCAGTTATGGGACTTTGCGTAGTTGGTTTGGGTATTGCCGGCGTGTCTTTGGCTTATGCGGCTTTCGGTGATGTTAAGATCGTTACCGGCTTCGGCTTGGGCGCAAGTTCCATTGCTTTGTTTGCCCGTGTAGGCGGTGGTATTTATACCAAAGCGGCTGACGTAGGCGCTGACCTGGTAGGTAAGGTTGAAGCTGGCATCCCTGAGGATGACCCCCGTAACCCTGCTACCATTGCGGATAATGTTGGTGATAACGTAGGTGACGTTGCAGGTATGGGTGCTGACTTGTTTGAATCCTATGTAGGTGCAATCATTTCCGCTATTACCTTGGGTGCAGTTGCTTATCCTGGTGGGAAAGGCGTAGAATTTGTATTCTCCTTGTCCTTCATTGGTATTATTGCATCCATTATCGGTATTATGTTTGCCCGTAATAGCAAGAGCAACAATCCGCAAGCGGCTTTGAACAACGGTACTTATGTTGGCGGTGCCATTACCGTTATAGCAGCGTATTTCCTCAGTACCAAAGTATTGGGTGGTGTAGCACCCTTTATGAGTATTGCTGCCGGCTTGATTGTTGGCTTGGCAATCGGCAAAGTTACTGAAATTTATACCAGTGCTGATTATGCATCTGTTAAAAAGATTGCGGACAGTAGTGAAACCGGTCACGCAACCGTTATTATCAGCGGCTTGGCAGTTGGTATGTATTCCACATTTATTCCTATGGTATTGATTTGTGTAGGTGTATTGATTTCTTTCTTCTGCATGGGCGGTTTGAAAGATCCGAATATGGGACTTTATGGCATCGCTTTGGCAGCAGTAGGTATGCTTTCTACCACCGGTTTGACCGTTGCAGTTGATGCTTACGGTCCTATTTCCGATAACGCCGGCGGTATTGCAGAAATGAGTGAATTGCCTGAAAGTGTTCGTGAAATTACCGATACATTGGACTCCGTTGGTAACACCACTGCCGCTATCGGCAAGGGCTTCGCTATCGGTTCCGCAGCTTTGACCGCATTGGCATTGTTCAGTGCTTATGCTCATGTTGTTAAACTGAACAACATTGACCTGTTGAATCCTGTAACCTTGATTGGTTTGTTCATTGGAGCAACCCTTCCTTTCCTGTTTGGTGCAATGACTATGGAATCCGTAGGCAAGGCAGCATATCAAATGGTAGAAGAAGTACGTCGTCAATTCCGTGAAATCCCCGGCCTGATGGAAGGAAAAGCTAAAGCTGAATATGGCAAGTGCGTTGAAATTTCTACCGCTGCTGCTTTGCACGAAATGGTATTGCCCGGTGTTATGGCTATCATTGCTCCGTTGGTAATGGGTTTTGCCTTCGGTACTGAAGCGTTGGGCGGTATGATTGCCGGCGCTTTGGCATCCGGCGTGTTGGTAGCTATTCTGATGGCTAACGCAGGCGGTGCTTGGGATAACGCTAAGAAATACATTGAATCCGGTGTACATGGCGGCAAAGGCAGTAACTGCCACAAAGCAGCAGTAACCGGCGACACCGTTGGTGACCCCTTCAAAGATACTTCCGGACCTGCTATGAACATTTTGATCAAATTGATGACCATTGTGTCCTTGGTATTCGCTCCGGTAATTGCTGCCTACGGCGGAATTATTACTAAGATGTTCTAATTTCAATAATAAAAAACTCTCTGTGCTAAAAGCACAGAGAGTTTTTTATTTAGGTATCAGGTGTCAGGTTATAGATTTTAGGGAAGTTTGCATTAAACGAATTTTTTTAATCTAATCATAGGAACATATTACCATCATTTCTCATTACTCATTGCTAATTACTCATTATAAAAAAATCCGCCGTGAGGCGGATTTTTTTTATAACCTGTTGGAACTGTTCAACACATTTTTAATCTTGTGAGCAACCATATCCTGAATTGCTTGACGGGCAGATTTGAGATATGTTCTTGGGTCAAAATCTGCAGGGTGTTCAGACAAATATTTACGAACGCTGGCGGTCATTGCCAAACGCAAATCTGTATCAATGTTGATTTTGCACACACCATATTTACCAGCTTTTAGCAACATATCTTCCGGCACACCCTGTGCTCCGTCCAGTTTGCCACCATATTTATTACATTCATCTACAAAGGCGGGAATAACTGTGCTGGCTCCGTGCAGTACCAAAGGAAAGCCGGGTAACAGATTGGTAATTTTTTCCAATCTGGCAAAGTCAAGTTCCGGTTTGCCTTTGAATTTATAAGCACCATGGCTGGTACCGATGGCAATGGCAAGCGAGTCAACTCCAGTGCGTTCTACAAACTCTACTGCTTGGTCAGGGTCAGTATAGGTTGCATCTTTAGTGTTTACTTTTACAGCATCTTCTACGCCGGCCAGTTTGCCTAATTCTGCTTCTACCACAACGCCCTTGGAGTGAGCATATTCCACAACTTTTTTAGTAATGGCAATATTTTCCTCAAAGGGATGTTTGGAACCGTCAATCATAACGCTGGTGAAACCGCCGTCAACGCAGGCCTTGCAGATTTCAAAATCTTCGCCGTGGTCCAAATGTAAGCAAATGGGTAACCCTGTGTCCGCTACGGCAGCTTCTACTAATTTCATCAGATAAACATGCTTGGCATATTTTCTGGCGCCGGCACTGACCTGCAAAATCAAAGGGGATTGCTCCTGCTTGGCAGCATCCACGATACCCTGGATGATTTCCATGTTGTTTACATTGAAAGCACCTACGGCATAATGGTCTTCATAGGCCTTTTTAAACATTTCAGTTGAAGTTACTAATGGCATAATAAACCTCCTTAAAATTTGTTAAAATAAACAAAGAGCAAAGAACAAAGAGCAAATGTGGTGGATAGTTCCTGTGATTATAATTGGGAATTTTCGCAAAGCGAAAATTGTCCATATTTGTTCTTTGACATTTGATAAATTGTTCTTTAAATATTATAGCATATCTTTAGGTAAAATTCTTGTTATTTCTATAATTTGTTCCCCAACAGGGTGACGGAACTTTAATCTGTAGCAATGTAACAAATGTCGTCCCTGTGGGGCTGGCTTGCCGTAAAGACCGTCTCCAACAACGGGACAACCGATATGGGCAAGGTGGACTCTGATTTGATGGGTGCGGCCTGTGTGAAGTTTTAATTTTATCAACGGATGTTTTTCGTCTTGTATAACTTGATATTCCGTAATTGCCTCTTTACCATTTGGGTCAACACAACGCTCAATTATGCTACCTGCTTTACGGGCAATGGGTGCGTTGATAATTCCTGATTTTTCCGAAGGCATACATTCGGTTATCGCCAAATATTCTTTTTCAAACAGTCCTTTATCCAACCAGGCCTGCACAATGCCTTCTTTGGCAAAGACAACTAAACCGGAAGTGAATCTGTCCAAACGGGAAACAGGATGTACTGTGGCCTGTTCGCCTTTTAGGGCATAATATGCTTTTACCCAATCATAGAGAGTATTGCCTGCTTCTTTTACGGTGGGGTGAACTAAAATGCCGGCAGGTTTATCTATGATTAGCAGAAAATCATCTTCGTAAGCAATCAAAGGTAATAAATTCATAATAAAAATATTATAACATATAAACCTATAATTGACGATAAATTAAAATAATGCTAAAATACATTTACTTATGTCAAGAAATTTGTTACGGACAACTGTATTATTGGCCTTTGTCCTGCTTTTAGTGCTAGGCTTTGTGATTTCTGTTTCCTGTGGCTCCACAGATTTAGCGCTGGAACAGGTTTTGGGCGCTTTGGTGAAACCAGGTAACGATTCCGCCAGTTTGATTGTGTGGAATTTGCGTTTGCCCAGAACGATTTTGGCCGCTCTGGTGGGGACAAATTTGGCTTTAAGCGGAGCAATTTTGCAGGGAATTATGCATAATCCTTTGGCTGACCCAAATATTATTGGTGTGTCCAGTGGTGCGGGTCTGGCCGGGATTATTATTTTGATTTTGTGCCCTGCTTATGAATATTTGATTACGCCTGTAAGTTTTCTTGGTGCTTTGTTCGCTTGTTTTTTAATCTATGTTTTGGCATGGAAGGATGGGGTAAAGCCCGTGCGTGTCATTTTGGCGGGCGTAGCTGTGAGTGCATTTCTAGGCAGTATTATTACGAGTGTTATGATTTTCTATAGTGACAGGGTACATGGGGCTTTGATGTGGATGATTGGTGGACTTTCCGCCCGGGGCTGGACTCATGTTCCTTTGGTATTGCCATATACTGTTGTGGGGCTGCTGTGTATGTATTTTGCTGCCCGTTACTTGAATGTTTTGCAGTTGGGGGATGAAATGGCCCGTGGCTTGGGCGTTAATGTGGAAAAGACACGTCTTTTACTTACTCTTTTAGCGGCATTATTGGCGGCCAGTGCGGTGAGTGCGGTGGGACTTTTGGGATTTGTTGGTTTAGTCGTTCCTCATATTGTACGTCTTTTGTTAGGCAGTGACTATCGGCTGCTTTTGCCGGGAACAGCATTGTTGGGTGCAGGAATTATTATGATTAGTGATACCTTTGCTCGTGTAATCCTCAGTCCTGTAGAACTGCCGGTGGGAATTATTATGGCTTTCCTCGGCGCACCGTTCTTCCTTTATTTGTTGAGAAGAGAATCTTAAAATGAGTATAATCAGCACAAAAAATCTTAAACTAAATATCGCTCATAAAGAAATTTTGCACGGCCTGGATTTGGAAATTCCAGAAGGAAAGATTACAGTTATTCTTGGTCCCAATGGCTGTGGCAAGTCCACTACTTTGAAAGCATTATGCCGTTTGCTTAAATATTCAGGTTCTGTTCAATTTGCAGGGCGGGAAGTGGCGGATTTGGACGGGCATGAATTTGCCAAACGGGTGGCAATTCTTGCACAAAATCCTTCTGCTCCCGATGACTTAACCGTGTTGGATTTGGTGAAAATGGGGCGCTTTCCTCATCGTAACAAGTGGGGCGGCGGCACTAAGGATGATGAAAAGATTGTGGCTTGGGCTTTGGAACAAACCAATATGACCGCTATGCAGGAACGGGTATTAAGCACTCTTTCCGGCGGTGAGCGTCAGCGTGCCTGGATTGCCATGGCTTTGGCACAAAAGCCGGAGGTGTTGTTCTTGGACGAACCCACCAGTTATTTGGATATTTGCCATCAGTTGGAAGTAATTAATCTTGTAAAAGATTTGAATAAAACCTTGGGACTGACTATTGTTATGGTTTTGCATGATATTACCCAGGCCTTGAGTTGTGGTGATAATTTTATAATTATTAAAGAGGGCTCTTTAGTGGCGGCAGGTGATGGCAGTATTGTGGACACCAATTTGTTGCGTCAGGTATTTAAAGTGGATGTGGATGAATTTAATTGCCGTAATGGGGAGCGGGCTTTGGTGCCTGTGCAATTAAGCAGTGAGGTGATGACAAATGGGTAAATTAGTTTTGGTTACCGGCGGTGCAAGAAGCGGTAAAAGTACCTTTGCAGAAAAATATGTGTTACGGACATCGGAAAAATGTGATTATATTGCTACTGCAGAAATTCTTGATGAAGAAATGGCAGAACGGGTAAAACTGCACCAGAAAAGGCGTGCAAACGGGCATTGGGTGAATCACGAGGGATATTACGATGCAGAAAAAGTTTTTGAAAGTTTAGGCGAAGAAACTGGAGCGGTACTCTTTGATTGTTTAACTTTATATATGACTAATTACATGTATGGCAAAGGAGCCATTAAGGGAGATTTTGCTACCCGTACCAAATATGTTTTGGACAAAATTAAGGCGGTTTTGGACGCTGCTAAAAAATGTGGCAAGACAGTTGTATTTGTAACCAATGAGGTGGGTGCGGGTATTGTGCCAGACAATGTCATTTCCCGTGAGTACCGGGATTTGAATGGTTGGGTTAATCAGTGTGTGGCAGAGCAATGCGATGAGGTGTATGTTTGCTATGCAGGAATTGCCGTGGACTTTAAGCGATTGGGAGAGCGAATTTAATCGGGGAAAAAATTTTACAAATTAATTATGTATAACATTTATAATTTACCATTCAATTTCAAATCAGCAGTACTTTTGATGTGTGGGGATCACGGAATTGCCAAGCATGGGGTTAGTGCATTCTCACAGGATGTAACTTTGCAAATGATGGTTGGTTACAGCAAGGGAGTGGCTGCTGCTAATGTTATGGCACGGCACGCCGGTGCAGATGTTTTTGTAACAGATGTGGGAACTGTTTTTGCTACGGACACATTATCTAATGTGCGACAGGAAAAAGTCGCAAAGGGTACTGCAGATTTTACAAAAGGTCCAGCGATGAGTGAAAAGGATGTGCGTGCAGCAATGGCAGTGGGTATGGCGGTTGTGAATGATTGCATTGACAAGGGATATAATCTTTTTGTTACTGCGGAAATGGGAATTGGTAACACTACCAGCAGTGCCGCTCTTATTAGTGCTATGCTTGGTTTGCCGGCAAGAGAAACTGTCGGACGGGGTAGTGGTATTAATGATGCCCGTTTAAAAAAGAAATTACAGGTAGTACAGGATGGACTGAAAATAAATCAACCGCAACAGGGCGATGGGTTAGATTGTTTAATGAAATTGGGTGGCTTGGAACATGCCGCTTTGGCCGGTGCAATGCTAAACGCAGCAACACATAAATTACCGGTGGTGTTGGATGGTGTTAATGCTACGGCGGCGGCTCTTTGTGCCTGGGGCATGAATAAAAAAGTTACGGACTATTTAATTCCCAGTCATGCGAGTGCGGAACCTGGACATAAAGAGTCCTTGCAGGCAATGGGCTTAAAACCTATTTTAGATGCCGGTATGCATTTGGGGGAAGGTACGGGAGCGTGTCTTTTAGTGCCAATCTTAAGATTGGCACTAAAAGAAGTTGTAAGTTAAAAGTTATAAGTTATAAATTGTCGTAAGATGTTCCTGTGATTATATCAGGAAAGTCGGCAGAGTGCGAACTCTTGACCTCTTAAGTTTTTAATTTTTAATTGCTATAATGTTCCTGTGATTATAATTCGGATATTGGGATAATGGGATTGGGGAGGAATTTATGCGGGATTTTATAACTGCATTGGAATTTTTAACTCGGGTGCGGTTCAGCAACAGAAAAGAATGGCATAATGAGGACTTTGGCCGTAGTGTGCTTTGGTTTCCGGTGATAGGGCTTTTTGGCGGGGCAGTGCTTTGTGCTGTAAACTGGCAATTAACTTTGCTGAATGTTCCCAATTTGTTGCGTGCTGTTCTGCTCATTGTAGTTGAACTTTTCTTTTTCGGTGGCCTTATGTATGATGGTTATATGGATACTTGTGATGGGGTTTTCAGTGCCAGAGACAGGGAACGGATGCTGGAAATTATGAAGGACAGTCATGTTGGGGCAAATGCAGTGTTAGGCGTGGGAATACTTTTATTATTGAAGTTGTCGCTTTTCGCTACTCTTGAACCAATGCAATTATCTCTGGGAGTTTTGTTTGCTTATGTGCTTACCAGAACCCTCATGGCTTTTTACATTGTTACTTATCCTAATCCACGCAATAACGGCATTGGCAAAATGTTTAAGGACTATGCCAAAACTTGGTATCCGCTTTTGGGCGTGATGATTTTAGGGATTTTGGTTTATGAATTTGGTTGGTTTTATGGAGCGGGGGCTTTGGGAACTTTTGTGATTATGAATTTGTGGGCTTTGTATTTGAAAAATGTTTTAGGCGGGCTTACTGGTGATACTTTCGGCTTCTTGACGGAAGTGGGAGTGGTTGTTTATTTGTTATGTATTTATGTAATTAACTATGCATATCTATATTAAACCTGTGGATGTAGCGGCGGCTGCGGCGGCACAGGAACGATTGGACAATTTAATAAAGCCAAAGAATGCTTTGGGAAAATTGGAAGATATGGTAAAAACCTATGCGGCGGTGCAGGGTTTGTCAAAGCCGGAGGAATTGCCCTGCGATAAGAAAGGGATTATCCTTTTTGCTGCTCCGGAAAGCATTGATGCTGTTGGTCTTTTGATAGAACAGCATAAAGAATTAAATATTAATGTTGTTCTTGCGGAAACGCCTTTGGCGGCGATGGAAGAGGGGGCAATGCTTGCCCAGGAATTTGTGAGCAATAATGAATATGATTTGGTTTGTTTTGATGTTGTTGATAAAAATGAACTTTCTTTACAGGCGGCTGCAGGAGCAATGTTGCAGGCGGCTGCCATGAATGTGGCTATTATGCATAATGGTGTTACTACGGACAAGGCGTTGAAAATTGCGGGGGAAAGGGAAAAAGAAGTCGGCAATTATGTAATTGGCAAGGGGGATGTTTTGCAGTTACCTGTTGATAAAGTATGGCTTAAGGCAAAAATGAATTTCTCAATTTTTGATGCCGCCCTAAAATGTTATAAAGAAATGGAAACTTTTCAGGAAGCAGGGGTGAATTTACCTTTATGAGCGGTAAAATTTATATTATCCGGCACGGGATTACTTCAGATAATAAAAAGAAAAGTTTGCAGGGGCAGCGGAACACACATTTGAACGGGCAGGGACTGATTCAGGCAGAACGGATGGCAGAGTATTTTACAGAATTGCCCTTAGATGTTATTTATTCAAGTCCTATGCACCGGGCAATGGAAACGGCTGCACCATTGGCAAGAATCAAAGGATTAAAAATTAACACTTTGGATGGCTTAAAGGAAGTAAATTTCGGAACTTGGGAAGGGGTGGAGATGTCAAAATTAGGTGAACTCTACCCTGAACAGATGCATAACTTTATTGCTGCACCCAGTAAGTGGTCTGCAGAAGGGGCAGAAACTTTTGCGGCGGCACAGGCAAGGGCTTGGGCGGCTTTCAAAAACACTTTGCGTAAAGAAGGAAACGGACGAAATATTGCTTTTATTACTCATGGTGGCATTATCCGTTTGTTAATGGGTAAATTTTTGGAGATGGATTTGGATAAAATTTGGAAAATTAGTGTGTATAATACAAGTATCACCACTATTCTTGAATGGGACGGTCATTTGGTATTGGAAGAATTGAACAGGACGGTTTGATTGCAAAGGAGATGATTTTGTGTTGAAGATTGACAAAGAAGTTACGGCATCCTTTGATATTGATGCACAGAAAACTTTTTCCCCCTTTTGCCCGGAGGAATTGCCGGTAGTGGAAGGTGACAAGATTGTGGATGAGTTGAATAAGAATAAGGGGTTTGCCCGTCTGCATGTGGCAAGCAGGGACGCCCATTCTTTGAATGCGGTGTGGATTGCCAATGCTCAAAATCCGCCCATGAGTAAAATGGAAGGTTTTGCGGATATGGATATCCGTTGGCCTGCCCATGCCATTGTGGGTACTGCCGGGTTTGAATTTTTGCCAGGACTGGACAGCAAACGTTATGAATATCAAGTATTCAAGGGGATGGTGCCGGACCAGCATCCTTACGGGGCGTGCTATCATGATTTTAAGGAACATCAGAGTACGGGGGCCATTGAATTTTTGAAGGTCAATAATATTAGCACTGTAATTTGCGGCGGTCTGGCTACGGACTATTGCGTAAAGACCACTGTTCTGCAACTGTTAAAGGCGGGGTTCAAGGTGATTGTCAATTTGGCCGCCTGCAGGGGGATTGCCAAGGAAACTACGGAACAGGCCATTGCAGAAATGACTGCTGCGGGGGCAGTAATGATTGCCAACGCAGAGGAACTGGCAATGTAAAATTACACTGAGAGGATAATTGGAATATTGACATTAAATATAAAAGCACCTGACGAAATTGCCAGGTGCTTTTATGTTTAGGAAGGAGGATTGAAGAAATATATGACTCTCACCCCATATATTTCGTTGTCCCATTTTCTGAAATATATCTTAATTATAATTATTCCTATTAAGTTTGTCAAGTAATTTTGTAAAAATTTCTTGATTTTTTATTTTTTTTTATTATAATTTTAGGTATTAGGGACACCAGGCATTTTCTTACAATGGTAAGAGGTGGGACCGGGTCAAGATTTTGTGACGGCTAAAAGCCGGGAAAGAGGTAGCTTATGAAAAGCGCTAAAACTACTTTAACAGTAGGGGTTTTGCTCTCCCTTATGAGCACTGGGGTCTTTGCCGCAGAACAGGCAGACAAAACTTATTATTTTGATGAGGTTGTGGTAACCGCTTCCGGACGACCGGAGACATTGTTCACCACCAAGTCCAACACTCAGGTAATTACATCTGAACAGATTGAGAGGATGCACTACAAGACAGTGAAGGAAGCAGTGCGTAACGTGTCCGGTGTGCAATTAAATGATTATGGCCGCGCGGGTTTTGAAAATTCCAATGGTATTCGTATTAACGGTACGAAGCAAGTTGTGATGATGGTGGATGGTGTGAGAGTATCTATGGTGGGTGCGGAAAGCGCCGTAGTTAGACAACTTATGAATGATATGGATGCTATTGAACGTATTGAAGTGGTGAAGGGTTCCGCATCCGTTCTCTATGGCTCCGATGCTGTGGGTGGTGTTATCAATATCATTACCAAAAAACCTGAAAATTTCAAAACAGTTGTAGGTATTGAGGGTGGTTCCTTTAATCATGAGGATTACTCTTTGATGACTCAGGGAAAAGTAAATAAAACTTCCTATCGTTTTTTCGCTAACAAATATCATGATGGTGCTTATGACGATGGTAAAGGAAAGAAGATTGACACTTGGGGTCAAGGTTACAACCTGGATTTCATGATTAACCACGAATTTAGTAAGGGTAATGATATTACCTTAACCTATCGCAAGAGTGATGAAGATTTCCGTTATTTTAATAGCCAATATTATATGGGCGGTGGTGATGAGTATGATAAGGGTGAAAACAAGGTTGATAATTTCACACTCAATTTGAATAACACTCTTAACAAAAAAGTCACTAATAAGTTTGTGTACAGTTTTAATAAGTATAAGAGCGGTAGTGACGGTGGTGCCGAAGATGGAAATACTTACAGTCCGTGGGCTTATGCGTACAAAACTAATAATTTTAAAGATATTGTTACCTATGAAAATAAGGATAATACTCTGAATCTTGGTTTGGAATATATTAAGACAGCAACTCTTGACTATGATAAATATGCTTACGAAATGTGGGGTTCTATGTATGGTAAAGTCGAGAGTGGAAAGTATGTTGAAAATAAGAGTATTTATATCCAGGATAATTGGAAGTTTGGCAAGGGCTGGAATTTGACCGCCGGTCTCCGTTTGGATGATGCCAAGACCTCCGGCTTTGATATGGATAAAAACTGGTCCAAGAGCGTGAACTTGGGTTATGAGTTCAGTCCCAAGAGCAATATGTATGTTGGCTATAATGATTATTATGCATTGCCTTCCGCTGGCCAACTATTTAATTCGTTATACGGTAATGAAAATCTTGATGCAGCCAAAGGCAAGAACTACGAAATCGGCTTCAATCACAAGTTCACTCCCAATGATGTGGTTAGTGCCCATTACTTCTATCGTAAAGCAGATAAAGCTATTCAGTTCATGCAGACTGGATATGGTCATCCAGTTCCTGGTTATTACTACAACTCTGATGTAGAAACCAAAGCGCATGGTTTTGACATCCAATATGACAAAACTTTTGATGCTCATTGGCATGGCAAATTATCTTGGGCTCATTTGACTTCTGAAGAAGAAACATACGGATACTTACCATCCAATCAATTCACCTTAGGGGTTGATTACACCGCTGACAAGTGGAATGTGGGCCTGGATGTGCGTGCCTTTGCGGGCAGAAATGGTAGGGGCACTAGTGACTATATGGGAAATTGGTATGATAAATATGATTTGTTCCCGTGTTCAACATATTTCCTGGCTGATTTGAGTGTAAACTATAAGGCCACCAAAGACATTAAGGTTTACGTTAAAGTCAACAATCTGTTTGACAAGTTCTATGCTGAACAATCAAATGTTTTCGCTGGTTATGCATGTGGGCCTGACTCATTTACTTCTATGCCCGGCCGTGCCTTCATTGTGGGCATGAACTGGAGCTTCTAATTCATTTTGATAAAAATCTGCAATGATATTCTTTGCCAGTTTGTTCAAGTGGGGAGCGGATTGACATAAGAGTATTATTGCGGATTTTTTGTAAGATTATCTATATTCTTTATAAAGTTGTATTAGTTATGTTATAATAAATATTAACGAAACCAAAAGTGAGGTATAGTTATGAACTTTGTTGTTTCTTACAGTTGTGGCAAAGACAGTAGTATGGCTCTTTGGAAAATGTTGCAGAAAGGGCATAAACTGGTTGGTCTTGTGGTGTCTTTCAGTAAGAACAATAACCGAAGTTTCTTTCATGGTGTAAGCCGACATTTTTTGGAAGAATATGCCAAAACATTAGGCACAAAATTATTTGTGGCGGAAATTGGCTCAGGTGAAGATTATGATGCTGTTTATGAAAAGGCACTACAAGAAGCAAAAAAGAATGGGGCAGATACTGTGGTATTCGGTGATATAGATATTGTTGGACATAGGGAATGGGATACGGAACGTGCGGAAAATGTTGGCTTAAAAGCAGAATTTCCCTTGTGGCATATTAACCGTAGGGAGAATGTGGAAGAATGTCTGCAATGCGGCATTAAAGCAGTTATTACCTGTGTGGATACAGAAAAATTATCCAGAGATTATTTAGGAAAGATTTTGAATAAGGAAATGTTGCAGGATTTTGAGAATGTGGGGATAGATGTG
The DNA here is from genome assembly GCA_030531205.1 of Phascolarctobacterium sp. GTDB lineage: Bacteria > Bacillota > Negativicutes > Acidaminococcales > Acidaminococcaceae > Phascolarctobacterium_B. Next base: position 32,201 of record JAUNOC010000004.1, read on the forward strand.
TGTGGTGAAAATGGGGAATATCATACGATGGTTATTGATGCCCCTATGTTTAAGTTTCCTTTACAATATAAATTAGGTAGAATTAGGGAAAATTCCCAATGGCCAGTGATAGAAGTTTTAGAATGTGAAGCATAAGGTGTAGTATGAAACATTTATTTAATTATGCGTGTATTCCTGAATATGAGAACGAGTTGGTGCAGAAGGGCTTGACCCTGCAACAGTTTGTACAAAAGATTGGTATGGACGGGATTGAGCAGTTTGTTTATACTACGGAGCCGCCGGTCAAGTCCTACGGAGATATTTCCTATGGGGTACATCTTTTGTACTGGCCGACTTTTATGGACTTTTGGTTACGGAAAACTAAAAGATTGCGTTCTTCCTTTCACAATAATGATGAACGGAATGAGTATTATAATGATGCTTTGGGAAGGGAAGAATGGCTTGGGGTTATCCGTAAAAATATTGTGGCTGCCCTTTCGCAAAACCCGGAGTACCTTGTGTGGCATGTGAGTGATGCCAACCACGAGGAGATTTTCACATGGCAATTTAACTACAGCGACAGGGAAGTTTGTGCCGCCAATGCAGATGTTTTCAATTTGGTGGCGGATGAAATCCCTGAAACAACCACAGTGCTTTTTGAAAACCTTTGGTGGCCGGGGTTGCGGTTGACAGATACACGCACAGTTAAATTTTTCTTTGAACATATCAAACATAAAAACTCCGGTATAATGCTTGATACGGGACATTTAATGAATACCAATCTAAAACTTAAAGATGAAGAGCAGGCAGTGGATTATGTTTGTGAAGTGGTTGATAAATTAGGCAGTTATGCCGAACTTATTAAAGGGGTACATTTGAACTGCACTTTGTGTGGGGACTATATGCGTTCCACGCAGTATAAGTTGATTGCCAATCCTACTATGGCTCAAGTGTATGCCCATATCAGCAAGATTGACGAAAGCAGACCTTTCACCACGAAGGCAGCAAAAAAAATATTGCAACGGATAAATCCGCTTTATGTCAATCACGAATTTGTTTATAAAGATTTAGACGATTTGGCGGCAAAAGTAGAGCGGCAAAGGATGTGTTTGGAATGAAATACTTGGTGGCTTTCGTTTTCAGCATTTGTTTTTTCATAACCGGTTGCGGTGCCGTTCCTTACACAAAAGAAGAAGGCAGACCTATTTATTCTTTAACGGATGCCTTTGGCATTAAAGTTGATTTTTATGCAAAACCATGCCGAATTGTTAGTTTGAATAATTCTATTGACGAAATTCTTTTGGATTTAGTACCTTCGGAAAGAATTGCTGCCATAACTTATTTGGCGGATGACCCTACCTTGTGTTGTGCAGGGGATAAGGTTAAGCTGGTAAAAAACAGGGTCTATGGGGGAAACTTTGAAGGGCTTGTCGCACTCAATCCGGACTTGGTTTTTACTGCCTCTTTTAATGGTAGCGGTTATGCTGACTCTTTGCGTGCCGCAGGGTTAAAAGTGGTGACTTGCCAAACACCTAATAACATTAAATGTATTTTACAATATATCCGTGAGGTGGCGGCGGCTGTTGGGGAAAAAGAACGGGGCGAAATCTTGGTAGGAACTTTGCAGAAAGATATGGAAAGCATACGGGCAAAGGTTGTGGCTGCCAAAGAAGATAAATTAGTACGGGTACTTGCTTTAAGCACAATGGGGGTTATGGGGCCTGCGGGAACATTTAACGATTTATGTTATTATGCCGGTATCCGCAATGCGTTGGACGGTTATAATGTGCCGGCACAGGCGGTGTTGAGTGAGGAACTGCTTTTAGAAATTAACCCAGATGTAATCTTTATGCCCAGTTGGGACTATACGAAAAAAAATGATTTAGATAATTTTGCCAAAGAAATTTTAGAAAATCCTCTATACAAAAATGTTAATGCAGTGAAAAATAAGAAAGTGTATAAACTGCATGATCAATATTTATACTCCACCAATCAATACACCATCAAAGCGGTGGAGGAAATGGCAAAACTTTGTTATCCGGAACTTTTTTAAGTTTTATGGAGCCGTCAGAAAAGTTTTTCTGACGGCTTCCTTTTTTATGTTATAATATATGTATATGAAATTGGGGGAAGATTTATGACTGAAGAAAATATTATGGCATTGGTGATGGTGGCGGTACGCAATGCGGTGCCTGCCAATACCAAAGTGTTTAATTTTTCCATAGATTTCGTGGCACCGGTGCCGGAAACTGTTGTGCCTGTGGTTAAAGTTCTGCATCAAGGGCGTAAAACAATCGTCTTGGATGTGTCGGTGAATGATATGCAGGAACAGATGGTGGCGAAGGCACTTGTGACTTTTGTTAATGAGTAATTAGTAATTAGTAATGAGTAATTGAGGTAAGATGTTCCTGTGATTATAGCGGGGAAGGTTGGCATTGAGTGTACCTCCCTCTTTTGAGGGAGGGGGACCGACTCAGTTTTTAAGTAGTCGGTGGTGGGAGCGATTAGGCAGTGACAAAGTTTTCTGCGTAATCCGCACCCCCAGTCGCCTTTCTGTGTTCCATTAGGCGCCATCCCCCGCAAGGGCGGGGGCTACTCAAGTTCCTGTTATATAATCGCTGGAACATATCACCACAGTTTTAAGTTTTTAATTTTTAATTTGTTTCAAATGTTCCTGTGATTATAATTGAAAAGAGGTAATTGGTGATGAACTTTGAACTTAATAAAGATATACTTGAATTGCGTGACAGGGTGCGGGAGTTTGTAGCCAAAGAAATCACTCCCTATGCTCATGCAATGGACGAAGAAAATGGTATGCGGGAGGGTCTGTTGCAAAAGGCCGCTGAATTGGGCTTGCTGACTTTAAGCGTACCCAAAGAATATGGTGGAGCAGGTCTTGATGCGGTAAGTGTTGGCGTAATTTATGAAGAAGTCGCCAAGGGTTGTGCCGGTGTTGCCACCACTTTTGCTGCCAACAGTTTGGCACTTTTGCCCGTGCTTATTGGTGGTAACGAGGAGCAAAAAAAAGCATTTTGCGGCTTGCTCAAGGAAGGTAAATTAGGTGCCTTTGCTTTGACGGAACCTGCTGCCGGCAGTGATGCAGGCAGCGTGAAAACCCGTGCAGTTTTTAATGCAGAAAAGAATAGTTATACTTTGAATGGTAATAAATGTTTCATAACCAATGCAGGTCTCGCAGAAGTTTTTGTAGTGCTTGCCAATACCCGTGAGGACGGCAGTATGCGTGGGCTAACTGCTTTCATCGTGCCTAAAAATACAAAAGGTCTTTCTATCGGACAGAAGGAAAATAAAATGGGTATTCGTGCTTCTGATACCCGTTCCATGAAGCTGGAAAATGTGGATGTTCCTGCCTCCGCCATCATCGGCAAACCCGGTCTGGGTTTCCGCTTGGCTATGGAAACATTGGAAATTGCCAGACCCTATGCCGGAATCTTGGCAGTGGGTGTGGCACAAAGTGCTTTGGACAGTGCCATTGCTTTTGCCAAAGGCAGGGAGCAATTTGGCAAGCCCATCGGCTCTTTTGAAATGATACAGGCAATGTTGGCGGATATGGCAATGAAAGTGGAAACTGCCCGCCTTTTGGTATATAAAGCATTGTGGCTGAAAGATGAGGGCTTGGAATTTGGAAAGGAATCTGCAATGGCTAAATGTTATGCAGGGGATATGGCGATGCAGGTGACTACGGATGCGGTACAGATTATGGGCGGCTACGGCTACAGCAAAACCGGCCCTGTGGAAAAACTGATGCGGGATGCAAAGGTTATGCAAATTTACGAAGGAACAAATCAAGTGCAACGTTTGATTATTGCGGGGAAACTGCTTAAATAATGGAATTTTTGGCATTGCTGATGTCGGTGCTTGCCGCCGACAGGGTGAGCAAGTTAATAGTTACGGAATCTATGCAGTTAGGTGAAAGTATCAAGTTTTTGGGTGATTATTTTCACTGGACATTTATTCTGAACGAAGGTGCCGCATTTGGAATGTTTCAGGGTGCCAGATGGATTTTTATTACCCTTGCCTTAATCATTGTGGCGATGGGCTATTATTTTCGTAAAGACATTGTCAAGCAGGATTGGCTTACGCAATGCGGTGTGGCGTGCTTTATTGCAGGAACTATCGGCAACTTGATTGACCGGGCATTGTTCGGTGCCGTGATTGATTTTATTGATTTGCGAGTTTGGCCAATTTTTAATGTGGCGGATATGGGCGTGTGCTTGGGCGTGGCACTTTTGCTTTGGAGTATTTTATGGCAGAAACAACAAGAGAAACATTCCTGATACCTGAAAATCTTGCCGGCCAGCGGGCGGATGTGGGGCTGGCTTCCTTGTTGGAAGTTACCCGTTCCAATATGCAAAAATTATTGGATGAAGGCAGGGTCAGCAGGGGTGAAAAAATTATCAAATCCAATTACAAACTAAAAGCCAATGAGGAAATTGTCGTTGCTTTGCCGGAGTTGCAACCCTTGGATGTGCAACCGGAAAATATACCTTTGGATGTGATTTATGAAGACGAAGATGTAATTGTTATAAACAAAGCCAGGGGCATGGTAGTGCATCCCGCAGTTGGCAATTATACAGGGACTTTGGTTAATGCACTTTTATATCATTGTAAAAATTTGAGCGGTATCAACGGGGTTATCCGACCGGGAATTGTACATCGCTTGGATAAAGATACTAGTGGAATTATGATTTGTGCCAAGAATGACAATGCCCATCTGTCATTGTCCCAACAAATTCAGGATAAGGTGGCAAGGCGTAGTTATTTGGCGGTGGTACGGGGAAATATTAAAACAGATAAGGGTACAATTATCACGCAAATTGCCCGTGATAAAAATGACCGAAAAAAAATGGCGGTGGTTACGGAGGGCGGCAGAGAAGCCATTACGGAATACACCGTGTTGGAACGGTTTGGCAAATATACTTTGGTGGAGTGTCGACTTTTGACGGGGCGTACTCATCAAATTAGGGTACATTTGGAATATCTTGGTTATCCTTTGGTAGGCGACCCCAAATATTCCCCAATGAAAACACCTTTTCATATTGAAGGTCAGGCCTTGCACAGCGAGAAGTTGACATTTGTGCATCCACGGACGGGGGAAAGAATGGAATTCAAGGCAGATTTGCCTGTGGATATGCAGAAAATAATTACCAGATTACATTTGGGACAGTTTAATTAGGTTTCGGGTGTGAGGTGTCAGGTTAGAGGATATAGGATTTAGGGATTAGAGGTTAGAGGGATTAGAGGAAATATAATGCGTAATGCGAAATTCGTAATGCGTAATTGTGGTAAGATGTTCCGGTGATTAAAATAGGGATTAGGGAAGGTAAAATGTTCCGGGGATTAGAGCAGGATTGGAGAAGGGGTGAAATGAGTAATCATATAAAAACACAAACGGAAATAGAAAAGAATAGAAAGTATCAACAACGCTACAAGCAAAAACGTAAGTTAATGTTGAGAACGTTTGAGTTTATGGAAAGGATTGGTGCTTATCAAGCATCAGGATTGGAATTTAAGAACTTGCGGAAATTGAATATAAAAGCAAGAAGCGTTTTGAATTTGCCGTACAAGTGGACAGAGCAGGATTTGGCACGGGCATATAAGGCATTAGATTTGTTGGAAAAAGATGCTTATGGAGATATTTATCAATCTTTTAGTCCGGAATATGAAGAACTTTTAACTGCGGTTATGGAAGTGTATCACAATTATGCCGGTACCACAGAAGAGCGGGCTCAAGTAACCTTTGAGATAATGCGCTTAATCGGCACAGAGTTAAACAGTAAGTTTGGTGAGAACAAGCCGAATGCGAAAGGGGCATTGTTTTTGGCAATGGCTTCCGGAATGACACCTTGCACAGAGTGGGTAAAGGGTGACTTGGTGCAATTTATTACCGATAATTTTAGTGAAGAGGAGAGAAAAATAATTTGCGAAAAGATTTTACAAGCCAAATAATTTTTTTTATGTGAAATCTTACCTCATTTTATAAAAAATCTTACCTAATATTAGGTAAGATTTTTTATAAATTAGGTAAGAAAATGCCTTTCAAAAAAACAAAATGAAAAATATATATGAAAATCAGAAATGCAAATACTAAGATTTTTTATGTATTTCTGCGAAGAATTGAGTTCTTTATGGTATAATGTAATTAATTTTAGAATTTTATTTCGGTGTGCAGAAAGGAGATGGCTGTTATGGGAAACAAAGAAAAAATGTATTTGGAACGGGGCAAGGTTTTGGTACAAAGGTTGAAAGACAAAGGTTTTGAAGCACAGATTGTGGAACACAAGGAAGACGTGCTTTCTGTTGTTATGGGCTTAATCCCTAAAGATGATGTGGTGGCTTGGGGCGGCAGCGTAACAATGGCACAATGCGGTGTTATTGATGCAGTGCGTAAGGAACGCAAAGTTATTGACCGTGATAAAGTGGAGAGCATGGAAGCGAAGAAACAGATAATGCGTGAGGCATTGCTTTGTGATACCTTTTTAATGAGTGCCAACGCCATCAGTATGGACGGCTCTTTAATGAATATTGACGGCACGGGTAACAGGGTGGCGGCTTTGATTTTCGGACCCAAGCAAGTTATTGTTGTGGCTGGCATGAATAAGGTTTGTGCAGATTATGATGCGGCTTTCAAGCGTGCTTGGAATGATTCGGCACCTATGAATATGCAAAGATTTCCGCAAAAGAAATGCGGTTGCACAGGTACTGCTGTTTGCGTAAAATGCAACAGCGTGGACAGCATCTGTAACCAGTTCGTCTGGACCCGCCGTTGCAATCCTCAGGGCAGAATTAAAGTGGTTTTGGTGGCAGAGGATTTAGGATACTAAGATGAAAAAAATATTTTCCCTTTTAGTATTTGTATTGTTTTGCTTCACCCCTCTTTGCACTTTTGCCGTTCAGGCAAAGCCGGTGGCTTTCCTTGTGCAGGACTACACAGGGGATGTGGAGGGCAAGGACTATAAGGAATGGCGGGCAGTTACCCGTTGGGCATATCGTTTTCCTTATTATGAACTGGTGGAAGGCGAGAAACTTACCAATCTTCGCAGGGATTTGGATGTGCGGGTCATTGATAAACAACTGCTTGCCAATGCGGTTAAAAATGCTCAGGTTGATGCCCTTGTTTTGGTGCGGGTTTATAGTTACAGTGAATTTTTGGACAGTTCCCGTTGCGGTTGGGAGAACGGGCCGGTTGTGCGGCTTGATGTGGATGCAGATTTAGTTTGCTACCGTGCGGACTTGGACAAGGTTTTGACAGACCATGTGTATGAACATGAAATAAGGGACTTGGGCAATCACACGCCGCCTGTGGAAAAAATTAAGTGGCGGCTTTGTGACTTGGTGAATATTATGGAAGGCAGAGAGTTAATTCGTTAATTATGAAAATTGAAAGATGTAATGTTGTTGCAGAACAGTTGAAAGATTGGGATTTTTTGAATAATCTTCCTCAACAGGTTTTAGATTTCCAATTAAAAAAAGTTTTTAGCCAGGATGGTGCGGAATATACTTTTGTCCGCTATGAAAATGCTGATAGTTGTGCTTTAGATGTGGTTTATACAGAGGAAACCGGCGATTTTGTTGTTGTAAAAAATGTCGGACTTTTTCGTTTTCGTGATGACCGTTTTTACAGCCGTGATGCTAAGAGTTTTGCGACAATGGTTGCACCGGAACTGGAAAAAATCATTAGGCAAATTAGCAGGTCTTGTAATGCCGGTTATCCTTCCACGGCGGCTGATTTGGGGTTTGCCAAATGGGGTATTGTGCAAAAACTTCCCCAAGAAATCAATGGCTACAAACTTTTTATTACGCCTGCGGCACCATTGCAGTTTTTGAATGGTTCCTATGTGCTTATTGCCTATGAAAATGCAGACAAAGGCAATCAACTGGCAATTTTTTATAATGAATATCGTAACGAAGTGTTTGGGGAATTGAAGAAAGAGCGTGTGTTTCAGTTCACCCGCAATTTTGATGTGGCATTTGATGAAGAAAGGCATGGGGCGAAGAAAGATCTTTTCTTGCAAGAGGCGGAAGAAAAGATTTTGCAGAATCTTGAACCGACAATAATAGAATTAGGATAAAAAAATGTTGACAAAGTGCCCTTACATAGATATAATAAGTAATCGACTTATGTTTTTGGACGAAACATAAGCTTATGGCCCGGTGGTTCAGTTGGTTAGAATGCCGCCCTGTCACGGCGGAGGTCACGAGTTCGAGTCTCGTCCGGGTCGCCAATGCCTCGGTAGCTCAGTTGGTAGAGCAAAGGACTGAAAATCCTTGTGTCCGCAGTTCGATTCTGCGCTGAGGCACCATTTTTTATGCGGAAATAGCTCAGTGGTAGAGCACAACCTTGCCAAGGTTGGGGTCGCGAGTTCGAGCCTCGTTTTCCGCTCCAAATTAAGGCGACATAGCCAAGCGGTAAGGCAGAGGTCTGCAAAATCTTTATCCCCAGTTCGATTCTGGGTGTCGCCTCCACATTTATGCCGCGGTGGCGGAACTGGCAGACGCAAGGGACTTAAAATCCCTCGGATAGAAATATCCGTACCGGTTCGATTCCGGTTCGCGGCACCAAAATTAAAACAAGTGTTTTACACTTGTTTTTTTTGTGCTATAATATTATAATATGGAAGAGAGTGTTTTAATTAAAATAAAAGATGATATCAGCACTGCTCTTGGTAAGCGGCAGAAACAATTTGGTACTGGAAACAGGGTGGAGATTTTGGCAGTAACCAAAAACCATCCTCCAAAATTAATTGTGGATGCTTTTAATAGTGGCTTGACACAAGTTGGAGAAAACCGTGTACAAGAGGCATTGCACAAGCAGGCAGTAATTGGCAATAAGGATATCCAATGGCATCTTATCGGTCATTTACAGACCAACAAGGCAAGGCAGGCGGTTGGGATTTTTGACATCATTGAGTCCGTTGACAGTTTGCGTTTGTTGGAATTGCTTGACAAAGAAGCGCAACACATAAATAAAGTGCAAAAAATACTTTTACAGATTAATATTGCTGAGGAACCGCAAAAAACAGGTTTTAGTGTAGGGGATTATGAAACGGCTGTCACGAAAATTGATAATTTTCCGAATCTTTCTTTGCAAGGATTGATGGTCATTGCCCCACAAACGGATGATACAGAAAAAATACGCTCGGTATTTCGTAAGGGGTACGAATTTTTTGCAAAGTTAAAAGAAGTTCAGCCAGTTAGTATATTGAGTATGGGGATGTCTGAAGATTTTTCCATAGCCATTGAGGAAGGTGCTAATCAAGTACGTCTTGGCAGTGCACTTTTCGGGGCAAGAGATTATAGTTTGAAATTTTGATGAGGTGAAAAAATGAGTTGGTTAAAAACACTTTCCGAAAAAATTGGGATTACGGAAGAAGAATATGAGGATGAGGAAACTGAGGTTGACGCTGAACAAAAGGTAGATGACAGCGTGCCACCGGAGTTTTTGCAACACAAGCAAAAACCAGTTTACAAACCGGAGTTGAAAATTGAACCGGTTATGGAAAAGGAACCACAGTTTGTACCAGTGGAAAAACCGCTTGCTAAAAAAAGTTTTTTTGGCAGCAGGAAAAAAGCGCCAGAACTCAACACGGTGGAGGCATTGGCGGAAGCGTTGCACATGGTGGTTTTGCAACCAAAAACTTTTGATTCTTCTCAAGAGATTGCCGACCATCTTTTACATGGTCAGCCGGTTATTGTGAACTATGAGGAAACGGATGTCATCTTGGCACAAAGAATTAGTGATTTTGTTTGTGGTTGCACCTTTGCTCTAGGTGGTACTGTGAAAAACATTGGTACAAAGATTCAATTGTGTGCTCCCCAACGGGTGGATATTGAATCAAAGGATGACGTAATTGCAGAAATGAGCGAAAACTTTGATGAGTGAAGCTAAAGAATTCAAAGAAATTTCTGCAACTGTGGCAGATTTACGTATAGATGCGGTGGCGGCAGTTGGTTATGGAGTCAGCCGCAGCCGTATGGTGGATGAGATTAAAGCGAACAATATTTTTATTAACGGTCAGGTGGCAAAAAAACCATCACAAACCGTTAAAGAAAAAGACGAAATAAATTTTGGTATAAGACCAAAAGTCGTTGTGGCTGAGGTGCGTGGTACTACTAAAAAAGGAAGAATTGGCGTTACTCTGTGGCGTTTTATTTAAGGAGGGCAAGATGCTTAAACCGGAAGATTTGAAAAACAAAAAATTTAATAAGTCCATGCGGGGTTATGACCCGGCAGAGGTGGATAAGTTTTTGGATGAAGTTCGTCAGGAATTTGTTTATCTCTATCTGGATAATACGAATATGAAAGAAACTTTGGAGCGGGTTACGGGTAAATTAGAGTACTATCAGCAGATGGAAAACACTATGCAGAGTGCCTTGACAGTAGCACAGGAAACTGCTGATGAGGTAAAGACCAATAGTGAAAAGCAGGCAGACCTTTTGCATAAAGAGACATTGGCAAAATGTCAGCAAAGCATCATTTCTGCCCAAAATGAAGCACAAAGATTAGTGGATGAGGCCACTGAAAAAGCATCCGAGCTTTACAGTCAGATTAAGGTTCGTACAGATAATTTGAAACGTACGGTAGAAATGGAATGTCAGCAAATGCGTGATGATGCGGATGCTTATGTAGTTGATTTGCGTACTACAGTGGAAAAGGAAACTGCCGCATTGAAAGCCACAACTGAAGAAGTATGCAAAAAGACCAGTGAAAGAACTTTGGAAGAAACCCAAAAAATGTTGCAAACTGCCCGTACAGAGGCACATGAAATGTTGATGGAAGCAAATGGCAGTTACCGTACCATTATTGCTGATGCGGAAGAACGCAGCAGAAAAATGGTTTTTGAAGCAGAAACCCGGGCAGCTGCTGCTAAAAATGAGTATGAAAATATTGTTAAAAAATATGATGCTTTCAAGAAAAACATTACCAATATGTTGCAGACCCAATTAGGCGTGTTGGAAAATTTTACCAGTAGAAAGGAAAACGAGGGTAAAGAGGAGAAAAAATAAAATTTCTGGTAATTTAGAGGAAAATCTAAAAAAATATTTTGGTTATGACACCTTCCGTACCGGACAGGAAGAAATCATTAAAACGATTTTGAGCGGTCAAAATGTTTTGGCAGTATTGCCAACTGGAGGCGGAAAAAGTATATGTTATCAGTTGCCCGGCTTACTTATGCCGGGCTTAACTTTAGTTATTTCGCCATTGATTTCCCTTATGAAAGACCAAGTGGAAGCATTGCAAAAACGGGGGATTAAAGCGGAACATTTAGATAGCAGTATGAGTTTTCATGAGCAGAATATTGTCTTTGACAGGTGTTTGACGGGGGAATGTGAAATTCTTTATGTGTCTCCCGAACGTTTGCAAAATCTTGATTTTCTTAAATTCTCACAAAAGGTGGAATTTGCCTTGGTAGCAGTGGATGAAGCACATTGTGTTTCTCAATGGGGGAGGAGTTTTCGTAAAGAGTATTACGAAATTCCCTCTTTTATTTTTACCCTTAGTCGTAAACCAATTGTGGCTGCCTTTACTGCAACAGCAACACCGCAGGTCAGGAAAGATATCTTACAGCATTTGGCTTTGAAAAATGCCAAGGTTTTTGTGCAGGGGTTTGACAGACCTAATCTGCAATTTTATGTTAAACATACAGGTAACAAAGAATTGACGATAATAGAATTTTTACAAAAGCATCAAAATGAAAGCGGAATTATCTATTGCTCCACTCGTCAGCAGGTTATGGATTTGGAAAAGGTTTTGCAAAGGGCGGGTTATAGCGTTTGCCGTTATCATGGCGGATTAACACCTACTGAACGACAAAATAATCAAAATGCTTTTTTGGAAAACCGTTATCAGATAATTGTTGCCACCAATGCTTTTGGTATGGGGATTGATAAGAAAGATGTACGATTTGTGGTACATTATAACCTTCCTTTGACAGTAGAGGGATATTATCAGGAGGCAGGGCGTGCCGGACGGGATGGTAAAAAGGCAGATTGCCTGTTGCTTTTCAACCCGATGGATATTGATATTTGTTTAGGATTGATTGAAGAAGGCGAAAAAGGAGAAGATGTTGTTGCGATGGAAAAGGAATTGTTAAAAGATATGGTTGCTTACACATCTACCTCCGATTATCGCAATTATATATTGAAATATTTTGGGGAATAGGTTTTAAGTTGTAAATATATCAGAAAAATGAAAATTTGACTTTGATAAATTAATCAAGTGATTAAAAACCACTTGATTAATTTTTTTGTTGACTTACACTTGCTGAAAATATATAATGTATTTACTTTTAGAAAGGGTAAAATATGCTTTATTATGAAATTATAGAAGGGAAAAAGCCGGATTCTGTTGCTTTGGTTTTCCGTGACCGTTCCACAACTTATAAGCAGTTAGCGGAAAAGGTGGACAAATGGGCTGGTATTTTACAGTCAAAAGGTGTAAAAAAAGGTGACAAGGTCGGACTTTTCAGTAAAAATTGCGATTATTTTATTATCGCTTACTTTGCTATCATTAAAGCAGGGGGGATTGTAGTTCCTTTTAATTTCCAATTGGCACCTAAAGAAGTTGCCTATATCGTAAAAGATACGGGAATGAAATTGATGCTTGTCCGTGAGAATATGGAATTGGGCGGTGCCTTGGCGGATATAGGAATTGATTGGCCTTTGGCACAATGTAGTTTTGAGGCAATGGAAAAGGAAACTGTTGCAAAATATAAGAAAGTAGCGATGCAGGAAAATGATTGCTGTGCTATTATTTATACAAGCGGAACTACGGGCAAGCCCAAAGGGGCAATGCTCAGCCACCGGAATCTTGTGGCGAACACTGAAAGCAGTCAAAAGGTTATTGGTTGTACACCGAATGACAGAAATGTAACCATATTGCCAATGTACCATGCTTTTGCTTGGACGGTGTCTGTGTCAATCTATTTAATGGGCGGTGGGATGAATGTTATTTTGGAGAACTTTGTCCCCAGCGAGGCCATTCAGCTTTTAGTAAAACATCGGGTGACAACTTTCGTTGGTGTGCCTGCTATGTTGGCACTTTTGATTAAAGGTGTGCCGACAGAAGTTATGACAGGGTTGCGGCATGTTATTACAGGTGGTGCACCATTACCAAGGGCGGTAATTGATGCCTTCAAAGAAAAATTTGGTGTCTATCCGCAAGAAGGTTATGGTCTTAGCGAGGCAAGTCCGGTGTGTGCTGTTAATCCCACAGACATTGTTAAAGCAGGTTCAATTGGCATAAATTTGCCGGATGTAAAACTTAAACTTGTCAATGAAAAAGGACAGGATGTTACGAAGGACAGTGAGGTTGGGGAACTGTGTGTGCAGGGTGAAAATGTGATGCTTGGTTACCTTAACCAACCTGAAGAAACCGCCAAAACCATCAGAAACGGCTGGCTTCATACAGGGGATATGGCATATCGTGATAAAGATGGGTATTATTTCATTGTGGATAGGTTGAAGGATTTAATTATTAGTGCGGGTGAAAATATTTATCCCAGGGAAATTGAGGAAGAACTTATGCTTCACCCTGATGTGGCGGAAGCCAGTGTGGTAGGGGTGCCGGATAAATTGCGTGGTCAATGTGCTTGTGCCTATATTGTACTTAAACCGGGCAGTCAGATGGATAAGCGGGGAATGCGAAAATATTTATTGGGACGTATTGCCACTTATAAAGTACCGCGGGAATGTGTATTTGTTGAGAGTTTGCCTAAAAACAATACGGGCAAAATTTTGAAAAAATCCCTTAGGGAAAGAGCGATGGTTGATTTGAATTTAAAGCAGGGACTTTAGGTTAATTAGTAATTAGCACTTAGTGATGAATAATTATGGTAAAATGTTCCGGTGATTATATTTTTGATAAACGGAACGTATTACCTTCATTCTTGATTCTGCATTCATAATTCTTAACTAAACTGAAAAATAGAAAGGGTTTATTATGGTTAGAAATGATATTCGTAATATTGCAATTATTGCCCATGTAGATCATGGCAAGACAACTTTGGTGGATGCAATGCTTAAGCAGAGCGGTATTTTCCGTGCCAATGAGCATGTGGATGACCGGGTTATGGATTCCAATGATTTGGAACGGGAGCGTGGCATTACCATTCTCTCTAAAAATACTGCGGTTATGCACGGGGATATTAAAATCAATATTCTTGATACCCCTGGTCACGCGGATTTTGGCGGTGAGGTGGAGCGTGTGCTGACAATGGTTGACGGTGTACTGCTTTTGGTTGATGCTTATGAAGGACCTATGCCCCAAACAAAATATGTTTTGCGTAAGGCCTTGGAACAAAAATTAAAACCTATTGTGGTTATCAATAAGATTGACCGTCCCGACCAACGGGTTACAGAGGTTATTGATGAGGTGCTGGATTTGTTCATTGAACTTGAGGCAGACGATGCCCAATTGGATTTTCCCGTTGTACTTGCCAGCGCCAGGAATGGTATTGCCAAGTTGAAGATGGAGGACGAGAGTGATAATTTGGAACCTCTTTTCAAAACCATTATTGAAAACATTCCTGCTCCTGATGTAGATACGGAAGCGCCTTTACAAATGTTAGTAAATACATTGGATTATGATGATTATGTAGGCCGTATTGTAGTAGGCCGTATCGTCCGTGGCAAACTGCATAATGGTGAACAGGTTATGTTGATGCAGGATGAAAAGAACCAACCTCAAAAAATTGGCAGATTATATTCTTATCAAGGATTAAAACGGGTGGAAGTGCAGGAAGCGAAGGCCGGGGACATTGTAGCTGTTATTGGTCTTGATGATCCTAAAATTGGTGATACGATTGCTGACTTAGTATCCCCTGAACCTTTAAAAGGCATTAAAATAGATGAACCTACTCTTAGTATGGTATTTAGTGTAAATGACAGTCCTTTTGCCGGTAAGGAAGGTGAATACGTTACCAGCCGGCATTTGCGTGATCGTCTTTACAAAGAAACACAAACAAATGTTTCCTTGCGTGTGGAAGATACTGATACCACGGATGCGTGGACAGTGAGCGGACGTGGCGAATTGCATCTTTCTATTTTGATTGAAACTATGCGGCGTGAAGGTTATGAATTGGCGGTTGGTAAACCAAAGGTAATCTTTCAAAAGGACGAAAATGGGAAATTGTTGGAGCCGATGGAGGCATTGACTATAGATGTTCCGCAAGAGTTTATGGGAACGGTTATGGAAAATTTAGGTTTACGCAAGGCGGAATTGCAAAGTATGCACGAACTTGCGGGTTATTTGCGGTTAGAGTTTAAGATTCCGGCCAGGGGACTTATTGGTTTTCGCAGTCAATTTATGACGGAGACCAAAGGCAATGGCATTATGAACCATGTATTTAGCGGCTATGAACCTTACAAAGGTGAGATGTCAGGCAGAACTCGTGGCAGTTTGATTGCTTTTGAGCCGGGTGAAACCTGTGCTTATGGTATTAACAATGCCCAAGAGCATGGGGTTATGTTTGTTGTGCCGGGTGAACAAGTTTATGAAGGACAGATTGTTGGTGAAAATGCCCGTGAAAGAGATATGGATATTAATCCTTGTAAGAAAAAACATGTAAGTAATATGCGTGCTTCTGGAAGTGATGAGGCAATTCGTTTGGTGCCGCCACGTACTTTTAGTTTGGAACAGGCCTTAGAACATATCAATGATGATGAATTGGTTGAAGTGACACCAAAATCTATTCGTATGCGGAAAAAGGTTTTGAGTAAATTAACCCGGGCAAGAATTGCCGGGCGTGAGTTTGTTGCAAAAAAGGCAGGTGAAAAATGATGGGATTTAGAAGTTCTACGAAAAAGGTGTTTGCTTCTGATGAGATCAAAAGCAATGTTGTTACCCATGATGTATCTCAAGGTGTCAACATTATGATCAGGATTCCCAATTGTTTTGAAGATGTGCATGATTATGCCAATGCCCTTATGCAGGGGAATGTGCTTTTCTTAAATTTGGAACGGCTTAACGGTGTAGATAGAAACAGGGTGTTTGATTATTTGAACGGTGTGGCTTATGTTGTCAGTGCCAATGTGGATACTTTGGGGGAAACAGGACTTATTTATTCCCCGGTTAATGTGACTATTGATAAACAAGAAGAAAATAAAGGTGTAGGTTTTTGGTAAAAGTTGGGCAAACAATGAGAATACCTAATTTTGAACAATTAAAAGTTGATAGGGAAACTGTCGAAAACTTAAACAAACAAGGAATTAAATTGCCGATGCCTGTTCAGGCATCGGCAATTCCTGCTTTATATTCAGGCAGGGATGTGATTGCCAGGGCACAGACGGGAACGGGTAAAACCCTTGCTTTCTGTATTCCTTTAATTTCTAAAATTGATGTCAACAAAAATTTTGTGCAGGCATTGGTGATTACTCCCACAAGGGAATTGGCACAGCAGACAGCAATGGAATTAAAGAAGATTATTGGTACTCGCTCTATAAAGGTTTTGGCTGTTGTGGGAGGGAAGGATTTTGAAGTGCAGAAGGCCAAGTTACAAGGTAAAACCCATGTATTAATTGGGACTTCAGGACGTTTGCTGGACCATACTAAAAAGGGTAATACAAATTTAGGCGGGGTGAAATACTTGGTACTTGACGAAGTTGATGAAATGCTGTTGCAAGGATTTATTGATGATGCAGCAACCCTGATTTCCATGTGTGCTCCCAGTCATCAAACCGTGCTTTGCAGTGCAACTTTGAATGATGAGGTTTGGAAATTAGGGCGGAAACTATGTACTAATCCCAAACTGATAGATATTAATCCTTTGGAAGCAACGGTTAAGGCCATTAAGCAGTCCGCGGTTAAGATTGTGGAAGAAAAGAAACAGGCCTGTTTGGTAAAACTTATTCAGGAAACCAATCCCTATTTGATGATTGTTTTTTGCCAGAGCAAGGAACGTACTAAAGAATTAGGCGATTATTTGGGGATGCAGGGTTTTAATGTAGATGTGTTGCACGGGGATATGAGTCCGCAAAAACGGAAGACCATAATGAAAAAATTTCGGGATGCCAAACTGCAAATTTTAGTTGCCAGTGATTTGGCGGCCCGTGGTTTGGATGTGGAAGGGGTGTCCCATGTGATAAATTATGATATTCCCCATGATGCGGAATGGTATGTTCACCGTATTGGCAGGACGGGCAGGGCAGGCCGGGACGGTGTGGCAATTACTTTTTATACTCCTGATGAAGTACGGTGGTTAAAGAATATTGAAAACAAATTAAAAATTAAAATAAACCGTTGAAAATCTATCATGATTGTACTATAATATTACGGGTTTACTAAAATGTAGTAAAGAGTAGTATTATTAAGGAGGCATAAGAATTATGCAAAGTTTTAGTTATGATTGGGGTGGAAGAACCCTGACCATTGAAACCGGTAAGATTGCCAAACAGGCCAATGGTGCTGTTTTGGTTCGCTATGGGGACACCGCTGTGGTGGTAGCTGTTACCGGTACAAAAACACCTCGTGAAGGTGTAGATTTCTTTCCCCTGACAGTTGATTTTGAAGAAAAAATGTATGCGGTTGGCAAGATTCCCGGCGGTTTCATTAAACGTGAAGGCCGTCCTGCGGAAACAGCAATTCTTACCAGCCGTCTGATTGACCGTCCTATTCGTCCCATGTTCCCGGACGGTTATCATAATGATGTGCAGATTGTGGCAACAGCAGTTTCTGTTGACCCGGATAATGCACCGGATATGCCCGCTATGCTTGGTGCTTCATGTGCTTTGGCAATCAGTGACATTCCTTTTGACGGACCTATTGCAGGTGTGCGTGTAGGTCAGGTGAACGGTCAGTTTATTATTAATCCTACTGTTGAACAGGCAAAGGTTTCCACTTTGAATTTGGCTGTTGCCGGAACAAAGGATGCAATTTTGATGGTGGAAGCAGGTGCTAAGGAAGTTAGCGAGCAGACCATGCTGGATGCTATTTTCTTCGGTCATGAAGAAATTAAAAAATTAGTTGAATTCCAGGAAAAGATTGTGGCTGCAGTGGGCAAGCCCAAGATGGAAGTGCCCGTATATGAACCTCCTGCAGAAATGGTTACTGAAATTGAAGCATATGGTGCTGAAAATTTGAAGGCCGCTTTGATGGATGCTAATAAATTGCAGAGAGAAGAAAATGTTGAGCGTGTTAAACAGGAAATCGCAGAGCATTTTATGGAGAAATATCCTGACAATGCAGAAGATGTTGCTTATATCACTCAAAAATTGGTGAAGAAGATTGTGCGCCGTACTATCAGTGTGGATAAGATTCGTCCTGATGGCCGTCAATTGGATGAAGTACGTCCGGTTACTTGTGAAGTTGGACTTTTGGCCCGTACTCACGGCAGTGCCTTGTTCACCCGTGGTCAAACTCAGATTTTGAACTGCCTGGCTTTGGCTCCTCTCCGTGAAGCACAAATTTTAGACGGATTGGGAGTTGAAGAAACCAAGCGTTATATTCATCATTATAATTTCCCGCCATACAGCGTAGGCGAAACTAAACCTTTACGCAGCCCGGGCCGTCGTGAGATTGGTCATGGAGCGTTGGCAGAGCGTGCTTTGAAGCCGGTGATTCCTTCTGAAGATGAATTTCCGTACGCAATTCGTTTGGTTTCCGAAGTATTGGAATCCAATGGTTCCAGTTCCATGGGCTCCGTGTGTGCCAGCACTTTGAGTTTGATGGATGCAGGGGTTCCAATTAAGGCACCTGTTGCAGGTGTGGCAATGGGTTTGGTAAAAGATGGTGAATATTTCACTATTTTGACCGATATTCAAGGTTTGGAAGATGCTTTGGGTGATATGGACTTCAAAGTGGCAGGTACTGCTCAGGGCATTACTGCTATCCAAATGGATATTAAGATTGACGGTATTAACAAACAAATTTTTGAGCAGGCCTTGGCTCAGGCAAAACGTGGCCGTGAATTCATTATGGGTAAGATGATGGAATGTATCAACGCTCCCAGAAAAGAATTAAGCCGTTTTGCGCCTAAGATTACTACTGTTACTGTTGATCAGGATAAGATTGCTAAGGTTATTGGGCCTGGCGGTAAGATAATTAAGGCCATTACAGAACAGACCGGTGCCAAGATTGATATTGATGAATCCGGCAAAGTTTTTATTGCTGCTGTCAACAGTGAGTCCGCTGCCAAAGCAATTAAGATGATTGAAGATGTAACTGCAGAAGCGGTTCCCGGAAAAACCTACACGGGAAAAGTTACCCGTATTATGAACTTTGGTGCCTTTGTAGAAATTCTCCCTGGTAAGGAAGGGTTAGTTCATATTAGCCAGCTTTCCACAGAAAGAGTTGAAAAGGTCGAGGATGTTGTTTCTGTTGGTGATGAAATTGTTGTCAAAGTTACAGAAATTGACCAAAAGGGGCGTATCAATCTCAGCCGTAAGGCGGTTTTATTAAAAATCTAATTTTTAAGACCTGCGTCAGTTGCGCAGGTCTTTTATTAAATCAAGGAGGCAGTATGGAGCAGAATGTAAGTTTGCTGGGCAGGGATATTCTGGATATTGAGTCCCTTACCCAAGATGAGATTGAACTGATTATGTCCACCGCTCAGGAAATGAAAAAAATAATGAAGAGCGGTATGAAAAAGGTGGATTATCTCAAGGGGAAATCTATCATCACTTTGTTTTACGAGGCAAGTACACGTACCCGTACCAGTTTTGAAAGTGCCGGTAAATATCTCGGAGCGGATGTGGTGAATATCAATACGGCATCAAGCAGTGTTACCAAAGGTGAATGTTTGCGTGATACAGTTCTGGTTTTGGAAAATATGGATTGTGATGCGGTGGTTATCCGTACACCTTTGGAAGGGGCTTCTGCTTATGCGGCAAAAATAGGTAAGCCAATTGTTATTAATGCAGGGGATGGAGCCCACGCCCATCCGAGTCAGGCATTACTTGATTTATTCACTTTGTATGAAGTTGGCAAGAATGACCTTAAGGGTAAAAAAATGGTCATTGTGGGTGACATTCTTTATAGTCGGGTAGCACGTTCTAATATTGCTATGTGGAAAAAATTTGGTGCTGACATTCATGTATGTGGTCCTATGACTTTGTTGCCCCATGATATTGCGGCATTGGGTGTAACTGTTGATAAAAAGGTTGAGGATGCTCTTCATGATGCGGATGTGGTGGATGTTTTGAGAATTCAGTTGGAACGTCAAAAGAGTGGTCTGTTTCCCACGCCTCGTGAGTATTCCCGTCAATATGGTGTTAATGATGAGCGGCTGAAACTTTGTAAACAAGATGTAACCGTTCTGCATCCCGGACCTATGAACAGGGGCTTGGAAATTTCTTATGGTGTCGGTTATTGTGAAAATGCGGCCATCCGTACTCAAGTAAATAATGGTGTGGCAGTGCGTATGGCACTCTTATATTTGACTTTGAAGGGGAGGTAAGCCATGAAAATTTTGATTAAGAACGGGCGAGTTGTGGACCCCAGTCAAAAAATGGATAAGGTGTGCGATATCTATATTAAAGATGGCAAGGTTGTTCTCATCGGTAAAAATATTCAACGCAATGCGGATGAAGTTTTTGATGCTACGGGGTTGGTGGTTATTCCCGGATTGATTGATGTACATACGCATTTGCGTGAGCCGGGTTACGAAGCAAAAGAAACTATTGCTACGGGAACAATGGCAGCAGCAGCAGGTGGTGTTACTACTGTGGCATGTATGCCTAACACTCTTCCTGTATGTGACAATAGCATTGTAGTCAGTGGTATTAAGGAGAGGGCTGCAAGGTCGGGTTACGCTCATGTAGAAGTGGTTGGTGCCATTACCAAAGGGCTTGCAGGTAAGGAATTGGCGGAAATGGCGGATATGGCAGAGAAGGGGGCAATGGCTTTTAGTGATGATGGTCATTATGTAAAATCCAGCAGGCTTTTCAACCTGGCGGCAAAATATGTAACCGCTTTTGGCAAGCCATTGATTTGTCATGCTATTGATCCCGAATTAGACAGCGATGGCTATATGCACGAAGGAGAAGTAAGTGCCAAGAACGGGTTGCCAGGTGTACCTGCTTTGGCTGAAGATATTGCTGTGGCAAGGGATGTGCTGATTGCAGAATATACAGGTGCTCATGTACACATTGCCCATTGTGCTTCCAAAAGGGCGTTGGACATTATCCGGCAGGCAAAAAAACGAGGTGTGAATGTAAGTTGTGAAGTAACGGTGCATCACTTAACTTTAACCGATGCTGCTTGTGCGGATTATAATACTTCCGCAAAGATTAATCCGCCTTTGCGTAGTCAGGAACATGTGGATGCTTGTCGTGTTGCAGTTTTAGATGGTACAGCTTCAGCTATTGTTACGGACCATAGTCCCCATTGTCCGGAAGAAAAGGATGTGGAGTTTCGCAATGCACCCAATGGTTTCCCAGGACTGGAAACGAGTTTGGCAGTGATTTTGACAGATTTATATCACACAAAAATTTTTGATTTGAAAACTATAATTCAAAAAATGAGTTGTGAACCGGCAAAACTTTTTGGTATTCCCGGTGGTACACTTAAGGTTGGTTCTGTAGCAGATGTGGCTATAATTGATTTGGATAAGGAATGGACAATTAATCAGGACAATTTCTATAGTAAATGTCATATGTCACCTTACAATGGTAAGACCTGTCGTGGCAAAGCGGTGGCAACTATTTTAGCTGGTAATTTTGTTATGAAAGAGGGTAAAGTGATTCATCATGCCTAAAATTGCTGATGTGAAAAAAATTTTAGTGATTGGTTCGGGCCCAATTATTATTGGTCAGGCAGCGGAGTTTGATTATGCAGGAACTCAGGCATGCCGTACTTTGAAAGAAGCGGGTTTTGAAACTGTCTTGGTGAACAGTAATCCTGCTACCATTATGACTGATTCTCATATGGCGGACAGGGTTTATATTGAACCCATTAATGCAGAATTTATTGAGACCATCATAAAAAAAGAAAAACCAGATGCTATGGTAGCAACTTTGGGTGGTCAGGTTGGCTTGAATATGGCTTTAGAATTGGAAGAAAAAGGTATCCTTGCCAAATATAATGTCCGTCTTTTAGGTACAAAAATTGATGGTATTAAAAAGGGTGAGGACAGGGAACTTTTCAAAGAAACCATGCAAAAAATTGGTCAGCCCGTTCCAGAATCCATTACGGTAGAAACTGTTAAGGATGCGGTTGCGTTTGCCCAAAAAATTGGTTATCCTCTGATTGTTCGTCCTGCCTTTACTCTGGGCGGCACGGGTGGCGGTTTTGCCAATAATGAAGCAGAACTTATTGATGTTACAGAAAAGGGATTAGGTTATAGTCCCATTCATCAATGTTTGATAGAACGTAGTATTGCCGGTTGGAAGGAAATTGAATTTGAAGTTATCAGGGATGCCACTGACCAATGTCTGATTGTTTGCAGTATGGAAAACATTGACCCTGTGGGTGTGCATACAGGGGATAGTATTGTTGTGGCGCCTGCACAAACGTTAGATGCAAAAACTTTGCAACGTTTACGTCAGGCATCCTTTGATATTGTCCGTTCTTTGGGCGTAGAAGGTGGATGTAATGTGCAGTTGGCACAGGATCCCAACAGTGATAAATATTATGTTATTGAGGTAAATCCTCGTGTTAGTCGTTCTTCTGCTTTGGCATCCAAAGCAACAGGTTATCCTATTGCCAAAGTTACAACCAAGATTGCCATGGGTTATACATTGAAAGAAATTCAATCTAATGCCAATCAGTCAGACCCTTTGAGTTATGAACCAAAGTGTGATTATATAGTTTTGAAAGTTCCCCGTTTCCCCTTTGATAAATTTGTTACGGCGGACAGAACACTTGGAACCCAAATGAAGGCCACTGGGGAAGTAATGAGCATTGACCACAGCATTGAAGCAGCTTTCCTGAAAGCAGTACGGTGCTTGGAAATTGGGCTTGTGCATTTGGAAATGCCCAAACTTAAAAAGAAGAGTGATACAGAAATTAAGGAACTTATCAACCGTTGTGACGATGAAAGAATTTTTGTCATTGCTGAAGCGTTACGGCGTGGCATTAGTATTGACTATATTTTTGATGTAACTAAAATTACACCTTTCTTCCTGGAAAAAATCGCAAATATTGTGAAAATGGAAAAGGTGTTGGCAACCAATCCTTTGACGGATGCGCTTTTGCGGGAAGCAAAAGAAATGGGTTTTGCAGATGTGGTGATTGCCAAATTAGTCGGCAAAGAAATGCTGGATATCCGTAAACAAAGGAAGCAGGCGGGTATTGTTCCTGGCTATCATTTGATTGATGTGGCAAGTGCGGGTTTTGTTAATGTATTGCCGTATTACTACTCAACTTATATTGGCAAAGATATGCTTCCTGTAAGCAACAAGAAAAAAGTCATTGTGTTGGGATCAGGTCCTATTCGTATCGGACAGGGTGTAGAGTTTGATTATTGCAGTGTGCATTGTGTGTGGGCGTTGAAAGAGATGGGTTATGAAACTATTATCATTAATAATAACCCGGAAACTGTGTCCACAGATTTTGATATTAGTGACAAACTTTATTTTGAGCCATTGACGGTGGAAGATGTTTTGAATGTTATTGACAAGGAACAACCGGAGGGTATCATTGTGCAGTTTGGCGGTCAAACTGCCATTAATTTGGCAGGACCTTTGGCGGCACAGGGAGTTAAGATTTTAGGTAGTTCCATTGACAGCATAGACAGGGCAGAAGACAGGGAAAGATTTGATGAATTGCTGTCTGATTGCAAGATTCCCCGTCCGCAGGGTTTCACTTGTTTTGACACCGAGGGGGCTTTGAAAGCCGCTGAGAAAGTTGGTTATCCCGTTATGGTACGCCCCAGTTATGTGTTAGGTGGCAGGGCAATGGAAATTGTACGTAATAGTGAAGATTTGCAATACTACATGGCAACTGCCGTGCAAGTAAGCAATGAACATCCTGTTTTGGTTGACCATTATATGATGGGAACGGAAGTTGAAGTAGATGCCATTTGTGATGGCAAAGATATTTTTATCCCCGGCATTATGGAACATGTGGAGCGTGCCGGTGTTCACAGTGGGGACAGCATAGCTGTATATCCACCTCGTACTTTGAGTGAATATATTATTGAAACAATTATTGACTATACCCGTAAGATGGCATTGGGTTTGGAAGTTCACGGGATGATTAATGTTCAATATATTGTGAAAAACAATCAACTTTATGTCATTGAGGTTAATCCCCGCTCCAGCCGTACGGTGCCCTTTATGAGTAAGGTTACCTCCGTGCCTATGGTGAAGGTGGCGACCAAATGTGCGTTGGGTTACAGCATTAAGGAACAGGGGTATGAGCCGGGCCTAAAGATGTTTTCCGATTATGACAGCGTAAAAGTTCCTGTGTTTAGCTTTAACAAAATGAGTAATGTGGATATTACATTGAGTCCGGAAATGAAGTCCACGGGGGAAGTAATGACCAGTGATATCTATTTCAGCAGGGCACTTTACAAGGCCTTTGCGGCGGCTGGTATTCGTGTGCCAGAGGAAGGCAGTGTTCTCTTTACCATTGCGGATAATGATAAACATGAAGCAGTGGAAATTGCACGGCATTTTGAAGATTTGGGGTACACCATTTATGCCACCAAAGGTACGGCAAAATATTTGAATGAATTTGGGGTTAATGCCCAAGTGGCTAAGAAATTGCAAGAAGGCAGTCCCAATATTATTGACTTGATTAGAGCAGGGAAGATCAATATTGTAGTTGATACTATCAGTCATGGCAGCAGCAGTCATGATGCGGCGGCGGATGGTTTCCGTATTCGTCGCAGTACGGTGGAACACGCCATTCCTTGTTTGACCAGTATGGATACGGCAAGGGAATTGAGCAAGGTTTTGAGTGATATGAAACGGCGTAAACGCATTGCTATTACTGCATTGCAGGACATTGAGAAAGATTGGGATGTTTGATTTAATGCGTAATGTGTAATTTGCAATGAGAAATTGTGGTAAAAAATTCCTGTGATTATAGCAAAAAAGTTAGTATTGTGCGAAAGGAGGAGTTACATTTTATGAAAAGAATTGTTAATGCAAAAATTTATAAAAATATCCAATTAAATTCAACTGTGAAACTGATGGAAGTTATTGCGCCGGAGATTGCGGCGGAGGCAGTACCGGGGCAGTTTGTCAATGTTCGGGTTACTAAGGGTATTACTCCTTTGCTTCGCAGACCACTTGGGGTGGCAGATGTTTGTGTTCCCCGTGGCAGTGTCACTTTAATATATCGTGTTCTGGGCGAGGCAACTAAGATATTGGCAGATTTACAAAAAGATGACAGTATCAGTTTAGTCGGACCGCTTGGAAATGGTTTTGACATTACAGCAAAAAGACCTTTAATTGTTGGTGGCGGTTGCGGACTTGCCCCTCTTTTAATGCTGGCAAAATTCGGCTTTGGCAATGGCAGGGCAGATTTGCTTATTGGTGGCCGTAATCAGGAAGAAGTTGCTTATTGGCAGAAACTCTATCAGGGTAATGTACAAAATATTTATACCACTACTGATGACGGCAGTATAGGGACTAAGGGTACGGTTATGGCGGAATTGGAAGGCCTTTTGCAAAAAGATTATGACTGCGTTTATGTGTGTGGCCCCGTGCCAATGATGAAAGCAGTCGCTAAGGCATCTTTAGATGCCAATAAAAAATGCCAGGTATCTTTGGAACGCTACATGGCTTGCGGTTTAGGTGCTTGTTTGTCCTGCTCCTGTGAGGGTATTGGCAAACGGTTGAAAGTGTGTCAGGACGGGCCTGTATTTTGGGCACAGGAGGTGAGAGAATGGTAAAGTTATATGATGGTCGCCTTGCTGTGAAAATTGCAGGAGTAGATTGGGTAACTCCCATTACCACCGGTTCCGGAACTTTCGGATTTGGTTTAGAATTCACAGATTTCCTTGATTTGAATAAGGTGGGGGCAATCACCACTAAGGGTACCTCTCTTTTGCCTAATCCTGGTAATAAGGGGCAGAGGGCGGTGGAAACCCCGGCAGGAATGTTGAATTCCATAGGTTTGGAAAATCCCGGCAGTGAATATTTCCTAAAAGAAACTTTGCCAAAATTACGTAAATATAATACTCCTGTTATTGTGAATATCTATGGTCACAGCGTGGAGGAATATGCCCAAGTGGCAGAAAAACTTAATGTTGATGGCGTGGATATGATAGAAATTAATATTTCTTGCCCCAATGTTAAGGAAGGCGGATTGGTTTTTGGCACGGATAAAAATATGGCGGCCAAGGTTGTTAAGGCGGTGAAAAAGGCAACCTCTAAACCTGTGATTACGAAACTCAGTCCCAATGTGACAGATATTGTGGATATGGCTTTGGCAGTGGAAGATGCTGGGACGGATGTAATCAGCATGATCAATACTTTGTTGGGTACGAAAATTGATATTGAAACACAAAAACCTGTATTAGGTAATGTGGTGGGCGGGCTTTCTGGCCCCTGTGTAAAACCGGTGGCAGTGCGGATGATATATCAGGTTGCGCAAAAGGTTCATATACCGATTATTGGCATGGGTGGTATTATGAATGGGGCAGATGCTATTGAGTTTATGTTGGCAGGAGCCAGTGCGGTGGCAGTTGGGACGGCAAATTTTGTTCAACCGGATATTGCGGAAAAAATTGCTTTAGAGATGTTGCAGTATATGAATAGAAAAGGCATTAAGAATGTAACTGAGATAGTGGGAAAAGCGTTTAGATAGATAATAAGATAAGAAAGATTAGAGAAAAGATGAGGTAAGGATTGTGAATGATAAAATAATTGTTGCTTTGGATTTTCCAAATAGTAATGCTGCCAAGCAATGTGTTGCGGATTTAGGGGACAGTATTCTTTGGTATAAGGTCGGTATGGAGTTGTTCTATGCGGATGGCGGAGAAACTCTAAGATATCTAAAAAGTCAAAAAAAGAAGGTCTTTCTTGATTTGAAATTACAAGATATCCCTAATACTGTTGCTCATGCCTGCTCCGTGTTGACAAGATTAGGGGCAGATATTATGAATGTTCATGCTGTGGGTGGCAGAAAGATGATGGCGGAGGCGGTGGCAGCAGTTCACAAGACCGCCGAAGAACTGAATATTGCTTCCCCAAAATTGATTGCAGTTACTATTCTTACCAGTATGGACAATGAGCAATATTCAGAATTAAACTATACTAACAGTGTTGCTGACCAAGTGCTTGCATTGGCAAAACTTGCTAAAGATGCAGGGATGGATGGAGTAGTGGCAAGTCCGATGGAGGCAGCCGCTATTCGTCAGGCCTGTGGCAAGAATTTCTTGATTGTTACTCCAGGTGTAAGACCGGCAGGGGCGGATGTCAATGACCAAAGCCGTGTTGCGACCCCTTCTGCCGCTTTGCAAAATGGTGCTACTCATCTTGTAATTGGCAGACCCATTACTCAGGCAAAGAACAGACAGGACGCGGTACTGGCGATATTGAAAGAAATTGGTGACTAAATTATTTTTTTTGAAAGGGGAAAAATTATGTTAAGTGAAAAAGAAGTAATGGTAATGTTAGAGGAAACAAAGGCGGTTTTGCATGGTCATTTCCTTTTGACCAGCGGCTTGCATAGCCCTATGTACGTGGAAAAGTTCAATGTATTGCAACATCCAAAATACACGGAAAAACTTTGTCAGGAAATTGCCCACCGTTATGCTAATGATAATATTGAATTGGTAGTAGGGCCCACTACCGGCGGAATTCTTTTGGCTTATGAATGTGGCAAGGCACTTGGTACTCGTGCTATTTTTACGGAACGGGAAAATGGGAAAATGACTTTGAAACGAGGTTTTCAAATTCCCAAAGGTACTCGTTGTTTGATTGTTGAAGATATTGTTACTACGGGCGGTAGCGTTAGGGAAGTAATGGATGTGGTGAAAGAGCATGAAGGGGTTATTGTGGGGATTGGTCTTTTGGTTGACCGTTCCGGTGGGAAAGTAGATTTTGGTGTACGCACCGAACCACTTTTACGTTTGGATGTAACCACCTATCAACCGGATAATTGTCCTTTATGTAAGGACGGTGTGCCTATGACGAAGAGAGGAAGAACGGGGAAATAATAATGCGTAATGCGAAATTCGCAATGCGTAATTATGGTAAGATGTTCCTGTGATAATAATTTAGGTATCAGGTTTGAGGTGTCAGGTTTCAGGTTAGAGGGAAGTTCACATAGTGTGAACTTCCCTCTTTGCAAAGAGGGTGGCTTGCTTAAAGGAACATAGAAGGGCAAGACGGGTGATTTTGAAAAAATATTTTTTCCGCAACCTACTTTTTGCTGTTTTTTGGACTCCTATTATATATAGAGGGAAAATATAATGCGTAATGCGAAATTCGTAATGCGTAATTATGGTATGATGTTCCGGTGATTAGAATTAGGTTTCAGGTGTGTGGGGTTATGTGAACCCTCGTCCGCCCATAAAGGGGCGGGGGACCGTCTAAAGGAACATAGAAAGACGGTGGTGGGGTGAGCAATTAGGTTGATACTTTATCTTGTAATAAATGTCAAAGAACAAATATGGTAAAATGTTTCGTTTTTTGTTGTCACAGGCAGGGAAATACCTGAATTTCCCGTGGGAAATTCAGGTATTTCCTCAGTTTAGAATTTTGGCTGACTTTTTCTTTTTGTTGTAGCAGATAGGGAAATTTAGTCATTTTCCTAAGAAAATGACTAAATTTCCCTGTTTTTATTTTTGTTTCGCTTTTTATCTAGCGTTAAAAAGCATTTGGAACTGCAAAATTCAATTTCTAATCTGTCGTAAGATTCGGTAAATCTGTTGACAGATTGAAAACCGCTTTTCACGATTTTTTTAGTTTTGAATGGGAGAATTATTTTGAAATGATTGGGTAAGTTAAAAGCTTAAAGCGTAAAGTTATGGTAGAAAGTTCCTGTGAATATAAGAGGTCGGAAAATTTATAAAAAAAGAATTAATGAAAAACATGATTTTTCTTGCAATAATCTGAAAAACTTTATATAATATATGTCAAATTACGGAAATGTAAGGGAATAAGACAAGGATTATGATGATTACAAAGACGGGAATAACTATATTAAATAATATAGGGGGGGGTATCGTGAATTTGGCAATTTGCAAGATGTTGCCGGGTTAGTTTTTGCTTATATTAATGTAGTAGTTTGGGTTAAAAAAATAATTTTGTTTTAAAAACCTTGAGAGGATAGTCATATCCTTTCAAGGTTTTTCTTTTGCACTGCAGGGCAGGTTTCAGAAAAAAGGATAAAGGAATCTGGGTTAAAGGATAGGGGATAAAATGAAAAGAAATGATTTAAGTAAAAAGGTGTTGCTGACAGTATTTGTCGGCGGTATGCTGTGTGCCAATAGTGCTTTGGCGGAATGGTATGGTAAGGGTAATAGTTTTGTTATTACAGCACCTGATCCGGAAGTTTTAACTGGCGTTAATGCGATAATTGATGATAGTACTACAATTCAGGGTCAAACAGTGGGGAGTGCTAATATAATTTATGGCGGGTATTCTAATGGTAGTGGAACAGTAACTGGTAATGTCATAACTTTTAGCACAACTAATGCAATAACGATTAGCGGTGCTTATATTTATGGCGGTTATTCTAACGACGGGAATGCTATGGGTAACAGCATGAAGATTTCGGGCGGTATGTTCAGTGACACTTGGATTTATAGTGGATTTTCAAACAATGGCAATGTTATGGGCAATAGCGTGAAGATTGAGGGCGGTATATTTGAGTGTGGGGTATTTAATGACGGGGGTTTTTATTGTAATTTTTCAGACAATGGCGATGTTACGGATAACAGCGTGACCATTGAGAGTGGCACATTTAGTAATATCGGTTTTTATTGTGGCTTTTCAAACCATTGCGATACTTCGGGTAACAGCGTGACCATTGAGGGCGGTGCATTTAGTAATATTGGTTTTTATTGTGGATGGTCTTACGGTGATGCTGTGAGTAACAGCATCACCATTAGGGGAGGTACATTCAGCAATGACGCTAAACTTTACGGCGGTTATTCCCCCATTAATGTTGTTATGTGTAACAGTGTGACTGTTGAGAATGGTACATTTAACAATAACATTGAATTATATGGGGGTCATTCTGCAAGCGGTACAGCAAGCAAAAATGAAGTAACCATTAACAACGGCAACTTCACTGGAAGCGAGATTCATGGCGGGCGGGCAGATTATGGTATGGCAGTAAGTGAAAATAAAGTAACTATAAATGACGGTAACTTTACTGGAGGTGCGATTTATGGTGGTAGGAATGGAGCTGCTGTAAGTGGAAATGAAATAATTATTAAGGGTGGCATATTTACTAATAATATTAAACTTTATGGCGGTTTCTCAGATTATGGCGATGCAATGAGTAACAGCGTGACCGTTGAGGGTGGCACATTTAATGGTGCTTCGCTTTATGGTGGGAAGGTAGATTTTGGTACAATAACCGATAATACTTTGAATCTGAAAACAAATGTTAGGGGCTTGGTGGCGAATGTTGGCAATTTCCAAAAAGTGAACTTCACTATTCCTGCAGGTGTGACCAGTGATATAGTAATGATGCAGATGGCTGACCCGTCAAGCAGTACTTTTGTTTTGGCTGATGTTACAGATGGTTTTGTGGTTGACCTTAATGGTCTGTCTTTGGCAGCTGGTGATTATATCACTCTCGTTAAAGGCGTGGATGATACAAGTTTTACACCATTAACTAATTATTATGTTTTGGAGTTTGGTGGAACAAAGGAACTGGTTTATGCCAATGGTATGCCTACACCCAAAGGGGACTACACCATTAGGCAAAATAACGGTACAGTAAAGGGCGATTCCGGTATTGCGGGAAGTTATACAGGTGATATTTACGGGAATACTAATGGTTCAGGATTGACGGTTACGGGCGGTACGCTCTCTGCTACCAGTTACAGCGGCAATGAGGTCATTGTACGCCGGGGTAATTATGAATTTACTCATATGGTTGATGGTATATATGGTGCGTATAGTGAGAATGTGGGAGATAAATTTAATGTTGATAATAATGTAGTGGAAATTTTTGATGCCGCTATTGTGGGTTCTCCTGTTGAAAAATGTATTGCGGGTGGTTGTAATTTTTCAACTGGAGCAATTGAGGGAGACAAGGGTACGGCATCCAATAACTATGTATTTATTCACAATGTGGCAATTACTGCCGGCGGTATAACCGTTGCTGGCGGATATATAGCAAGTTCGCCTTACAAAGAAGGAAAGGTAGATGGTAATTTGGTTAAGATAGATAATCTTTTCGCAGGAACGGCAAATGTTACAGTGTTAGGAGGTTTTAATATCCTTGGCACGGTGAGTAATAACACGGTGGAGTTGGTTGCCGGCAAATACAATTCAACTATTGGCGGTATGGAATTACGGGGTAATGTTATAAAAAATCATGTGATAATTCGCGGTGGTGATCATGATATTGGAACGCTGTCAGCAACAATGTACTGCGTTGTTGCCGGTGGTATGGTATCGCAAATCAGTGCCAATGGCAATGTGGAAGAAAACACGGTGTTGATTGAAAATGGTAATTTTAAGGGGAATGTTGCCGGTGGTTATTTGGGTGAAAATGTTGTGGGGCATGCCCAAGGGAACAGTGTAACGGTTACAGGTGGCACTTTTGCAAATGATACAAAGATTTATGGTGGTTATAGCGGAAATGGCAGTGTCGGAGGCAGTATACCGGCAGAAGGGAATACCATAAACATTTTTGGCGGAAGTTTTGGAAATGGCAGTGAGTTTTATGGCGGTTACAGTCAAGCTGGTAGTAATGTCACAGGCAATATAGTGAATATTGCTGGCGGAACTTTTGGAAACGGCAACAAGTTTTATGGCGGCTGCGGTGGTGGCGATGTCAATGTTACAGGTAACATAGTGAATATTAGCGGTGGCAGTTTTGGAAACAATTTTTATCTTTATGGTGGCAGTTCAGGTACTGGTACCAGTTCCAATAACACTTTGAATTTGAAGATAAAAATGAGTGGCAAGGCAAGCGAAGTTTCGTACTTCCAAAATATGAATTTTACATTATCGGGCAATATTACAAATGGTGATACTATGTTGGAAACGGCAAGTGTCACTTATGATAATACAACAGTAGGTGTTGTCGCGTCTAATAGTGTTTCCCTGAAAAAAGATGATGTAATTTATTTGGTTAAGGCAGATAGTGCTTCTGGCAGCATAAGTAATGATGGGGCTTCTGTGCTTGGCGGTGCGGCAACAGTTAAATTAGACGGTAATAATTTGATTTTAACCCTATTACAAGATTTATCTGATACGGGCAGTAAAGACCAACAAAAAGCCCCTGTTGAAGGTATTGCGGCGGCAGTACAGACGGTGAATATGATTGCAGATTTGGTAAGCGGTGAAGGTATGAACAGTTTGCTCTTAGAAACGACAGATGGTTTCACAAATACTTTTGGTGCATTTACCAAAAGTCAAAGCAAATACAAGACCGGAAGCCATGTGGATGTGGATGGCTGGGGCATATTGGTGGGCACAGGCAATACTAAAAAATGGCAGGACGGCAGTGCTACTGCCTACGGACTTTTCTTTGAATATGGCAAAGGAGATTTTGACACCTACAACGGGAATGTACACGGAGACGGCAATTCCGAAAACAAAGGTATAGGCATTATGGCAAGACACAAACTTACCAACAACACCTACTACGAAGGCAATATCCGCTTTGGCAAACAGGAAACAAAATGGAGTCAAAGCGAACTTGGCGGTTACGATACGGACAGCAGATATTATGGCATCAGCGTAGGCGTAGGGCACATTTATCCCGTAGGCAAGAATGAAATTGATGTCTATGGCAGATACACCTACGGACACGTAGGCGCCTGTGACGCAACACTTAAAGACAGCAAATATCACTTTGACAGCGTCAAGAGCCACAGGGTAAGAGTGGGCGGAAAATATAACTTCAAAGTAAAGGACAGCAATGCCAAACCCTTTATCGGACTTGCTTGGGAACATGAGTTCAAAGGCGAAAGCAAGGCAAGTATTAGTGGCGTAGGCGAAGCACCAGCACCCAGTATGAAAGGCAATACAGGCATACTTGAAGTTGGTTGCGACTGGAAAGTAAGCAAGAAATGGACAGTGGGACTTGGAGCAAATGCCTACATGGGCAAGAGAAAAGGTTGGGACGGAATGGCAAGAGTGTTCTATAATTTCTAAAAAAAATCCGCCGAAAGGCGGATTTTTTTAATGAATAATTAATAAAAAATAATGAATAATTGTGGAAGGTAGTTCCTGTGATTGTAATAGAAAAGTTGGCGGAAGGCAGACCTTGCCCTCTTGGTGAAGAGGGTGGATTGTCTAAAGGAACACAGAAGGGCAAGACGGGTGATTGCTCAGTGCGAAGTTCTCAATCCCCAGTCGCAACCACGTTCCTATCAAACCACCCATCCTACGCACTCTCTAAGTTCCAAGGCGTGCTCCGGCTCGAAAGCATAACATGCTTTCTCAACCCCTTCACCAAGGGGCCTTAAGTTCGTTTCAAGCGAACTTTCTTTATTTTAATCAAAGGAACATATCACCATAGTTTTAAGCTTTAAGCTTTAAGTTTTTAACTTTTAATTGCTGCGATGTTTTGGGGATTAAATATTTTTTTGAGATATTCTTTTATTGCTATGTTTTTATATATGTAGTATAATATTATTAAAGAAAGTATAAAAGGCACAATAGGTTGAAGATATGGATAAGTTTTATTGTATTTTGAATTATGGTTGCCAGATGAATGAGAGTGATGCGGAGCATTATGCGGGTCAACTTCAGGAACTTGGCTATCAGTCAATAGATGATTTTCACAAGGCAGATATTATTTTGGTGAATACCTGCTGTGTTCGTGAGAGTGCGGAAAAGCGCATTGCGGGAAAAATTGGCGAACTTAAGGCAGTAAAAACCGCCAACCCTGACGTTATTATTTGTGTTGCCGGTTGTATGGCACAAAAGGATGGGGAAAACCTTCGCAAGAAGCATCCACAAGTTGATTTGGTCATTGGTACCAGTTATGTGGATTCTTTTGGCAGGGTGCTTCGGGAATTCCTTGAAAAAAAACACGAAATGCGGAATGCGGAATGTACAATTAAGGATGGCAGTTCTGTTGATTTGAAGAAAAGGGTTAAGAAATTACCGTCTGCTTTTTGCGATTTGCGTGTTAATGAAACGGAGTTTGAGGGGCAGAGGGTGCGTAAATCCTCGTTCCATGCTTGGATTCCTATAATGTATGGTTGTAATAATTTTTGTACTTATTGCATTGTCCCCTATGTGCGTGGCAGGGAGCGGAGCCGCAGTGCGGAAAATATCCTTGCGGAAGTTCGTCAAGGTGTTGAGCAGGGTTATAAAGAGTTCACCCTTTTAGGTCAAAATGTTAATTCCTATGGTAAAGAATTTGGGGAGAAAAATGCTTTTGCCAAATTGCTTGCCAGTGTGGATGCTGTTGATGGTGTGGAGCGGCTTCACTATATGACCAGCCATCCCCGAGATATGCAAAAAGAGGTTATTGAGGTGGTGGCAGGGAGCATGCATATTTCCCATCATTTTCATTTGCCGGTACAGTCCGGTTCCACCGAGATTTTACGCCGTATGAACAGGGGTTACAGCCGTGAGGACTATTTACAGTTGATTGAGTTGGTACGACATTATGTACCAGATGCGGTGATTACAACGGATATTATTGTAGGGTTTCCGGGAGAAACAGAAAAAGATTTTCAAGATACGCTTGCCTTGGTTAAGGAAGTTGGTTTTGATGCGGCATTTACTTTTGTTTATTCCAAACGGAGCGGTACGCCTGCTGCCAAGATGGAGAAGCAAATTCCTTTGGCGGAAAAGAAGGAACGGCTTAATCGTTTAATGGATTTGGAAAATTCTATTAGTTTAGAAAAAAACAAGAGTTTGGTTGGCAAAACGGTGGAAGTTTTTGCCGAAGGGCCTTCTAAAAACAAAAATATTTGGAATGGCAGGACAAGAGAAAACAAGTTGGTGTTGTGGCCCTGTGAGGGTAAGAGTTACCGAGATGGGGAAGCGGTGCAGGTGAAGATTGAAACGGCACAAACTTGGCTGGTTAAAGGAATTAGTAATTAGGAAAGATTAAATAAGTTTTGAAAGGATAAAAAATGGGTCAGTTAACACCTATGGTGGAACAATATATGGCGGTTAAGAATCAGCACAAGGATGAACTTTTGTTCTTCCGTTTGGGCGATTTTTATGAGATGTTTAATGACGATGCTTTGATTGCCAGCAAAGAGTTGAATTTGACCTTAACCAAGCGGAGCAACAGCAATGGGGATATGCCTATGTGCGGTGTTCCTTATCATGCTGTTGAGGGTTATATTGCCAAGTTGGTGAAGAAGGGTTATCGGATTGCTATTTGTGAACAGACGGAGGACCCTAAGGATGCTCAGGGGATTGTGGTTGACCGTCAAGTAGTGCGGATTATTACCCCGGGTACTGCTCTCAGTGAACAGGTACTTGAGGATGGTCAGCATCGTTATTTGGTTTATCTTTTGGAAGATAATGACGAGGTTTGCCTGGCAACTGCGGATGTTTCCACCGGGGACTGTTTGTGGTTTATGGCTAAAGGTAAGGAACGGCTTGGTCTGTTAAGCGAGCAACTGTATAAATTACACCCTGCGGAACTGGTGTTGGGCGGGGAGATTGCTAATTGGGAAGAGTTTGAAAATTGGCTTAAAACCAAGGTTCCAGAGTGTTTAATCAGTAAGGGATTCACTCAGGACGGCACGGATTATTATGTTCAGCATTTTGCCCAAATTGAGGTTAGCGATTTGGTAAGGCGGACTGTGCGTGGGCTTTTGAGTTATCTTCACGCCACAGTTATGACTAATCTTAACCATTTGCGGAAGTTACAGGAGATTAAGCAGGAAAACTTAATGCAACTGGATGCTACGGCCATCCGTAATTTAGAATTGGTACGGAATATGGCGGACGGCGGCAAGCGTGGCACTTTGCTCAATGTGCTTGATTTTACTGCTACCGCAATGGGAATGCGGAAATTGCGTAATTATATTGAAAATCCTCTTATGGATTTAAGTCAGATTTATGCCCGTCAGGATATTGTTGAAGAATTTTATAAGGATATGAATTTGCGCGCTACTTTGTTGGAGCGTTTGAAATCTGTCCGTGATTTGGAGCGGATTGTTTCCCGTTTGGAGGTTGGGACCGCCAATGCCCGTGATTTGCTTGCTTTAAAGGTTTCTCTTTTGGAATTGCCAGATATTAAACAGATTTTGGGTAATTGCAAAAGCGGGTTGGCGCATAAATATTTTACCGCTGTTTCTCTACATGAAGAACTGCGGGATTTGCTTAGCCGTGCAGTGGTGGATGAGCCGCCATTTTCTGTGAGGGAAGGTGGTATGATTCGTGACGGTTATAATCAGGAACTGGATGAATTACGGAGCATTTCCAACGACAGCAAGACATGGATGCAAAACTTTGAGGCGAAGGTCAAAGAAGAAACCGGCATTAAGACCATGAAAATTGGTTTTAACAAAGTTTTTGGTTACTTTATTGAGGTGTCCAAGGGTCAGGCGGATGCGGTACCGCCGAATTTTGTCCGTAAGCAAACTTTGGTGAATGCGGAGCGTTTCACTGTGCCGGAATTAAAGGAATTTGAAAATAAAATTTTAGGTGCGAAGGAAAAGATTGAGCAACTGGAATATCATTTGTTCTCAGAACTGCGTGCCAGGGTGCAACAGGAAACTGCGCTTTTGCAGGCCACGGCGGATGCCATTGCTAATGTTGATGCCCTGTTAAGTTTTGCAGTGGCGGCTTTTAAATATAACTACATCCGTCCTGAATTGAATAATCAGGGAGAAATTAAGATTACGGACGGACGGCACCCTGTGGTTGAACGGCTTTTGGAAAAGGAAATTTTTGTTCCCAACAATGTTAATTTGAATGATAATGATGAGCAAATGATTATTTTGACTGGCCCCAATATGGCGGGCAAGTCAACTTATATGCGACAGGTGGCAATTTTGGTTTTGCTCACCCAAATCGGTTCTTTCATTCCTGCCCGCAGGGCCAATATTTGCCCGGTTGACAGAATATTTACTCGGGTTGGCGCCAGTGATGATTTGGCAAGCGGTCAATCCACTTTCATGATGGAAATGAACGAAGTGGCAACTATTTTGCATTTCGCCACTAAGCGTTCTTTGGTTATTCTTGACGAGGTGGGACGTGGCACAAGTACCTTTGACGGTATGAGTATTGCCCGGGCGGTGTTGGAGTATATTCATGATAAAATTCACGCCAAGACCCTTTTTGCTACTCATTATCATCAGTTAATTGCTATGGAGCAGGAATTGAGCGGGGTGAAAAATTACAGTGTGGCGGTGAAGGAACGGGGCAACAGTATTGTGTTCCTGCGCCGGATTGTGCCCGGTGGTACGGATAAGAGTTATGGTGTTCACGTGGCCCGTCTGGCGGGACTGCCAAATACAGTTTTAGAGAAGGCAGAGCAACATTTGAAAGAATATGACAGTTCAGAATATACAACTGGCAATAAGCAAAGTGCGTCATTGTATAATACTGATGATGGGACGATGGGGTTGTTCAGTGAAAGCGAAGTTAGCTGTCAGTTAAAACAACTTGATGTGATGAGTTTGACTCCCATTGAGGCCTTGAATACTTTGGCAAAATTGCAGGATTTGGCGAAGAAGGAAAGTGGAGAATGAATAAGGTTCAAATATTAGATAAAATAACTGCCAATCAAATTGCGGCGGGGGAAGTGGTGGAAAACCCTGCCTCTGTAGTGAAGGAGTTGGTGGAAAATGCTTTGGATGCTGGGGCAACTCAGGTGGAGGTCACTGTTTTTGAAGGCGGTACGGAATATATCCGGGTGGTGGATAATGGCAGTGGTATGATTAAAGAGGATGCCCAGACCGCAGTGTTGCGCCATGCCACCAGCAAACTGCGTACTGCGGAAGATTTGTTAAACCTTTCCACACTTGGTTTCCGTGGCGAGGCATTGCCAAGTATTGCCAGTGTTTCTCATTTTTCACTGGTAACCCGTACCAGTGATGTGGATATGGCAACGGTGATTAAGATTGAGGGTGGCGGTACGGCAGATGTGTCGGAAACTGGTGGTAATCTTGGTACAACTATTGTGGTGGAAAATCTTTTTTACAATGTGCCTGCCCGCCGTAAGTTTCTTAAAAGTGTGCCTACGGAATTACGTCATGTTACGGAAACCATGAGCAAACTTGCTCTGGGGCGTACGGATGTGGCTTTCAAATTATTGAACGGTGATAAAGAGGTGCTGGCTACAAGCGGAGACGGAGATTTGAAGACCGCCATCCGTTCCTTGTACGGAGCATCAGTGGCGGATAATTTGTTGCCGGTGGATTATGAATTTGAGGGTGTGAAATTAAGCGGCTATATTTCCAAACCGACTTTGTTAAAGAATACCCGTCAATGGCAAAGTATCTTTATCAATGGCCGTTATATTTCCAATGTGATGATTAGCAAGGCCATTTCTCATGCTTATCAGTCCATGATTCCTAAAAGTGGTTTTCCTTTTGCGGTTTTGCAACTGGAATTGGACAGGGCATGCGTGGATGTGAATGTGCATCCTCAAAAGGCGGAAGTAAAGTTTTCTGACGAGGGTGTAATTTACAGGGCGGTATATCACGCTTTGGACAAGGCCTTGACGAAACCCAATGAGGCAACAAAAATGTCACCGGTGGAAAAGCCCATTGACAGGGTGATTGAAAGTAATCACAATGCGGTGTATGAGGAAGTGCCTATTTTCAAGCCGACAGTAATAGAAGAAACGGAAGTTAAAGAGAGTTTTATTCCCTTCGCGCAAGCAGTAGAGGAAATACATAAGGAAGAAATTATAGATGTGAACAAAGAGGGTCAGGAGAAGAGTAATCTGCAAATCTGGCCCATCGGTCAGGTGGACAGGACCTTCATTATCGCCCAGTCAGCTACCAGTTTGTATTTGATTGACCAGCACGCTGCTCATGAGCGGATTCTTTACGATAAATTAGTCCTCAGTCATGGTAAGGTGGATGTTGCACCTCTTTTGGTTCCTATCTATGTAGATATGGAACCAGAGGATGTGGAACTTATGGGTAAGAACCGGGATATACTTTTGGAACTGGGTGTGGATGCGGAGGCAGGGGGAGAAAAGGTTATACGCATAAATGCCCTGCCTGTGGATATTACCAATGAAAAAGCGGAAGAATTTTTACAAGAGATTGTCAAGTATTTACGGGAAAACCGCAATATAAATCCGGCGGAACTTAGGGCGGAAGTGTTGCACATGACAGCATGTAAAGCAGCCATTAAAGCAGGGTTGGAATTGAATATGCGGCAGATGCGGGAACTGATTATCAATTTGCTGAATACTACGCATCCTTTCACTTGTCCCCACGGCAGACCTTGTATGATTGAAATTACTACGGATGAATTATATAAAATGTTCAAAAGGACGGGTTTTTAATGGATTTTATTGTTACTACTACGCGAGATAATCAGGAAGAATTGCAAGGAACTGCCCAACGTTGGGCAAGGGCTTTACAAGTTCCGGTGATTCCTCGTGATAATTGGAATTTGGATAAAATGAAAAGGGAATATGGGGTGGATGCTATCCTTTTGGCATCGGCTCAAGGCCCTAAAGTTTATTGCCGAAAACATAAATTTTTCTATCACCCCAGTATGGCGCAACTAAGAATTGAGAATATCAAAAAAGGGCAGGTTGACTACATGGCAGAGGCAATGGATTTGCGTCCCGGTATGCGGGTTTTGGACTGTACTTTGGGCTTGGCAGCAGATGCGGCTATTGCTTCCTATTTGGTTGGGCCTACGGGAAAAGTTGTTGGTTTGGAAGGCAGCGAACTTTTGCATTTTGTAGTACAGAACGGGTTGAAAAATTATGATACCAAGGATGCAGATTTAACTGCCGCTTTGCGTAGAATTATTGCTGTGCGGGCGGATGCGGCTACCTATTTGGCAACCCGTATGGAAGAATATGATGTCATTTATTTTGACCCCATGTTTGAAACACCTGTGGAAAGTTCCAGCAATATGGAACCGCTGCGGGACTTGGCCTATGAATCAAAACTTACGCCGGAGATAATCCAGCTGGCTTTGAAACGGGCTCCCAGAGTTGTGGTGAAGGAGCGCTATATTAAATATTTGCGAGATTTGGGTTGCACAGAGGTCATGGGTGGAAGATACAGTAGTGTGAAATATGGTGTCATCCAAAAATGAAAGAAAGGGTTGTTGTTATTTTAGGCCCGACCGCTACCGGAAAAAGTAAAGTTGGGATTGCTTTAGCACAAAGATTGAACGGCGAAATTATCAGTGGGGACAGTATGTTAGTTTATCGCCGTATGAATATTGGCACAGCAAAACCTTCGGCGGAGGAATTGCAATTGGTGCCACATCATTTGGTTGATATTTTAGAGCCAAATGAACGGTATAATGTTTATCAGTTTCAACAGCAGGCAGGAAAATTAATCAAGGAAATCAATAAGCGTGGACGTTTACCTATTATAGTTGGTGGAACGGGATTATATATTCAGGCATTGTTGGAAAACTATGAATTTAGTGAAGATGGCAAGACCACTGTTAAACATCCGGGTGAATATGATGCCAAGGTTTTTGGTCTGACAATGGAGCGGGGCTTTCTCTACGAAAGAATTAATCAGCGAGTTGATACCATGTTGGAGCAGGGACTGAAAGAGGAAGTGGAGCATCTTTTGGCAGAGGGGGTAAGTCCTGACAGTCAGAGCATGAAATCAATTGGTTACCGGCAAATGCTTTGGTATTTACAAGAAGGAATGGCATGGGAAGAAATGGTGGAAAAACTTAAGCAAGCCACCCGTAATTTTGCAAAAAGACAGTTTACTTGGTATCGGCATATGGATTATATTGATTGGTATGAATTGGACAGAAAACTTGATTATGAATATTTGATAAAAGATATTGTTAAAAAACTTGCTATTGCATATAAAATGAATTAAAATATAAATAATTGGTACATGAAAGAAGGTAAAAGCAATGACGAAAAAAAGAAAAAAGAAATTTAAAAAGAGGTTTTGGTTCTTTTGTTTTGCCTTTGTGGCAATTTTAGGTGTTTTAGGTGGACTGTTCTTCTCTTTAGGTGGTGGTCAATTAGATATTTTGAACCCCGACAGGAAGGATGGTAAACCTGTAACTATTTCCATTGTGGATAAGTGCGTTGATGCACAACGAAACTTGGATACACTATTGCTTAAACAAACTAATTGGCAATTAGTGGAAAAGGCACATGGCAATAAGGAAATTACCATTAAAGAAACAGGCGGTAAGGTTCAGACCAATGAGCGTCTTATCGGTGTTGGCTTGCCAGAGGATATGACACCGGAAGCGGGAAGTATTTGGCTGAAAAAGAAATTGGTTGGCACTGGTCTGTATTATTTGGGCGGTGAGGAGGCACTTTATAAAGATGCTTATCCCGGTTATCGTTGCAAGGTTGGTATTCAAGTTAAGGCAGGCAGCGGCAAACAGGATTTTGTGACTGATACTATCCATTTTTATAACAATCTTAACCTGAATAAGCAAGCATCTGTTGTTGCGGAAAAACGTCATTTTAATGGTAAACTTGCTATTATCATTGATGATTGTGGAACGGATATAAAAGCCGTGCGTACTCTGTTGAATTTGGATATTCCATTTTCATTTTCTATTCTTCCCAATAAAGATTTCAGTAGTGATATTTTAGCGGCAGTAAATACTAAAGGCAGAGTAGCACTTTTGCATCTCCCTATGGAACCAATTAATCGTGCTGCTATGAGCGAAGGTTCAAACACTATCGTAACGGAAATGACTAATCAACAAATTAGCGATTTGACCCGTCGTCATTTGAAAGGTCTTTATGGTGTTATGGGCGTGAACAATCATCAGGGTTCCAAAATTACTGCCAATCGGGAACAAATGAAAGCTGTTCTTAATGTTTTGAAAGAACAGGGTATTTTCTTTGTTGACAGTAAGACAAATAGTGAAACTGTTGCCCGGGATGTGGCAAGGGAAATGGGTGTTAAGACCTGTATGAATGATAAGTTCCTTGACAACAGTACTAATCCTGAGGCCATTAAGGAAGAGGTTTATAAGGTTATGGAACTGGCAGAAAGAAATGGCAGTGCCATCGCTATCTGTCATGCCCGTCCCAATACAGTGGCAATGTGGGCTAAATATGTTCAAGAGTTCAAAGACACTGGAATAACTTTTGTTTCCGTTAATGAGTTACTTTACTAAGAGAGGACAAGATTGTGAGAACAGCATTATTAATGGCTCTGTTGACAGGTATTTTATCAGGACTTGGTAATTACTTTGGCGGTTTGCAGGGCTTTCAGACAATGTTAATTATTTCCATTGTGATGAACTTATTCACATATTGGAACAGCGATAAGATGGTTTTGGCACAATACAAAGCCATTCAAGTGGATGAAAAGACCGCTCCCGGTCTTTATGGTATGGTGAAGAAATTGGCTACCAGGGCAAAACTCCCCATGCCAAAAGTTTATGTGATTAAGAGTAATGTGCCTAATGCTTTTGCAACTGGCCGTAATCCTGAACATGCTGCAGTGGCAGTGAATACTGCTTTGGCTGAAATGTTGACTCAGGAAGAATTGGAAGGGGTTTTATCCCATGAATTAACTCATATTAAAAACCGGGATATTTTGATTAGTACCATTGCGGCAACAATGGCAGGTATGATTACCATGGTTGCCCGTTGGGGTATGTTCTTTGGTGGCGGCAGGGATGAAAACGGCAACAGCCGTAATCCTATTGTCAGCATTTTAGTAATGCTTTTAGCACCTGTAGCCGCTATGCTTATCCAAATGGCAGTAAGCCGTTCTCGTGAATATAAAGCGGACGAAGGCGGGGGAGAAATTTCCGGTAATCCTGATGCTTTGGCAGATGCCTTAATGAAGATTGAGAATTACGCCAAGCGTGCAGTAATGCCTAATGCGACGGAAGCAACGGCACATATGTTCATTATTAATCCTTTCAGTGGGGCTAATTTGAAATCTCTTTTCAGCACCCATCCATCTACGGCTGAAAGGGTTAAGTTATTGCGTGAGCAAGGAAAGAAAATGAGAGGTGTTAGAGCATGAATAAACAATTAGAATGGTTAAAGCAATTCAGTGAAACCTATGGTGTCAGTGGTGATGAAGGCCGCATGAAAGAGTTAATGCTGAAACGCATGAAGGGTTTTGCTGAAGTAAGTTATGATAAACTTGGCAGTGTAGTTTTTACTAATGCTTGCAAGGATAAAAATGCCCCATCTATTATGTTGGCATCCCATATGGATGAAATTGGTTTTATGGTTAAACATATTACCAAAGAGGGCTTTCTGAGATTTGTTTGCTTAGGCGGCTGGTGGGAACAGGTTATGTTGAGCCAACGGGTAACTGTACATGGCACGAAAGGTGATTTAGTCGGTGTTATTGGCTCCAAACCGCCGCATATTCTTACTCCTGCAGAGCGTGGTCAAGTTGTACAGAAAAAAGATATGTATATTGATATTGGTGCCAAAGACGAGAAGGAAGTCCGTGCTTTAGGTGTGAATGAGGGTTGCTTTGTTACTCCTTATGCAGAAATGGCATTGATGGGTGATGGTAAAACATTGTTGGGTAAGGCATGGGATAATCGCATTGGTTGTGCTGTTATGGCGGATGTAATGGAGAACTTGGCACAAAAGCCGGGCAAAAATACAGTTTATGGGGTTGCCACAGTTCAGGAAGAAGTTGGATTGCGTGGAGCGCAAACCTCTGTTAACATGTTGAAACCAGATGTGGCTTTTGTTATTGATACCTGTGTGGCGGGCGGTACACCTGGAGTAGCAGATGATGTGGCTTCTGCTAAAATTGGTAAGGGGATTGCCATTACGGTTTATGATGCAGGCATGATTCCCAACACAGCATTAAGAGATTTTGCCTTGAGCGTTGCCAAAAAATTAAAAGTTCCTACACAAATCAGTTGCAGTGAAGGTGGGGCAACTGACGGTGGCAGGATTCACATGCACGGGGCAGGGGTAATTACCCTGACTTTCAGT
The DNA here is from genome assembly GCA_030531205.1 of Phascolarctobacterium sp. GTDB lineage: Bacteria > Bacillota > Negativicutes > Acidaminococcales > Acidaminococcaceae > Phascolarctobacterium_B. Next base: position 76,272 of record JAUNOC010000004.1, read on the forward strand.
ATTCCCACCCGTTATATTCACAGTCATCAAAGCGTTATTCATTTGGACGATTACACCGGGGCAGTTAAACTGATTACGGAAATGGTCCGTGAATTGGACGCTAAAAAATATGCACAAATTTTAAAAGCGTGATGACGCAGAAGGAGTTTTATAATGGAAAAAACTTTATTGTTGATTAAACCCGACGGAGTCAAAAAACATTTTATTGGTGAGATTTTGGCTCGCTTTGAACGTAAGGGCTTGACCATCGCCGCCTTGAAACTGATTAAAGTGACTAAGGCACAGGCAGAGTTCCACTATGCCGAGCATAAGGGTAAACCATTCTTTGGTGAATTGGTTGACTTTATTACCGGCAGCCCCTTAGTAGCCGCAGTTATTGCAGGCGAAAATGCTATTAAAGCAGTACGTCAGTTAAATGGTTCCACCAATCCTATTGAAGCCACTCCCGGCAGTATTCGCGGTGATTACGGCTTGAATATGAGTGAAAATATCGTTCATGGTTCCGACAGCCCTGAATCCGCTGAACGGGAAATCGGTAATTTCTTCAAGAAAGACGAAATTTTGTTCTAATTGTTAAGGAGAAAAAATGGCTAAAGCAGCAGTTTATACCCGTACCGGTGACAAAGGAACCACCGGTCTTTATACTGGGCAAAGAGTTCCTAAACAAAGTATCCGTGTTGAGGCCTATGGCAGTGTGGATGAAATTACCAGTACTTTAGGTATGGCCCGTGCCCTTTGCCAACGTCAGGATGTGAAAGCCACAATTATCAAAGTGCAACAACTCTTAATGTCTTTGATGGCAGATGTTGCCAGCATTGGGGGTGAACCCTACATTACGGAAGAACATGTAAAAATGTTTGAAAGTACCATTGATTCTTATGACGAAAAATTGGAACCTTTGGGACATTTTGTAATTCCCGGCGATAATCCAGGTGCAGCAGCATTGGATTTGGCAAGAACTACCACACGGCGGGCAGAACGCAATTTATTGCGCTTGGCAGAGAGTGAGAGCGTTAACCAAAATGTATTGGTATGCATCAATCGGTTAAGTGATTTGTGTTTTATTTTAGAACGGGTAGAAAGTGAATTGAAATAAAATGAGTGAAGTTCGAGTACGTTTTGCTCCCAGTCCAACTGGCTATTTGCACATTGGGGGAGCAAGAACTGCTCTTTTTAATTGGCTTTTTGCCAAGAAAATGGGCGGTAAATTGATTTTGAGAATTGAAGACACGGATATTGACCGCCTTAAAGCAGACAGTGTCAGTCAAATTTTAACCAGTTTGCGTTGGTTGGGGATTACTTGGGATGAGGGACCTGAAGTTGGTGGCCCCTGTGGTCCTTATGCTCAAACAGAAAGGTTGGAACTTTACCGCAAATATGCGGAGCAACTTTTGCGGGAAGGCAAGGCCTACCGTTGTTTCTGTACACCAGAGCAATTAGAAGCGGAACGGGAAAAACAGCGGCTTGCGAAAATGCCCTTCCGTTATGCCCGTACCTGCCGTGATTTGTCCGAAGATGAATGTCAGAAGCGAATTGCTGCGGGTGAAAAATATTCTATCCGTCTGAAAATTCCTGCTACCGGCAATATTGTGGTACAGGATTTGATTCATGGGGATGTTAATTTTGATTTGACCCAATATGACGATTTTGTCATTATGAAGTCCAATGGTATGCCCACCTATAATTTTGCGGTTTGTGTGGACGATCATTTGATGGGGATGACTCATGTTTTGCGGGCGGAGGAACATTTAAGCAATACACCGAAACAACTTTTTGTATATCAGGCCTTTGGCTGGGAACCGCCCCGTTTCGGTCACATGCCAATGATTTTAGCACCTGACCGTTCCAAACTCAGCAAACGCCATGGTGCTACCAGCGTGGAGGAATTTAGGGAAAAAGGGTATTTGCCCCAAGCAATTATCAATTATCTCAGTTTGCTTGGTTGGGGTCCTGGCGATGAACGGGAGATTTTGAATATTCAGGAAATTGTGGAGGCCTTTCGTCTGGAAGATATGAGTAAAAAGGCTGCTGTTTATGATACGGTTAAACTCACTTGGATGAATGGACAATATTTGAGCGAATTGCCTTTGGAAACTTTGTGGAAGGATTTGCGCCCATTCTACATCAAGTCCGGCTTGGTGGATGAAAAATATATGTCTGCCAACGAGGATTATATGAAACATTTGGCAGATGTGGTGCGGGTAAGGGTAAAGACCTTGCAGGAAGTAGTAGATGCTTCCACCTGTTATTTCCGTGACTTTGACGAATATGATGCTAAAGGTGTCAGCAAATCATTCAAGAAAGAGTTATTGCCGGTTTTGCATGAATGTTTAACTGTCTTACAAAATGATAAGGAATTCACCTTGACCAGTACGGAAAAAATTTATAATGAAATTGCGGAACGTAATGGTTTGGGATTAGGGAAAATAATTGCGCCTACACGCTTGGCACTTACGGGACGCACTGTGAGTCCGGGCATGTTTGATGTAATGGTACTTTTAGGTAAAGAAAAAACCTTAGAACGCTTGGAAAAAGCTATTAAATATATTGAGGATTTACCATGAAAAAAATTTTATTTGTTTTGCTGTTATGTCTTTCTTTCTGCACAGTGACTTTGGCGGAGCAGGATACAACCATACTCAGTATGCCTACAAAGTGCTTTGATGCGGAAGGAATATTACCCTATATTGATGGCAGTTTTGATGAGGACTTTGAACGGAAAGCCAATGGAGTAATTATTAATACTCTGCGTTCAATGGTGAAACAAATTGGTCAGGCGGGAACCTTCAGTTATTCTGTACAATTAAACCGTTCCAGTGTGGTTTCCGTGCTTTTGAAGGCGCAAAACCGAAACAGAATTTTGTATAAGGCACTGAATCTGGATTTAACTAAGGGTGTTGATGCACCCATTTATACTTTCTTCGTGCAAAATGAAGAAATGACTAAAGCATTGGGAAACTTTGATTCTTATATTTTTACAGACAATGGGGTGTACCTTAAAGACAAGGGACATTTGAAATATGACCGTTTTGTTCCTTTTGCAAAAATTCTTACTAATGTGCGGATTGGTGAGGCAGGACGGTTGTTCAAGATTGCACGCCTGACCCGTAAGAGTGAGAAGAAGATTTTGCATATACCTAAAAATTCTCTTTTTGCTGTGCAATTAGATTCCAATCCTACTACGGGGTACCGCTGGAATGCGGATTTGCCGGCTAAGGGTGAAATTATAAAAGTTTCTTCTTCTTTTATTATGCCAACGCAGGAAAAGCAGCAGACCGGCACACCGGGGAAGGAAATTTTATTTTTCTATGCTAACACTCCTGGTAAATATGATATTAATTTTCACTACAACCGCAGTTGGGAAAAATTCAATATTGAACAATTTATTACTACCGTTGTTGTGAGGGAATAATGAGTAATAATGTTGTAAGATTCACATTGTTAGGTGCTATGCACACTATGAACACCAGTCAAAAACCGGAAGAGGTGCAGGCGGTAGCAGACATTGTGGATGAAAAAATCAGGAAAATTGCTAAACGGAGAAATATGGAGCCCTCCCAGGCCTTTGGCATGATGGCGGCTTTGGAAATTGCGGAGGACTTATTTAATCTTCGCAAGGACTATGAGCGACTTTTGAGTTTGGCAGATGATAAAAATGAATAAACCAAAATACATCGAACTTCTTGCTCCCGCAGGAAGTTTTGAGGCTTTGCAGGCAGCGGTGAACGCTGGGGCGGATGCTGTTTATTTAGGTGGTAAATCATTTGGAGCAAGGCAGTATGCAGATAATTTTGATAGAGAAAACCTGACTCGGGCGGTGAACTTTGCGCATTTGCACGCTGTAAAGATTTATGTTACGGTAAATACTCTGGTTGATGATTCGGAATTTGCCGAATTGGCAGAGTATTTATTATTTTTACGCAATATTTTTGTGGACGGCATCATTGTGCAGGATTTAGGTGTGGTGTATTTTGCTCAGACCTTAGTGCCTGATTTGCCATTGCACGCCAGTACACAAATGACAATTACCAATTCCTTGGGGGTTGCCTTTGCGAAAAAAATTGGTTTAACCCGTTCCGTGTTGGCTCGGGAATTAAGTTTGCAGGAAATAGGTATGGCTTGTACGCAAGATACAGAAATAGAGACCTTTATTCATGGTGCTCTTTGCGTATGTTATTCCGGGCAATGTCTGATGAGCAGTTTAATTGGAGGACGGAGCGGTAATAGGGGACGTTGCGCCCAGCCCTGCCGTTTGCCTTATACTTTGACGGATAAGGACGGAAAAAAATTACTGGAAAATGCAGAGGCAGGACAATATCTTTTAAGTCCGAGAGATTTGAATACTTTAGACATTTTGCCACAACTGATTGAAACCGGTGTGATAAGTTATAAAATTGAAGGCCGTATGAAAAGACCGGAATATGTGGCAGTGGTTGTGGATTGCTACCGCCGGGCTATTGACAGTTATTTAGCTGGAAACTATCAAGTTAGTGACACTGATAAAGACAACATTAGACAAATTTTTAACCGTGATTTTACTACCGCTTATTTGGAAAACAGACCGGGACGGAATATGATGAGTGACCGTCGTCCCAATAATCGTGGTGTGTTGATTGGCAGAGTAACAGAATTGGGCAGGGGCAGGGCAAAGATAAAATTAGAAAAAGAATTACATCTTGGAGATGGCTTGGAATTTTGGGTTACTACCGGTGGGAGAGTTGGTACAGTAATTGAGGAAATGTTGCTTAAAGGGCAGGCAATTACAGAGGCCCAAGCAGGGGAAATTGTAGAACTGATCGTACCCAAAGGAGTGCGGCTTAATGACAGGGTTTTTCGTACTTTAGATAATAACTTGATGACTTATGCAGCACAGTTTTATGGAAATACGAAAACTAATAAGATACCTGTTACAGCAAAAATCTCGGCTTATATAGGTTCACCTTTTGTAGTCACTTTAACTGATAAAGATGGTAATGTGGGTATTGGTGAAACTAATTTTCTGGTTGAACAGGCACAAAAACATGCCTTAACAGAGGAAACAATTTACAAACAAATTAATCGTTTTGGAACTTCGGAATATGCTTTAACGCAAATTGAATATGCTTTTGATGTCGGTATTATGGTGCCCGTCAGTGAAATAAACGAAGCAAGACGGATGGCAGTGGAGGCATTGGACAGGAAACGTTTGCAAAAATTTGCACCGGCACGAAAACAAAGATTTGATGCATCTTTACGTCCTCAATCTTTACCTGTTGCTCCTGTACCAAAACAAACAGGACTTTCCGTTCACTGTGATACATTGGAAAAAGTTAATTATGCATTGAAAGCAGGAGCGGACAGAATTATTTTTGCAGGGGATGCTTTCAGTACAAAAATAATCACAGATGAGGATTATGCAAAAGCACTGCAATTAACCCGTACCGCCGGTAAGGAAATCGCTTTTGCCACACCAAAAATTATTAAGGAAAATCAATTACCTTTATTCCGTCATTTGTTTGGACTTTGGCAGGATTTGCAACCCGATTTCGTTTATCTTAATAACAACTCCTTACTTATCTTTGCAAAAGAATTTCCTCGTCTTAAATATTGGGCGGATCAAAGTTTGAATATTTATAATCATTACACTTTAACTTTCTTGGCAAAGCAGGGACTTCAGGGAGCGGGACTTTCTAACGAACTGACAATGGCACAAGTGGGTAATTTGCGCAGACAAAGCCCTTTGCCTGTGGAATGTTTGGTGCAGGGGTATATTGAAATGATGGTGAGTGAATACTGCGTGGGAGGTTCATTCTTAGGCGAATTACATAAGGGCGAATGTAAATTTCAATGCGGCAAAAAATTATTTTTACAGGACAGGCAGAATGCCCGTTTTCCCGTTGCTACGGATCAATATTGCCGTATGCATATTTTGAATTCAGTTGAATTATCTTTGGCTGCCAATGTGGATGCTTTGAAAAAAGCAGGAGCGGACTGGCTGAAGATTGATGGCAGATACTATTCCCCGGCGGAAGTTGGCAATTACACCGCACTTTACAGAAATATTTTAGACGTGGAAAAACTTGTTACTGAAAATCTGCCTGATACCACAAGAGGACATTATTTTCGTGGAGTGCTTTAATATATGCAATTTGCAATTAAAACATTAGAATTTGATAAAGTGAAAAGTATGGTGGCAGATAAAGCCGCTACCCGTTTAGGCAGAGAGGCAATTGCAGGTCTTCGCATTGCTACAGATTATGCAACTGTAGAACATTTGCTCAAACAAACAGGTGATGCCCTTAATCTTTTGAATTTAGGGAAACGGTTGCCTTTTGGCGGTTGTTTCGATATTACCCAAAGTTTGAAAAAAGCGGAAATTGGTTCTGTTTTGGAACCGGAAGAACTTTTACATGTTGCATCTACTTTGGACGCTATCAATGCCATGGTGGCATTTTTACAGTTAGAAAAAGATAACATCCCTACACTTTATGAATATAGGGACAGATTGGATTTGTTTTTTAAATTAGAAAAACAAATTTTTGCCATTGTTGACGAACATGGGGAAATCAAGGACAGTGCCAGCCCTAAATTAAGTGGGTTGCGGGTTTCCATTATTACTGCCCGCAACAAAGTTAAACAACAATTAGACGAGATTTTACATAACAATAACAATCAAAAATATTTTCAAGATGCCATAGTTACAATGCGGGGTGACCGTTATGTTATTCCCATTAAACAGGAATATAAAATGAATTTTCCTGGTGTTGTTCATGACCAAAGCAGTACGGGAGCAACACTTTTTATTGAACCGTTGGCAGTTGTAAATTATAATAATGACATTAAACGCTATTTGGCAGAAGAACGGGAAGAAATTGAGCGTATTCTGCATCAAATAACCTTGAATATCGGGGAAGAAACTTCCAAAATCCGTAACAGTTTAGCAATTATGACAGAATTGGATGTAGTTTGGGCAAGAGGAAATTTTGCTCTTTCTACCCATGCTGTTGAACCCCAATTAATGAAAGAGTATTACCTTAATATTCACGGCGGCCGGCATCCCTTGTTAGACCCGCAAAAGGTTGTGCCCCTAAGTGTGGAGTTAGGAAAAGATATTCAAATGTTGCTTATTACAGGGCCAAATACTGGCGGTAAAACAGTGGCTTTGAAGACCGTTGGCCTTTTTGCCCTTATGATGCAATCGGGAATGTTTTTACCGGCTTTAAATGTAAAAATGCCAATTTTTCAGGGTGTTTATGCAGATATTGGGGACGAGCAAAGCATTGAGCAAAGTTTAAGTACATTTAGCGCTCACATGAAAACAATGATTGAAATTCTTAATGTGGCAAAAACCGGTGATTTGGTTTTGATTGATGAACTTTGTGCCGGTACTGACCCCAATGAAGGCGCTGCACTTGCCATGAGTATTTTGGAGAACCTGCATAACAGAAACATCCTTACAATGGTTACTACTCATTATAGTGAATTGAAAACTTTTGCTTACAGTCACCAGGGAATGATGAATGCCAGCGTGGAATTTGATGCTCAAACATTAATGCCTACTTATAAACTGCTAATGGGTGTTCCGGGAAGCAGTAATGCTTTTAATATTAGCAAACGGTTGGGTTTGCAAGAAGAATTAGTTGAGAATGCCAAGTTGATGTTGAATCAAGAGCATATTCACATGGAGTCAGTGTTACAGGACTTAAATGAGAAAAGAAGGGATTATGAGGAAAGCACCTCTGTCATAGAAAAGGCCCGTTTTGAAGCGGAAATGTTGCGTAATCAGTTGGCTTATCAGAAACGGGAGTTTATGAAACACCGGAATGATATGTTGCGGAAGGCCAAGGAAGAGGCGGATGAAATTTACCGGGCCAGCCGTAGGGAAACTGAGGAAGTGTTAAAAGAATTACGTTCTTTTAAGAATGATTTTGATGCCAAAAAATTACAGGAATTTGCCGCCAAGGCCAAAGAAAAATTATCTGTACAGTTTGCGGTTGATACTATTCTCCCTGAAGGTACACCCTTAACTTTGGCGACTGCTAAAGAAGGTCAAAGTGTTTTTGTTACTACCTTTGGCAAGAATGGTGTAATTACTTCCGTCAACAGTAAAGATGTATCCATCAGAATGGGAGCATTAAGGTTGAATATTAAGCCGGAAGAATGTATTTTAACTAAGGCCCAGCCAGTTTCTGCCGTACCTGAACGGGAGAAGAAAGGCAGAAAGCGTTCCGGTCATCATGAACTGATGTATAAGAAAAATGCAAGTATTAAATTGGATGTTGACTTGCGGGGAATGCTTGTGGAAGAAGCATTGCCGGTGATTGATAAGGCCATTGATGATGCAATTTTATCCGGTGCAGACCGCCTGAGAATTATTCATGGTAAGGGTACCGGCGCACTGAAAGCAGGAGTTGTGCCTTATTTGAAACAACATAGTATGGTGTTGGAGGTCTTGCCTGCAATTAATGAAGAAGGCGGGGCCGGGGCGACGGTTATTAAAATTGGTAATTAAAAATAATTCGCAATGCGTAATTGTGGTATAATGTTCCTGTGATTATAGTTCAGGTGTCAGGTCTCAGTATGGAAATTAATTACAGTTTATATCTTGTCACGGATGAGCGGTATGATAATTTACTGGACATAGTGGAAAACGCTTTACACAAAGGTGTTACTTTAGTTCAATACCGTGCCAAGCACAAATCAACAGAAGAACAGATTGCTGAAGCAAAAGCATTGAAAGTACTTTGTGACAAATCCAAAGTGCCTTTGATTATTAACGATAATTTACAGGTTGCTCTGGCTGTGGATGCGGCAGGAGTACATTTAGGTCAGGAAGATACTGATTGCTTAGTTGCCAGATGTATTTTAGGCAAGGATAAAATTATTGGTTTATCTGTGCATAATTTATTGGAAACAGAATTGGCAGTCCAACAGGGTGCTGATTATTTAGGCGTAGGTGCTGTGTTCCCAACGGGCACCAAAACTGATGTGGATGTGGTAGGACTAAAAGGGTTAAGTGAGATTTGTGCCACAGTTAATATTCCTGTTGTAGCAATAGGTGGAGTGAATTTCAATAATTATAAACAGGCCATTGCCGTTGGAGCCAGGGGTGTTGCAATGGTGACTGGCTTGTTAGGAGATTGGAAATAAAATGAATTTAACTAATCGTCAAATGACAATTGCAGAAATGGTACGGATTGACGGCCCGATTACAGGGGAACAGATTGCTTCCCGTTTGCATGTTACCCGTGCAGCTCTCCGCAGTGATTTAGCTATTCTTATTATGAGCGGTATGCTGGATGCCAGACCCAAAGTTGGCTATTTTTATACTGGTAAAAACACTTTGGGAATGTTAGCGGAAGAAATAAGCGTTATTACTGTACGTGATGTTCAGTCCGTGCCAGTCGTAGTGAGCAGTGATGCCACCGCTAAAGATGCGGTTTTCAAAATGTTCACCGAAGATGTGGGCAGTGTTTACGTGGTTAATGAAAGAGGACTTTTGGTTGGAGTGGTTTCCCGCAAAGATTTATTGAAATTTGCATTGAACAATCATCAGGATTTGGCAGAAATACCCGTTGCACTTGCCATGACTCAGGTGAGCAAAATTATCTTTGCCCAAAGCGATGACAGTGTAGTCAGTGCTGCCTGTAAATTGATTGACAATGAAATAGATTCATTGCCGGTGGTATCAGTTGTGGATGCTGCCCAGCATGAGTATGAAATAATTGGAAGAATCACCAAAACCAATTTTACCCGACTTTTTGTAGAGTTGGCTCAAGGAAAAGGAGGACGTTATGCCAAAAAAGAAAATTAAAGCCCCTGTTATTTATGCCGTATCTGATTCTGTGGGTGAAACTGCCGAATCAGTTATTCGTGCTACGACCAGTCAATTTGTGGGGGAAACATTTGAAACTGTACGGATTCCCTATGTACGGGATATTGACCAGGTTGACCAGATTATTGAGGAAGCGGCGGAATATAACGCCATTGTTTGTTATACGGTTGTTTCACCACAATTAAGGGAAAGAATTGTTGATAAAGCAGTGGAAAAAGATGTCCAGATTGTAGATGTTTTAGGGCCTATGGTGAAAGCCATTGAAAATTCTACCGGCTTATTGCCGAAGAACAAGGCAGGACTTGTCCATTCCCTGGACCATGAATATTTTAAGCGTGTGGAAGCAGTGGAGTTTGCCGTAAAATATGATGACGGTAAAAATCCTATGGGACTTTTGAAGGCAGATATAGTTATTATTGGAGTTTCCCGCACATCCAAAACACCATTGTCCATGTATCTTGCGCACAAGAAAATCAAGGTTGCCAATGTACCTTTGGTGCCGGAACTGCAACCGCCGGAGGAACTTTTCAAGGTGCCGCCTTATAAAGTAGTCGGCTTACTGATTGATCCCTACAAATTGAATGATATCCGTTCTGCCCGTCTTAAAATTATGGGATTGGAAGATACGGCGGAGTACGCAGATATGAAACGCATACAGGAAGAATTGGAATATGCTAAGGGCATTATGTATCGTATTCATTGTCCGATTATCAATGTAAGTAACAGGGCAATTGAGGAAACAGCAGGGATTATTCTTGAATATCACCAACGTAATTTGGAAAGGGAAGCGAAAAATAGAGATTAGAAATTAGGTTTTAGTTTGTTCTTCTATCTTTTATCTAATCTTAAAATGAAAAAAAGCGGCGAAGCCGCTTTTTTCATTTAATAACTTTTCCTGTCATCACATTATATTGCAGGTTTGCTTTTTTAGGTTCGCCGTTGTAACTGGCATTCTTAAAGGTTGCCAGTTTTGTTTTCCAGCAATAAGTGGCACTGTCTGCACGGATTTCCGTGAACTTATGCTTAAAGAAAATGTTGTTGTACACATAGGCAGTCCGTTCTTTAATGCTGACATAGGTACTGTCACACCGGAAAAGCATTTCTCCGAACTCCAATTCAATATTGCCCTTGGCGTTCACTTCCTGACTGTAAAGTTTAACCTGTGCCGTATCTGCATTTATTTTCAGTTGTTCCTCGTGGACGGGCAACTGTACATATACGTGACCGTTCAAGTCATAAATTCCCGTCAGGGGATTAAAATGCCGGACATCACTAGTAATAACAAAATCACCACTGGATTCGGCTTTGGCCACATCCGCAGGGCTGTAGTTTTTAGATGCCCCCAATGCAGTCAGGGGGATTAAAGTTAGTAATAAAGCAATCAAAATCTTTTTCATAATGAGTAATTTTAGCATATTTGCAAAAAAATTTCATTAAAAAAAAGGATTTTTCCTAAAATATTAGAATATAACTTACAGAGGAGTATTCTTATATGGACGCAGAATTCAAAAACTTTATAGAGGAAGTACGCAACGCAGCCAATATTGTTGATGTGGTGGGAAGTTATGTACCCCTGCACAAAAAAGGTAACAAACATTGGGCATGTTGTCCTTTTCATGGGGAAAAGACACCTTCTTTTTCCGTGGACGAAGGGAAGCAACTTTTTTATTGTTTCGGTTGCCACATTGGCGGGGATGTTTTTAAGTTTTTGGAGAAGAAAGACGGATTAAATTTTATTGATGCAGTAAAGTTTTTAGCAGAACGGTATAATATTCCCGTACCCCAACGGCAAAAATCCGCTCAGGATATGGCCTATGAAAAGGAATTTAACAGGGTAACAGAAGTAAATGATTGGGCTGTAAAATATTTTGCTGCCTGCCTCAGACATAACCGGGTAGGTGCCAAGGCACGGGAATACCTTGCTAACCGTGGCATTACACAAAATATAATTGAAGATTTTGAAATTGGTTTTGCCATTGACAGTTACGAAGAATTTGTTGATGCTCTTATGACGAAAAACATATCGGTTGAGGAGATGATTTTTGCAGGGCTGGCCCTGCCGGGTAAGATGGCTAAACCTTACGCAAAATTCCGTAACCGCATTATGATTCCCATAAAAAATCCCCGTGGTAAAGTAGTTGGTTTTGGCGGCAGGGTGCTGGGCGATGGTGAACCCAAATATTTGAACACGGGTGAAACTAAGTTTTTTAACAAGCGGTATTTGCTTTTTGGCTTTGATTTGGCACAAAAACCTATGCGAGAAAGCGGCCAGGCAGTGATTGTGGAGGGCTATATGGATGCCATCAGTTTGCACGCGGCAGGCCTGCGTAATGTGGTGGCATCAATGGGTACTGCTTTCAGCGAGCAGCAGGCCAATATTCTTAAGCGGAATACACAGGAAATTATTTTCTGTTATGACAGCGATAAAGCGGGAAGAAATGCCAGTGTGAGAGCGGTTTCCATTGCACGGAAAACAGGTATTAAGGTCAAAGTGGCAACTGTACCCGGAGCGAAAGACCCGGATGAATTTGTCCGCAATCAGGGGTTGGTTGCTTTCAAAAAAGTATTGGCAGAGTCCGTGGACGGACTACGTTTCCAGACGGAGCAGGTTCTGCAGGGCAAGGACTTTACCCAGGTGGAAGGAAAAATCAAAGTGGTTAAAGAAGTAGTCCCTTTTCTGCTTGAATGTGGCAATGAATTGGAAGCAACGGAAGAAATCAAATATATTGCCAATAAATTAACTATTAACGAAGCGATTTTATTTGACGAATTGGTTAAGGCGAAGAAACAAAAACGGAGATATGCCCCCAACGGAACATCTGAAGAAACTGCTCAACCTGTGCCGGGTATCCCGGAAATCAATAAGGCGGAACGGTTGCTGGTAACTGTCTTGCTGAATGATTTGCAACTTGTTCCTTTATGTAATGAAAAATTAGGTAATATCGGTTTCAGTTCTGATGCCCTTAAAAATATTTTCCTGAAACTGAATATCTGCTATGACGAAGGCAGGGAACCAAACAATTTGGAAATGGAATTAAGCGATGAGGAAAGTTCACTTTTTACATCCATGAAACTTGAAAATCTGCCGCCAGGGGATAAAGTCAGAATTTTAGAAGATTGTATTGTGGAATTAAAAAAATTCCAGTTGGAAAAGACCTACAATGAACACGCAGAATTAGCTGCACAGTATGAAAAAAATGATGATGACCGTTTTTTAGATGAGTTAAGAATTTGTCAGGAGGTTAGAAATGACATCCAAAAAATCTGTAAATGAAAAAAATGTAAAAAATGCAGTTGCTAAGCCCGTTGCCAAGAAAGCACCGGCTAAGGCCGCCACCAAGAAGGCAACTGCCAAGAAAGTTGCACCTAAGGCAATGCCGAAAAAGGATGCAGTAAAATCAGTTGCTAAAAAAGCAGTTTCAAAGGAAACACCGAAAAAGGTAAGTTCTAAACCAGTTGCCAAAAAAGTTATGCCTAAGGAAGCAAAGAAAACAGAAGTAAGGCCGGAGGTCAAGAAGAAGGCAACACCGGCAAAGCCCGTTCCAAAGAAACCGGCGGTTAAGAGCGATGTTCCCAAAACACCTGCTAAAAAAATTAAAAATCTCAACCATGACGAAAAAATTGTTAGCCATGACAAGCCCAAGGAACTGTCGGATTTTCAAAAAGAACTTGACAATTTAGTCCTTAAGGCCAAGAAAAACAACAATGTGCTGACTTACGAAGAAGTTGATGTTCTTGACAGCAATCCTGATATTCTTGATGAAATTCACACATATTTGGAATCCAAGGGTATTGATTTAATTTCCATGAAGGATACGGACGATGATTTTTTGGGAATGGATTTTAATGATGATGCACTGCTTGCTGACGTACAAGACAGCGATACCCCTTCGGAAGTTGAACTTGCTAATATGACTTTGCCGGAGGGCTTGAATGTTAGCGTGGATGACCCGGTCAGAATGTATCTCAAAGAGATTGGCAGGGTACCTCTTCTGGTGGCTGAAGACGAAGTGCTTTTGGCAAAACGTATGGACAAGGGAAATAAAGCCGCACTAATTTTAAAAAATAATGAATATCGTTTGCGTGGCGATAAATTTGAAACAAAAGGTAGTAGTGTTGACCTGCTTGAAGATGCAGATAATATGTTGGAAAATGAAACCGCACTTACAGAATTTCGTACTGCAAAATATGTTCAACTTTTGATAATGGAAAAAATTGAAGAAGAAGAAACTATTGACCCTATCACATTTGTGGGGATGACCAGCGAACTGACACGTGATGAAAGAATTAGTTTAATTAAAAATTTGAAAGAAAAAGGCATTACTATTCCGGGATATGACAAAGTACCTTTCAATGTTAACGAGGAACACAACACTAAAGATATGGTGCATTTAAATATTATTTTCAAAGAGCTGGAACGTAGGATTACTATTAAGACCATCAAAGATAAAGCGTTAATCCAGAAAATTAAAAAGGATCATGAAACTTACAATAATTTAATGCAAGACATTATTGAACAAGGACTTAGTGCGGAACATTGTTTAAGTGAAGCTAATCTTCGCTTGGTTGTCAGTATTGCCAAACGTTATGTGGGGCGTGGCATGAATTTTCTTGACTTGATTCAGGAAGGTAATTTGGGTTTGATTAAAGCTGTGGAAAAATTTGATTACAGTAAAGGTTTTAAATTCAGTACCTACGCAACATGGTGGATTCGTCAGGCAATCACACGTGCCATTGCTGACCAAGCACGCACTATCCGTATTCCTGTACATATGGTGGAAACAATCAATAAATTAGTTCGTATCCAACGTCAAATGTTGCAAGAACTTGGCAGGGAAGCAAGACCGGAAGAATTAGCAGTGGAAATGGATATGAGTGTTGAACGGGTTACGGAAATTATGAAAATTGCTCAGGAACCAATTTCTTTGGAAACACCAATTGGTGAAGAAGAGGATAGTCATTTGGGTGACTTTATTGAAGATCATGATGTTATGGCCCCCATTGATGCTGCATCCCAAACCCTTTTGCGTGAACAGTTGGATGAAGTGTTATCCACATTAACTCCAAGAGAACAACATGTATTAGAATTACGTTTTGGACTTATTGATGGTAGGGGCCGGACTTTAGAGGAAGTAGGAGCTTTTTTTAAGGTTACCCGTGAACGTATCCGTCAAATTGAAGCAAAGGCATTAAGAAAATTACGTCATCCTTCCCGTTCAAAAAAACTTAAAGATTTCTTAGATTAAACTTGACATATTTATTACAAAACTATAAAATATTCTTTGTCTTTTATGGGGGCCTATAGCTCAGTTGGTTAGAGCCGCCGGCTCATAACCGGCTGGTCGTAGGTTCGAGTCCTACTGGGCCCACCAATTTTGTAGGTCGTTGACCCTATGTTTGTCGGGGTGTAGCTCAGTTTGGTAGAGCACCTGCCTTGGGAGCAGGGGGTCGCAGGTTCAAATCCTGTCGCTCCGACCAATAATTTTATGCGGGCGTAGTTTAGTGGTAAAACTCCAGCCTTCCAAGCTGATGTTGTGGGTTCGATTCCCATCGCCCGCTCCATTTATTTTTTGAGGAGAAAGAAATGGTTTTGAAAAAATTATTTCTGTTAGCATTGTTGATATTGCCTACATTTTCAGCTTTTGCCGATGCCCCAGCAGGGCAATTGGAAGCGGAAAAACAGGGTAAGTTTGCTGTTAAAAGCGACCATCGTTCTTTTAATCCTTTTAATCTGAGTTATACATTAAAAGGAAATGTTGAAGCAAAATTTCCCAATCGTCATGGCTTTGTAGTTATCCGTGCGGACAAGGCAGTGGCAAAATTTATCAGTCAGAAAATTGTTGCTACAGGTAATGTTGAACTAAATTTTAAAGACATTACACTGCGTTGTGACAGAAGCATCATCCAAAACAAGGAAAAGAAAGCATATCTTTATGATAATGTCTATTTCAAAACAGATGTGGACACCATTACCAGCAAGGAATGTCGGTTGGATTACCGCCAAATGATAGCCAATTTTGTGGAAGCATCCAGAAACGGACAAGCTGTACAGGGCAATATAGTTTATGAAGTAGTAAAAAATAACTAAACCATTTCCTGCGTAAGCAGGAAATTTTTACGGTCCAGTAGCTCAGCTGGACAGAGCAACGGCCTTCTAAGCCGTGGGTCGTGAGTTCGAATCTCGCCTGGATCACCAAAAAAAATCCCCGTGACTTTGTCTCGGGGATTTTTTACTTTTACTCTTATAATTCTTAATTGTTTGTCACAGCAAATTTATGTTATAATAATGAACTAAATAGAAAAGACATTTTGTCATAATTTTGACACAGTTTTCAAATATCATAAAAATGGAAAGGAAGTAACTTATATGGAAATTGGAAAAGTTTATCATGGTTTTTTAGTAAAAGAAAAAACTTATGTGGAAGAGGTTCACTCTGAGTGTTATTTAATGGAACATTCCAAGAGCGGTGCCCGGGTTTTGTACTTACAAAATTCAGATGACAATAAAGTTTTTTCCATTGGTTTCCGCACTCCCTCCCGTGATGATACAGGTGTTGCCCATATTCTTGAACACAGCAGTTTATGCGGCTCCCGCAAATATCATTTGAAGGAACCTTTTATTGAACTGGCTAAGGGTTCTTTGAATACTTTCCTTAATGCCATGACTTATCCGGATAAAACGATTTATCCTGTGGCGAGCCGGAATGACAAGGATTTTGCAAATTTAATGGATGTCTATTTGGATGCTGTTTTCTATCCTTTAATATATGATAATCCTTATACCTTGCGGCAGGAGGGGTGGCATTATGAAATCAACAGCAAGGATGCTCCTCTGCAATACAACGGAGTGGTTTATAACGAAATGAAAGGTGTATATTCCAGCCCTGATGCTTATTTGGAGCGTGAGGCCATGCTGGCTCTCTTCCCGGATTCTTCCTACCGTTTTGAATCTGGCGGTTATCCTGAGGCCATTCCCACCCTTACTGAGGAAATGTTTTTGGATTTTCATAAGACCTTATACAGCCCGGAAAATTCGTATATCTATCTTTATGGTGATATGGATATTGATGCCACTTTGCAACATATTTCGGAAGAGTATTTGAATAATTTTGAAAAGACGGGGAAGGTGGATTCCAAAATTACTTTGCAGGCACCTTTTGCCAAAACAAAAGAGATTGAGGCCTTTTATCCTGTGGATGAGGGCAGTGATACCAGGGCCAAGACCTATCATGAGTTATCCATTGTAACCGGGCAGAGGGTACAGGATAATTTGACCTGTTCCGCCCTGCGTCTGTTAGAAACTGTTCTTTTGGGCAATGAATCGGGACCTCTTCGTCGGGCTTTAATTGACGCTAAGGTGGGGCAGTTTGTTAGCGGTTCTTTTGTTTCAAGTTTGTTACAGCCAATTTTCAGTATAAAAGTTTCCGGTTCGGAAAAGGAGCAAAAGGATAAATTTCTTTCCGTTGTTTATCGGGAACTGCAACGGCTGACGGTAGAAGGCATTGATAAGGAATTGCTGGAGGCCGCTTTGAACGCTATGGATTTCCGTTTGCGGGAGGCAGATTTTGGCAATTATCCTAAGGGATTGATTTATGGTCTGAATGTAATGGAAACCTGGATTTATGACGGTAATCCTATTGATTCTTTGCAGTACAAGAAAAAGATGCAGACCCTGCGCGAGGGGTTGAAAACCAATTATTTTGAGAGCTTGATTGAGCAATATTTGTTAGATAATACTCACAAAGTTTTGGTAACTTTAATGCCAAAACCGGGCAAGCAGGCAGAAGATGTGCGGAAGGAAACTATTAAACTGGCGGCCATCAAAAAGGCAATGGACGGGGAAACTTTAGAATCATTTGTTGAGCAATGTAAAGAACTGCACCACCGTCAGAGCGAGGAGGACAGACCGGAGAATTTGGCAGCCATTCCTATTTTACATCGGGAAGATATCCGTAAAGAAATTGATGATTTGCCAATGGAAACTGAACATTACAAGGAAAATACTTTGGCGTATGTACCTTTGCAGACCAATGGAATTACCTATTTGGACTGGTGTTTTGATATTACAGGGATTGAAGAAAAATATTTGCCCTACATAACTTTGTTCACGGATGTCTTTGCCAAATTTGATACAGAAAAGTATTCCTATAAGGATTTGGCTGTATTAGAAGGCAAATATACCGGCGGTATGGGGTTAGGGTTTAATTGTCTTTCCAAATATGAAGATGTGGATAACTACAGTATTAAGGTATCTTTGAAGGCCAAGGTATTGCAGGAAAACGAAGCTAAACTTTATGATTTGCTGGAACAGATTGTTCACAAAACTAAATATACTGATGTAAATCGTCTGCGTGAGATTGTGGAAGAAATCAAAACCGATATGGATGACAGTTTCTTCAGCAACGGTATGAACATTGCTTTGCACCGGCTGCAAAGTTATATTTCTGCAGCAGCCCGGGTGAACGAATATCATGAGTTTAACTACATTTTGTTTATCAAAGATTTGTATGCCAACTTTGATAAGCGGGGTGAGGAAACTCTGAAAATTTTGCAGTATATTGCCAAACAATGTTATAACCGTAATGGTACGCTTTTAGTTTATGCTTGCGACAGGGAAAATCAAATTACTGTAAAAGAGAATGCTGTAAATTTTCTCAATACTATGAATGAGAGTGAGTGGACAAACAAACCGCCGCAAAAAATTTCTGTTACTAAAACTAATGAGGCCATTACCACTCCGGGAAAGGTACAATATGTGATTGCAGGGGGTAATTTTCTAAAGCATGGCTTTAAGTTCACTGGGGCAATGCTTGTTTTGACCACTATTTTGTCTTACGAATATTTATGGACGAAGATTAGGGTTCAGGGTGGTGCCTACGGTTCTTCTGTACAATTCATCCCCAACGGATTTTTGGCTTTTTCTTCTTACCGCGACCCGCAGTTGGCCCAATCACTTTCCGCATATAAGGAAATACCAAATTGGTTAAGAAACAAAAAATTCTCTGCCAGGGAGATGGATAAATATGTTATCGGTACCATCAGTCACATGGACAAGCCCTTGACCAATGCCATGAAAGTGTCCAAAGCAGTGCTGAAACTTGTAAAAGGAATTACAGATTTGGATTGGCAAAAGGAAAGGGATGAAGTGTTGCAAGTTACAGAGAAGGATTTACATAAGTTGGCGGATGTGGTGGAAACTACTTTGAAAGACAATCTTGTTTGTGTGGTGGGAGGAAAGGAGGCAATAGAACAAAACAAGAGTATCTTCAATGAGATTATAAATATATGATTTATTTTTCTTTTCTTTTCTTATCTTTTTTGCTAAAATAAAGGTGTCTACAAGTTTTACCTAACGAATATAAGGAGGTTTATATGGACAATTTACTTTTGAAAGTTGTTGAATTTCTTTTTGTGCCTGAATCGGTTCTTTCGTGGATTTTTCTGGCAATTTTTGTACTTTGCTTTATCTACGGTTTTAAAAAACTTAAGAACTGCAAGGAACAACTTTATAATTTTAGAGATAATGGTGCAACCCAGTATGAGGATGAAAAACATCGTTTGAATCAAAAACAGTT
Source organism: Phascolarctobacterium sp. (assembly GCA_030531205.1). GTDB lineage: Bacteria > Bacillota > Negativicutes > Acidaminococcales > Acidaminococcaceae > Phascolarctobacterium_B. The sequence continues at coordinate 95,661 of JAUNOC010000004.1, forward strand.
TATGACAAGATTTGCTTCCAGTCAGGCGGCATTGGAAGTTAAAATAATTGATTTGCCAAATATGTTTGTGAGCATTGGTATTTTAGGAACATTTATTGGTTTAGGTGTTGCCATTCACGGGGCTGCAGATTTGTTGAATGCGGACAAGGTTGATTTGAACCAGTTGAATGCAGTGCTGAATGTTATTGCTTTCAAATTCCAGACCTCTGTCTGGGGTACAATCTTCTCTTTGATTTTTCAAAAATTCCTTGCTGAACCTTATTTTATAGAAAAACAGAATATTTTAGGGGAAGTGGAAGTCGCAATTTATGAAGACGCTGTCAATCTTAGTACAGCGATGGAATGGCAGTTGGCTGAATTGCAGGGAATGCATGCTGCACAAGGTGTAATTAATGATGGCTTGGGAAGATACGTGTCGGCAATGACCGACACGAGTGCCAGGCAACTGAGCGAAATTAAATCTGTGGCTCAGACCATGGCAGAACAAAATAAAATGATGCTGGACAATGCCACCGCTTCAAATGCTGCCAATACACAGGAATTATTAAAAAAGGTAGGCATTCTGGTGGACGATTCTAATATGTCCAATTCTCAAATGACCAAAGAACTGCTGGCAAAAGTGAATGAATTGGTGAGTGACAGTAATTCCGCCAATACCCAGTTAACCAAAGAGTTATTGGCAAAAATAAATGAGTTGGTTAGTGCTACCGGTGCGGACAATGTAAAAATGACCCAGGATTTGCTGGCTAAAGTTAATGATTTGGTAAGTGACAGTAATGTTGCCAACAGTCAAATGACTAAAGAATTGTTGACCAAGGTTGATGACCTGGTTCAGGTTACCAATGCGGACAATGTGAAGATGACACAGGATTTGTTGGCAAAAGTTAATACATTAGTTGGTGACACCAATACCAGTAACACTCAAATGACTCAAGAAATTTTGAAAAAAGTTAATGACTTGGTGAATGATTCCAATACCAGCAATACTAAATTAACTCAGGATTTGTTGGCAAAAGTTAATGATTTGATTGGTGATTCCACCCAGACCAATACTGCTTCCATCCGTGATTTGCTGACACAAGTAAAGAAGTTGGTTGACAGTTCTAAAGACAATAATCTTAAAGTTGCTAATGGCCTTTTGGAAAAGGTTGACCTGATGCTTGGAGATGTGAATGAAAATAATTCTTCCTCCATTCATGATCTGTTGGATAATGTTAAGAATTTGGTAGGGGATTCTACAGACAGCAATATTAAAACCATCAATGAGCTTTTGGACAGAATCCACTTAATGTTAGAGGACTTAATTAAAAACAATTCTACAAATATTAAGGACTTGCTGGCTAAGGTAAATAAATTGATCAATGATTCTAATACCGCTAATGCTACAAGTGCTCAGAATCTTATGAGTAATGTTGCTAAACAACTTACCACTCAAAAAGAGCAAATTGAAGAACTTTTGAAGGAACAGGAGAAAGTTAATACCCAACTTGCAGAGCAACAGGAAACTATGTTAAAGAATGCGGATAAGGCCCAAACAGAAAAGGCCCAGAGCATTATGAAAAATATGCAGGAGCAGTTGAATTTGCAAAAAGAGCATATTGGCAAGATGCTTGAACAGCAAAGTTCTTTGAACAAAGTTTTATTAGGTGATATGCAGGATGCCAGTGCCAACCACGCCACTTCCATGCGTGAGGGTGTGCTGCAGCAGATGGAACAGTACAAGAAATATGCTGATGAATTGGCCAACAAACAACTGAAAGAACAGAAGGATTTGGAGCAGAAGTTAAGCGGGCTCAGCAACAGCATTGATGTCAACAGCACCACCAACAACAATAACATTGCAGAGTTGCAGCGTGCCATTGATATTTTGCAAAAAGCCATAGACAACAACAGTGCGGTTTTGGAAGGTATTGTCAATACTTTCTACAAGAAGCAGGACGAACTGGACGCATTCCGCCGTGCCCAAATCAACGGAATGGCACAGAACTTTGCCCAAACCTTTGACACTTTGTTCAAACAGGAAAGCAGCAATACTGCCGAATGGCGTAAAACTGCCGCTCCTGCCGCTGCACAAGATGAAGAATCTGAAGTAAAAAAGAAATCCAAAACTACCAAAAAAAAGAGTAGTAAGTAAAGCGAGGGGTGATATAAATGGAAATGAAACGCAATCCCTGGATATCCATTGCTGACCTGCTTTCCAGCGTTGTTTTAGTAGTTTTCCTGCTCTTTATTATGGCGGCTATCGGGCCTAAATATTCACAGGAAGTGCAACGGAACTTGATTATGCAACGCTTTGATTCTGATTTGTCTGATTATGAAAATGCAGGCCAGTTGAGGGTTTATGTGGATAAGAGTATTCTGGAATTTACTTCTGTTACTTTTGACCAAGGCAGTGCTCTTTTGAATAAGAACACAAGGACTTTGGTAAAAGATATTGCCACAAATTTGAAAAAGACCATGGATGAACATCCGCGTATGGAAGTACTTATTGAAGGTCATACTGATCCTGCTAAAGTTAAGTCTGTAAGTAATGTAGGCGGTTATTACGCCGATAATATCCAATTATCCAGTTTACGTGCCGCCAATGTTCGGAAAGATTTATTAAAACATATGGGAAATGAATATGCCAAACGTATGGGCGTTGCCGGCTATGGCGAAACACGCTTAAGAGATGCTAAAAATCCTTATTCGGCCGAAAATCGTCGCATAGAAATACGTATTCTGTGGGAAGGTCAAAAGAATATTGGACAAAAATAGTTAGAACAGAAATCTCCACTCTAAAATGGGTGGAGATTCTTTTTCAAAAAAATTAAAATTTGTGTTTATTTTAATCAGTATATATAGTATAATACAATAATTATGAGCATCTTTTTATATTTTTGGAGGAAAGCATTTTGGAAATTTTAAAAGGTTTTACGAAAAAAACAACAAAAAACATGGTCAAAGCTAAAGACACCCGTAAGATTTTTATTATTCCCTTAGGTGGTTTGGGTGAGATTGGCAAGAATATGACTGCCTTTCAGTTTGGTAATGAAATAATCGTTGTTGATGCAGGACTTATGTTTCCGGATGACGATATGTTGGGGATTGATATTGTAATTCCTGATATAACGTATCTTTTGGAGAACCGGAATAAGGTTAAGGCCATTTTCCTTACGCACGGACACGAAGACCATATTGGTGCGTTGCCATATGTTTTGAAACAATTAAATGTACCCGTATATGGTACTGCATTAACTCTTGGTATTTGTAAAGGGAGAATGGATGAGAATGGTGTGAGCACCAAAAATTTTCACGTGGTGAAACCGGGGGATACAGTGCGTAAGGGAAGTTTTGTAGTGGACTTTATGAGGGTTAATCATTCTATTCCCGATTCTGTAGCCCTGTCCATTAACACACCTATTGGCAGAATTATTCACACAGGTGATTTTAAAATTGACCACACGCCCGTAGACGGTCAAGTAACGCAATTCAATCGTTTTGCAGAATATGGTGATGCAGGTGTACTTTGTCTTTTGGCTGACAGCACCAATGCAGAACGGCAAGGATTCACACCCAGTGAAAAATCCGTAGGCACGGTTATTGATAATGAATTTAATAATGCCAAGGGACGAATTATAGTTGCGACTTTTTCTTCAAATGTACATAGAATTCAGCAAGTAATTGACAGTGCTTACAAATACAAGCGTAAAGTTGCGGTTATCGGCAGAAGTATGGAAAACGTTGTTAAAATTGCCAGTGAGTTGGGGTATTTAACTTTACCTAAACGTACCTTGATAAAAATTGATGATGTTAAAAATTACACTGCAGACCAAATTGTCATTGTGACAACTGGCAGTCAGGGTGAACCCATGAGTGCATTGACGAAAATGTCCATCGGGGACCATCGAAAAGTTACAATCGTTCCTGGCGATACCATTATTATTTCTGCCACACCAATTCCCGGTAATGAGAAAATGGTTTCCCGTACTGTAGATAATCTCTATAAATTGGGTGCCAATGTGGTTTATGAACGTTCCAGCGGTGTCCACGTCTCCGGTCATGCCAGTCAGGAAGAATTAAAACTGATGCATAATTTAGTACGGCCCAAGTTTTTTGTGCCTGTTCACGGGGAATTCCGGCATTTGATTTGTCATGCCCGTCTTGCACATAGTATGGGAATGCCTAAAGATAATATCGTTATTGGTGAAAACGGGTCCGTTATTGAACTTACTACTACAGGTATTAAACGGAAAGGCAGAGTTCAGGCTGGTAAAGTTTTGGTTGATGGTTTAGGGGATGTAGGTGATATTGTACTTCGTGACCGCAAGCAACTTTCCCAGGACGGTATAATGATTGTTGTCGTAAGTATTGACAAAGAAACTTGCCGCCTGGTGAACGGGCCTGATATTGTGTCCCGTGGTGTAATTTATGTAAAGGAATCTGAAAACTTAATGGATGAAGCCAGAGATAAGGTTGCTGCGGCTTTGGAAAAATTTGGCGGTCACGGATATGCAGAATGGCCAGCTTTAAAAACTACTATACGGGATACTCTGGGCAGATTTTTGTATGAAAAAATCAGACGCAGACCTATGATTCTGCCGATTATTATGGAAGTATAACAGAGGTATTTGTGCGTAAAAAAATTCAGCAGGAAATAATTGAAGAAGAATTGGATTTAGAAGAGGAAAAGGCAAGCCGCGACTGGATAATGATTGTCTTTGGCATTTTTTGTCTTTTGTCAGCCATTGTTTTTGTTGTGTCCTGTTTGTTTGGAGATGACATTACTCAATTAACCAATGTAAAACTGTTTGTTGGTTATCTTTTTGGCCGCTGCATGTTGGTATTACCTTTGGCATTAGTAATTATTGGATTTAGTATTTTGTCCGATGGGGAATATGAATTTTTTAACAAAAAAAATTTAGGATTGTTACTTGTTATTGTTGCGCTTTGCGGCATTGTACATTGTAATCGTGTTCCTTTTGATAAAATTATTTATCCTTCGGAACTTGCCAATGGTGGCGGCTTGATTGGCGGTTTAATTCTTTTGCCACTGACTAAATACTTTGACAGCAATGTTATTATGATTGCTTTAAGTGCATTATTGTTTGTGGGAATATTTTTTGTTATTCCTTATTATGATTTGCTTAAAGGAATTTTTTATCCCTTTAAGTTCATTTATAAAACAATTGCCAAATGTAAAAACGCTGATTTTGATGAAGAAACTGATGAGAATGAATTTGAAGATGAATATATAGATGAGGATAGAGAGCAAGCGAGAACACAGAATAAACATTTTGAATATCATAAGGACTATAAAACATCAGAGGCAGTTAATATGTCTTCCCCCGTTTCCGTACGGGATATTATTGCCAAACATACTAAAAGAAATCCTCAAGCAGAATCTGTTGTTGACAATAACGACAACAATTCTGTTAGTGATTTTTATAAACGGGACAAATTTAAACAATATAGTGATGGGATACGCAAGGAAAGTTTCTTAAAAAGAGTAGTTCCTTTTGGATCGGATAATGTGTATGATCAAAAGGAAGTAAAATCTGCTTTATGGGGAAATTCTGTCAATGTTCCACCTTGGATGGAAGCAGAAACTAAACCTAATTCTGCAAGAACGATTTTTGGAGCTTCTATGTATAATAATCCACAAGCCGAAGATGAAAAAATTATTCCGTTGCATTCTCCGCAAAAATCTTCTGAAGAAGATAAAGGACAATCACTAATAATTAAACACTACCGTGAAAATGAAGCCGATGATATTATTGCGGTTGAAAAAGAAAAGGAACAATTCTCAAATAATTCAAAGAGATCAGCTATTAGAAGAAATTATTACAAACTGCCTAAGGCAAGTTTATTAAATAAACCGCGGCATATTAGTTCTGTTTCTTACGAAAAAGATATTCAGGAACAATGTGATGTATTGGAACAAACATTAAAAGATTTTCGTGTGCATGCTAATGTGATAGGCGTAACGCGAGGTCCAAGTGTAACAAGATTTGAAATTGAACCTGCTCCAGGTGTGAAAGTAAGCAGTGTTACCAATTTAGCAGATGATATTGCTCTGAAATTAGCTACCAGCGGCGTGCGTATTGAAGCGCCAATTCCTGGTAAGGCCGCTATTGGTATTGAAGTTCCCAATATTAAAACAGACCAAGTATTTATGCGGGAAATTATTGAGGACAAAGTTTTTGAAAATAAACCGTCGCCTCTTTGTGTAGGATTGGGGAAAGACATCAATGGTGAAGTTATTGCTATGTCTATTGACAAAATGCCTCATTTACTGATTGCCGGTTCTACAGGCAGCGGTAAATCTGTTTGTATAAACAGCATTATTGCCAATATCTTGTTTAAAGCGCGTCCTGACGAAGTTAAGTTTATTTTGATTGACCCTAAAGTTGTTGAACTTTCTAATTATAATGATATTCCACATCTTTTGACACCTGTTGTTACCGACATGAAGAAGGCGGCATCAGCATTGCATTGGGCTGTAAAAGAAATGGAGCACCGCTATTCTTTGTTTGCAGAGAATAAAGTCAGGGAAATAAATAGTTATAATAATATTGCTGAAGAAAAACTTCCATATATTGTTGTTGTGATAGATGAATTGTCAGATTTAATGATGGTAGCAAGAATTGATGTGGAGGATGCAATTTTGCGCTTGGCGCAAAAGGCAAGAGCGGCTGGAATTCATTTAATTTTAGCTACCCAACGTCCAAGTGTGGATGTAATTACTGGTATTATTAAAGCGAATATCCCTTCAAGAATTGCTTTTGCTGTTTCTTCACAAACAGACAGCAGAACAATCTTGGATGTTTCAGGAGCAGAGAAATTAATTGGTCATGGGGATATGCTTTATTTCCCCATAGGGGTGAACAAACCAGTACGTGTGCAAGGTGTTTTTGTTAGTGATGATGAATTAAATCGTGTTCTAGAGTTTATTACCAGCCAAAATATGAATGTTGAGTATGTTGATGACATTACTACTCAAAAACTTAGTTCTGACAGAAAAGATGAAAGTTGTAATACAACAGAAATTGATGATGATCTTTTTCCTGATGTTCTGAGATTAGTAATGGATACAGGTCAAGCATCTGCATCAATGTTTCAACGCCGTTTTAGAATTGGTTATACTAGAGCGGCACGCTTGGTTGATACATTAGAAGAAGTGGGAATAATAGGACAAGCAACAGGCAGCAAGCCTAGAGAATTAATAATGTCCTTGGATGAAATAAACAATAAATTTTTTAATAGTTAGAGGAGGATACTATGGATGGTACAATTGGCAATATTCTAAAACAAACACGGGAAGCAAAACAACTCACTTTGGAACAAGTTTCAGAGGCAACTTCCTATAGAGTGAAATCTTTGGAAATGTTGGAAAATGATGATTATAGCGGTTATCCCAGTATGGTGTATGTAAAAGGGCTTATTCGTGGTTATGGTAATTATCTCGGTTTGGATGGGATAGCTCTCGTTAATGAGTTTAAAGAAACAGCAGAATACAAAAATTCTACAGTAGAAACAATTGGCAATGTTCATGTTGCCAAAGATTTAAATTTGAAACAAGAACCAGGAGTAGGTACATCTAAAAGTTATGTAAAAGACTCTAAAAAATTTCCTACAGGACAATTTTTATTAGGTGTTTTGATTTGTTGTTTTATGTATGTCGGTTATTCTTATACACCAGAAATATTAGCATATTTCAATGGGAAAACTGTACAAAAAGAGGAAATAAAAGTTGAAACAAAAATATTTGATGAGGTAAAGGATAAATTTACTAATATTTATGAAACAGTGGTTAATTTAGTAAATGAATTTCATACAGAAGAACACAGTAAAAAAACTGAAACAATTTCTCAAAACAATGTTCATACGGTTCAACCGAAACTTCAGGTACAGGAACCGGTGGTTCCTCCTTCAAAACCTGTAGAAAAGAAATCTCAACAGGTAAATGCAATCGCTGCCCGTCAGGACAGGGTAGTGGTGGAACTTACTGCTTCCGGTCAGTGCTGGATTGATGTATTTGCTGATGGTAAAGCAGTGTACAGCGGTATGATGACCAAAGGCCGTTATAAAATTTTTGATGCAAAGAAACGAATTACTGTTAAATACGGTAATATTAGTGTTATGCAAGTAACTGTAAATGGCAAGCCCGTAAATATGCGTGGAGAAGCAGGAGTTACAACAAAACATTATCCCCGTTAATTTATGAAAGATTTTTTGCCAATTTCTCTTGAAGAAATAAAAAAACGTAACTGGGACAGCATTGATTTTTTATTCATCAATGGTGATGCCTATGTTGACCATCCTTCTTTTGCTGGAGCGGTAATTTGCAGAGTTTTGGAGGCAAAGGGATATAAGGTTGCTATGCTTTGCCAACCTGATTGGCGTAATTTTAAGAATTTTGCCATATTGGGAAAACCTAACTATGCTGTTTTAATCTGTGGCGGAAATTTAGATTCCATGCTTTGTCATTACACCGCCGCCCGTAAAAAACGTTCTGATGACAAATATACTCCTGGTGGCGTAAGCGGCAAAAGGCCTGATCATGCAACGGCTGTCTACAGTCAGTGTATAAAGAAACTTTGGCCGGATATGCCAATAATTATTGGTGGAATTGAGGCCAGTTTGCGCCGTTTTGTCCATTATGATTTTTGGGAAAATGCTCTTATGCCTTCAATTTTAGAAGATAGCGGTGCAGATTTACTTGTTTTCGGTATGGGAGAAAAACAAATTGTAGAGATTGCTAATTATTTGGCAGGCGGAGCATCCATTAGTGATCTGCACTATATTAAAGGTACTGCTTATGCCTGTGATAAAGAAGAAATCACCGATTTAACAGATTTTGTTGAATTGCCAAAATATAGGGATATTATAAAAAACCGCAAATTATTTGCAACTGCTTACAACAGACAGGCGGATGAACAGGACCCTGTTCGCGGTAAAACCATTGTTCAACAAGGGAAAAATAAATTTGTTGTTCAGAACCCGCCAGCAGACCCCTTGACCGAAAAAGAACTGGATGCGGTCTATGATATTGAATATCAGCGACTTTGTCATCCTTCATATAATGACCAGGGCGGTGTCCCTGCATTAGATGAAGTTAAATTCAGTATTATCAGTTCCCGTGGCTGTTTTGGTTCCTGTTCCTTTTGTGCGATTCATGCCCATCAGGGGAGAATTATTCAGGCCCGTTCTCACGCATCTATTTTACAGGAAGCGAAACTTTTGACAACTTTCCCGGATTTTAAGGGATATATTCATGATGTGGGGGGGCCTACCGCAAATTTCAGACATCCCTCTTGTTCCAAGCAACTAAAAGTGGGGACTTGTAAAGACAGAAAATGTTTGTTCCCGGAACCCTGTCCCAATCTTGATACAGACCACAGTGACTATGCAAAACTGCTTAACGAGATCAGGGCTTTGCCAAAAATAAAGAAAGTATTTATTCGTAGTGGCATCCGTTATGATTATCTGCTTTGTGATAAAAACGATGCTTTTTTCAAACAACTTTGTGAGCATCATATCAGCGGTCAGTTAAAAATTGCTCCTGAACATATTTCTGATTCTGTGCTTGCTTATATGGGCAAACCCAGAAAAAAAGTGTACACGGCTTTTATGCGAAAATTCCAACACATAAATAAGGAACTGAAAATGAATCAGTTTTTAGTTCCCTATTTCATTAGCAGTCATCCTGGTTCCAAACTGCGGGATGCTGTCAGTTTAGCAGAATTTTTACGGGATATAAAACACTATCCCAAGCAGGTACAGGATTTTATTCCCACTCCCGGCAGCGCTTCAACTGCAATGTATTATAGTGGGGTAGATTTGGAAACAGGTAAAGAAATTTACGTAGCAAAATCCGCTAATGATAAAGCCATGCAAAGGGCTTTGTTACAATATAGAAATCCCCGTAATTATCGCCTTGTCTTACAGGCATTGCGCTTGGCTAAACGGGAAGATTTAATTGGTAAAGGTCCAAAATGTTTGATTCACTAAGAACAAAAAAATTATATATTTTATTTGCTGTTGTTATTCTAAGTGTCGGGTTGTATTTTTCTTTCAGAGATATTCAAAGAAGTTCTACACATAGAGAATTGGTGGTATATTCAAATCTGCATACCCATTTTTTTAATGCTTTGGCAGATGCTTTTACCAAAGATACGAAAATTAATCTTAAAATTCGTAAAATTACTGAATTGAACGGCAAAGACATACAAGCCGATTTAATCTTAACCAACTCTCTTGTTTTGGATGAAATTGCTGATGCCGGTTCACTGGAAACATTAGATATTCCTATTCAAAATGCTCTTCAAGAAAAATTATCTTCACCGCAAAAACATTGGATAAGTATTTTTTATGACCCGGTAGTACTTGTAATTAACAGGGAATATGGCAGAAAATATGGGCAAACTCATCTGACAAAATGGGATGATTTACTGCATCTGAAAAAAGCGAAAATTGTTGTTGATAATTTTAATTCTTCAATTGTTCAAAATGATATTTTAGGTTGCTTTGCCTCCAATATGGGGGAAAAAGAAACATTAAAATACTTCTCACAACTAAATAAATTTGTAGTGCAATATGCTAAATTTCCTTTTACTCCTGTGCGTATGATTGCATCTGAAGAAGCAGATATGGCTATTACTTTACGCAGTAGTTTATATGAATTCTCTGATAATTCTTTTCCTGCATATTTTGTAGAACCTGAAGAAGGAACACCTGTTGTTGTTTATGGTGCAGGTATTTTCAAAGGTTCTGATTCAAGTTTGGAAGCGAAAGAATTTATCAACTGGCTGGTAAATTCCTTCTCAGTAAAAAATGTAGCTTTGCAGGAAGAAACTGGTTACAGATTTTTAAACAAAAAGGAAAACAGCAAGGACAGAAATCTTTGGCTAAATTATGCCTACAAAGACAAGGCATCCCTTGATAAATTAGTTTTGAAGTGGTATGGAAAAGTAAGGTTTGGCAAATACAAATGAAAAATGTAGTTGGGATAATCAGTTTGGGGTGTCCTAAAAATCGTGTGGATTCAGAGGTTATTTTAGGACAACTGAAAAATGAAAATTATACAGTATCTGATGATACTGCGCTCTGTGATATTATCATTATCAACACTTGCGGTTTTATTGAAAGCGCCAAACAGGAATCCATAGATACAATTTTAGAAATTGCGGAACTGAAGAAAACTGCCAAGTTAAAGTATTTGATTGTAACCGGTTGTTTGGCACAAAGATATGGGGAAGAATTATTTACCAGTTTGCCGGAAGTGGACGGAATTATCGGTACGGATGTTTTTCCTGAGATTGTTTCTCTCATTAAAGAGATTAAGAAAGGCAAACGGGTTATTCGTATAGAACGTGGAGAGTGTATTAAATGTGCTTTTCCAAGAGTACTTACAACACCGAAGCATTATGCTTATTTGAAGATTGCTGAAGGTTGTAATAATTGTTGTTCCTATTGCGTTATTCCTAAAATTCGTGGCGCATATAAAAGCAAACCCTTCGATGTTATTATTGAGGAAGCAAAATCTTTGGCTAAGAATGGCATCAAAGAATTAATCTTGGTGGCGCAAGATACAACTTTGTACGGAAAAGATTTGTATGGAGAATTGCGTTTGCCGGAACTTTTGCGAGAATTGAGTAAAATTTCTGAAATTCAATGGATACGGTTAATGTATATGTATCCCAACAGTTTTACGGATGAACTGATAGAATGTTTTGTTTCTTTGCCTAAATTGGTGAAATATGTGGATATTCCCTTGCAACACGCCAGCGACAGAGTATTGAAAGAAATGAACCGCAATGATACGAAAGCAGAGATTGAATCATTGCTGAAAAAATTGCGGATGAAAGTACCAGGCATTGTTATCCGTACCACATTCATAGTTGGTTTTCCCGGAGAAACAGATGTTGATTTTCAGGAACTTTGTGATTTTGTGCAGGAATATAAGTTTGAGAATGCCGGAGTTTTCCAATATTCTAAAGAAGATGGAACTTTTGCCGGTGCTCGCAAAGACCAAGTCGGTAAGAAAGTTAAAGAAAAACGTTATAACGCGCTAATGGCTCTTCAAGCCAAAATATCGGAAACAAATAATCAAATGTTGGAAGGAAAAATATTTGATGTAATTTTTGAAGGTTACAGCGAAGATGATAAAACTCTTGCCTATGGTCGTTTTTACGGCCAGGCACCGGAGATTGACGGTAATATCTTTATTGAAAATGTAAAAAATATTCCTGTTGGTGAAATTGTAAAAGTAAAAATTATTCAGGGGTTTACCTATGAGATAGTGGGAGAGTTGGAGGAAGTTTAATGAAAATAGTTAAGGACGGTTATCCGTTTATTATATTCAGTTTGATATTGACCTTTATAGTACTTTATTTTTGGGGTATTGTTTGGGCAGTTGTACCGTTTGTTTTAATGTTATATTTTGCCTATTTTTTTCGCAATCCTAACAGACCCTTGCCCAATGATGAGAATATTCTCTATGCTCCAGCGGACGGCAGAGTAATGAGTATTGAAGAAATCTATGACGAGGAATATCTTAATGATGCGGCCGTTAAGGTTACGGTGTTTTTAAGTGTTTTCAATGTTCATGTAAACCGCAGTCCCATGTCTGGAGAAATCAAATACCAACGCTATAATGAAGGTAAATTTGTTCCTGCCTTTGATAAAAAAGCCACCTTCAAAAATGAACGTCATGCTATTGGTCTGGACAATGGCAAAATAAAAATAATGGTGACCCAAGTGGCAGGGCTTTTGGCAAGACGCATTGTCAGTTGGGTTACTTTAGGTAATGTTGTCAAGCAGGGTGAATGTTATGGAATGATTAAATTTGGCAGCAGTACAGAATTGGTCGTTCCAAAGAATGTAGAAATTTTAGTACATAAAGGTCAAAATGTAGTTGGGGGAATTACCCCTATGGGGAGAATAAAATCATGAATTACAGACGTATTGTTCCCAATAGCATCAGCGGTTTCAGTTTGCTTTTGGGTGTTATATCTATTTTCAAATCTTTTGAAGGAAATTTCTTTTGGGCTGCTGTCCTTATTATTCTTGCCATATTGGCTGATGCCTGTGATGGAAGGGCGGCACGCTTGTTAAAATGTCAAGGCGAATTTGGAGTACAACTTGATTCTCTTTGTGATTTAGGCAGTTTTGGCGTTGCACCGGCAATTTTGATTTATCAATATGCCCTTACAGATTTAGGGCTTTGGGGGCAAATCATTGCTGGAATTTATACTTTTTGCGGGGCGATGCGTTTGGCACGTTTTAATGTCAATAGCAGTGTAGTACATGGTTATTTTCAAGGTATGCCCATTCCTGCCGGGGCTTGCTTTTTAGCGACTTATGTATTAAGCGGTTTTAATTTTGGTTCTGTTCTGACGGCAATTTTTGTCTTGTTTGTTGCTTGTCTGCTTTACAGCAATGTGAAATTTCCTGACTGCAAATCACCGAATAATCTTTTAGGACCTTTGAAATTACCGCCACTTATACTGGCTATTGCTTTGGGGGCTTATATGCTTTGGATAAATGTTCAAGGTTGGCAATTTACTTTAATGTGTGTATATACCTGTGCTGGGGTATTTAATTTTTTTATCTCTTTTTTAGTAAATGACTGATTCGGAACTTATCGGACAACTCTTAAATAAATACAAGGAAACCATTGCCTTCGCGGAGTCCTGTACTGGTGGTTTGGCAGCCAGTATGATTACGGATGTGGCTGGTTCCAGTGCCTATATGCAGGGCGGCATAGTTTGCTATACTAATGAAATTAAAGCGAAGGTTTTAGGAGTAAAAGAAGAAACTCTTGCCAAGTTTTCTGCCATTAGCGAAGCAACAGCTAAAGAAATGGCTGAGAATATCCGCCAAAAATTTCACTCTGATTATGGCATAGGTATTACCGGTAACGCAGGTCCCGGTGCAAGCGAAGGGAAACCTTTGGGTTTGGTTTATATTGGCATTGCCTCGGCAAATAAAACAAAAGTTTGGGAACTGTATTTTAATAGTACCCGTATAGAAAACAAGAAACTGATTGCGGCAAAAGCATTATCATTGTTGAAAGAATTTATTGAATTAGAGAAGGGAGTCCAAAATGCGTAATATTGGAATAATAGGCGGGAGCGGTGTGTATAACCCGGAGATTTTGGAAAAAGCGGGGTTCAAAAATGAATTGGTGCAAACACCCTACGGAAATGTACCTTGCTTGTACGGTGAAAAATTTGGTAACAAAGTAACTTTTATTACCCGTCATGGGGCACAGCACAGCACTCCGCCACATTTGATTAATTATCGGGCAAATATTGCTGCACTGAAAAAAATGGGGGTGGAGGAAATAATCGCCACCGCCGCTGTGGGTTCCATCAATAAAGATATGCAGTCCGGTCACTTCGTAATTTGTGACCAGGTGCTTGATTTCACCAAATCCAGAATCAATACTTTCTTTAATGGTACGGATTTCCCCGTAGGTCATGCGGATTTTACCCATCCGTATTGTCCTACTCTAAGAAATATATTGATGGACTGTTTGCAAAATATGGGGGCAAACTATCACAAAACCGGAACAATGGTGGTTACAGAAGGCCCCCGTTTTGAAACACCGGCTGAAATAAAAATGTATGCCCAGTTTGGCGGAGATGTTGTAAATATGACTGGTATGCCAGAAGCAATTTTAGCAAGAGAAGCAGAAATGCATTATGCTGTAATCGCTATGGTAACCAATATGGCTGCCGGCATCAACACCATCAGTTTGAGCCACAGTGAAGTATTGGAAAGTATGAAAAAATCAGAAAATATCTTGAACAACCTCATTGATAATTTCATTGCTTACGACAAAAAAGTTGACAAGCAATGTTTCTGTGATTCTGCTATGAAAGATTTTGGAGGATTTAAAATCTGATGTACGCCACAATGATTTGGGAAAAGGATACCCTGTCCATTTTGGACCAGACCAAACTTCCCGAAAAAACCGTGTATATCACCTGTTACAACTATCAGCGGGTGAAGGAGGCAATTGCCAAATTGGAAGTGCGGGGTGCGCCTGCCATAGGTGCCGCAGCCGCTTTTGCTATGGTGCTGGGGGCAAAGGAAATAGAAAATTACTCTGTCTTTATGGATGAGTTAAAAAAAATACGAGATGATTTAATCAGTGCCCGCCCCACAGCGGTCAATCTTGCCTGGGCCTGTCACCAACTTTATAATTGTGCCGCAACATGTTCATTGGATATCAGTTTTGACATTCTCATTGCCCGTATGGAAGATTTGGCACTGAAAATTTATAATGATGATATTAAATGCAACAAACTGATTGGCAAATACGGTGCCGAAATTGTCCCGGATTCCGCCACCCTTATTACCCATTGCAATGCTGGGGCTCTTGCCACCTGTGGTTGGGGAACAGCATTGGGTGTAATTCGCAGTGCTCATTTGGCAAAGAAGATTAAAATGGTCTATGTGGATGAAACCCGTCCCCTTTTGCAGGGAGCCCGTCTGACTGCCTATGAATTGCAAAAAGAGAATATACCCTGTACCTTGATTACAGATAATATGGCGGCCTGGACGATTAAAACCAAAGGCGTGAACATAGCCATTACGGGGGCAGACAGAATTGCGTTAAACGGTGATGCCGCTAATAAAATCGGCACTTATGGTTTGGCACTGATTTGTAAAGCACATAATATCCCTTTTTACATTGCTGCCCCCATCAGCACTTTTGATTTTACAACTGCCACGGGAGCGGATATACCTGTTGAACAGCGTAAGGGGGATGAGATTACTAAAATTGGTGATAAAGTTATTGCTCCTGAAGGTGTAGCAACTTTTAATCCTTCCTTTGACGTCACCCCAAATGAATTGATTACGGGTATCATTACCGAGTATGGTATTATCCGTGCTCCTTATATTGAAAGTATTAAAGCATTGCAAGAGAAAGTAAAAAAATGACAGCATTATCTGTGGAGAAAGAGATTGTGGCAACTGCCCAATCTTTTCTTAAAAGCAATTTAACAGTTGGCACTTGGGGTAATATCAGTTGTCGGGTGGGGGATACACTTGCCATTACACCATCGGGCAAAAGTTACGAAAATCTTAAAGCAAAAGACATTGTTATAATCGGTAAAAAACATGCCCTTGCACCCAGCAGTGAACTCTTTTTACACCAGGCAATTTACAAATCAAGAAAAGACATTCAAGCAATTATTCATACCCATAGCACTTATGCAACAGCACTTGCCTGTCAACATACGGATTTACCCATATTAACAGAAGACATTGCCCAACTTGCTAACGGCAAAGTAATTAAATGTGCCAAATATGCTTTAGCAGGTACGGAACAATTAGCAAAGAATGCAGTACAAGCATTAGGAAGCGGCTGGGCAATTCTGCTTGCCAATCATGGTGCAGTTGTTTGCGGAACGACCTTAAATCAGGCCTTGCTCTTCGCCCAACTGTTGGAAAAGGCGGCACAAACATATTACATATGTCAAGCAGCAGGAGGCAAGGTGCATCCCTTGACCTCTGCAAATATAGAAAAACTAAAAAAATTTTATTTTCAATGTTATGCCAAAAGGCAGGAAGGGGAAAGCAAATGAATTATGATGTAGTTATTAAAGATGTCTATTTAGCAAAAGGGGACGGACAAGAGGTTGCCAATATTGGTATTACTGGCAATAAAATTACCTATATCGGCACAGAAAAAATTACTGGCAAAGAAACTATTGACGGCAAAGATATGCTGGCGGCTCCTGGTTGGGTGAACACTCATACCCATTTGGCAATGACCTTGTTGCGTTCCTATGCGGATGATATGCAACTTATGCCGTGGTTACAAGAAAAAATTTGGCCTATTGAAGTAAAAATGGTAAAAGACCATTTTATGTGGGGTTCATATTTAGGCGTTGTGGAAATGATTAAAAACGGAACAACCTGTTTTAATGATATGTATTTTATGATGGAAGAAACAGCTAAAGTAGTGGAAAAAGCAGGTATTAGAGGTGTTCTTACCCGTTGCGTGATGGGTGATGACCCGAAAAATGATATTCGTTTGCAGGAAAGCCGAGAATTTTATAAAGCATGGAATAATCAAGCGAACGGCAGAATTAAAGTTGTTTATGGTCCTCATGCCCCCTACACCTGTACTAACAGATATTTACAACAAGTTATTGAAGATGCTAAAAAAGACAATGTTTTAATTCATATGCATTTGGCAGAAACTCAGTTTGAAGTTGATACCTGCATTAAAGAAAAGGGCAAAACGCCAATTCAACTGATGGATTCTTTAGGTATGTTTGAACAGCCGACTGTTGCCGCCCATTGCGTTTATGTAAATGACAAAGATATGGATATTATGCAAGCCAAAAAAGTAGCCGTTGCCCATAATCCGCAAAGTAATTTGAAATTATCCAGCGGTATTGCACCCATCTCCAAAATGCTGGAAAAAGATATTTTGGTCAGCGTTGGCACAGACGGTACAAGCAGCAATAACAATCTGGATATGCTGGAAGAAATCCGGACGGCTTGCTTTTTAGCAAAATGCGACAGCAAAAATCCCACCGTGCTGCCTGCTACACAGGCACTGGAAATTGGCACTTACAATGGGGCTAAGGCGTTACGCATAGACAATTTAGGGAAGTTGGAAACAGGTTATTTAGCAGATATTGTGCTTTATAATATGAATGAACCCTATTGGTATCCTCATCATAATTTGGTAAGTAATCTGATTTATGCCGCATCTTCCAATGATGTGGACACCGTGATTGTTGACGGCAAAGTATTGATGAAAAAGAGGGAAATCCTTACTTTGGATGAAGAAAAGATTAAGTTTGAAACCAATAAAATTGCTAAGGAATTAGTAAAACAATAATGGAAAACTTTAATTTGACTGAAGAACAAGCCATAGCAGAGGCAAAACGCTGTTGGAATTGCCCTAATCCCCAATGCGTAAAAGGTTGTCCTGTACATACCCCCATTCCCAAATTTATTCATGAAATTGTTTTGGGGAATTATACAAAAGCGGCGGCAATGCTTTTGGAAAATAATATTTTTTCCCCCATCACCTGCCGTGTCTGCGCCCAGGAAAAGCAATGTGAAGGTCATTGCGTACAGGGTATAAAAGGCAAGAGTATTGCCATTGGTGCGTTGGAACAATTTGTACATGATTATATTAAAAACAATAAAATTACAATAAAAGAGAATGAACCGGTAAAGAAGAACGGTCAAAAAATTGCTGTTGTCGGGGGAGGGCCAAGCGGCTTGACCTTTGCTCACGAATTGAGCAAAGCCGGTTATGCGGTAACTGTTTTTGAAAAGCAAAAAGAACTGGGTGGAGTGTTGCGTTACGGCATTCCCAAGTTTCGGCTTTCCCACGAGCTTATAAATGAAATTATTGATAAATTAAAAAAACAAGGTGTGCAATTCCGTACCAGTTTTACGGTCAATTCTGTTGAAGAATTAGAGAAATTTTTGCAACAGGATGGTTATGCCGGTGTTTATGTTGCTACAGGTACGGGCAAACCAATGTGGATGGATATTCCGGGGGAAAAAGATTATCAGGGTGTTGATGATGCACTTGCTTTTCTTGCCCAAAGCAATTCTGCTGACGAAAACGACTTGGCAGAATTAAAAGAAAAATATAATGGTAAAACATTTGTGATTATTGGTGCCGGCAATGTGGCAATGGATGCCGCAAGGGTGGCGAAACGACTTGGTGCGGCAAAGGTTACTATTGTTTATCGCCGCAGTGAAGATGAAATGCCGGCTCGCCGGGATGAAATCCAATATGCCAAAAATGATGGGGTAGAGTTCCAATTACTAACCAATCCCACAGGCATATTGGGTAATAGCGAAAAACAAGTTACAGGTATAAAATGTGTAAAAATGGAATTAGGCGAGCCGGATGCCAGCGGCCGCCGCAGTCCAATTCCTGTTCCCAATTCTGAATTTGTGATTGCTACTGACTATGTAATCTATGCTTTAGGACAAAGTCCGGAAGTTTTTGAGGATAAAAACCAACATTTAGCCACAAATAAAAAGGGGAATATCATTATTAACGAAAAAGGCGAAACAAATATTAAAAATATTTATTCGGGTGGCGATGTAGTTACAGGCCCCGACACGGTGGTGGAGGCAGTCCAGGCAGCGAAAGTAGCTGCGGAACATATGTGCAAATGACAAGGATAGTGCGGCTATAGAAACGGTGGAGCAGGGGAAGAGTGATGAGGTTATGCCTACAATGGTGGAGAATGAAGAACAGAAATATGACAAAACCGTATGGGCAAACTACATTCACAGCAAAAAGACCATTGACGGACTGAAAACAGGACGTTTAACCCAAAACA
>JAUNOC010000013.1 GCA_030531205.1 Phascolarctobacterium sp.
AAAATAAAAGTAGGCACTTTTTTGAGTGTCTACTTTTATTTTACCAGTTCAGCAAAGCCGTGCTTTTTCTTGGTTGACACCTTAAATATTAAGGCATATAATGAAAATAAAGTTTTATTAAGATTACGGTTAGGGGGAAAGAGAATGTTTAGAGCGTTCAATTTTAATGCAGGCCCTTCGGCTATGCCGTTGGAGGTTTTGCAGGAGGCACAAAAAGAATTTTTGGATTATGCCGGTACTGGTATGAGTATTATTGAAATGAGCCATCGTAGCAAGGAATATGATGCTTTGCATCAGGAAACAAAGGCATTGCTCAAAGAATTGATGAATATTCCAGATAATTATGAAGTGTTGTTTATTCAAGGGGGTGGTTCTACTCAGTTTTTAATGACAGCGGCTAATTTTGCGAACGGTAAGCCGGTTGCCTATGTTAATACTGGTGTGTGGTCAAAGAAGGCATTTGCGGAAGCAAAACGTTATGGGGATGCTTATGAAGCTGCAAGCAGTGCAGACAAAAATCATAGTTATATTCCACAACAGTTTAATGTTAAACCAAATACCGCTTATGTCCATATTACAGCCAACAATACTATTTATGGTACGGAATATCCTGACTTCCCTGATTTTGGTGTGCCAATTATTTGTGATATGAGTTCTGATATTCTTTCACGTCCGGTGGATGTAAGCAAGTTTGCTTTAATCTATGCCGGTGCACAGAAAAACTTGGGCCCTGCGGGGGTGGTGATTGCTGTTGTTAAAAAAGATTTCTTGCAAACTGCCAATCAGGACTTACCCACCATGTTGAAATACAGCACTTTTGCAGACAATGATTCTTTATATAATACACCACCCGTGTTTGCAATTTATATGGTAAATAAAACTTTGCATTGGATTAAAAAGCAGAGCGGCGTTAAGGCATTGCAGGAGAGAAATCAAAAGAAGGCAAAACTGCTTTATGATGTGATTGACAATTCCCATGGCTTTTATATCGGTCATGCGGAGAAACCCTATCGTTCTTTAATGAATGTTACTTTCAATTTGGCGGATAAGGAATTGGAAAAAGAGTTTGTAGCTACCGGTAAAGCCAAAGGTTTTGTGGGTATTGGAGGTCATCGTTTGGTGGGCGGTTGCCGTGCATCAACTTATAATGCAGTACCGGTTGAGGCGTGCGAAGCGTTAGCAAAATATATGTTAGAATTTCAAAAGAATAATGAGTAATACAATTAAGAATTAAGAATGCAGAATTAAGAATGAAGGTAGGATGTTCCTGTGATAAAAAAAGGAGTTGTTGAAAACAACTCCTTTTTAAAATGCTTTTTGTTTTGCATTAGTGATGGAATAATCTTAAGCCGGTCATTGTCATAGCAATGTTATATTTGTCGCAGGTTTCAATAACATTGTCATCACGGATACTGCCGCCGGCCTGGGCAATGAATTCAACACCGCTACGGTGAGCCCGTTCAATGTTATCGCCAAAGGGGAAGAAGGCATCGCTGCCTAAGGAAACACCATGTAACTCTTTAAGCCATGCTTTCTTTTCCTCACGGGTCAAGGGTTCGGGTTTTGTGGTAAAGAATTGTTGCCAAGTGCCTTCACGCAGCACATCATCCCAATCTTCACTGATATATACATCAATGGTGTTGTCCCTGTCGGGACGGCGAATGTCATCTTTGAAGGGGAGAGCCAAAACTTTTGGATTTTGACGCAACCACCAGTTGTCCGCTTTATTACCGGCAAGACGGGTGCAATGCACTCTGCTCTGTTGACCGGCACCAATGCCAATGGCTTGCCCGCCTTTGACATAGCACACAGAATTGGACTGAGTGTATTTCAATACGATTAAGCTGATGAGCAAATCACGCACCGCATCAGGTGGGAGATTTTTATTTTTTGTGGGACGGTTTTCCAAGAGTGAAGCATCAATCTTGGCGTTGTTTCTGTCTTGTTCAAAAGTGATACCGAAAACATCCTTGTGTTCAACTAATTCCGGCACATAGTTAGGGTCAATTTTTATCACATTATAAGTGCCTTTGCGTTTAGTTTTTAAGATTGCCAATGCTTCGTCCGTGTAGCCGGGAGCAATAACACCGTCAGAAACTTCTCTTGCTAACATGGTGGCAGTTTCTGCATCGCAGGTTTCGCTTAAAGCAACAAAATCGCCATAGGAACTCATACGGTCAGCACCACGAGCTCGTGCGTAGGCAGTAGCAAGCGGACTTAATTTTAAGTCATCTACATAATAGATTTTTTTTAAAACATCGTCCATAGGTACAGCCACAGCGGCACCGGCAGGACTGACATGTTTGAAGGAAGCGGCAGCGGGAAGACCGGTTGTCTCTTTCAGTTCTTTTACCAATTGCCAAGAGTTGAAGGCATCCAAAAAGTTGATAAAACCAGGTCTGCCGTTCAAGACCTCAATGGGGAGTTCTCCCTTTTGCATAAAAATCCTTGCTTTTTTCATATTAGGATTCATGCCATACTTTAGGGTTAATTCGTTCATAATTTTTTCCTCCTTGAAATTTTAATTATTTTATGTTTTTTTTAGTTATTTGTTTCTTGTCGTACTTTTCCCCACACCCCTGCCCCTCTCCCCGGGGAGAGGGTTACTTTCGCTTCATGTCGGCTTTCCTGCTATAATCACAGGAACTCTTTACCATAATTACGCATTGCGAATTACGAATTACGCATTATTTACACTCCCGTTAAGTCCCAGATTGGGACAAAATTTTTATCAGCAGAAGTTTCTTCTTGCACAAAGCCATCTTCAATAGAACTTTCCATAAGGTATAGTTCTGCCTGTTCATATTCCTCTTGGGTAACAGTGCGGTTCAACTCAGGATATTCAGCCGCCCTGCCACAAGGTATGTATTGGTGCATTAAACTGAACATCACTTGCCCCGGTTGAAAATTGGTGGCAACCCAATCAATAATTTTTTTTGTGTCTTCCAAACGCCCCGGCAAAAGCAAATGACGGATAATAACGCCTTTAGTCATCAAACCATCGTCATTAATTTCGTAATTGCCGACCTGCCTATACATTTCTTTAATGGCAGTAGTGGTAATGTGAAAATAGTCATAGGCATTGCTATATTTTATGGCTGCCAAATCATCACTATATTTCAAGTCAGGCAGATATATTTGTACTTTTCCTTGTAATTTTTTTAAGGTACTGGAAACTTCAAAACCGCTGGTGTTCCATACCACAGGAACAGCAAGCGGTTCCTGCAAAGATTTGAGGATACTGTCGGTAAAGTGGGTTGGGGTTACCAAATTGATATTGTGGGCACCTTGGGCAATAAGTTCCAAATAGATTTCCCGTAGGCGTTCAACGCTAATCTCCTTGCCAAAATTTTTATGGCTGATGTCATAGTTTTGACAATAGACGCAATGAAGATTGCAACCGCTGAAAAAAACAGTGCCGCTGCCTTTCGTACCGCTAATAACAGGTTCTTCCCATTGGTGCAAATGGGCTCTTGCTACAACAGGCAAGGCACCCATACCGCAGGAACCAAATATACCGTTTTCTCTATCCGCCCCACAACGATGGGGACACAAGTAACATTCCATAATAGAAAATTAAAAATTAAAAGTTAAAAATTGAGGACAATTTTCGCAAAGCGAAAATTACCGATTATAATTACAAGAACATTTTACTACATTTATTCTTTGACATTTAATCTTTTATATTATTATATCATATGTTATAATATTTGCACTATGAGAATTATTACCGGTCGTGCCAGAGGCACAAATCTCTTTACACCAAAAAATTATGATGTGCGTCCAACCGCGGACAGAGTTAAGGAAAGTGTGTTCAACATTCTTGGCAGCAGTATTGTTGATGCCAGAGTTTTGGATGCTTTTGCAGGTACGGGAAACTTGGGCTTGGAATGTTGGAGCAGAGGGGCTGCCTATGTTGTTTTTGTTGACAAAAGCAAAGTATCGTTAAATTTGGTTCAGCGTAATATAGAAAAATGCCATGCGGAGGACGACTGCCGATGTTTGGAAGGGGATGCAGTGAAACAAATTGCCCGTTTGGAAAGGCAGGGGGGGATTTTTGATTTTATTTTTCTGGACCCGCCCTATCATCAGGACTTAGTTGCTAAATTTTTGCAAGAATTGACAAAATATAGTATTACTGCTCCGAATTGCTTAATCGTGGCAGAACGGGCGGCGGATGAAGAACCGTTGCTTGTGCCAGAATCATTTACTATTAAAAGGGAAGAAAAATATGGTTCAACACTTATTGATTTTATTTGTAAAAGGTAATATAATTATTACATTATGAAAAGAATTGCAGTTTGTTCCGGCTCCTTTGACCCGGTAACTAATGGACATTTAGATATTTTTAGAAGAGCATGTTCAATGTTTGATGAACTGGTAGTTTGCGTTTTCTATAATCCCACGAAG
Organism: Phascolarctobacterium sp.; assembly: GCA_030531205.1. Taxonomy (GTDB): domain Bacteria; phylum Bacillota; class Negativicutes; order Acidaminococcales; family Acidaminococcaceae; genus Phascolarctobacterium_B. Next base: position 4,411 of record JAUNOC010000013.1, read on the forward strand.
AAGGGTGGCATGTTCAGTGTAAAAGACAGGGTAGTTATGCTGAAGGAAGCCACAAAAGATATGCCCAATGTGCGGATTATGAGTTACGCAGGATTGCTGAACGAATTTTGTAAGAAGGAAAAAATCGGTTTTGTAGTCCGTGGACTGAGGGCTTTCAGCGATTTTGAATATGAATTTCAAAGAGCTTTACTTTTGAAGAGTATTGACAAAAATTTGGAAACAGTTTTCGTAATGACCAACCCACAATACAGTTATGTTTCTTCCAGCGGGGTAAGGGAATTGGCAGTATTTGGCGGTAAGGTGGATGAACTGGTGCCGCCTGGTGTAGCGAAAAGATTAAAAAAGAAGTTTGGGGAGGTAAAAAATGGATAATAAAACAACAGAAATAATGGGGTTGTTTGATAAAATATTGCATATTGTGGATAATGGTTCCAGCAATTTCCTCAGCAGGGGGAAGATAACTGTTCCGGAGGATGAGTTGCTGGATGTTTTAGACCAGTTAAAGCGTGCGATTCCGCAGGAAGTGGAACGTGCGGGTCAGATTTTGGCAAATAGTGAAACTATTATTAACAATGCCAGAAAAGAGGCAGACGAGATTTTGCAGGAAGCCAATGAACGGGCACAAAAGATTGTGGCAGGAGCGGAGGCAGAGCGGGACAATATGCTGTTGAACAGCGAAATTGTGAGAACGGCAACAGAAGTGGCAAAAGAATTGCAGGACAGGTCAGAGGCATCCGCCAAATCCACAAGGGAAAATGCCAATATTTATGCGGCTCAAATCCGTGGAGATGCGTTGAAATATTTGGATGACATTATGAAGCAAATGGCAAGCACATTGCAGGAAGCGTCTGTTGGGGTTACTAATGCGTTACAAAGCAACATTGCCAGTTTGATGGACAGTCGCAATTATATTGACAATGAATTGAACAAGTTGAATAGTGGAGAAGGAAATATTGAAGAATAAAAAAACTCCCGCCCGATGGGCGGGAATTTTTTATAATGCGTAATGCGAAATTCGCAATGCGTAATTATAAAATAAATGTCAAAGAACAAAGAGCAAAGACCAAATATGGTAAAAAGTTCCTGTGATTAGAATTAGGTTTCAGGTGTTAGGTGTCAGGTTTCAGGAAAGTTGGCAGAGTGCGAACCCTCGTCCGCCCATGGAGGGGCGGGGGACCGTCTAAAGGAACATAGAAGGACGGTGGTGGGGTGGCGACTGCATAGCGAAAGTATCGTTTTAATCGCCACCCTCAGTCAGTTGCTACGCAACTGACTGCCCCCTGGAGGGGGCACGAGAGTCAGCATTCGGCGGACTTTTTTATTTTAATCAACAGAACATTTTACCATAGCTTTAAGATTTAAGCTTTCAATTTTTAATTTTTTATATACACCGGTGATGTAGTAAAATCTAATCCGACCGGCTGATTTTGCAAGGTTGCCAATAAATCGGTTGCTGCCACATCGGCGGCATAAAGGGTTTCTGCTTTGGTAATAATTGGCAAAGTGGCGGTTGTTTTCATTTCTTTAAGCAATTCCCTGCCTTGATTATTAAAAGCCAACACTCTTAAATATTCCGGTTCTTTGAACTCCCACATTTGTCGTTCCTGACAAAGTGCCAACTGGCAGAAAAGACGCCGGATACGGCTGGTGGGATAGCGTTTTGAAGAGCAGGCCGAGAGGGCATCTTCCCAAGTTAAAGAGTTTTGAGCCCGTTTCAAAAAGTTTTCCAAACCTTCGTTGGCAGTGGTGGCTTGGGCAATATCGGTGGGATTCATCATTCGCAAGCGGTATTGTACCAAACGCCAAAAATAATTAATATCATAACCGGCATTTCCCAACAGAATTTCTAAAGTGCTTTCCGGAACTGTTTGACTGACTCTTGGCCAAGCGGTTCTCACCGCGCTGGCACTGGAAAAAGTGGTGTGACCAGTTGAGTCGTTATAATTGCCACCCATACGTTGGATGTAGAGTATAGCCAATCCTTGTGCGGCTTTGGTATATTCCAACGCCAAAATGTCATTAGGGTCGGTGGGTAAATCTTTGACTGTCGCTTTAAGCGCTTGGGCATAGGAAAGCCCGTTGGCAATGCCTTCTTTAATTTTATCTTGTGCGTTGGCAATTTCCTGAATACAGTTGGCAAAATCAAAGTCCACATGCTCCGCACCGCAGGCAATGGTCTTTATAACCCCTGTGGCTTGCAAAATGCTGATGCCGCCTTTGGCAAAGTGTTCGGCACTTCGCAATGTCCAAGCGGTTGGCAGTTCCAAAACTAAATCCACTCCGCCTGATATAGCGGTTTTAGCACGCAAAAATTTGTTGGCAAAGGCAGGTTCTCCCCGTTGGACGAAGGAACCACTCATAACAGCAATAATTGGAGCGTTAAGATGTTTTTTTATTTTTTGGATAAAATAGGCGTGACCGTTAGTAAAAGGGTTAAATTCCGCCACAATCCCGACTGCATTTTTCATACGGATATTATAACACATATAAAAAAATCTTGACAAACTATTAACTCATATATATAATTATAATGCTTGAATTTTATCTGGCAACTTTGCCAGTTTTGTAATTAGTACTGAGGAGGTGTGAAAATGGCAGTACAACAAGTAAAATTATCCAAAAGCCGTCGCAATTCCCGCCGTGCTAATTGGAAATTGGAGGCCCCCAATTTGGTTGAATGCCCCCAATGCCACGAATTGAAAATGCCCCATCGTGTATGCCCCAGCTGTGGCGCATATAAGGGCAAACAAGTGGTAGCAAAAGAAGAGGAATAAGAGATAGTCCCGACATAGTCGGGATTATTTTTTTGAATAAATGTCAAAGAACAAAGAGTAAATCAGGTATTAGGTTTCAGGGGTCAGGTTTCAGAGGGAAGAGGTAAGAGGGAAGAATAGGGCGTAGAGCGTAGGGCATAAGGCGTAGGGAAGGTAGGATGTTCCTGTGATTAAAAATAGGGATTAGAAATTAGGGAAGGGAAGTTGTCGTAAAATATATGGTAAAAAAATATGGACTATGGTATAATACCAATATCTATATTTTTGGAGGTAAGAAATTATGGCATGTTTTATTGTTCCGGTTGTGGAGGCAACTGTTGTTACTGCAGGGCTGGATGTATTGAAAGAGAAACATAATATTCCTCAAAAGGAAGGCATTTTTTCTGTAAGAAAATTGTCCTGGTTAAGAAATATGTTGTGGGCAGCAAGCGGATTGTCCTTTACTGAACATATTTATCATGGTGAGATAATCGCCGATTTCCCGTTCTTCACTGCTTTAAGGACTTGGGAAAGCACACAAGTTATGCTTCAGGAGATTGCCACAGAAGGCGTTTTAATTGCTTTGGCTGTTACCGGTGTGTGGGCTGTTATTGCTTTGGCAACTGAATACAAATCTGTAACTGCGGAGAGCAAATGACACAAGAGGTTATAGAACGCTTAATTCATCGGGTAGAAGATAATCCCTTTTGCCAAGTTATGAATATGAAAGTGACGGAGGTAAGTCGTGGTCACTTGGCTATGTGTGTCAAGATTTCCGAAAAATGTCACACTAATATTTATGGCTATGTTCATGGGGGAGTTTTCAGCGGTTTGGCAGATACGGCTTGCGGGGTGTGCTGTTTTACAGATGGGGCGAAGGTCGTTACATTGGATATGAATTTGAGTTATATCAAGAATGTAAAGGCCGGGGCAACGGTGTATTGTTATGCTGAAATTTTGCAGCATGGCAATAATGTGATGCGGACTCACTGCAAGATTGTGGATGAGACAAACGAACTTTTGGTAGATGGTACTTTGAGTTTTTATATTATCGGTAAGGAGGATATTGGCAATGGCTGATACAGAGATTCTGAAGGAGACCACTTTCCCCAGCGTTATTCACGATAATGAGATTTGTGATGAGATTGTGAAATGGGGTAATGAAAACGGTTATCCTATTAAACATGCAAAGAAAGTTTTTAAGTGGGAAAGTTTTGTAGGTTTTAGTGCAGATAATTATTTCATTCAGGCAAAGAGGTTGCCTCCTATTCCCGGTGGGTGGGCTATTACGGTAGAGAAATATCAGGGGGAGGAACGCTACATTCCTTTGAATGTAAAAAAAGAGAATGGTGAAGTAAATCGTTTCATCCTAAAAATGATTGACCAATATACAATGGAAGGTTTGAAAATGGAATTGGCTGATACATGGTACGACAGCTATGGTACAACTTTGCGGGATTTGAAGATTTATGGTCATCCGTTTTTGATTAACCAGTTTGAAGATTTTATTGAGAATATGAGGTAAAAATATAATCCCGCCAACGGCGGGATTATATTTTTACAAGGAGAGTTTATGGAACCCAGTCAGGAACTTATGAGCACTTTAACCAGTTTGGATAAGCTGATTAATTATGTGCAAACCCATGAATTGCATACTATATTGATTGCGGTAGGCGTGCTGTTAGCCCCCTTTGTTTTGCGTGCCGTTCTGTGGGGAATTTGGCGACTTTTTGCGTGTCTGGGTCAACTTTTCTTTAAGGACCAAATTAAGGATTTTGTCCGTAACAGAATCTGTGCGGTTTTGCAGCACTATGTGGATGAGAGCATTGTGATTGACGATATGCCCCTTTATCAGACCAATATGATAACTTTGTATAGGTTACATTGGTCACATGGCAATTACAGTGCCAATATCAATCGGGCAGAAGTGATGGTGGATTTGGGCAGTACGGTTCGCCAGTATATGAAATTGTGGCTTAAGCATTGGTTTTGTAATTTTGATTACCCTGCGGCACAAAAAACCTTGCTCTGCAACTGTATAAAAGATGTGCGGTTCTACCGGGCAGAGGTGGAGATTACCATTCCTAAGCAAGGTGGCACAACCGATGTGAAGTTGTTACCTTCCGGCAAGGAAGTTTTGAAAAAGAGTTTCCTTGGTTTGGAAGAACTGCGAAAATTCAACATCTGTATTGCTTTTGAGAGCAGCGAGATTTTGCTCCATGTGGCTGAGGAAGATTTCCGTTTCCAAAATTTCTTTGGCATGGTGGAAAATTCCAGTGTGGAAAACGGTTCCAAATGCAGTATGCGTTTTGGTTGTATTTATGACGGTGAAAATATTTCTTTCAACAGTTTGGATAATAATTTGGAAAGGTTTATGCTGGTAATCAGCGATTTGTATTTCAGCGACAAAATTTGGCGGACACTTTGCACCTATTGCAATTTTATGCCACAGGGTTTGGAGATTAAGGACGGAAAACTTTTGGATATTCGTGCTTTTCTGGCAATGGATAATGGCAGGTTGGTAATGGAGCAGATAAATGCCAAAATGGATGAGACCCAGTTCACTTTTGGGGAATGTCATGTGGATGATTTGGAAATTTCTTTGGTAAGTTACAGATTAGAAGTTTTTGATATCAAAAAGGCAGTAGCACGGGTGAATGATGTGGGGGTAAGTTTCAAAGGGGTTATACAGGTGCAGGGAAATGTTTTGACTGCAGAAAAGTCAGAAATACATTATGATGAGAGAACTGCCGTTTTCTATGGCATTTGGTACAATTTGCAGACAGGAGAATATGGTTATGACCACGTGGACAACAGGATGGTTGATGCTATAGTAACGGTACAAAAGATTAGAGATGCTCTCAAAGAAAAGGTTAAGGAAAAGTTGAGCGGACTCAAAGAAAAAATTAAATTCTTGACAAAGGACTGAAAGAATATTATAATCATAATACATTTTTGCGGAAATAGCTCAGTGGTAGAGCACAACCTTGCCAAGGTTGGGGTCGCGAGTTCGAGCCTCGTTTTCCGCTCCAGAAAACAAAACCCATCTTTTTAAGGTGGGTTTTTTCTTTTAGTTTTTTCTTGCTAAACGATGTAATTTGTGGTAATATTATACGGCATATTTGATTATATTTTAATATGTATATATTTTTAAGGAGGACAGACAAATGTCAAGCACTTTTGAAAGAAAAGGCAATGCAGGGACTTTAGTATTTACTATCCCGGCAACGGAGGTGGATGCGGCATTCAAAAATGCTGTAACCAAAATCGCTAATAATGTGAATATTCCAGGATTCCGTAAGGGCAAGGCCCCCAGAAAGGTCATTGAAAACCATTATGGCATTGAGGCGATTAAGAGCGAGGCGTTCCAAATGGTTGTGAACAAGGCCTATCAAAAGGCATTGGAAGAACACAAACTGGTGCCTGTGGCTGACCCGAAATTGGAAGATGAAAAGTTTGAGGAAGGTAAAGATGCCAGCTTCAAGTTGACAATGACTTTGAAACCGGAACCGGAATTAGGCGAATATAAGGGTTTAGGTGTGGAAAAGAAGGTTGCCCGTGTTACTGCAAAACAGGTGGAAGCGGCTATGGAAGAATTGCGTAACCGTCATGCCCACATGGTAGTTGCTCCTGAAGGCACCAAAATTGAAAAGGGTGATTTTGCCATTATTGACTTTGCCGGCACTGTGGATGGCGAACCTTTCAGCGGTGGTGAAGGCAAGGGTTATCCGTTGGAAGTTGGTTCTAACAGTTTCATTCCCGGCTTTGAAGACCAATTAGTTGGTTTGGGCAAGGGCGAAAGCACCGATGTAAAAGTTACCTTCCCGAAAGATTATTTCGTGGAAGAATTGGCTGGCAAGGAAGCCGTTTTCAAGGTTAATATTCAAGATGTTAAGCGTAAGGAAGCGCCGGAACTTACTGATGAATACGTGGCAAAGGAAACAGAATACAAGACCGTTGCCGAACTGAAAGAAGGTTACAAGGAGCGTTTAAAAGCAGCGGCTGAGCGTGATGCCCAAATTCAATGGGAACATGATTTGATTACCACTGCTGTCAAGAATGCCAAGTTTGATGTTCCTGCGGTAATGATTGAAGACCGCATTACCCAAATGGTTGAAGAATTGAAACTTTCTTTGGAAAGCCGCCGGATGAATTTGGAAACATATATGAAATATACCGGTCAAGATATGGCAAAAATCCGTGAGAACCAAAAGGAAGCGGCTACAGAAAATGTCAAGGCAGATATTGTGTTGGATGCTATTGCCAAGAAGGAAAACATCCAAGTTGATATGAATGATGTGGATGGCGAGATTAGTGCCATTGCCTCTCAACATGGTGCCAAACTGGATGAAGTTAAAAAGATTATCCGCAACAATGGCAGTATGGGTTTGCTGTTGGCAAATATTTTGCGGAGAAAGGCAGCACGCATCATTATTGACAGTGCTACCAAAGCAGAGAAACCCGCCAAAGCGGAAAAAGAAGCAAAGGGAGCAAAGGAAGAAAAATAATGAACTATGTACCTATAGTTGTTGAGCAATCTGAAAGAGGCGAACGGAGTTACGACATCTACAGCCGTCTATTGAAGGAGCGTATCATCTTTTTGGCAGGGCCTATTGATGATGCGGTGGCTAATGTGGTAATTGCCCAGTTGCTCTTTTTGGAAAGCGAAGACCCGGACAAGGACATTTTTATGTATATCAACAGCCCCGGTGGCAGCGTGTCTGCCGGTATGGCTATCTATGATACCATGCAATATGTAAAACCCAAGGTACAGACAATTTGTATGGGTATGGCAGCATCTATGGCAAGCGTGCTTTTGGCGGCAGGGGAAAAGGGCAAGCGTTTTGCTTTGCCGTTCTCCAGAGTGATGATTCATCAGCCGTTGGGTGGGGCACAGGGTCAGGCAACAGAGATTGAAATTCATGCCCGGGAAATTTTAAGAATCCGTGAAGAAATGAATGAGGTGCTGGCAAAACATACGGGTCAGACCAAAAAGAAAATTGCTCAGGACACGGACAGAGACCACTATTTGACGGCTCAAGAAGCTAAAGAATATGGTTTGATTGACGAAATTTTAGTTAGACACTAATAAAAACAGGAGATAAGGATTTATGGATAACGGAAACGGCCAGCGTTCCTGTTCCTTCTGCGGCAAGCGGGAGGATCAGGTTAAGCGTTTAATCAGCGGTCGTGGTGTATATATTTGCGATGAGTGTGTGGCTCTTTCAAAAGTTATGATTGACGAGGAGAAAGAGAAAGAAGCAAAGCCGCCAATGGATGCTTTGCAAAATTTGCCCACCCCAGCGGAAATGCGGAAAGTTTTAGATGAATATGTCATTGGTCAAGACAGGGCAAAGAAAACCTTGGCGGTGGCAGTGTATAACCATTACAAAAGGGTGAACTACGAATTAGCCAACCCTGATGCCAAAAAAGAAGTGGAATTGCAAAAGTCCAACATCTTGATGTTGGGGCCTACGGGCAGCGGCAAGACCTTGTTGGCACAAACTTTGGCAAGAATTTTGCAAGTTCCTTTTGCTATCAGTGATGCCACCACTTTGACAGAAGCAGGGTATGTGGGCGAGGATGTGGAAAACATTTTGCTGCGTCTTATTCAAAATGCTGATTGGGATGTGGAAGCGGCACAGCGGGGCATTGTCTATATTGATGAAATTGACAAGATTGCCCGTAAAGGTGAGAATGTTTCCATTACCCGTGATGTATCCGGCGAAGGTGTGCAACAGGCACTTTTGAAAATTTTGGAAGGTACGGATGCCAGCATTCCGCCGAAAGGTGGGCGTAAACATCCGCAACAAGAACTTATCCAAATAAACACCAATAATATTTTATTTATTTGCGGTGGGGCATTTGCCGGTTTGGATAATATTATCAAAGCAAGAATTGGCAAGAAAACAATGGGTTTCGGCGCAGACATTAAACGCAAGGACGAAATCACCGTTGACGAAATTTTGGCACAGGTGGAGCCGGAAGACCTGATTAAATTTGGCTTGATACCTGAATTTACAGGGCGTTTGCCTGTGACTGTATGCCTTGAACAACTTGACAAAAAGGCCTTGATAAAAATTCTCAAAGAACCGAAGAACGCTTTGGCAAAGCAGTACAGAGCCATGTTGGCAATGGACGGCGTTGATTTGCAGTTTGAGGATGATGCCTTTTCCGCTATTGCGGATTTGGCATTGAAACGCAAGACGGGAGCCAGAGGACTGCGGGCGATTATTGAAAACATTATGCTGGACGTAATGTATGACATTCCCAGCAAGAAAGATATTAAGAAAGTTATTGTCACACAAGATACGGTATTGAAAAAACAACAACCGGAGATAGTTTTGAAAGCGTAAAGAAAATGGATGTAGAAAGCAGATTACCCATAGTAGTGGTAAAGGGGCTTATTGTTTTTCCCGGCACAGTTATCAGTTTGGATGTGGGTAAGCAAAAAGCAATTAATGCGATTGAAGCAGTTATTAACGGAGAGCGGCGTTTGCTCCTTGTTACCCAACGGAACGATAACAAGGAAGAAAGTGCCGACAATCTTTTTGAACATGGCACACTGACCGTTGTCAAGCAATATATGAAACTGCCTAACGGGGTGGTGCGGGTTTTAATTGAGGGTGTTGAGCGTGTGTCTTTGAGTAATATTCAGGATGCCGCCATCAACAAACCCTATTTTGATGCAAATTTTGAAACTCTTGCTTATATGCGTGTTCCCAGTGCGGATGAAGAAGTGTTGCGGACAATGCTGATTGAATCCTTTGAGCAATGGGCACAGTTAAGCAAAAAGGTCGCTCAAGATGTTTTGAAAACATTGCATGAGCAGACCAGCCCCATTACGGTGGGGGATATTATTGCGGCTAATTTGACCATTTCCTTGGAAGAAAAGGAAAAGATTTTAGGCGAAGGTGATGTTAAACGCCGCCTGATTCATTTGTTGCATCTTTTGACAGAGCAACTGGAATATGCCAAAATCCGCAACAATATTGAAATTGAAACCAAAACACAAATTGATAAACATCAAAAAGAATTTTATTTACGGGAAAAGATAAAAGCCATCCACAAAGAATTGGGCGATGGGGAAGATGTGGCGGACGAGGTAGTCAACTACAAGAAAAAAGCGGAAGCCATGCCTTTGCCGAAACCGGTGGCGGACAAGGTTAAGGACGAGTTACGCCGCTTGGAAAAATTGCCTTCCGCTTCTTCTGAAAGCGGGGTTATCCGAGATTATTTGGATGCTCTTTTGAAATTGCCTTGGGGGAAAATGGACGAGGAAAATTACGAAATAGAGCACGCAGAAAAAGTTTTGGACAGAGACCACTATGGTTTGGAAAAAGTTAAGGAAAGAATTTTAGAGTTTCTTGCTGTCCGTATTTTGAAGAAGGACGGCAAAGCACCTATCATTTGCTTTGTCGGGCCTCCCGGTGTGGGCAAAACAAGTTTGGCAGAAAGCATTGCAGAAGCCATCGGACGCAAGTTTTCCCGTATCAGTTTGGGCGGCGTGCGTGATGAGGCGGAAATCCGAGGACACAGGCGTACCTATATCGGTGCGATTCCGGGACGTATTATACATGCTATGCAAGATTGCGAATGTCTCAATCCTTTGATTTGTTTGGACGAAATAGACAAATTGGGTTCAGATTCTTCCAAAGGTGATCCTTCCAGTGCCTTGCTGGAAGCCCTTGACCCGGCACAAAATGACGAGTTTAGCGACCATTATATTGAATTTCCCTTTGATTTAAGCAAGGTCTTTTGGATTGTTACTGCCAACACAATGGAAACAGTACCGCCTGCTTTGCGGGACAGAATGGAAGTCATTGAGTTGACCAGTTATACAGAAGACGAGAAAATGGAAATTGCCAAACAGCATCTTTTGCCACGCCAAAAGGAAAACAATGGCATTGGCGAAGATATTTTGACAGTTAATGACAAGGCAATGCAAAAACTGATTCGTGACTACACTATGGAAAGTGGAGTGCGGAATCTGGAAAGAAAATTGGGCGACTTGTGCCGCAAGGTGGCTTTCAAGATTGTTCACGGTGAAATTGAAAATGCCAAAATCACTGAAAGCAATTTGGAAAAATTTTTGGGACCTGCCACTTTCTTACATGATGTGAAAAAAGTTGCCGGAGAAGTGGGCATTGTGAACGGTCTTGCTTGGACAAGTGTCGGCGGGGAACTGTTGAAAGTGGAAGTGCTTACTTACAAAGGCAATGGACACTTGACTTTGACAGGACAATTAGGGGATGTCATGAAAGAGTCCGCAAGGGCAGGTTTGACCTACATTCGCAGTTGTTCCAAAGAATTGGGAATTAAAGATACTGTTTTTGAAAAAGATGATATTCACATTCATTGTCCGGCAGGGGCGATACCGAAGGACGGCCCCAGTGCAGGTATTACGATGGTAACGGCTATGGTCAGTGCTTTGACCGGCCGCAAGACGAAAGATGCTATTGCCATGACGGGCGAAGTTACATTGAGCGGCAGGGTGTTGCCTATCGGGGGTGTAAAAGAAAAGGTTTTGGCGGCTCACAGGGAAGGGATTAAAACAGTGCTGATGCCGGAGCAAAACCTGCAAGATTTGGAAAAATTACCGGAGAATGTTAAAGAGGATATGAAGTTTGTGGGCGTGAAGAATGTGGACGAAGTGTTAAAACTGGCATTGAATAAATGAAACAAAGGACTGCGAAAGCAGTCCTTTGTTTTAGGTTTTAGGAAAGTTGGGCATTGAGTAACCTCCCTCTTTTGAGGGAGGGGGACCGACTCAGTTTTCAAGTGGTCGGTGGTGGGAGCGATTAGGCAGTGACAAGTTCTCTGCGTAATCAGCACCCCCAGTCGCAACCACGTTCCTAAAAGCGACAGCCCCCGCAAAGGCGGGGGCTACTCAATTAGGTTTCAGGTTTGAGGAAAGTCGGCAGAATGCGAAAGTTTTCCCTCTTCTTGAAGAGGGGGAACCGTTTTTAGGAACATAGAAGAACGGTGGGTGTTTTTGTCTACACGTAGTGTTCATATAGAAGTCGTGAATATAGAAGTCAGAAATGAAGACGGCAAACAAATGGCATAGAAGTGATTAGCAGTTTATGAATGCTCCGCATAAACCAAAACACCCGTCTGCCC
>JAUNOC010000005.1 GCA_030531205.1 Phascolarctobacterium sp.
CCGAAATGGGCTTTTAATGCTTTTATTTGTGTCTACTTTTGCTTGACAAGTTCAGCTTTGCCGTGCTTTTTCTTGGTTTTAGAGTTTTTTAACCCACAATCCATGTATGTTGCAATAACTATATGCCGCTGTAACTGCATCATCATCAGTTAACACAAAATGGGCTTGTGGCTTGACACCGGGTTTTAAGCATTTACGCTGATCACCCTGTTTTGTCCTGATAAAAACCCACTCAATAAAATGCGCATCCAGCATGGGATGCTCCGTTTCGCCAACAGTAACAGTTACATTATTACCTTTGATTTCAATAACGGGTACATGCTTTTCACGCGCTCCATCGGTGGTATTAGGGACAAGCTCCACCATTGTGTCATTACAACACATTGACGGTTGTTTGGAAGCCGTTGCTAAAGAAACAATCGCTCCACAGTGCTTACATTGAAAAAATCTCATCCTCATTACCTTCTTTCCCAAGGGAGTGCCCTTGTCTGGGGTAATTATACGGAAAAACCGCCAATTTGCAAGTAATTTTTTATTTCTTTAATTTTTCAGCAAAAAAAATGTAACAATGTGCCAAAAACAAATTATTTTTCAATCTATCCTATCCAAAAATCGCCTCTAATACCTGTGTCAAAGTACGTACTGGCACAATCTCCACATCAGTGAATTTCTGATTAAGTTTGCCATCAGGAACGATAAATCTCTTAAATCCTAAATTTACCCCGTCCGCAATTCTCCGCTCCGGATTAGACACCCTGCGAATTTCTCCCGTCAAGCCAATTTCCCCAAACAACATTGTGTCTTTAGCCACCGCAATATTTTTATAGGCACTGACCAATGCCGCCGCCACCGCCAAATCCGGTGCCGGCTCGTTGACCTTCATACCGCCCACCACATTGGCATAAGCATCATAAGTACCAAAATCAAGCCCCACCCTGCGTTCCAAAATTGCAATAAGCATATTCAACCTGTTCAGGTCATAACCGACCGAAGTACGGCGTGGCAAGCCATAAGGCGTGCGTGCCACCAGTGCCTGCATTTCCACCAAAATAGGTCTATTGCCTTCCATACAAGCAGAAATTACGCTGCCAGCCACACTTTCACGATGTTCATCCAAAAAGAGCCCTGCAGGGTTGTCAACCTGTACCAAGCCATTTGCCTCCATGCTAAAAATGCCACTTTCCCCCGTAGTACCAAAACGATTTTTCAAGGCACGCAAAATACGAAAGGCATACGACCTGTCCCCTTCAAACTGCAACACCACATCAACCATGTGTTCCAAAAGACGAGGTCCGGCAATATTGCCATCCTTCGTAACATGACCAATAATCAAAACAGCCACCCCAGTTGTTTTCGCAAACTGCATCAGCTTAGCAGTACATTCACGAACCTGTGCCACACTGCCGGCAGCAGAATCAATTTCTGAATTATACATGGTTTGGATAGAATCAATAACCAAAATTTTCGGTTGCATTTGTGCTGTTTGCATCAATATACCATCTAAATCTGTAGCCGTCATCACAAAAAGTTTGTCACTGCTACCACCCAACCGTCTTGCCCTGAGTGCCGTCTGCTCTTCGCTTTCCTCACCACTAACATAAAGAGTTGTTATACCATTCTTGGCAAAGTGAATACCCGCGTCCAACAGAATGGTACTCTTACCGATGCCTGGTGTACCTCCCAAAAGAATCAAAGAACCCGGCACCACACCACCGCCAAGAACACGGTCAAACTCCCGAATACTTGTTGCTATTCGCTCTGCTTCCATTTCCACAATTTTATTAAGCGGCTTTGGAACTGCTTTGTTGGCATCATTGGGCAAATAGGTCTTTTGCAATTTTTCCGGCACAGGGATTTCTTCTACCAAAGAATCCCAAGTACTGCAGGCAGGGCATTTGCCCAGCCACTTGGACTCCACATGACCACAATTTTGACAAACAAATTTCGTTTTACTTTTTGCCATTTTTTACACTGACTTTCTTTTGCTTTGGAGCAGGAACTTCAATCTTAATCTCCACCGGTGCCACTCTTTTGAAATTCATAGTACCTTTCTTGACTGTGGCTACAATCGTGTCCCCTTCCTTGAATTTACCCTCCAGACACAAATCACTTACCGGGTCTTCCACCAACTTACGCAAAGCCCGGCGCAAGGGTCTTGCACCATACTTAACATCCCTGCCTTCTTTCAGCAGCAACTCTCTTGCCCGTTTATCCATCTTAATGCTCAGTCCGCTGTGTGCCATACGCTTGTTCAAATCTTTTAACAGCAAGTCCACAATCTTCTGTAACTCTTTTTCGCCCAACGGGTCAAAGACCAGCACCTCATCCACCCGGTTCAAAAACTCCGGACGGAAAAGATGTTTAATCTCCGACAAAACCATATTCTTCTTGGCGGAAAGTTCCGACTCCGCAGAAGGTGTAAATCCCAAAGGATTATTGTTCATCAGTTTTTGCGCCCCCGCATTGGAAGTCATAATCAGCACCGCATTACGGAAATCCACCGTTCTGCCCTGACCATCCGTAAGCCGTCCGTCTTCCATAATCTGCAAAAGCACATTAAACACATCAGGATGTGCCTTTTCAATTTCATCCAACAAAACTACACAATAAGGTTTCCGCCGTACCGCATCCGTCAGCTGACCGCCCTCATCGTAGCCAACATAACCAGGAGGAGCACCAATCAAACGGGCAGTTGTATGTTTTTCCATATACTCACTCATATCAAAACGGAGCATAGCACGCTCATCGCCAAACAATTCTTCCGCCAATGTTTTCGCCAGTTCCGTTTTTCCCACACCCGTAGGCCCTAAAAAGAGGAAAGAACCCACAGGGCGTTTGGCATCCTTAAAGCCAGCCCTGCTACGGCGAATGGCTCGTGATAATGCCGTTACCGCCGCATCCTGACCAATGACCCGCTCATGCAATCTCTGTTCCAAATGCAAAAGCCGTTTGCTTTCTCCCTCACTTAATTTGCCAACAGGCACCCCTGTCCAACTGGATACCACTTCTGCCACAGCATTCACATCAACAACTGTACCCTTGCCAAACATGCGTACCCGTGAACATGCTTCATCCATCACATCTATTGCCTTGTCAGGTAAATTTCTGTCCGAAATATATCTGTCACCAAGTTCTACCGCTGCATGAATTGCTTCAGAAGTTATTTCTAAATTATGGAATTTTTCATAACGCCCCCGCAACCCCAATAGCATTGCTTCCGCTTCCTGTGCCGTAGGAGTTTTAATCAGTACCGGTTGGAAACGGCGTTCCAAAGCCGCATCTTTTTCAATCCTTTTGCGATATTCCTCCGTAGTGGTAGCACCAATGACTTGCAAATTGCCCCGTGCCAAGGCCGGTTTCAGCATATTGGCAGCATCCAAACTGCCCTCCACACTGCCTGCCCCAATAATGGTGTGTATCTCATCAATGAAGAGAATAATATTTTTCTTTCCCTCCACCGTATCAATCACCTGTGCCAGCCGCTCTTCAAACTCGCCACGATACTTGGCACCCGCCAAAAGCATCCCCATTTCCAAACTGAAAATTATCTTATCCTTCAAAAAGTCCGGCACATCACCTTTAACAATCCGCTGTGCCAAACCCTCCGCAATGGCGGTCTTACCAACACCTGCCTCACCAATAACCACAGGATTATTCTTCGTACGGCGGCACAAAATTTGAATCAGCCGTTCCACTTCCTTTTCCCTGCCAATTACCGGGTCGGAATTACCTTTTTTTACTGCCTCATTCAAGTTTCTGCCATATTGGGACAACAATGCTTCCGGATTTTCAATCTGCGTTCCGTCATCATCACAATTGGCATGTAAAAGCTCGTCAAAGAAATTACCATCTGACTTGATAGCCGCCAAATCTTCCCGCACCATAGAAAGCATTTCCAAATATTCGTGAATCTTCTCATATTCTATGCCCATCTTTTTCAGCACATTGCAGGCAATACCGTCCCCTGCCTGCAAAATTCCTACCAGCATAAAAGCAGAATTCATCAGTTTCAGACAATGCTCCTTGGCACTGTATGCCCCCTGACTCAAAGCCATAGTGGCACGTTGGGAAAGAGTGGGAACCTTCCCCTTGTTACCGCCAACATCTAACCAGGGCTCCAATTCTTTTTTCAACTGTTCAATATCGCAAAGTTCCTGCAAAATCCCGTAACCCTGACAATCCTTGATCTGCAAAATTGCCCACAGCAAATGCTCCGTGCCAATATTCTCTGCCCCCAAATCGCAGGCCTTCCCTGCCGCCACGGACATTACCTTAGCCATCTGCTTGGTCATGGGTACATCCCCCTCCACCGGGTCATTATCATTTTCCTCAATGAAAATCGGCAAAGGTTTCATATTCCGCAAAAGTTTTTCCAAATAGGATTTCGCCGCATCAGGACTGATTAACCCCTGAGCAATAGTACGTGGCAAAAACTCTTTGGCACACTCATTGCACAACCACTTATCTATTTTCTTGCCCCCCGCCACCATAACCATATGGGCTACGGCCTGGCGTTTATGACATTGCTGACATAACATAATAATTACCTTCCCTCCATTGCCTTCAAAGCATTTTCCAAAAAACGTTGTTTTTCAATTTCACTGCCCGTCATATTTTGCAAAACATAATGCAAAAGCCGTGCTTCTCTGCCATTCACCCTGCCACGCAAATGTAACATACTGAGCAGTTCCAAACTGGTCGGTTCACTTCCCTGCTCATTACGGACAATTTTCACAAAACCACCACTGCCACGCCGGGACTCCACCACAAAACCACGCTCCGGTGTGAAACGAGTACTGATAACATAACTAATCTGACTGGGGGCGCAATTCAAAGTTTCCGCCAACTCATTACGCTGTACCAGCGCCTCTGCCTCCTGCATCAGTTCATTCAATATAAAACTTTCAATACTGTCTGCCAAATTTTTCATAATAACCTCTTTCGTGTCCATAGTGTTACAACCAATATACCCTCTCCCCGAGGAGAGGGGCAGGGGTGTGGGGAAACTTCGTGGTTTTCCCCACATCCGTCTTGCTTCGCAAGCCACCTTCTCCCCAAGGAGAAGGTAACATTGCTTTTTCATATTATATTTGACTTTTTGACTTTTTGCAAGCAAAATTTTATTGAGTTGTTTTCCGTAATGTTGTAAAATATGTTTATTTATTTTATATGGAGATCTAAGCAATGGGAAACAAACACATTCTCGGCTTTTTGGAACTGTTCACTGCCGCCCTCATTTGGGGCACAAGTTTCATTGCCCAAGCCGGAGCAGCCAAAGTAATAGAAGCATTCACTTTTAATGCAGTACGCAGTCCTATGGGCATAGTAATTTTAATTCCATTTATTATGTGGTTGGATAAACGGGCAGGTCGCCCTATCCGTTTGTTTGATACGGACAATGCCCAAGACCACAAAAATTTGCTCATCGCCGGCTTTTGGAGCGGTTTTTTTATGACTGCTGCAGTATTTTTTCAAACCATAGGACTTCACACCACATCCATTGCCAAAAGTGGTTTTATCACTGCTTTATATGTTATTTTGGTACCAATTTTAGGGGCAATTTTTTGCCACACCATTGTCCGTAAAGTGGAATGGCTGGCAGCACTAATCAGTTGCTTAGGAATGTATTTTATTTGTATCAACGAAACACTATCCATTGACATGGGGGATATTTATACCATTATTTGTGCCTTCTGCTTTGCAGGGCAAGTTTTGACCATCGGCGCTTATGCCGGCAAGGTTGATGGCATCCGTATGAGTGTTGTGCAGTTGGCTGTTTCCACCATTTTAAGTATTATAGGAATGTTAATTTGGGAAAATCCCTCTTGCACTGCCATAGGTTCTGTAATGTGGGAACTGGTATATGCCGGTGTACTTTCCAGTGGCGTTGCCTATACTTTACAGATTATCGGTCAGGCGTATGTAAGTGCCCCGACTGCTTGTATTACCCTGTGTTTGGAAAGCGTTTTTGCCTTGCTCAGCGGTATTATTATTCTCAACCAAATCCCCACTTTCAGGGAATCTACAGGATGTGCCTTAGTTTTTACCGCCGTCCTTTTAGCCCAAATCCCCGCTGTAATGAACAGCAGAAGATAAAAGTCCTTTTGACACTGAAATTATTTTCATCAACGAAACCCCTCTTCAACAAAAAAACAATTAAAATCGTGAAAAGTGAATTTCAAAGTCACGTGACTTTAACACAATATCACGTGACTTTGAAATTGAGATTTTGCTGTTTTGAATGAAAAAACTCCTGTGACTGTTTTCAATCACAGGAGTTTTTTACTACGAATACTCTTCTCAATCAATTCAGTTTTCTTTTTAATGTTTCAAAATTTGCCAATGCGGACTGCAAGTTTTCAATAATCTCGTCTGCCAGAACATCAGGGTCGGGCAGATTGTCCAAATCTGTCAAAGATTTATCCTTTATCCAAAAAATATCCATACTTGTCTGGTCACGCTGCAAAATCTCGTCCAAAGTAAATTTACGCCAACGCCCGTCAGGATTATTTTCGCTCCAAGTTTGTTGCCGTTCAAAACGGTTTTCGGGATTATAACATTTGATAAAATCTGCCAAATCCTCAAACTGCATGGGGTTTTTCTTCAAAGTAAAGTGCATATTGGTACGGAAATCATAATACCAAATCTCTTTGGTCTTGTAGCCCTCACCCGGTGGCTGTTTGTCAAAGAAAATTACATTGGCTTTTACTCCCGGTTTGTAAAATATACCTGTGGGCAAACGCAAGATAGTATGCAAATCGGCAATTTCCAAAAGTTTTTTGCGGACAGTTTCACCCGCCCCGCCTTCAAACAAAACATTGTCAGGCACAACCACCGCCGCTTTGCCGGTTATTTTCAAAAGTGTATTGATGTGCTGCACAAAATTCAGTTGCTTATTGGATGTGGTCGTCCAAAAATCGGCACGGTTATATACCAAATCATCTTTTACATCTTCCCCTTCCTCATTGGTAAAAGTCATGGATGACTTTTTGCCAAAGGGCGGATTGGTCAGAACATAGTCCACGCTGTAAGGTGCCGGCTGCAACAGGGCATCCCCCTGCCGGATAGGAATATCACCAAAAATATCACCAATATTGTGCAAATACAAATTCATCAAAGCCATCTTATAAGTGGTGGCAACCAACTCGTTGCCGAAAAAGGTGCTTTCTTTCAAAAACTTGTTCTGCTCACGGGTCATGCCCTTGTAGGTGTCTGTAATAAATTGTTGTGCCGCCAAAAAGAAACCGCCCGTACCGCAACAAGGGTCAGCAATGGTCTTCATAGGTTCGGGGCGGACACAGGCAACCATGGCTTTAATCAAGGCACGGGGCGTAAAATATTGTCCCGCACCTGACTTGGTGTCCTCCGCATTTTTTGCCAAAATCCCCTCATAAATTGCACCTTTGACATCGGGGGAAAGTTTGACCCACTGCTCCGCATCAATCATCTGCACCACACGGTAAAACTTGGTGGCATCGTTGATTTTATTGACCGCTTTGTTGAAAATTGCTCCCAAAATGCCTGACTGCTTGCCCAGTTCTTCAAGGGTGAGTTTGTACTGGGTTTCCAGTTCCGCACCCCGCTTGTCCCGCAGATGTTCCCAAGTGAATTTTTCGGGAATGCCCAAACTTTTCTTGTAAGGTGGTTGGGAATATTCATACGCCATTTTTAGGAACAACAAATAAGTCAGTTGCTCCAAATAGTCGCTGTAACTGACCCCGTCATCCCGCAATACATAGCAGATTGACCACACTTTTTTTGTTATTACATCAATTTGTTCTGTCATTTTATTTTTGACTACCCTTTCCACCACTACGAATTTGTACATCAGCTTCATCAGTAGGCGGATTATCGTTCAAATAAATTTTAGAAATATTTTTCCCCATTACACAAACCTCCAATATGTAAAATAAATGCTAAACAAAAGAATATCAAGCCACCAAAAAGACAAATAATTATCCAATCAAAATATTGTTGTTTTTTTGCTCTTACCTTCTCAACATCAGCAATTCGTTTAAGCAAGACATCCACAAGCCATTGTTTTGCTTTTTTTTCATCAACAGTTTTGAACCAATTATCTCTAAATTTTTCAAGATTTAATAATCCAACTTTCATACCCTTACAGATAAAAAGACATAGCACTATGGCAGAAAATAAACAGAAAAGACATTGGCATAACAATACCATAATGGAAGATTTAAAAGAACAAAAAACACCATCATGATATAAAAACCCACATAACCCAACAAATATAGCTGAAATTACGCCTAATGTAGCAAATGTCTTGTTGTACAAACTAAGATACCCCTCATATATCTTGTTATACTCATTATAAACTATATCACAGAAAACATCTGAAGGATACTTTGACATGTCATCTGTACTAGTTTGTTGTTCAACTTTGTCTTTGTTTTTATCATCCACTATAATTCACCTCCAAATGCTTTTTTCAAAATTGACTGACGCAAAGCGTCACAACTAACTAAAACACTATCAAGAATATTATCAATACTCTTACTTTTAGAAATTTTATCTGCTACACAATTAATAATTTGTTTTTGAACATCTATGGAAGGCACCTTAATTTTTTGTTCTGCTAAATAATCTGATGGCATTCTTTTTTGTCCTACACTACCAGTCATATATGGGACTGCACGCCTTAAAAAATTTTCTCTTGAAACAAAATAATATAAAAACTTTGGTAACAAATTTTCACTACAACGTAATACATGGAATTCCGTTGAGCCAAAGCCACAATCTTTAATCAAATCATTAACTATACAAATTTTACCATTTTCCATACATGGAGTAATTTTAGCAAATAAAACATCTCCGTTTCTAAATTTGGTATAACCCTTTTTTACTTTTCCATAAGTGGTTGTTTGAGGATAAAACTTGTTTGTTTTTGCTTCAACTGCTGCCATAGGTAAAAAACTAACAATGTCTTCATCTTCAAAATCGGGTAAATTAAAATTTTTATTTATTGAACATATCTTTTCATCACCTAATTTATATTCTTCCCACGAACAATCACTTTGCTGAAAAATTTGCTCCATTAAACTTTCGTTGAATTGATTAATCTGCTCCTTAACCTTTTTCAGCATCGCCACACTGTTGTCCAGTTCGGCAAAAAGTTCCTCAATTTTGGCGACTATCCGCTGTTGTTCGGGGAACGGGGGGACGGGGACAATAAAATCATTAAAATTTTGCATTCTTACATATTTGACAGTTGAGCCAAATTGCTTACTTGTATTTTGAGAACGCCATTTGTACACAAAATAATAATACAAGTACTTTGCACAAATTTTTATATTTGAAAGCACATAAGTTCGCTGATATGCTTCAAAATCGCCATCATAATAAAAAACTAAACCAATATCACCATTCCCCGGAACAATGATACTTTCCCCACTAAACGAATAAGTATCACAAAGTGAATAATGGTTAGCACATGTATAAAAACGATATTTGCCATTTTCTTTGGCATGATTAGCATCTTTTTTACCAGTTTTAATATCACAAACTTCTGGTAATTTTTTCCATTCCAAATATATCACCTAACCTATAACTACATATCTTTAAGTGGATCATATTTTGTATTACAATTCATATTTTTGAAAACATCTACTTGATTATTAAATTCTTGCCTGTCGGAAATATGAACATCACAATTTACGCATATATAGTAATCAATATGCTTCCCAAATCCATACCTTGGTTGAATTTGATATGTTTTTCTCTCTTTCTCCCAACACTTTTGACAAAACTTCCTTTTTAACGGATCGTTTTTCAAAGTAACAAAGGCATCTTCATGATATTCAATATCTTCTTCAGTAATTTTTACCTTTTGCAATTCTTCTATCTTATTTCTTAATTCCTTATTTTCGTCCATCATCTCTTGCATTTTTCCCTGCAATTCTAATGCTTTACCCGACAAATCTAAAAGTGTACCATATAACTCCAATTTTGCCTCTGCCGTATCAACAGTTCTAACGATATTTGCAGCCCCCTTAATGCCATCATACAATAATTTTAATTCTGGTATTCCCATTTTTCCTCCTTCATTTCACATTCCGCATTTCGCATTACTAATTGATAAACCCCTCCGCCTCGCTTCGCTCGGCACCTCCCCTGACTGGGAGGAAATTAAGTTCGTATTCTGCTAACTTTTTGCCCCCAGTTAGGGGGGCTGTCGGCTCAGTTTTTAAGTAGCCGACTGGGGGGTTATTCTTTCTTCACACTACGCTGTAATTGTTTTATCCCGTCCAAATAATCCTGTTCCACCGCAGACAATGTTTTTGCCTGATATTTTTGGTATTCCATTTTAACCTTGTCCATTGCCTCACTATGACTGATATTGCCACTGCCCTGCAACAATTCTTCACCATTAGCCGTCAGAATTTTGTCAAGATGCTTTGCCCAGTCGTCCATAGTCATGGGGATTTCACGCTCTGCCTGACGCTCCGCAAAATCAAGATAACCGGAAACCAACTGGCCCATGGCCTTCAGTTCCCTCTCATTCAAGTAATTCTTGGCAATTTTTGCCTCCGCCAATGTTGGCTGAAGTCCATTGAAAACAGTCAATCCCATAAAATCCTTTTGGGCATCCACTCTGTCAAAGATTATTTCTGCCGCCGTTTGTCCCGATACGGCATAATGTATTTTGTTTTGCACCTTTTTGAAAAAATTCAAAGAGACATCCGCCCTTGGATCATAATCAATACTGGTGGCATAAATTTCCAAAACCTGACGGTAAAACACTTTTTCGCTGGCACGAATATCCCTGATTTTGACAATAAGTTCTTGAAAATATCCTGCTCCGCCTAAATTTTTTAATCTTTCACTATCAAGTACAAATCCTTTTTTTATGTATTCCTTTAATACCGATGTCGCCCAAATACGAAACTTGGTTGCCTTTGCAGAATTAACCCTATAACCAACGGAAATTATAGCATCAAGATTATAAAATTCAACCTGTCTGCTTACATTACGTGTACCCTCTATTTGAACTTGTTCCATTTTGGAACAAGTTGCCTCTTTTACTAATTCGCCCTCTTCATATATGTTTTTCAAGTGTTTAGTTATAGCTTGTGTATTAACATCAAACAGCGTTGCCATGGCTTTTTGAGTAACCCAAAGGGTCTCATCTTTAAGCACTACACCAACTTTTTCATCACTGTCATGAGTATCATACAGTAACATTTGCATTTGTCTGTCCAAATTCACTTCATTATTCATTTGTCGCATTTGTTGACTCCTCCGGCACGCCGTGCCACCTCCCCTAACAAAATAAACCCCTTCGCCGTTCCACGTTCCTATATCGGCTCTCTTCCCCTGAAAGGGGACGCAGGAAAGTTTGCATTGCCTCTAACCCTTGTGCCCCACATCAAGGGGCTGGCAGTTGCGTAGCAACTGACTGGGGGAGGTTATTTCCACTGCAAAAAATTCATTATAACCTTAACGATAATATCCTTTTCCTCCGCCCTTGATTCTGCCACCATTAGTGTTATCGCCACCAACGCACTTTTGCTAAGTAGTTTGTTGCCATTACTTTCTATAAGCATACTGTTTTTACTGAGAAAAAACAGAAACAACGCTGCGGCAATTCTCTTACATCCATCATTAAACGGATGGTCTTTGACAATAAAATACAGCAAATTAGCCGCTTTTTCTTCAACAGAAGGATACACATCCTTGCCAAAAGCACTTTGATAAATAGCCGAAATTATTCCTTCTAACTTGCCAACCTCTTTTTCAGTACCAAAAATCGCTGATTCTTTGCTAAATTCCATCTTTGAAATAAGCTCTTTACATTCTTGGTATTGCAAACGGTATGTTGCCAAATTACCTTTTGGTTTTGTCACACATTGATGGTCATAATCGTCCAACAACATAAAAGCCGCTTCATATTCATTCACCACACGCAAAACATCTCCGGCATCAAGATTTGCCATACCGGCAATAATGCGTGATTCTATTTCAACAGTTTTTTGTAATGCCTGTAAGCGTTTTTCATTAACTGCATATCCTTTTTGAAGGTACTCTTTTAATACCGAAGTCGCCCATTTGCGAAAAACAACTCCCCTTTGGGATTTAACACGATAGCCCACCGAAATTATCACATCCAAATTATAAAATTTAGGCGGACGTGAATTAATACTTCTGTCGAAAATTTCGACAGAAGTATTTTTATCCAGTTCCTTTTCCGCAAATATCTTTCCTATATGATACGCAATAGAAGAACGTGCCGTATCAAATAGTTCGCTCATTTGTGCCTGTGTCAGCCACACGGTTTCTTTTTCAGGCGTAACCGTTACCGCCAATTCCAAGCCGTTATCTGTAAATGTTATCAATTCCTTGCCCATATTTTCCATTCTTACGCCACCAACTTTTCATTCAACTCATTTAAGATTTCTTCATATTCCCCGCCAAAGAGTTCATAGAATTTCCCCAAGCCGCCTTTTTGACTAAACGGGTTCATATCCAAATCTTCCCTGTCAATGCTCAAAGAAACCACTATATAATCCCTAATCATACGTAACCATTCCTGTTGTTCTTCTGTAACCGTGGCAGGGGCATGTTTGGCATTAAAATCCAATGACCATTTCATAAAATTGTAATTCACCCTGTCCGCAAATGGTTCCAAGTTATCGGCATAACCCAATTCAAACCGCACCATAGACACCAAGTCCGCCAACCTTGCCACCGTCCCGCTACGCTTTACCTTTTCCGGCTGCAATGTGGCATAGCAATCCCACAAACGGGCAACGGTAATACCTTGTTTTTTCAGACCTTCATAAAGTTCTTCCAGTTTCTTAATCGTCATCCGCCTGTTTTTATAATTTTGGTCATAAATAATATTCAGAGCAATAAGTTCATCCTTATGCTCATTGATATAGGTACGGAAACTTGCCAGCATTTCCTCCGCTTTATCCGCTTTTTGCACATCAAAGCCGGCAAAGGTTACTGTGTCCAAGTTGACACTGTCAATGATTTGGTCATGGACTGTTTTCAAATGTTCAATATGTTTTCTGATTTCCGGATTGCAAAAGGGCGCGGCGGCTTTTTCCGCCAGTTCCTGTTGTTTGGCATTAAATTTTACAAATTCATCATCCGTAAAATCCCTGTCCTTTTCCCTAAAAATACCCGCTTTTTCACAGATATAATCTTCATCAAAAGCATTTAACAAATTTTCTGTAAGTATATTGGGGCTGCTGCCTGCCACCTTGACAAATTCCTTTTGCTCATCCTTATCCAGTTTGGCATTCAGGCGGATTAGGCGGTTGGCAAGTGATGTCAGCGTGTCGTCATCCCTTGTACCCATTGCCACCGACATCATCAAATCTTTTAATGACACACTGGGTTTGCGTTCCAAAGTCCGTGTTTCCACCTTTTTTGACTTGGTAACACCCACAGCATCAATAATAACAAAATGGTCTTTATTCTCTTTGGCGGAAGGTGAAACTTTTTGCAATTCTGCCAGTTTCAAAGTTCTGGTACCCCTGCCCTTCATTTGTTCAAAATAAATTTTGCTGTGAATATCCCGCAAAAATACCAAACATTCAATGGGTTTCACGTCCGTACCGGTGGCAATCATATTCACGGTTACTGCCACACGGGGATAAAAATCGTTACGAAAACTTTTCAGCGATACATTGGCATCACTGGCATTATAGGTTATCTTTTTACAAAACTCCCTGCCCTTGCCAAATTCCTCCCTGACAATATTGACAATATCCTCCGCATGGCTGTCGTCTTTGGCAAATATAAGTGTTTTCGGCAATTCCTGCCGTTCCGGAAAAAGCGTGTTTTCCACCGCTTCCTTAAATTTGCGGATAATGGCGCGGATGGTGCTTTTGTTGACAACCGACTTATCCAAATCCTTACCGATATAGTCCACATCTTCCGGCAATTCTTCGTAGCGTTGTTCCCGCGTCAGACGGTTACGCCGCTCTATCAACTGCTTGGCGGCAATATGTGCCCCGTTTTGGGTAATGTCCGTTTCAATAAGATAAATATCTTCCCCAACATTAACCCCGTCAATCGTGGCTTGTTCCCGTGTATATTCACTTACCAAATTTTGATTGAAAAAGGCAATAGTTTTAGCACTGGGTGTTGCCGTCAAACCAATAATAAAAGCATCAAAATATTTCAAAACCTGTGACCACACATCATAAATGGAGCGGTGGCACTCGTCCACAATAATACAGTCAAAATATTCCGGCGGATATTTGGGGTTATAAACAACTTCCCTGTTTCCCTTGATACTCCCACAAGATTCCTCGTCCACACTATCATCCGGGTCTTCACCACGCAACATGGAATACATCCGCTGAATAGTACTGATATACACTTGGCAATCTTTCGGCATACTGGAATGTTTAAGACGATGGACACCATAAATTTGGGTGAACGGACGGCGGTCATCATTGGGCATATATGCATTAAACTCGTTTTCCGCCTGTTCCGCCAATGACTTGGTATCCACCAAAAACAAAACTCGGTTAAACTTGCCAAATTTCAACATTCTGTAAACAGCGGTTATTGCCGTAAAAGTTTTGCCGGCCCCGGTAGCCATTTGTATCAATGCATAGGGGCGGTTATGTGCCAAAGATTTATCCAAATTTTCCACCGCATTTATCTGACATTTACGGAAACCCGATTTATCAAAATCGGGCATTTTTTTCAAATTATTGCGTATCGTATCCTCTTTTTGCAAAAGTGCTTGCAATGTTTCCGGTCTAAAAAAATTAAACACTTCACGGGGACGGTAATCAATATCTTGATAATCAGTAAAATGAATAATCTTGTCCGTTGCCTCATACACAAAACGAATATCCGGCTCGCTCTTGATATATTTAAACTTACTGTTAGCATAACCATCCACTTGGTCTTCATGGACACTTAAACGATGCCCTTCTTCCGAACGCTTGGCTTCAATAATTCCACAGGGAACACCATTAACAAAAAGGGCATAATCCACTTCCCCTGTATCGGTTGGATACTCACGGACAGCCACACCAAGACCTGCCCGGAGATTAATTTCCTCCATATCCTGAACTTGCCATCCTGCCTGTATTAACTTTTTGTCAATGCCTAATCTTGCTTTTTCTTCTGGCGCCATAAGTTTTTCCTTACTTAAAAAATGTATTATCACTAACAAATAAGAATTTTATAATATTATATCATAAAAATCACACCAAATAAAACAAAAAGCATATTTTAATCAACGGAACATTTTACCATATTTGTTCTTTGATTATTTTGTCTTTATTCTTGTCGTACTTTTCCCCACACCCTTTAATTCCCTCTCCCCAAGGAGAGGGTTACTTTCGCTTTCATCCAACTTCCCTATTTCTAATCACAGGAACCTTTCACCTTCATTGTGCATCGTGAATTATGAATTGTGAATTTCATTTATCATTTTCATTTCAAAAAAATTCCCTCATTCAAAACTGAAAAAATCGTGAAACAATGTTTTTTTAATCACGTGATTTTTTATAAAAATCACGTGATTAAAAATTTTTACTTTTACAATTTTGAACGAAAATAAAAGTCCTCTTCACACTGAAAGCATTTTCATAACTAAAATCACTCTTCAACAAAACACAATTAAAAGCAGGGAAAGTTAATTTCAATCTCGCGAGAGTTTATATCAAACTCGCGAGAGATTGAAAATGAGATTTTGCTGTTTTGAATGAAAAAAAATCCTGTGACTGTTTCTAATCACAGGATTTTTTTTGTAAATTATCAACTTTGAAACCCCTCCGTCTTGCCCACCTAAAAACTGTCGGCAAGACACCTCCCCTAATTGGGAGGAAATTGGCTTTCGCACTATGCTGACTTTCCTGACACCTGTAACCTAAAACCTGACACCTACTCCACTGCATTTGCCAACCTTGCAAATTCTTCCAAACTCAATGTTTCTGCCCTGCGATTGCCGTCAATGTCTGCCCGTTCCAACCATGCTTCCACTTGGCTATCGTTAAATTTTTCATAGTTTTTTAACGAATTATGAAGCATTTTACGTCTTACAGAGAATGCTGCTTCCACTACTTTGAAAAATATTTCAAGTGATTTTAATTCTACCGGACTTTTTTCCCTTTTCTTACATACCAAAACTGCACTTTCCACATTAGGGGCAGGTATAAAGGATGAAGGCGGCACCGTGAAGGCAATCTGTGGTTCTGTATAATACTGCATAGTTACGCTCAACGCTCCATAATCTTTTCCGCCGGGTTCTGTCACAATCCGTTCCGCCACCTCTTTTTGTACCATAAAAACCAACCGCTCCCATGCTAAATTCTGCTCCAACAGAGCAAAAATAATGGGGGTGGTAATGTAATAGGGCAAATTGGCACAACATTTGAAAGGCCCGGAAATTAGTTTGGGGATGTCCATTTCCAAAATATCCCCCTGCATAACCTTTACATTAGGATAATCTGCCAAGGTATTTCCCAAAACCGGAATGAGTCGTTGGTCCAATTCCACAGCAACAACCTCAGCACCACTTTCTGCCAACCCCTGTGTCAAAGTGCCAATGCCGGGACCTATTTCCAAGACCCTGTCATTAGGTGTCAGTTCTGCTGCCGCCGCAATTTTCTCCACCACACTGGGATCAATCAAAAAATTCTGCCCTAATTTTTTTTTGGCTATAAGCTTATATTTAGTTAAAATGTGCCGCGTCACAGAAGGAGACGCAATAATCGAAGTTTTCATCTGCTTGGTTAAGTTGCGTTTTCTCTAATTAATAATTAATAATGAATAATTATGGTGATATGTTCCTAAAAAATATAATTGGTAATTTTCGGCAAAGCCGAAAATTGTCCTTAATTATTCATTATTCATTATTAATTTCTTAACTTCTTCCTCAAATTCCTCTCTACTGACATTGTAATTATTCATCCTTTGCAGAAACTTTTTCCCGTTGGCATAGCCAATTCCTAAAACTGCCCCTAATTTTGCACGGTTTTCTGCCGCTTCAGGACAGCCGTTCAAGTTATAGCGGAACAGATCTGCCATAGTAAATTCCTTACCTGGTTCCATTGTACTATGGCGGACTTTGGCAAGTGCCAAACGGATGGCTTCCACGCTCGCCTGCTCAATTCCCACATCATTATTGGCTGTAGCATCCACTTTCGGCACAAATGCCTGTCCGGCATTGGGAAAGCGTTCTGTTAAAAAACGACGGATACGCTCTCCCGCCCCGTCCGGGTCTGTCAGAATAATGATACCCCGTTTGGTATATGCCGCTTGAATATCATTAAGAGTTCGTGAATTGAGAGTGAATCCGCCTGTTTCTATAGTGTCTGCCAGCACTGCCCTTTGCACTGCCAGCGTATCCATTTTTCCTTCAACTACAATGACTTCTTTAATCATTTATCGTCTAACAAATATACTTCTATATGGCGTCTGCCCCATTCCCACGCCCTGTCCCTGTCATACATAAATAAGTCAATACAATTATCAATAATGGCACCGCCGGTATCCCCCGCTATTGCTAGTCCGTAGCCGGGAATAAAAAGTTTTGATTTGTATGGGATAAAAGTCGGGTCAACCGCCACCACCCCTTCATAAGGCACCATGCCGATACTGGTAACTCCATCACCGTTACCGTCCTCAATGGTATAGGCACTGACATTGGCAATAAATTTTTTCTTGTAATGTTTCAATCCCTCTTCCGTCATAATGCAGTCCTTCGTACCACGCTGTACCAAAGTACGGGAAGGTTCTATTTTATGAATACGCCCTAACTCCTTTTTATTACCATTTATATCAATTTTATATATTACCTTATCTAATCCCGGTACACCTTTTTCCACCACATTAAAATTACCATATTCTAAAGTTGGCTCGTCCACATATTCTATAGGTGAATCGGCAATTGACAATTCCTCAAACTCAAATTTTTCCCCTCTTGCCAAAAGGAAAATTTTTGTACCGTCAATCAAAGTGGCACTTGCCTTGGGAAACATTTGCTTTTTGTTATAAATAACTCCATTTTCATCCAGAGCAGCCCCCACCTTGTCCAAAGTGGAACTAAAGCGTGCCATACGACCATTCACATAGACAGTAAAATTCTTTGCCTTAGGTTGCGGTTCGGCATCTGCAGGATTTTCATGGGCAACAAACAGTACCGATGAAAACAATATTAAAGTTGCAATTAATTTATAAACCTTGTTCATAATAAAAACTCGCTTTCGTATTATATTTGTTTATGGTTACTTTGTCAACAAAAACCTAATTTCTTTAATCCTCATAAATTTATCCGTCAAATATATACAATAAATTGTATTTATGTTATAATTTAAATATGGAAAAAATAACTCAGGCCGAATGGTCGGCCATTGTAGAAAAACTGAAGAAATCCCCCCTGCCCATACCACCAAGTTTTGTGGCTAATTTGGATGACTGGAAATGCCGTTCCAATGCCGGGCGTGCCCTTTACTCCTTAGGTGACTACGACAATGCCATCATTGTTTTAGTATCCGTGCTGGATGTAGAACCCAATTTGGATGATAACCCGGAAGAAGGTTTTAGCGAAGCAGAACACAAGGTTCTCTGCCTCATGTGTATGGTGGATTTGATTTGGGGTATGACGAAAAACGGGGATGCGGCTCTTATGTACTTGAACCAAGCCCTTGCCATTTGCGAAAAATTCACTGGAACCTTCCGTTCCCAAGACCCGCTGCAAGTTTGGCAGAAACGTTTGGACATTTTGAGGAAAATGGGAAAAGCGGAACAGGCACAGGCGAAGGAACAAAAGGGATGGCATCCCGCTTGTCATAAGGCGCAGGATGAGGTTCTGGATATTGCCGAAGTCCGCCGCCGTCAAAGTCAGGCACAGGACAAATCGGGATTTCAGGCCGAAGATTTATTGAAAGGGATCCAAAATAATTTAGGCCAAAAATAATTTTCCCACGTCAAAATTAAATAAACAGTTAATTTATAATAATGCTTGCAAAATCTACTTTTTAAATTATAATTTAACTATGCAATTGCAAAACAAGTTAAATTTATTAAAAAGAGAGGTAATTTTGCATGAAAAAATCTTTATGCTCCGCTTTGCTGTTGGGAGCAATGCTATCACCCTCTGTATCTTTTGCAGAGGGTTTTGGTTTAATTGAATTCACTACTGAAGGGGTAGCCATGGGCGGTGCCGCTATGTTCATTGAAAATGATGCCGGAAATATGGCCTACAATCCCGTCGGTATCACTCTGTGTGAAGGACAACAACTTAAATTCAGTGCCACTTATATCAGTCCCAGAGCAGAATATAATGCTTTTGATACTGGCGGTAATTTTATCGGTTCTGACAGAAGCCGAATTCATCCCGCCTGGGCACCCGGCACATATTATGTAAAGAAAATTGATGACCAACAGTGGTGGGGGCTTGGCTGTTTCAGCCGGTTTGGCAATATGAGCGAGTTTGAGGCAGGCACCATCGCTGCCACCAACAACCGCTTTGCCAAGGTGCAGGGGTTAAGTATTACTCCCACCTATGCCAGAAAAGCCGGCAATAAACTCTTTTGGGCAGTTGGCGCTGATATTAACTATGCCAAAATGGAATTGCAGAAGGATTACACCGTTTCCCCTTCTCCCTATACCGGCACAAATAAAACCGAAGGCAAAAGTTGGGCCTTGGGCTGGAATATGGGATTAAGATATGCCCCAACTGACAAGGATAATTTTGGGCTTGCTTACCGCAGCAAGATTAGTCATACTTTGGATGCAGATTTTGACTGGTATAATTCTCCCTATGGAACCATTCACACTACTGCCCATACCAAAGTTACCCTGCCGGATTCCTACCATTTTGGTTACAGTCACAAATTTGATAAGAAACATCGGGTGGAATTGAGTGCTATTCGTACTCAATGGCATAATTTCAAATCCTTAGCCCTGAGTTTTGATAATGCCCTGCCCGCCAGCGAATCCTATCATAACTGGAAAGACGGCTGGCGCTATGCTATAGGATATGAATATAATTTTAGTAATAAATATACAGGCATGCTGGGATTCGCCTTTGATGATGGTGCTATTCCCTATGACGGCGGGGATTTTATGATTCCTATGGGTTGCCGCAGAACCTACAGCATTGGTTGCAAATATCACGATAAAAAGCAAACCATTGCTCTCACCTTTGCCTATATGACTTTAGGCGACCTTTCTTTCAAAGGTAATGGTTCAAGCGATGCCTACGCTTCGGCCCACAGTCACAATAACAGTACCAAGATTATCAGCGTGGGCTATACATTGCATTTCTAAAACAAAATTAAAATTCTGATTAACGAAATTGCGTGACAAAGTTACCCTGCCAAGGTATAATAAAGCATAAATTAAATGATTAAGCAACTTTTTTTATACCATATTTAGTGCTTCAAAGAAAGGAATTTTGATTATGAAAAAATCTTTATTGGCTTCCGTAACTTTGGCCGCTTTGCTGGCACCTACCGCAGTTTTTGCTGAGGGATACGGAATTATTGAACATCACGCAGAAGGTGTTGCTATGGGCGGCGCTGCCATGTTCATTGAGAACGATGCTGGCAATATGGCTTACAACCCCGCCGGTATTACTCTGTGTGAAGGACAACAGATTAAAGTTAGCGCCACCTACATCAGTCCACATGGCTACGAGAAATCAGAACCTCTTGCTCCATTAGCATTAGCCGGAGGAAAACCTGAAAATAATCGTAATCGGGTTCATCCTGCCTGGGCTCCTGGTACTTACTATGTGAAAAAGATGGACGATAAACAATGGTGGGGCATCGGCTGTTTCAGCCGCTTCGGCAATATGTCCGAATTTGAAGGAGGGACATTAGCCGCTACCAACAATCGCCTTGCTAAAATGCAGGGTCTGAGCATTACCCCAACTTATGCCCGTCAATCTGGCAGAAAATTTTACTGGGCAGTAGGTGCCGATATCAACTATGTAAAATTAGAAATGCAAAAAGATTTTGCTTATTACGATAAACTTGGATTAACTCCTGGAACGGTACCTACAGGACTTAACCAAATTGAAGGAAAAACTTGGTCTTTAGGATGGAACGCCGGCTTGCGCTATGCTGCTACCAAAAAAGATGAATTTGGCTTTGCTTATCGTAGCAAAATAAAACATAGTATGGATGCCGATATGAATTGTTATGGTGCAGCGTTTGGTCCCAGTTCTCCTTTTGGACCTGTCCACAACTCCGCTTATGGCAAAGTAACATTACCTGATTCCTATCATTTTGGCTACAGCCATCGCTTTGATGACAGGCACAGAGTAGAATTAAGTGCTATCCGTACCCAATGGCATAACTTCAAAAATTTGTATATGTCCTTTGGGCAACCATATTTGGGAAAAACTGGCACAAACAGTATTCATAACTGGAAAGATACCTGGCGTTATGCTATCGGTTATGAATACAAGTTCAGCAAGAAATATACCGGTATGTTGGGATTTGCCTTTGACGATGACGGTATTCCTGCTGATGGCGGTCAGTTCATGGTTCCTGTCGGCATTCGTCGTACTTATAGTGCAGGGCTCAAATACCATGACAAACGCCATACCATTGCCTTGGCTATTGCTTGGCAAAAAGAAGGAAATCAAAGCTTTTTGGGACAAGGTACCGATGCTTACAAGTCCGCTCATTGTTACGACAGCATTGCTAAGATTTTCTCCTTGGGTTACACCTACCACTTCTAAAAAATATCATACAAAACTCCCCGTCAGCATTGGCGGGGATTTTGTTTTATTTGAAATATATACTCTGCTGTGCTATAATATTGACACTTTTACGAGGTGAAAGAAAATGAAAAATAAATTGACTGTTGCCACATTTGTTGGCTTAATCCTTGGCATTGCCTTAGGTCTGTGGTTTCCCCAATCAGTTGACAAAATTGATTTCATCGGCAAATTCTACATTACATTTTTGAAATACATGGTAGTTCCCGTGGTCTTCACCACCATTGCGGTGTCCATTTATGAATCCCGGGACTTCAAAGGCAGTTTGGTTTCCAGCACCGTTGCTTTATTTATAGTTATGTTCGTGCTGACTTTCTTATTGTCCAGCATACTCATTGTGCTGATTAACCCCGGTTCCGGTTTCACTATGGAATTATCCCACTGGACCGGCCACACCACCCAAATCGGTATTGGCGGTGTGCTATGGAATTTAATTCCCCAAAATCTGCAAAAGTTTCTTACCGGCGGTTATCTGTTCTTCGTCATTATTTTGGCGGCCCTCGTTGGCTATATCTTCGCCCTGTCCAATAGCTGCAGTGCGGCTATGGAAGTAATTAAAAAAATCAAAAATTTTCTTTTCAAAGTGTTGGAATATTTTATGTATATTACTCCCTTTGCAGTATGTTCCCTTTTGAGCAACACTGTAGCAAAATACGGTGCCATTTATCTCGGACTTGGTGCTAAATATATTGCTACTGCATATATTTGCTCTCTTGTTGCGACTGTAGTGGTTATGATTTTACCAGTACTGTATTTTGCTAAAATAAGTTTTACCACCTTTTTGGCAAAGGTACACAAAATTTGGATTATCACTGTCAGTACTTGCTCCAGTGCCGCCACCCTTCCCTACACCATTAAAATTTGCCGGGAAGAATTTGGTATTCCAGAGAAAATTACGGATGTGGTTGTCCCCTTGGGGTGCACCATTCACATGTGCGGCGGTGCAGTTTCTTTCTCCCTTTTAGGTTTATTCTGTGCCCAGATTTTTGGAGTGGAAATTACCTTCGGCAAATACCTTTTAATGTTGGTTTCCGCCCTCTTAATCAATATGGCGGCACCGGGCATTCCTAATGGTGGTATTGTTATCGGCGCCACCTATTTGGAAATTTTAGGCGTACCTCTTGATTTCATCGGGTTTTATAGCGGCATTTACAAATTGCTGGATATGGTCTATACAACCTTGAATGTTACCGGCGATGTAACCGCCAATGTGATTATTGCGAAACAGAATTCAGGTGGGATAATATAATGCGTAATTCGCAATGTGTAATTATGGTAAAATGTTCCTGTGATTATAGCAAGAAAGTCCGCATAATGCGAAAGTAACCCTCTCCCTGGGGAGAGGGGGCAGGGGTGTGGGGAAACTTTGCACATTTCACATCTTCAACAGAAAGTATCAACCTAATTGCTCACCCCACCACCGACCTTAAAAACTGTGTCGGTTCCCCGCCCCTTTAGGGGCGGACGAGTGTCAGCATAACCCCTAACTTTCCATAAATCCTGTATCCTTATTCCTTTATCTTAATTCAAATCGCAGGAACATCCTACCTTTAATTTACCACTTATAACTTTTAACTAACAAAAAAAACACGGCTTACGCCGTGTTTTTTTTGTTACGCTCCCTCAAATACCCCCCGTACAAGTTGGGCGATATTCTTGCTATGGTCGCTGACACGCTTCATATTAATTAGCAGTTCCATCAACATTGCTCCATTACCAGGATTGCATACCTTATCACTCAAACGGCTGATGTGGTTCTCACGAATAACCTTTTGGAATTCCTTAACATCCTGTGCCTTCTGCACTGCCTGTGTTGCCAATTTGGCATCACTGTTGGCAAGGGCACGCAAAGCCGTACTATTCACATCCACCACCATTTTTGCCAATGTCCGCAGTTCCTTTTTGGCTTCCTCACTAAAAATAACCGGTTCATCCACAATCTGCACACTGCGTTTGGCAAGGGTCTTGGCATGATCACCAATCCGTTCCAAATCATTTACCGCATGAAGCAAATCCGTATGTTTCTCCGCCAAATCCTCGCTCAATTCCGTATAGGCAATTTTGGTTATGTATTGAGTGATATCCATTTCCAATTTATCAATAATTGGTTCATGAGCCAAGACATATTTAACTTTTTTCTTATTAAAATGGTTAAGAGAATCTAAAGCAAAAACTACATTTTTGCGACAAATATACCCCATCCGCAAGACCTCTTTGCCAGCCAACCCCATTGCCACGCCAGGAGTATGCAGCATATTCTCGTCCAAATACACTGGCTTCATCGGAACTAATTCCCCTTGTTCCGGTAAAATCTTCTCTACCAAATTAAGAAATGGCTTTGTCAAAGGCATAAAGCAAATTGTATTGACAATATTGAAAATAGTATGTCCATTGGCTATTTCCCGGGCAATATTGCCATCTGGGGAAATCCAAGTAATAAGTTTGACAAACTGGGGCAAGAAAAACATGGCAACAATTACACCAATCACTTTATAAAGCACATTTGCCAAAGAAAGCCGTTGTGATGTTGTCGTGCCGCTTAAAGAAGCCAACACTGCCGGGCTGGCAGAGCCAATATTTGCTCCAAGCATAATCGGCAGTGCCGTTTCCAAAGAAATCAACCCATTCATACCTAAAGCAATTAAGATACCAATAGATGCAGAACTGGACTGCATCAAGATGGTTGCAATCATGCCAAAAATCAGTCCCCAGAAAGGATGTTTGCTCACCTCGGTAACAAAGGTAATAAACCACGCTTCCTGCGCCATCGGCCGCATAGCCATCCCCATCAGTTCCATGCCCGTCATTAAAATACCAAACCCCAAGATTACCATACCCAAAAAACGGGTACTGCTACGCTTTGCCAAAATCTCCATCATATAACCGATAAAGACAAAGCCCATAATGTAGTCCGTCAGTTTGAACGCCACCAACTGACCCGTCATGGTGGTACCGATACAAGCGCCCATAGTTACACCGAAGGCCTGTTGCAGGTTCAACATTCCCGCATTCACAAGACCTATGGCCATAACAATGGTAGCGCCGGATGCCTGAAGCACCGCTGTCACCACCGTGCCAAGGGCTACGCCCACGGCAAGAACTCCCGTGAGTTTCTCCAGAATCTTTTGCAACTTCGCTCCTGCGACACGCTGAAGGTTTTCACCCATCAGCTGCATGCCGTACATAAAGAGTGCCACACCGCCCAAAAGACCCAACGCACGAATAAGCATTTTCTCCTCCTTTTTTTATTAAATTGTCAAAACGCTCCTATGGTTTTCCACAAAAAAATCCAACAAAAGAGCGTGAAGCAGCTCAACGCTGTGGAATAGACAACACTGTTGCCCGCCAGCACATCATCCCCGTCCATCATTTGGGCCATAGCGTAAGAGATGACCGCCGTAGGCGCACCGAACATCACCAGCATGGAGGCAAACTCAATCCCCCGGAAACCGAACCAATAGGACACAGGCAACATAACGGCCGGAATCACCACAAGCCGACCCAGCACGGAAATAATCACCTGCAACCAGTTAGGTTTCCCCATACCGCTGAAGGATGCGCCCAGTACAATCAAGGCCAAAGGAGAGGTCATAAGCCCCAACTGCACTACCAATTTATCCAAAAAAACAGGCAGCACAATGCCCACAAGACGCACTGCCGCTGCCGATAAAAATCCTAAAACCATGGGGTTCAAAACCACTTCCTTAAGCAAGGATTTGATGTTCAGATTGCCCCCACGGAAATATTCAAAAGTAATTACCGCCAAAATATTATACAAAGGCACAATGACCGCCACCAGCATGGCAGTCACACCTGCATTTTCAAAACCGAACATATTGACTACTACGGGATAACCCATAATGACAAAGTTGGAACGGTACAGGTTTTGGATCATAGCGCCCCGCTCACGGGGGTTCTTCGTAACCCCGCAACTGAAACACCCTGTCACTACCCACAGAATCAAAACTGAGGTTATGGCATACACCAAAAGACGCGGTCTGTAGTCGTTAATCGTGGCATGATAGGTGGAATTAAACAGCATAAAGAAAAAGAAAACCTTAAAAATCACACCGTTCAAACGCTTAAGTTCTGCCTGGTTCAGCCAGTTACGCTGCTTAATCAGCATACCTATGAGCATCAGCACACCCATTGGCAGCACCGCATTGACTGAAATTATGAAATTGGAATACATCACTCCATCCATAGTTATTACAAATTATACCACAAATTATATTTTTAATAAATAAAAAAAATACCATTCTAATCTAAACCGAATGGTATTTTTCCTTATTATTACTTTACCTTTCCCAAATCCGCTTTTAATTCTGCTAAAAGTTTACGCAAAGCGGCAGGCACCCGTTTAGCATCAGCATTCACAATTTTAGAATCTTTAGATGCTTTCATATCGTATTCGTCATAAGATGCCTCAACCGTGTCAATTTCTTTTTTCCACCCTTTTACGTCCACTTTCAAAATTTCTTTTAAGAACTTAGGATTAACAATTCCCTTACCCGTATTGTTCTCCAAAGAAATATCAGCAATTTTAGGCAAGTTACCAATAGCTGTGGCATTGGCTTTTACCTTACCATCTATACGGTCACAAATCCATTTCAAAACTCTGCTATTGTCACCAAAGCCAGGCCACATAAATTCATCTTTCTCATTCTTACGGAACCAATTAACAAAATAAATTTTAGGCAATTTTTTCGGATTAACAGAAGTTCGTTCCATTTCCAGCCAATGTTGGAAATAATCAGCCACATTATAACCGAAGAAGGGCAACATAGCCATTGGGTCACGACGCACCTGACCGATTTTATCAGAAATTACCGCTGCTGTAATTTCTGAACCGGCCGCAGAACCCATAAATACTCCATGTGTCCAGCTCTTTGCCTCATTTACCAAAGGAATTGTAGAAGGTCTGCGACCGCCAAAGATAATCGCATCAACCGGCACCCCTGTCGGCTTGCCTTTGTAAAGTCCTTCAAACCCATCCTTATCCAGCACCGGACAATTAACTGCCGGAGCAGTAAAGCGACTGTTCTTGTGAGCGGCAACATAACCTGATTTTTTGATTTCCGCTTTTGTCATACCGGGCTTTGGTCCCATATAATGTTTGTTGTCAACACAGCAATAGCAAACATTCCCCTGCCAATCAATACCTGTTTCCGGGGCATCCTTGCCCATTCCTTCCCACCAGACATCTCCATCTGGGGTAAGCACAACATTAGTAAAAATTGTATTTTTCCTGCAGGCCAGCAATGCATTAGGATTAGTCCCCATTGACGTTCCCGGCGCCACACCGAAGAAACCATTTTCAGGATTAATGGCATAAAGACGGCCATCTTCACCCGGTTTCAACCAAGCAATATCATCACCTATGGTTTGCAATTTCCACCCCGGCAATTTCGGCAACATCATTGCCAAATTGGTCTTCCCGCAGGCGGAAGGAAACGCCGCCGTAATATGATACTGCTTTTTCGCAGGACTGGTAAAGGTAAGAACAAGCATATGTTCCGCCATCCACCCATTATCCCTTCCAAGTTTAGAAGCAATCCGCAAGGCAAAACATTTTTTGCCAAGCAACGCATTACCGCCATAGCCGGAACCGAATGACCAAATTTCCCTATCCTCAGGAAACTGAACAATATATTTGTCATTAATGGATTTTGCGCAGGGCCAGGCCACATCTTTTTGCCCTTTTTTCAACGGCGCACCCACAGAA
This sequence comes from Phascolarctobacterium sp., assembly GCA_030531205.1. GTDB lineage: Bacteria > Bacillota > Negativicutes > Acidaminococcales > Acidaminococcaceae > Phascolarctobacterium_B. The sequence continues at coordinate 27,453 of JAUNOC010000005.1, forward strand.
TGAATACAGGGCACAAAATCAATGCCTGTGTCCAAATGCTTCATTACTGCCGTACCCGTACGGGTCATAATATTCATATTCACAACTACATAAGCAGAGTCCGTAATTTCAATCCCGTACTGCGTTATATGGTTGCCGATGGGTCCCATAGCAAAGGGAATAACGTACATAGTACGCCCCTTCATACAGCCCTTAAACTTTTTCAGCAATTCTTTTTTCATGGCGGAGGGTTCACGCCAATAATTAGTTGGACCGGCATCAATCTCTTTTTCGGAACAAATAAAAGTCCTGTTCTCCACCCTTGCTACATCTGAAGCATGGGAACGGGCAAGATAGCAGCCCGGTCTTAATTTTTGGTTAAGTTTTATGAACTGCCCTGTTTTTACCATTTGCCCGCACAATAAATTATGCTCCTGCTTCGTGCCTTTGATTACAACAACTGCATCAGGATTGCAAATCTTCACCCATTTGTCAACCCACTCCTGAACCTTAACATTTTTAAACTGCGGTATTTTGACCATCTCTTTTATCTTCTGCCTCCACTTTTATTTTAAATTATAACTTTATATTATAGCACAACTGAAGCAAAAAAGCATAGAAAAATTCCACCTTTTTACAGGTGGAATTTTTCCTGTTGTTTTTGAACTTGTCCAACACTTTTTAACCGGAAACCTTTGCCTTGGTCTTCAACCTGGTCAATGCCTTTTGCAAAGCGATGGTCGCCCTGTTCATATCAATTTCCGCGCTCTTAGAAGCCAGGCGTTCCTCCGCCCGTTTCTTTGCCGCTTCGGCCCTTGCCGCATCAATGTCCTTGCCGTCCTCTGCCACAGTTGCAAGCACTGTGCATTTGGTGCCGTTCATTTCCAAAAAGCCGCCTGCCACAGAAAAATATTTTACAGTGCCGTCTTCCAGATTAATCTTCACCGGCGCAATACTGAGGGATGCCGTAATGGGCAAATGTTTTGCCTCAATCCCCATACTGCCGCTGGGGGCAGTGAATCCCACATAAGTTGCCTTGTCCGTGCTAAAAAGCATTTTATCCGGCGTAACAATTTCAAAAGTAAAGGTAGTCATATTACTCCTTCAAGGTCTTTGCCTTTGCAATGGCGTCATCAATGGTACCCACCATATAGAATGCGCCTTCCGGCAAATCGTCGTGCTTGCCTTCCAGAATCTCTTTGAATCCGCGGATGGTTTCCTTCAAAGGAACATATTGGCCGGGAGTGCCGGTGAACTGTTCCGCTACGAAGAAGGCCTGGCTCAGGAACTTCTGAATCTTGCGGGCACGGGCAACTGTAATCTTGTCCTCCTCGCTCAACTCTTCCATACCTAAAATGGCGATAATATCCTGCAACTCTTTGTAGCGTTGCAAAATTGCCTGTACGCCACGGGCAACATTGTAATGTTCCTCGCCAATTACCAACGGATCCAAAATACGACTGGTGGAATCCAAGGGGTCAACTGCCGGATAAATACCAAGTTCCGCAATCTGACGGCTTAATACAGTGGTAGCGTCCAGATGGGCAAAAGTGCCAGCCGGAGCAGGGTCTGTCAAGTCGTCCGCAGGCACATAAACTGCCTGTACGGAAGTAATAGAACCTGTTTTGGTGGAAGTGATACGCTCCTGCAATGCGCCGATGTCGTTTGCCAAAGTAGGTTGATAACCTACGGCAGAGGGCATACGGCCCAAAAGAGCGGACACTTCGGAACCTGCCTGAATAAAACGGAAGATGTTATCAATGAACAGAAGTACATCCTGCCCGCCCACATCACGGAAATATTCAGCCATGGTCAGACCGGTAAGGCCTACACGCATACGGGCTCCAGGGGGCTCGTTCATCTGGCCGTAAACCAAAGCGGTCTTACTGATAACGCCGGATTCCTTCATTTCGCCCCAAAGGTCGTTACCCTCACGGGTACGCTCGCCTACGCCGGCGAAAACGGAATAACCGCCGTGTGCGGTTGCAATATTATGAATCAACTCCATAATAATAACCGTCTTACCTACACCAGCACCGCCGAACAGACCAATCTTGCCGCCCATTGCGTAGGGCGCAATCAAGTCAACGACTTTTATGCCGGTTTCCAAAATTTTTGTAGAAGTTGCCTGTTGATCGAAGCTGGGGGCCGGCCTGTGGATAGGCCAGAAATCAGCGGCCTTAACAGGTGTATCATCCTTGTCCACGGTCTCGCCCAGAACATTGAAGATACGGCCCAAAACGCCGTCTCCAACGGGAACAGCGATAGGACGACCCGTATCCACACATTCCATACCACGAACCAAACCGTCGGTGGAACTCATTGCAACAGCACGGGCAACATCCTTGCCGATGTGCTGCATAACCTCGCAAGTAAGATGGATTTTGGTTTTTCCATCCGGAGTTGTTCCATCAATTTTGATTGCGTTCAAAATGGCGGGAAGGGACTTCGGAGCAAATTTGATATCGATGACAGGGCCAACTACTTGTACAATTTTACCTGTATTCAAGTTATTTGCCTCCCTAATTATTCCTGTGACTGTGCCAGGGCTTCCACGCCGCCGACAATTTCGTTCAACTCACGGGTAATGCCTGCCTGGCGGGCCTTGTTATAGCTCAATTCCAGGTTGGCAACCAGAGCGGCCGCATTATCGGTTGCAGAAGTCATAGCCGTCATACGAGAACCTAATTCACTGGCAGCAGATTGTACCAGTGCTGCAAAAATTACTGTTTCAAGATATTTAGGTGCCAGGGCACTTAAAATCTCATCCTCACTGGGCTCAAACATGAAGCTTGCGTTCGCCTGTTCTCCCGCCTTAGAATCTTTGGCAGGAGGTTCCACAGGGAGAATCTTCTCCACAGTGGGAATTTGGCTCAGCGCGGTTTTGAAGATTGTATAAACAATGCGCAACTCATCAAACTCACCATCTGCAAATCGCTTTGCCGCGTCCTTAGCGATATCCGCCGCATTGGTGTATTGCGGCCTGTCACTAAAGCCCATATGGGAGTTCAGCACAGTGTAGCCGCGGTGCAGGAAATAATCCCTTGCCTTGCGGCCGCTAGTGATTACAACGACCTCCTTGTCGCAGGCAGCAATCTCTGCCGCCGCCATCTTGAGGACGTTGGAGCTGTAGGCACCTGCCAGTCCCTTGTCGGAACACATAACCAGGTACGCCACACGCTTAATCTCTGCGCGCTGTTGCAAAAGCGGATGTCTCTTAATGTCCAAGCCGGCAAGAATTCCCTCATCTGCCACAACATGGCTCAGCACCTCTTTGATTTTGATGGCATAAGGACGGCTTGCTGCCGCTCTCTCCTGCGCACGGCGCAGACGGGCAGCGGCCACCATCTTCATGGCCTTCGTAATCTTACCGATATTGCTGATTGACTTCATGTGGCGACGAATCTCGCGTGCATTAGCCATTAATCAATCACCTCGCCCCTACAAAACTTCCCTTAAACTCAGCGATTGCCTGCTTCAAAACTGCCTCGTTGTTGTCCGAAAGCTTTTTGGTAGCCACAATATCCGCACCAACTTCGGGATGGTTGGTATCCATAAACTCCAAAAACTCTTTTTCACAACGAGTAACATCTTTAACAGCCACATCATCCAAATAACCTCTGGTGCCCAGATAGATAGCCATAACCTGCTTTTCAACAGGCAACGGAGCATACTGGCCCTGCTTCAAAAGTTCGGTCAGACGCTGGCCACGGTCAAGTTGTGCCTTGGTGGCCTTATCCAGGTCAGAAGCGAATTGGGCGAATGCCGCCAATTCACGGAATTGAGCCAAATCCAGACGGAGGGTGCCGGCAACCTGTTTCATTGCCTTGATTTGAGCCGCACCGCCTACACGGGATACGGACAAACCGGAGTTGATGGCAGGACGGATACCTGCATAGAACAACTCACTCTCCAGGAAAATCTGGCCGTCAGTGATGGAAATTACGTTTGTGGGAATAAATCCGCCCACGTCACCCGCCAAGGTTTCAATGATGGGCAGGGCAGTTACAGAACCGCCATGCAGACCGTTCAAAGCATTCAACTTGGCAGCCCGTTCCAACAGACGGGAATGTAAATAGAATACGTCACCGGGATATGCCTCCCGTCCGGGGGGACGGCGGAGCAACAAACTCATTGCACGGTATGCCACAGCGTGTTTGGACAAATCGTCATAAACGCAAAGCACATCCTTGCCCTGATCCATGAAGTATTCTGCCATGGTCACACCTGCATAGGGAGCCAAATATTGCAAAGGTGCAGAATCTGCAGCGGTTGCGGCTACGATAATGGTGTATTCCATTGCACCGTGCTGTTCCAAAGTACGCACAATGCGGGCAATATTAGAGGCCTTCTGACCGATTGCAACATAAATGCAAATCATGTTCTGGCCCTTTTGATTGATAATGGTATCGATCGCAACTGCGGTCTTACCAGTACCACGGTCTCCGATAATCAATTCACGCTGGCCACGTCCGATGGGTACCAGTGCGTCAATACACTTGATACCGGTCTGCACCGGAGTGTCAACGGGCTGACGGTCTGCAATACCATGTGCCGGGCTTTCAACCGGGCGGTATTCCGCAGCCGCGATTTCGCCTTTACCGTCAATGGGGTCACCTATTGCGCTGACTACACGGCCCAGCAGTGCCTCACCCACGGGAACTTCCATGATGCGGCCGGTACGACGAACTTGATCACCCTCTTTAATCAGGGTGTCGCCGCCCATAAGTACAATACCCACGCTGTCAGCGTTCAGGTTCTGTACCATGCCGGACACGCCGTGGGGCAACTGGACAAGCTCGCCCGCCATGGCGTTTTGCAACCCCACAACAGTGGCGATACCGTCACCCACTTTGTTAACGAAACCGACTTCAGCAACATTAATGTCCGCCTTAAATTTGCCAATGCTATCGGCCAAGCTCTCGGCACTCTCCGCCATAGCATTTTGCATTTTCTGCAGTTGGGCGGCAACAGTGTTATCATAAACCTTGTCGCCGACTTGAATCATGACGCCGCCCAAAACCGTTGCATCCACATCGGTTACGACATCAAGTTTCTTGCCAACCTTTTTGGACAAATCATCAACGATTGCCTTAAGTTCAGCAGCAGTCAATTCCTTAGCCGTGGTAATTTTGACTTTTAACAATTCTTGCGCAGCGGCAATATTGTCAGTTTTCTTCGCCATTACTAACACCTCCGGCTATTATTTGAGAACGGAATCAACAATCTCAGCAGCCATCTTCTTGTCAGCGGCAGTGCTGAGTTTCTTTTCAATAATCTTACCAGCAGCAACCATACTGAGTTCGATAACCTGCGCACGGACTTCTTCCAGCGCTTTCTTCTTCTCAGCCGCTGCTTCTTCACGGCCCTGTGCCAGCAACGCATCTTTGGCCGCATTGGCATCAGCCATAATCTTTTCAGCAGCGGTTTGGGCATTCACACGGGCTGCCTCAACGATTGCTGCCGCTTCCTGTCTTGCCTGGTTCAGGGCTGCAACTGCCTCCTGCTTTGCCTGTTCAGCTTCAGCACGGGCGGTTTCTGCCCCGCTCAAATCGTTGGCAATTTTGGTCTTGCGGTCCTCCATCATTTTCATGAGGGGCTTGTACGCAAACTTTGCCAAAACCCAAACTAAGAACAAGAAGTTAACGATCTGTGCGACAAATGTCATATTAAAATCTACCATTTAGTCCACTCCTTCTTTCACGATTTGGGTTACGATTATTTTACCCAAGGATTTGCGAATACGAATACTACTGCGATAACGTAGCAGAGAATAGGCATGGATTCTACCAGACCTACGGATACCAACATATTGGTAAAAAGCTTGTCAGCCATTTCAGGTTGACGGGCCATGGAAGCAAGAGCATTACCGGTCAAAAAGCCGTTGCCCAATGCTGCGCCAAGTGCTGCACCTGCACAAATGATGCCGGCAGCCAAAGCACAAGATTGCAAAACTAAAGTTTGATCCATAATTTTAATCCTCTTTTCAAAAACTAAATTGCACCGTCATCAGTGATGAGCAAAAACGGTGGCGTAGCTGGTCAATGTCAGCATTGTGAAAATAAAGGCCTGCAAGAAGCCGATGAACAAACTGAACATTACCCAGAACTCAGGAATAATCCAAGGGCTCAGTTGATACAACACGCCCAACAGGATTTCGCCTGCCAAAATGTTACCGAAGAGACGAAGTGCCATAGTAAGCGGTTTCGTAACCTCATCCAACAAATGTAAAGGCAGGAATGCAGGACTCGGACTGATAAAATGTTTGAAGTGGCCAATACCCTTTCTTGCCACGCCCACAACATACACACCCAAAGCAACTGTAATGGACAGTGCAAAACAGGTATTGATATCGTTGGTGGGGGAAGTCCACTCAAAGTGGATGGGCATAAACACTTGGGGAGACAAACCGAGTTCGTTGGCAATGAAGATGAACATGAACAAGGTGATAACGAAGGGGGCCATTTTCTTGGCACCGTCCTCACCCAACTGGTCTTTCATCAAGTTGCGCAAAAAGTCGATAAAGAACTCCATAACATTCTGAATGCCGGATGGAACCATCTTGACATTCTTAGCAGCCAGCATAAAAATCACAAATACAATAGCCATGCTGAGCCAGGTCATATACATGGTCTGCATATTGATGACAATGCCGTCAGCCACTTGTGTCGCCGCATAGTGAATAATTTCACCGGAGTGTCCCATTTTACTCTCCTTTCTTCACTCCATCATTACGACGGGTGAGCATTATTAAAACCATTATAAAAATTATATGTATAAGCAAAAAGCCCATGATCAGACCGCCTGTCAGGTCTTTCTGTCTTATCACCAAAAATATAAAACCAGTTGCACTTATCAGCCGCAAAAGGGTGAACAGTTTGAACCGGAGCAGTCCCTTCCTGGGACTTACATAATAGGGCTGGGATGCACGGATGCCGGTCAGCATAATCCACTGGTCAAGCAGACCAGCCGTAATGCCGACCAACAGGCCCTCCGCCCAAACCTGGCTGCCAAAAATCTTCATCAGAACGGGAAAGGGCAATGCCCCCATTGCCACCCTGCCGAGAAGTTTGCCCCGCTGCCTGGCCATTACCTCCATCACAGCGGATTTATTTTGCATTTTTCCCTCCCCCGAAACGGGTCAGACGGAGAAAAGTCAACAAAGTCACCACAAAAGCAAGCACCAGACAAAGATTGCGGTACAGATTGCCGCCGCTGGAAAAATACAAATCCAGCCACTGCCCCGCCTTAAAAGCAATAACAAAATCCATGACAATGACTATGGGCAAACCATAAACCATCATCAGGGCCATCTGTCTTTTGGATTTCTGCTCTGCGTCATCTTGTCTCATTTGTAATATTTTAACCTATTTTCAAAATTATGTCCAGCAATATTATAATTAAATTAAGTTTCAGGTTTCAGGGGGGGGATAAGATAATTGGTAATGAGTAATTAGTAATGAGTAATTGTGGTAGAAAGTTCCTGTGATTAAAATTGGGGTTTCAGGTATGCGGGGTTTTGCGAACCCTCGTCCGCCCCTAAAGGGGCGGAAAAAGTTCGCTTTCATCCAACTTCCCTGCTCTAATCACAGGAACATTTTACCATCATTCTTAATTCTGCATTCATAATTCTTAATTAGATTACGCATTGCGAATTACGCATTCCGCCTTATCCGCTCCACAATCCTCTCAGACGCCAGCCCGTCCCCATAAGGATTGACCGCCTCCGCCATCTTCTGATATGCGGACTTGTCGTCAAGCAAATTATTCATTTCAGTCAAAACTTTATCAAAATCAGTGCCAACCAATTTTACCGTCCCTGCCGCCACCGCTTCCGGCCGCTCTGTCGTGTCCCGCACCACCAAGACCGGTTTGCCCAAACTGGGTGCCTCCTCCTGAATCCCGCCGCTGTCTGTCAAGATTAGGTAGGCATGACTCATCAAATTAGCAAAGGGTTCATAGTCAAGCGGCTCTGTCAAAAGCACCCTGTCCATCCCCGCCAGTTCTGCCTCCACCACCTTGCGGACTGCAGGATTTTTATGTACCGGGAAAACCACCTGAACATCCTCGTGGGAACGCAAAACCTCTTTCAAAGCACGATAAACCTGCCGCAACGGCTCACCCAAATTTTCCCGTCTGTGGGTAGTCATCAAAAGCAACCGCTTACCGCTCTGCAAAACCTTTTGCAAATCCTTGTCTTGAAAAGCAAACTCCTTTTGTACCGTCATCTGCAAAGCATCTATAACCGTGTTCCCCGTTACCAAAATACTTTCAGGATTAACATTTTCTTTCAGCAAATTTTCCCGTGCCAACGCCGTAGGGGCAAAATGCCAGTCGCAAAGCGAACCCGTAAGCCGCCTGTTCATCTCTTCCGGATAAGGGCTGTACTTGTTGTTGGTACGCAGCCCCGCCTCCACATGACCGACAGGAATCTGCATATAATAAGCCGCCAAAGCCGCTGCAAAAGTGGTGGTAGTGTCCCCATGCACCAGCACCAAATCGGGCTTTGCCTCTTGCAATACCGTCTGCAAACCGGTCAGCACCCTTGCCGTAATATCATAAAGGGTCTGCCCCGCTTTCATAATATTCAAATCATAATCCGGCACCACTTGGAAAAGTTTTAGCACTTGGTCAAGCATTTCCCGATGCTGTGCGGTAACACAAACAAGAGGTTGCAAATCCTTATGCTTGGCAATTTCCTTAACCACAGGACACATCTTAATTGCCTCCGGTCGGGTGCCAAAAATTAACATAACTTTTTTCATTTTCACCACCAAAATAACATTAAGTTTTCTCTGCAAGATTATTATAGCACAAATCTAATGAATAATTAATAAAGAATAATGAATAATTTATGGTGTTATGTTCCTGTGATTAGAAATAAAAAAGTCCGCTTAATGCGAACTGATTTTCCCTCTTTCTAAAGAGGGTGGCTGCCCACAGGAACACAGGGGCAGACGGGTGTTTTTGCATTATGCGAAGCATTCAAAAACTTCTAACTTACAACTTCCTCCGTAGGGGCGGGTTTCAAACCCGCCCGTCCTTTCATATTTTATCGTCCTTTCTTCGGGCAGGTTACAAACCTGCCCCTACGAATAATATTATAATCACAGGAACTTTATACCACAACTTTAAGTTTTAAGTTTTTATCTTTTCATTAGCGACAGCGTAATTGCTCACCCCACCACCGTCTTTCTTTGTTCCTATAGACGGTCCCCCGCCCCTTTATGGGCGGACGAGAGTTCGCATAACCCCGCACACCTGAAACCTAAATATAATCACAGGAACATCTTACCATAATTACGCATTACGAATTCCGCATTCCGCATTATATTTAATCCCCGGAACATCTTACCACAATTACGCATTGCGAATTCCGCATTCCGCATTATATTCTTCCCCCTTAGCCCTTAACCCTAAATTTCTAAAAAAAATCCCGTGCATCGCACGGGATTTTTTTTTAGAAATTATAGAAAATCCTCGCCATTCCATCCCAACCTTTTCTCTTGCCTATATAGGCATTGGCTCCAAGTCCCAATGTCCATTTCTTGCTTACTTTCCAGTCGCAACCTACTTCCATTATGCCTGTGTTGCCTTTCATACTTGGTGCGGGTGCTTCACCTACACCACTAATGCTTGCTCTCGCCTCGCCTTTGAATTCATGCTCCCAAGCAAGTCCGATATATGGTTTGGCATTACTTTTTTCTTGAACAAAATTATATTTCGCTCCGACTCTCACTCTGTGGCTCTTCACGCTGTCAAAGTGATATTTGCTGTCTTTGAGTGTTGCGTCACACGCTCCTACATGTCCGTAAGTATATCTGCCATACACATCTATTTCATTCTTGCCTACGGGATAGATGTGTCCCATGCCTACCATAATGCCATAATATCTGCTGTCCATGTCATAACCGCCAAGTTCGCTTTGACTCCACTCTGTTTCCTGCTTGCCGTAGCGGATATTGCCTTCGTAATAGGTGTTGTTGGTGAGTTTATGTCTTGCCATAATACCCACGCCTTTGTTTTCGGAATTGCCATCACCGTGTACGTTGCCGTTGTAGGTGTCAAAGTCCCCTTTGCCATATTCAAAGAACAAGCCGTAGGTGGTAGCAGAGCCGTCTTTCCAGTCCCTTGTCTTGCCTGCACCTACAAGTACTCCCCAGCCGTCCACATCCACATGGCTTCCTGTTTTGTATTTGCTGCTGCCCGCACTCATTGCACCGAAGGTGTTGGTTGCACCGCCGGCAGTTTCTGCAATCAAACTCTTCATGCCGTCACCGCTTGCCAAATCCGCACTCATATTCACGGTCTGCACCGCCGCCGCCATGCCCTCAACGGGTGCTTTCTGTTGGTCTTCATTGCCTGCGGACTTCTTTTGTTCAAAGTCACGTAATAACTTTATAACTAAATCTTTATTATCACTATCTCCATTAGCATCAGCATCTGTCTGCTCAACACACAACTCTGCTGCACCGCCAAGAATACTACCAGCAGTATAAGTTCCCGCAGTTTCTTCAAAAACATCTACTAATGTAATAACATCATCTTTTTTCAGTTTAACCCCATTTGCAGCATAAACATTGATAGTTGCCTCGCCTCCAGTTGGAATATCAACTCTCAATATTTTTGTTTTTATCATTGTGTCCCCATTAGCAATATCACTCGGTAAAGTAAAATTCATGGTCTGAAAATAACCAACAATCCTTGCCTTACCGCTCATTTTTATTTTTAAATTCAAAATATTATCACTGCTTGTGCCACTTGAATAACCGCCATAAAAACTGCAATCATCCGCAAATGTTCCGCCCAGAATATTCATTATATTACCATCAGCACGTTGAGAAGCACCACTACCACCTGCCTGTCCACCATAAACACCACTACTTTCTCCAAAATTACCGCCATATATATTCACTATATTTCCAACAGCATTACCATTTACACTATGTCCGCCACAAATAGATCCCTTTATATTTCCACTACAAACGTTCACAATATTCCCTTTAACCTCTGAACCTGTACCAAAACTTCTTCCGCCATAAAGTCCACTTGTATTGATGAGATTAATTTCTCCACCAATAATATTTATAACATTATTCTCTGCAATACCATTCTTATTATAACCGCCATAAATATAAATAAAATTCTCACTATTAGTTTTAAAACTGACATTGCTTAAAGTAACTTCATTTCCCTTCGTTTCCCCATTGCCCATATAATAACTATCACTCTCATCATACCCGCCGGCAATCTTAATATCTCCATAAGTTATTGAACTTATATCAAAACATACATTATTAATATTTACTTTATTGCCATTGATTTTGTTTTTACCACTATCAGAGAATTTATACGCACCAAAAATTTTAGTAACTCCCTTAAAACTGCCACCCGTAATGTTCACTTCATTACCAGTGACATTATGATCAGACCCACCCCTCAAATAACCACCACAAATGGCACCATTACCTTGATCTGTAAAAGAACCGCCTGCTATCTTTACCTTATTTCCTTTAACATTCCCACTTCCACTATATCCGCCATAAATATCGGTATATCCATCACTTGCACCAAAAGTACCGCCATTAATGATTGTTTCATTATTTATTGCATCATCGCTTGACCTGCCTGCAATAATATCTTTATTTTTGCTAAAATTTCCACCATTGATAACAATCGTGTTATGTGTAGCATTCCCGCCATACTCAACATATGCAGAATAGATGTGATTATTTGAATCAACAAAAGTGCCATCGTTAATTACGAGGATATTATCATATAAATTACCATATTTAGCATAAGCAACATATATAGCAGCATCAAATTTTACACCTGCATTAATAGTGATACTATTATTCTTTAGTATTCCCGGTGAGTTTTCCGTTCCTTCATACTTTACCCCAAAAATATCATAGTTAAATGTTCCGTCATGAATAGTCAAATGATTGTTGCTGATATTTGCTCCTGCCACATCAGATGCCACCAACCTAATTACAGGAGTAAAATCACCATTGTAAGTACCACCCCGTACTACCATGTTCCATCCGTTCAAATCAGAAGAAGATATTTTTTGATTACCAATAATTTCATTATAATCTGCTGCAGCAGAAGGTTCAAAAGAAACACCACCATGAGTAATTGTATAATCCGCTTTTGCTGTTGGCGTTGTTCCACCAGTGTAATAAATCAAATCACCATTTAGTACAGTAATATTTCCTGTAGCGACAGTTCCCCCGTAACTTCCGTTCACATTCTGCATCAAAGTAATATAATCCCCATCGCCCAAAGTAATACCATTAGTATTAACAGTAATATTAGCCACATTCCATGCAGATAAATCCAACGCACTTCCCTGCATCCTCAACACAATATCATCCGAAGTCGTACCCTTCGGCAAAGTAAAATTAATCGTACCAAAACTTTTAATACCGCCAACTTTTACATTGGTACGGTTGACATTCAATACTCTATCAGTTTCAGAAACATTTTCATACCCCATCAGCGTAGCGCCAGAAAGATCAAGAGGATTTGTGCCTTGAATGGTAACAGTACTTGCACTACCAGAAGGCATTCCATTTCCATCTACCGCAATAATCGATGTTGTCCCCGTGAAAATACCCCCTTCAAGAATAATCTGCTGATTAGCATTTGCCATAGAGGTTGGTGCATTGGAACCATAAATTTTATTACCTGACCCTTGGAAAGTTCCTCCTTTAATAGTTACATTATTATCATACAAAAAACCACTATACCCACCATAAATTTCAAAATTCTTAAAAGAACCGTTGTTAATGATGACCTCATTGTAGTACGCATTACTCGTTCCTGTTGTTTCACCACCCTTTATCACTATTTTACCACTTCCCGACCCTTCAAAAGTACCACCATTAATAATAACTTTGTTGTTTAATGCCTGACCGTCTCCGTTATTCTTACCGCCAACAATTTCTACACTAAAATTACCCGTACCCTTAAATGTGCCATTGTTAATAACAACTTTGTTGTTTGATGCCTGACCGTTTCCCTTATTCTCACCGCCAACAATTTCCACTCCAAAATCACCTGTACTCTCAAAAGTACCATTATTAATTGTCACACTATTATAATCTGCTTTGCTGGCACTGCCATCCGCATAACCGCCATAAATCTTATTACCCGTGCCGGAATTGAAAGTAACATTTTCAATAACCACCTTATTTCCCTTATCCGCACTGTCCCCGCCGGCAACACCATTAAGATTATAGCCACCATAAATTTCACTGCTATTGCTAAAAGTCCCTCCATAAATATTTACTGCATTGCAACTGATAGTACGAGGATCACTAAGCATTACTTTTTCATGATAACCGCCGTAAACTGTGACGGCAGCCGTACTGCCAAAACTGCCACCATAAATATTCACTGTATTATTGTCCGCATCTCCGGTTTTACTATATCCGCCACAAATCTTTGCTCTTTTTATATTAGCACCATTATAAATGTTAACTACATTTTGGGAAACAATACCTGTAACGCTAAAGGTATAAATATTTTTTCCACCAAAAATTCCATCAAAATATTCATCTACGGAATATCCAAAAGTAAATGTACCGCCTGTAATATTCACTATGTTACCAATGACATTACTATTTACATCTGCACCTAAACCGCCAAAAAATCCTCTGTCACCAGAACCAACGTCAAAGCTAAAATCTCCTCCGGTTATATTTAATTTATTCCCCCTTGCATCACCACCGGAACCGCCCTCAAGATGTGCATATCCTGCATAAAACCCATTAGCTGGGCCTGAGATAAATGTTCCACCAGAAATAGTTAAAGTATTATCAAAAGCATTAAGACCATAACCGCCATAAATTCTGCCCACTAAATCACCACTGTTGCACGCAAAAGTTAACTCATTTCCCACCGCATTCCCCCAAGCACTTCTGCCTCCATAAATTTCAAAACCTTGGAATGTGGGGGAACCGTCTATATTAACTTTATTGTTACTGACATTGCCATTAAAACTGCAACCGCCATGAATTTGCACACCACCGGCAAAAGTGCCACCTGAAACAGTCAGTATATTATTTGTAACATTCCCCTCCCTGCTATGACCTGCAAAAAAGTATTTTGCATCACCAAATGCAATTCCGCCGACATCACTTTCCGACCCTGTCAAAGTCAAATTAGCACCAGTTGCACAAGCGCCGGAAATTTCATTCCAATGAGCATATGAATCTGTACCAATATTTATACCTGCCCATACAGTGGCATTATTTCCATCACCATACCATGTATCACCATCAGCAGCAAAAGCATTGTGAGCAAACATATTTGCCCCAATCACCGCCAAAGCAATCAAAATCTTTTTTGACTTAATCATAACTCCACCTGCTTTCCATAAAAGTATGAATTGATAAATAATTTAAATAAAAACTTAAAATACATTATATCTGAATACTATCAATATGACAAGTTATTTTGACCATTCCAAAATACTTTATAAAAACCGCTACAATTTTTCCACAAAGATTAAATAAAACCATTCCAACAATCGCCACGCAATAAAAAAATCAAAAACATTCCCAAAACAATGAGCAATGTTAAAAAAGGGATTTTTAACGTTAAATCTTCACTTTTAACGTTAAAAACTCCCTTTTCTTTAGAGGATAACTCTTCGGATAAATAAAATAATATAGAGAAATTAAAAGTTAAAAGCTTAAAGCTTAAAACTATGGTAATTTGTTCCTTTGATTGAAATAAAAAGTTCGCATAATGCTGACTGTTTTTTCCCGCCCAGGCGTGGGTAGACAGTCCAGTGGACTGTCGCCGAGAAATTCGGGTTTGTTCGGCGAGGCAAAAAAGCTATAGGAACATAGAAGTGCAAGACGGGGTGGGTCGCTCTCCCCGACTGAAGAACCAAACTTAACATAGTACTAACCATTACTATAATCACCGGAACACCCTACCATCATTTCTAATTTCACATTTCTAATTTAATTTTCTGGAGCTATTTACCATATTTGGTCTTTGCTCTTTGATTATTTGCTCTTTATTCTTATCGTAGTGGGCGACCCCACCACCGACCTTAAAAACTGTGTCGGTCCCCCGCCCCACGCCTGTGGCGGAAAAAGACCGCACTCTGCCAACTTCCTAAAATCTAATCACAGGAACATTCTACCACAACTTTAAGCTTTAAGCTTTTATCTTATCTCTTATAATTTCTAAAAAAAAGGTGGCTTTCGCCACCTTTTTTTTAGAAATTATAGAACACCCTCGCCATTCCATCCCAACCTTTTCTCTTACCAATATAGGCATTCGCTCCAAGTCCGACTGTCCACTTCTTACTTACTTTCCAGTCACAACCTACTTCCATTATGCCTGTATGTCCTTTCATACTTGGTGCGGGTGCTTCACCTACACCACTAATGCTTGCTCTCGCCTCGCCTTTGAATTCATGCTCCCAAGCAAGTCCTACATAGGGTTTGGCATTGCTGTCCTTTAATTTGAAGTTATATTTTCCGCCAATTCTTACACGATGACTTTTCACACTTTCAAAGTTATAGTGGCTGTCGCCTACTGTGGCATCACAAGCACCTACATGTCCGAAGGTATATCTGCCATAGACATCTATTTCATTCTTGCCTGCGGGGAAGATATGTCCCATGCCGACCATTATGCCGTAATATTTGCTGTCAGTGTCATAACTGCCTAATTCACTTTCGCTCCATTCGGTTGTCTGTTTGCCGTAACGGATATTGCCTTCGTAATAGGTGTTGTTCAGCATTTTGTGCCGCATCATAATACCTATGCCTTGGTTCTTGCTGTTGCCGTCCCCGTGTACATTGCCGTTGTAGGTGTCAAAATCCCCTTTGCCATATTCAAAGAATACGCCCAAAGTTGTGGCTTCGCCGTTGCCCCATTCTTTTGTTTTGCCCACACCGACTAACAGTCCCCAGCCGTCAACATCCACATGGCTGCCGGTTTTATATTTGCTGCTGCCTGCACTCATGGCACCAAAGGTGTCTGTTGTACCGCCTGCGGTATTGGCAAGCAAACTGCTCATACCTTGACCGCTTGCCAAGTCCGCACTCATGTTCACGGTCTGCATGGCTGCGGCAATGCCCTCAACCGGGGCTTTCTGTTGGTCTTCATTACCTGCGGTCTTCTTTTGTTCAAAATCTTGTAATAAGGTTAAAATCAAATCATTACCATCTAATTTAACTATTGCCGCACCATTAAGAACGCTCTCCTCGTCATTAGCGATAGTAGTACTATTTATATTATCCGCTTTTACCAAATAAATAACATCATCTTTATTGAGTTTTACACCATTGGCAGCAGTAACGCCTATGGTTGTATTGTCATAGATAACACTTGCAGTTTCCAACATAATATCGCCATTTGTAATATTACTTGGCAATGTGAAATTCATGTTTTGGAAATGCGAAACTTCGCTTGCCTTGCCACCCATTTTTATTTTCAAGTTCAAAGTATTGTTAGTGCTTGTGCCAGTTGTATATCCGCCATACAAACCAAAATTATTGCCGAAAGTACCGCCTGCGATTTCCACTATATTGTCTTTCGCCTCACCACTACTACCGTACGCTCCCCAAAAACTGATATTATCGCCAAAAGTACCGCCGTTAATATATATTTTATTTTCATTAGTACTACCACTACCAGTAACAACATATCCACTCCAAATACCACTACCACTACTGTAACCTTCAAAATTTCCGTCATTGACTATTACCGTATTTCCATTAGAATTACCATCGTCTGTATTACCTGCACCAATATTACTATTATTAAAAGTGCCGGTGTTAATTGTTATTTTATTGTAATTGGCATTACCACTACTATAGACATAGCCACCATAAATTGCACTACCAGTCCCAAAACTACCGCCATCAATTATCACCTTATTGCCCTTATCCTCAGTATCACCACCTGCATTACCATTATTAGTATAAGCACCATAAATTTCAGTTCCATCTCCAAATGTACTGCTCTTAAGTGTTACAAAGTTCCCCTCCGCATCCTTACTTCCTGTATAACCGCCATAAATCACAATCGAGTCACTCAAAGTAGCATTCTCAATAATAACACCATTTTCCTTAACCAATGTGTCTGTTGCATTACCGCCATAGATTGTACTCTCGTTTGCAACACTGATATTTTTGATAGTTACTTTGTTGTTTTCCACTAATTTGGCAGTTCCCGAACTTGCATGACCACCATAAATACTTATTTTGTAGTCAAAAGTACCACCAGTAATATTGACCTCATTTCCACTTATCTCAGCATCTAAATTATCTTGCCATAAAATAGCACCTTTAATGGTAACATATTTGCCAAAAGTACCACCAGTGATATTCACCTTATTGCCTGTGGCACTACCATTCTTAACCTCTGCACCATAAATATTGACAGCATTATCACTACCAATAATACCGCCATTAATGGTTATAATGTTGCCTGTTGCATCACCGTCACCATGTATATACCCAGCATCAATTTCTTTACTGTCACCGACATCACCCCCGTTTATAATTATTTTATTTCCTACAACATTGCCGTTTGCTCCAACATATCCTGCATAAATGTCATAACCTCCGGCAAAAGTACCACTTTCAATAGTGAGTTCATTATAATTTGCATTACCATTATTTATTATCCAGCCGCCAGCAACCCGATGAAATTTACCATCATGCAGTTCCACAGAATTATGTTCAACATTACCACTTCCAACACTTGCACCATAAACATTAACTTCATCATTTGCATCATCTAAGTTGAATTGTGCATTGGCAATGATAACACTGTTATTGTTTGCTGCAGTAACTGACCCATTCCTATATATACCATAAATATTAATCTTGCCGTCCGTTACATAAGTCAAATCAAAACTCCCGCCACTAATATTAACTTTGTTACCGCTATATGTGTTAGCACCGGCATAATTGCCAACAGATACACCGGCAATGTCCATTGAACCAACAAAAGAACCAGCGTTAACATTAACTTCATTGCCGCTAATTGTATTACCAGCACCACTATATAAATACACACCACAAATATAAAGCCATGGACTAGCGTCATTAGACCCAATCGTACCACCATTAATGGTAATAGTATTACCATTAGCTGTTCCTCCTGCATATACGGCTACAATATGCTTATTAGTGTTGATATTTCCTCCATTAATAACAATGCTATTATTCGTAGAACTACCACTTATATTCATTCCATAAACAGCATAAATTGAAGCAGAATCGCCATTCTTAAAATCGCCAGCATTAATTGTAATCACATTTCCTGTAAAATTTCCTGTCCCGCGCGTATGTACAGCCCATAACCCGCCATAATAAAGTCCAGAAGCACTATGAAATGTACCACCATGAACAGTTATTGAATTGTTATTCATATCTTTTCCATCAGTGCCAGTATAATATACACCATAAATATCATTTTCGTATGTTCCCCTGCGGATAATAACTTCATTACCACTGTAACTGGTATCAACAAGCCCCTCTGGCGACTTGTTCACATTACCCTTAATATCTGTAGTAAAACTATAAGTGCCGTTTATTGTTGTTTCATGCCACACCTTAGTTCCATTATCTTGCTTAATGGTGTAATCGCCTTTTTGAGTTGCCGGTTGTGTGCCGGTGTAGTAAATCAAATCATTACCTAATTTCATAATACCAGTACTTGATCCGCCATAATCACCAGTAACATTCTGCATCAAAACAATATAATCATTACCAGTTAGAGAACTGTTGGTAATATTAATGTTGACACTATTAAGAGTTGACACATCAAAAGAACCATCCATTTTCAACACAATGGCATCGGAACTTGCACCATCCAAGTTAAAGTTAATCGTGCCAAAGTTTTGAATGTCTTTTACCGCAACATTGGTTCTCGCTACATTCAAAGTACGGTCCTCAGTCCCGTAGGTGAAGGTGTTTTCGTACCCCATCAAGGTAGCGCCGGACAAATCGAGAGCATTACTGCCTGCTATGGTAATTTTGTTACCGCTTGCAGGATATGATGCTGAACCATCTGCCGCAATAATTGTTGCCTTGCTGAAAATACCGCCATTAAGAACTACTTCATTATTCGATATTCCAATACCAGATATTAGGTAAGCACCATAAATTTTATTATCATTGGTTCCATTAAAAGTACCACCATCAATAATAACTTTATTACCGGTCACATTTTCTGCTCTGCCGCCAATTATTTTCGCACCTTGAAAAACACCGTTTTTAATGGTTACTGAATTATTATTTGCATCACCGACTGCATCACCACCTATAATGGTAATTTCTCCAGCACCGGCAGCAATGAATGTACCATTATTAATATTAACACTGTTATTACTTGCAGTACCGTCATGATCCGCTTTACCACCTGCAATCTTTAAACTAAAATCAGCAGCACCAGTAAAGGTTCCGTTGTTAATAGTTACTTTATTGTTATATGCCTTTCCTGCAGTCCCTGAAGTACTCGCACCATAGATTTTGTTATCTATACCATAGTTAAAAGTGGCGTTATTGATTGTAACCCAGTTACCGTCATTTGGGTCGCCTGTTGCCGAATCACTGCCTGCTATGCCATTTTCAGCACGATTGATTGCACCATAAACCTGTGCATTTTTAAAAGTGCCGCCATTCAAAATAACATAATTCTTTTTTGCAAAAGATCCATTAGGACTGCCATCGTCAACTTCACCACCGAAAATACTAATTGTGTCATTCGGATTAGTTCTGGCAAAAGTGCCACCATTAACTATTACATAGTTACCCGTTGCCGATGCTTTTACACACGCACCTTTCACAGCATCATTTATCGTTCCATTATTGATAATTACATAGTTTTCAACTGCTTCCGAAGTCGTTTCAACACCATATATATATCTTGAAAATGTACCGCCATTAATTTCTACAGAATTATCGATGGCAGGCAAAGGATTCGTAACAGTACCACGGCTTATGCCACCATATACCCACGCACTTATCTGACTATTACCGTTAATTATCAATTTGTTATGTTGCACATTGCCACCAAACGCTGGAGACAAAGGTTCTTCCATTGCAGCAGCACCGACAAGAAATTGAGAAATTGTACAGTCAGTAACTGTCAATACATTGTTATATGCCTTTCCTCCGTCAGATGCAGTATAACCAGCACCAGCAACACCACAAGTAACACCAGTTATAAACGCTTTGTTATTGATTACATCACCATCCATAGAATATCCTGCCGCAATGCCAATTATTCCTGAACCAATTAGATCGTTATTGGTAAAAAATATCCCGCCATTTACAGTCAATTTATTATCACGGACAATGCCCTTCTGTGCTACAGCGGCACAAGCATTTTGAACCACATATACACCTGCTTCAACATTCATTGTAACATCATGCCCACTTAATGTTACAAAATCACCCGTCATATCCAAAGCCCCTGTCAAAGGAAAGGTGGGAACTACAACAGGATCTGCTGAATGATCACCATACTCTTCTTGTATATTAAATACTATTGTGTTGCCTGTTTTGTTAAAAGCAGTCGGGTCATAACCGCTTGTTGCATCAAACTCCACCGGGCTGCCACCGTTCAAAACATAAGTATTTGCCGCCAAGGCATTAGCGGAACACAACAAATTCCCCGCCAAGAGTGCCAACATCACTTTCTTTTTCAAATCAATTTTTTCAATTTTCATTTTTTCCCTCCCAAAAAAATAATCTAATTTAGCAATTTAGCAAAGCCCCAAGAGCAATTTAATTAAGAATTCTGAATGCAGAATTAAGAATGAAGGTAAGAGTCCGCACTCTGCCACCATTCCTGAAACTTGACACCTCACACCTGATCCCTAACTATATAATCACAGGAACTTTCTACCTTAATTTTTAACTTTTAACTTTTAATTTTTAACTTCATTTGCCCGCAGGGCAAATGAAAAACCGTCACAAAACATCTGTTCTGTAAACAACTAAAAGAAAACCCCATTCCAACGAATGTTGTTACACTTGTTTGAGAATCTAAATACCCCCCCCCAATTAAATTGTTAAGTATAAACCTCCACACAACCATAAATTAAAATTACCCTTTCTTAAAACAGTTCACTATGAGAACCTAACCTCATTAAAGATAACACCATAACATCATTATATAACGCATAAACCAAAAGCCAATCACTCTCAATATGACATTCCCTACTGCCCTCAAATTCACCTGTCAATGCATGGTCTTTGTATGAAGCATCAAGTGCCTGTCCACTTGCCAACATATCAATTACTTCGTACATTTTCTCTAAATTTTTACCTTGTTTGGTAGCAACCTTTATATCTTTTTTAAACCTCGAAGTAAATTTTACCTGATATTTCATTTTTCCAATGCGGCACGTAAATCTTTAATACTGGAATAGCCCTTGACTTTATCATTATATGCTATTTCTTTACCTTCTGCTACAGCAAGCCGTGTTTCCTCTATGCTCATAGGATAAAGTTTATTTTTTTTAACACCACAAGGCATAACTCTATTTCCTGTTGTTATTTCCACAGATTTATCCCCCTTGACAAACTTTTTTTATAAGTATATACATTTAAAGTATTTTTTGCAACAAATATTTTTCAATTTTAAAATAGCATTTAGTCCAAAACATCCACCCCTTCAACAACGAAATTAAATAATGAACCTTACTGAAAATCGCCACGCAATAAAAAAAAACTATAAAGTGATATCACTTTTACTGAAAGTGATATCACTTTAGGTGTAAAAACAAATCCACTGAAAAAAAAAATCAAAAACATTTCCAAAACAATGAGCAATGTTAAAAAAGGAATTTTTAACGTTAAATCTTCACTTTTAACGTTAAAAACTCTCTTATTTTTAGAAAACAACTGTTAAAATAAATAAAATGATATAGAAAGAAGTTAAAAATTATAAGTTAAAAATGAAAAATTATGGTTTTATGTTCCTGTGATTGAAATAAAAAAAGTCCGCTTAATGCGAACTTTTTTCCCTCTTTCTTAAAGAGGGTGGCTGCCCACAGGAACACAGGGGCAGCCGGGTGTTTTTGCATTATGCGAAGCATTCATAAACTTTAAGCTTTGAGTTTTTATCTCTTCATTAGCGTCAACCTAATTGCTCACCCCACCACCGTCCTTCTATGTTCCTTTAGACGGTCCCCCGCCCCTTTATGGGACGGACGAGGGTTCGCATAACCCCGCACACCTGAGACCTAATTCATCTTTCCCGCTTTTTTCGCACAGGCAAAAACATTATTAATCGCAGATGTTTTGGCACAACAGGTTTCCATCATATCCATAAAAAGGTCAATGGTGATATAGGTTGCCACTGCTTCCTTAGGCAATCCTGCTTGCAAAATTAAAAGGGTCATAACAGAAATACCACTGCCTGCCACTGGTGGCAGGGTCAGAGACAGGAGTAAATAGCTCAGCATATTCACGATAAGCGCTGATACGGATATACTTTGGTCATAAACGGACAACAATCCTAAAACCGCAATGGGAAAGCCAATCACCGTACCCATAACCGCTATGGTTTGCGAAAAGGGCAAGGCAAAATCACGGTAATTGTCCTCTACACCTTCCTCTGACAAGGTCTTGGTCATCAAAGGCAGACAGGCAGAAGTGCTGGCTGTGGTCAATGCCAACAGGGTAACCGGCATTACTCTGTTAAAATGTTGTTTGATATTGAACTTACTTTCCCAAGCAGTCCAAAGTGTTTCGCCAAAGATTGCTACCACACCAACGCCATAAGTTACCGCCATAATTTTCCACAAATCAATGACCGAATCAAAGCCACCGTTTAAGAGAATACTTGTAAAACTGAGATAAATCATTATTGGCACAAAATAGCAGAAATAGTTTATGGCAGTCATAAGGAACAGGTTAATTTGATGAATAACATTGATAAAATCATTAATCTGCTGGCCTAAAATCAACAACAGTATTCCGGAACAGGCCGCCAAAAACAACACTTGTAAAGTGTTCCCCGTAACGAAGGGGCCTAAAATACTTTCCGGCACTATGCCCAAGACCATTTTATAAATATCGCCCAATGTATTCAGTGTTAAGCCGCCGGAAAAATCCACCACTCCGAAGAAAACTGCAGCCACACCCGTACCGGCAACAAGCCATACTACATTATGTAATTGGGCACGCTTCATCAACACGCTGCCCAATTCAGACAGGGTTGTCAAACTGCCCATACCACAAATGGCACTGCAAACATTAAAGAAAATCAAAAAGGTGGCCACTGCTGCAATCAAGCTCAAAAGCATACTGAAAGTGGGGTCAATCACATTGGTATTGATTGCCATAACCACATCTCTTGGAAAGAAAAATGAAATTTGCCAGGTAAGCAAAGAAGCAATAATTGCCAGCAATATCTTCACATTGTTGCCTACAGATAACATGGGTAATTTCACGCTATAAACATTGTTACCATAATTGTATTCGTAACCGGTGGTCAAGCCCAGGTTACCCTGCAGCATGGACATATATTCTGCCAGTTCTTCGTTATCATTTTGCATGGGATTACAACTTTCACCGGCCAAAATCAACCTAATATTTATCCTGCCAAAACTTTTGACAAATCGTACGCTGAACTCTTTGTTCTCAAAACCATGTTCCAGCCAATACAGCATAACCGTTTCAATGTTCAAACGGGTTTTAATTATGTCTTCTTTTTTCTGTTTTTTCTGAGTGAGGTAAAGGGCGATATCCTCTGAAACCCTGTCCACCTCGGCACTGGTGAGTGTGTAATTCTTTTGCAACATTTTCAACCACCTCGTAGTAAATAAAAAATATAAAAATCTATTTCTTTATCCTTTAATTATATCTATAAAAGTTCGTATTAATCTGACCCTTTCCGCCCCAGGCGTGGGGCGGGGGACCGGCTCAGTTTTTAAGTAGCCGGTGGTGGGGTCGCTCTCTGCGACTGCACCACGAACATCCTACTCTATTCTTGCCTTAACTTCCCTATCTATAAATTCACATACACTTCTAAAATTTTTATCTACATCACTATTCAAAATTCTAATTACCTTATACCCATTTTGTTCCAAGAATCTTATTCTTTCCTTATCATATTTTTGACTGTCAGGATTATAATGTCCTCCTCCATCAAGTTCAACAATGAGTTTAACTGCATTACAAGAAAAATCTGCAATGTATTTACCAATGATTACCTGTCTTTTGAATTTAATTGGATATTTTTTTAGAAACATAAACCATAACTTGCCTTCCCATGGTGTCATTTGCTTCCGCATTTCTTTGGCATATTGATTTAGTTTTTCTTTAGTTTCAACTTGTTTCATTGTGTTATTTTTCTTATCGTAGCGAGCGACCCACCCCGTCTTGCCTTTTTATGTTCCTTTAGGCAATCCACCCCGCCCACGCCTGGGCGGGAAAATTCAACTTTATTCTTGCTTCTCCCTATCCTTATAGCTGAACATTCCCATTTTTCTCGCCCCCACTGCCACCGCTGTGGCAATGACCGCAATCAGGAGAGCCGCCCAAATCCCTTTCAACTCTGCATAAAGCACGGCCGCAACCGCCAATGCACCTGTAATGGCGTACATAAACAACACCGCCTGTTTTTGGTTCATACCCTGCTCCATTAAGCGGTGATGAATATGCCCCTTGTCCGGTTGGAAAATTGGTCGTCCGCTGCGGTAGCGCCGGACAATGGCACAGGCAGTATCTGCAATGGGTAGTCCCATAACAATGGCTGGCACAAAAAGAGAAATACTGGCTGCTGTTTTCACCGCACCGTCCACGCTAAAAGCCGCCAAAATAAAACCGATAAACATAGACCCTGTATCACCCATAAAAATTGTGGCAGGATTAAAATTGTAACGGACAAATCCTATACAAGAACCGAAAAGTGCCGCACTGAGCATGGCAGGTTCCATATATCCTGCCTGTGCCGCCAGACATGCCGTAGTAAAGGAAGCGATTGCCCCCACTCCGGCTGCCAGTCCGTCCAGCCCGTCAATCAGATTTGTTATATTAGTAAAAGCCACCACCCAAAAAATTGTAAAAGGTATGCTTAAATATTCAAAGTAAATATATTCGCCATCACCAAAGGGATTGGTCATCCACTCCACTTTAATGTCAAAGGCAATCAACACAAAGGCACTTAAGATTTGTCCCAAAAGTTTAACTTTGGCTGGCAGTTGATAAATGTCATCCAAGATACCTACCACTACAATAAAAGTACCCCCCAAGAGAATTCCTAATAAATCCTTTGAAAAGGGTACTGATACCAACACGGCAATGGTGAATGCAAAATAGATTGCCAAACCTCCCAAGCGTGGCATGGGGATTTTATGTACCTTCCGTTCACCGGGAAGGTCAACAGCCCCTACTTTGAATGCTATTTTTTTCACAAACGGGGTAATGCAATAGGCGATGAGTGCCGCCAACAGCACGGGAAACCCCAACATACTAATCATTTTTTATTAATCAGTTTCAAAACTGTTTCTTTGCAACTTTGCACTTTGGCTTTGCAGAGAGCCAGCTGTTTTTGACAGTCAGCTACAAATGCCTCGTTATGTGTCAGTGGCAAATTAACAAGCACATTCAGTTCTGCACTTTCCAAAGCCGCTCCTGCTATAATTACACCGCAACCGGCATCCGTCAAAAGTCCGGGATTGCCGATTTTGGCAATGCGTTCCGTAAGTTCTGCCACTTTGGCACAGTGCTGGCAAATTCTCAACGGTACCAAAGCCGCTCCTTGTGCTGCTTTTGCCAAATATTCCTCACGCAACATTTTTTCCTGTTCCGTATTTTTCGGCATGGCATAGCCATCCATTATCATTTGATAGGCGTTGGCATCCTCATCAATGAGTTTCAAAAGTTCTGCCCGGGCAACAGCCAATTTCCCTTCCAAGAGTTTCATTTCCTGTTCCACCGACGCAAATTTTTCCTTACCCAAAGTAAGGTTTGCCATCATACTTGCAAGCGCTGCCGCCAAAGCACCAGCCAATGCCGCCGCCCCACCTCCACCGGGAGTGGGTGACTTGGAAGCGAGTTTCTCTATGAAGTTAGTAATGCTTGTATCACTTAACAACATAATTACAGGAACTAATTACCTTAATTTTTAACTTTTAACTTTTAACTCGCCAAATTTTTGCAAGTTAAAATTTGGCGGAAGGGGTGGGATTCGAACCCACGGAGGGTTGCCCCTCGCTGGTTTTCAAGACCAGAGCCTTAAACCACTCGACCACCCTTCCGCAATATACAATAAAAAAACTATGCTGACTTTTTCCGCCCCAGGCGTGGGGCGGGGGACCGGCTCAGTTTTTAAGTAGCCGGTGGTGGGGTCGCTCTCTGCGACTGCACCACGAACATCCTACTCTATTCTTGCCTTAACTTCCCTATCTATAAATTCACATACACTTCTAAAATTTTTATCTACATCACTATTCAAAATTCTAATTACCTTATACCCATTTTGTTCCAAGAATCTTATTCTTTCCTTATCATATTTTTGACTGTCAGGATTATAATGTCCTCCTCCATCAAGTTCAACAATGAGTTTAACTGCATTACAAGAAAAATCTGCAATGTATTTACCAATGATTACCTGTCTTTTGAATTTAATTGGATATTTTTTTAGAAACATAAACCATAACTTGCCTTCCCATGGTGTCATTTGCTTCCGCATTTCTTTGGCATATTGATTTAGTTTTTCTTTAGTTTCAACTTGTTTCATTGTGTTATTTTTCTTATCGTAGCGAGCGACCCACCCCGTCTTGCCTTTTTATGTTCCTTTAGGCAATCCACCCCGCCCACGCCTGGGCGGGAAAAATTCGTATAACCCCTAACTTCCCTAATTCCTGACACCTCAAACCTGATACCTGAAATATAATCACTGGAACATTTTACCTTCCCTAATCCCTAACCTCTAACTCCTAATGCCTAATTATAATCACAATAACATTTTACCACAATTTTTAATTTATAATTTCTAATTATTCAAAAAGTGCTTCCACAAATTTATCTGCTTCAAAGGGTTTGAAATCCATCATCCCTTCCCCACAACCAATCCATTTGACAGGCAGTCCTAATTCTTCCTTAACTGCCACAGCCATACCGCCTTTGGCGGTACCATCCAACTTGGTAAGGATAACTCCTGTAACTTTGGCACTTTCCATAAACACCTTTGCCTGTGCAATGGCGTTCTGCCCCATAGTGGCATCCAACACCAAAAAGGTTTCCTGCGGTCCTTCGGGAATTTCTTTTTTTATGACACGATGAATTTTTTCCAGTTCATTCATCAAATTAACTTTGTTATGCAATCTGCCAGCCGTATCTATAAAGAGGATATCCACCCCCCGTGCCTTTGCTGCTTGTACGGCATCAAAGACCACTGCCGCAGGGTCTGCCCCTTCTCCGTGAGCGATAACATCCACACCACCACGCTCGCCCCAAATTTTCAACTGCTCGGCCGCAGCCGCCCGAAAGGTGTCTGCCGCTGCCAAAAGCACTTTATATTTGAAAAGTGTAAAGTAATTGGCCAATTTGCCGATGGTCGTGGTTTTTCCCACGCCATTAACCCCCACCACCAAAATCACAGTGGGTTTGCCGGCAATTTTCGTACGCTGTCCTTCATAAGTCAGCATTTGCGTTAAATAGTTTTTCAGGAAAGGCATTACTTCATCAGGTGTCTTAATTTCCCCTTTTTTGGCACCTTCCCGTACTGCCTGCAAAAGTTTTTCGGTGGTCTTTGTTCCCACATCAGCACTGATTAAAATCATTTCTAATTCTTCATAGAAATCATCATCAAGGTGGGTACTGCCCGTAACCAAGTCAACTATTCTGTTGGTAAAATTGGAACGGGTTTTGGCAAGTCCCGCTTTCAAAGTTTCTAAAAAACTCATCAGGCATCCATACCTTCTTGACTTGCCGCATCACTTATCTTAACGGAGAGCAGTTTGGATACGCCGCTTTCCTCCATAGTTACACCATACATAATGTCTGCACTTTCCATTGTTCCTTTGCGATGGGTAATCACAATGAACTGGGTCTTTTGAGCATAGTTGTGCAGGAAACTACTAAAACGCCCGATATTGGCATCATCCAAAGGTGCATCAATTTCGTCCAAAATACAAAATGGGCTGGGCTGATAACGCAAGAGTGCAAAGAGCAAAGCAATAACCGTCAGAGCACGCTCACCGCCACTGAGCAGGAACAGACCTTTGGTCTTCTTTCCCGGCGGCTGTGCTTCAATATCAATACCGCTTTCCAAAGTGTCATTGGGGTCAATCAGTTTCAAAGATGCGGTACCTCCGCCAAACAATTCCTGATAACATTCTACAAAATAGGTGTTGATTTGCTGGAATGCCTCATTAAAACGGCTGATCATCCCTTCGTTGATTTCCGCAATAACAGTTTCCAAGTTTTCTTTGGCAGTAACTAAATCTGCATATTGCTTTTGATAGAGTTCTGCTCTTTCTTTGACTGCATCATATTCTTCCACCGCTGCAGGATTCACAGGTCCCAAATCAATAATCTGGTTAGTTAAATCCCTTTCCTTGCGGCTCAGTTCCCTGTCACTGTCTTCCAATAAATCGGTCTTGTGGGCATCTTCAATGGTCATGTGGTATTCCATATCCAACTGTTCCAAAGCATGCTCATAGTCCGCATTGGCACGAGTCAAATCCACATCTATTTGATGCACTTTGGTTTCTGCACTTGCCACCGTCCTGCGGAAATCCAAAGCAATTTGGTCTGCTTCTTCATATTTGGCTTGTGCCTCTGCCCGCTGTTCCAAAAATTTTTCTTTACCGCCAGAACTTTCTGCCAAATCCTCCATCATAGCATCCTGTTTGGTTGCCATTTCCTGACGTTGGTTGTTACATTCCACCACCAAAGCGGCAAGCCGTTCCCGTTCATCATCATTTTTGGAAATTTCTTCTTGTAATGCCGCTTGGGAATTGTCCAAATCACGCATACGGTCTTCTTTATATTTCATATCATTTTCGTTCTTACCAAGTTCAACTTTTATCTCTGCCAAAACATTGTCAAGGGCATTGAGATTAGTTTGCTCATGCTTAATTCTCTCGCTTAATTCGTCCAATTTTTCTTTAGCACCTTGATCCATATTTTCCCGTTCTGTCAATGTATTGCGTAATTCTTTAACCCTGTCACGTTGTGCCATATATGTATTGGCGGCTTCCGTACGATCACCCAAAGCAGCTGCTAATTTGGCATCTGCCTCATTCTTTTCCCTCTGTAAATTTGCCGCTTCCAACTGTAACTCTTTGACACGCAGGGTACCATTTTCAACTTTTTTCGAGA
Source organism: Phascolarctobacterium sp. (assembly GCA_030531205.1). Classification (GTDB taxonomy): domain Bacteria; phylum Bacillota; class Negativicutes; order Acidaminococcales; family Acidaminococcaceae; genus Phascolarctobacterium_B. The sequence goes on from JAUNOC010000005.1 coordinate 56,762, forward strand.
GTTCCTGTTCTGTTTTGGCTGTGGTGCTTGCTACACTTTGTGCTTCTTCCAATTTTTCCTGCCAAGCCAAAACTTCACTTTCTTCTTTCGTTACTTGTACTTTTAATTCTTCAATAGCTTTTTCACGGCTCAAATATCCTTCCCGTTGCCGTCTTGCACCACCGGTCATGGAACCGCCAGCATTCACCACATCCCCGTCAAGGGTAACAACTTTCAAATGGAATCTTCCCTCTTTAGCCGCATTAAGAGCAACATCCAAATTTTCTGCCACTAAAATACGTCCCAGCAAAAATTTTAATGCTTTTTCTGCAACGGGTTCACATTCAATCAAATCAAAGGCAAAACCTAAAACACCGGGCAAATTTGCCAATGCCGTTTCATCATCCCGCAATGCTCTTGGTTCAACTGTATCTAACGGCAGGAAAGTTGCCCTGCCCGCATTCTGCTCTTTCAAAAATTTGATGGCGGTTTTGGCAGTTTCTGCATCTTCCGTAACAATGTTTTGCGCTCCATCTCCCAAAGCGGTCTCAATGGCAGTTACTAATTTGGGGTCAACTTTAATGAGTTCCGCTGCCACGCCAATAATTTTGTTACGCCAACCGGCTTGTGCTTTCAGCACTGTGCGAATCCCGTTGCCAAACCCGTCATAACTTTCCTGCATTTGTTCCAATGTATTCAAACGGGTTTCCGCCATAGCAAGACGGCGTTCTGCCTCTGCCTTGCCATTGGCCTGGTTAGCAACATTCTCATTTTGTGCCCCCAAAGTGTTTTTCAACTCTGCCAATTCAGCATTAAAACGATCTCTATCACGTTCTATTCTGGCTAATTCATCGGTAATACTCTTACCCCGTGTTTCCACATCTTCCGCTTGAGCTTCCAAAGTTTCAATAACTTCTTTCAATCCTTCCCTTTGCTTGACCCGTTCTTCCTGTTCCTTTTCCAAAGTTTCCAATTCTGAACGGAGTGCCAATAGTTCTTCCATACCTTTAAAATAACTGCTTTGAGAATCATTCTGTTCATTGTAAGCGGCATCATAGCGTGTCTGTGCCGCATTTCGTTCTTCTTGTTTGGCGCTTAATTTTTGTTCCAAAGCATTATGTGCCATTTCTAAATTGTCAAACTCTTGGGCTGTGTTATCCAATATTTCCTGATTGGTCTTTATCTGTTCTGCCAATGTTTTATTCTTTTCATCCAAACGGATGCTGTTTTTTGTGCTTTGTTCTGCACGTTCTTCCAGCACCTTCATTTCCCCACGTAAATGTTCAAGGGCGGTTTGCTTTTCAGCAATCACTCCCTGCAAATTGGCAAAATCCTCATTCAATTTATCCCAAGCATGTTTCAATTCTAAAGCAAGGGCTTCTTTCTGCCCCAGTTCCGTCTGCTTAACCGTCAATTCATTTTGTAAATTTTCCTGCTTATCCAATAGCTTTTGACGGGTGGTTTCCACATTATCAATCTTCCGCATAAATTCAGTCAGGCGAACCTGTTTCAGCAAGCTGTCCAACTCATTGAATTTCAATGTCTTTTCTGCTGCTTCTTTCATGGGTGCAACCTGATTTTCTATTTCCGTCTTAATATCGTTAATACGGATTAAATTTGTACCAGTTTCTTCCAGTTTCCGCATAGCTTCCTTTTTACGCATACGGTATTTGGAAATGCCTGCCGCCTCTTCAAAAATTGTGCGTCTTTCTTCCGGTCGGGAATTCAAAATTTCATCAATCTTGTTTTGCCCGATAATGCTCATAGATCCCTTGCCAAGTCCGGTGTCCGCCATTAAATCTATAATGTCTTTCAACCGTACATTTTTCTTGTTAATTTGATATTCGCTGTCGCCGCTACGGTACAGACGGCGGGTTAAACATACTTCATCAAAATCCAACGGTAACTGATGATCGGTATTGTCAAACACCAAATTAACTTCAGCCAAACCTAATTGACGGCGTTTAGCCGTACCGCTGAAAATTACATCTTCCATTTTACCGCCACGCAGATTCTTGGAGCTTTGCTCACCAAGCACCCAACGGATGGCATCAGAAATATTGGACTTACCGCTGCCGTTCGGTCCAACTATAGCGGTAATCCCCTTTTCAAAGCTTAATTCAGTTTTATCCGCAAATGACTTAAAACCAAAGGTCTCAAAATTTTTTAGTCTCATAATCTTTCCTTTTCTAAATATAATGTAGTAATTTTAACATAAATAAGAAAATTTTACAAATATTAAAAGTATGTGTTATAATATAGTTGTTAAAGGTGTTTCTTCTTTTGAAAGGAGCAATGTATGAATAGTTTTTCACGGGTTCTGATTGCAACAGACCTGTCCCGTCAGTCCACCAATATGACTGACGGTCTAACCAGTTTATGTCCCAATGGGGACACTCAAGTTATTTTGGCACACGTCTTTGAAGATGAAGACGATGCCGAACCCCGAAGTAGAAGTTTCAATGAAGTAATTAAGAAATTAGAAAAATTTCGGGATAATTTAGAAAAGGAAGGTTATACAGATTTAAAGATTCTTACTGCCACCGGAGACCCGGCAGAGCAAATCCATCGTTTGACAGAAGAAAATGATGCAGATTTAATCTTTGTTGCCAGTCACGGAAAAGGGTTTATCCGCAGTGCCATTATGGGTGACAGCACCACTTACGATTTGGCAAGATCTGCCTTACAACCTATCTTTATTGATAAAGATGACGAGGATGCACAGGATAACCTGTTAAGCAATGTTCTTATTGCCACCGACTTTTCCAAAAAATCTTTGCAAGCATTAGATATTGTTAAAGAATTACGTAATAAGGTCGGGCATGTCATTTTAATCCATGTTATTGAAGATGAAGACGACACCAATTTTGACGATGCTTCCACTTTTCTGCAAGAATTGGTTGACGAATTAAAAATGTTCAACATTGATGCAGAATATGTTATCGAAGAAGGTATTGCCAGTAAAGAAATTATCAGAACAGCAGAAGACAGGCACTGTCAAATCATTACTTTGGCAAAAACCGGTGCCGGCGCCAGTGATTTAGACCCTTTGGGAAGTACTGCCAAAGCACTGCTTCTTAATGCAGAATGTGCCCTGCTCTTAATGCCAGATGTGGAAGACGATTAAAATTTAGATTTATCTTGACATAGAAAATAAAAAAAAGTATAATGCTATTCGCTACTGCACGGAGAGATGACCGAGTGGTTGAAGGTGCACGCCTGGAAAGCGTGTGTACGGCAAAACCGTACCAAGGGTTCGAATCCCTTTCTCTCCGCCATTTGAAAATCACCGCCTAACAAGCGGTTTTTCTTTTCTCTTTAGCACTGCGTCCATCGGGTCCACGCAATAGGATACTGTGAACCGGGTCAGGTCCGGAAGGAAGCAGCCCTAAGCGGAGGAATATGTGCCGTGGGCAGCCCGGTGGCCGCAGTGCTGAGGAGAAGAGCATAAAAAATACCTGACGCAAAGCGTCAGGTATTTTTTTATGCTTTACCAAACCACTTCCATCATATCACCGTTTTTAACATTACAAGCATTCCCCTCATCTGTATCAATATGAATTTCATCCGCATGAGTTTCGCCTGTACGCACCACAACATTATCAAATCGCAAAGCCCTATCTCCTTTAACAACCAGCGAAACAATATCGTGATTTTTCAAACCATACTTGGTAGCAGTTGCCGGGCATAAATGAATATGCCGGCCGGCAACAATAACACCCTTGGGCAAATCTATTTCTCCTTTTGGCCCCACCAAATGCATAGCAGGTGTGTTATCCAAATCTCCTGATTGACGCATAACCGGTTTTACGCCCATTTTTCTTGCTTCAGACATGCTTAATTCAATCTGGTCATAAGGACGCAATGGTCCTAAAATTCTAAACACCATTTCCCCTTTTTCAGTTACCAGTTTTATTTGTTCTTCAGAAGCAAACTGTCCCGGCTGACTGATTGGTTTTTTCTTATGTAATTCACTGCCTTTGCCAAAAAGCACATCCATAGTTTCCCTGGTCAAATGACAATGTCTGGCGCTAACGCCTACCGTTAAATCAAACTTCATTTTGCTCTCCTCACTTGCCTAATAATCGTTTACATTCTCTGGCAATCATCAATTCCTCATTGGTAGGAACAATATAGATTGCAACTTTAGAATCATCCGTACTAATTTTGCGTGGTTTATCCCCGTGCTCATTACGTTCCTTGTCCAACTTTGTACCCCAATGGCTTAAATTAGCACAAACCTTATTCCGCACATAGGGAGAATTTTCACCAACACCTGCTGTGAACACCAAGGCATCAATGCCGTCCATAATCATAACATAACTGCCAATGAATTTTTCCACTTGGTAAGCAAAGGCATCAATTGCCATTTCCGCTCGTTCATCACCTTTAATGGCTTCATCTTCTACATCCCTAAAATCGCTGGAAATTCCTGACAAGCCCAACACACCGGACTGGCCGTTCAAATAACGCATAACTTGTTTAACGGTCATATCTTCGTGTTCCATAATGAAGCCGACCAACGCCGGGTCAATTTCTCCACAACGGGTACCCATAATTAAACCATCCAATGGTGTAAAACCCATACTAGTATCAACGGAATGTCCGTTCTTAACAGCGGTAACACTGGCACCATTGCCAAGATGGCAAATAACCAGTTTTAAATCTTCTGCTTTTTTACCCATCAGTTCTGCTGTTCTTTCTGTAACATAGCGATGGGAAGTGCCATGAAAGCCATATCTACGGATACCATATTTTTTGTATAAATCATAAGGCAAGCCGTACATAAATGCCTTTTGGGGCATCTGTTGATGAAATGCCGTATCAAAAACAGCAATCTGCGGTGTTTTCGGTATTAACTTCATACAGGTTTCGATACCTGCCAAATTTGCCGGATTATGCAAAGGTGCAATGGATATACATTTTTTAATGCCTTCAATAACTTCAGCATCCACCTTCACTGTTTCCTTGAAAAGTTCCCCACCATGAGTTACCCTGTGGCCTACCACATCAATTTCATTCAAACTTTTAATAACTTTGTGAGGGCCTTTGCAAAGAATATCCAACACTAAAGCAATGCCTGCACTATGACCAGCAATGTCCTGTTCCACCACATATTGTGCATCACCAACCTGATATTTCAACCGACTGCCGTTTAAGCCAATCCGTTCCACCAATCCTTTGGTGACAACACTTTCGTTCTCCATATCCAAAAGTTGATACTTTATAGAAGAACTGCCACAATTCAATACTAATGCTTTCATTTTTACTCCCTTCCACATCTGCAAAAATCCGCCGCTGTTGCGACGGATTTTGAATTTGTTAACGCTTGCTGTATTGACTTGCCTTACGCGCTTTCTTGAGGCCATATTTACGGCGCTCTTTTACACGAGGATCACGAGTAAGAAGTCCTGCTTTTTTCAAAGAAGCACGGAAATCCATATCAATTTTCAACAATGCACGGGCAATGCCATGACGCACAGCACCTGCTTGTCCGCTGAAGCCACCCCCAAATACATTGGCAATGACATCATACTTACCTTTGGTATCGGTAACATCCAAAGGTTGATTAACAATCAGTTCCAAAGTTTTCAAACCAAAGTATTCAGTCAATGGTTTATCATTAATTGTGATTTTACCATCACCCGGGAACATACGCACACGGGCAACGGAAGCTTTACGACGGCCTGTAGCCATATAAACTGCTTTATCTGCCATTTCAATACCCTCCCGGATTAACGAACATCAATTTCCATAACTTCAGGTTTTTGTGCTGCATGAGGATGCTCTGCACCGGCATACACGTGAAGTTTGGTATAAATTTTGCTGCCAAGCGTATTGTGGGGAAGCATACCTTTTACTGCCATTTCCACTACGCGACATGGGAACTTTTGTAACATGTCCCCAGCTTTAACATATTTATCACCACCCAGATAACCGCTGTGGGAAAAATATTCTTTGTCTGTCAACTTTTTGCCAGTCAATACAACTTTTGCTGCATTGATGACAATTACATGGTCGCCACAATCCATATGCGGGGTAAAGGTAGGTTTATGTTTCCCACGCAGGACTTTAGCTACTTCAGCAGCCAAACGACCCAATGTTTTATCAGCTGCGTCCACCACAAACCATTTGTGTTCAATGTTGGACGGATTAGCCAAGAATGTCTTCATTCTTCTTTCCTCCATTAAAATTTTCTTTACAAACCTTGTCCCCACACCGTCATTCGGGGCTAATGAAATCAGACATGGACTGACAAGCGACATATATTATATAAATAAGTAGGTTTTTTGTCAAGTTAATTGTTTAATTATTCGTAGTTGACTTGTCTAAGGTATAGTCCTCCTGCCGGAGCCGGGGATGACAGGAAAGCATTTCTGGGACTGTTTAATTCTTTTTGAAACTCTGCTACAGTCCGCTTTCCCAATCCTACCTGCACCAAACTCCAAACCAAGTTTCGTACCATATGATATAAAAAGCCATTGGCAAGAATGTCAAAAATCACCATATCCCCGTCCTGGCTGAACTCTGCCTTATACACCCTACGTATAGTAGAAATACTGTCAGAGCCCGTGCTGCAAAAGGCTACAAAATCTTTTTCACCTATGAGTAATTTTGCTGCCTCGTTCATCTTTGCCAAATTCAGTTTTTCCCCCAATAACCAACAACGGTCATATAAAAACGGGTTTGGGCCTGACAATGTGTTAATCTTATAAGTATATTCTTTACTCTTGGCACTGAAACGGGCATGAAATTCTTCCGGCATTTCTTTCGCACTTAAAACAGCAATATCTGCCGGCAAAAGTGATTCTGCTACCCTCAAAATATTCGGGCAAGGAATATTACCATTTGTCTTGAAAGATATAACTTGACCAAGGGCATGCACCCCTGCATCCGTACGGCCGCTGGCAGATATTCTAACTTTCTCGCCACAAACTTGTGTAAGAAACTCTTCCAATACATCTTGTATAGTACTACCACATGGCTGGCTCTGCATCCCACGATAATTTGTGCCAAGATAGGCAATTTCCAACTTAATGTTCCTCATTTAATTCCGAACGTACCTCTTCCCAAAACCGTCTTTGAGTTTTACTCATTTTAGGATGCAACCTGCCTTCCAACATATCAAGCTGCTCTGCGGTCAATAAATCTTTTCGCAAATGATAAGTTGCAATCAAAGATTTTTTCAAACGCCACGCCGCAATTTTGGCATGGTCACCGTTACGCAACACTTCCGGCACCTGTAACCCTTCAAAAATTTCCGGACGGGTATATTGCGGATATTCCAAAAGTCCTGTGGCAAAACTATCTTCCGCAGCACTTTCAGCTTTGCCAAGCACGCCCGGAATAAAACGGCTGACAGCATCCACTAATACTAACGCCGGCAATTCACCACCAGTTACCACATAGTCCCCGATAGAAAGTTTTTCATCCACCCAGTTAAAAATTCTTTCGTCAAACCCTTCGTAATGTCCACAAACCAAAATCATGTCCTGTGCATTCTTTGCATAGTTCACAACCATACTTTGTTTTAATGTTGTTCCGCCGGGACAAAGGGCAATAACTTTGGCATAAGGCAAAACCTCTTTGGCCTTACGGATGGCATCCACCAACGGTTGCGGCTTGAATACCATTCCTGCACCACCGCCAAAAGGGGAATCATCCACACTACGATGTTTGTCCGTAGTAAAATCTCTTGGATTAATGCAAGAAATTTCAATAATGCCTGCATCTTTGGCCCGTTTCAAAATACTATGGTCGGATGCCGCTTCAATTTGTTCAGGAAAAATAGTAATAAAAATAAATTTCATTACGCATCCTCCCACTTTGGCAGACGAACTGATATTTCTTTTTTTTCTGTATTGATTTCCAATATATAGTCACGGATGGCAGGAACTAAAATCTCTTTCCCGTCATTCCCCTTGATTACAAATACATCATTACTGCCTGTTTGCATAGTGTCTTTAAATATACCAATTTTTTCACCTTCCTCATTCAAACAAGCAAACCCCACCAGGTCGCTTACATAATAGCGGCCTTCAGGCAATGGTGGCAGTTTTTCTTTTTCAACCAAAACATTTTGGTTGCGCAATTTCTCTGCCTCATCCATATTAGTAATTTCTTCCGTGCTTAACAGTACCATATTCTTCTGAAAACGGGCATTTGTAATATTCAGCCGTCCGCCCTTTTCCAAAAGTAAATAATCTAAATTAAGATAAATTTCCGGTGTTTCCGTAAGCGGCAAGATACGAATATCGCCCCGCACACCGTGCGGAGCGACAATCTTGCCAATAACAATCTGATTTTGCATCACTCACGAAAGGCAATAACTTTGCCGTCCTCTGTCAAAATTTCTGCACCCATAAGTGCGTCAAGGTCTGTACCAATTTTTATTTCCACAGTACGTTCCAATGTTCCATGACCAATTTCAGCACCCAATTCCAAATTCTTTGCCCTTTCAAGTTTTGCCTCTGCAGCAGTTTTTTCTTCTTCCATCTGTGCCCTACGTATATCAATTTGCTGACGCAAAGCAGGCAACTTGCTTAAATCTGCAGATGCCTGACGGATAACTTTTTGTGCTTCAAACTCAAAACTTTCTAATTCCACTTGCATCTGCTTAATGGTTTCTTCTAAATCTGCAATGATTTTCAATTTGGTGTCTTCTGTAACCTTTGCCTTAACAGCAACAGGAATACGCACATACATATTGTCCATAATCCATTACCTCTCTTCACCAATCACTACGATTACTTTGACATTTTCACGAATTGCAACGGCTTTCATAACAGTACGGATGGCCTTAGCAATACGTCCCTGCTTGCCAATTACCTTTCCCATATCCGGTTGGGCAACATTCAAAGTAATCTTTAAAGCAGTACCATCCATTTCTTCCGTTACCTTCACATCATCAGGGCTGTTCACCAGAGATTTGGCAATAATTTCCACCAATTCCTTCATTTTGAATCACCCCTTATTTTGCAACTTTTTGTTCAGCAAACTGTTTCATAATACCATTTTTGCTGAACAGGTTACGTACAGTGTCAGTAGGTTGAGCTCCTTTACCCATCCATTCCAAAGCTTTTGCTGCATCCAGTTTTACCGTAGCGGGTTGAGTGGTAGCATCGTAATAACCAATGCTCTCAATAAAACGACCATCACGGGAATCACGGGAATCAGCAACAACTAAACGATAGAACGGTGCCTTCTTTGCTCCCATACGTTTCAAACGAATTTTAACCATTTTGGTTTCACCTCCTTAAAATAATCCGTAATTTATAATTCATATGCCAAAAGGCATTTTGAATCCCATACCAAATTTATTCATACTACCCATTTGCTTAAGCATCTTTTTAGATTGTTCAAAGTTCTTCAATAACTTGTTCACATCCTGTACCCGCATTCCACTGCCGTCTGCAATTCTTTTGCGACGACTGCCATTAATAATATCCGGTCTGCGTCTTTCTTTAGGTGTCATGGAACGGATTATTGCCTCCACCCTATCCAATTCCTTTTCATCAATATTCGCCTCTTTAATCTTATTGGCGATCCCGCCCATGCCTGGAATCATACCAATGATTGACTCCAAAGACCCAAGTTTACGCACCTGTTGCATTTGACTAAGAAAATCTTCCAAAGTAAATTCATTCTTACGGATTTGTTTTTCCATCTCAATAGCTTTTTCCAAATCCGTAGTATCCTTAATCTTGTCAATCAAACTAAGGATGTCACCCATACCCAAAATTCTGCTTGCCATGCGATCAGGGTAAAATTGCTCCAAAGCATCTATTTTTTCACCCATACCAACAAATTTTACCGGTTTGCCCGTAACTTGCTTTACGCTAAGCACAGCACCGCCACGTGCATCACCGTCAAGTTTTGTGGCAATAATACCATCAATACCCAACTGCTGATTGAAGGAATCGGCAATATTCACTGCCTCCTGACCGGTCATAGCATCTATAGTCAACAAAATTTCTGTGGGATGCACCGCCTCTTTTACATCCTTCAGCTCTTGCATTAATTCTTCATCAATTTGCAAACGTCCTGCTGTATCAATCAACACTACATCACAGCCAAGATAATTGGCTTTATCCACCGCCTGCTTGGCAATTTCCACAGCACTTACTTTGTCACCCAAGCTGAAACTTGGTACTCCCACTTGTTTTGCCAAAACTTCCAACTGGGTAATAGCTGCCGGACGGTAAATGTCTCCAGCCACCAGCAAAGGTTTCTTATTCTTTTTGTATTTCAAATAATGTGCCAACTTAGCAGCAGAAGTTGTTTTGCCTGCACCCTGCAAACCGCAGAGCAAATAAATACTTGGTGCTTTGGAGGCAACCTCCAATTTTGCTGTTTCCCCGCCCAAAAGAGCTATCAGTTCTTCATTAACAATTTTAATAATCTGCTGATGACTGTTCAAACCTTGGTCAATTGTGGCATTTAATGCTTTGTTTTTAATATTGCCAACAAAATCTTTGGCAATTTTAAAATTGACATCCGCCTCCAAAAGTGCCATACGCACCTGACGCAAAGGTTCCTTTAAATCATCTTCCGTAATCTTCCCATGCCCACGAAAGAGTTTCAACGCATTCTGCAGTTTTTCTGATAAATTTTCAAAAGCCATTCTCTACCTTGTCTTATCTCTTTTATCTTTTATCTTGAAAAATATGAAGCTTAGCTTCATATTTTTCCAACTGCCCTTCCACTCTTTTTAACAGGTCAAACACCGCCTGACGGCTTACACCCATAGATTGGGCAATTTCTGTCAAGGACATATCTTCGTTTAAGTATAATTCCATAGAAGTAATCTGTTTTTCCGTCAACATATTTCTATATGTGTCAAAGAGTTGTGCCATATACACTCTCTTTTCAAATACTTCTTCCATAAAAAATCCCCGCTTTCCAACAGCAGGTGCTATTATATACGAGGATTTCATTCTTGTCAAGTACTTTTACTTGTCAGCTTTTCAATTGTTTAGCGCCGCTATAATTCTTAAAGAAAATCAATGCTTCCTGTAATGTTAGAAAACAAAAGTCGTGGCTTACCCAGTTCAAATTCTTCATGCGGATGTTCCACCAAATCTTCCGCCCGCCATCCCTGCTTGGCATCACAAAGAATTTGTACCGCCTCTGCCAAAGAATTAGCCGCCACTACTGCTATGGCATCCAAATAGAAATTATTGTTCAAACAAGGCTCATTAATCATACTGTGACTGTGATGTGTCTTATTATGCCGCCAGACAAAAACTTTCATTTTCGCGCTCCTTTATCCCTACATAAAATTATCTGCACTCTAACAAGATTTTATATTTTTGTCAAGCGAAATCTGCTCTAAAAAAGCAAACAGGAAAATTATCTAATTTTCCTCATTTTTTCGGTAGGAAATTAGATAATTTTCCTGCATAAATTTTTACCAAATACGATCCATATAAATCTATGAGTATAGATAATTATTCAGTAATCTTTTACACCACTTGGAAAATGTAAAATTTTAAATAATTCGTTTCCGGAACGTTCCAAAGAATTGGATGGTCAGGGGCTTGCTGACGTGCTTCAACCTGCCGTAAAGAAACCGCCGCATCTGCCGCCGCCTGTTTTAACATTTCTACGAAAAACTCCTCTTTCATAAAATGAGAACAACTGCAAGTGGCAAGATACCCTCCACGGGGCAAAAGTTTCAATGCCTTTTTATTGATTTCTTTATAACCACGAATGGCGCTCTGCACCGTTGCACCACTTTTAGTGAATGCCGGCGGATCTAAGATTATGAAATCATAATCTTTATTATGTTCATCCACTAACTTGGTCAGCAAATCAAAAACATTGGCTTCAACTGTTTCCAGTTTCCAACCATTAAGTTGAGCATTTTCCTGTGCCATTTTTAAGGCATCTGCCGATATATCCACCGCCGTAACCAGTTCTGCACCACCTTTTATTGCATTCAAAGCGAAAGATCCTGTATGAGTGAAACAGTCCAAAACCTTGCGACTTTTTACCAATTTCGCCACTGCCTGACGGTTATACTTTTGGTCAAGGAAAAAACCTGTCTTCTGCCCGTTAGCAAAATCAACCTTGTAACGAATCCCGTTCTCAACCATCTCCGTAACCCCATCTTCTATCTCTGATACCTGACACCTGATACCTGATACCTCTAATCCATCTTCCTTTATCCCTTCGCCCTTAACCCTTAGCCCTTCACCCTGTGACCTTCTCCCTACGCCCTTCGCCCTATGCCCTTTGCCCTGTATTTGATACCACCCAGTTCCCTGTTCCATACCTTCCAGTTCACGGATTTTCACATCATTACGTTCGTAAATCCCCTTAATTTCTGGCAAATCATGTAATAAAATTTTAAAGATTAAATCTTTTCTTTGCTCCGTACCTAAGGACAGAACTTGTGCTACCAGCACATCATTAAACCTGTCCACCGTAAGTCCCGGAAACCCATCTGCCTCACCAAAAATCAGACGGCAACAATTAAAATCATCCCCCATTACCTGACGGCGGTAATTTAGTGCATAACGGATGCGTCTTTGCCAAAAGTCCTCGTCAAATTTATCATTGGCATTATTGGAAATAATCCGTACCCTAATTTTAGAATTGTCATTTACAAAACCGCTGCCAATATATTTACCTTTAGGGCTCAAAACATCAACTATATCCCCATTTTGATAAGTTCCCTCAACCTTGGTCACTTCATCCCCAAAGACCCACACATGGCCTGTTTTAATAAACTTTTCACCTTTAGCTGTAATATAAAACTTCGGATAATTACGCATACTGACACCTCTTTTAGGATTTAACCGATAAGATTTTCGTATTATAACAAAAGCGACTTGCTTTCGCAAGTCGCTTTTTATTGTATTCAAATTTTACCAACTACATAACAAGAACAATTTTGAATAAGATAGACCTTTTGGTCATCGAGATCAAAATTATTCCGCAGTGACATAGTATAACGCGTTAGTGACGAGCATTAAAACGTAGGAACAACTGCGCCTTTATATTTTTCCAAAATGAATTTCTTGGATTCAGGGCTCTGCAATGCTTTCATCAGTTTCACAATTTCTGCCCTCTTCTCGTCACCCTTACGTACTGCAACTAAATTAGCATAGGGCGACTCTCCGCCTTCCATGAAAAGCGCATCCTTGGTAGGATTAAGTTTTGCTTCCAATGCGAAATTGCAGTTAATAACTGCTAAAGATACATCGGACAAAGAACGTGGCAACAAAGCCGCCTCTACTTCCACAATCTTTACATTCCTTGGATTGGCAACCACATCACCAACTACAGCACTAATACCGGCGCCTGCTCTCAATTTTATCAGACCTGCTTTAGCCAGCAAATTCAAGGCACGGCCGCCATTGGTGGGATCATTGGGAATAGCAACTTTAGAACCATTAGGCACATCTTTGACATTTTTTAATTTTTGAGAATAAACGCCCATAGGTTCAATATGCACATTACCAGCAGATACCAATGCCAGTTTTCTCTCCTTAGCAAAGGACTCCAAATAAGGACCATGTTGGAAATAATTAGCATCCAATTCTTTGTCATTCAATGCTAAATTTGGTTTAACATAATCGCTGAACTCAATAACTGTCAGTTTAACGCCATCCTTCTCCAACATTGGTTTAACCGCATTCAAAATTTCTGCATGGGGTACAGAAGTTGCACCAACACGCAATTCATTACCCTTGTTACCGCCACAACCAGCCACTGCCAAAGCAGCCACTGCCAACAACGAAATCAAAATCTTTTTCATTTTCCTATTTCCTCCTCATTTCCAAATTTTCTCAAACACGAAAATTATAATTATTCTAATGATTTTCTCCCTATAAGTCAAGAAATAACGCAAAAAGAAAAGGGCGACCTTTAAGCCGCCCTTTTAATGTAAACTTTATTACTCTTTAGAATACTTGGCAATGCCCTCTTTATAAAAGTCATTTCCTTGTGTATCAATACAAACAATAGCCGGGAAATCTTTTACTTCGTAACGGCGGATGGCCTCCGGTCCCAAATCTTCATAAGCAATCATCTTTTCGCCCACGATAGATTTAGAAATAACCGCTGCCGCACCGCCTACAGCCACAAAATAAACTGCACCATATTTTACACAGGCATCAATAACTTCTTTGGAACGCAAACCCTTGCCAATCATACCCCGCATCCCCTGTTGAATCAAAGTTGGAGTATATTTATCCATTCTGCCGCTGGTAGTGGGACCTGCACTGCCTACCACTTCACCGGGCTTCGTGGGGGAAGGTCCTACATAATAAATAACATTGTCTTTCAAATCCAAAGGCAATTTTTCTCCCCTTGCCAATGCTTCTGTCAAACGTTTGTGAGCCGCATCACGAGCGGTATAGATATAGCCGGAAATACGTACCACATCACCCGCATGCAAACCTTTTACTGTTTCGGCCGTAAGAGGCGCTTTGATATATTTAATCTCTGCCATTATAACCTCCTTACAATACCATTTCAGCCCTGCGTGCCGCATGACAATTCAAGTTCACCGCCACTGGCATACCACCAATATGAGTGGGAGCATATTCAACATTCACAGCCACTGCTGTAATCCGTCCGCCCAAACCGCTTGGGCCTACACCCGTTTTATTAACCAACTCTAAAAGTTTAGTTTCCAGTTCTGCATATTGAGGGTTACTGTTATGTTCACCAACCTTGCGGGTCAAGGAATACTTTGCCAACAAAGCCGCCTTTTCCATATTACCACCCACACCTACACCTACCGTTACTGGCGGACAGGGATTAGGGCCTGCACTGCGGACTGTATCTACTACAAATTTAATAATACCTTCCACACCATCAGCGGGCTTCAACATTTTCATTGCACCCATATTTTCACTGCCACAACCTTTGGGGCAAACTATTATTTTTACCTTTTCGCCGGGAACAATGGTAGTGTGAATAATGGCAGGAGTATTATCATTGGTATTCTTGCGGACAAACACCGGGTCATCCACACTGGACTTGCGGAGATATCCTTTAACATAACCATCAGCCACACCTTGATGAATTGCAGTGTACAAATCCCCACCGTTAAAATGCACATCCTGGCCGATTTCCATAAACACAACCGTCAATCCTGTATCCTGACAAATAGGTACATCCTTGCTTTTAGCAAGTTCTGCATTTTCAATAATGGTGTTCAAAATTTCTTTGCCCAGCGGTGATTCTTCCACAGCAACTGCCTTCTTGTAGTAAGCCAACAATTCTTCTGGCAAGTAATAACAAGAATCCTTGCAAAGTTTTGCTACTGCTTCAGTAACCTGCTTTACATCAATCTCTCTCATTTTTTCTTAGAACCTGCTTTTGCATAAGCGTTATTTTTTAATCTGTATTCTTTAACACGTTGCATGGTATCCTTGTAGAGTTTGTCAGGATCAACCTTTACACGTGCCATACCTGTCTTCATAGCAACTTCTGCTACTGCTTTAGCTACTGCAGGAGCAACACGAGGATCGAAGGCATCAACAATTACATGATCATCACGAAGATCTTTATCACTGAGCAAACCGGCAATAGCATTAACTGCAGCCACTTTCATTTCTTCAGTAATCGCTTTTGCACGAACAGCAATAGCGCCACGGAACACGCCCGGGAATACAATTACATTATTAACCTGGTTCGGGGCATCACTGCGGCCGGTACCTGCAACACGTACACCAGCTTCTTTAGCATCGTGATAATAACATTCAGGAACAGGATTAGCCATTGCAAAGACAATCGCATTCTTAGCCATGCTCTGCATAATTTCTTTGGTGAACACGCCAGGTGCAGATACACCAATCAATACATCTGCTCCTTTAGCGGCAGTTTCCAAATCACCTTTAATCAGACCTGGGTTAGTGGTTTCAGAAAGTTGTCTTTGTACAAAATCCATAGGAGCATCCATACCTTTGTAGAGAATACCCCAACGCTCAACACAAAGAACATTCTTAGCGCCCATATTCACCAACAAACGGGCAATAGCAGAACCTGCTGCACCACAACCATTTACGACGATGGTAGCAGTAGAAATTTTCTTCTTTACCAAACGCAATGCACCGGTAACTGCTGCCAGGCAGGCAATAGCGGTACCATGTTGGTCATCATGGAAAATAGGAATTTCACAAATAGCTTTCAAACGCTCTTCAATCTCGTAGCACTTAGGAGATTGAATATCTTCCAGGTTCACACCTGCAAAGTTCTTTTGCAAATATTTAACTGTGGTAATGAATGCTTCTTTATCCTTGGTGTCCAATACCAAAGGCAAAGCGTTAACATCCGCAAAGGTCTTGAACAAAACAGATTTACCGGTCATGACAGGCACACCTGCCATACCAATATCACCCAAACCCAATACACGGGTACCATCAGAAATAACGGCAACCAAATTACCTCTCGGAGTCAGTTCATAGCTCAAATCAGGATCAGCTTTAATTCTTCTGCAGGGTTCAGCGATACCCGGAGTGTAAGCAACTGCCAATTCAGCCAACGTGTTAACAGGCATCTTTGCATGTGTGGTCCAACCGCCGCCACTTTTCTTGTAGGTTTCTACTGCCAATGCATTGTTGTCAACCGGTTTTGCTGCTTTCTTTGAAGCAACTTTCTTTGCAGGCGCTTTTTTAGCAACTGCTTTCTTAGCTTTTGTAGCCATAATAAAATCCTCCTTTAAATCTGTTAAGACGACATCTCGTCCTAAATATTATACACTAAAACATCACCAAAAACAAGTTAGCGATGTTTTTTCCAAATTTGTATCAGGCGTTTCAAAGCCCTTGCCCGATGGCTTACTGCATTTTTCTGTTCCTGTGTTGCCTCGCCAAAACTCATATGCAATTCTTTGCTCCAAAAAATCGGATCATAACCAAAGCCCGCTGTGCCAACTTCCTCATGAAGCAAAAGTCCATCACAAATGCCTTCTACCTCATTCAAAATTTTTCCTTCCGGCAAAGACACAGCAATCACACAACGGAAACAACAATTACGGCGAATACAAAATTTCATATCCGACAAAAGTTTCTCAATATTACTTTTGTCCGTTGCATTTTCCCCACTGTAACGGGCAGTCAAAACTCCTGGTGCTCCATTCAATGCCGCACATTCCAGACCACTGTCGTCAGCCAAACAAGGCATATTTGTCAATTTGGCATAATACTGTGCTTTAAGACGGGCATTGGCAGACAACGTTTTTCCCGTTTCCTCCGGTTCCACAATCCCCGGAAACTCTGCTAAAGAATGTAACTCAATAGGCAAATCTCTTAACATTTCCATAAACTCTGCTACTTTTCCCTCATTCTTGGTAGCAATACATAATTGTCTTAACATCTCTACTCCTTCTTTCTGTTCCAATATTTCACTGCAAGGAAAATTGCAATACCCAAGCAAACCCAAATTGCCAGACGTTTGTAATGTTCCTGCAAATTTACCAAATCATGACCGATAACCACTTCTAACGCAGTAGCCGGAAACTTGCCAATAAGATTGGCAATCACATAATCTTTAAAACTGATTCTGCTGATGGCACCAATGGCAGTTAAAAGACCGCTGGGAAAATAGGGCAGAGCACGGGCAAAAAGCATCCACCAAAACCCTTCCTTACTGCTGGCCTTGTCCAAATGTTGCAACGCATTGGATTTTTCAATAAGATTTTCCGCCGCTGAACGGAAGAAAAATCGCATCAAAACAAAACTGATAACCACACCCACAGTTTCTGCCATCCAGGAAATAGTGATACCCCATGGCAGGCCAAAAACCAGACCATTGGCTGTACTGATAAAAATACTGGGCAAAAAACCTACTGCATTAATCAGCACATCCAAACAGAAACTTACCACCATTGCCCAAGAACCAAAACCCTGCAAATAAGCAATCAATGCGTCCTTTGATGTTGCTAATTTTAACATCTGCCCGTAGAACCCTGGTTCTATGATTTCTATGACCAGGCCAAGCGACACCAGCAGGCCAAATGCTACCAATTTAATTATGAAATCAGTGTCTTTAGAATTCAATTATTAAATATTCCCTGAAACCTTTCATCTAACTGCATTTGCACCAAATCTTTAATTTGCTCACGGCCTTCTTTGTTTTTCACACATTCCTGTGCCATCTTTCTCGCCTGAACAATAATATCCGTGTCCCGCAAAATATCCGCAATATGTAAATCCGGCAGACCGTGTTGTTTTAAGCCAAAGATTTGACCCGCTCCACGCAAACGCAAATCCTGCTCTGCCAGATAAAATCCGTCATCACTCTCAGTTAAAATTTCCAGCCGTTCCCTTGCCTCATCACTATCATTTGCCAACATCAAAGCACAATAACTCTGCTCCGTACCACGGCCCACCCGTCCGCGCAGCTGATGTAATTGTGCCAAACCATAACGCTCCGCATTTTCTACTACCATCAAAGTAGCGTTAGGCACATTCACACCAACTTCAATTACGGTGGTACTAAAAAGCACCGAAATCTTACCGGCGGCAAAATCACTCATAATGGTTTCCTTCTCTGCCGGTTTCATTCTGCCATGAATAAATGCTGTGTTTATGCCTCGCAAAACAGAATTATGCATTTCCGCATAAACCTGTTCTGCACTTTTAGCATCTATGACTTCACTGTCTTCAATCAATGGGCAAACTACATAAACCTGATGTCCCAGTTCCGCCTGATGACGTACTCCACGATACACCGCCTCCCGATCGCTTTCCGTGTAAAGCAATGTCTGTACATGTTTTCGTCCCGGCGGCCTTCCCTCCATACGGCTAATATCCAAGTCACCGTAAACCGTCAGTGCCAAAGTTCTGGGAATTGGTGTAGCAGTCATAACCAAAGTATGTACCGCATCACTGGATTTGTTCGACAGTTTCGCCCGTTGTTCCACCCCAAAACGATGCTGTTCATCCGTGATTACCAACGCTAAATTTTTGAAAACCACATCCTCCTGTAAAAGAGCATGGGTACCCACAACCACATCTATTTTACCATCTGCCAAATCACTGAGCAACTGTTGCCTTGCTTCCGGCCGCATGCCTCCTACCAACAAAGCAACTTTGAATCCCCCAGGTTGCAAATAAGCACTCAATGTTTCAAAATGCTGATGTGCCAAAATTTCTGTAGGCGCCATAATGGCTCCCTGATAACCGCTCTCCGCCGCCTTTGCCAAAGCTAAAGCCGCCACCGCCGTTTTGCCGCTGCCCACATCCCCCTGCAAAATTCTGTGCATGGGCTTAGTCGTTTCCAAGTCGGCAGAAATTTCTTCCCATGCCTTGTTTTGTGCCGGGGTCAGTTCAAATGGCAATCCTGAAATAACACCCTTAACTTTATTCCCGTCCACTCCAAAATTTGGTGCCTGCTTGGCAACCGTATCAGCCCGGTAATATAGCAAGCCACATTGCAAAAGAAAAAGTTCCTCAAAAATAAATCTGTCCCTGGCCCGTTTTAACTTTTCCATATTTTCCGGGAAATGAATATTTTGCAACGCTTCGTAACGGCCTAAAGGATGCAGCCGGTCTAAAATCCACTGGGGCAAAGTTTCCGGCAAATCCTCCCCTGCCATCTCCAAAGCCAATTTCATCCACTTCCGCAACATATTTTGCGTTAAGGAACCGCTTAAGGAATACACGGGCAAAATTCCCGGTGCAGTCATATCCCCTTCAAACAACTGCACCATCTCCGGTGTTACCATTTTTGTAACCCCGCCGGCTTTCATCCTGCCAATGATTAAAAGTTCATCATCAACCTTAAAACGCCGTACCCAATAACGTACCGCACCGAAAAAATACAGTTCCGCAAAGCCCGTATTATCCCGTACAGTTATGGACACAAAAGGTCTCCTGCCCTGACGGGGCTGGTTAATCCGCAAAACTTTGGCACGGAAAATCTGTTTAGAACCGTCCAATGCCAAATCCCGTATATTCTTTACCTTACTGTAATCAAGATAGGCACCCTGACGGGGATAAAAATACAACAAATCCCCGACTGTACGGATACCTAAATTCTCTAAATCTATGGCTCTTTTCATCCCCACACCTGGCAGGGTTGTAATCTTATCTTGCCACCACATAAGAAAATCCTTTTTATCCTCTTGCTTTTATCTTTGATTTATGCTATTATACTAACGCTAATTATTTATTGATATCCCTAAACGATATATAGGAGGTGGAAAAAATGGCTAATTTTTGCGATGTTTGCGGAAAGACAACTCAAGCAGGTAATGCTGTGAGCCACTCTAACCGTCATACTAGACATACTTGGAAGGTGAATTTGCAAAGAGTTCGCGCTGTAGTTGATGGCAAAATCACTCGCTTGAATGTTTGCACTCGTTGCCTCCGTTCCGGCAAAGTTAATCGTTCTCTGTAATCAACAAGTCAAAAAAGAAGCCAAATACCTTTGGGTATTTGGTTTCTTTTTTTATTTCAATGCTTAATCAACTGGCCGCAATCAGGACAAGTGGCAGCAAAAGCGCTGATAATCCTGCCACAGGTCGGGCAGCAAACATATGCCTTGAAATCATGTAATTTTTCTTCAAAGACCTGAAAGAACATTTCCACTTCTTTGTTTTCTTTGTGCCAGCAATAAATCAGGAGCCGCTTACCACGGCTGTCCATAGCCACTTCCACCGTACCATTGCCCATATCTTTAACTAAAACCTGCATTTGCTTTTTTACATTGTGAAACTTTACCAGATGATGTTCCTCATCCCAATCATCCACCTGGACACCAATATCATTCAAACTCTGCAACACCATATTCCATGCCGTAGTCACATCCATTTCATAATAACGGTTTTCATAGCAGCCGCCTGCTCCATTAATAATCATCTTTTTTCCCCTTATTTCACGTAATTTTTCAAGAACGCAGTAAATTTATCTTTGATATCATCCCGGCGTAAAGCATATTCCACACAGGCCTCCAAATAACCTTCCTTATCACCAATATCATAGCGCCGGCCTTCAAAGTCATAAGCATAAACCTTTTCCTTTAGTGCCAAGACTTTCAGGGCATCCGTCAGTTGAATTTCGCCCCCCTTGCCCGGCTCCGTTGTTTCCAGAATATCAAAAATTTTAGGACTGATAACATAACGCCCCAACACCGCCAGACGGCTTGGCGCATCCTTAGGTTCCGGCTTCTCCACCATATCCTTTACCAAATAAGTTCTCTCCGCCACATCTCCATTGGGTTGGATAATGCCGTAAAGTTTGGTAGCCGCCTCAGTCACGGTCTGTACCCCCAGCACCGTACCGCCCAGTTTGTCATAGACCTTAATTAACTGCCCCAAAGCAGGTTTTTCATCATTATATACCACATCATCCCCAAGCAAAACCGCAAATGGTTCATTTCCCACAAAATCCTTGGCACAAAGAATGGCGTGTCCCAAGCCCCGTGCCACCTTCTGACGGACGCTGTGAATACGGATACTGCTAATCTCCTGTACCTGTGCCAGTTGTTCCTTCTTTCCGTTCTCAAAAAGATTCTGTTCCAGTTCAATATTTCGGTCAAAATGCTCCTCAATGGCCGCCTTGTTCCTGCTGGTAATAATCAGAATCTCCTCAATGCCGCTGGCAAGCGCCTCCTCAATAATGTATTGAATAGTCGGCTTATCCACAATGGGCAACATCTCTTTAGGCACTGCCTTTGTGGCAGGCAGGAACCTTGTTCCCAACCCCGCCGCCGGAATAACCGCCTTTCTGACCTTTTGCATTATGCCTCCTCGCCCCCGATAAGGGTCAACATCTCTTCCGTCTTTTCTTTAAGCAAAGCCCTGTCGCCACGGGTCTCCACATTCAGCCGCAACACCGGCTCCGTATTGCTGGAACGCACATTAAAACGCCAATTATCAAAAGCAACACTCAATCCGTCCACATAGTCCACCACACCGCCAGTGTACTGTTTTTCCAGTTTGGCAATAACCTCTGCCGCATTGGCAACCTTACGGTTTATCTCACCACTGCAGGGAAACATGGCCATTCTCTCCCCCACCAAGTCGCTGAGTTTTTTACCCGTCTTGCTCATCAGTTCCGTTACCAAAAGCCAGGGCAGCATACCGCTGTCAGCACAGGTGAAATCTTGGAAATAATGATGGGCACTGCTTTCGCCACCGTAAAGCACACCCTCACGGCGCATACATTCTTTCATGAAAGCATGGCCGGATTTATACATAACCGGCGTACCACCCAAACGCTTGATAATCTCCTCACAATTCCAGCGCAAACGGGGGTCATACATAATCTTAGCACCCGGTTGCTTATTCAGGAACACCTCTGCCAAAAGCCCAACGATATAGTAAGCATCAATAAAATTACCCTTTTCATCAAAAAGGAAACAACGGTCAAAATCACCATCCCAACTGATACCAATATCCGCTCCTTCCTGCAACACCAGAGCAGAAGTTTCCTTACGGTTGGCAATCAGCATAGGGTTAGGCACTCCGTTGGGGAAATTGCCGTCAGGATTGCCGTGCAACATATTGTATTTGTAAGGCAAACGCTTTGCCAATTCATTGAAAACCGGCCCTGCGCCACCATTACCCGGATTAGCTACCAATTTCAAAATCCGCAAAGCACTGATATCTACAAAACTCAATAACTTATCAATATAATCGGGCATAATATTCCGCTCCGTAACCCTGCCCTTGTTCTTGCCGCTTTCCAGTTCATGTGGGATATTTTCATTAACCGCAATCTGACCGATTTCTTTCAAACCCGTATCTGCGGAGATAGGGCGGGCACCAGCACTCACCAGTTTCAGACCATTATATTCTTTGGGATTGTGGGAAGCCGTAACCATAATGCCACCGTCCGCCTGTAAAAAAGTGGTGGCAAAATAAACCATTTCCGTACCGCACTGACCGATGAACACTACATCTGCTCCGCCGTCAGTTAAACCCTCTATAAGGGCAGAACTCATGCTAGGGCCGCTCAAACGGATATCATGACCCACCACAACCTTCTTGGCAGACAGTTTACGGGCAAACACACGCCCCACACGGTAAGCCAGTTCCTCATTTACTTCGGTGGGATAAACACCCCGCACATCATACGCCTTAAACGCCACATCAGTTAATTGCATCCCCATTACCTCACTTGTGAATCATTATAGATTGAATTTATAGATTGAATTATTTGTATGAATCTTTATTTATATACATTTTACCACAATATATTCCAATTCGCAATTTATTTAATTTAGGATATAGAATTCAGGACTTAGGAATTAGGGAAAGTCCGCATTATGCGAACTTTAGGCCCCTTGGTGAAGGGGCTGTCGCTTTTAGGAACGTGGTTGCGACTGAGGATTGATAACTCCACATTATAATTCGCAATTCAAAATGCACAATTCATAATGAAGGTAATATGTTCCTATGATAAAAACAAAAAAGTCCGCACTATGCGAACTTTCTTGAAACCTGATAATAAAAACTATTTGAACAAATCACTATGCGTACCAGTACGAAACAAATATAACTCCAAATCTTCATTGTCAACCCTATAAATCAGCAACCAGTTCGGCTTAACATGACATTCCCTAAATTTTTTATATTCACCAATCAAAGCATGGTCTTGATACTGTGCCGGCAATGTTTCCTCATTAGCCAACATATCCACTACCCTATCCAACAAGTTCATATCAAAGCCACACTTCATGGCAACGGACAAATCCTTACGAAACTTTTTAGAAACTACTATATTTAGCATCTTCTTCCGCTACCTCGTGCAACACCTCTTTGAAAGATGAATACCGCTTATACCCGTTCTTCCCCTTTTTCTTCATATCCTTATACTCATTCAATGCCTCCATGGTGTCATTGTTAGGAACATCAAGTGAAATTTCAAAAGGTATTTTGCGTTCACGCACTGCCTGTTTGAAAAAGACAGTAACTGCCGTAGATAAATCCAATCCAAGTTGGGAAAACAGTTCCTGTGCCTGCATTTTCAAATTCGGCTCAATGCTTAAATTTGTACTAACTTTTGCCATCTTCATCACCTCGTTTGTATTATAGCAAAATATGAGCATATTGTAAATATATTATGCTCATATTTTCATAAAATTTATTTCCTTCCTTCAAGTACTTCACAAATTCGTAATACAGATATATTCTCACACTTCATACTTTAATGTATCATTTTTGATATTACAAAGGATGTATAAAAAACAACAGAGAAAATAAACGTTCCCAAATCCCCACATAGTAAATCACCCGATTTTCTCTGTCTTTTAGAAAAATCGGGTGATTTAGTCGCTTGCTTTTGTACAATAACTCATTCCATAATTTTTTTACTTACTACTTGTTGGTTTCGTCAATTTTTCTTCTTCTCTTTTTAGAGCCCTCTCGGACGCACTCATAAACCTATCTTCACCATCTTCGTTAAAATACCACGTTTCTCCGTCAACGCTTATATAATATACCTTCGGCTCTCCTCCATTAACCAATTTATTGATGCCAAACCTGAATGAATATGAGTGTTCCCTTTTACTGATTTCTCCTTTGAATTTGTTTTTGTATGTGTAAAGTCCAAGTTTCATAGGATCAACACATGTCATTGACCACATTACACCATAAAACTCTAACTTCTCATTGAATTCTCTTTGTATTCTTTGTTGAACTGCCCGTTCTGCTACCGCTGTTCCTATTCCATATATTGAATCAATATTTTGTGAATAAACTATTTCTCTCGGATTCTTAGGATTATTTTTATTCTCCCTTCCTCCAAAAATTGCACTTATAAAGCCTATCAAGAAAAAAATCAACAAAAAAATACAGCATCCTGAACCGCATCCTAACGACACACCTTTCTCATTTCCTTTTTTTCTCTGCTCTGACAAGCTTAATTTTTTCCCACATTGTGTACAAAAAGTTAATCCTTCTTTAATTTCCGCATTACAATATTGACATTTCATTTTTCTTGTACCTCTTCTTCATATTTCTGCCCACAATTACCACAAAATACACTATTTGCCCCCATTACTCTGCCACATTTACGACAGATTTTTTGTTTCCCCATACTTTTATTATCAAATCCTGTTGACTGAATTTGAACATTGTCCATACCCTGTATACAGTTAGCCCCACCAACACCGCAAATTCTTTCTGCAATATAAAAATAAGCATCAATCGCTTCGCTTATACCGCCTTCTGATTTAAAAACAATCTTGCCATCTTCATTTAACATATCATTTTTGTTTAAATTTGCGTCAAATACACCTATTTCTACAATATTTATGTCGAGTGTTTTTTCATTTTTAAACTGTAAAGTTTTTATGCTACGCATCGGCACAATTCCGAATATATGTGATGTGTTAAAAAATCCTTTGTCAAATTTGTCAATTAGTATTTTATCCGAATAACACCATAAATTTGAAGATTTACCTTTTACAAAAATTTCAGGCTCCCCAAATTTTCTTACCAATACTATATCATTAATACATTTCTCTTCATCAGCAACTTTTATTGCCTCAATATTTTTTTTATCTTGATATTTTTGAGTAATACTCTCATTACTCGCAGAATTTTCATAAAAATTCATACCACTCACCCCCTTAAAAACGATAATTTTTTAACCATTTTCATTCATAATATTCCCTCGATGTAATTTTTCCATCCTTATAAGCATATTGCAAATATTCATCAAACAAATGGCGTTTACCATGCTCGCACATTCCAATTTCGTCATTATTCATTTGTGCAGAATCACCATAAATTAATCCTGAATAATCTGCATTTTCTCCGACAAATTCATAAATATCATTTTCTTTATCCCAAACAAACAACTTTATATTATTTTTTCGGAACAGACCTAAATTAAAGCGATTATAACAATAATCTGACGGAATAATGCTACTTTTAACATTATGGTATTTACTTCTTACAACATCAGCAACAATCTCGCCGCTTGTCATTTTAATGAGATGTTTATTACCTCGCATTTTATTTCTAACATACTCTGTCACTTTTTCCAATACTGTCATAAAACACCCTCCCTATCCTTCGCAAATTTAAATTTTATGCTACTATTTTACTTATAAAATTTGGAGTTGTCAATACCCAATAGATAAAATAATACCTAATAGATATAAACTATTGGTTAAAATTATTAACTGGAGGTTATAAATGATTAGAGATTTATCTACAAAGTTAAAAGACCTGCGTATTAAATTGGGTTATTCCCAAACTTTTGTTGCGAAACAAATTAAAATTTCCCCACCGATAATTTCTTCCTACGAAAGCGGCACCAAATCCCCCAGTTTGGAATCTCTGGTGGCGTTGGCACAACTCTACAAATGCAGTACCGACTACCTCTTGGGGCTGACTGACATAACCACCCGCAAAACCCTTCAGCCCTTCACCGATGAACAGGCAATGGCACTTATAAGTTTTGTCAACAACAACAGAACATACTAAAAACGCTTACGGTTAAAAATCGTAAGCGTTTTTTATTTTATAATTTTGTAGAAAAAATTTATCCCAAAAATAAAATCGTCCTTTTTAACGTTAAAAGTTCACTTTTAACGTTAAAAACATGATAATTAACAAAGAATTATATTTTTTCAAAAAATTATCATTTTCTAATTTCACATTTCTAATTTCAATCCTATAATATTCTCTACCCTAAATCCCAAATCTGTGCTACAATGTATTAATTATGTGGTTTATCTATGCTATCTTAACAACTTTAATTTGGGGGCTTGCGGAACTTTTTTACAAAAAAGCCGCTGACCCATCAGAACCCTACACCCATTTGAAAACTTGTATTTGGGTAGGAGCGGTTATGGGGTTGCATGCCTGTTACATTTTGGCAACAGAAGACCTAAATTACCACCCCATTAATTTAATCAGATACCTGCCTGTATCCGCCCTTTACATTGTTTCCATGACCTGTGCTTTTTTCGGGGTACGCTACATTGAAGTTTCCCTTGCTTCCCCCATTGAAAACACTTCGGGAGCCGTCTGTTCCCTGCTCTGTGTTCTTTTGTTGGGCAAAACTTTGGAACTGCCTTCCGTGATTGCCATTCTTGCCATTGTCTGTGGCATTTTAGGCATCGGCTTTTTGGAAAACAAAAACACGGACAGACGCAAAAAAATCGGCAAGACCTTGGCAGTCATTGGCTTTGCCATGCCCTTTATTTATGCCTTCTTGGATGCCTTTGGCTCATTCTTGGATATTTATTATCTTGATATTGCCACCAGTCCTTTAGTCGGCATAACTGAAAATAATATTGAAGATGTTGCCAACACCAGTTATGAACTTACTTTCTGCTTATGTGCAATTATTCTTTATATCTATTTGAAATGTAAAAATGTGCAATTTCAGTTACCGCAACAAAATGATAAAATCTTGGCGGCGGTCTGCGAAACTGCAGGACAATTCACTTATGTTTATGCTATGAGCGGTAATGGTGCCATCGCCGCACCAATCATTTCTTCCGTTTGCGTTGTACCTTTGGTACTTTCCAAAATATTCTTAAAAGAAAAACTAACACTCTTGCAATATTTCTATATTAGTTTAATTGTTATAGGAATTGTTGTTTTAGCAATTTTGGAAGGAGATTAAAATGACTATTGCTGATATTTATGATGCCAAAAAGTGTTTACAGGGAATTATCAGGGAAACCCCGTTAATCAAAAGTACGATTTCCGACAAATGCAACTTGTTTTTGAAACTGGAAAATCTGCAGGTTACCGGTTCTTTCAAAATTAGAGGTGCCTACAACAAAATCAGCAGGTTGAACGAAGCCGAAAAGAACGCTGGTATTATCGCTTGTTCTGCCGGCAATCACGCACAAGGTGTAGCTATGTCTGCCCAAAAACTTGGCATCCATGCTGTTATCTGTATGCCTGTTTCCGCACCTCAGGTCAAGGTAGAAGCTACTCAAAAACTGGGGGCAGAAACTATATTGGTGGACGGTACTTTTGACGATGCCTATCAAAAATCTTTAGAATTGCAAAAACAATATGGCTATACATTTATTCACCCTTTTGATGATGATCTGGTTATTGCCGGGCAAGGAACTATCGGGTTGGAAATTATGGACGAACTGCCGGATGCAGACATCATTATCTGTCCCGTTGGTGGTGGCGGCTTAATTGCCGGTATTGCCTTTGCGGCAAAAACCATTAATCCCAATATAAAAATCTATGGTGTTCAATCTTCAGGAGCACCCAGTATGTACGCCTCTATGGCAGGCGGCTATATTACCAAATTAGCCAAAATGAATACCCTTGCAGACGGCATTGCAGTCGGTCAGGTCGGCAGTTTGACTTTCAATTATGCCAAGCAATATGTAGACGATATTTTTGTAGTTACGGATGGTAAAATTGCCAAAGCCATCAAAGCCATGATTACTGCTGAAAAGACAGTGGCTGAAGGGGCAGGGGCCACACCGCTTGCCGCCCTTATGGCTGACTATATTCCTGATATAGACAAAAATAAAAAAGTGGTCTGCGTAGTTTCCGGCGGAAACATAGACATCCCACTTTTAGCAAGATTGACAACTTGGGAATTATGATAAAAAAGTTCCGTGGCATCGCCACGGAACTTTTTTTATTCTTCTTTTTTATACCAGAATGGTCTTTGGAACTTCACATAACATTTCTCTCCGCTTTCAGGCCCTTTATCCCGTCTGCCAATTTGCACACGGACATCCTGATTGCCAATGCGTACCAAGTAGTCAATGATTTCTCCAAGGAACGCCTTACGCAACACCAGTCCTTCTACCGCCTCACTGCCCATAGCATCCGTGAATTTGATTTCCGTAGGACGGCTGGCAAGATTGAATACCTTTTCCTCTTTCATACTGTCAGGAATAATCATACTTGCCGGCAAGGGTTTGTCACTGCCTGTAACATAGGCCTTCCCCTCACGCCACTCCACATCTGTGAAACTGGAAACGCCTATAAAACTGAAAACAAACTTGTTTTTCGGGTTGTTATATACATCCAAGGGCTTGTCAATCTGTTGTACCACGCCCAGTTTCATAACCAAAATTCTGTCGGACAAAGCCATTGCCTCTGACTGGTCATGAGTTACATAGATAACAGAGAAACCATATTTGTTCTGCAAGTCCTTAATTTCAAACCGCATCTCTTCCCGCAAATGTGGGTCAAGGGAAGACAGAGGTTCGTCCAAAAGCATTACATCAGGATTGATTGCCAATGCTCTTGCCAAAGCCACACGTTGTTTGCCGCCGCCGGACAAATCCGCAGGACTGATATCCTTGTCCTGCCACAGGTTAGTTGCAGTCAAGGCCTCCTTAACTCTGGACTCAATTTCGCTCTTCGGCAATTTGCGAAGTTGTAAAGGAAAAGCCACATTGTTATACACATCCATGTGGGGCCAAACCGCAAAGGCCTGGAACACCATACCAAAGTTACGGTTTTCAGGAGGGGTGTAGTGATGTTTCCGGGGACTGCTGAACAGTTGGTCACCCACCCAAACTTCACCATCACTCAAATCTTCAAATCCTGCCACCATTCTTAAAGTGGTGGTCTTGCCACAACCGGAAGGGCCAAGCATGGAGAAACATTCCCCTTTGGCAATTTCCAAATTCAAATTATTAACGGCAGTAACATCACCAAAACGCTTGGTTACATTGATTAAGCGTACAAATGCATTATCACTCATGTTACTCACCTGCTTTCTTAGTAAAATGATTTATAAGTGTTTGCCCAACCACAATCAGGATGAGGGCAATACCTGCCAAAGCCGTGGACATAACCGTTTCCCCGTCTTCGTTCAATGTATAAATAGCAACGCCGATAGTACGGGTGGTAGGCGCATAAAGCATAATGGATACTGTCAATTCACGCAATGCGGGCAGGAAAATCAGGAAGAAGGCACTAATCATACCCGGACGAACCAAAGGAATGACAATGTCTTTCAAACTCTGCCACATACTTGCTCCGCAACTGCGACTTGCTTCCATCAAAGAATCATGTACCTGCTCCAAAGCCGCTGAATTGGCTTTCAAAGAGAATGCCATATAGCGGGCGATATATGCTACCAAAATAATCCATACTGTGTTATAAAGATTAATACCAAACTGACCCGACCAAGCCAAGATTACACCTAAAGCGATAACGGAACCTGGCACAGAGAAAGGCAGCATACCCAAAAATTCCAAAATACCCTTGCCTTTGACTTTCATTTTAACGATAACATAAGAAATCATAACGCCGGCGAACATAGTAATCAGAGCCGCCACCAGTCCCAAACTTACACTGTTGATAATGGCATCCTTGGTAACTTCATATTCAAAGAGAATATATTTATAGTTATCCAAAGACATATTCTCCCAAGTGAGAGGCAAACCGTAAGTAGAAACGCCGCCAACCATGAAGATTACTACCGTTGGCAAAACAATGGTAAAACCAATGTATGCCAGGCAGGCAAGCAACAATGGATAACGCAATCCACGGAGTTTTAATTCCATTGGTCGGAAACTCTTGCCGCCGATAATCTGATAATGACCACGGGACAAAATTTTCTGTTGTGCCCAAATTATGGCTGCTGCTGTAACTACCAATACGGTGGAAAGTACTGTACCCGTACGGATGGATTCAAAAGAACCGCCGGACTGGTGAATCTTCTCATATATTAAAGTAGGAATATTATAAATACCGTTTTCAATACCCAAAACCGCCACCGTGCCGAAATGTGCCATGGAATAAAGCATAATCAGCAAAGCGCCGGACATAATAGAAGGCAGTACCAAAGGAATGGTAATCTTCCGGGTAATGGTGAAAAGTCCTGCCCCGGAAATACGGGCGGACTCTTCCAAAGTCGGGTCCATACGCTCCAGGGCACCACAAACCTGAATGAATACGAAGGGGAAGAGGTACATTACTTCCACTGCGGAAATGCCCATGTAAGTATAGATGTTGAACACCGGCTCCTGCAAGCCAAATAAATTCATAAGGAAAGTGTTGATGTAACCGGAGTTAGGTGAAAGCAACATTTTCCAAGCCAATGCCCCGATGAATGAAGGAAGCATAAAGGGAACAAGGAAAAGTCCTTTCATAAACTTTTTATAGGGTAAATCTGTGCGGGTTACCAGCCATGCGAAGAAAGTACCTACGATGGTTGAACCGATAGTGGTCATACCTGCTATAAAAAGTGAGTTCAGCAGGGCCTGGAAGGTTTCCGGCTCTGTGAGTACGGCATAAAAATCCCGATAGTTGAAACTGCCTTCTACAAAGAAAGCGTTAAACAAAATCAAGAGTACGGGCCATGCCACAAAAATGCAAAGAACCGCAATGGAGAGAAAGAGAATGACATGAGCAATGCCGAAACTGCTTTCCTTCTTTATACCTTTACTCATAAGTCCTCCACCTCCTTCAACTGTTCTGCATCAAACCAATGTATTGCCTTGAAATTAATTACGCAATCATCACCCGCTTTGAACATCAAATCATTGACCAGTGCCTCGTGGGTTTCAATGGCGGTACGGAAATGTTCTCCGTCAATGGCAATGGTGTAGTCCATGGTGGAACCTAAATAGGTGGCCTTCATAACCTTGCCCTTTAGCCCCTCACCTGTACGGGCAACAGCCACATCGCTGGGACGGAAACCTAGCACCCATTTGGCTGCCTGTCCATCCGGTTTGCCACCGGGAACAAGTTGCTGACCGTTGCCAATGAAATACTGCCCGTTTTCTTCACGGACATTAATGAAGTTTGCCACACCCATGAATTTGAAAACAAACAAATCCGCCGGCTTTTCAAAAATTTCATAGGGAGTGCCCATCTGTCGGATTTTGCCATTAGCATCCATAATGGCAATACGGTCGGAAATAGCCAGAGCAACCTCCTGGTCATGGGTTACATACATAACCGTAATGCCGTACTTTTTCTGCAAATCCTTGATTTCAAAACGCATCTCTTCACGGAGATTGGCATCCAGATTGCTCAATGGTTCATCCAAAAGCATTACTGCGGGATCTGCTACCAACGCCCTTGCCAATGCCACACGTTGTTGCTGGCCACCGGAAAGTTCTGATGGCAGGCGCTTTTCCAAACCATGCATCCCCACCACATCAATCATATCCATAACCAGCTTATCTATTTCCTCTTTGGGACGCTTTTCCATTTTTAAGGGATAAGCGATATTTTCAAAAACAGTCATATGGGGCCAAACTGCGTAGTCCTGGAACACAACGCCCAACGCACGGCGTTCCGGTGGAATATATTCTCCCGTTTCCGTATCCACCACAGTGGTATCCCCAATGGTAATCTTTCCCTTGTCGGGAACTTCATGACCGGCAATCAAGCGGATTAAGACGGTCTTGCCGCAACCGGAAGGGCCAAGCAAAGTAAAACATTCGCCCTTGTACACATCCATATCCAACCCTTCAAGAACTTGATGGGTTTCATAGGCCTTGTGTACTCCACTTATCGTAATAAGTTTTTCCATAAATCCTCCAAGAATCAGGTATTAGAAAATTTATTAAAGAAATAGGGTCTATGCGTATTCGTTCATAGACCCTATTTATAACCTTTGTTCAGAAAATACCTACTGAACTGAAACTTGCAATTATTTCTTTACTTGCAAAATTTCAGTGAATTTCTTAATGGTATCTTCTTTTGTCTTTACTGCTTCTACGTAGTTAATCTTCATGGATTTAGCTAAAGCAGTTTTAGGTTTCAAGAGAGTAAAATGTTTGTTAGGCAGAGTAACATCCTCACGAACGGGGATAGTACCTTGTTTAGCAACCAATGTTTGTGCCTCTTTACCAATCAAGTAATCAACAAATTTCTTAGCAGCGTCTTTCTTTGTGGAGTCTTTGAAAATAGCCACAGGAGAAGGAACAACCAATAATTCAGGCGGATAGCACATTCTGATATGAGCGCCCTTTTCAATCTTGCCGTGGGTAATGTAATCCACTGCCAAGGAAGCATACAACTCGCCGGATGCGGTATCGTCAATAACCTGGCCGGAACCCTTGCCGATTCTTGCACCGTTAGCTTTCAATTTGTAGAAATAATCCCAGCCAAATTGTTTAGCCAGCAAAGCAACGGACATATAGGATGTCCCGGACAAAGCAGGATTAGCAATGCCAAACTTGCCAGCATAAGCCGGAGTCAACAAATCGTTCCAACTGGTAAGCGGAGTTTTAATCTTATCTGTGTTCACGATAACACCCAAAGTGCCAAGACGTGCTGCATGGAAGGAGCCATCATAGTCATCAAAGGGATTTACACACTCTTTGTACACAGGACTCTTGTAGTTTTCAAGAATCTTTTCTTCACGCATCTTGTAGAAGTCAGGAACTTCACTGGTCCAAATTACGTCCGCCAAAATCTTGCCGCTTTGACGTTCTGCCGCAATTTTCGCCATCAGTTTGCCGGCACCAGCGGATTGATAATCCACTTCAACGCCAGGGTTAGCTTTCTTAAAGCCGTCCACAATACCCCTGATCAGGTTTTCCTTCATAGAAGTGTAGACAATCAATTTGTTGCCGGAAGCAGTGTCTGCTTTCTTGTCGCTGCCGCAACCGCCGACCAGCATTGCCATCAATGCCATAGCAGCCACAGCCACATAGCCCAATTTTTTCATAATACCCTCCTAAAATTTTAATTTAGTGTACACTTTATACACATTTATATTGTACTCTTTTTTTGAAAAAAAGCAAGAAAAAATTTCAGGTTACAGGATAATGCGTAATTACGGAGGTAAATGTCAAAGAACAAAGAGCAAAGAACAAATGTGGTAAGATGTTCCAGTGATTAGAATAAAAAAAAGTCCGCACAACGCCAACTTTCCCTGAAACCTGACACCTCACATCTGAAACCTGATTATATAATCACAGGAACATCCTACCACAATTACTCATTACTAATTACTAATTGCTAATTTTCCTCTCCACTTCTTCCGCCGAAGCAACTATAACCTCCGCTCCTGCTTTTCGCAATTCTTCCACCGTGCGGAAGCCCCAACTTACTGCAATACAGGGAATCCCCGCATTTCTTGCCGTTGCCACATCCACTTCACTGTCACCTACATATATTGTATTTGTTCTGTCGGTCTTTAATTGTTCCATACATTCAAAAACACTGTCCGGCTGGGGTTTGCGGCGAATACCCTGACGCTCGCCGCAGGCAAAATCAAAAAGACCGGGGAAGTATTGTTCACACAAAGGTTGCACCGCAAAATCCGGCTTGTTGCTCACCAATGCGGTTTTTATCCCCTTTTCCCGCAAATTGGCAATCAATGCCAGAACACCGTCATAAGGTTTCGTTTCAATAGCACAATGCTCTTTGTAATATGTGCTGTACACGGGCATAATCTTATCAATCAAAGCATCATCATCCCCGAAAATATTTTCCCAAATCCAGCGTGAACCATTACCCAAATAGTGTACTAATTCCATTTTCTCCCTTGCCGGATAACCAAATTCAAGCAAAGTATGATTGATGGCATTGCACAAATCATCCAACGTATCCAGCACCGTTCCGTCCATATCAAATACAACTAACTTAACACCCTTCATTCTCAAACCCCCTCTTTATTTTAATCACAGAAACATTTTACAACAATTTCTAATTCCTAGTTTCTCACTCCCTTACACCTGAAACTTATTCATATCTTTCCAACAATTTCTCTGCCCCGTCAGCGAGGTACCAGCGAGTAGTGGAAAAATAAGGTAAACACATGCCTCGCATATCCGGTGCCAGGAATGCTACTGCCAATGTTTCCAATGCCGTTTCAATTTTTGTGCCTTCTGCCACCATATCCGTCAGTTGTTCTGCTAAGCGTTCAATCAAGGCTTTTCTCATTCTGCACAAACGGGGAGCGTTCAAATTTAACTCTTCTATTGTCCGTTCTGCCCTGTCCACTAATTTTTTAGGGCAGGAACGGTAGTCAACATACATAGTGCCATCGTATTCACTAAAACACCAAATTCTTGTCATGGGAATTTTCAAAGGATTGAGAATTCTGCCACTAAGTTTTTTGTTCCCCTTCAGCACATCACAACTGCGGTCAATCTGCCGTGCGGAAAATCGTTCTGCCGCTTCCGGCACATCCGGCTGACTGCCGCCATGACAGACCCCCAACATATTCCACCAGTCCAAATGATAATTATGCTTACCGAACTCCGTATCCGCTTTAGGATAAAAATGTTCCACCCTGAAATCATCTACCTGGCCTTCAACCTTTGCCATGGCAATAGCAGTTTCACAATAGGCACACAATCCGTGCTGGTCTTTTATCAAAGTGGCTTTAATCTGCCTGTATCCCTTGCGTTTATGTTTGTGAAAATAAGTCCAGGTTTCATGGGGATGAGTCAGACGAAACTGTTTTAACTCTGACGGTTCTTCAGGACTTTTATAAACCTTTTTCATTTTTGTCTCCGCATTTTTCTCAAACGGATATCCATATCCGCCCTCAAAAGTACCGGGTCATTACTCCCACACCAATTATCCAAATTCTTACGCAGTACAACTGCTTCCGGAGTATCAAACTTATCTTCTGCTACTAATTTCAAATATCTGTTCAAATTTCGCACAATGGGTACATGGGCGGGGCGTGGACTCACATGCTGGATATCCTCCAAAAGTTGCTTGCTTTCTGCGCCGAGCGAAAAATCCGGAATAACCACCATGCCTGTTTTATCATCCAATATTCTAATTTGTTCAGGTTTCACCGTGCTCAAAACCTGGGGACTGTGGGTGGTTACCACAAACTGCACTTTTGGGAAAATTCTCGTCAAATCCGTCAGCACGGTCTGTTGCCAACTGGGATGCAGCAACAAATCCACCTCGTCAATCAGCACAATGCCGGGGGTAACTTCCGCCGCCTTGGCCCCCAATTCAGGATTTGCCAAAGCCATGTGCCATGCCAAATCCGCCACCACACCCATGGCGCAACGGGCTCCGTCACTGGCCCCCTCTGCCAAAAGTTCCCCATCCACATCGTCTATGAAAACAAATTTATCCAACTGCTTGTTGTAGTCAAACTTCGCCTTGTAACGCCGCAGCCCCCTGTTCACCGCATTTTTTATAACTGAGAACGCTTCCTTGATTTCCGCAAAACTCTTGCTGAAAAAATGTGCCTCTTCCATAATACGGCTTGTGTCGTAATATGCAAACACATTCACAGGCCCGTCCTGCATATTCCTGCCGGTCACCGTATCAAAAGTTTCCCCGTGCCGCTCCTCCAGCCGGCGATAAACTGTAAGTTTTTCTAAATTTGCCTCCAGTTCCACCGGCAGTCGCTGTTCCATCCCCACTATTTTTTTGTTTTCACGCAATGGTTCCATCCGCACATCTCTTGATGAGATGCCCAAAGGTTCCTCATCCAAAGCGGAGAGCGCCAGTTCAATACCGTCCAAAATAGCAGATTTTCCCCTTCCGTTCAGGCCGACCAGAACTGTTATCTTTTTGTCAAAATCAATTTGCAAATCGCTGTAACAGCGAAAGTTTTTCAGATGTAAATTTTTCAGTTTCATTTCTCTCCCCATCCCCATTCTAAATCTTGTGTATTATTATAACATCTTATTGATTTTTTTACTACAACTATATATAATACCAGTATGAATATTTTTGTTGTGTTAACGATCGCTTTAGCGGTTATCGTAATTCTATTGAGGATTAAGTTTCCCATCGGTCCGGCCATGTTGGTGGCAGGGCTTTTAATTTGGCTGTTAAAAGCCCCCGAACCGGTTTTTCTTTGGCAGGCACTGACGGAGACATTGTCCATGCACCGTACCTATGACATCATTCTGGCACTGTATTTCGTTATGTGTTTGGAAATCGAACTGCGTACCAGCGGTACTTTGGCAGGTATGGTCAGTGCTTTGGAAAAAATCTTCAGCGGTGCGAAA
The DNA here is from genome assembly GCA_030531205.1 of Phascolarctobacterium sp. Taxonomy (GTDB): domain Bacteria; phylum Bacillota; class Negativicutes; order Acidaminococcales; family Acidaminococcaceae; genus Phascolarctobacterium_B. The sequence continues at coordinate 93,560 of JAUNOC010000005.1, forward strand.
TTTACCTTGGCGGCCATGCCCGCATTTTTAGGCCTGTTGCCCAGTTTAGGAGGGGCAAGATTTTCCGCTCCCATTGTGGAAGAAGCGGCAAAGGACTTAAATCTGAGTGCCGAACACAAATCCGCCATCAATTTCTGGTTCCGCCATATTTTTGAATTTTCCAACCCCATCATTCCCGGCATGATTATTGCCTGCAGCATTATCAATGTGCCCTTCAGCGTCTTTCTGAAAAATCTTGCCTGGCTCACAGTGGTTGCCTTCGTGGTGGGGTACCTCATTCTTATTGTCCCTATTAAAACGGACAATGTGAAAAAGATTGACACTGACGGCAAAAAACATTATGGGGATATTCTTTTGGGTGTGGCACCGGTTTTGCTGAACTTTCTCCTGGTTGTGGCCTTCCGTCTTAACGCTTCCCTTTCCATGCTGCTAGTGACAATCCTTATGTTCTTCGGACTGTGGATGTTGGGCAGGAAAGTAAATGGCAAGGAAGTTATCTTGGATGCCATTGACTTAAAAATGTTTATGAATGTACTTTTCATCTTGTACTTCATTCAGATATTGACCGTGACTAAAGTGCTGCCGGAGATTGTGGCCGCCTTCCAGGCCAGCCCCCTGCCGGTGCCTGTGATTATCGCCTGTGTGTCCTTCATTATCGGCGTGCTCACCGGTCTCAGCCAGGGGCATGTGGCAATCGTCATGCCCATTGTGGCAGCCATGGGAACAGGTGATATGACTTTGGCATCCATCGCCATGGCCTTTGGCGTGGCAGGTCAAATGCTCACCCCCACCCACATGTGCCTGATTGTCACCATCAGTTATTTCAAAGCAAATCTGTTCACCACTCTCCGTCCATGTTTCTTTTGCGAAGTGATTCTCTTGACCATTTTTAGTGTGGTGACCTACTTCATTTATTGATTATGTTTTCTGTGAATAAAGCGGTTCTGCATGCCGCTTTCAAAGATACCGTCCCTGTTTTGACAGGTTATATGGTTTTGGGATTTGCTTTTGGTGTGCTGGTAACAACGCACCAGTTTCCTGTGTGGCTGGCTCCCCTGATGAGCATCACCGTCTATGCCGGTGCCCTGCAATATTTGGCTGTTGATTTGTTGGCTAATCACATAGATTTTCTCAGCATTGCCATTGCCACCTTTCTGGTCAATGCCAGACATTTGTTCTATGGCATCTCTTTGATAAATCAGTACAAAGGTACGGGCTGGCGAAAATTATATTTGATTTGGAGTCTGACGGACGAAACCTATTCTTTGGTAACCGCCAATCTCCATCCTCAAGATAAAGATTATTACTGGTATGTGACCATTCTGGACCATTTGTATTGGATTAGCGGTTGTACTTTGGGCGGCATTGCAGGGACTATGTTGCCATTCAATACCTCCGGCATTGACTTTGCGTTAACCGCACTTTTCATAGTTATATTTACAGAACAATGGTTGAACACGGACAAACATTTCAGTGCCGGCTTGGGCATAGTTGCTTCTTCTGTTTGCCTGTTGTTGTTCAGTGCCAAAAATTTTCTTATTCCTTCAATCATAATTATCTGTATCGTACTTTGTTTTGCCAAGCGATATGAAAGGCGTTGGAAATAATGTTTTATATTCTCACTGCCGTAGGAATTATGGCTCTCATTACATTCTTGTTACGGGGATTACCTTTTTTAATCTTCACAGACAAAAAGCATACCCCGGAAAGTATCGTTTATTTGGGACAGGTACTGCCCCCTGCCATTATCGGAATGTTGGTAATCTATTGTCTGAAAGATTGCCGCTTGCACAGTGTTTATTTTCTTCCGCCGGAATTTTTGTCGGGTATCTTAGTAATTATTTTGCAATGTTGGAAACGCAACATCCTGCTTTCCATCACACTGGGAACATTGGTGAATATGTTCTTGTGGCAAGTTTTTTGAATTTTTTAATGAATAATGAATAATGAATAATTGTGATGGTATGTTCCGTTGATTAGGTTTTAGGTGTCAGGTATCAGGTGTCAGGGAAAGTCCGCATTATGCGAACTGTATTTTACCGCCCAGGCGTGGGCGGGGTGGATTGCCTGTAGGAACATAGAAAGGCAAGACGGGATGGGTCGCTCTCCCCGACCGAATAACAAAACTTAACATAGCACTGACTATTGCTATAATCACAGGAACATATTACCTTCCCTACGCCTTATGCCCTACGCTCTACGCCTTATCCTTCCCCTAATTCCTTTAACCTAATTTCAATCACAGGAACATCTTACCATAATTACTCATTACTAATTACTCATTACTAATTTGTCAAACAAGACCCCGGTCTTTGTTTATAAAATTTTTATTTTTTTAGGAGGTTTTATTGTGAAAAAAATTCTTTGTTTAGTAACCCTTCTGATGTCCATGTTTATGGCATCCGTTTGCAGTGCGGATATCAATATCCGAACCGTACATCTTTTCTTGGATTGCGATGAGGGCTATTCCATCTTGCAGCAGGCAGAATTGGACCGTTACGCAACTCAACTGCAAAAAATTCTTCCCACGGGCTGCAAATTAGTCGCTGATGTAAAATTGGCAGAAAAAATTGATGCCCTTCGTGAAGAAAAATTAGACAGAATCTTTACTGTTAAGGACGAGGACTATGATTTGGGCGAACCCACTATGTCCCGTGTTTTGCTGAATGACAATGACTGGGCAAAAATCTGTGAAGGTACTGATGTAAAGCACGTTCTTCATGTAAGATTCCAAAAGGGGTTCCAAAAAGTGAAAACCAATACTTTGAAATCCCTGGCAGGCCTTGGCGGCACAAAGGTTAAAACAAGCATCAATGTCATTACCAAACTGTTCAATGTTGCCAAAGGCAAAATTACTTTCCAAGACAAACAGACCGTTGAAGGCAAATCCCACAGCGATTTTTCCTTATCCGGTGCCGCTAAAATGACTATGGACAAAGTTTGCAAAACCGTGCAAGTTGTTCCCGGCGCTTTTTAATTTTTTTAATAGGTGATGAAAATGAAAAAATTAGCATTACTTTCAATTTTGGCAGTCCTTGCCACTGCCTCCATCGGCTATGCAGCCGGCAATGATTTTATGGTGAAATGCCATAACGGTTATTTTGTGGGTTCCAGGGAAAAAGACACAGGCGTTCTTTCTTTCAAAGGCATTCCCTATGCCCAACAACCCGTGGGCGAGTTGCGTTGGAAAGCGCCCCTGCCCCTGCCCAGCAGCAAAAATGTTTATCAGGCAAAAGAATTTGGTGTTGTACCTTTGCAAAACATTGACCCCAATGACACTGAGGATTTGGCAAATTCCCCCACAGACGAAAACTGCTTGAACGTTAATGTGTGGACTGCCGATTTAACTACCAAAAAGAAACCCGTAATGTTCTACATTCACGGCGGCGCTTATGGTTGGGAAGCGGCCCGTTCCATTTTCTATGATATGCAATATATGGTCAAAGAAAATCCTGACATCGTCTTGGTTACCTTTGACTACCGTGTGAATTCCTTGGGTTTCTTTGACTTGAGCAAAGTGCCTGACGGCAAGGTTTATAAGAGCAAGGACTTTAAGGACAGCGGTTACTTGGGCGTATTGGACACCATTGCCGCCTTGAAATGGACTAAGAAAAACATTGCCGCCTTTGGTGGCGACCCTGACAACATCACCGTCTTCGGTGAATCCGCTGGCGGCGGTTTGAGTTCCATTATGCTGGCTACCAAACCCGCACAAGGACTTTTCAAGCGTGTTATTATCCAGTCCGGTGCATTGAATTTAACCATGAACCAGGAAACTATTGATGCCATGGACCAGACCGGCGCCATTATGCAGGTTACCGGTGCCAAAAACATGGACGATATGATGGCTTTGAAAAAAGAAGACATCCTCAAAGCGTGGGATTTGGAATCCGGCCGTATGGGTGCAGAGGGTGGCACTTTGATACAAAATCTTAATAACCATCCCCTCCGTGGCGGCAACAGCATTATTCCTGAAAAGCCCTTAAATGCATTGGTGAGCGGCGTAGGCAAGAATGTGGATGTTATGATCGGGTCAACCGCTGACGAATGGCGTTACTGGATTAACGAAATGCCCGGCAATCTCAGCCAAAAAATGCACCACATTGACATGATTGATAAAATCAAAATTGAACAGTGGTACAAAAAAGGTACGCAGCCGGAACTGGTGGATGCTTATTTGAAAATTGCCAGAAATAAAAATTCCTATTGGGACAAAAAAATCTCCGGCTTCGGGCAAAGGGTGGAAATGGTCAACGATGTTGCCTTCCGCATTCCCTCCATCAAATTAGCCGAGGCACATATTAACGCCAAGGGCAAGGGCAAAACCTATATGTATTACTTCGCCAAGGAATCCGACCTTGCCGACTGGGCAGGCGCTCCCCATGCTTCGGAACTGCCCTATGTGTTCTGTAACCCCAAATTAGGCGGCACTGCGATTTACGGTACAACGGATATGGCATTGGCAAAAAAAGTTTGCCGTGCCTGGACAAATTTTGCCCGCACCGGCAACCCCAGTACCGATGATTTTGTTTGGGAACAATACGATTTGAGTAACCGCAAAACCATGGTGATTAAGAGCAAAGATGTAATACAAATGGTAAATGACCCCTTACCGGCACAAAGAATCCTGCTTGACGCAGCAGAACTTTACCAAAGTGTTTGACAGCATAAAAAAAGGCACGGCTTACGCCGTGCCTTTTTTTATGCTAAAATGTAAAGTTCACATTAAAGTTCCATTTATTGTCCCTTACACTCTTGCCTTTGCTGTACCTGTAGCCAAGTTCACAACTTATTTGTTTATGTTTGGCAGTCAGTGCGGCTTTGACAAAGTATTGTCCTCTGTCCGCTACGTCAAAGCCAATGCTGTTGTATGCTCCGCCGTAACCAAATTCTTGGGTGCTGTGCCTGTTGCCGAAGTTCCATTCGTAACCGCCTTCCAAAATGCTGCCTAATTTCCATCCTTCTGTTGTGATTAGGTGGCTGTGGAAGGAGAGTCCTACGGGTACGGTTACAAGGTTTTGGTTATCTACTTTTGTATTTGCCCCTAAGCTGTTGCTGAAGTCCCTGTTCTGTAATCTTGTGTATCTTGCTCCGGCAAAGGGTACTATTTTGCATGCTTTGCTTAAGTATATTTCTCTTTCCAGTTTCATGCCTACGGTATAGGCATGCGTTTTTGGTTTGGATGTTACTTCGTCCGTTATTCCTGTTGTGTGTTGGGTTATGTCATTTTTGTTGTAGGTATATCCTATATCCGTTGTTAAGGCATATTTTCCCATGTCCTGTCTGTGATACATGCTAATGCCATAATATTTGGCTTCGTTTTTGGTGCTGTTGCTCATTTGGGCGGAATTGGCATTGCCGTCCGCATAGGTTACGGCTAATCCGCCAAAGTATTTCTTGCCGCTCCACAAGTCCGCCCCCACTGTTACGCCGTTTAATTGAATAGTGCTGTTTTGGGTAAGTGACCCTGTTTTTAGTCCGTCTATTTTCTGTTTGGAATGGATGTAACTTGCCCATACTTGTTTGTCATATACTTTGTCTTTGTATTCCGTGGGCATTACTTCGCTTGCCAATCCTGTTTTCACTACTTCAGCCCGCATAGATGCACTGTCATTCACATCTGCACTGACATTTCTGACACCTGAAACCTGACCCCTGACACCTGATAAAGTCGGTCTTGCTCCTACGCCCACATTGGCACTGATATTCCCTGCCACCTGTGTTACCATTGTTGCTGCTCCTTTTTGGGCTCCTGCCAAGACGCTGGCACTTGCCATGCTGTTGATGGCATTGGCAGTGTATGCTTCGCCGGCATCGCCGTAGGCAGTGTCAAAGTAATCACATACTTTTTCTGTCCAATCCGCAAGAGGTGTGCCGTCTGCGTTTTCCAAGATTTTGGTAATATCATTATTTTCAGGAAGTGCGGTTTTGAACAATACGGAGTAAACACCGCTGTCAATTACATATTCTTTGCCTTTTACCTTATGCCCGTTGGCATCTCTGCCCCGAATATTTCCCACTGACCAAACAGCGGGGGTGGTTCCATCCTCAACTTTAAAGATTTTGTATGTTTCACCCTTATTTGCACCTTCAACTTCAATTTTTGCCCCGCCGGCAATAATGGTTGTGTCCGTTACTTTTAGTTTTGCCTCACCACCATCTGTTACCGTCAGTTTAACAACGCTATTGTCAGGGAAATTAATCCTGTTGGCAACAAGCTCAGTGCTTTTTGCTGTCAAATCCAAAGTCCCCGCAATCGTCAAACTTCCGCCATCGGCTACAGACAGATTGTTGTTGGTTCCCAATTTTATGTTTTTCAAAGTTACCGCATCCTTAACCGTATAGTTCAGGTCTTTGGTGGTTGCCACCACCTCAAATGTGCCCTTCACTTCTGCCCTGGCACCGATATAAGTCCAGCCCTGTTCAATAACTGTGCCATTTTCGTTTTCGTTAAAAATCTCCGCCTTGTATTCTCCTGCATCCAGCCCGCTCATATCTATTTCCGTAGTATCACTTACAGCGGTCACTTCTGCATTGCCTTTGCCGTAACCCAACAAATTACCCGTGCTCAAAACCGCCGGAGAATTATTGTGGCTGTATGCAGGGTTTGCACCGGCGGATGCGTCAAAGAAGAAGGCGGACACATAGGAACCCGGCACCGCCTTGCCGCCTGTGTAGTCAATTTTCAACTTACTGCCGTCCAAAGTCAGATTATCACCAACCTGCACATCACCGGTTACCCTGTTACTGTTTTTCGTATCGTCAAACCACAGGTCCAAGGTTTGCATTACAATCCCGCTTCCATATCCTACGGGCTCATAAATTTTATCTGTCGGAATATCCGCAAATTTCACACTGTTGCCCGCCGTTGCTGTGAGTTTGCCACAAACCTCGTTAGGGTCGTGGCGTTCCATTTGTCCGCGGCAGTTGTGAAAATTAAATTTTTCAGGTTCAAATCTACAACAGGGCGAACAGCCATACCTCCAGGAAGAGAAGCATCAGTTGTGTGGAAAGTAACAGCGTTAATACCCTGGATGTTTGCGTAAAGTGTGCTGTATGTACTACCATCAGTATCACCCGGTGAACGGGAGTGACCCCAGTAAATAGGACCCGTATAACACCATTGAGGAGGATCCGTATCCGGTATCACCCCTTCTCCCACATATGCCCCACCCGTAGGATAACCATAAATCCCTACGCAGGTAGTAAAATCTGTAAACCCCCTTCTGCCAATGTAAAAATCTTTGTCTTTCAGATATCCCTGAATAGTAGGATTCATCACATCCTCTATGGACAAAATGTATACCTTGTCGTTCACATAATAATTGCTTATGTTGATATAGTGGGCCCCATCATTCCATTGACGTTCCACAGCCGTTTCATCCTTGATATAACCCACATCACTGAGCAATGGGTCAGTGGGAGAAGTTATATACCATGAGGGATCATCGGGCTCAGGTGCGTGCCCCGGTATTACTACATTACCATGCGGAATATGGGACTCAAAATAAGTTTTGTGGTCTGCCAATAATGCCCATTCCGCATTCGTGAAAGCATCCCCCGCAAACCCCACATTCTCTAAAGTTCCGTCACCATTGGTGTCTGTACCCATACCAGACATATTCTTGCCCCCGTTCAGAGTTTTTCTGATGTCACTGGCACCCCAAATCTGGGATGTTTTTGCACCTACATGAGAATCAAAGTGATCACCATAAAGACCATTATAGGATATCGCAGTCAGTGCACCGTCATTATTTCCCAGCACCACCCACTTGATTGGCTCCTTTTTGTAGTTGTTTATGTCACCTGCTTTCGCCCATTTTTCCGGGTCTTTGCTGTTTTTCGCATCCAAAATAAGCTGATTGGGCGTAACCGAATCATTTTGGAATGGCCATGATTCACCCGTCTTTTCCTCATCCCAACTCTGCCAAAAATTGCCAAAATAAAACGTCTGACCACCGCGAACAGCGGTATCCGTTGTCGCCGCCTGAACCATATTGCCAATGCCCAGCACACTCGCCAGCACCGCACAAGCGAGTAAAGGTTTTGTTTTGTTCTTCTTCATAACAACACCCCCAAAATTTAATTAGCAATTAGTAATTAGTAATGAAAAATTACGGTAAAAAGTTCCTTTGATTAACCCATAAAAGTCCGCTTGATGCAAACTTTAGGCCCCTTGGTGAAGGGGCTGTCGCTTTTAGGAACGTGGTTGCGACTGAGGATTGAGAACCCCGCACTATAATTCACAATTATATTTTATATACAATTTCTCATTTAATATTTTAATACAATTTTATAAACTTTACAAGCAAAAACCGATAAATAATATTGATTTTATCTTTTTTGGGGTTGCAAAAGCATAACTCATGTCTATTATATATAATAATGAGGATGAAATAAAAAAATCATAGTTTTTCCTGAACTGGTAAAATAAAAGTAGACACTCAAAAAAGTGCCTACTTTTATTTTGCT
>JAUNOC010000006.1 GCA_030531205.1 Phascolarctobacterium sp.
GACAGGGTTACGGAGTCCATGCAACGGGCCATTGACGAGACCAATCGGCGGCGGCAAATTCAAAAAAAATATAATGAGGAACACGGCATAGTGCCAAAAACCATTTATAAAGAAAAAAGGGCATTGATTCAGTTGACCAAGGTGGCGGACGGGGAAAAGGTTTATAACGAAAAGAAACTGGAAAAGGCCAACAAAAAAGAGTTGCAACGGCTGGCAAGGGAATTGGAAAGTGCTATGCGGGATGCGGCAAAACGATTGGACTTTGAACAGGCCGCAGAACTGCGGGATAGGTTAATTGTGGTGAGAGGGAAGATTAGGGGATAATTAGTAATTAATAGTGAGTAATTAGTAATTGTGGTAAGATGTTCCTGTGATTAAAATTGTCCATAATTATCAATTGCTTTAAGTTCCCTTAGGTGGGGAGAGGGCGAAAAGATGATAAAAGGATTGCTGACAATTGGAATATGTTTAACTGTGGGGATTTGGAGTGTGGCGGAGGCCTGCACTAATTTTGTGGTGACTAAGGGCGCCTCAGCAACTGGCAGTGTTTTTGTTTCCCATTCTAATGATGCTGCTACCTGTGACCCAAGTATAACTTTTGTGCCAGCCAAAAATTACCCTAAAGGCAGTATGCGAAAGATTTATCCAAGTGCTATTGCCTGGGAGGAATTGCCAGAATATAACTGTTATATGTGTCCCCGTCGTCAGGCAGATACAATTCCCTTGGGAGAAATTCCTCAGGTAGGACATACTTATGCCTATCTTGATGCTGATTATGGCATTGTGAATGAATATGGTTTAATGTTGGGCGAATGTACGAACAATTCCCGTATTGAGAATACTTCCATAGTTAAGGGGAAAGGCATTTTTTACGCCGCAGAATTAGGACGTGTGGCATTGGAACGGTGTAAAAAAGCAAGAGAAGCAGTGGAACTGATGGGGGCGTTGATTGATAAATATGGCCTTTATGCTACTGCAGAAACTTTGATTGTTGCGGATATGGATGAAGCATGGATTTTGGAAATGCAGCCCACACCCTCTGGCGAAGGCGGTTTTTGGGTAGCACAAAAAATTCCTGACGGAGAATTTTTTGTGGCGGCCAACCAGTTTCGGATTCGTGAACTTTCAAAAGAAAATCCTGACCAAATTTTCAATGCCAACCTGTTGGAAAATTTGGGAAAAATCGGTTGGGCGGTATATGACGAAGAGAGTGGCAAAATGGACTGGGTAAAAAGCATGGGAGCGGTTGAAGATTATCATCCTTACTTCTGTTTAAGACGGGTGTGGCGTGCTTTTGATTTGGTGGCACCAAGCAAGAATTTTTCTTCAAAATTAACAAGTTATTACGACAAAACTTATCCTTTTTCAGTAAAGCCGGACAATCCAATTACAAGGGAAAAATTGATGCAAATGCATCGTGATTTTTATCAGGGTACTGAGTTTGATTTGACAAAGGGAGTTGTGGCAGGCCCGTTTGGCAATCCTTTGCGTTATGGCAAAAGTCATGCTGAACGCTCAATTGCCAGTGGGAATAGCACTTATACTTGGATGGTGGAGTTAAATAAAAATTTTGCAGCACCGATAGCATGGATCGCTTTGACCAGTCCGGGGGCAAGCACCTTTGTGCCTTTAACAGTAGGGGAAGTTCCCAAAGGTTATGATAGGGTGAACAGAAAAGAGTTTGAGAAGACGGTACCTTGGTGGAATTATTTAATGGTGTCGGAGTTTACTTTTGACAGGTTTGGTGTGGTTGGGGATGTTGTACAAAAGGCAGCGGAAGCACAGGAAAAAAGTGCTGGTAATTTGTTAGAAGCATTGGTGGGGCAGTCAAAGGAAAAGTTGCATAAGAGTTTGAATAAATACGCATTGCAGGTACAGAAAGATTGGCAGAAATTATATGGAGATTTGCTTGCGAAGTATAATCAGTTGAGAAATGCAGATTGCAGGGAAGAATTGAAAAAATATCAAAAACCATTGGAGGAATATTAGAATAGGTAATTAGTAATGAGTAATTATGGTTGGGGGTTCCTATGATTATAACAGGAAAGGTTAGCATTAAAATGAACGAGAAAAGAATGAACTTATTACAAAGGGGGTTAAGTAAATGAGTTTTTTATTGCAAGTTTTGAGCGGTTTGGCAGCGGGTATTGTTTGCGGCTTTGCACTTGGAGCAGAGTATTTAGATTTCATAAATGCATGGATTGCCCCCTTTGGCACAATTTTCTTGCGGCTATTAAGAATGATGATTATACCATTGGTGATGAGTAGTTTGGTTGTTGGTGTAACGGGAGTGGGTGATGTTTCCAAGTTCGGCCGTATTGGCGGTAAAACTTTTGGATTATATATGTTTACCACAATTTTTGCGGTCAGTTTGGGAATTGCTATGGGAATAATTTTTGAACCGGGGGCTGGGGTGGCTTTGAAGGGAACTGCAGCAACAGTAATGAAAGATATACCATCATTTTCCCAAATGATAATTGATTTCTTCCCGTTTAATCCGGTACGCTCAATGTTGGAAGATAATATGTTGCAGTTGATTGTCTTCAGCATTGCAATGGGTATGGGTATCTTGCTTTGTAAGGGAAAAGCCCAGTTACTTGTGGATTTTGCAAGTCAGGTTACTAAAGTATGTTACAAAATTATAGGTGCGACTATGAAAGCGGCACCACTTGGAATTTTTGCAATGATTACACCTATAGCTGCTACGAATGGTGTAGATGTATTTATCCCTTTAATCAAATTTCTTATTTGTTATTATGCTGCATTGCTTATACATTATATGTTCGTTTATGGAAGTTTGCTGAAGTTTGTGGCTCGGGTTAATCCCATTAATTATTTGAAAAATGTTTTCCCTGCGGTGGCGTTTGCTTTTTCCAGCAGTTCCAGCAGCGCCACTTTGCCGGTAACTATGACTTATTGTCGTTGGATGAATATCAGCAAGGAGGTCGCTTCTTTTGTGTTGCCGTTGGGGGCAACGATTAATATGGATGGTGTGGCTATACATCAGGGGATGGCTGCTGTTTTTGCGGCACAGGTTTGCGGGATAGAATTTAGTGCATTGCATTATGTGTATATCGCAATTTTCGGAACATTGTTTTCTATTGGTTGTGCAGGTGTACCTGGTGGAAGTGCTGTTGCATTGAGTATACTTTTTTCAGCAACAGGTTTACCGACGGAAGCACTGGCATTATTGCTGGGGATTGACCGTATTGCAGAGATGGGGAGTACGGCGACGAATGTGGCAGGTGATACAGTGGTTTGTGTGGTTGTTGCCAAATCCGAAGGGGAAACTTTGAATGTGTGAATTGATAGGTAAATTGACATGAATTTTTTGTTACAAATTTTAATGGGAATAATATTCGGGGTTGGTGTCGGTCTTATACTTGGTACGGAACATTTAAATTTTGTAAATATGTGGATTGCCCCGATTGGAATTGTTTTTTTGAGGTTGTTAAAGGTGATGGTTATACCTTTGGTAATCAGCAGTTTGATTGTCGGGGTAACGGGATTGGGGGATATTTCCAAGTTCGGACGCATTGGCGGCAAAACTTTTGGCTTATATATGTTGACAACAACGGTTGCGATTAGTTTGGGAATTGGAACAGCGGTTTTGTTTGAACCGGGTGTAGGGTTGAATTTGCAGGTATCTAAAGCGATAGTTGTTAAGGAGATGCCGTCTTTTTCCCAAATGATAGTTGATTTTTTCCCGTTTAATCCAATACGTTCAATGGTGGAAGAAAATATGATGCAACTCATTGTTTTTAGTATTGTTTTAGGTATCGGAATATTGGCTTGTAACGGGAAAGCAAAACTGCTTGAAGATTTTGCGGCACAGATGGCAAAAATATGTTATAAAGTTGTAGGATGGATTATGAAATTTGCACCATTAGGAGTGTTTGCTTTGATTGTTCCGGTGGTGGTTACTAATGGTGTCAATGTTCTTCTGCCTTTGATAAGTATTATTGTGTGTGTGTGCGGGGCATTGCTTGCACATTGTATATTTGTTTATGGCTGTTTGCTTAAGTTTGTAGCAGGTATTAATCCCTTTAATTATTTGAAGAAGATTTTCCCGGCAGCGGCATTCGCTTTTTCCAGTTGTTCCAGCAGTGCTGCTTTACCGGTAACTATGACTTATTGCCGTTGGATGAATATCAGCAGGGGAGTTGCTTCCTTTATTTTGCCGTTAGGCGCGACTATTAATATGGATGGTTTGGCGGTTTATATAGCGTTTTCGGCAGTTTTTGTTGCACAAGCCTATTGTATAGAATTTAGTTTGGTTCATTACGTGTATATTGCAATCTTTGGAACATTGTTTTCTATTGGGGCGGCAGGTATTCCCGGCGGAGGGCTTGTGTCCTTGAGCATATTTTTTTCAGCATTAGGGTTGCCGTATGAAGCGTTGGCTTTATTGGCAGGAGTTGACCGTCTTTTAGAAATGCCAAGAACAGCGGTTAATGTAGCGGGGGATATGGTGGTTTGTGGGGTTGTTGCCAAATCCGAAGGGGAAACGTTGGAGGTGTGAGTTAGGTATCAGGTGTCAGGTATCAGGTTAGAGGATAAAGGAATTAGGATATAGGATTTAGGGAGAAGAATATAATGCGTAATGCGAAATTCGTAATGCGTAATTGTGGTAAGATGTTCCGGGGATTATAGCAGGATGAAGGATTTAGGGGAAAAAAGTTCGCATTGTGCGAACTTTTTTTATTTTAATCATAGGAACGTAATACCACAATTATTCATTACTAATTATCAAAAAACTTTTCGTCAATTTCGCAAATTGTGTATTATTTAAAAGTATTTTATGATATAATAATAAGAAAGTGATTGAGATGGAAACTGTTCTGAATATTGAACTGGCAATAGTGAATATTTTGTGGGGGATGCCGCTGATAATTCTTTTCTTCGGTACGTCTATTTATCTGACCGTCCGTATGGGTTTTTTGCAGATTACAAAGTTTGGTGCCATTCTGCGGAATACTTATTTTAAGAAAAGCAGTAAGGAAAAACGTGATGGTGAGATTACGTCTTTTCAGGCGGCAATGACCACTTTGTCCGCCATGGTCGGTGCCGGTAATTTGGCAGGGGTGGCCGGAGCGGTGGCTTTGGGCGGCCCGGGAGTGCTTTTATGGATGTTGGTGGCGGGTTTCTTTGCTATGGCTTTAAAGTTCACGGAAATTGTTTTGGCTCTTCGTTACCGCAGGGTCAGAAAGAATGGCAGAACAGCCGGCGGACCTCACTTTTATATGTTTGATGGATTAAAAAAATATCATTTGACTTGGCTGGCATATGTGTATTCTTTTGCTCTTTTGTTTTTTGGGATGGCGGGCATGGGGGGCAGTGCTAATGCCATCAGCGGTACACTGTTAAGTTGGAATGGTGTACCTGTGAATGTGAGCGGTGCGGTGGTAACTTTTTTTGCTGGTTTGGTCTTGATTGGGGGCATTAAGCGGATTGCTAATGTTTGTGAGATAATGGCGCCAGTGATGGCGGTATTTTATATTGCCAGTGGGCTGATTATTATTTGCTTGAACTATACTCAGGTACCCGGGGCGATAGAGGAGATTATTACTGGAGCTTTTAATCCCGGAGCGATGGCCGGTGGTGCAACAGGGAGTTTTTTGATGACAGTGCGTTCCGGACTTTCCCGGGGAATACTTTCCAATGAGGCAGGCATTGGTACTTCTACCTTGATTCATTCGGCGGCACAGGCAAAACATCCTGTGGAGCAGGGATTGTGGGGGCCGATGGAGGTTTTTGTTGATACTTTTGTGATATGCTTTTTAACGGGGTTCATAATTGTTTTGTCAGGTTTATGGAAATTAGGAAGATATGATGGTGCAGTGCTGACACGGGAGGCATTTGCTTCCTTTTTGCCGGCAGGAGTGGGGACTTATGTAGTACTGATTACGGTTATACTTTTTTGTTTTTCTACAACCTTAGGTGCTTATCGTTATTGGCAGATGGCATTAGTGAATATGGTTAAGAATGAAAATCATTGGCTGGTATCGCTGTCTTATTGTGGGCTTATTTATGTTATGTCAGTAATTTCTTTTGATATGGTTTGGGCTTTGGCAGATATTGCGGTGGCTTTGATGGCTATACCTAATTTAATCACGGTGTTATTATTGAGCAATGAGGTTGCACAGTTAAAAGATGAGTATTTTTCTAAATAGATGTCTATATTGGATGGCCAATTATATAAGACACAATACAAGATTTATATAGGATGTTGACTGGGAAAAGAAGGTACTGGTTATGCAGGAAAATTTGATTATTAAGGGTGCAAGGCAGCATAATTTGAAAAATATTGATGTGACAATTCCCCGTGATAAATTGGTAGTTATTACCGGGCTTAGCGGCAGTGGTAAGAGTTCTTTGGCGTTTGATACGATTTACGCTGAGGGGCAGAGGCGTTATGTGGAGAGTTTGTCCAGTTATGCCCGTCAGTTTTTGGGGCAGATGGATAAGCCGGATGTGGATTATATTGAGGGATTGAGTCCTGCTATTTCTATTGACCAGAAGACCACCAGCCGCAATCCCCGTTCTACGGTGGGGACGGTGACGGAGATTTATGATTATTTGCGGTTACTTTTTGCCCGGGCGGGAGAGCCACATTGTCCTCAATGCGGCAAACTGATTGAACGGCAGAGCGTGGAGCAGATTGTGGATAAGGTTTTGGAACTGCCGGCAGAAACTAAGTTTATGGTTATGTCACCGGTGGTGCGTGGCCGTAAGGGTGAGCATCAGAAGGTTTTGGAGGATATGCGTAAGGCAGGGTATTTGCGTGTTTATGTGGATGATGAAGTACGGACTTTGGATGAGGAGATTATTCTTGATAAGAAACGCAAGCATAATATCAGTGTAGTGATTGACCGTTTAGTTGTGCGGGAAGGAATCCGTCAGCGTTTGGCAGACGGGGTGGAAACTGCCCTAAAACTGGCAGACGGGTTTGTGGAAATTGCGCAAATTATGGACAGTAAAACAGAGATTAGTTTGTTCAGCGAGCATTTTGCTTGCAATGACTGCGGTATTTCTTTGCCTGTTATTGAGCCGCGGCTGTTCAGTTTTAATGCGCCATATGGGGCTTGTCCTGAGTGTATGGGGTTGGGCGCCCATATGGAATTTGATAAGGATTTGATTATTCCTGATGGTACAAAAACCTTTGCAGAGGGTGCTATTGCGGCTTTCAGCCACAATGAGGATTCCTACAGAATGAGGCAGATTGGTGCGGTTTTGAATGATTATGGTTATGACTTAAATACTGCCTGGAATGATTTGCCAAAGCAGGTGCAGAATAATTTGTGGAATGGTACGGGGGAACAGGAATTTGAATTTTGGTACACTAATTTGGCAGGGGAAACAAAACTGCACTGTACGACTTTTGACGGGATTTTGGGTGTAATGCAAAAGCGTTACAAAGAGGCATTTAGCGACAGTATGCGGGAGGATATGGAGGCCTTTATGACTGCCAATCCTTGTACTGTGTGTCATGGCACAAGGTTGAAACCGGAAGTGCTGAGTATTTTAATCGGGGGTAAAAATATTTGTGAGGTCACTCAATTCACGGTGCGTGAATGTCTGGACTTTTTCAAAAAGTTAAAATTGTCCAAACGGCAGAGCATTATTGCCAAACAGATTTTGAAAGAGATTAATGCCCGTCTTGAATTCTTGAATAATGTAGGGTTGGATTATCTTACTTTGGACAGGTCTGCCGGTACTTTAAGTGGCGGGGAGGCACAGCGAATTAGGTTGGCAACGCAAATTGGCAGCGGACTTACGGGTGTGCTATACATTTTGGATGAGCCCAGTATTGGCTTGCATCAGCGGGATAATGCCAAGTTGTTGGACACGTTGAAACATTTGCGGGATTTGGGCAATACCTTAATCGTTGTAGAACATGACGAAGAAACTATGTATGCTGCGGATGAGATTATTGATATTGGTCCTGGAGCCGGTGAGCATGGGGGCGAAGTGGTGGCACAGGGAACCGCACAACAGATAATGAAATGCAAAAATTCTGTTACGGGGCAGTATCTGTCTGGCACTAAAAGTATTCCCGTCCCCAAGCATCGGAGACTTCAGGATGGGCGTACATTGGTTGTACGGGGGGCGAAAGCCAATAATTTGAAGAATATTGATGTGGCAATACCGTTGGGAATTTTTACGGTTGTTACGGGGGTTAGCGGCAGTGGTAAATCTACTTTGATAAATGATATTTTGTATAATGCGTTGGCATCTAAACTGCACGGGGCAAGGACAAAGGCAGGGGAATACAAGAAGATTGATGGCATTGAGTATATTGATAAAGTCATCAATATTGACCAAAGTCCGATTGGCAGAACACCCCGCTCCAATCCTGCAACTTATACAGGACTTTTTGATTTTATTCGTACTTTGTTTGCCAACACCAATGAGGCAAAACTGCGTGGTTACAAATCAGGCCGTTTCAGTTTTAATGTAAAGGGCGGACGGTGTGAGGCCTGCAGCGGTGACGGCATGAACAAGATTGAAATGAACTTTTTGCCGGATGTGTATGTGCCTTGCGATGTTTGTCATGGGGCAAGGTATAACAGGGATACTTTGGAAATAAAGTACAAGGGTAAAAACATTGCGGAAGTGCTGGATATGACTGTAACTCAGGCCTTGGAGTTTTTCAAAAACCAGCCACGCATTGAAAGCAAATTACAGGTTTTGGAAGATGTGGGTTTAGGTTATATTCATTTGGGACAACCTGCCACAACTTTGAGTGGTGGCGAAGCGCAACGGGTCAAATTGGCAACGGAATTGAGCAAACGCAGTACGGGCAAGACCATTTATATTTTGGACGAACCCACTACGGGATTGCATATGGCGGATGTGCACAAACTTTTAGAGGTTTTGCAACGGTTGGTAAGCAACGGGGACAGCGTGGTGGTCATTGAACATAATTTGGATGTAATTAAGCAGGCGGACCATATCATTGATTTGGGACCTGAAGGCGGTGACAGGGGCGGTACGATAGTAGCGATGGGTACGCCGGAAGAGGTTGCCAAAAACAAGAACAGTTATACAGGGCAGTTTCTGAAAAAAGTATTGAAAAAATAATTTGCGATGCAAAACCTTAGCAAGAAATTGCAACAGAATATTGCTATTTTGCCGGATCAGCCCGGGGTATATCTGATGCGGGATGTCAATGGTAAGGTTATATATGTCGGTAAAGCCATAAATTTGAAAAACCGGGTACGGAGTTATTTTCGCAATCTTGCCAGTCATAGTCCTAAAGTGCGTGCTATGGTGGAAAAGATTGCTGATTTGGAAACAATTCTCTGTCAAAGTGAGGCGGAGGCACTTGTTTTGGAATGTAATTTAATCAAGAAATTCCGGCCGCAATACAATATCAGTTTAAAAGATGACAAAAGTTATCCTTGTATCAAGGTAACGGTGCAGGAAGATTTTCCGCGGGTGTTCGCCACCCGGCGTAAGCTGAAGGATGGCGCCAAATATTTTGGCCCTTATACAGACGTGGGTTCTATGCAGGTGATGTTCGGGTTTTTGAAAAAACTTTTTCCTATGCGGACCTGTGGGAAAATGGGCAAGCGTCCCTGCTTGAATTATCATATTGGACGTTGTCCGGGGCCTTGTGGTAAGTTTATTTCTCAGAAGGATTATGCCAAACGGGTGGAATGTGTACTTATGGTTTTGGCAGGCCGGACAAAAGATTTGGAGAAAGATTTAACAGCAAAAATGCAAACTGCTTCAGAAAATTTGGAATTTGAAGAGGCGGGGCAATATCGGGATTTGTTAAGTGCTTTGGCAAGTTTTAACGAGGGGCATAAGGCCGTAACGGGCAGGGTACAGAAACTGATGAAGGAACGTACCCGTCTGGAAAATTTGCAACTTAAGGATGATGTGGCGGCGGCCAAAGAGTTGCAGAAAGTTCTTGTAATTGACCATCCTTTGAAACGGATGGATTGTTTTGATATCAGTCATACCCAGGGCAGTGAAACTGTTGCCAGTATGGTGGTATTCCGCAAAGGTACGGCATCAAAAAAAGATTACCGCAAGTATAAAATTCAGAGTGCGGAAGGAAAGCCGGACGATTTCAAGTCCATGCAGGAAGTGGTGTACCGGCGTTACAAGGATTACGAAGATTTGCCGGATTTGGTGGTTATTGATGGCGGCAAAGGCCAGCTTTCCAGTGCGTTAAAAGTTATTCGTGGTCTGGGTTTGAATGATTTGCCGGTGGTTGGTCTGGCGGAGCAGAATGAAGAAATTTTTAAACCAAGTCAAAGAAAGAGCATTGTTTTACCCAAGGACAGTCAGGCCTTGCATTTAATTCAAAGAATTCGTAATGAGGCGCATCGTTTTGCCATAACTTTTCACAGAAAATTACGGAGTAAACGGAATTTGGTCAGTGTTCTTGACCATGTGGAAGGTATCGGGCCTAAGCGGCGGGCGGCATTGTGGAAAGAGTATAAAACATTGGAAGCCATGCATCAGGCAACTTTGGAAGAATTACAGGCGGTGGATGGCATGACCAGGTCTGCAGCAGAGGCACTTTATGAGTTTTTCCACAAAATTTGATTGACAAATTGCTTTCTAAGTGATATCATATGTCAGCAACAAAGCAGAAGCCACTCGCTTCTCACCTTGCGGCAACGCTCGACAGGGTTGAACAGGAATTTTTTTAGTGCGGGTGGACTTTGTCTGCCCGTATTTATTTTTTCAGCCGACTGGGGGTGAAGAACATAGCTAAGGAAGAGCCACGTATCAATGAACAAATCCGAATCCGTGAAATTCGTGTGGTGGGAGACGAAGGTGAGCAATTGGGTGTAATGAGTCCGAGAGAAGCCATGGAAATTGCCAACGAGCGTCACTTGGATTTGGTAGAGATTGCGCCAACGGCGAAACCGCCTGTATGTCGCATCATGGATTATGGCAAGTATCGCTACGAACAGCAGAAACGCGAAAAAGAAGCGAAGAAAAAGCAAAAGGTTATTGACGTGAAGGAAGTAAAATTCCGTCCGGGCATTGAAGACCATGATTTTGAGGTAAAACTTAAAAACGCAATTCGTTTTTTGAATGATGGCGATAAGGTTAAATGCACTATTATGTTTCGTGGCAGGGAATTAACCCATCCTGAACTGGGCGAAGCATTGTTGGACCGTGTGGCTGAAAAATTAAAAGATGTGGCAGTGGTAGCACGCAAGTCCAAACTTGAGGGACGCAACATGATTATGATTGTGGATCCCAAACCAAAAAAATGATTAAGGAGGAAAATAAAAAATGCCAAAAATGAAAACACGCCGTGCTGTTGCAAAGCGTTTCAAGAAAACTGCAAGCGGTGAATTTAAGGCGTACAAGAATTTTAAGAGTCACATTTTGGAGCACAAATCTCCAAAGCGTAAACGTCAACTGCGTAAAGCATTGATGGTTCATAAGACAGATAAGGAGCATATCCAGAAAATGCTCCCCTACGCATAAGGAGGTAAGGCAAAATGGCAAGAATTAAAGTGGGCGTAACCGCTCATCGTCGTCACAAACACATTTTAAAATTAGCAAAGGGTTATCGTGGCACACGTCATTTGCAATTCAAAAAAGCAAATGAATCCGTAATGAAAGCAGGTCAATATGCACTGCGTGACCGTAGGGCAAAAAAACGTGAATATCGCCGTTTGTGGATTGCCCGCATCAATGCTGCCTGCCGTATGAACGGTATCAATTACAGCCGTTTTATTAACGGCTTGACCAAGGCGGGCATTGAAATGAACCGTAAAGTTTTGGCGGATATGGCAATCTTTGATGCTGCGGCTTTTGCAAAATTAGTGGAAACCGTGAAAAACGCTTAATAATGATGAAGACAACGAAAGCCGCTGCTAAGTCAGCGGCTTTCTTAAAGCAAAAAAAATATCGTCAGGAACGACTGGAATTTTTGGTGGAAGGCATTAGAGCTGTGGAAGAAGCAGTAGAATATGGAAACACCAAAATGATTTTTGTTGTGCCTACGGATGATGAACGAACCAATGCTCTTTTGCAAAAAGCGGAGAGCAAGGGTATTCCTGTTTCTGAAACCTACGAAGGATATATGGTTACGATTTGCGATACTACCACGCCCCAAGGTATTGCGGCGGTTTGTCATTTGCCTAAGCACAGAATGCAGGATGTGTTTGCTGCCAAGAAAATGGTTTTGGTGGTGGACAGGGTGCAGGACCCGGGAAATCTCGGCACCATGCTGCGTACTGCGGATGCGGCAGGACTTGGGGGCGTAATCTGTCTGGAGGGTTCTGTGGATGCTTTTATGCCTAAGGTTGTCCGTTCCACTATGGGATCCATATTTCATATTCCGGTGGTGCAAAATGTGGCAGAGGCAGATTTTTTGCAAATGGCTATGGAATATAAATATGAAACCATTGCCACCAGTATGGCAGGCGGAACGGATGTCTATGATGTGAAAATCAAAGGCAATTTGGCGGTGATAGTGGGGAATGAGGCCAACGGCATCAGTCCAACGCTCATCAAGTCGGCCAATAAGTGTTGTTATATTCCTATGAAAGGCAGGGCAGAAAGTTTGAATGCGGCAATTGCCGCCGCCATTGTTATCTTTCAGTTAAATCACTAAAACGCCTTGGAAAAACAGGGCGTTTTTTCTTTTTGAAGTTTTATGTTATAATAGAATCATATTTGTAATTGGGAGAGAGAAGAAGAGAAGTGCTGCGAAAAGAAAAGCGGACGGAGATTTTGACACGTCTGGAAAAAGAATATCTGAATACAAAAACCGCTTTGAATTATCACAGCCCTTTTGAATTACTGGTGGCGGTAATTTTGTCCGCCCAATGTACGGATGAAAGGGTTAATGTGATTACGGCAAGGATTTTTCCCCGTTTGAATACTCCTAAAAAAATGCTGAAATTATCTTTGGGGGAATTGGAAGAAGAAATCCGTGACTGTGGTTTATATCACGCCAAGGCAAAAAATCTTTTGGGCATGGCAAAAATGCTTCACGAAGAATTTAAAGATGTTATTCCAAAAGATATAGAAACGATGATGCAACTGCCGGGTGTGGGGCGTAAGACCGCCAATGTGGTGGCAAGCGTTATTTATAATATTCCCGCCATTGCGGTGGATACTCATGTTTTTCGTGTCAGTCACAGGTTGGGTTTGGCAAAGGGGAAAACACCAGAAGAAACGGAGTTGGAGTTGCAAAAAATAATTCCCAAAGAAAAATGGGGCAAGGCCCACCATTGGCTGATTTGGCACGGACGTTTGGTTTGTAAGGCCCGTAAGCCGGAGTGCGAAACTTGTATTTTGCAGGATTTATGTCCGATGAATAAATAAAATGATTTTAACAGTTCAAAACTTGCGTAAGGCCTTCGGTATTAATGAAGTGCTGAAGGGCGTGAACCTGCAAATTGAAAATGGTGAACATGTTGGCATGGTGGGGGTTAATGGCAGCGGCAAGACCACGCTGTTGCACTGCCTTCTGAATTTTGAATGGGCTGATGGAGGTAGTGTAAAATTGGCACCTCAAACCAGTGTGGGTTTTGTGCAACAGGATTTTGAAGGGATGAAAGGCAGTGTTTGGGAATATATCACTTCTGTTACGCCCAAGGTTTTGCAGTACAAAGATGATTTGGACGATTACACTTATGATGTAAGAATTAAGAAAGTTCTTGTAGGATTGGGCTATACTCAGGAGTGGTGGGACAAGGATGTAACCACATTGTCTGGAGGACAAAAGACACGCTTGCTTTTGGCCTGTGCCTTGGTACGCAATCCGGATTTTCTTGTTTTGGACGAGCCCACAAATCATTTGGATATCCGTATGATGGAATGGCTGGAAAATTATTTGCAGGAATTTAAGGGGGCAATTTTAATTGTCAGCCATGACCGGACCTTTTTAGACAATGTGGTAACCCGTGTGCTGGAAGTTGAGGCGGGTTATGTAAAAAGTTATAAAGGTAATTATAGTTCTTATACACAACAGAAAGCATTGGAAGTACAGAGCCGGACAGCGGCTTACAACGCCCAACAGGAATATATTGCCAAAACGGAGGCCTATATCCGCCGTTTTAAGGCGGGCATAAAAAGTAAGCAGGCACGGGGCAGGCAATCCCAACTTAACCGCTTGGAACGGATTGAGGCACCGGTGGAATATGAAGAGTTTAATTTGCGTTTGCCTCCTACGGAGGAATGCGCCAACAGGGTTTTAGTTCTTGATGATTTGACCATCGGCTATGGGGAAAATGTTTTAGTCAAAAGCATTAAAAATGAAATTTTGCGTGGGGAAAAACTGGCGTTGATTGGAGCCAATGGTACGGGGAAATCTACATTGCTAAAAACAATTTTGGGGGATGTGGATTTGCTCAATGGTTCTGTGAAAATTGGTAATCGGGTAAAGGTTGGTTATTTTTCCCAAAGTTATGAGCGACTGAACAATTCGCAAACTATTTTAGAAAATTTTCTTGAAGAGTATGGGCTTACGGTGGAGCATACCCGTTCCCTTTTAGGTGGGATGCTTTTTCACGGGGATGATGTATTTAAAAAAATAGGTGAGTTGTCCGGCGGACAGAAAGCCCGTTTGGTGTTATTGAAATTAGTGTTGGACGGAGCCAATTTCTTAATTCTTGACGAACCTACAAATCATTTGGATATTTTGGCAAAAGAAACAGTAGAGGCCGCATTGGCAGTTTATGACGGCACGGTGCTGGTGGTAACGCATGACCGTTATTTGGTGCAGGAACTGGCGGAGCGGATTTGGGAAATAGACGGCGGGGAGTTGCACGATTATCGGGGTGATTATAATTTCTATTTGAAACATAAGGTTCAGGTGTCAGGTGTTAGTAGTCAGGTATCAGGGGATAGGGGTCAGGGTTCAGGCATCAGGGATCAGGTGTCAGTGGTCAGGAGAGAGTCCGATAAAGACAAAGAAAATAAGGGTGGAAAATCTGTTGACTTAAAGCAGGTGGAAAAATTGGAAGAGAAAATAAGGGAATATGAAGCCATGATGAAATATACGGTGAGCAAAATGCAGGAACCCAATTTAGGGCAATGCGAGATGGAAAGTTTGAGTCAGGAATATGCGGTTTATGAGGCGAAGGTTAATGAGTTGATGATAAAGTGGGAAGAACTGCAATCATGAAACATGCGGAGTATATGCAAATAGCAATTCAAGAGGCGGAACTGGCGGCGCAGCAGGGTGAAATTCCTGTGGGTGCAGTGTTGGTTTGCAAGGGAGAGGTTATTGCGCAGGCACATAATCAACGGGAAACAACTGGGGATGCCACTGCCCATGCGGAAATTTTAGTAATCCGTGAGGCCTGCGCCAAGTTAAATGATTGGCGGCTTAAGGATTGTATCTTGTATGTGACTTTAGAGCCATGCCCTATGTGTGCAGGGGCCATTGTTAATGCCCGTATTTCCCAGGTAATATATGGGACTGCGGACAGTAAGGCAGGTGGCGCGGACAGTTTGTTTAACATTGTGAATAACAAAAATCTTGACCATCGGGTTGAGGTTTTGTCGGGAATATGCGAAAAAGAGTGTAGAGAAATTTTGCAAAAATTTTTGCAGGAAAAACGAGGTGAAGAAGATGCGTAAATTTGCACCGGTGAAGAATGCACCGCAGGACACAAAATTGCCGGAGAGAAGTACTGCTCATAGTGCAGGGTATGATATTTTTATTCCAGTGGATGTTACTATTCCGCCCCATGCCTTTTCGGAGTTGATTCCGTTAAACATTAAAGTTTATATGGAACCTGATGAATACTTTGGTATTGTGATTCGCAGCAGTTTGGCAACTACAAAGGGTAAGTTGCGGATTAGTCAGGGAGAGGCCATTATTGATGCGGATTATGCGGATAATCCTAATAATGATGGCAATATTGGTTTATTGTTCCGTAATGATGATGACAAGCCATTTGTTTTCAAAAAGGGTGACAGGTGTGCACAAGGCATTTTTAAAAAATATTTAGTGACAGACGATGACACAGCGAGCGGTACCCGTGATGGTGGGTTTGGCAGTACGGGGAAATAATTGCTTGTTGAAAAAAACTATAATTTGATGTAAAATATATGTAATTTAAAATATGATAATTGACCTTTGGGGCGGGGTGTAATTCCCCACCGGTGGTAAAGTCCACGAGCGCAAGCATGAATCGGTGTAATTCCGATACCGACGGTATAGTCCGGATGAGAGAAGGCATTCTTAAAATAGTTTTCCCAAAGGGGGAAACTATTTTTAATTAAAAATTAAAAATTAAAAACTAAAAATGAAAAATTGTGGTAGGATGTTCCAAAAAATGATTAAAAAAGGTGAAACTATGACAACAAAAGATGATTTAAAATATATGCAAAGGGCATTGGAACTGGCACGGATGGCAGAGGGGGAAACAAGCCCCAATCCTATGGTCGGTTGTGTAATTGTAAAAGATAATAAAACCATTGGTGAAGGATGGCATCATCAGGCAGGGTTGCCGCATGCTGAATTGGAAGCTATTAAAGATGCCAAAAACAAAGTGCGTGGTGCTACGGTGTATGTTACATTGGAACCTTGCAGTCATGTAGGGAAGGTTGGCCCCTGTTGTGTAACTTTGGCAAGAATGGGTGTGGCAAGGGTGGTTTGTGCTATGGTTGACCTTAATCCCAAAGTGGCAGGAGCAGGCATTAAATATTTGCAGGAGGCAGGGGTTGCTGTAGAAGTAGGACTTTGCGAACAAGAAGCAAAAAAACTCAATGAAAAATTTCTTTTTGCAATTACGCATGACAGACCTTTTGTAAGTTTGAAATATGCTATGACTTTGGACGGGAAAATAGCCACCGCTAATGGTGACAGTCAGTGGATTACAGGGGAAGAAGCAAGGACGAAGGCCCATTATTTGCGTAAAACCCATGATGCGATATTGGTTGGTGTTGGTACGGTGTTGCAAGATAATCCAGAACTTACTACCCGGTTGGTAAAGGGTGTGAATCCTTTGAGAATAGTACTTGATGCAAAATTGCAAACTCCCTTGACAAGTGTCGTATTGAATGAGGCGGCTAAGACACTCATATTTGTTGGTAACAATTATAATGTTGAACATAGGCAGGTTTTAGAACAGTTAGAATGGGTGGAAATAATTCAAGTACCTGAAGTTGAGGCAGGAATGTTAGATTTGCAGAGTATTATGCAAATTTTGCAGCAACGGGAAATCCGCAGTGTGCTTGTGGAAGGCGGCAGTCGGGTATTAGGTGCATTTAGGGATGCTTGTTTGGCGGACAGGGTTTATGCATTTGTCGCCCCCAAGATTTGTGGCGGGCAGAATTCTTTAAGTGCTATTGGGGGAAAAGGTATAGAGTTGATGGATGCTGCTCTGCAGTTAGAAGATTTGGAGATAGAAAAATTAGGTAATGATGTGTTGTTAACAGCGAAGGTAAAAGAAAAATGTTCACGGGTTTGATAGAAGAATTGGGAGAAGTTAAGAATTTAGCAGGTACTGGTAATTCTTATCGTTTGACAATCGCTGCCCAAAAGATTTTGGAAAATATTAAGATTGGGGACAGCGTTGCAGTAAATGGAGCGTGCTTGACGGTGGTGGAGAAGAATGAAAATTCTTTTATGGTTGATGTTATGCCGGAAACTGCGAAGCATACAACTATTGCTCAGTTACATACTGGGGAAGGGGTCAATTTGGAGCGTACCTTGTGCTTTGGAGAACGATTGGAGGGTCATCTTGTTAGCGGGCATATTGAGGGTGTAGGCAGAATTTTACAACGGCAAGAAGATGGAAATGCCTTGCTTTTCAAAATTGCCTGTGATAAAACACTTACCCACTATATAATCAAAAAAGGCAGTATTGCGGTGGATGGCATCTCTCTGACTGTGGTGGATGTGGATGAAAATTCTTTTCAGGTGAGTATTATTCCCCACACTGCAGCGGTAACTACATTGGGATTTAAACGGGTAGGGAATAAGGTGAATATTGAAACTGATTTGATAGGAAAATATATAGAAAAATTTGTAGGAAAGAGGGATGAATTTTGGAAAAGTTTAGTTACACAAAAATAGAAGATGCCTTAAAGATTTTCAAAAATGGCGGTATGCTTTTGGTTACCGATGATGAAGACAGGGAGAACGAAGGAGATTTGATTATGGCGGCGCAGTTCGCCACTCCTGAGGCAGTTAATTTTATGGCGAAGGAAGCCCGGGGTCTTATCTGTATGCCGGCGGATGGCAAGGTTATGGACAAATTACAACTGGGTGCAATGGTGGCTAACAATACGGACAATCATGAAACTGCCTTTAGTGTGAGCATTGACCATGTGAGTACCACTACGGGTATCAGTGCTTATGAAAGAGCATTAACTATGTTGAAATGTTCGGAAGAAAATGCACAGCCCATTGATTTTCGCAGACCCGGTCATGTGTTTCCTTTGCGTGCCAGGGATGGTGGGGTTTTAATTCGTACGGGGCACACGGAGGCAACAGTTGATTTATGCAAACTGTCAGGACTCAGGCCTGTGGGAATTTGCTGTGAAATTATGAATGATGAGGGACGGATGGCACGGACGGATGAATTGATAGAGTTTGCGCAAAAATTCCATTTGCCCTTCATTACGGTAGCGGATTTAGTGGCCTACCGCAAGCAACATGAAAAATTAATACACAGAGTTGCAGAGGCAGATTTGCCCAGCAAGTTTGGACATTTCCGCATTATTGCTTACGAAAATGATTTAGATAATTTATGTCATATCGCTTTGGTTAAGGGTGATATTAGCGGCAAGGAGAATGTTTTGGTCCGGGTACATTCTGAATGTTTGACCGGTGATGCCTTTGGCAGTATGCGTTGTGACTGTGGAGACCAACTGGCTACTGCTTTACGGATGATTGAAAAAGAGGGATTGGGGGCAGTGGTTTATATGCGTCAGGAAGGCAGGGGTATTGGACTTGCCAACAAGATTCGTGCCTATGCTTTGCAGGATGGTGGTTTGGACACTGTGGAGGCAAATGTTAAATTGGGCTTTAAGCCGGATTTGCGAGATTATGGATTAGGGGCACAAATTTTATCGGATTTGGGGTTAAGCACTATCCGGCTGATTACCAATAATCCTGCCAAACGCAGCGGTTTAAGCGGTTATGGGATAAAAATTGTGGAGCGTGTGCCGATAGTTATGGAAGCAAATAAATATAATGAGAGTTATTTACATGTCAAAGAAACCAAAATGGGACATGAGATGAAATAAAAAATTTTAAGGAGGTTAAAAATGAAAACTGTTGAAGGGAAGATTACGGGGAAAGGGTTGAAAGTGGCGGTGGTGGTGAGCCGGTTTAATGAGTTTATTACCAATAAACTTTTAAGCGGTGCAGTTGACTGCTTAACCCGTCATGACTGCAAGGAGGAGAATATCACTGTGGCATGGGTGCCGGGTGCTTTTGAAATTCCTATGGTGGCAAAGAAATTGGCAATGAGCAAAAAGTATGATGCGGTGATTTGTCTGGGCGCTGTTATCCGTGGGGTCACTCCTCATTTTGACTATGTCTGTGCAGAATGTGCCAAAGGCATTGCCCAAGTGGGAATGGAATATTCTGTGCCGGTTACCTTTGGTGTATTAACCACAGAAAACATCCAACAGGCGGTGGAACGTGCCGGTTCCAAGTCAGGCAACAAGGGCGTTGATGCGGCCATGGCAGCAATGGAAATGGCAAGTTTGATGAAAGAAATTTAAAATGGAGCAAGATTATTTAACAAAAGCAACAGTTGAAGGGGTGCGGATTTATGCTTTGCGGACAACTAATTTAGTACGGCAGGCAGCGAAAATGCACCATTGCAGTCATGTGGCAAGTGCCGCTTTGGGGCGTGCCATGACGGGTGCTTTGCTCTTGGCGGCAACTATGAAGGATGGAGAACGGGTGAATTTGCGTTTTGCAGGGAATGGGTCTATCGGCGAGATTATTGCCGATGCAGAGGGCAGTTCCGTGCGGGGTTATGTGGCAAACCCTAATGTATTTTTACCTTTAAAAGATGGTAAACTTGATGTTGGTGGTGCAGTGGGCAAGGGCAATCTTGTTGTTACCCGTTATTTGCAAAATGCAGAGCCGTTCACAGGTTATTGCGAACTGAAGAACGGTGAAATTGCTGATGACTTGACTTATTATCTTTTCAAGTCGGAGCAAACTCCTGCCAGCGTGGCTTTAGGTGTTTTGGTGGCACCGGAAGGCGAGGTTGTTGCGGCAGGCGGTTTCTTCATTCAGGCCATGCCCGGGGCTAAGGATGAGGTGTTGGAAAAATTAGAGAACAATGTTCTGCGCATCCCCTATATTACTCACTTGCTTGATATGGGTTATACCCCTGAAAAAATTATTGAAATATTAGGTCAAGGGTTGAAAGTGAATTTCAAAGAAAATATTGCAGTACAGTTCAAATGTCGTTGCAGCAAGGAAAGAGTGAAAAATGCTTTGGCGGCATTGGACAAAAAGTCATTGCAGGAAATGGGGCAGGACGAGGTAACAGAGGCACATTGTGATTTTTGCAATACGACCTATACTTTCACCAAAGCGGAGATAGATGCAATATTGAAGTGTAAGTAAAGATTTGTTATAATATTCGTATAGTTGTAGTTTACGAAAAAATGAAGGAGGATATGATGGACACAGAAAGAGCAAAGGCACTTGATTTGGCGTTGAAACAAATTGAAAAAGATTTTGGTAAGGGTGCCATTATGAAATTGGGTGAAGCAGGAGCCCAAATGAATATTGATGTAATTCCCACTGGGGCTTTATCTTTGGATATTGCCCTGGGTGTGGGCGGACTTCCACGTGGCAGGATTACGGAAATCTATGGGCCTGAATCTGGCGGTAAGACCACAGTGGCATTGCACATGATTGCCCAAGCACAAAAAATGGGCGGTTATGCGGCATTCATTGATGCGGAGCATGCCCTTGACCCGGTCTATGCCAAGAAATTAGGCGTGGATATTGACAACTTGTTGATTTCCCAGCCGGACGATGGGGAGCAGGCCTTGGAAATTTGCGAAGCACTGGTACGCAGCGGTGCTATTGATATTGTGGTGGTGGACTCTGTAGCGGCATTAGTGCCGAGAGCAGAAATTCAAGGTGATATGGGCGACAGTCATGTGGGCTTGCAGGCACGCTTGATGAGTCAGGCAATGCGAAAACTTACAGGTATTATTGCCAAGTCCAAATGTGCTGCTGTTTTCATTAACCAAATTCGTGAAAAAGTTGGTATTATGTTCGGCAACCCTGAAACTACTACTGGTGGCAGAGCATTGAAATTCTATTCTACCATTCGTATTGAAGTACGTAAGGGCGAAGCAATTAAAGATGGCAACGATATTATTGGTTCCCAAACCAAAGTTAAAGTTGTGAAAAACAAAGTGGCATCCCCCTTCCGTCAGGCAACCTTTGACATTATGTACGGGCAGGGAATTTCCAAAGAGGGCTGCCTGGTAGATATGGGCGTGGAAATGGGACTTGTACAAAAGAGTGGTGCATGGTTTAGTTTCAAAGACCAAAGAATTGGACAAGGCAGGGAAAAAGCCAAGGCCTATTTTGCGGAAAATCCCGAAGCGGCAGCAGAAATTGAAAAAATGATTCGGGAAAAAGCAGTTGCCCACATGGTGGGTACAGAGGAAGCTCTTGTTGAATAAGAAAAAAGAATTTGCCAGTGTGGATGAGGTCTATGACAAAGCATTAGATATGCTTGCCTTGCGTGAGCACGGGGGAAGGGATATGTTTGAAAAACTTCTTCTCAAAGGGGTTACGGAGGAACAGGCAGAACAAGTGGTGACTTTGCTGAAACAGGCAGGGCTGATTGACGAACTGCGTTACGGCAAAGCAGTTTATCGGGGGTGGCTGGCAAAAAAATGTTTTGGCAAAGTTCATTTAGTTGGTACTTTAACCAAGAAATTAGTGGATAAATCTGTCTGGCAGGAAATATTGACGGAGTTCACTCCTGAACTGGAAGAAGAACACGCCAAAGAAGCGGCATTTTTGTTTTTTACAAAGTATCACGCCAAACATTTTGAAAATAAAAAAAAATTGTGGTCAACAGCGGCAGCTTTTATGGTGAATCGTGGCTTTGGGCCTAACTATATGGATTTAGTGTTGGGATATTTTAATCAAAACAATCAAGATTAAAGGTTGACAATTCTTTTATAAAAAATTACAATATAAAGTATCCAATCGAATACCGGCAGGTCATTCGTCAATGGCCTGCTTTTATCATGTAATTTACATGAAATTGTTAAATTAAGTTGAGAGGAGGTGAAAATCATTTTAACGTTAGTAGGAATTGCTGTGATTGCTTTGGCAGTTGGGGCAGGTATTGGTTTTATCTATCGCAGGCAAGTGGCAGAAGCTAAAATTGGCAGTGCAGAACAAAAAGCTAAAGAGATTGTGGAACAGGCAGAAAAAACTGCAGTTGCCAGAAACAAAGATTTGTTAATGGAAGCGAAAGAAGATATCCATCGTTTGCGTGGCGAGTTGGAACGGGAAACAAAAGAAAGCCGTGCCGAGTTGCAAAAAGTGGAACGGCGTTTAGTCCAGAAAGAAGAAAACTTGGACAAGAAAGCCGAATCTTATGAAAAGAAGGAAGAGAAAATCTCCGAAAAGGAACAACTTTTAGCCGCAACTCAAGAAAAAGTAGATGCCTTATACCGTCAACAGATTTTAGAATTAGAGCGTTTGAGCGGCTTGACACAAGAACAGGCAAAACAAGAACTTTTGAGTTCTTTGGAAAGTGAAGTCAAGCATGATTCTGCTGTTTTGATTAAGGAATTGGAACAACAAACCAAGGACGAGGCAGATAAAAAAGCGCGGGAGATTATTTCCCTTGCTATTCAACGCTGTGCTGCAGACCATGTGGCAGAAACAACAGTTTCTGTCGTGGAGTTGCCTAACGATGAAATGAAGGGCCGCATTATTGGTCGTGAAGGTCGGAATATCCGTACTTTGGAAATTTTGACAGGAATAGAGTTAATTATCGATGATACACCGGAGGCAGTAATCATATCCGGATTTGATCCGGTACGTCGGGAAATTGCTCGTATGGCACTGGAAAAATTGATTAACGATGGACGTATCCACCCGTCCCGTATTGAGGAAATGGTGGAAAAAGCCCAAAAGGAAATTGAACAAAAGATTAAAGAAGCAGGTGAACAGGCCATGTATGAAGTAGGTGTGCGTGGACTGCACCCTGAAGAAATTAAACTTTTGGGTCGCTTGCGTTATCGTACCAGTTATGGTCAAAATATGTTGAAACACTCTATTGAAGTGGCTAATTTGGCAGGCATTATGGCAGCGGAATTAGGTGTGGATGTTTTGATGGCAAAACGTGCAGGTCTATTGCACGATATTGGTAAGGCAGTTGACCACGAAGTGGAAGGCAGTCATGTGGAATTAGGTGTGGAAGTAGGCAAAAAATATCGTGAAAACGAGATTGTTTTGAATTCTATTGCATCCCATCATGGTGACGCAGAACCAAAATCTGTGGAAGCAGTTTTGGTGGCTGCGGCAGATGCTGTCAGTGCTGCAAGACCTGGTGCCCGCAGAGAAACTTTGGAAAGCTATATGAAACGCTTAACTCGATTGGAAGAAATCTCCGAATCCTTTGAAGGAGTGGAGAAATGTTATGCGGTTCAAGCAGGCAGGGAAATCCGCATTATGGTCAAGCCGGAACAAATTAGTGATGACGACAGCGTAATCTTGGCACGCAATGTGGCGAAGAAAATTGAAGCGGAAATGGAATATCCGGGACAAATCAAAGTCGTTATCATTCGTGAAACCAGAGCTGTTGAATATGCGAAATAAAATAAAAAAACCTCCGTGGCATTGCCACGGAGGTTTTTTTATTTTATTCCCATTCTATTGTTCCTGATGGTTTTGGGGTCATGTCCCAAAGCACACGGTTTACTCCTTTGACTTCGGTGGTAATACGTTGTACCAGTTTCTGCATAAGTTTGAAACTGAGTTCTGCACAACTGGCAGTTACTGCATCTTTAGTGTTCACTGCCCTGATAATAACGGGCCAATCATAGGTGCGTTTGCCATTTTTAATTCCTGTTGATTTGAAGTCGGGTACTACGGTAAAGTATTGCCAAATCTTGCCTTCCAATTTTGCCTTCTTAAACTCTTCACGCAAAATGGCATCGCTTTCCCGTACTGCTTCCAAACGGTCTTTAGTAATTGCACCTACGCAACGCACAGCCAAGCCGGGACCAGGGAAGGGTTGACGATAAACCATACCGTCTGGTAAGCCCAACTCTTTGCCAACAACTCTGACCTCATCTTTGTAAAGAAATTTTACCGGCTCAACTAATTCAAAATTCAATTCCTTAGGCAGACCACCAACATTGTGATGGGCTTTGATGCCTTTGGATTCCAAAATATCTGGGTAAATTGTTCCTTGTGCTAAAAATTCAATGCCCTTTTGTTTCTTGGCTTCTTCGGCAAATACTTTAATGAATTCGCCGCCGATAATCTTACGTTTCTTTTCCGGGTCACTAACCTTGGCAACCTTTTTTAGAAAACGGTCAGCCGCATTAACATAAACAAGTTTTGCCCCCATTTCGTGACGAAAAACTTTAACAACTTCTTCTGCTTCGCCTTTACGCAGAAAACCATGATTTACATGGACGCAGATTAAGTTTTTGCCAATGGCTTTGATTAACAAGGCAGCGGTAACGCTGCTGTCCACACCGCCACTTAATGCCAACAAAACTTTTTTGTTGCCAATTTGTTTTTGCAAAGCGGCAACCTGTTCGGCAATAAACTTTTTTGCCAAAGTTTTGTTGGTAATCCGCTTTAAGGAAGCGGGACGGAGATTATTAGTTTTAGTCATTTTGATATCCTTTCGTGTTGAGAAATTAATAATTAATAAAGAATAATGAATAATTATGGTAAAAAGTTCCAGTGATTATAATTGGAAATTTTCGGCAAAGCCGAAAATTATCCTTAATTATTCATTATTAATTATTCTTTATTCATTTGTGTAGTTATCAAAGTACCCTTGCACCAATACTACCGGTGTGCCTTTGTCGCCACTGCCACTGGTAAGGTCACAGAGGGAACCGATTAAATCAGTTAATTGGCGTGGGGTAGTGCCTTCGCTTGCCATATTTCCTTTCAAGTTTTGGTCTTTGGCTTTGATAGATTCCTGAATGGCTTTCTTCAATGCTTCCCCTTTTAAATCTTTGAAATCATTGTCTGCCAAATATTTCAGTTTCAATTCATTGGGAGTACCAACCAAACCCTTTGTAAATGCGGGCGAAACAACAGGGTCAGCCAATTCCCAAATTTTTCCTTGAGGGTCTTTGAAGGCCCCGTCACCATAAACCATAACTTCAATGTTTTTGCCGGTAGCGGCTTTTAATTGTTCGTGAATGTCATCAACCAAGTCCTGACATTCCCTTGGAAATAATTTGATTTGGTCTTCTTTGGCTTTGTTGGAACCTAAAAGTCCATACTTGGCATTGAAACCGCTGCCATTGATACTGGTAGTCATTAAGTCATCCAAACCGCAAACAACCTTTGCTCCGGCTGCCTTCAAAATTCGTTTGGTACGGGCTCTGGTGTGAATATCACAAGTGATAATACTCTTGGCATATTGCAGAATTGTTTTTGCTTGGTTGGCAAAAATAATTTCACATTCTGCACCACTTTCTTTTACCAAATCATAGTAATATTGGACATAGTCAATACCCGTAAAAGGATGCTTGTTTTCTCCAAATAATTGACGATATTTTTCTAAAGTCAAAACATCGCTATAGGGATTTACACCTGCAGCATCTACTTTGTCCAAAGATACCAGTTCATTACCGACTTCATCGGAGGGATAACTGAGCATCAAAACCACTTTTTTGGAGCCCTTGGCAATGCCTCTAAGACAAATGGCAAAACGGTTACGGCTTAAAATCGGGAAGATTACGCCGACTGTGTCGCCACCTAATTTTGTTTTGACATCTGTGGCAATGTCATCAATGCTGCAATAATTGCCTTGTGCACGAGCCACTACGGACTCAGTAACCGCAACAACATCACGGTCATCCAAGGGAAACTTTTCGGCTTCTGCTGCCTCTAATACAGATTGGGTAACAATCTTTGCCAAATCATCACCCTGACGAATAATGGGGGTACGAATTCCTCGGGAAACAGTACCAACTTTTCTCATGTTTAATCACCTTTGCTTTTACAAAAAATTAGGGTCAAGCATTTGACCCAAGCCATATTGTAGTGATTACAGAATAATTATGCAATGAATATGTGGGATTTAAAGTTCCTGGTCATCTTTTTTGCTGTTTTTGTTATAAATGTTACAATTGATTTTGCATAAATCCGAACGATTAAATAAAAACACCTATCAATGTTCGGAAATATGTAAAAAATAAGAAATGAACGAATTTTGTAAATTTTGTTATATATTTGCAATATAGGCATTTATATGTTATAATTCTATACAAATAAAAGGGAAGCAGTCCCTCAACGAATTACTGCAATTATATTTTTCAGAAAAGGAGAAATGAAAATGAAAAAATCTTTGACCCTGGCTCTTGGAGCTATGATGCTGGCTGGTATGGCTGCAACTTCTGAAGCGGCTATTAACCGTGCTGACCAATTCATTACCGTGTTGACTGGTCCTACAAGCGGTATTTATTTCCCCATCGGCGGTGCTTTTGACAAGGCATTGAAGGATTATGGTTACAATTCCAGTTCCACCGCTACCGGTGCTTCCGGTGAAAACATCAATGCCATTCTCACCGGACAAGGTGAATTGGCTATTGCTATGTCCGATGCTGTTTTGCAAGCGTATGATGCTTACGGTGCATTCCAAGGCAAGAAACCGGCAAAGAACTTGAAGATGTTGATGAGTTTGTGGCCCAATTATTGCCAATTGGTAACCACAGAAGACAGCGGCATTAAAAAGTTTGAGGACTTGAAAGGCAAGAGAGTTGGTGTTGGCGCTCCTAACTCTGGCGTAGAAGTTAATGCCCGTATGATGTTTGAAGCTCACAAAATGAGTTACAAGGACTGCAAAGTTGACTACTTGTCCTATGGCGAAGGTATTAAACAAATGATGAACGGTCAATGTGATGCTGCTTTCGTTACTTCCGGTTTGAACAATGCAACCATCAATGAATTGGGCACTGTAAAGAAAATTTACATTGTTCCTATTGAAGGCGCTGCACGTGACCGTCTGATGAAGAAATATCCCTGCTACAGCAAGGGCTTGATTCCTAAAGAAGTTTATGGTACTGCAAAGGATACCGAAACCGCAACCGTTATGAACATTATGTTGGTTAGTGAAAAACTTTCTGACGAGATTGTTTATGACATTATGGACGGCATCAACAAGAATGTTGCTACCATTCAAGCATCCCACAAGACCGCAGCAAAGAATATCGTTCCCGATTTCTATCTGCGTGCTAAACCCATTCCTTTCCATCCCGGTGCTGTTAAATGGTATAAGGACCACGGCTTCAAATTCTAATTTGCATGAATATTGCTAAAGATTATCTGCACAAGAGGGCTGTTCTTACAGCCCTTTGTGCAGTAATTATTTTTATCGGCGGCTGGTATTGCCACCAAAAAGTCATTAAAATTTTTTCATGGAAAACGGGGGAAGTGATTTTTACCTCTTCCGTAGCGACAGGGGACAAGGTGGATGTATTTTGGACCCACTCGCTTGAAAAGATTCCGTGGAATGAATACTACACTCTGCGTGAAGACGGGGTGTTGGTATTGGATACTATAACCTTCCCGGCTTTTGGAGCCGGTATCCCGGCAAATAAGGGTCGTTGCCGTATCGGCGATGACGGCTTGATATATATGGAGAAAATCAACCAGGAGTTTAAGTATTTCAAATGGCTGAACTCCAAGTTCACACGGGAAATCCGGGTGAACGGAAAACTTATTACAAAGGGGACGGAACTTCCCAATCATCAAGTTCTAATTTTAAGAGTTGAGAGGAGAGGACTCCCATGGCGGACAGTCAAGAATTCAAGAAAGTTGTAGAAGATGGCAAAGGCGCCAATTTATCCAAAGAAGAAATGGAGGCCATGCTTAAGGCATCCAGCGGCGAACTGACTGCGGAACAGCAGGCCATCATTGAAGAGTTTGACCGTGAGCAGAAAGTCCGTAAGTTTGACGGAATGATGCAGAAATTCTATTATTGGGCTGCGGTGCTTATCGGTTTCTGGCATTTGTATTGCTGCGCTTTCGGCGGCCCGGTAACTTTGGTGTACCGTTCCATGCATGTGGCATTTATGGTGGCTTTGGGCTTTTTGCTTTATCCCATCACCCGTACCAAAAAGCATTTCCAGGAGGGTGTGCCCTGGTATGACTGGTTGCTGATAATCCTCAGTTTGGCAGTGCCTGTTTATATGGCAGTCAACTATATTGAGGTTGTTAATCACGCCGGCAATCCCACTACGGTGGATACCATTATGGCGACAATTCTGATGGTGACTTTGTTGGAGGCAACCCGCCGGGTTTCCGGCCTGCCTTTGATAATTTTGTCCGCACTGTTTATGCTTTACGGATTGTTCGGCAGAATGATGCCGGTGTTCCGTCACCGTGGCTACAACTGGGACCAGTTGCTTAACCATTTGTTTGCGAATACGGAAGGTATTTACGGCACGTCCGTTGACGTTTCCGTAACTTATATTTTCCTTTTTATTATGTTTGGCGCGGTTATGAACAAGTCCGGCATGGGCCAGTTCTTTAATGATATTGCCCTTGCTCTGGCAGGTGCCAGCCGTGGCGGCCCGGCAAAGGTTTCAGTTTGCGCTTCCGCATTTTTGGGTTCCATCAACGGGTCGGCGGTTGCCAATGTAGTTACCACCGGTGCCTTCACCATTCCGTTGATGAAGAAGACAGGTTATTCCAAAGAGTTCGCCGGTGCGGTTGAATCGGCGGCTTCCGTAGGCGGTCAGATTCTGCCGCCGGTTATGGGTGCGGCGGCCTTCATTATGGCGGAAATGCTGGGCATGAAATATTACCAGATTACTATTGCGGCGGCTATTCCGGCTATTCTGTATTATTTGGGCGTAATTTTGCAGGTACATTACCGTGCCTGCCGTATGGGATTAAAGGGCGTGTCCCGTGATAATCTGCCGGCAGTTGGTGCGGTTATGAAAGAAAACGGCCATTTGTGCCTGCCCATTCTTTTCCTGCTTTATATGCTGTTCTTCAGCAGTTTCACAATTATTTATGCGGCTTTCTGGTCCATCCTTTTCACCGTGGCAATTTCCTGGGTGAAGAAGGAAACCCGTATGAGTTTCAAGGATTGCTGTGATGCTTTGGTGGCTGGTACAAAGGAAACTTGCACAGTGGCATTGGCCTGTGCAACAGTTGGTATTATCGTAGGTGTTATTTCCAAGACCGGCTTTGGCTTGAATTTGGCAAATGCTATTTTGGAAATGGGCGGACACAGTTTGTTCCTGACGCTGATGTTCACCATGGTAACCTGTATGGTACTGGGCATGGGCGTTCCTTCCATTCCGGCATATATCATTACTGCAACAATGGCGGCTCCTGCTTTGTCCAAGTTGGGTATTCCTGAACTGGCAAGCCATATGTTCGTGTTCTACTTCGGTATGTTCGCCAACATTACACCGCCTGTGGCGTTGGCTTCCTTTGCGGCGGCAGGCCTGTCCGGCGGCGACCCCATGAAGACGGGGTGGCAGTCAATGAAACTGGCGATTGCGGGCTTCATTGTTCCCTTTATGTTCATCTACTGCAAGGAATTGCTGTTGATTGGTGCGGGAACGGAATACAGTTATTGGCATGCTTTACAAGTAGCGGTGACGGCTATTATGGGCGTTATTTTGATTGCCTCCGCTATTGAAGGTTGGATGTTCACATCCCTGCCGATGGTGTTGAGAGTTGCGGCAGGTGTGGCGGCACTCTTATTGATTCATTCCGGCTTATTGACGGACTTGATTGGCTTGGCAGTATTTGTAGTTTGTGTGGTACAACAAGTTTATGCCAAGAAAAAAGAAGCAGCATAAAGAAATTAGAAATGTGAAATTTAGGTAATAAGTTCCTATAAACCAAAAAGCACCTTGCTCTGCAAGGTGCTTTTTGATATAATTTTCCATTATGTCCAAACACACTTTTTACCAATTAAATATTTTGCTTGCCATGCTTATTTGGAGCACTATCGGAATGGTACGGCGGTTCATAGATTTTCCCTCCGGGCTTATTGCAGTTGTGCGGGGAGCAACGGGGGTACTGTTTTTGGTAGCGGTGGTGCTGTGCCTTTCCAAACCTTTTAACTGGCAGGGCATTAAACAGAACTGGGGCAAACTGCTTTTAGCAGGTTGCTTTTTAGGAACAAATTGGGCAATTCTTTTTGAGGCATATCAACATACCAGTGTGGCGGCGGCAGAACTCTTTTATTATACCAATCCTCTGTTCGTTATTTTGCTTAATCCATTGCTTATGGGGGAAAGAATAACTTTCCGCCAATTGGTTTGTGTGCTGTTGGCTTTGGCGGGGATGGTGCTGGTCAGCGGGCTATACACTTTGAATGTTCATCTTGAAGACGGTTGGGGTATTCTTTTGGCGGTAACAGCGGCAGCAGAAGTCGCAGGGTTAATCTTTGTCAACAAACATATAGAAAATATTGGTACTTATGAGCGTGCTATTGTTCAGTTGGCGGCGGCAACACTGGTGTTGGTGCCCTATGTGTTTTTTACGGAAAATGTTTTCAGCATTGATTTTTCGGATAGCAGGGCATGGCTGTTGACCTGTTTGGTGGGGTTGGTACATACGGGCATTGCCTATTACTTATATTACAATGGTATTGCCAATTTAAAAGCCCAAGAGATTTGTATCTTGGGCTATACAGACCCTTTTATGGCGATAGTGTGGAGCAGTGTGGTTTTCGGCGAAACATTGGGGACGGTACAAATTGTTGGAGCGGTTTTGATTTTGGGGTCTATGATGTATGCTGAACTTAGGGGATAGGTATCAGGTATTAGGTTTCAGGGAAGTTCGCTTTATGCGAACCCTTGCGTCCCCTTGTGAGGGGAAGAGAGCCACGAAGTGGCGAAGGGGTAGTTTGCGATAGCAAGTTGGCAGATACTTTGTCTTGCAATAAATGACAAAGAACAAAGAGCAAAGACCAAATATGGTAAAGAGTTCCTGTGATTAGAAATGGGGAAGTTGGATAAAAGCGGAAGTTTTCCCTCTTCTTGAAGAGGGGGGACCGTTTTTAGGAACGTAGAAGAACGGTGGGTGTTTTTGTCTACACGGAGTGTTCATATAAGTAGTTGTGAATGTAGAAATCAGAAATAAAGAAGACAGACCAATGATAGAGAAGTTGAGTAGATTGGGAATGCTCCGCATAAACAAAAACACCCGTCTGCCCTTGTGTTCCTGTTGTCAGCCACTCTCTTCAAGAAGAGGGAAAATAAGTCAGCGAAGTGCGAACTTTTGCCCTCTTGGTGAAGAGGGTGGATTGCCTAAAAGAACATAGAAGGGCAAGACGGGTGTTTTTTTTCTTACACTTTTTACACAAAACGGCATACATGGTCAACGGCAATGTCTGAGAAACCATAGGCCTCCGCCTTGGTAAGTTTGCCGTTACAAATATCATAAATATTTTGCAACATTTCCTTGCCCATTTCCTGATAGGTCTTTTCCCCACGGATGATGGGGCTTAAATCAATATCCATATTGTCTTCCATTTTTTTATAAGTCCGTCCGTTGGCGGTCACTTTAAGTACAGGAGCGATGGCGTTGCCGGTACAAGTACCACGTCCGGTGGTAAAAATAACCAGTTGGCAGCCGGAGGCAACCATGGAAGTCACTGAAGAAATATCATAACCCGCAGTGTCCATAACTACAGCACCATGCTTGGAAGGCGGAACCGCTTGTTCAAGCACTTCCACAATGGGACGGGTACCGTTCTTGCGGATACAGCCGAGGGATTTTTCGTCAAGGGTGGAAAGCCCGCCTGCTTTGTTACCGGGAGTGGGCTGGCCGGCACGGCAGTCCTGTCCTGCTGCCAAAAGGTGTGCCTCATAGTCCTTGCAGACCTGAATAATTTGGTTATGGATTTCGGGAGTTGCGGCTCTTTTTGCCAACACATGTTCCCCACCAATCCATTCAATAGATTCCGACATACATGTGGTGGCGCCCATATCCACCAAAAGGTCGGAAAGTTCGCCGGTGGCAGGGTTTGACCCCAGACCGGAAGTGGCATCAGAACCGCCACATTCAATACCCATATAAAGTTCAGAAATGTCAAAAAGTTCTTTTTGCTGAAGTCCTGCTTCCATAGCCATTTCCCTTGCGGCACGGACACCTTTTTCAATGGTTTTCAAAGTTCCCCCCTCGTCCTGAATACCAAAGGAAACAACAGGTTTGGAAGTCATCTTGCGAATCTTTTCCGCAAGTTTGTCGTGCCCTACTGTCTCACAGCCAAGCCCGATAATTACTACGCCATAAACATTAGGATTGCAGGCGAACCCGGTGAGAATCTTCTGACTCATATCTGTGTTTGCCTGAACATCGGAACAACCTGTGTTGAAAACAATATTCACCGCCCCTCTTACCTGGCTGGCGATGATTCTTGCGGATTCGCTGCCACAGGCACAAGTGGGAAGAATCAAAACATGGTTACGGATGCCGGGACGGCCTTCGCTTCTTCTATATCCCCAAAATTGCATAGTACTACCTCCTTCATTAAAGTTTAATCATTTCCGCATCATAGTCGCGGGGTACGCTGAAAAGATTGGTGTGGTCAACAAGATGACCCTTTTTGATATGACAGGAAACCTTGCCGATGGACTCGTCATATTTGATAACTTCACCATCTGCGGGAATATCAACCAGAGCCAGTTTGTGGCAATAGGGA
The DNA here is from genome assembly GCA_030531205.1 of Phascolarctobacterium sp. GTDB lineage: Bacteria > Bacillota > Negativicutes > Acidaminococcales > Acidaminococcaceae > Phascolarctobacterium_B. The sequence continues at coordinate 32,835 of JAUNOC010000006.1, forward strand.
ATGTCCTGTTCGGCAACGATGCTAAGGATTTCATTACCCTTTTTGTAGTTGACCATTTCCCCGGCACGGATGTCGGTTACGCAGGTAACAACATTATCGGTTGTACCCATCAATAGAGCATTAATCTCCATAGTTAAATTTCCTCCTTTATAATTTTTACGAGTTAAATATAAAATTATTTTATCATATTTGAGGGAAAATATAAAGTGTAGAGCGAAATATAATGCGTAGTTATGGAAATAAATGTCAAAGGATAAAGAGCAAATGTGGTAAGATGTTCCTGTGATTATATATTAGGTTTCAGGAAAGTTGGCAGAGTGCGAACTTTTGCCCTCTTGGTGAAGAGGGTGGATTGCCTAAAGGAACATAGAAGGGCAAGACGGGTGATTTTATAGTTCGCATCAAGCGGACTTTTTTTATTTTAATCAAAGGAACATATAACCACAATTATTCATTACTAATTACTCATTAAAAAAAATCCGCCGTAGGGCGGATTTTTTTATCCTACTGGTTTCTCGTCCACCAAGTGAACAATCTTGATATTTTTGCAGTTGTTCTCTACAATGTTTTCCATATAAGATGCCAGCCATTCAGGTTTTACATAGGATTTTGGTAGGGTGGCGAGACAGAACGCTGCTGCATCGCTTTCGGGGATGACGGGCAGTTTGGCAATTTTTCTGCCAAGAAAACGCATCACCTGCAAAATGGCGGTTGCCTCATCAAGAACATCATTGGTTGCCAGTTCCAAAGTTTGAATTACGGTGGAATACGCCTTTTTCATCTTTTGGGTGCTGCGTTTGGAAAGGACGGGGTTTTTCTTGATAATTTCAATATCTTTCTGTAAGTCCGCATTGCTTTCAAGATAGAGGTTGAACTTAAACAAACTCAATTCCCGTTTGGCATCGGTGTATTGTTTTTCCGTCCAGTTGAAAGGGAGATTGACAATTTTGTCTAAAGCGGCTTTAATCTCACGGGGAGTGCGGGAACTTTTGGACATCTTTTCCAGTTGCCACGAGTTTAAGATTTCTGTCGCTTCTAATTGCAGTTTCTTCTTCATACGGTAGCGTCTGCAACATTCACTGTGTTCTAATTTCATAACTTTAGTCCTCCCACATTATATTTTTGCTTTCAAAATAACAAAAATCTATTCTCAAAATCGCGAGATTTTGATATAAAATCTCGCGATTTTAGAAATGACTTTTCGTAGTTTTTTTCGCTTCAAACTGTGTGTTCATTATAAAACTTTTTGTTTTGTGTGGCAAGTAGAAGTTGAAATAAAATATTTTTTCTAACAATATTATGTTATAATAAACTAACAAAAACAGTTTGAGGTGTTGCGGGATGGATGAAAGTTTGAATAATAAAAAAATAATTCCGTTCAAAGTATTGGAAATCTTGAAAAAGGAAACAGATGAAGAGCATCGCCTGACTCAAATGGCGATTGTTAATATTTTGCAAGACCAGTACGATTTAAGCTGCGACAGGCGGACTGTGGCAAACAGTTTGGATATGCTGGCAGAACAATTACATTATGATATTGATAAGAACAGGGACGGGTATTGCCTTTTGGACAGGGATTTTGAAGATGCGGAATTGAGAATGTTGATTGACAGCGTTCTTTTTTCTAAAATCTTAACCAAAAATCAGGCAAAGCGTTTGTTGAAGAAGATTAAGAATTTAGGAAACAAGTATTTCAGCAAGTCCGTGCCTGAAGTGGAAATGCTTGACGGTATTGGCTGGTCCCAAAATCCAAATTTCTTGCAATCTGTTGCCAAATTGAATGAGGCAATTCATGAGAAAAAACAGATTGAATTTCCCTATCTTAAATATAATGAAAAACTGCAACTGTGTGAAACAGGGCATAAATATCTCGTGAACCCCTATTATTTATTGGCGGCAAACGGTTTTTATTTTCTTTTGGGAAATTATGACAAATACGACAATGTAAGTTATTACCGCATAGACAGAATTGGTGAAGTAGATATCTTAAACACAAAAGCAAAACCGAAAAAGCAAGTTAAAGGGTTGACAGAAATCTGGGATTTGCCCAAACACATGGCAGAGCATATTTATATGTTCAGCGGGGAAACGGTAAGAGTTGAGATAAAGACAACCAAAGATATGGTTTCTGATTTTGTGGATTGGTTTGGCAAAGATATTTTGATAAAACCCTTAAAGGATAATGAAATAATAGTTACGGTTCATTCCAACGAGCAGGCGATATTCTACTGGCTGTTGCAGTACGGAATGTATGTGGAGGTGCTGAAACCGCAAAGTTTAAGGGATAAGATGAAAGAAGCGGTACTAAATTTACAAAAGAAATATTGTTAAAAATGGGTCGTGTACAAATTTTTGTACACGACTTTTTGTATAATGGGGATAGAAAGGAGGTGGACGAAATGGAAAATATGAAAGAAAAAATTGAGATTGGTTTGGACGAAGAAGGAAAGGTGGTTGTTAAATCAGATGTAAAAACAATGGATTTTTTGAAAAAGGCAATTCGTGCAATTCAAATTGCAGTATTTGACCAACTTGTAAAAGAAGGACATAACAAAAGTTTAATGGAAATGATTATTTTGGCAGACACAGTTATGAAGGAGGCATTGGGAGACAACAAGCATGCTTAAGATTATTTTTCACAAAGACCCGGAACGGGTCGGGGGCGGCATTACAGAAATTAGCAGTAACGGCAAGCGATTGATTATTGACATGGGAGCGGATATGGATAAGGGTTTTGATTGTGAAGAGCCCAATCCTAATATTGAAGGTTTGACGGTGGGGGATGCTAATGTGGGGGCAATTTTGATTACCCATTATCACGCTGACCACATCGGTTTATTGAAATATGCTTTGCCCAATATTCCTGTGTATATGAGTGAAACAACACAGGCGGTGGCAAAGATTATGGAAGGCGGTTTTTCGCCTTATTATGAAACCTTGGAAAAAGCAAAAATTATCCGCTTTGAGGACTTTGGCAAAACATTCAGCCCCTGTGAGGGATTTGAGGTAATTCCTTTACGGGTTGACCACTCTGCCTTTGATGCTATGGCTTATGTAGTTATGGCGGAGGGCAAAAAGATTTTCTTTACGGGGGATTATCGGGAACATGGTTATACGGGGTTTAAAATAAAAAAATTATTTAAAATGTATGCCGGTGATGCGGATGTAATTATTACGGAAGGTACACAAGTTTCCCGTCAGTCCGCTGGTATTATCAGTGAGAACAAACTGCAAAAGGGATTTATGGAGATTTGCAAGAAAAACAAATATGTGTTGTATATGGGTTCTTCCACCAATCTGGACAGTGTAATCAGTTTGGCTTTGGCTGCAAAGAAGACGGGTAAGTGTTTCAGTTATATTGATGAATACTCTGCAAAAATGGCAGAAATTTTAGCAGGGTTTGCCAAGTCGGATTTGTATAAAGAATGGAAACCTGTGGAGCGAGATGTTAAAAAGGGCAGGGTGGTTGTGTGCCGGATGAGTAATATTGCCTATATTAAAAAATTCTTTGAAAAGCACGGGAAGGACACGGTACTGGTTTATTCCATGTGGCAGGGTTATATTAAGGACAACGAAAAATTGCAGGAACTGGAAAAAGAGTTTGGGGATAGGTTTATTAAGTTGCACAGCAGCGGTCATGCCAGCAGGGAACTGATACAGGGGGTGTTGGCGATTTGTGGCAAGGCAAAAGTTTTACCGATGCATACGGAGAGTTTTGCAGAATTTAAGAAAATCTGCCGTGCCAGCAGGGTTGTGGAGTTGAAAAAGGGGGATGAGTATGTAGTATAAAATGACGGAATATATTGTTGACGTAAAAGAAATGATTGAAAAACTTGGTTATGAAGTGCCGATGGTGTTGGATAAAAATGAAAAGATAATTTGTCCACAATGTAGTATTATAATATGCTTAGAGAGTAAAAGAAGAGGGGAGTTATCATGAGGAAAAACAAAAAAGAAAATCCTAAATGGACAAAAGAAGAATTGCTTAAAGCATGCTTCTTTGATTTCTTGAAGCAAGAGCGTGAATTTGATGGACCGTTTGAGTTTGATGAGGAACTTGGAGAGGATGTAATTGCATGGTATTCTGAAGATTTTGATGGAAATGGTAATTTAAGGGAAGGCATGAAAGATTGGGAATGGGTATTGAACGGCGAAGATGGGCCTGATGATGATACTGTTCTAGCAAGAGATGAAGAAAGACATTGGGTTGTTGCTCCACGAAGTGAATGTGTCTGGGATGGGAATGAGTGGATTTGTAAGGAAGATTAACGCACTTAAAATAGTGGTGGTTACCTGACGGAAAAGGTAGTTTAGATTTGTAGTTTGTGGTATAATTAGAATATTAAAATTTTAAGGGGAATGAAAATTATGAATGAAACGGATTTTAAGGGAGACATATACAATATTTTAGGATTTAAAGTCACTGCTAAATTATTGGATATTGCCCGTGAACAACTTAAACTAATTGCTGCTTAAAATTGGTTGGCAAAAAATACCTGAAATTGAATTTACACACAAATTTGGACTTGACTGATGGCTTTAACATTTACCTTGCGGTTATGTGGTGAGTGTGGTAGAATATAGATGATCTAAATTTAAGGAGGGATAAAATTATGGGGAAAAAGTATAGTTCGGCAGACACTGTAAATGCTATAACAAATGCATTTAATAAGAATGTCAGTCAGGCGTATAATGAAGATTGTATCAATTGGAGTGGCGATACTTCAGATACCAATAAAAAATATACTGAAGTAATTGCTAAAGAAATTTTGAGTAAGCATTTACAAAAATTGCAAAAAAGGAGCAATGGTGGGGAGATTGACGAGATAACAAGGAATAAAAGTTATTTTACAGAAACTCATGATTGCAGCCCATTGGAAAAAGCAAAAAAATATGATGAAGAACATTATGCTATGTTGTTGAAGAAACAAGGGAAAATTTATGGTATTGGCGAAATTTTAGATTATCAGATTCCGTTAAAGGATAAGCAAGGAGATGGTGTAGGAAAAATAGATTTGCTTGCGTATGATAGAGAAAAGAAAATTTTACGCATACTTGAATTAAAAAAACCAAACAGCAAGGAAACTTTACTTCGGTGTGTGTTGGAAGGAGAAACATATAAAAGTATTGTTGACCACGATAAATTGAAGAAAGATTTTGGCATTTGTGAAAATAATGTTAAAGTTGTTGCTTGTCCTCTAATTTTTGATACAGGTAATCCATATAACAATTATCAAGAAATGCTTGGAGGGAAATTACCATTTCTCCATAAATTAATTAAAAAATTGAAACAGGAAGTGTTTGTTATTGGTAAAGGTTTTGCAAGAATGAAGTGATGCTTACAACGTTATAAACAAAGCAAATAGTTTTATAGGAGGTGTACAACAAATGGCAGAGTTTAATGCTTATGGGAAAAGAGTTGGTAGTATATTTGAGCTTATAGGAAACAAAGAAAATGACATTACTAAAAGTATTGCATGGGTTTTATATTGTTGCCCTGTATTTATGAAAAAATTTGTAAGTGCGATATTTGATATTGAGATAGATCCGAAAAAAGTTGATATGTACTATCAAAAGTATGATAGCCAAAAGGGTATAACTGACCTTGAATTAACAGACGGAAAAAATTTTTATATTATAGTTGAAGCAAAAAGAGGATGGAATTTACCGGGAGATAATCAAATAACTAGTTATTTAGAGAGAAAGGATTTTCAAAAATCAGAAATAGCAAACAAGGCTATTGTTACATTATCCGAATGTAGTAATGAGTATGCAAAAGATCATTTGCCGTTTATTCAAAAAATGGGTATTCCTATTAAGCATTTATCATGGCAACAAATATGTTCTATTGCAGAAAATTCCAGAGAACAATCAAATAATAAGGGGAAAAATTTGTTAAATGAATTGAGAGAATATATGGGAGGTATAATGACTATGCAAACAAAAGATTCGAATTGGGTTTATGTTGTTTCTTTAAGCAGTGGCAAACCGGATAATTGTAGAATTAGGTGGATTGATATTGTAAGGAAACATAACAAATATTTTCATCCCGTTGGAAATACGTGGCCACATATGCCAGTAAATTATGTAGCATTTAGGTATGGCGGAGAACTTAAATCTATTCATCATGTTGATAGTTATGAGGTAACGGATAATTTACATAAACAAGTTCCAGATATGCCAGATGTTAAGGAATCTAATAAATATTATGTATATAATCTAGGCCCAGCAATTGTTCCTAACAAGAAAGTAGTTACTGGAAAAAGTATAAGACAGGCTAGAAGGGTTTATGCAATGATTGATTTACTTCTTACATCTGATTCAATAGAGGAAGCGGTAAAGATAAGCAAGGATAGGGAAAATAACAAAAAAGAATAAAACGAAATGTATTTTATTATAATTTGATTGTTGGAAAATATTTTAACAAATTATAAAAAAATAAATACCAAAAGCCGTGTACAAATTTTTGTACACGGCTTTTGCTATAATGCTGACATTATACGAAGGAGGGAAATATGTTTAAGCGAAAAGAGGCAATGAGACAGATAAAATTACATTTGCGTATGATGGCAGCTACTGATTGGAATGCTGCTCTTTTGTTGGCACAATTTTATGACGCTCATAATGCAGTTTTTTGGTATAACAGGGCTATTGATTTAGGAAGTATAAAGGCAGTCAAATTATTATCAGACAAATGTATTGAGGACAGGGATGGTGAAATAGATTTTGCGGAAACTTATGATGTACTATTGAGGGGAATAGATTTGCGGATAGCAAAAATGACCATTGAAGAAAAGAATAAGATAGTTCGTGAATATCTTAAAGTACAGGCATTGCAAAATCTACTTGAATAAAAAGATTTTGCAAAATGTGAAGTTGGGGCAGTGTTGATTTTAGTAAGGATAAGTGCTTTATGATTAATATTTATACGCAAATACCATTTAAGAATGATTGTATTGCAGTTTTGCATGGTTGTGAGTGTTTGGAACTTCTTGTAGGGGATAATTTTTATGATGAATATAAGGAGCCGTTTATTGTTTTTGCTGGTATTGAGGTTAAAGAAATTAATGAGTATTTGTTATTTGTTAAACAGAAGGTTGCTTGGCTGACTAAGTTATATGGCAAATATGCAGATTTTGAAGTTAAGCCGATTTTTGCTTTTAAGGATATATATTCTGCACAACATTTTTTAAGAATATATGAGAGTAGGCACGATAAAAAGTTGTTTGTTGCCGAGATAAAAAAGAAGTTTAATTTATTCTATGAAGTTGAGGAAATAAAAGAAAAGTTTCTTGAGAAAATAGATGACAATAATAAGACAATAAATTTGTTTGAAAATAACCTGTAATTTCAAAATCATTTTAGATGTGGTAAAATTATGATAATTTGTTTTTGAAAAATTAGAAATTATGGCAGGTTGGATGCGGTGGTTAAGTTAGATAAGTTTAATTTGACAGATGAACAACGGCAGGTTTTGAGCGTGATGCAGTCGGGACGGAATGTGCATATTTATGGCGAAGCGGGTACCGGCAAGAGTTTTGTTTTGCAAAAATTTATCCGTTCTTTATCCGATGATGAATTGGCAAAAACCATTGTTGCCGCACCCACAGGGATTGCGGCCATCAATGTGGGTGGTGCTACATTGCACCGGGCATTTCGTATTCCTATAACTTTGCTGAACCCCTATAAGCCGGTCAAAGTATCGCCAACGGTCAAGGCAGCAAGAAGAATTATCATTGATGAATATTCTATGATGCGGTTTGATATTTTTGATTATGTTTCAAGAGTGATTTTTAAAGCGGAACAAAAGAACAACTGGAATATTCAGTTGATATTGGTGGGGGATGCTTTGCAGTTGCCACCAGTGATTAGAAATGAAGAATATACTTTTCTTCATCAGATTTGGAAGGACTTGATACCGAATATTGAGCACGGCTATCCCTTTGTTCATCCCAACTGGCAAAAGTTTGATTTTGTTGATTGTCATCTTACAAAGATTATTCGTCAAAGTGGTGATGAAGAATTGATTAGAAATGAAAACTTGGCTCGTGCGGGTGATAGTTGTTGTTTGGAATGGTTTGCTCAAAATACAGCAAAGAAAATGGATACTAAGGCAATTCATATTTGCCCTACCAACAGAATGGCGAACGGCATTAACGAGATGTGGTGCAGGCAGTTCAAGGACAGGGTAATTTTCAAAGCGGAAACAAATGGCAGTGTGGGTGAGCAAGATAAGATTACCAGCGATGTGTTGGAACTTGCCCCCGGTATGCGGGTTATGTCCGTGGTTAATTCCGCAGACCTTGAGCAGTATCAGAATGGCAGTTTGGGAACAGTGGTGGCTGTGGAACCGGAAGTAAATTCTGTAGAAGTGAAATTTGACAACGGGTTTCAAACGCCCATCGCCCCATATACTTGGGATATTTGCAATTATGAAGTTAAGGATTCAAAAATTATAAAAAAAGTAGTTGGTCAGTATCGGCAGATTCCTTTGAGAATTGCTTATGCGGTAACGATTCACAAATCACAGGGACAGACCTATGACAAGGTAATCATTCATCCTGAATGTTTTGAAGTGGGTCAGTTGTATGTGGCTCTTTCAAGATGTAGGACGAGGGAAGGGATTTTTATTGCGGGGAAGTTAAAGCCGGATTATCTTATGGTGGCGGATGATGCGTTAGAGTTTTATGATAATTTAGGTTTTAGGTGTTAGGTGTGAGGTTTCAGGTGTGAGGGGCAAGGATGCAGTCCTAAATTTGTAAGAGGAATATTGTTGACAAAACAGACAAAATATTGTACTATATTTTGTACAAAGGAGATGGTTATATGTTAGCAGTTAATTATAGTACAATCCGTAACAATTTCAAAGATTATTGTGACAAGGCAACAGATGCCAACGAGGTGGTTATTGTTACCCGTAAGGAAGAAAAAAATGTGGTGCTTTTGAGTTTGGACATGTATAACAATCTTATGAAAGCGGCTCGTAATGCGGAGTATTTGGCAATGCTGGACAGGGCAACAGAGCAGTTGCGTTCCGGCAAAGGGCAAGTGCATGAGTTGCTGGAGGACTATTAAGATATGCAAAAACTTTGGGCGGACAGGGCGTGGGATGACTATTTGAATTGGCAAAATCAGGATAAAAAGACACTGAGAAAGATTAATGATTTGATTAAGGATATTGAACGCAACGGGGTGGAGCACGGCATCGGCAAGCCGGAACGGTTAAGGTACAGAAATTTGTGGAGCAGACGCATTGACCAGTTTAACAGGTTGGTCTATGATGTGGATGAACAGGGTAATTTGTTAATTGTGGCTTGCAAAGGACATTATGAGGAATAGTTTAATAAATGGGAATTATTAAAGTCCGTGTACAGATTTTTGTACACGGACTTTATCTAATAGCAAATTTGTTGCGGTTGCAAATGGTTTTGATGTGAAGAGAATTTTTATTTTCCTCTAATATAGGAATTTGGTATATATTTCTTTACCTCATTAAGATAGGCATTTAATTCTTCGTCTGTTGGGGCGGTGAGGTTCTTTTGCAGCACCGAGTCCCTGTCCACAAAGGGTTGCAAATAATAAGCACGGGCATCTTTCAGCCATTTGCCTATGGCAGTGAAATCAGCAAGTTGGTGCAGCCCTTTTACCACCGTAGTACGGAACTCATACTCAATGCCACAGAATTTGATAAAGTCCACACTTTTACGGATGGCATCCATATCCACAGCCACACCCGTCAACAGTTCGTAATGTTCCGGTGTGGACTTGATATCCATAGCGATATAGTCCACCAAATTGCTGTCCACCAATTTTTTAATGACATCCGGCATGGTTCCGTTGGTGTCCAACTTGGTTTTGAAACCGAGTTTTTTTATTTCCTTTAGTAATTTGTCCAAATCTGGTCTTAAAGTCGGTTCCCCGCCGGTGATGCAGACCCCGTCCAAAAGTCCCTGCCGTTTGCTTAAAAATGTCAGCAGTTCCGCATCGTCCATTAAAGGGTCAGCGGTGGCGGCGTTCAGCAGTTCAGAATTGTGGCAAAAGGGACAGCGGAAATTGCACCCTGCCAAAAATACGGTACAGGCAGTATGCTCCGGAAAGTCCAATAAAGTTAGTTTTTGCAATCCATGTATAATCATAATGTATGTATTATATAATAATAGTGTTCAAAATGCAAGAGCAAAACACAACATGTTGTGTAGGAAATATTTTTGTTGACAAAATATAGTGGTTATGGTATTATACCGCTACACTAAAAATTTGGCTTTTGCCAGATTTTTAGTGTAGCGGTATAATTCATAATTAAGAATTAAGAATGCAAAATGAGGGGATTTTTAATTTTGTTTATTGGAACATATTACCACCATTCTTAATTATGAATTCTTAATTCGTAATTGAATTTGCGTATTATTGAAAAGGAGGAAAAAATCAAAATGTATCAAGTCAAAAAGCGTGATGGGTCAAAAGGGGAATTTAATATCAACAAGATTAGTGCGGCTATTACCAAGGCCTTTGAGGCGTTGGACAAGCAGTTTCATCCCACTGTAATTGATATGCTTGCCTTGAGGGTAACTGCCGCCTTTGAGAATAAAATTCAGGACGGTTTGATTGCGGTTGAGGATATTCAGGACTGCGTGGAGCAGGTTTTGAGTGATGGCGGTTATGCTGATGTTGCGAAGGCATACATTCTTTACCGTAAGCAACGGGAAAAAGTCCGCAATATTGGCGGTGCTCTGCTGAACTATCAGGAATTGGTTGACAATTACCTTAAAATTAATGATTGGCGTGTGAAGGAAAATTCCACTGTTACTTATTCCGTAGGCGGTTTGATTTTGTCCAACAGTGGTGCTATCACAGCGAATTATTGGCTTAGTGAGGTCTATGACGAGGAAATAGCAGAAGCCCATCGTTCTGCGGCTATTCATCTTCACGACCTTTCCATGCTCACTGGCTATTGTGCAGGTTGGTCTTTGAAACAACTTATTCAAGAAGGTTTGGGCGGTGTGCCGGGGAAGATTACTTCTGCACCTGCATCCCATCTGAGCACTTTGTGCAACCAGATGGTGAACTTCTTGGGTATTATGCAAAATGAATGGGCGGGGGCTCAGGCCTTCAGTTCCTTTGACACCTATTTGGCACCTTTTGTTCGTGTGGATAAATTGAGTCAGAAGGAAGTTAAGCAGGCCATTCAAAGTTTCATTTATGGCGTGAACACTCCTTCCCGTTGGGGAACTCAGGCACCATTCAGCAATATTACTTTGGATTGGACTGTGCCTAAGGATTTGAAGGACTTGCCCTGCATTGTAGGCGGCAAGGAAATGGACTTCACTTATGGCGATTGCCAAAAAGAAATGGATATGGTGAATAAGGCCTTCATTGAAATTATGATTGAGGGCGATGCCAATGGGCGTGGTTTCCAATATCCGATTCCGACTTATTCCATTACCCGTGATTTTGACTGGTCTGAAACAGAGAACAACAAACTGCTCTTTGAGATGACCGCTAAATATGGTACTCCTTATTTCAGCAATTACATCAACAGCGATATGGAGCCTAGCGATGTGCGGAGTATGTGCTGCCGTTTGCGTTTAGACCTTCGTGAATTGCGTAAGAAATCTGGTGGTTTCTTCGGCAGTGGCGAAAGCACCGGTTCTATTGGTGTGGTGACTATCAATATGCCCCGCATTGCTTATTTGGCAACGGATGAAAAGGATTTCTACAAGCGTTTGGACAAATTGATGGATATTGCCGCCCGTTCCTTGAAGACCAAGAGAACAGTTATTACCAAACTTTTGGACAGCGGGCTTTATCCATATACCAAACGTTATCTTGGTACTTTTGCCAATCATTTTAGCACCATCGGCTTAATCGGTATGAACGAGGTGGGCTTGAATGCCAAGTGGTTGAAAAAAGATTTGACTCATGCGGAAACACAGAAATTTGCACGGGAAGTGCTTGACCACATGAGAGAGCGGCTTAGTGACTATCAGGAAAAATATGGCGACCTTTACAACTTGGAGGCAACTCCGGCGGAAAGCACTACTTATCGTTTTGCCAAACATGATAAGGAACAATATCCTAATATTATTACCGCCAATGAAAACGGTACGCCTTACTACACCAACAGCAGCCATTTGCCTGTTAGTTATACGGAAGATATTTTCAGTGCTTTGGAAATTCAGGATGAATTGCAGACCCGCTATACTTCCGGTACGGTGTTCCATTCTTTCTTGGGTGAAAAATTGCCCGACTGGAAAGCGGCAGCAACTTTGGTACGCAAGATTGCCGAGAATTTCAAATTGCCTTATTACACCATGAGCCCGACCTACAGTGTTTGCAAAGACCATGGTTATTTGGTGGGCGAGCAGTTTGTTTGTCCTCATTGCGGACAGGCAACGGAAGTATATAGCCGTATCACAGGTTATTATCGTCCGGTGCAGAATTGGAATGACGGCAAAGCACAGGAATACAAAGACAGAAAAACCTACGATATTCCCAATTCCAAACTGCGTAGGGCAGGCATTAGCGGCAGTCAGGTAACAGTGGAAAAGGCATTGGACAACCAAGATAAGACCATTATGCTTTTTGCTACCCGTACTTGCCCGAACTGTGCTTTGGCGGAAAAACTTTTGACACAAAAAGGTGTGGCATTCAAAAAGATTATTGCGGATGAAAACAAAGAGATGGTAGAAAAATTTGGCATTAAGCAGGCACCGACCATGATTAGCGGCAACAAGAAAATGGTTGGGCTGGGAGAGATTAGGAAGTTTGTTGTTAGCAAGTGATAAACTTAAGGTTTGGGTAAAGAACAAAGAACAAATGTCAAAGAACAAATATGGTAAAAGGTTCCTGTGATTAAAATGTATGAGAAGAATAATCCGGCAGCAGTAAAAAGTGCTAATTTAGCAATAAAGGTTGTTAAGTTGTATAGGTTTTTGACTGAACAAAAGCAAGAGTTTATAATGTCAAAACAGGTCTTACGAAGCGGAACAAGTATTGGGGCGAATGTTAAAGAATCTTTATATGCTCAAAGTAAAGCAGATTTTCTGGCAAAAATAAATATTGCATTGAAAGAAGCGGCGGAAACGGAATATTGGTTGGAGTTATTGTTGAATACAGAATATATTACTCGTGAACAATTTGAGTATGTGAATTGTGAAACTAATGAAATAATTCGTATTTTGCTTGCTACGGTAAAAACGATTAAAACGAAGCAACAAGAAAAAATTTAAATGGTAATTTTCGCAAAGCGAAAATTGTCCTTATTTGCTCTTTATTCTTTGTTCTTTGACATTTTTTTTCAGAGAGGTATATCAGAGTGATTTACGACATAATAATCATCGGCGGTGGTCCTGCCGGGCTTACGGCGGCTATCTATGCGGCGAGAGCGGGGAAAAAGGTAATAGTGCTGGAAAAGGAAAGTTTTGGGGGGCAAATAGTTTATTCCCCCATGGTGGATAATTTTCCTGCCTGCCCCCATATCAGCGGCGTGGACCTTGCCAACAAGATGACGGAACAGGCCATGGATATGGGCGCAGAACTGGAAAGTGCAGAAGTTACGGGAGTGTTCTGCACTGAAAGCGGACGCTTCGTGGTGGAAACGGATGTGGGCAACTACCACGCAAAATCAGTTATTTTGGCAACTGGTGCCAAGCATCGTCATTTGGGTTTGCCCAATGAAGATGATTTAATTGGTAATGGTGTTTCCTATTGTGCGGTTTGCGATGGGGCATTTTATGCGGATAAGAAAGTGGCGGTTATCGGCGGTGGTAATGCCGCTTTGACAACAGCTTTATTCTTGGCAGACCGTTGTCAAGAAGTGACTATTGTGCATTGTTTGGATAATTTGCAGGCAGAAAATACTTTGGTGGAGCAGGTCAAGAACAGAAAGAATATTAACATTCTTATGAATAAGAAAGTGGGACGGTTTCTTGAAGCGGCAGGCACATTAACAGGGTTAGAGTTTACCGATACCACTACAGAACAAATAGAAACTCTTGCTGTAGAAGGGGTTTTTGTTTGTATCGGTCAGGTACCCCAGTCAGACCCCTTTGCCTTGATGGGGCTGACAGATGATTTAGGTTATTATGATTTTGACGAAACTACAACTACGAATATTGCCGGACTTTTTGTAGCCGGAGACGGCAGGGCAAAGGATGTTCGCCAGCTGACTACAGCGGTGGCGGACGGTGCAACTGCAGGACTGGCGGCAGCACAGTTTGTAACTGCTTTGCAGGGTTAAGTTTAATAGGATTTAGTAAAACCTGTGTCAGTTGACACAGGTTTTTTGTATTCATAATTTTGTGTAGCGAAAAAATATATATTATGGTATAATATACAAATCATTTTTTAGAAAAGGAGATGTACAAATGAAAAAATTATTTGTTTTAGCTCTTTTGGGCATAATGGCTTTTGCTACATTCACTTGCAGTGCAGCACAAAAGGTTTTGCGTGTGGGTACTGAACCAACTTTTGCACCTTTTGAATTCACTAACGAGCAAGGTGAGTTTGTTGGTTTTGATATGGATCTTATCCGTGCGATGGGTAAGGAAGCGGGTTACAAAGTGGAAATTCAAAACATTGGTTTTGATGGTTTGATTCCCGCAGTGCAGAGCAATATTATTGATTGTGCGGCTTCCGGTATGACTATTACCGAAGCACGTAGTAAAGTGGTTACTTTCTCCAATCCGTATTATACTGCCGGTCTTTTGGTTATGGTACGCAAGGACAATAAGGATATTAAAAGTTATGCAGATTTGAAGGGCAAGAATATTGCCTGCCAAATTGGTACCACAGGTGAGAACAAGTCCCGTGCCGCTGGCGGAAAATCTGTAACTGCTTATAACACTAATGTTGAAGCATGTATGGAAGTGGTTAATGGTACTGCAGATGCAGTTATTAATGATGCTCCTGTAGTAGCATTTTATTTGAAAACTCCTGCCGGCAAGAACTGCAAGTCGGTAGGTGATATTTTGGAAGCGGAAGAATATGGGTTTGCTTTCAACAAGAACAATGTTCAATTGATTAAAGATATGAACAAGGCCCTTGCTACTTTGAAAAAGAACGGGGAATATGACAAACTTTATGCTAAATGGTTTAACTAATTTTTGATTTATACTTATGGATTTTGAACTAATTTCCCAATCAATTCCCATATTGATACAAGGTGCCGCAGTAACGGTAGAGATTACTGCTATGGCAGTGTTTTTTGGATTTCTTATCGGCGGGATTGTGTCCATAGTACGGTTGAGCAATATTTCTTTGTTGCGTAAGTTGGCTACGGTTTATGTGGACTGTATTCGTGGCACGCCGCTTTTGGTACAGATTTTTATTGTTTATTTTGCCTTGCCGGTTGTTGTTGGTTTTCGCATTGATAAATTTGCGGCAGCGGTTATGGCTTGTTCCATTAACAGCGGTGCCTATGTGGCGGAGATTTGTCGTGCCGGTATTCAAAGCATTGATAAAGGTCAGATGGAGGCAGGACGCAGTTTGGGGCTTACCTGGTGGGAGACCATGCGTTTTATAATTCTGCCACAGGCATTTAAGCGGATTATCCCTCCGTTGGGTAATGAGTTTATTGCCATGTTAAAGGATTCCAGTTTGGTTTCCGTCATTGGCTTTGAAGAACTTACCCGTAAGGGTCAGTTGATTATTGCCAGAACGTATGCCTCTTTGGAAATTTGGCTCTGCGTGGCTTTGATGTATTTGGTAATGGTGCTTTTGGTTGCCAGGGGCGTGGCATACTTGGAGAAGAGGTATCGCAAAAATGAAAGATAAGGTAATGATTAAGATTGAAAACCTTCACAAAAAATTTGGCTCTCTCCATGTGCTGCGAGGTGTGAATTTGGATGTCCACGAAGGGGAAGTGGTGGTTATCATCGGCCCCAGTGGTGGCGGAAAATCTACTTTTTTGCGTTGTGTAAATTTTTTAGAAGAACCTACCAGTGGCAGTATTACTATTGATGGGGATACTTTGACCAGTTCCCATCATCCGAAGATTAACGAGATTCGTAGGGAAGTGGGAATGGTGTTCCAGCGTTTCAATTTGTTCCCGCATATGACTGTGTTGGAAAACTTGATGTTGGCACCTATCAAGGTTCGGAAAATTACCAAGCAAGAGGCGGAAGAAACCGCCAAATATTATTTACAAAAGGTAGGGTTGGCGGAGAAAGCTAATGTTTATCCAGACACGCTCAGCGGCGGTCAACAACAGCGGGTTGCTATTGCCAGAGCCCTTTGTATGAAGCCGAAGGCACTGCTCTTTGATGAGCCGACTTCTGCTTTGGACCCGGAAATGATTAATGAGGTTTTGGATGTTATGAAAAGTTTGGCTCTTGATGGTATGACGATGATGGTGGTTACCCACGAAATGGGTTTCGCCCGTGAAGTGGGGGACAGAGTGCTTTTCATTGAGGAAGGTAATATTCAGGAAGAGGGCAAACCTAACGAAGTATTTGACCATCCCAAGACCGCAAGAATGAAAGAATTTTTATCAAAGATATTATGAACAGAGATTTTGATATTACTCCTTTAACAGATGTGATGCGGGTTTTGCGTGAACCTGGCGGTTGCCCTTGGGACAGGGAGCAGACCCCGAAAACCATCCGTCAGAATTTCATTGAGGAAGTTTATGAATATTTGGAAGCGGTGGATGCTGACGATGTGGCAGGTATGCGTGAGGAATTGGGAGATGTTCTGATGCAAGTTGTGTTCCACGCCCGTATGGCACAGGAGGCGGAACGCTTTGATTTGCAAGATGTTATTGACGAGGTGGTGGACAAACTTATCCGCCGTCATCCCCATGTTTTTGGCGATGTGAGTGTTGAGAATAGTGCTGAAGTGCTGAAAAATTGGGATGCTATAAAGAAAACGGAAAAGACGGACCGCAAGTCCGTTTTAGATGGTGTAACCAAAGATTTGCCGGGACTTTTGCGTGCCCACAAATTACAACACAAGGCGGCGAAGGTTGGCTTTGACTGGGAACTTCCAGAGGAGTGCCGTTTGAAGATTGAAGAAGAAATGGCGGAAGTAGAGGAAGCCAGGGAAGAAGGCGACAAGGAACACTTGGAAGAAGAAATTGGGGACTTGCTTTTTGCAGTGGTTAATTATGCACGGCAATTAGGCGTGGAGAGTGAAGTTGCTTTGAATCGTGCCAACAATAAATTTGCCAAACGTTTCCGTTATGTGGAGAAACAGGTGGAAGCAAAGGGTGGAGATTGGAAAAAATTTACCTTACCACAATTAGATGTGTTTTGGAATGAAGCCAAGCACAAGAAGTTGTAAAGTTTATTTTTCAAAATTACACAAAATTACGAAAAACAGCAAAAAGTGTAACAAATTACACGGTTTAGAGATTATTTAACTAAAAAACTTGCGAAAGTTACGTATTTACTTGATTTTTTTTGTAAGTATGCTAAAATAGCAAGCGAAAATGTGGTGTTGAGGTTCTCAGTCGTGTAGAACTTACTATTTACCACAGACATGATGTTTTATTAAATAAAGGAGGATTTAGTCATGAACAAGACAGAATTGGTTGCTGAAGTAGCAAAGAAGGCAGAATTGAGCAAGGCAGCTGCTGAAAAAGCAGTTAACGCATTCTTGCAAGCTGTAGTTACTACTGTAGCAAAGAAGAAAAAAGTTCAATTGGTTGGCTTTGGTACTTTTGAAGCTCGCAAACGTAAAGCTCGTACCGGCAAGAACCCCCGCACTGGCGCTACTTTGAAAATCGCCGCTGCTACCGTTCCTGCTTTCAAAGCTGGCAAGGCCTTCAAGGTTAAAGTTAACGGCAAATAATCTTGGCTGATTTATACCCGGTCGTTACTCGACCGGGTATATTTCTTTAATGGGGAAGAATTAAATGGACGAGCATGTAGCCAAAAGAAGAATTTTTTTGAATGAGCAATTATTAGAGATTATTATTTTCGCATTGTTTGTGGTGTGTCTTGCGGCAGTCGGCCGGCAGGCATATCGTTGGTATGAATTAAAGGCGGAAACAAATGCCATAAAAGGCAGAATAGAGGTTCTGCGTCAGGAACAACAAAGATTGGCAGAAGAACAGGCAAAATTGCATACTCATGAATATGTAGAAAAAATAGCCCGTGAAGAATATAATATGGTAGGGAAAGATGAGATGCCTGTATTCATAGTGGAAGAAGAAAAATCTAAAAAAAGAAAATAATCAAAAGTTGAGATAAATGATGAATGTGGTGTGGGAACTAAAAAAATACTTGTCCCCTGCAAGGTATGTGCTTGCCCTGTCCGGCGGTGCGGATAGTGTGGCGTTGGCATTGGCTTGCGAACAGTTACAGCAGGAAAACAGTGATTATGAATTTGTGGCTGTTCATGTGGAGCATGGCTTGCGTGGGGAAGAAGGCATTAGGGATAAGCAGTTTGTAGAAGATTTTTGTCAACAACATAATTTGGAATGTATTGTTAAATCAGTAGATGTGCCCGGACGGGTCAAATTGTCAGGGCAGAGCGTGGAAGAGGCAGCCAGGGATTTACGTTATCGGGCATTGATGGATGTGGCTTTGCAAAAAGCGGCAAAAAAAATTTTGACCGCCCATCATGCCAATGACCAGGCGGAAACAGTGATTTTGCGTTTGGTAAGAGGGGCAGGCAGCAGAGGGTTGGGGGCTATGCAACGGGATAACGGATTTGTGGTTCGGCCTCTTCTTGATTTTACCAAGTCAGAATTGGTAAAATATTGTGAGGAGCATCAGGCAAAATGGGTTGAGGACAGCACCAATAAAGATTTGGAATATCGGCGTAATTATGTACGTCAGGAGATTATGCCGCTTTTGGAAAAACTTAATGCCAATGTGGTGAGCACTCTTTGTCAAACTGCCAATGCTTTACAGGAAGACGACAATTATTTAAGCACTTTGGCAGAACGCTTGGGGAAGAAGATTATCGTTGAGGATGAACTGCTTACGACTGATTGGCATTTATATCCTTTACCGGTCCGCAAAAGAGTGCTGTTCCGTTGGTTGGGAAAATTGGGCTTGCAACCCACCAGTCAGCATATAGAAAGTTTGGAAAAATTGATTGCTACAGGTACAACGGGCAAGGAATTGGCGTTGCCAGGTCTTACGTTAAGATATGCTTATCGTAAGGTTTATGCCCTGCGGGATGTTTTGCATATTCGTCATTAGGAGGTTATGATGCATAAGGATGATGTGAAAAAAATTTTGCTCACGGAAGAGCAAATTCAAACAAGGATGAAAGAATTGGGAGCACAGATTACCAAAGATTATCAAGGGAAAAATCTTCTGGTTATTGGCTTGTTGAAAGGTGCGGCATGGACGGTTACAGATTTAACCCGCTACATTGATTTGCCGCTCAGGGTAGAATTTATGGTGGCTTCCAGTTATGGCAACAGTACGGAAACCAGCGGTTCAGTCAAGATACATTTAGATGTGCATGACGATTTGCGTGGTAAGGATGTCCTGCTTGTGGATGATATAGTGGACAGTGGGATTACCTTTGGTGCCATTGTAAAGATATTACAACAGAATCATCCCAACAGTGTGAAAACTCTTGCTTTCTGTGATAAAGCAGAACGCCGTGTGAATGGGTTTGAATGTGATTATGTTGGATTTAAGATTCCCGATGAATTTGTAGTCGGTTATGGCTTGGATTATGCAGGGGATTATCGTAATCTGCCTTTTATCGGTGTGCTGAAAAGCAGTGTCTATGCCAAGGCAAAATAAGAGGAGGACATTTTGAGCAAGTTTATTCGTAATATAATTTTCTATCTGATGGTAGTGATTGTGGGCATGTGGATGTTTGATTATTATTCCGCAGCCAAACCACCTTTGGCACAGAAAAATGAAATCAATTATTCAACTTTTCTGCAACAGGTGGATAACAATCAAGTGGCAAGTGTGGTGGTTTTGGACAATACCATTACAGGCAAGACCAAGGACGGCAAAGAATTCAGTGTTTTAATTCCGCCCTATGATAATACGGTAATGAGCCGTATGGAAAAAAATAATGTGGATATTACCATTGACAAGGAACCGCAATCTCCTTGGTGGTTGAATATTTTAAGTAATATTCTGCCCATGCTTTTGATTGTGGGACTATGGTTCTTCATTATGAACAACGGCGGTGGTGGCAGGGGCATTATGAATTTTGGACGTTCCAGTGCCCGTCGTGTTGATGAATCCAAAATGAAAGTCCGCTTTGAAGATGTGGCAGGTGCGGATGAGGCCAAGCAGGAACTGTCAGAAGTGGTGGAATTTTTGAAAGAACCTGCAAAGTATAATGAATTGGGAGCAAAAATACCTAAAGGGGTTTTACTTTATGGTCCTCCCGGTACAGGTAAAACTTTGCTTGCGAAGGCGGTGGCTGGGGAGGCAGGTGTGCCCTTTTTCAGCATCAGCGGTTCTGACTTTGTGGAAATGTTTGTAGGCGTGGGTGCCAGCAGGGTGCGGAGTTTGTTTGATACCGCAAAGAAGAATGCTCCTTGCATCGTTTTCATTGACGAAATTGATGCTGTGGGTCGTCAGCGTGGAGCAGGACTTGGCGGCGGACATGACGAAAGGGAACAAACTCTTAATCAGTTGTTGGTAGAAATGGATGGCTTTGAGGGCAATTCCGGCATCATTATGATTGCCGCTACCAACAGACCGGATATTCTTGACCCGGCTTTGTTGCGTCCCGGCCGTTTTGACAGGCAGATTGTAGTTGACCGTCCGGATATTAAAGGACGTGAGGCAATTTTGAAAGTTCATATCAAAGGCAAACCGGTTGGTGATGACGTGAAATTAGATATTCTTGCTGCCCGCACCCCCGGTTTCACAGGTGCGGATTTAAGCAATTTAGTTAATGAAGCCGCTTTAATGACCGCAAGGAAAAATAAGAAAACTATCAATATGCCGGAAATGGAAGAAGCGGCAGAGCGTGTCATTATGGGACCGGAGCGTAAGAGCAGGGTTATCAGCGACAAGGAAAAACGCCTTACTGCTTATCATGAGGGCGGGCATACAGTTTTAGGTATGCTATTGCCACACACTGACCCTGTGCATAAGGTTACTATCATTCCCCGTGGCAGGGCTGGCGGTTACACCTTGAGTTTGCCGATGGAAGACAAATATTATGCCACTAAAAGCGAAATGCTGGATGAATTGAAAGTGCTTCTGGGTGGCAGGGTGGCAGAGGCGTTGGTCTTGAAAGAAATTTCCAGCGGGGCTTCTAACGATTTGCAGAGGGCAACCCAACTGGCTCATCAAATGGTTTGCACCTATGGCATGAGCGAAAAATTGGGCCCTGTAACCTACGGCCGTGGTGAAAGTCAAGTATTCTTGGGCCGTGATTATGCCCGTGATAAAGAATATTCTGAAGTGGTGGCGGCAGAGATTGACGAAGAAGTACGCAACATTATCGGTCAGGCATATAAAGACACGGAAAAACTTTTGTCCGACAATATAGATAAACTGCATTGTTTGGCACAAGCACTTATAGAACGGGAAACTTTGGAACGGGAAGAAATTAATAATTTGATGCAATATGGAACTATCACAGCACCAGTCCCTGAAACAGAAACAACCGTTTCTGACACAGGAACAAATCAACCGGAAACTGAAAACTAAATGGTTGGGCAGGTCACTTTGCTGTCAGGAAAGTGTTGAATCTACCAATAATCTTGCCAAGCAGTTGGCCAAACAAAATGCTCCTCACGGACTCTTGATTATCAGCGAGGAACAAACCGGCGGCAAAGGCAGAATCGGTCGTGGCTGGGCATCCCCCAAAAGTAAGGGGCTTTGGCTCAGTGTTCTGTTGCGTCCTAATCTCTTGCCACAGGATGCCCCGAAATCTACACTTTTGGCGGCAGTGGCAGTTTGTCAGGCAGTGAATACTGTGGCAGGTGTACAAGCCAAAATTAAATGGCCCAATGATATATTGCTCAACGGGAAAAAACTGGTGGGCATCCTTTCGGAAATGGGTGCTGAATATGGCAAGTTAAATTATGTGGTTATCGGAATTGGACTCAACACTAATGCCGAGCGACAAGATTTTCCAACGGATGTGCAGGATATAGCCATTTCTTTGCATCAGGCAGCCACCAAAGAATTTTCCAGAGATGAGGTTTTGGCGGAGATTTTGTGGCAAATGGAAAAATTGGTAGAAGAAGCAGAAACAAAGGGGTTTGCAAGCATTTTAGAACAGTGGCGGAAAATGAATTGCACCACTGGGAACAAAGTGAAAGTAATTGCCCAAGACGAAACATATTTAGGTAAAGCATTGGATATTGATGAAACAGGTATGTTGATTGTAGAAAGAGAAAACGGAGTGATTGACAAAGTGGTGGCGGGGGATGTGTCTATCCGCTACGCAGAATGAGGAGGTAATATGCTTCTGGTAATTGATGTGGGGAATACCAATATTGTGGCAGGGGTCTTTGACAACAAGGGAAAATTAAAAGACCATTGGCGTTTTTCAACGGACCGTTCCAAAACGGCGGATGAGTTTGGTATTTTGCTTTGCGGAACTTTCGGGCATAAGGGTATTAAAACCAAGGATGTGGATGGCATTATTATCAGTAGTGTAGTGCCCCCGGTATTGGTGCCTGTAGTACATATGTGTGAAAGATATTTTGGACTGACTCCGGTTTTAGTAGGACCGGGAACTAAAAGCGGTATTGCAGTGCATTATGATAACCCCAGAGAAGTGGGGGCGGACAGAATTGTGAATGCCGCATCCGCTTTGCACAAATACGGGAAAAAAGGCAAACCGATGATTGTAATTGATTTCGGTACGGCAACGACTTTTGATGCGTTGCTGCCTACTGGGGATTACCTTGGCGGAGCCATTGCTCCCGGCATTGGCATCAGCAGTGAGGCATTATTCAGCCGTACAGCAAAACTGCCACGTATTGAACTTTTAAAACCACGTAAAGTAATTTGCCGTAACACGGTGCGGAGTATGCAGTCCGGCATTATGTATGGTTATGTAGGGCTGATGGAGGGAATTGTTTCCAGAATGAAGAAGGAATTAGGCGATGATGCCTATGTTATTGCCACAGGTGGTTTTGCTCATTCTATGGCAGCAGAATCCAAAATGATTGATGTGGTGGAGCCATTCTTAACGCTTGACGGTTTGAGAATACTTTATATGAAGAATAAGGAATAAAAAATGGCTCGCGTGGCGAGCCATTTTTTTGAATTATGGAAGTAGGAAAAATTAAACTGCAGGTGCCTGTATTTTTGGCACCCATGGCAGGGGTGACGGATCAACCTTTCCGTATTATTGCCAGGCGTATGGGCTGTGGTATGACTGTATCGGAAATGGTGAGCGCCCAGGGAATTAAATATCGGAACGAAAAAACAATGGATATGCTCCGCATTGCAGAGGAGGAACGGCCTACGGCTATTCAACTCTTCGGCAGTGAACCGCAGAAATTGGCAGAAGCCGCCAAAGTAGTGGAGGCAAGCGGAGCGGATGCCATTGATTTTAATATGGGTTGCCCGGTACAGAAAATTGTTGCTAATGGAGAGGGCAGCGCTTTAATGCGAAATCCCCGATTAGCTGGAAAAATCTTGAGTGCTATGGTGCAGACGGTGAAAGTTCCTGTAACGGTGAAAATGCGGATTGGTTGGGATGAGGAACATTTGAACGGGGTGGAATGTGCCAAGGTTGCGGAAAGTGCCGGTGTCAGTGCCATCGC
Organism: Phascolarctobacterium sp.; assembly: GCA_030531205.1. Taxonomy (GTDB): domain Bacteria; phylum Bacillota; class Negativicutes; order Acidaminococcales; family Acidaminococcaceae; genus Phascolarctobacterium_B. The sequence goes on from JAUNOC010000006.1 coordinate 56,503, forward strand.
AGTACACGGCAGGACAAAGGTACAATTTTACGAAGGAAAAGCCAACTGGGAGGAGATTGCCAAGATAAAGGCGGCGGTGCAAGTTCCTGTGATTGGCAATGGGGATATTTTTTCTTTGGAAGATGCCAAAAGAATGTTGGCTCAAACCGCTGTGGACGGAGTAATGGTGGGCAGGGGGGCGGACGGTAACCCCTGGATATTTCGGGATTTGGCGGCATATTTCACAAATAAACCCTTACCGGAAGCGCCAAGTGAGGATGAGCGTTTGAACTTGGCTTTGGAACATTTGGAAATGTTGGTGGCATACAAAGGGGAAGCGGTGGCGGTCAAAGAGTTCCGCCGGCATATGGGATGCTATATTAAGGGTATGCCCGGTGCCGCTGCCCAAAGAGCAAGGTTTTATAGCATTTCTACGAAAGGGAAATTTGTGGAAGAAGTGGAGAGATACAGGGATAATTTGCATAAAGATTGTTTGTAAAAGTCGGTTTTGTTAAAACCGACTTTTTAAGTTTTCTTTATGTTTGACATTTGTTACCTTTTTATAATATAATTACACTATTATATGTCTGAAAAAGGCAAAGTTTATAAAGGAGATGGGATTGTGGAAAAAACACTTTTAACCCTTGAGGGTAAACAAAAATTAGAAGAAGAATTAGTGTATTTGAAAACGGTCAAACGTATTGAGAATACGGAGGCCATTAAGGTTGCCCGTGCCCAAGGCGACTTAAGCGAAAATGCTGAATATGATGCGGCAAAAAATGAACAGGCAGAAATAGAGCATCGCATTATGGAAATTGAAACCATGCTGAAGAATGTGGAAATCATTGATGCTTCAGCGGGTAACAGGAATGTGGTGCATTTGGGCGGCAAGGTTGTTTTGCGTGACCCGGATGGTGAAGAGATTGAATATGAGATTGTGGGTACTAAAGAGGCAGACCCGTTTGAGAACAGAATCTCTAATGAGTGTGCTGTAGGCAAGGCCATTCTTGGTCACAAGAAGGGTGACGAGGTTGTGGTTGATACTGCTTCCGGCCCTCTCACTTACACTGTGGTAAAAATTGTTAACTCCAAGTAAGAGGTTAATTATGGCTGAAGAAAAGAAGAATCAGGAAGTTGAAGAAAAGGCACCTTTGACGGCGGAAGAGTTAAATGAACAGCGTCAGGTGCGTATTGATAAATTGGGCAAGATTGCGGAAAAATGGGTTCCTTTCGGGCATAGGTTTGAATGGACTCATCACACCAGTGATATTCGTGCCAAGTTTGCCAATACCACAGCAGAAGAATTTGAGGCCATGAACCCGGAGGAAACTTTAGTGGTTTTCGCCGGCCGTATTATGGCAAAGAGGGGTATGGGCAAGACCTGCTTTATGGATTTGCAGGACCGTACGGGTCGTATTCAGTCCTATGTGCGTAAGGATATTATCGGGGAAGAGGATTATGCTCTGGTAAAGATGCTGGATATTGGAGATATCATCGGTGTTACGGGTCATGTTTTCCGTACCCATATGGGTGAACTTTCCATTAAGGCCAGCAAACTGGAAATTCTTTCCAAGTCCTTGCGTCCTCTGCCGGAGAAATGGCACGGACTCACAGACAAGGAAACCCGTTACCGTCAGCGTTATGTGGATTTGATTGTAAATCCTGAGGTTAAGGAAACTTTTGAAAAACGTAGTGCCATTATTCGCAGTGTACGGGATATTTTGGACGGTCATAATTTTCTTGAGGTGGAAACACCTATGATGAATACTATTGCAGGAGGTGCGGCTGCCCGTCCTTTCATCACCTATCACAATGCTTTGGATATGCAACTTTATATGCGGATTGCTCCCGAGTTGTATTTGAAGCGTCTGATTGTGGGCGGTATGGAACGGGTCTATGAATTGGGCAGAGTGTTCCGCAATGAGGGTATTGATATTAAGCATAACCCGGAATTCACTTCTGTAGAGATTTATCAGGCCTATGCAGATTACCGGGATATGATGGATTTGACGGAAGAGATTATTGCTAAGACCGCAGAGAAGGTTTTAGGAACAATGAAGATTACCTATGAGGGTACGGAGATTGATTTGACTCCCCCTTGGCCCCGCCTGACTATGGTGGATGCGGTGAAGCAGTATGCAAAGGTGGACTTCACGGGTGTAACAGATTTGGAAAAGGCAAGGGAACTGGCGAAGTCTGTTAATGTGGAAGTTGAACCTGCCTGGGGAATTGGCAAGATTATCAATGCTTGTTTTGAGCAATATGTGGAGGATAATCTGATTCAGCCCGTATTTATTACAGGTCATCCCAAAGAGATTTCTCCCTTGGCGAAATCTAATCCTGAACATCCTGAGTTCACGGACAGGTTTGAAGGATATATTTATGCACGGGAAATTTGCAATGGTTTTACAGAGTTGAATGACCCCATTGACCAGCGGCAACGTTTTGAAAAACAGGTTGAGGAACGGGCGGCCGGCGATGAGGAAGCCAATATGATGGATGAGGATTTTGTCCGGGCTTTGGAATACGGCTTGCCGCCTACGGGTGGACTGGGTATCGGTATTGACCGGCTGGTTATGTTCCTGACAAATGCCACATCTATCCGTGATGTGTTGTTCTTCCCGCATATGCGGCATGAAAATTAATTGGAGGTAAGAAAATGTTTGGTAATGGTGATAAAAAGGCAGAAGAAGTTCCTGCAACATCTAAGACACAGGAAGCACAAAAGTTTCTTTTGGCAGAAGATTCTGTTGTGAATGGGGATATTTCCACAAATGAACCCGCAGTAATTAATGGTACAGTTGAGGGTAGTGTAACCATTGAAAATACTTTGAATATTGGGGCAAAGGGGGCTATCCGTGGTCCCGTATATGTTGCTTTGGATGCCAAGATTGATGGAGTGATTACCGGTGATTTGACTTGCAAGGGGGCTGTGGTTTTAAGTGCTACAGCAAGTTTGACCGGTGATGTGCAATGCACTTCTTTAATTCTCACCAAGGGTGCTTATTTCTGTGGTAAGGTTGTTTGTACGGAAGTAAAATAAAGACCAAATAATCAAAGAGCAAAGAGTAAATATGGTAGGATGTTCCTGTGATTATAATTAGGTCTCAGGTGACAGGTATCAGGTTACAGGGAAAGTTGGCATAGTGCGGACTTGTTTATTTTTAATCAACGGAACATTACACCATAATTTTAAGTTTTTAACTTTTAGCTTTTAGCTGCTTCAGTTAGAAGTTATTCGGAGGGGTTATGAAATTAGATTTTACGAAAATGCATGGGGCGGGCAATGACTATGTGTACGTGGATTGTACAGAAAAGGAATTGACCAACCCCGGCAAAATCAGTGAATATATCAGCCGTCATCATTTCAGTATTGGTTCTGACGGTTTGATTTTGATTATGAAATCAGACAAGGCAGATTTTCAAATGCGGATATTTAATGCGGATGCCAGTGAAGCGAAAATGTGTGGCAATGGTATCCGTTGTGTGGCAAAATATGTGTATGACCATAAGATGACTGACAAGACAACAATTACGGTTGAAACTCTTTCCGGTGTGAAGACCATTGATGTGAATGTGAAGGATGGTAAGGTTGTGAGTGCAAAAGTTGATATGGGCGAGCCCATTTTCAAGTGTGCGGACATTCCCATGATCAGTGACCACTTTATGTTTGTGGACCAGGGGCTGGCTATGGATAAAACGCAAAACGAGGTTTATAATGGCACCGCCATTTCCATGGGCAATCCGCATTTTGTTATTTTTGTAAAAGATGTTGACAACTATCCTGTTACAGAATTGGGCCCGCGCATTGAGCATCATCCGTTGTTTCCTGAAGGGGTGAATGTTGAGTTTGTTCAAGTGATTGACAAGAACACGGTGAAGTTCCGTGTATGGGAACGGGGCAGTGGTGAAACCATGGCCTGCGGTACTGGCGCCTGTGCTGTGTGTGTGGCTGCCAATATGTTGGGACAGGCCGGTAAGCAGGGTGAACCATTGACAGTTATTTGCAAGGGCGGTAATTTGACCATTACTCACGGTAATGACAATCATGTGTATTTGGAAGGCCCGGCTGAAGAGGCATTTAAGGGAACGGTGGAGGTGCCGGAGAACTAATTATGGCTTATGCAAACGGATACTATTGCAATTTGAAAGAAACCTATCTTTTCACGGAGATTGCCAACAGGGTGAATACTTATGTGGCGGCACATCCTGAAAAGAAAATCATCCGGTTGGGGATTGGGGATGTAACCCTTCCTTTAGCCCCAGTAGTGATTGAGGTACTGCACAAGGCAGTGGACGAGATGGGAGTTAAAGAAACGTTCCGTGGCTACGGCCCGGAACAAGGTTATGATTTCCTGCGTCAGGCCATCGCTAATTACTACGCTCAACGTGGTGTGGATCTGAGTTTGGATGAGATTTTTGTCAGTGACGGGGCCAAGAGTGATTGTGGCAATATCGGTGATATTTTCGCTGATACCAATGTTATGCTGATTCAGGACCCGGTATATCCTGTTTATCTTGATACCAACATTATGCGTGGCCGCAAGGTTATATATATGAACGCGACCCCGGAAAATAATTTTGCTCCCATGCCGGATAAAAAGGTGAAAGCGGATATCATTTACTTATGCAGTCCCAGTAATCCCACGGGAAGTGTTTATACCAAAGAACAGTTGGCAAAATGGGTGGAGTACGCTTTGGAGAATAATGCTATTATTCTCTATGATTCTGCTTACGAGGCGTTTATTGATGGGGAAGAAATCCCTCACAGCATTTTTTCTGTTCCCGATGCTAAAAAATGTGCCATTGAATTTAACAGTTTTTCCAAAATTGCCGGGTTCACCGGTACCCGTTGCGGTTATGTGGTGGTGCCGAAGAATTTGGAACGGCAGACGGAAAATGGCAAGGTAATGAATTTGAATTCCATGTGGCTACGCCGTCAGACAACCAAGTTTAACGGGGTACCATATATCGTGCAGAGGGCAGCGGAGGCCTCTCTGTCTAAAGACGGTTTGCAACAGTGTTGGGAGAATATTGCCTACTACAAAGAAAACGCCCGTATTATGATGAAGGGCTTTGATGAGTGCGGCATTAAATATTATGGCGGAGTTCATTCCCCCTATCTTTGGATACAATGTCCCGGCGGTATGAAGAGTTGGGATTTCTTTGATGAACTTCTGGCAAAGGCCAATGTGGTGGGAACACCGGGCTCCGGCTTTGGAGTGAACGGGGAAGGATTTTTACGGTTGACTTCCTTCGGCAGCAGGGAAAATACCATTGAGGCCATGGAACGGATTGTGGCGGTATTCAAAAAATAAGGAGAAGTTATGAAAAAATTAATTACAGTTTTCACAATGCTTGGGGTGATGCTTGTGTCCGGCTTGGCTTTGGCATCCAACGGCAGTTTGCTGGATATGGAAGAAACCTTTGTAACCAATTTTTGGGATAAGGGCAATTACAAATTGGTGGAGCCGTTGTTAAGCGATACGATTAAGGCAGATTTTAATGAGAGTGCCTATAAGCAATTCCGTAAAGAAGTGAATGACAAATGCGGTAAGATGACTTACAAAAAATTCCGTGTTTATGAAAAAATGGATGATGCGGATGTGGTACAGTACGAAGTGAAATTTGCCAAAGATAAAAATCCTTACATTTTTGAATTTGCTTTTGATGTTTCTACCGGAAAACCCTTGCTGGTGAATTATGAGTTAGTAACACTTGTGGAACAAAATGGATAAATTTTTAGTGATTGACGGTAGCAGTTTAATACATAGAGCGTTTTTCGCCCTGCCGCCGCTAATGAACAAGAAAGGCCAGAGCACCGGTGCGGTGTTCGGCCTTTGTAATATGTTGCTGAGTTTGTTGCAGGAGCATAAACCCAAGTACATGGCTGTGGCGTTCGATAAGAGCCGCCACAGTTTTCGTACGGAGAAATATGCTGATTACAAAGGACAGCGGAAACCAACGCCTTCTGAACTGAAGGAGCAGTTTCCTTTGGCAATAGATTTGTTGAATGCTATGGGGATTCCTGCTTTGGAAGTGGATGAATATGAGGCGGATGATATTATTGGCACATTTGCGGAGAAAGCCCCTAAAGATGTGGAGGTGCTGATTGTTACCGGGGATAGGGACCAGTTACAACTGATTGATGAACGTACTTCCGTACTTTTCACTAAGCATGGTATTAAGGACTTAGGTGTCTATACAAGGGAAAGTTTCGCAGCGGAATATGAAGGACTGGAACCCAAGCAGATTATTGATTTGAAGGGACTGATGGGGGATGCTTCGGATAATATTCCCGGTGTGCCTGGAGTCGGACCAAAGATCGCTTTGAAATTGATTAAGGATTATGGTTCTGTAGAAAATGTTTTGGCACATGCCGCTGAGGTTTCCGGCAAAAGTTTGCAACAGAAATTAATTGACAACAAGGAAATGGCATTGCTGTCCAAGGATTTGGCTACTATTTTTACGGATGTTGATATTGATTTGGATTTGCAAAATTATTCCGTACAACCTTTGACAGCGGCTGCACAGGCCAAGTTTCAGGAATTGGAATTCCGCAATATGTATGAGCGGTTCCTCAAAGTGATGGGCGGGGCAGAAACACAAACTGCCGGGGGAGATTCACTTTTTGATAATTTTCTGACGGAAACTGTTGTTACAAGAATACCATTGAATACGGCGACAGAAGCAGAAAAGTTTTTTGCTGACAATGGGGATATGTTAAAACTCAGCGTTGAAGAAAAGGGAGAAATACCCCAACTGGATTTTGCCAAAGCAGAATTTTATTGTGGTGACAAAATTTATTTTATGGATGGTATGAGTCAGGGTTGGAACGCTTTTCAAGATTATTTGACAGCTGAAAAAAATAAAATTGTTAAAAGCAGCAAGAGCCTGTGGCGGGTGGTATTGTGTAAAAATATTCAGTTACAGGGTATTGAAGATGATGTGGAACTTTTGGCATATTTGGATAACCCGGGGCAGGAGTTCACGGAAGAGTTGCTTACTGCTTTTGACGAGTTAAAAGCGAGAGTATTTGAACGGGGCATGGAAAAACTATACAGGGAAATTGAAATGCCTTTAGTTCCTGTTCTGGCGAAAATGGAAATTACGGGCATCCGTCCAAATATGACTATGTTAGGTGATAAGGGTGCGGAGTTATCCAAGCGGATTGCGGATTTGGAGCAGTTGGCAGTAGACCAGGCAGGAGTAGAATTTAATTTGAAATCTCCTAAGCAATTAGGTTCTGTACTTTTTGAAAAACTAAATTTGCCTTCACCGAAAAAAACCAAGACCGGCTACAGCACGGATGTGAAAGTGCTGGAGGCGTTGGTCCCGTTGCATCCCATTGCCACCACGATTTTGGAGCATAGAAAATTATCTAAACTCTACGGCACATATATTGAAGGTATGGGGCCCTTGATGAATAAAAACACGGGAAGAATTCACACTCATTTCCAGCAGACAGTTACCCAAACAGGACGGCTCAGCAGTGTTAATCCTAATTTGCAGAATATTCCTACCAGGACAGAAGAGGGGAAAATGATCCGTCGAATTTTTGAGCCGGCGAACGGGTATGATTATTTTATGAGTTGTGATTATTCCCAGGTGGAACTGAGAATTTTGGCGGCAGTGGCACATGACGAAGTAATGTTGGATGCCTTTACTAAAGATGAGGATATTCACACCCGCACAGCGGCGGAGGTATTTGGGGTGCCAGTGGAGCAGGTAACTTCTTCCATGCGGAGCAAGGCAAAGGCAGTGAACTTTGGTATCGTCTATGGCATAAGCGATTATGGTTTGGCGGTGCAGTTAAAGGTGGGGAACAAGGAGGCCGCAGGATATATTCGTGATTATTTGGCAAGATATCAGGGTGTTGACAAATATATGAAAGATATTGTGGCAACCGCAAGAAAGCAGGGTTATGTGGAAACTTTGCTGGGGCGCCGCCGCTATTTGCCGGATATCAATGCCAAGAATTTTATTTTAAGAAGTTTTGCAGAGCGTACTGCTATCAACACACCTATTCAAGGAACAGCGGCAGATATTATGAAACTGGCCATGATTAAGGTGGAACAGGCCTTGCGGGAGAAACATTTGCAAAGCCGGATTTTGTTGCAGGTACATGACGAATTGCTGTTGGAAGTTACCAAAGAAGAAAAAGAACAGGTGGCGGAAATAGTGAAGAATGTTATGGAAACCGCCTATGATTTAGGAGTGGTGAAGTTGCCGGCGGAAGTGAACTTTGCAACTAACTGGGGAGAGATAAAATAATTAGTAATTGAGGTAGGATGTTCCAGTGATTATAGCAGGATAGTCAGCAGAAAGCGAACTTTATATTTTTAGTTAACGGAACATATCACCGCAGTTTCCATTTTAAGTTTTTAATTTTTATTCAGAAAGGAACATAAGAAAGGTGCCGGAATTGCCTGAGGTGGAGCAGGTCAGGAAGACCTTGTTACCACATATCAAAGGAAAGAAAATAAATAAAGTGGATGTGTTTTTGCCCCGTTTAATTCAATATCCTACAGCGGATATGTTTGAAAAAAAGCTGAAGGGCAGGACAATGCTTGACGTTGGGCGACGGGGAAAATATTTGCTTTTGCAAACCGACAAAGGCACTTTGGTTGTGCATTTGCGTATGACAGGTGCATTGGTTGTGAGTGCGGAAGAACCGCCATACGCAAAAGTAAAATTTACCTTATCAGACAAAATAAATTTGTGGTTCACGGACATTCGTACTTTTGGTACGCTTTATTATGTTGATGATGATTTTGAGATTAAAGGTTTGGCAAGTTTGGGACCTGAGCCATTGAGCAAGGATTTGACAGTTGATTATTTATTCCCCTTGGCACAAAAATCCCGCAAGCCGGTAAAAACCTTTATTTTGGATCAAACTATTATTGCCGGACTGGGGAATATTTATGCAGACGAGGCATTGTTTCTGGCAGGCATTAAGCCAACACGGTTGGCCTGTGATGTGGAGAAAAAGGAAATACCGAACTTGATTAAAGCGATTAATCAAGTTATTTCCCAGGGCATAAAAAATAGGGGTACAACTTTCCGTGATTATAAGGATGGGGAAGGTAAAAAGGGGAATAATCAAAACTATTTAATGGTCTACAGCAGGGGTGGAAAACCTTGTAAAAAATGTGGCAGCATTTTAGAAAAAACTAAGGTAGGAGGTAGGGGCACAGTGTATTGCCCAAAGTGTCAAAAATGAAAATAATAGGATTAACGGGAGGTATTGCCTCCGGTAAAAGCACAGTAGCACAACATATCCGTCAGCAGGGCATACCTGTTTTTGATGCGGATGCAGTGTCCAAAGCGGTGGTTGCACCGGGAACAGAGGGCTTGGAAAAAGTTATTGCGGCCTTTGGCAAAGAATATCTTAAAGACGGGGGGCTGGACAGAAAAAAAATCGCGGAAGTGGTTTTTAATAACAAGGAAAAATTGAAACTATTGGAAAGCATTATCCTTACCCGTGTGTGGCAGGAAGCAGAACAGGCCATAGCAGATGCAAAAAAGCAAAATTCTCCTATGATTGTCTTGGATGTGCCGTTGCTGATTGAAAAAGAATGGTACAAAAAAGTTGACGAAGTGTGGCTGGTGTATATTTCTCCAGAGGAGCAGATTCGCAGGGTAATGTTGCGTGATGGTATGACGAGGGAGCAGGCCAAAGCCAGAATGGCCAATCAAATGAGTACGGATGAAAAGCGCAAGTATGCTGATGTGGTAATTGATAATGGCGGTGCATTGGAAAATACACTGGCTTTTGTGCAGAAAGAAATTGAAAAAATTCGGAAGTAAGGAACAAAAAATAATTGACAGAAATTACTGCTTGTGGTAGTATATTTAGGCGTCAAAAGCGGTAGTGGCGGAACGGCAGACGCGCTAGCCTCAGGAGCTAGTGGGGGCAACCCCGTGGAGGTTCAAATCCTCTTTACCGCACCAATTTTATATTTTTACATTTATGCGGTTGTGGTGGAACGGCAGACACGCTACTTTGAGGGGGTAGTGGGGGTGACCCCGTGAGGGTTCAAATCCCTCCAACCGCACCAAAAGAAAAATCACGGGTTGACCGTGATTTTTTTAGTTAGAAATGTGAAATTATGGTAAGGTGTTCCAATGATTATATGATGAAAGTTTGAATGAAGTAAATTACCCAATTTTCTCTTAAAATCAAGAGAAAATTGGGTAATTTACTACGTTGGGGATTATGCTTGGTTAAGTTTGCAATCAGCCGTTGTTTTTGTTATAATCATAAAAAATGTGTGAAACACTTGTCATGATTATGGCAATATGAAGGAGGCATTTGACATGGGTATAAAATCAAAAAAAGTTTTGCTTGTTGGTGCTGTGATGGCAATGGTTCTTGGAGGAGGGTTTTGTGTGTCGGACAGAGCGGAAGCAGCGACGAATGGCTTTGCCGATGGCACTTTGAGTTACAGCAATTACAACAAACTGCACGATTATCTTGTGGAAGTAACTTTATCGGATTACAACTATGGGGACTATGTGAAAGCCAGAAAGGGATCGGCATACGGCATTGAGGGTTGTGCTCCTGCTTGTTCTGCAGTATGCAATGACAAGTATTTTGGGAGAAATACTGACCTTACCTATGATGATTCCGTACAGGCCGTAATCAGGGTGCCGGCGGCAAAGGGCAGGTTTGCCAGTATCAGTGTGGGTTATCTCCGTTCTGACATCAAGGATTTTAACCAAAAGTTGAATGCCCTGAGTTACACTGTACTTGACGGTATCAATGAAAATGGTGTGGCGGTGAATTGCAATATGTATGACCAGCCGAACACTGAAACCCATGGGGGATATATTAAACCTGAAGGCACAAACCCCGGCAAGCCGACACTGTCTTTGCCCGCAGTGGTGAGATATGTGCTGGACAATGCCAAGTCCGCAAAGCAGATTGTGAAGGTCTTGAAAAATGATGTTAATATTGTTTGTAATGATACGGAGGAATTCAGTGAATTTTTCGGGCTGCATTTTATGATTGCGGACAAAAAGCAACACTATATTGTGGAATTCGTAAATAATAAGGTAGTGGTTTCCGATGATACGGTTATGACCAACTTTTTCAACACCCTGCATGACAAGGCAATAGCGGAGGGACATAAGGATACGGATGGTAATGGTATAGAGACCTTTGTTAAGGCGGGGGAAGATGCCAATTATTTGCAGAAATATCCTATGGGAGTGGAAAGATATAAGATATTGAAGCAACATTATGATGAGGGGAAAATCAGTATGCAAAAGATGGCGGAACTGATGCAAAGGGTAAAATACAGTCAGGTGTACCGCCAGGACGGAAGCGAAGAAAGCAGAAAAAATTATTTTTATTCAGAAGATGCTACACCAGTGATGGGGGAAGCACCGGAAAGAACCATACAACAAATTTATGATGATAAAGTTAAGCATTACGATGTAATGAAGGCGGAACATGACGCAATGTGGAATGGTAGGACATGGAAGGATTTACGCGGTTCTGAATATGGGATTTGGCAGACCATGAACACTTCAGTTTATGATTTGAACAAATTAAAGTTGTTGCTTTATGTTCAGGAAGAATATGACAGGCCTTACAAATTTTCCCTCTAAGACAACGTGAAGCGTTATTAGAGCATAGAAAAGAAGTTCGCTTTAAGAAGCGGACTTCTTTTTTATCACAGGAACATTTCACTATAATTTCGCTCTATTTGTTCTCTATTCTCTATTTGTTAAGTAAATTATGCTTTATTTTTCTTGCGTTTTCTTGTATAATAATCATACTATTTATATTTGAAGGAGAAAGGGTATGTTTGATTCACTTATAAAAACAATTTTTGGCGATGATAATGCCAAACAATTAAAAGAGATACAGGGTATTGTTGAGAAAATCAATGCGTTAGAACCAGCCATGCAAAATCTTAGCGGTGCTAATCTTGCCAATAAGACGGCAGAGTTCCACCTGCGTTTGCAGAAGGGTGAAACTTTAGATGATATTTTGCCGGAGGCATTTGCAGTTGTCCGTGAGGCATCTAAGCGTGTGACCGGCCTTCGTCATTTTGATGTTCAGATGATTGGCGGTATTGCCCTGCACCGTGGCAAGATTGCGGAGATGAAAACGGGTGAAGGTAAGACCTTGGTTGCGACCCTGCCGGTGTATTTGAATGCTTTGGAAGGTAAGGGTGTTCATGTTGTCACTGTCAATGATTACCTTGCCCGTCGTGATGCCAATGATATGGGCAGGATTTATAAATTTTTAGGATTAACAGTTGGTTTAGTTACTCACGAGATGAATTATGCGGAACGACGGGCTGCTTACCGCAGTGACGTTACTTATGGTACTAACAGTGAATTTGGTTTTGATTATCTTCGTGACAATATGGTTACCAATGAGGCGGAAATGGTACAACGGGATTTGCATTATTGTATTGTGGATGAGGTGGACTCTATTTTAATTGATGAGGCACGTACTCCTTTGATTATTAGTGGACCTGGTGAACATTCCACGGAACTTTATTCCCGTCTGGCACAGATTGCCGAATCAATGGAAGAGGGTGTGGATTACACCGTTGATGAGAAGACCAAACAAGTCGGTCCCACAGAGGCGGGTATTACCAAGGCGGAGCAATCTTTAGGCATTACCAATATGTATGATCCTCAAAACGGTGTGGATTACAGCCATCATTTAATGGCGGCTTTAAAGGCCAAGGCGGTTATGCACCGTGACCGTGATTATGTGGTAAAAGACGGTCAGATTGTTTTGGTAGATGATTTTACAGGCCGGCTGATGTTTGGCAGACGTTTTGGTGAAGGTTTACATCAGGCCATCGAAGCAAAGGAAGGCGTGAAGGTGCAAAGGGAAAGTCAGACTGTGGCATCCATCACTTACCAAAACTATTTCCGTATGTATAAGAAATTGGCTGGTATGACCGGTACCGCCAAAACGGAAGAGGACGAGTTTGTTAAGATTTACAATTTAAGCGTTTTGGTTATTCCTACCAACAAACCCATGATTCGTATTGATTATCCGGATGTGGTTTATAAGACCCGTTTGGCAAAATATCGTGCGGTTATCAGAGAGATTGAGGAACTGCACGCCGGTGGCAGACCTGTATTGGTTGGCACTACCTCCATTGCCCAAAGTGAAGAACTTTCCGCTATGCTGAAACGTAAGAATATTAAACATAATGTGTTGAATGCCAAATACCATGAGCAGGAGGCGGAGATTATTTCTCACGCCGGTGAATATGGAGCAGTAACCATTGCTACCAATATGGCCGGACGTGGTACGGATATTATGTTGGGCGAAGGAGTGCCGGAATTAGGCGGTTTGCATATTATTGGTACGGAACGTCACGAGTCACGGCGTATTGATAATCAGTTGCGCGGCCGTTGTGCCCGCCAGGGTGACCCGGGGTCTTCCAGATTCTATCTGAGTTTGGAAGATGATTTGATGCGTATTTTCGGCAGTGAGAGTATTGCTGCCATTATGGATAAACTTGGTTTGGAAGAGGATGATCCTATTGAACATAGTTTGGTTACCAAGTCCATTGAGAATGCCCAGAAGAAAGTGGAGGCAAGAAACTTCTCCATCCGTAAATATGTGTTGGAATATGACAATGTTATGAACCAGCAGCGTGAGGTTATTTACGCAGAGCGGAAGAAGATTATGCAGAAGGCATCTCTAAAGGAACGCATTATGGAGATGGTGGAAAAGGTGGTTGACCGTACTTTGGATATGTATGCTCCGCCTGAGGTTTATTCCGAGGATTGGGATTTGGTGGCCATGATTCGTTATGCGGAAGAGTTTTATGCTCCTCCGGGAGAATTAACGGAGGAAAAACTTTCCAACTTCAGCCGTGAAGAATTGGATGAGTATTTGCACAAACTTGCGGTGGATGTATATGAGGCCAGAGAAAAACAGGTGGGCAGTAATGTTATGCGGGAACTGGAAAATCTGGTTATGCTGAAGGTTGTGGATATGCACTGGATGGAGCATTTGGATGCTATGGATATGCTTCGTGAGGGTGTGGGACTTCGGGCTTATGGGCAAAAGGATCCTTTGGTGGAATATAAGTTTGAGGCCTATGATATGTTTGAGGCCATGATTGAGGCCATTCAGGATGATGTGGTGCGTTATATGTACCGTGTAAATGTAGTAACGGATAATGGTGACAATGATAATGTGGCTTATGATGAAAACGGCAACCCCATTGAAGATGCGAAGGTAATTGAAGAAAAGAATGATGCGGTAGTTAGTGAGGATAATTGAACAAAGAACAAATATCAAAGAACAAATAAGGATAATTTTCGCTTTGCGAAAATTTCCGATTATAATCATTGGAACAGATTACCATAATTGGTCTTTGGTCTTTGATGAATTGTTAATTATATTGCGTAGTTAAGTCAGAAAGGAAAAATAAAATCTATGCTTATTGAAGAATACAAGCCGGAGATTGAAAAGGCGAGAACAAAATACGAAGAACTTAGGGGGTCTCTTTGACGTAGCCCGTAAGGAAGACAGGGTTAAGGAATTGGAACACCGTATGGCGGATTCCACTTTTTGGGATGACCCGGACAAGGCCAACAAGATTGCTCAGGATGTGAACAGCTTGAAATCCGAGGTGGATGAATTTCATAAGTTGGGCTCTAATTTGGATGATGCAACTGTGTTGCAGGAAATGGCTGCAGAAGAGAATGATGACAGTTTGGTAGAAGAATTAGATGCGTTGCTTATCAATATTAAAGAAACATTAGAGCATTTGGAACTGGGTATGTTGTTAAGCGGTGAATATGATGCCAATAATGCGCTGATGACTTTGCATGCCGGCGAGGGTGGTACGGAAGCACAGGACTGGACGGAAATGCTTCTCAGAATGTTCACTCGCTTTGCAGAGCAGAGCGGTTATCAGGTAAATGTTTTAGATATTTTACAGGGTAATGATGCTGGCATTAAGAGTGCCAGCTTGCAAATAGTGGGGCATAATGCTTACGGCTTTCTGCGCAGTGAGAAGGGTGTACATCGTCTGGTGCGTATTTCTCCCTTTGATGCCAATGCCCGCCGTCATACATCCTTTGCAGCAGTGGACGTTATGCCGGAACTGGATGACAGTGTGGATGTGGATATCAATATGGATGAGGTTCGTGTAGATACTTATCGTGCCAGCGGTGCCGGCGGACAACATGTCAATAAGACAAGCAGTGCGGTGCGTATGACCCATATTCCTACAGGCATTGTGGTGCAATGTCAGAATGAGCGGAGTCAGATTCAAAATAGGGCCATGTGTCTTACCATGCTGCGGGCAAAATTATATGAATACGAAAAGGCCAAGCAGGATGCTAAGATAGATGAGTTGGCCGGGAATTATCAGGCCATTGAGTGGGGCAGTCAGATTCGTTCTTATGTGTTCCAACCTTATACTTTGGTTAAGGACCATCGTACATCTTATGAAACAAGTAATGTGCAGGCGGTTATGGACGGCAACCTGCGTGGGTTTGTAGAGAGTTATTTGCGTAGTCAGCAGAGAAAAGTTTAATGTTTAAGAAATTTAGTTTTTATAAGTTTACAATTTTCATGATTCTTGTAGGTTTGCTAGCGGCAAGTTTGGTGCTCACTCCCCGTTTGGGATTGGAGATGAACAACAGAACTGTGGCACAAGCAATCAACTATGAAGAATGTTATCAGTTGCTTAAGGCCTCCGGTAAATATACAACGGATGTGGAGGCCTATTTTGCTTTAGAAAATGACTTGATGCGGAATGTAAAAAACTCCGGCGTCAATACCATTATTGTTCCTGATGCATCTTTGGAATCATTGTCCCGTACTGGTGCGGTGAACTTGGAAATTGCGGACGGGGTGGTGAGTGCTTACGAGACTCATTCAGATATTTTTGATGAAGTGGTCGCCGGGGCAAAGCGGCGCTATGGTAACAGGGTTCATGTTTATGGAGAGAGTCCATACCGGGTTTTGCAGTTTGATAAGAATATGCAGCCCTTCAGCCCGAATAACACAAAAATCAAATATGCACCCCAAGAATTACCATTGGGGATTATGAGTCATGAGTTGCGGAAGTTTTACAAATTGGGTTTCAATTTGGTGGTAGCACCACAAAATATTCCTAATCTTACGAAAAAGGATGTTGATGCTTATTTCATCAGATTAAAAAATGCAGGTGTGCCAATTTATGCTATGATGCCACGTCATTATACAACCTTTGGGGGACCTGATTTATATGAATATGTGGCGGAACGGATGGAACGCCAATATTTTATTTTGCAGGAACATTACACACAATTGGGATTTTTTCCTTATGTTGGGCAGGAGGAATTAGTTAAAGCAAGATTTTATGATGCCATCAGGGCCTATACTATTGACTGGCGTGAAATGAAGAAAATTACTTTTGAAGAAGCAGTAAGACGTTGGGCAATAGCGGATGATGAACGGCATATCCGTATGAATATTATTACTCCGTTCCTGCAGGGAAGTAATGATTTGTTGTCTTACAATTTGAACTATGTAAAAGAGATTACCAAAAGGGTGGAAGAACGTGGTTACAAGATTGGTTACGCCAGACCTTTGGAAGTATATTTTCCCAACCGGGTGGCTTTGATTCCCATTATTGCTGCCATTGTGGGTGCTTTTGTTTTGCTCTGTCAAATGCTGTTGAACTGGACTTTCAGTACTTCTATTATGATGTGGGGTGTTATTACAGGGATATCCTTATTTGGTAATTTTGTTGCTTCCACCATTACACATCAGATGTTGGCATTTATGGCGGCGGTGAGTTTTCCCACTTTAGCAATTTTGAGAATTACCGATATGTTGGACAGTTTGCAGGATGTACCGGTGTTTAAGATTTTGGCTAATGGTGCCATTTCTTTGGCACTTTGTGTTCTTTTCAGTTTGTGCGGGGCCTGTCTGTTGGGAGCCATACTTACGGATGCCAGGTTTTTATTGGAATTGGATTTTTATCGGGGTGTAAAATTAACCTTTGTTCTGCCTTTGATTTTTGTAGGCATTCTTTATTTGAAAAAATACGATATGTTAGGGTTCAGTGAATGTGTTACTTTTGGTGATTATTGGAACCGGGTAAAATATCTGTTCTACGAATGTTGCAATGTAAAAACCATTTTGAAGATTGCGGTTGGTCTTGTGATATTGGGGGCAGTAGCCTATGTTTTCATTGGCCGCACAGGTCACAGTTGGCAAATACCGGTACCTCAGTTTGAATTGACCATGCGTTACTGGCTGGAAGAACATATGTACGCAAGACCAAGAGCCAAAGAGTTTTTAATAGGTCATATTGCTTTTTTCTTTTTGGTGCTGGCTTATCACAAAAGTTGGCCTCGGGTAGCGGGGTTGATTTTAACAGTATTGGCAGCTATTGGTCAGGTGTCTTTGGTGGAAACTTTCTGCCACATGCGTAGTCCTTTTGCCATGAGTGTTGCCCGTGCTTTAGGCGGTTATGCTTTCGGAGCCATTTTAGGGGCATTGCTGGTATGGGGAT
Source organism: Phascolarctobacterium sp. (assembly GCA_030531205.1). Lineage (GTDB taxonomy): Bacteria > Bacillota > Negativicutes > Acidaminococcales > Acidaminococcaceae > Phascolarctobacterium_B. The sequence continues at coordinate 73,992 of JAUNOC010000006.1, forward strand.
TTGTGAAGTTGAGAGAGATGAAAAATGGGAAAGAAGTATAGGGCAATCATTTCCGGTTACTATGGTTTTCGTAATGCCGGGGACGAAGCCATTCTTACCGCCATGCTTAATAGTTTCAAATTGGTTTTGCCGGATATGGAATTTGTGGTGCTCAGCGGCGACCCACATTACACCAGTATTAATCATGGGGTAACGAGTATTCACCGTTTCAGTTTTTGGCAGATTATAAAAGAAATTTTCAACTGCCATGTATTTATCAGCGGCGGGGGCAGTTTGCTGCAGGACAGTACCAGCAAGAGAAGTTTGCTGTATTATTTGTCTCTTATTTGGTTGGCAAACTTATTTAATAAACCAGTCATGCTCTATGCTCAAGGAATTGGGCCGATTCAAAGCGGGGTTCTGAAAAAAATAACTGGTTATGTTTTGAATAAAGTCAACTGTATTACGGTGCGGGATGTTGAATCAAAAAAGTTTTTAGTAAGTTTAGGAATAGATGAAAACAGAATTAAGGTCACGGCGGATGTGGTGTTTCTGTTACCTAAAACTCAGTTACAGGATGGAAAAATATTATTGAACCGTTTTGGGGTGAGGCAGGAAAATGCTATCATTGGTGTGGCAGTACGTTCTTGGGGAAATGATGCTTATTTTGGAGCTTTGGTTGATGCCTTAGATATTTTGGCAGACAGAGGTAAGCAAATTTTGCTTATACCATTTCAATATCCTTATGATATGGGATGTGTACGGAAACTGCAAAGGGCATTGCGTCATCCAGTAAAAATTTTGGACAAGGATTGTGATACGCAGGAAATGCTCAGCATTGTTGGTAATTTGGAAACAGTTATTGGCATGCGGCTCCACAGCTTGATTTTTGCGGCTGCTATGGGGGTCCCCTTCGTGGCTTTGGAATATGATCCCAAGGTTACAGGTTTTGTAGAAATGGTAGGCGGATGCTCTACAGGCAGTGTGGAAGCATTGACTACGGAAAAAATTCTTCAGGCCTATGAAGATTCTGGGAAAGTTCATGTGGACTTGGAGAAATATAAAAATTTAGCAAATGAGAATAATAAATTGTTGCAAGCAATAGTGGAGAGGAGTGTGGTAAAGTGTTAAAAATGGTAAATGTTTGCAAAACTTATAATGGGCAGGAATATGCCTTGTATAACGTGAATTTGCATATAAAGCCGAAGGAATTTGTTTTTTTGGTTGGCCCCAGCGGCGCAGGTAAATCTACATTTATAAAACTGTTGTTTAAGGAAATTAACCCTGAATCCGGGGATATTTTTGTGAATGGCATAAACATAAATGAATTGGAACATGATGATATCCCTGACTTAAGAAGATTGTTGGGAATTGTGTTTCAGGACTACCGCCTTTTGCCGGACCGCACTGTGTATGAAAATGTTGCATTTGCCATGCGGGTTATTGAAGCACCTTCGTCCATTATTCGCAGACGGGTTATGCATGTGCTTGATTTGGTTGGTTTGAGAGAAAAAGCCAATAGTAAGACCACAGAACTTTCCGGTGGTGAGCAGCAGAGGGTGGCTATTGCCAGGGCAGTAGTGAACGATCCGAAAATACTTATTGCAGACGAACCGACGGGAAACTTGGACCCTGAAACAAAATGGGATATTATGAGAATATTTCAGCAAATAAATGATTCTGGAGCAACCATTATTATGGCAACTCACGATGAAGACATTGTCAATAATTTGAATAAAAGGGTTATTGGCATTGACAGGGGCAGGGTTGTAAGGGATCAGAAAAGAGGCGGCTATGATTATCAATACTGATTTTATACGCCGGATTAAATGGCGGAACTTTGTTTATTTTGCACAGGAAACATTTAAATCATTAAAAAGAAATGGTTTTATGACAGTGGCATCCATTAGCACGGTAACTGTTTCTGTGTTGATTTTGGGTAGTTTTCTGTTGTTGTTTATCAACAGTAATCACATTGCCAGCCATTTGGAAAATTCTGTACAGATTTCCGTGTATATGAAGAATGATACTAGGGAAGACCAGATTAATATTATTGGCTCAGAAATAGCGGCTCTGCCGGGGGTAACGGAAATCAAGACCGTTTCCAAAGAAGAAGCAATGGAACGGTTCAAAAAACGTTTGGGTGAGAATGCAGGTATTTTGGATGCATTAGAAGACAATCCATTGCCGTATTCCTTTGATGTGCATGTGGATACGCCGGAACGCATTACAGAAATCATTCCCAAGATACAGGGGATGAGGCATGTGGAAACTGCACGTTATGGCAAAGAAGTGGTAGAGCAACTATTTCAATTTACGAAAGTGTTGCGGTATGGAGGGATACTTTTGATTTGCCTGATGGCTTTGGGAACTTTGTTTATTATTGTCAATACCATTCGCTTGACTGTGTTTGCCAGACGCAGGGAAATCAGTATTATGAAATATGTAGGTGCTACGGATTGGTTTATCCGTTGGCCTTTTATGCTTGAAGGAATTACCATTGGTGTTTTAGGTGCTGTTTTAAGTGCGGTGCTTTTACAGATAGGTTATGGTGCAGTTATCACTAAAATTCAGTCCGCTTTGGCATTTTTGCCGATTATGGGGAAATGGCCTTTGATGATATGGCTTTGGTTGTTACTGCTATTTATTGGCGGCGGTATTGGGGCTTTAGGTTCTTATATTTCGTTAAGAAAATTTTTGCAGGTGTGAAAGGAGCGTTCATGCTGAAAAAGATTGTGGCGGCATTGATGATTGCCTTGTTCAGCTGCAATTTCATTGGTATTGGGTTGGTACATGCTGATGAAATTGATGATGCCAAGGCACGCAAAACAGAAATAGACCGCCAAATTCAAGAAGCAAAAAAACGACATAATGAGGCAAGACGCAGGGCAGAACGCGCTTCCAGTGATTTCAAGTCAGTTGTCAATAAATTGGGAAACTTGCAAAAGCGTTCCGTTGCCTTGAAAAATAGAGAAGGCGAATTAGAGGTTAGTTTGAAGGACAATGCGGTCAAATTGGCTTTAAAAAAAGACGAGTTCAATGAGAGAAAACATATTTATCGTAAGCGCCTAAGAGATATCTATATGTCGGGACAAGTCAATTATTTAGATGTGCTTTTGGGGGCCCAGGACTTTGGCGATTTTGTTGGCAGAATGTATCTTTTGGAAAAGGTTGTTACCCGAGATATTGATATGCTTCGGGAAATCAATGCTACCGTGAAAGAAATTAAGGAACGCACGGAACGTCAGACAAGAGAATTGGCAGAGAACAAGGCAAATCAGGAGCAGATTGCCAAAGCTAAAGAGGAAATGACGGAACTGAGATCACAACGGGAAAAACTTTTAGCGGCGGCAGAGGACGAAGAACTTAAGGAAGAAACCCAATATAACAAATTGATTGAAACCAGTGAAAGAATTACGCAAATGCTTCGGGAAATGGAAAAAGCCAATCCCCAGCGTTTTGCTGACAAGGCGGATAATTTGATTTGGCCTGCCTGTGGTGTAATTACCTCTTATGCCGGATGGCGTGTACATCCTGTTTTTGGTACAACCAAATATCATTCCGGTATGGATATTGCGGTGGATTATTACACACCCATTAAAGCGGCCAACCGTGGTTCTATAAGTTATGCAGGATGGATGAATGGTTATGGTTATACTGTAATGATTGACCATGGTGAGGGCTTGGTAACTCTCTATGCTCATTGCAGTTCCATAAAGTGCAACGAAGGCGATTTTGTACATCAGGGGGATGTGGTGGCACTTTCCGGCGCAACAGGTTGGGCAACGGGCCCTCACTTGCATTTTGAAGTGCGTTTGCATGGTGACATAGTTGACCCGTTGAACTATATCAGTGAGAAAGATAACATATACTAATGGATTTTAATTGGAAAAAACTAACTCCATATTGCATCGGTGCTTTGGGCGGGTTCATTTTCGCCATCATATTTATGGCGGCACAGATTAGAAGCATTACGGGGGATGCCTTGGAATCCGCCAAATTTATTTATGCTTTAGGTATGCTCCGTCATCATTTTGTCGGCGAACTGGACGATGCCAAACTTTATCGTGGAGCCATCAGCGGTTTGCTGAAAGGCACGGGAGATCCTTACACCGTATTTTTAGATGAGAAGGATTTTGCCGCTTTGGAAGAAATGAGAACAGGCGGTTTTGGTGGTATTGGTGTGGTCTTTGGCAAAAGAGGTGATGATTATGTTATTATTTCCGTTTTGGAAGATAACCCCGGTGCAAAAGCAGGTGTGAAACCCGGTGAAAAAATTATTGGAGTGAACGGCAAACCCACAAAAGTTATGCACATGGACGAGGTGGCTTATGCCATCCGTGGAGAAGTTGGCACGGTGGTGGAAGTTACTTTGCTGGATAAAAATAACAAGGAGCGAAACGTTAAAATTACCCGGGGTATGATTAAGGCACCCAGTGTTATTGGCAAGCCCTTGGATGGAACTAATAAAAAAATTGGCTATATCCGTATCGGTCAATTTAATGATAACACAGCACAGGATTTCAAAAATGAGTTATATAAACTTGCTAATGATGGTATGCAGGGTTTGATTTTAGATTTGCGGTATAACCCGGGGGGACTGTTGGACCAGGCAATTTTGGTATGTCAGCAGTTGGTGCCTAAGGGAGTAATTGTCAGCACCATTACTAAATCAGGTAATGAGCAGGTGGCAAAATCTAATTTGGAAAAAGTCCGTTGGCCCTTGGTTGTTTTGGTGAATGAAGGCAGTGCCAGTGCCAGTGAAGTTGTGGCAGGTGCGGTGAAGGACACTAAAGCAGGTGTATTGATTGGGACAAAGACCTTTGGCAAGGGCAGTGTCCAGGCGGTATATCCCTTGGGTGATGCTAATACGGGAATGAAAGTAACCATTGCCAAGTATTACACCCCCAGCGGAGTTTGTATTAATGATATTGGTATTGAGCCGGATATTAAGGTAGAGATTCCTGATACGGCGAAAGAGGATTTGCAGTTGAAGGCGGGGAAGGAATATCTGTTGAAAGGGCTAAAATGATTTTAATTAAAAATCTCAAACATATTTATAAGGACAGCCAGAATCAGGAAGTTGAGGCCCTGAAGGATATTAATCTGGAAATTGCGGACGGAGAATTTGTGGCTATTATTGGCGCTAACGGTTGTGGCAAAAGTACTCTTGCCAAACACCTTAACGGACTGTTATTGCCTACGGAAGGTGAAGTTTCGGTGGATGGGTTGAACACTGCGGATATGGATAATCTCTTTCAAATCCGTCAGAAAGTGGGAATGGTTTTTCAAAACCCTGATAACCAAATTGTAGCGGCAGTAGTTGAAGAAGATGTGGCCTTTGGCCCTGAAAATATTGGTGTACCCAGTGAAGAAATTTTGGAACGGGTGAATAATGCTTTGATGGCAGTGGATATGTTGCCATATGCCAAGCACGCCCCCCATCGTCTCAGTGGCGGACAAAAACAAAGGGTGGCAGTGGCAGGCATTTTGGCACTGGAGCCGAAATATATCGTGTGGGATGAGCCCACTGCTATGCTGGACCCCGCAGGCCGCAGGGAAGTGTTGCATACCGCCCTTCGCCTAAATAAGGAAAAGCATATTACTATGATTTATATTACCCACTATATGACGGAGGCACTTCAGGCGGACAGGGTGATTGTTATGAGCAGGGGCAGTGTGGTGATGCAGGGCAGTCCCAAGGAAATTTTCAGCCAAAATAAATTGCTGGAGAAATATTCTTTGGAAGCACCATTGGCAGTCCGTATGAGTGATAAACTGCGTCAGCGTGGGGCAAAACTGTCGGAACAAATTATTACAAATCAGGAGTTGGCAGAAGGTTTATGTCCATCAAATTAAACAATGTTTCATTTACATATATGAGCGGTACCACTATGGCACATCAGGCCTTGCGGGATATTACCCTGGAAATAAAGAAGGGTGAAATTGTGGCTTTGGTGGGGCACACGGGCAGTGGCAAAAGCACCCTTATTCAAATTATGAAAGGACTTTTGCATCCTGATGCTGGGCAGGTAACCGTGGAAGACGGAGAAGTGGGCATGGTTTTCCAATACCCTGAGGCACAACTCTTTGCGGAAACTGTGTATGAAGACATTGCCTTTGGCCCACGCAATCAACAAAAATCACCAGAGCAAGTTGATGTAGCGGTGAAGAATGCTTTGCAATTTGTAGGGTTGGATTTTGATGAGTTTTCCCAAAGGAACCCTCTGCGGTTAAGCGGCGGACAAATGCGGCGGGTGGCCATTGCGGGAGTGATTGCTATGGAGCCGGATTATCTCATTTTGGATGAGCCGTCTTCCGGCCTTGACCCATTGGGAAGGCATAACCTATTTGCTAAAATTATGGCGCTTTATAAAGAAAAAAGTCCTGCGGTGATTTTGGTTACACACAGCATGGAAGAGGCGGCAACCTATGCTAACCGAATGATAGTTATGGAAGAAGGTGCAATTCTTTTTGACGGCAAACCGGCACAGGTTTTCACGGAACACCGTGAGGAACTTTTGAATTTGGGATTGGAAGAGCCGGAGGTCTATCAACTGCATTATCTTTTGGCAAACAGAGGTATGCAACTGCCGATGGTGCAGGACGAAGAGCAATTATTCAAAGAAATTAAAACAGCAAAGGGGTGGCGGTAATGCTGGGCGAAATTATGTTGGGGCAATATTTTCCGGGCAACAGCTTTGTCCACGGACTTGACCCCAGAACGAAACTTATAGCTACTCTCATATACATTGTTGTCATCTTTTTGGCAAAAACACCTTTGATGTATGGTATCTTGGTGGCCTTTGGCATTTTGGTGGTATTGCTCAGCCGTCTGCCCATAATGATGGTGGTACGGTCATTAAAACCCGTGTGGCTGATTGTAGCAATCACCTTTGTAATTCACGCTTTTACCTATCCCGGAACGGAAATACTTTGGCAATGGAAATTTATGAAGATTACCCAGGAAGGATTGGAACTGGGAACAAAAATGTCTTTTCGCCTGACCCTGCTTTTACTTTTTAGCAGTGTATTAACATTTACCACATCCCCCATTGTATTGACGGACGGCATTGAAAAACTTTTACGCCCCTTGAAATGTATTGGGGTACCAGCTCACGAAATTGCCATGATGATGACTATTGCCCTGCGGTTTATTCCCACACTCTTGGAAGAAACGGACAGGATTATGAAAGCACAAAAGGCAAGAGGAGCGGACTTTGGCAAGGGGAACTTGGTAAAACGGATTAAAAATACTTTGCCGCTTTTAGTGCCGCTTTTTGTTAGTGCCTTTCGTAGGGCAGATGAACTGGCAACGGCTATGGAGGCAAGGTGTTATAGGGGCGAGGAAGGACGGACGAGGATGTACGAACTTGCCTATCGCAAAGAGGATTATTTAACATTTATTTTTATGATTGTATTTTTGATGATGATTGTGGGGATGAGATTCTTATAATTTAGTAATGAGTAATTATGGTAAAATATTCCGGTGATTAGAATCGGGTTTCAGGAAAGTCGGCATAGTGAGAACGCTTGCCCTCTTTGTAAAGAGGGTGGATTGCCTAAAGGAACATAGAAGGGCAAGACGGGTGATTTTACAGTTCGCATTAAGCGGACTTTTTTATTTTGCTTCGCTTTTCACTCACCGTTAAAAAGCATTCAAAACAGCAAAATCTAATTTCTAATCTTACGTTAGATTTGCTCAATCTTACGTAAGATTGAAAATCCATTTTCACGATTTTTTCATTTTTGGATGAGAGAATTTTTTTTGAAATGATTGGATAAGTTAAAAGCTTAACGCTTAAAACTTAAAGTTGTGGTAAGATGTTCAGCGTAAAGGATATAGGTGGCTGACTGGGGATTTTTCAATCACAGGAACATTCTACCATAATTTTTCATTTTTAATTTTTAACTTTTAATTTCTTTGATGGAGTGCTAATCTCATAGTGAGATTTACCATAATCTCACTATGAGATTGAGCGTATAAAAAAATAAATGCTATGTTTGCCCTCTTGGTGAAGAGGGTGGATTGCCTAAAGGAACATAGAGTGGTAAGACGGGTGATTGTTCACTGCGAAGTTCTTTACCATTTTTCCAATGGGCTTTACTTATTTTATCCTCACTATATATAATAGACATGAGTTTTGATTTTACAACCAAAAAGGGTAAGAAAATCTTTAATTGCACGATTAAAATATGCGTTTTGTTACATTTGGTAGGGTTTTTATTGTATAAAATCTATATATATTCTTGCCTTCCAGTCAGGAGAGGTGTCAAAAATGCGTTGCATTTTTGACGGAGGGGTTATTTGCAGTAGTAAGTTGGGAAATTTGATAAAATTCAAAAAAATAAAAAAAATTATCTATGTACCAAACTTGACCCGATAGATGTGCTATCATTTGTCTAAAGTGAGGTGATTAAAATGAAAACAATTTGCACTCCTGACTTTGGTGGCATTTTATTTATATGCAGACCACCAATTCCGTAAAGAAATAAAAGAATCTCGCATCAAAAAAGTGCTGGATTATGACGAAGAAAGGGACGGCAAAGGATTGTTAGATGTTTTTTTGGAAAATCTTTAATTATGAAGCCAAAAGAAGATGTCTGGATTGTGGTTGCCACTTGCGTTTGAGCGATAAAATTTTATAGGAGGAGTAGTTATGATTTCACGGCAAAAAATAGATGAAAATGGAGGGTATATAACCCTTGTAATATTTGTTATTTCTTGGTATTTGGGCTATAAATGGTATAAGTATTTGCGTCCAGACCCCACTGGATTTGCCCAAAAAGTTGCGGAAGAACATTTTGTGGTTCATTTTCTGGGTAATTTTGTTGGAACGTGTTTGCTTTTCCTTGTGTGTATGAGTTTTTTGCTTGTAATTGTTGCGGTTATTTACGACCATCTCCCGATGCCATCACTCAATCTAGTAATTGATTTTACCACTACTGACGGTCATAATTTTTCCAAAGGTAAAGAAAACTTGTGTAGGTCACGCTATAAAAATATTAAGAAAAACTAATTTATGACAGATGTATTGGAGATGTAAAATGAAAGCGTTTAAGATAATTTGTTTCCTTTTTGTTGCTTGTATTACTTTGGCAACTGGTTATAACAGCGAAAATGTAATGATTTATATTATGATTGGGCTTGCTACTTGTGTGTCTTTGGCGATACTCATGGACAGCGACAAAAACTTTGATGAAAAATTAGATGAAATAGGTAATTATATAAGTATTCTTACAAGTTGGAAAACTTTGCTTGCGTTAGCGTTAGTTATAGGTTATTTCTCAAAATGAAAAAGTGGTGTTGCCTGCCTATGGCTTGATTAGTTTTGCTTTGGCAAAATGAAGAAAGATGATTTCAAGAAGAAAATGAGAAATCTACTGGAGGGGGGAATTTCTTTTTTGAAAGAAGCAATTATTTGTTATGTTCACGATGAAAAATATTATGACAAGTAAAATAACAAATCCTTTCCATCAATCTGAAAAAATTTTTGGTGGGTTAGGTTTTAGGCATCAGGTTTGTGAAAGTTAGAAGTACAAGTGGTGGTTTTATTGTTGCAGAGATTGATTAAATGTAGTATATTTATAAAAGAAAAGGGAAAACTTTATGATTAATTATTCGGCGTTACGGGAAAAGTATATCGGGGAATTGGAGCAACTTCCTTATGGGGAAGGGGTTTTAGTTTTGCCAAATTCTGCCCTGCAAAATGCGGTAAAACTGCATCACATGGTAAAGTGTATCGGTCTTGATTCCTTGGCTATGGAAATCAACAATGCCGCCGGTATGGTGCAATATGAACTGGTAACCCGTCAGGCACAGGAATTGATTTTGAACAATATTTTGGCAAGGTATAAAAAGGAGTTGCAATATTTCCAAAACCTTGCGGATAAACAGGGACTGGTGGATGCACTTTTAAATTTCTTCACCGAGTTACGCCGCTGCCATGTGGATGAGGTTAGCGAACTGGCAGAGGTTTTTGCAACCTGGAAAGAAAATAAATCTGGATTGGATGCGGATGCCGGTTTGGTGGCGGTGCCGGAAAAGAAAAATCATGATATAGTCCTGCTTTATGGTGCTTATCTTGATTATTTGTGGAAGCATGATTTGTTTGATTTGGAGGGGCAGTACAGTTTGGCTATTGCCAATATTGAATTTGCGGACAAACTGCCTTATAAGAAAATCTATATTTCCGATATGCCCTTTCTGAATCAGTTGCAAAAGGAGTTTGTAGAGGCACTGGGTAACAGGGTGGTGACGGAACCGGAAAATAGTTTTGAGTTCAAGCGTGATTTCAAAAAAGAATTAGAAAGAACGGTACAGGCAAAACAGAAGATTACTTTTGAAAAATATGGAAGTCATCGGGATGAATTGGCAGGGGCTTTTTCTGCTATCAGAAAACTGTTGCAACAGGGTGTGGATTCCGGGAAGATTGCGGTGGCAGTGAGCAATTTGCGTAATTTCCCGGGAATTAACAGTTTGGCAAAAGAGTATGGTATTCCCATCACCATGCCTGATAAGGTTAAACTGGCACTGCAACCTCTGTTTATGGAGGCGGTGGCAAAACTGGAAGGCACTTATACTGTGGCAGAGTTCAAAGAGCAGTTAGAAACTTATTTGGAAAGTTTGGAATTAGAAAAGAATTTGGGGTCAGAGTACAGACAACGGGTAATCAGTTTGGCAGAAATGCAAACCACCCTATCCGCAAGAAAGGGTATTCTGGCCTGTGCGGAGGATGTGATCAGGGCTTATACTTTAAGCGGTATGGGGAAGGAAAAGATTTCTGCTTTCACCTATAAAAATGTTTTGCAGGATATGGCAGCCAAAATTGCTTTAACTATGTCCAAAGGTACTTTGCAAGGTGTTACGGTTGCAGAACAAATCAGTGCTGTGGGCGGCAGTTATGATTATCTTTTTATCTTGGGTATGAATGATGGGGAGTTTCCTGTACCCGTCCGTGAGAACTGGATTTATACAGACAGGGAGAGAGCGTTTCTCAATTCCATCGGTTTCAGATTACCTTTGGCAATGGAACGGTTCAATGATAATGCCCTGACTTTTTTGATGTTACTGGACTCCTGCCAGGGAGCGATGGTTTGTTCCTGGATGGAGGAAGATGCGGCGGCCCAGTGCAGTTATTGTGATGAGTTGTTGCGTGTGTGCGATGTTAAGGTGGAGGATAAGCGGGGTCAGATTATTCCTCATTTTGCCAAAGCCGGCTTTACCGCAACCGAGATTAAGGAGCGGGTTGGGGTTGATGTTAAGCGTACGGAGGGGCAGGAAAAATATTTGGGTGTGCTTGGCAAACAGGATATGCTCAGTCCCGTAACTTTCCGTGCTACGGCTTTAGAAAAATATGCCGGCTGTCCTTTTGCTTATATGCTTTCCGAACTTTGGCATTTGGATTCCTATGGGGAGGATGAGGATGAACTTTCCGCCGCAACGGACGGCAATCTTATGCACAAGACATTGGAAATATATTTTGCGGAATACAAGAAGAAACATCATAATCAGGCAGGTCAGGCCTTGCTTTATTCAGAAATTGGAGCGGATAAGGAAAAGGTATTTGCACTGTTGCAGCAAGAGTTTGACAGTGCTTTCGCAGGTGCGTTAGAGGACTTAAAACTGAAAAATGAAATCACGGTTGTGCAGGAACAGCAGTTGGCGAAGACCATTTTCATTTTGCACAAGTGGTTCAAAAATGATTTTGAAGTGCAGTGGGAAGAAAAGCAGTTCCGGCCTTATCTGACGGAGAAAAATTTTAATGATGAGAAACTTTGGCCCGGGGATGTGTGCTTCAAGGGCAGGATTGACCGCATGGATGTGGCATATGACGAGAAGGGCAATTTTGCTAAACTGAAAGTTATTGATTATAAGCGTTCTTCCGTTCCTAATAAGAATGTGGATTTGCAGATTGGAATCTATCAGTTGGTGGCGGAGCAAGATTATAAATTTTCCGCTTCGGAAAATGAGGCGGTTGTAACCGGTGCTTATTACAGCGTTAAGAAATGTAAGATAGAAGAAAGACCTGTGCAGAAGGATGAATTTATTGAGAGATTAAAAGAGTGTACGGATGGCATCAGACAGGGAAATTTTGATTTGCGTAACAGAGTGGCTTGTCCGCCCTATTGTGCTTTTCGTACGATTTGCCGTAAGCAACTTTTGAAAGCGGAGGTGAATGAAGATGGAGAGTAATTTGCTGAAGGATAAGGTTATTACGGTCATTGACAAAAATGTGGCGGTATCTGCCGGGGCAGGCAGCGGCAAGACCTTTAGTTTGGCTAAACGCTTTGTTTATATTTTGTTGCAAAACAACAATCTTGATATTAGTAATATCGTAGCAGTAACTTTCACCCGTATGGCGGCTTTGGAAATGAGGCAGAGGGTTCGCGATTATTTGCGTGAAGAAGTTATAAAGCATCCTGATATGCAAAAATATTTGGATGATTTTGAACGGAACCAGATTGTTACTTTGGATTCATGGCAGGGCAGTATATTACGAAATAACCCGGTGGAAGCAGGGCTGGACCCGGAGTTTCAGATTGTTCAAGGCGAGGAATATGTTGCCCTGAAGGACGAGTTAAGCCGCAGGTTTTTGCGCCAGGAGGCAAAAAAAGATAATCAGGATTTGAGTTTGCTTTTGCAGTATTTTGATTTTGATGCTTTGCGTAATAATCTGGATAAGGCAAGGACAAAACGGCAGATTTTTAATTTGAGTGATGCGGAGTTGCTGGAATCATACGCTGAATGTCAGACAGAATGTCAGCAGGGGGTGGCGGCTTTCCTCCGTCTGGCAAGGCAATACATTGCTTATATCGGTGGCGAGTTAGTCAGGAAAAATGTTTTGGGTTATGAGGATGTGGCTGAACATTGCCTGAAACTTTTGCGGGAAAATGCAGAAGTACGGCACAACTATCAACGGCAGATTAAATATTTAATGGTGGATGAGTTTCAGGATACCAATGATGCCCAACGGGAACTGATTTATTTGCTTTGCGGTGACTGTAAAGATGAGAAAAAGAACGGAAAAGAGTTGACCGGGGAAAAACTCTTTATCGTGGGCGATGTGCAACAGTCCATCTACAAGTTCCGGGGGGCACAGGTCAGTGTGTTTGATGAGGTGCAGGAAGCAATCAAGGCCAAGCGGGGTGAACGGTTCACCCGGGATATAAATTACCGCAGCACGGATAAGATTTTGGCATTGGTAAATACGGTATTTGGCAGTGAACTTTTATTTGGTAATAAGTTTGAAAAATTATCTCCCTGCGATAACTTGAAGAGTGGCGGAGAAAGGGAGTTTCCTTTGCCTGTTTTCAAAGTGCTTTTGCCTGCTGACACGAAGAACAAGGAATTAAAGGACTCCCTTATGCAGTATGAAGCCATGGAGGTGGCAAAGCATATTCAAGAATTGCATAAGAATGGTGCCAAATACGGGGATATTGCCATTTTATTACGTGCTATGAATAAGGTTAATCTTCTCATTCAGGAATTGGTGCGGTTTAATATTCCCTATGTTTGTCTGGGGGGCAGGGGATTTTACAATAAGCAGGAAATTTTTGATATTCTCAATTTGTTCCGGGTGCTGGCGGATGAAAATCTTTTGGCATTAGTTGGTGTGTTGCGCAGTCCTTATTTCGGCATGAGTGATGTGGAAATCAATGATTTATTTGTTGCGGCTAATAAGGTACAAAGTGATAAAAAAGGTGAGGACAGGAACAGGGAAATCTTCCAGCAATTTTTAACCTGTGCTAAATTGCAGGTTCTTGTCAGGTTGAGAAAAGCGGCCCGGCATTTGGGAATGAGTGAACTTTGGGATTTGTTTTATGACTTATTGGACGTACGCAATGTTTTGCTGGTTCAGGAAAATGGGGAACAACTTTTGGCCAATGTGGAGAAACTTCGCACTATGGCCATTGAGTATGTGGAAACCAATAAATGCAGTGTTGCGGAGTGGTTAGGATTTTTGGATAAGGTTATGACGGACAGCAAAGAGACGGAGGCCAATTTGCCTGCGGAAGGTGTTGTTAAAATTATGACCATTCACAAGTCCAAGGGGCTGGGCTTTGAACATGTAATTTTACCTTTTTTGGCAGATAATTCAAGAGGTAATACTTCTGTTGCTTTTGATGTTGATATAACCAAGGGCTTGCTGGGTATGAAATTACCTAACATGGATGATGCGAGGGTGTGGGATGAGTTTAAGGAACGGGACAAGGTGTTGGATGAAAAAGAAAAGAAACGCCTGTTGTATGTGGCGATTACCCGTGCCAAGAAAACTTTGTATATGTCCTGCAATTTTACGAAATTGGACGGTATTGAAGATAAGAATACTTTTGCTGCCTGGTTGTGGTGCACATTGCATGATAAAGAGGAAGTGCCGCCAGTTGGCAGGCAGAGAAAACCACGAATTGAATGGAAACTTAAACGGGATATAGTGCATGTCAGTAGGGAAAGTGTTGATAGGATTATAGGACATAATTCCCCTTTTGTTTCTGCGGATATGGAAGAAAGGGCATCCCTCTTGCCTGTGACAGAAACTGAGCCGCAGGCGGGAACTTCTGTGGCAGTGTTCACACCCAGTATGTTGCAGAGTTATTTACATTGTCAGCGAAGTTATTTTTATCAATATGTTTGCGGTTTGCCACCTTATGACGAGCAACAGGGCAATGGCAAGGGCGGCGTTTTGACTCCTGCTTTGCAAGGTAATCTTATTCATACAGCTCTTGAGAAATATCATGATGATGCAGAAAAAGCGTGGGAGGCAGGAATCAGGAATCAGGTGTCAGGTGTCAGGGATCAGGTTTCGGGGAATGGGGCGGCGTTGGAGAATGCCAAGACAATGTTTCTAAATTACATAAATAGTTCTTTATTCCGACAGATACCTGAAGAACATGAAAGGGAAATCGGTTTTCAACTGCCGGTGGATAATGGCATTGTGTTCCGCGGGGTAATTGACTGTCTGTATCCAAAAGCAGACGGCACTTACGGTGTGGTGGACTACAAAACAGGGGCTACACCGGATAAATTGAATGAAGGATATGCTATGCAACTTGCCATTTACAGCAGGGCGGTTGGGACTATGAAGAAAGCAATAGTCAGCAGTTTGGCATTGCACTATTTGCAAAATTTACAATCTTTTGTTTTGGAAGATGAAGAAAAAGTGTATAATAAAGCCATAGATTTAGCAAAGGAGATTAGTTGTAAAAATGAAGAAGATGTGTTCTTGGGTAGTGAACATTGTCAGCATTGCCCTTATAGTTATCTGTGCCCTGCTGCTGGGTTGCAGCAAAAGTGAAACTCCCGCTTCGAGTGCCAATGGGTATTATGCAAAGGTGGAGTGGATTCATGATGGGGATACGGTGTCCGTAATTGATTCTCAAAATGTGAAACACAAATTGCGTCTGTATGCCATTGATGCCCCGGAGTTGGCGCAGAGCAGTGGTAAAGAAAGTATGAAAAACTTAGTCCGCCTGTTACCTAAACAGAAAACGGTACGGGTGGAGGTGGAGAACAAAGACCGCTATGGGCGTGAGGTTGCCACCGTTTATTTGAATGATAAAAATATTAACCGTCAGCAGATTGCGGAGGGGTGGGCATGGCATTACAAACAATATGATAAAAAGTTTTATAACGATTATGACAAGTTGGAGAAATCTGCCAAAGATCAACGCTTAGGGCTGTGGCATTATCCCAACGCTAAAGAACCTTGGGAATACCGCAAGAGTAACCGTGAAAAGACAAAAAAATCTAAATGATTGAAATTTGCTTGTCATAGTAGTATAATGATAAAGAAATATTTACAAACTTGGAGGAGATTATGTCCGGACATTCTAAATGGGCTAATATTAAACACAAAAAAGGCAAAGCAGATGCCTTGCGTGGCAAGATTACCACAAAGATTTCTAACGAAATTACTTTGGCAGTTCGCATGGGCGGTGCAGATCCCACAGGCAATATGAAATTGAAACTGGCTTTGACCAAGGCAAAGGCCAACAATGTGCCAAAGGATAATATTAACCGTGCCATTCAAAAGGGTTTGGGCGGTACTGATGGTGCTAACTGGGAAGAAATTACTTACGAGGGTTATGGGCCCTGTGGTGTGGCACTGATGGTTAACTGCCTTACAGATAACCGTAACCGTACTGCTGCGGATATCCGTCATAATTTCAGCCATCACGGCGGCAATTTGGGTGCTACCGGTGCGGTAGCATGGATGTTCAAACGCAAGGGTGTGTTTGATATTGATAAGGAAAAGTTTCCTGATTTGACGGAAGACGATTTAATGATGATGGTGCTTGATGCAGGTGCGGAAGACATTAAAGCGGATGAAGCCGGTTTTGAAGTTACCTGTGAGCCGGATGCTTTTGAGGCAGTATTGAATGCTTTGGAAAGCAATAAATTGGAATGTGAAGTAGCAGAAATCACTATGGTTCCTGACAATTTAACCAGTTTATCGCCTGAGGATGCAGTAAAAGTACAAAAATTGCTTGATGATTTGGAAGAAAGCGACGATGTGCAGGATGTATTCCACAATGCAGATTTGCCAGATGAGGAATAATTAAAAGAGGTGCACAGCACCTCTTTTTTTCAAAAATGTTAGTATTAGGTATTGACCCGGGTACTGCCATTTGCGGTTACGCAGTGGTGGAACAGTTGGGAAACAAAATTCATGCAGTTCAATATGGGGCGGTCTTTACGGATAAGGATGAGTTGCCGGAAATGCGTTTGAAAAAAATTTACGAAGAGATTTCCGCACTCATTGGCCATTATAAGCCGGACTTGATGAGCATTGAAAAACTTTTTTTCAACCGCAATGTAACCACGGCCATTCCTGTTGGTCAGGCGAGAGGCGTGGTACTTTTGGCGGCGGCTAATCAAGGACTGAAGATTTTGGAATTCACTCCTATGCAGATTAAGAGCAGCGTGGTGGGAACCGGATCTGCTACCAAGGAGCAGGTTACATATATGGTACAACACCTGTTGAATATTAAAGAGAAACCAAAACCGGATGATGTGGCGGATGCATTGGCGGCGGCTTTGTGTGGCATTAACACTGCATCAACTATGCGATGGATAAATTGAGGTGCAAAATAAATGATTGCAATGCTTCAGGGCACAGTGGCTCAGATTACAAATGAATATGGAATTGTCATGACTGCGGGGGGCGTAGGGTACCGGGTGTATATGCCGCTCTCTAATTTAAGTGATTTAAAAGAAGGGGCTCAGGTGCAGTTGTGGACTTATACAGCAGTCCGGGAGGATGCAATTACTTTGTATGGCTTTTTGGATAATGAGTCCTACAAACTTTTTGAAGTGCTTTTAACCGTGAAGGGTGTGGGGCCGAAGATTGCTCTTGGGATTTTGAGCAGTACCCAGCCGGAGAACTTTATTTTAGCAGTACAAAATCAGGATTTGCATTTCCTCACCCAGTTGCCGGGAATTGGCAAAAAGGGCGCGGAGCGGATGCTGTTGGAATTGAAAGATAAGTTTGGCACCATTGTCAAGGGAAGCAGTCCTGTGGCAAGTTCTGCAAGCCTGAATTTGAATACTCAGGGGCCGGTGTCGGAAGCAGTGGATGCCCTGGCTTCTTTAGGATATGCCCGGGGTGAGATTATGCCCGTGCTGAATAGCATTGAGAATGTGGAAAAATTAAGCAGTGAAGAGATTTTGAAACAGGCCTTGAAACTTTTTGCCAGGAGATAAAAAATGGAATTTACAGATGACCGTATTGTTACAAGCAAAGAAACATCCGGGGACAAATGGCAGTTCAGTTTGCGTCCTCACCGTTTGGCGGAATACATTGGTCAAAAGCAAATTAAAGATAATTTGAGCGTTTTTATTCAGGCGGCGGCAGGCAGGCACGAGGCACTTGACCATGTGCTTTTGTTTGGCCCCCCCGGTTTGGGTAAAACTACTTTGGCTAATATTATTGCCAACGAATTAGGTGTGAACATTCGGGTTACCAGTGGCCCTGCCATTGAGCGGCAGGGGGACTTGGCGGCCATTTTGACTAATTTGCAGGACAATGATGTGCTGTTTATAGACGAAATTCATCGCCTAAGCAAGACCGTGGAGGAAATACTTTATTCCGCTATGGAAGATTTTGCTTTGGATATTATTATCGGTAAAGGGCCGGCGGCACGCAGTGTCCGTCTTGATTTGCCACCATTCACTTTGATTGGGGCAACCACCCGTTTAGGTTCTGTGGCGGCTCCTTTGCGTGACAGGTTTGGTGTGCAATGCCGGTTGGAATTTTATACAAAGGAAGATTTGCAGATTATCATTACCCGGGCGGCGGAACTTTTGCAGATTGCCATTGATGCGGACGGTGCGACAGAAATTGCGGGCCGCAGTCGTGGTACACCCCGTATTGCTAACCGTCTTTTAAAACGGGTACGTGACTTTGCCCAGGTACATGGTGCGCAGGTAATTACTAAGAAAGATGCGGCAGAAGCACTTGCCAAACTGGAAGTGGATGATTTGGGTTTGGACAGAAATGACAGACGGATTTTAACCACCATTATAGAAAAATTTGGCGGTGGCCCGGTGGGAGTGGAAACTATTGCAGCCGCTGTGTCTGAAGAAGTGACCACCATTGAGGATGTGGTTGAACCCTATTTAATGCAATTAGGTTTAATTCAGCGTACACCAAGGGGCAGGATAGCAACTGCTGAGGCATATAAGTATTTAGGAGTTCGTGTGCCTGATAAAGATGTGGGGCTGTTTGATTAAAGAGCAAATAATCAAAGAGCAAAGACCAAATATGGTAGGATGTTCCTGTGATTATAGCAGGATGGTTATTATCCAGCGGATTTCATATTTTTAATCAAAGGAACATATCACCACAATTATTCATTATTTCTCATTCATTATTATTCAGATTGAATTTTATTATGAAGATTTTATTACATGCCTGTTGCGGCCCCTGTGCCTGTTATCCGACAGTAAAATTAACTGAAGACAAAATTGATTTTGATGTTTTTTGGTACAATCCCAATATTCATCCTTATACAGAATACAAGAAGCGTCTGGCTACTTTGCGGGATTTTTGTACTAAGTGCAATTATAATCTTTTGATTGATAAGGATTACTCTTTGGAAAAGATGATAAGTGCGATGCTGGCGGAAGAAGAATGTCGGTGCCGGGCCTGTTACCGGGTGCGTTTGCGCCGTGTGGCAGAGTATGCGGCAAAACACAATTATGATGCATTCAGCACTACGCTTTTGGTCAGCCCTTATCAGAAACACGATTTCATAAAAGAAATTGCGGAGCAGGCGGCAGAAGAGTTTGGTATTAAGTTTTATTATGAAGATTGGCGTATAGGGTACGAAACAGGAGTGCAGCGTTCCCTTGATTTAGGACTTTACCGTCAACAATATTGCGGTTGTGTGTTTAGTGAGAGGGACAGATATTTAATAGTCAAGAAACCTCAGGAACAGGATTTGGTGAGGGTGACGAAGAATATTGCGATAGTCAGAGATTAATTTTTGAAAGAAGGCGAAAGGATTGGGGTATCAGTATAATCCTCAGAGTTTAGTAGCGGACGAATTTATCAATCATGAAGAAATTTTGGCATCCTTAAAATATGCGGATGAGCATAAGAATGACAAAAAACTTTTGGATGAAATTCTTGCTAAGGCAGAGTTGCGGAAAGGTCTGACTCATAAGGAAGCAGGAGTTCTCTTAGTTTGTGATGAACCGGAATATGTGGAGAAAATCTACAAATTGGCGGAGCAAATCAAAAAAGATTTTTATGGGAATCGTATTGTGCTTTTTGCTCCATTGTATCTTTCCAATTATTGCGTGAACGGTTGTGTATATTGTCCATATCACGGGCAGAACCGACATATTACCCGCAAGAAACTGACTCAGGAAGAAATAAAAAATGAGGCTATTGCCTTGCAGGATATGGGGCATAAAAGGCTTGCCATTGAAGCAGGGGAAGACCCTTTCAACAATCCCATTGAATATATTTTGGAATCAATCAAAACCATTTATTCCATTAAGCACAGGAACGGTGCCATCCGCCGGGTGAATGTGAATATTGCAGCTACTACGGTAGAAGAATACCGTATGCTGAAAGAGGCAGGTATCGGTACATATATTTTGTTTCAGGAAACCTATCACAAGGAAAGTTATCTGAAACTGCATCCCACAGGCCCAAAGCATGATTATAACTGGCATACGGAGGCCATGGACAGGGCTATGGATGGTGGTATTGACGATGTGGGTTTAGGTGTACTTTTCGGTTTGGAGTTGTACCGTTATGAACTTTGCGGTTTGTTGATGCACGCAGAACATTTGGAAGCAGTGCATGGTGTAGGGCCTCATACCATTTCTTTTCCAAGAGTGAAGAAAGCGGACGATATTGATCCCACTACTTTTGATAATGGCATTGATGACGATACTTTTGCAAAAATTATTGCCATTGTGCGGATTGCAGTGCCATACACGGGAATGATTATTTCTACCCGTGAAAGCCAGCAAGTGCGGGCAAGGGCCTTGTATTTAGGTATCAGCCAAATCAGCGGTGCCAGTCGTACCAGTGTGGGTGGTTATACAGAAGAAATACGCCCGACAGATACGGAGCAGTTTGATGTGAGCGACCAACGCTCTCTTGATGAAGTAATTAAGTGGCTTATTGATTTGGGTTTTGTTCCGTCTTTTTGTACTGCTTGTTATAGGGCAGGACGTACTGGGGACAGGTTTATGGAACTTTGTAAGTCCAAGCAAATACAAAATTGCTGTCATCCCAATGCTTTAATGACTTTGAAAGAATTTTTGGTGGATTATGCTTCACCGGCAACCCGTAAAGCAGGGGATGCTTTAATAGAAAAAGAGTTGCCCACCATTCCACAGGAGAATGTCCGCAGAATTTGTGCAGAACATCTGGAGCAAATTGAGAAAGAAGGACAAAGGGACTTTAGGTTTTGATTTATACGGAGACGTAGCGAAGTGGTCATAACGCGCCTGACTCGAAATCAGTTGACCCTCACGGGTTCGTGGGTTCGAATCCCACCGTCTCCGCCATATTTTTAGTAAAAAACAGAACAGTTAATATAGAAAATTAAGCCGGAATTACTAACTTTATGTTAAATTTCTGGCTATTTTTCTTGCTTTGGCTGATAGGGTATTTTATATATGTTTTAAGTTATTTCATGCCGTTTTTTGTCCTTTTTTTCCAAAATAAGCACCAAAATAAGCACCTGAATAAGCACCTAATTCTTAAAATTTATTGAAAAATTGATTAAAAGTGTAAACCGAATTTTGGGAAAAATAAGTGGTAAAAATGGGTATGATTTTGAGATTGGACGATAGGGTTAAAAGGGTGAGTTAATTAAGCAGTTTAAAATACCTTAAAAACATTTTCTTGAAATAATTGGTTGGTAAACTATTCTGGATAATGGGGAGAAATATGTATTAAATCAACACATCCAATAATATAGAGTGAGTTGGTTTTTTATTATTGGTTGACAAAGCCGTACGGCTTGATTTATAATGTACATAAAATAATTTATTCGTTCGGCATAATTTTAGGTGAGAAGATGAAAATTTCAACTGTAAAAGAATTTGGAGAGATTATCAGGAACAAAAGAAAATCTCTTGGTTATACTCAGGCATATGTGGCTTCTGTAAGTGGTTTGAGTATCAGTTTTATTTCTGACTTGGAAAGAGGGAAGCAGACCATTGAATTGGGCAAGGCAATGCTTTTGGCAAGTTTGCTTGGTATGGATGTGCTTTTGAACGATAGGGGCAACAAATGACTGGTATATTGAAAGTACGCTTGGAAATTAAAGGTAAATTCGTTGAAGTGGGGAAACTGCTGTGTGAGGGAGCCAATAGGGCAAGATTTGTTTATAGTGCTAAATATCTTGCCCAAGAATATGCTGTTCCTATGTCTGTAAATTTACCTTTGCAGGAAGAATCATTTTCCTATGAAAAAACGGAAATATATTTTGAAGGACTGTTGCCGGAGGGATTTACCAGAAGGTCAGTTGCTCAATGGCTGAAGGTCAATGAGGATGATTATTTAGAAATATTGCAAGGACTTGGAGCAGAGTGTCTTGGAGCAGTACAGGTTATTGACAAGGATTGCAAAGAAGTAAGTCATTATGAAAAATTGTCAGTTACTGAAGTTAAAAAGTTAGCTAAAGAAGGGGCAATGAAAACTGCATCATTGATGATGGAGACACATTTGTCCCTGGCAGGAGCATCCGGCAAGGCAGGACTCTATTATGATGGCAAGAAGTGGTATCTCCCCAAGGGACTGGCTGCAAGTACTCATATTGTGAAGCAAAGTCATGTACGGTTGAAACATATTGTAGCTAATGAGCAACTTTGTCTGTTGACGGCAAAGAAATTGGGAATCAAAACAGTGGATAGTTTTATCCTTAACTTAGGTGAAGGGACAGAAGGGGACATACTTTTTGCAACCAAACGCTATGACAGGTCTATGGATAATACAAAACAGATATTTGACGGTCTGCCCTGTCCGTTACGGTTGCATCAGGAAGATTTTGCTCAGGCCTTGGGGATTGGTTCAAAAAATAAATATGAACAGGGCAATGATTTTTACCTGCCAAAATTATTCAGTTTATTGAGGGCAGTATCAAGTAATCCATTGGAAGATGTTCAGGAACTGTGGAAGCGTATTATCTTCAATTACATAATAGGCAATAATGATGGTCATATTAAAAATTATTCACTGTTATATAGTGACGATTTTAAAAGTATAAGGTTGGCTCCGGCTTATGACATTATCAGCACAACAGTTTATGAGCAAGGTTCTAAAAACTTATCAATGGCTTTCGGAAGTGAAAGCAGGATAGACAAGGTTTCTATGGATGATATTCTTCAGGCAGCCCATGAAGCAGGATTAGGCAAAGTTATGGCAAAGAATGTGTTTGAAACGATGAAAGAAAATTTTGCCAAAGCATTGCGGGAGTCCGCATTGGAGTTGCAGCAAGAAGGGTTTAGTGAGGTAAAATCATTATCAAGAAAAATATTAAAAACTGGTGGTATTGCATACTGGGATTAAGAATTTCTATTTCCCAAAATTAAAAAAATCTCATTTTTGAGAAATAGAAATGGTGTAACAAAAAGTGGAAATGTCAAAGTAAGTGCAGTATAAAACGCAAAATAGCAAATTGACACTGTAGTGTATCATTTTTAGGTGTGCGGGATTTATAGAGATTAGGTTTAATTAAGCAGGTTTAAATACCTGCTTTTTCTTTTATTTATGCTTATCTCTTGTTATTTTGACATAACATATAGATAAAGGAGGTGGCAATATGTTCAATAAACAACTAATGAATATGACTGAAGCAGCCGCTTATGTAGGCGTAAGTTATTCCATGATGCAGAAATGGGTTAAAGGAGGACTTATCCCTGTTAGAAAATTTGGCAGAAGTTATGTAATGTTAAAATGTCACGTTGACCTTTTTTTAGAATCATTATCATTTAAACCGTTTTAATAGCATTTTCCGTAAGTTCTTAAACTGAACATTATTTGCATCATTTCATAATTGATTTAAAAGACAATAAATCTAACATAATATTAAATAAAAGAGAAAGGAGAAACTTAATGATGTTTGAGACATACCCTGATATGCTAATGTTAGAAGAATTTATGGAAATCTTGGGAATAGGAAAGAACCGTGCCTATGCCCTGCTGGACAGTGGAGAGGTAAAATGCTTTAGAATTGGCAAAAAGTACAAAATCCCAAAGAAGGCAGTTATTGATTATATCGATAATGCAATGAATAAGAAATCCGGAATTAATAAGATAAAAAGATAAAGAAGGAAAACTACCCATGAAAACCTGACCTGACTTATTCCTCTTACCTCTTTAATGAGGTGGGAGGAATATTTTTATTTACAAAATAATAGAGTTTCCGTTGCATAATTTGTTGCAAGGTGGTAAAATGGCAGTCCATAGTTATTTTTTATTGTTCGTTTGTAGAATGTTTCTGTAATTATAATCAGGAAAGATAGGAGTTATGAATTTATGAAAAAAGTGTTATTTTTAGCGTTGGTTTTATTCTTTGTCCAATTTAATAAAGTTTCGGCGGATGATACATGGGAGAAATATTCCCCGCCGCCGGTATCGGGTGTCAATTCGGCGTATTTTTACAATGAAAAACGTGCTGATATTACGAATGAATTGATTTATATGGTTGAGCATAATTCCAAACTCAAAGCATTGTTGGAAAAAGCGATAGCCAAAGGAAAAGAAATCAATCCGGACAAAAATAGCAATCCTGCCCAAACTCTTGAAGAGTACTACGACTATATTGATTGGGCGGCCACAGCAATGCCGTGGGAAATTCTTCCTTATGCGGACAAGCACTATTCCAAACTATACGACAGCATTGACCAAAGTTTAAATTATTTTTATTTCATTAGTGATATGCCGTTGAAAGAATTAGAAAAAAAAGGTTTGTACCACAATTCTATTCAGTATATTGAACCTTATCGCACTTGGATGATAAAATTTACGTCACTATATGGCTATTTTTTGACGACAACTGATTCTTGGAACAACAGTTATTATGAAAGGGCAAAAAAAGACACTTCTTTTCATTTGCATGACGGCACGTATGAAAGTCCGAATAATTGGCGGACTTTCAATGATTTTTTTGCACGATATTTAAGTTCACCCGACAAAAGACCCATTGCCTCTCCTGATGATAATAGTGTTTTGGTTTCACCGGCAGATTCCCAACCGCAGGGGATTTGGAAAATCAATAGGAAAGGACATTTTGTACATCATAAGGATGTTGACATTAAATCCCGTTCATTCACATCAGTAGAAGACCTTTTAGCGGACAGCGCTTATAAAAAAGCATTTGCGGGCGGCACATTAACACACACTTTTTTGGATGTTAATGATTATCATCGCTATCATTGTCCCGTAAGCGGAATTATTAAAGAAGTTAAGATAATTACAAGTGATGATGCGATTGGTGGTATTACTGTATGGTCGCCAGAAAAGAAGAAATATCTTCTTTTGGCAAGTGTACCCGGATGGCAAATGCTTGAAACCCGTGGGCTGGTGGTTATTGATACCCAAGAATATGGATTAGTGGCTATTTTGCCCATTGCCATGTCACAAGTATCTTCTGTATGTTTTGAAAAAAATATTAAGGTTGGTGCTGAAGTGAAAAAGGGGGATATGCTTGGTTGTTTCCTTTTTGGCGGCAGTGATATTGTTATGCTTTTCCAAAAAGGCATAAAGTTAAATATGACGGTTCCGCAAAATACCGATGGTAATTATGAGCATATTAACGCTTGTTCGCAGTATGGCATTTTAAGCAAAAAGTAGGATAAGAAGTTATAAATTGTAAGTTAGAAGTTATAAATTGTAAGTTAGAGGTTATAAATTAAAGGTAAGATGTTCTAGTGATTAAAATCAGGTTTTAGGTTTGAGGTATCAGGTTTCAGGGAAGAAAAGGTGAAAGGGATAAGGGCTAAGGGTGAAGAATAATGCGGAATGCGTAATTATGGTAAAGTGTTCCAGTGATTAAATATAATCAAAGGAACATTCCACCATAATTTTTCATTTTTAATTTTTAACTTTTAATTTCTTTAGTGGTAAAATGTAGGAACTAAGATTCAGGATTCAGGGGAATGAGTAAGGTGTAGATTTGATATAATCATAAAAAGGAGTACATTATGGCCAAACCGAATTTTTATAGCATAATAAATGATGGTAGCGATGTCTGTCTGTTTTATTGGCAGGAATTTCAGGGTGCCAATCACTACTACGTGGAAGGTCTTTCCCCAAATTTTCTTTATGAAGTAATTGGTGAATCTGAAACAACATCCTATTCTGTTCCGATTGATGTATGTAAAAAATATATTGCCTTCCGGCTCAAATGTTTCCGTATTGATGTCCAAAATCCGGATAATTGTGCTATTTTGGGCATATCCGCCCCGATAAAAGTAGAAAAAAGGAACAAGGACATTGAAACGATAAGTGTTTTCGCCCTAAAATCTTTTTCCGGCATTGCTTTGTCTTTTCAAACAGATGAGGAATTGGACGAATACCAGTTGTTTGCAGTTAAAGACGGAAGGAAAAAATTGCTCTGTTCCACTAATGTTCCTGTGCTTAACAGCAAGGAAATTTGTGAAAACGAAAAATACTATGTGGAAGGGTTTGATACTAAAGACGGAAACATTACATTATGTGCCAAATCCGAGATTTTTTTGTGTAATCCCCTTCTTGAACAACCGTCAACAACAAGCCCGTTTCTTTCCATAATCATACCAGTTTATAATTGTGAAGAATTTATTGCAAGAACGATAGATTCTGTATTGTTGTCCACTTATAAAGATACAGAAATTATACTTGTTGACGATGGTTCAACGGATAAAAGTCCCGAAATTTGTGACTGGTATGCGGAAAAATATGCCAAAATCAAATGTCTGCATATTGCCCATGGTGATGTCTGCAAAGCACGCAATACTGGTTTGAATGAATCAGCAGGTGAATTTGTTGCCTTTGTTGATGCTGATGACCTGGTTCATCCGTTAATGTATCAACGGCTTGTAAAAGCGGCTTTGGACAATAATTCTGATATTGCAATCGGACAAACATATACATTGCGTTACAACAAAGAAACAAAACTTTTTGAACGGGGCAAATGTATGTTTATCCGAGAACCATATCTGTCCATGCAGAATGTTTTTGTGGAATCTTATAACAAAATTCTTCAAAATAAAGGTGAACCTGACGGACTCTATTTTGATTCACCCTGTAATAAAATTATACGGCGGAATGTAGCCAAAAAAGCACATTTTATTGAAGAATGTGTTATGTATGAAGATTATTCCTACACTATGTCCGTATATTCATACATTGATAATTTTGTGTTTGTTAAGAACGCTGTTTATTTGTGGGATTGTCGTAAAAGAATGACTTCAGGCACAAAAAGCACAGCCAACAATGTGGAATATTATGCGGCGTGGAAAATGTGGCTGTTGTCCCGGTTTAATGTTTTGCTGCAGGGAAATCCCCGGCCGTTTGTTGCCAAAATATATCAGGAATGTGTTATATTCCACATTTTTTCAAAATTTCTCAATACATCGCAACAATCATCTTTGGACAGATTGTTTATAGCCATGGTGAAGTACTATACAAGAATAGCCGATGTAGATATGGAAGAATTGCAAAATCACCCTGACAGAACACTATACCCCAAGTGGCTAACTATAAAAAACAGTCCAATAGGGGAATTTGATGGCAGGGGGGAAATACCCAAAGAAATTAGAAATTAGGATACAGGAATTAGTAATGCGGAATGCGAAATTCGCAATGCGGAATTATGGTAGGATGTTCCTGTGATTATAATTTAGGGTTCAGCGGTTAGGTGTCAGGTTTCAGGAAAGTCGGCAGAGTGAGAACTTTTGCCCTCTTGGTGAAGAGGGTGGATTGCCTAAAGGAACATAGAAGGGCAAGACGGGTGATTGCTCACTTCGCATTGCAGATAAGTTCCCAATCCCCAGTCGCCCACCGAAAAACTTACCGGCGCCACCGGCGTACAGTTGGAGGGCGGCAATGCCATCGGCACCAAGGTAAC
>JAUNOC010000001.1 GCA_030531205.1 Phascolarctobacterium sp.
GTACGGATACTACCTTGCCGGACTCAATTGCCTGGTTCAAGAAACCGGTAGCAATTGTGTTAGGAGGAGTACCAACCATGGTGATGATACCACCCCAGCCACAGGCAAATGCCAAAGGCATCAACTGACGGGAAGCGGGGATTTTTGCTGCTGCACAGATACCCAATGCAACAGGCAACAAGCAAGCGCAGGTACCGGTGTTGGACAATACTGCGGACAATGCGGTACCAACCAACATCAAACCAAACATCAAGCTGTTTTCGCCTTTGCCACAGAAACGAACAACGGTATTACCGATGTTTTGAGCAAGGCCGGTGTAGAACATAGCTGCACCTACAATGAACATGCCTGCAAACAGTACTACGGTAGAGTTGGACAAACCGGTGAATACTTGTTTAACAGGAATGAAGCCGAGCAAACCGCAAGCGATTGCGCCCAGCATGGAAGTAGCGGCCAAAGGAATGATTTCGGTAATGAAGCATACGGCTACTACTGCCAACAAAATTAAGCATTTTACTGCTTGGGACATAATGTTTCCCTCCTTTAATAAAAAACTTTCGTAAGTTAAATAACTTACGAAAGTATTATAAATATTACATTCTATAGTTTCTGTTGCAATGGCAACACGTACCATCAATCCCTTCGGGCTTGATGAGTTATAAATTAAAAGTTAGAAATTAAAAATTGTGGTGGGATGTTCCGTTGATTGGAATAAGGGCAAAGGATTTAAGAATCAGGATTCAGGGAAAGTTCGCACAACCTCTAACTTTCCCTAAATCCTATATCCTAATTCCTTTATCCTGCTATAATCACCGGAACATATTACCACAATTCCGCATTGCGAATTCCGCATTCCGCATTATATTCTCCCCCTGACCCCTAACCAATAGAACTAAGCACGCTTGCCCTGGTAATAAGCCCCTGAAGCATGTTGTCCTCGTCCACCACCGCCACAGGATAGGGGGTTTCCGCCACCAGATTTATAAACTCGTTTATGGATTGTGTCCGGCTTATTTTGGGTACTTTCTTTAACACTTCCTCGCTGATGGGCTTGTGGCTGCGGTGCAGTTCCACCGCATCATTCAAGAGCAGAATCCCTTTCAGCCGCAACTTCCCGTCCACCGCATAAACGCTGGACAATCCGTATATTTTCATTTCGTGCAAAGCATATTCCGCAGTATCCGTGATTTTTATCAAACTTGCGGGGGTTGTCATAATATCTTCCGCCGTCAGAACTTTTGTCCTGTCTGCGCTGTCTATAAATTTCTTCACATAGTCATCCTGGGGATTGCGGCTCATTTCCACCGGGGTTGCCACCTGAATTATCCTGCCGTCCCGCATAATTGCCACCGTATCCCCCAACTTGAAGGCCTCGTCAATGTCGTGGGTGATAAAAACAATGGTCTTGTTCAGTTTCCGCTGTAACTGCAAAAGTTCAAACTGCATATCCGCCCTTACCAAAGGGTCAAGGGCGCTAAAAGGTTCATCCATCAGCAGTACCTCTGCATCACTGCACAGGGCCCTGGCAATACCAACTCTCTGCCGCATCCCCCCGGACAGGGACTGGCACAAAGTATGCTCATATTGGGACAGGCCCACCATTTGCAAATACTTTTTTGCCTGCTCCTCCCTTGCCTGTTTGGGCATTCCTTGGATTTCCAAAGGGTACGCCACATTGCTCAACACGTCCCGATGGCTGAACAGGCCGAAACTTTGGAACACCATAGCCAGTTTAGCACGGCGGAACTGACGTAACTGGTGGCTGTTAAACCCTAAAATATTCTCATCATCAAAAAATATGGCCCCGGAAGTCGGTTCCTGCAAACGGTTCAGGCATCTTAACAAAGTGGACTTGCCGCAACCGGAAAGACCGATGACAACAAAAATCTCCCCCCTGCTGATTTCCAAATTGATATCCCACAGGGCTGCTGTACACTCGGTTTCCCGTAACACAGTTTCTTTGTCCGCCCCCTGCTGCAACAACTCCGCCGCCCTGTCCTGGTCGCCCCCATATAATTTTGACACATGTTCCAAACGAAAGATTTTATCCATCATTGCTGCTTGTCCTTTTTCTTATACTGCTGGGTCATCCTGTCCAAAATTATCGCCAGAATAACCACGCCGGCCCCGGCGGTCATACCCCTGCCGATTTCCATCCGCTGTACCGCCACCAGCACCTCGTGGCCCAGCCCCCTTGCCCCAATCATGGAGCAGGTCACCACCATACTCATAGCCATCATAATGGTCTGGTTCACCCCTGCCATAATGGTTGGTGCCGCCTGAGGAATTTCCACCTTGCACAAGGTTTGCCACCAGGTGGAGCCGAAGGCCTTGGACGCCTCCACCATTTCTTTGTCCACCTGGCTGATGCCCAACGCCGTCATACGGATGACCGGCACAATGGCATAAATCACCGTGGCAATTACCGCAGGCGCATAACCCATACCGAAGAACAGCATGGCAGGAATAAGGTACACAAACACAGGCATGGTCTGCATAGCGTCCAAAACCGGCCGTACCGCCCTTGACATCCCCTGTGAATTTGCCAGGCAAATCCCCAAAGGCAGGCCGAAGAGCAAGGACCAGAACACGCTGACAATCACTATGGCCAGGGTGGTATTCATCAGGGGCCACAGCCCGAACAGCCCCACACCGCACAGCAGCAGGCAGAAAGGCACACCCCACTTCCAACTCTTACGGACAAATTTGCCGAAGCACATTATACCCGCCAGAATCACAAACCAGGGAATATGGTTGAGCAGGGATTCAATGGCAACCACGCTGCTGACCAGCATTCTGCTGACCACGGACAAATACACGTAATACCTGTCCGCAAACTTTCTTAAACTTTTATCAATCTTATTGACATTAAATTCAAAAATCTGGGGGAAGTCCAGCCAGCGGCGCAAACCCTCCTGCTTTTCTTTCCCGTTGATATTTTTCCCCTCATAATCAGGAAGGCATTTTTGCAGAAAATCCCCGTGCCGTTCCAAAAACCATTCCGCCGCAGTCCTGCTGTCCGCCCCCGTTTCCTGCATATAGGCAAGTGCCTCGCTGATAAGGGCGGAGGTGGTGCGGTACCTGCTTAAAAAGGCGCAAAACTCAGGATACTTTTGGGCAAAAGCGTTGGACACGCAAACCGTAACCTTTACGGAGGGGCAGGCGCAAGCCCCCTTTTCCCAAAGGGCGGCATCAAAAGGCGCATCCTCCAGCAGAACCAAATCATACTTGCCCATGAGCCAGGTGGGGGTCCAATAATACGCCACCACCGGCACACCCCTGTCCATTGCGGAAGCAATAGCCGTACTCAAAGCCGCGTCCGTACCCGGCTCCACATAGTTAAACCACTTGTCCAGGCCGTAATACTGTACCTTGGACCGCATAATCTCCGTAATTGCCCAGCCGGGAATACCGCCGTAAATTACAGAACGTCCTGCTCTTTCCATATCCGGGAAAAGTTGGGGGTATTTTGCCAAATCTTTTACAGATTTCAACCCCGGCGCCAAGGGCTTCAGCCCCCGCTGTGCATCTCCTTCAATTACATAACGGGGCACATAAAAACCCTGACTGTTGTCATCAAAATTAATGCCCAGTTCCTGCAATTTGCCCCACTTAACATCCTCCTGATATGTGGGCAAATTTGCTGTCCACTCCTCCATAACCACATCCAGTTCGCCCCGCGTAAGGGCTTCATGGGCAATTACGCTGGTGGATGAAAGTTCACGGGCTTCAAAATTAAAAAACCGCTCCGCAACAAGGCCGGCCACTGCATTATGAAACCTTACAGAATCCCAACCTATATCGGCAAAGCGGATTATTGGTTTTTCGTCGGAGCTTTGGGTGTAACCTCGACCGGGGGATACGCTGAAAGACAACAGGAAAGCCAATATTATGTTTGTGACGGATTTAGTAATCCAATTCATATTTGTATTATACAAAAAAATTATGACCAACACAAGTTTTGTAAATAAATAAAAACTGCCCCACCTGTCAAACACTTTCACTCTTCACTTTCATTTCAAAAAAATTCTCACTTCCAAAAATGAAAAAATCGTGAAAAGTGAATTTCAAACTCGCGAGAGTTTATATCAAACTCGCGAGAGATTAACTTTTTAGTTTCACTGTTTTGAACGAAATTTTTTTTCCGTCTCTAATCACAAAGAACTTCTTACAAAATCTTTTCCCTCTTCTCTTCACTCTTATCACTGAAATCACTCTTCAGAAAAACGCAATTAAAAGCGTAAAAAGCGGTTTATAATCTTACGTAAGATTTCACAAATCTTACGTAAGATTATAAATGAGATTTTACTGTTCCAAACGCTTTTTAACACTGAGTGAAAAGCGAAATGAAAGTCTGCATAGCAATTCACAATTCAAAATACACAGTTCACAATGAAGGTAAAATGTTCCTGTGATTAGAATAAGGGCAAAGGATTTAGGAATCAGGATTCAGGGAAATTATAATGCGTAATTCGCAATGCGTAATGCGTAATTATGGTAAAATGTTCCTGCGATTAAAATAAAAAATTACAGGAACATGAGTAGCCCCCGCCCTTGCGGGGGCTGTCGCCGATAAGTTTTTAGCAGGGCGACTGGGGGTGCGGATTACGCAGAAAACTTGCCACTGCCTGCCGACATTGTGCAAAGCCATGCTTTGCCAGGGTGCGGGACCTTGCCTACGGCAAGAACCCGTCCCCCTACAACATACGCCTAACACCTAAATTATAATCACAGGAACATTTTACCATATTTGGTCTTTGTTCTTTGTTCTTTGACATTTATTCTAGACAAAGCGTCAACCTAATTGCTCACCCCACCACCGTCTTTCTATGTTCCTTTAGACGGTCCTTTACCTCGCTGGACAAACCCGAATTTCTCGGCGACAGTCCACTGGACTGTCTACCCCTTTAGGTGCGGACGAGAGTTCGCAAAACCCCGCACTCCTGAAACCCAAAATCTAATCACAGGAACATCCTACCATAATTACGCATTCCGCATTACACATTACGCATTAAAAAAGACCCCAAGCAACGCTCAGGGCCTTTTTGTTTCCTGTCATCCAACTGACGAAGTTAATATCGTGTTTAGACAAGGCACGAGGAAAATTTTGGACGAGATAGACCTTGCGGTCATCGAGGTCAAAATTATTCCGAGTAACGCAGTATAAACCGATAGTAACGAGTTAAAATTAGTGGAAGAACGGCCAAATCATAGGCAGTAATACTACAGTTACTACGAAAGCAACGAGTACCAGAGGTACGCCGGCTTTGACATAGTCATTGAAGTGATAACCGCCAGGGCCAAGCACCAATGTGTTCGGAGGAGTACCTACAGGAGTTGCAAATGCGCAGGAAGCGGCAACTGCAATTGCTGCCAATACGGCCTTCGGGTCAGCACCCAATTTTGCCGCGATTTCAATACCAATCGGGCAAAGCAGAGCGGCGGATGCAGTGTTGCTCATGAATTGGGTCAAACCGCAGGAAAGGATGAAGAGCACAATGGTACAAACAATCGGAGAAGGTTCGCCACCCATAGCGCTTACAGCGTAGTTGGCGATTAACTTGCCCGCACCGGTCTTATCCAATGCTTTGGATACAGGCATCATTCCAGCGAACAGGAAAATGGTTACCCAGTCAATGGAAGCGTATGCTTGTTTTTCAGTCAGGCAGCCGGTCAGAACGCAAACGATAGCGCCAACGATAGCAGCAATTTCCAAAGTGATTCCCAACTTCTTGCCGAACGCCATTGCAACAACAGCCAACAGCAATACTGCAGCGGAAATCATTTGTTTGGTGGAAGAAGTGTCAGTTGCTTCAACTTCTTGTTCAATCTCCTGGTCAGCATCCAATTCTGCTTTGGGCAGGAAATACTTGCCTACAAACATCATGTAGAGCATACCAGCCAAAGATACAGGAATACCGATCAAAGCCCATTCAAAGAAGCCGAAAGGCACGGATACAACCTTGCCGGAATCAATTGCCTGATTCAAGAAACCGGTAGCAATTGTGTTAGGAGGAGTACCAACCATGGTGATGATACCACCCCAGCCGCAAGCGAATGCCAAAGGCATCAACTGACGGGAAGCGGGAATCTTTGCTGCTGCACAGATACCCAGTGCAACGGGCAACAGGCAAGCGCAGGTACCGGTGTTGGACAATACGGAACTCAAAGCGGTGCCAACCAACATCAGACCGAACATCAAGCTGTTTTCACTCTTGCCGCAAAGTTTAACAACGGTATTACCGATGTTTTGGGCAAGGCCGGTGTAGAACATTGCCGCACCGACAATAAACATACCTGCAAACAATACTACTGTGGAATCAGCCAAACCAGTGAATACTTGTTTGACAGGAATAAAGCCGAGCAAGCCGCAAGCAACGGCGCCCAGCATGGAAGTAACGGCCAAAGGAATGATTTCGGTAATAAAGCATACGGCCACTACTGCCAACAAAATTAAGCATTTTACTGCTTGGGACATAATGTTTCCCTCCTTTAATAAATTTTTTAGCACCCCACACAGAGTGCCGATTGTTGATTGTATGTTATAATAATATAAAAAGGGCTTTGTTGACCTTTGCAACAAACGCCCCTCTGTAGCTACTTTGATTATCTAAAAATCTCTTTTTGTAAGTTTTTTTAGTTTTTTAATAAAGTAAAAGTGTTTTTCTCAAACTTAATCAGCCCTTCATCCCGCATACGGCACAGTTCCCTGGTCATGGCACTGCGGTCTGCATCAAGATAGTTTGCCATATCCGTCCGATTGAAAGGCAATTCAAAAGTCGGAGAATTGTGCAGTTGTGACTCCTGCTCCAAATAAGCCATAACCTTTCCCCGCAAACTCCGCTTGCCCAGTATATCCACTTTTGCCAACAATTTGGCTGTATTTTGACCGCTGATTTCCAGCAAGTTATTAAAAAATTTGCTGTACAACTCTACATCTTGGATAATCTTTATAGTCAGACGGTCAAAGTTCAACATAAAAACATCACTGTCCTCCACCACCAAATAACTGAGAATGCTGTGATGACGGGCAGCAAAATTATTCTCTGCGAAGGTATCACCCGGCTGCAAATTACCTAAAATACTCTTTTCCCCGGCAATGTCTTCCTTAACGATTTGTACTTTGCCATTGATAACCACACAGAGATTGTCAATATCATCCCCGGCTAAATATACATAATCATTACGGTTAAAGTGCTTCACCAGCACCCCCGTACGGCTAAGCAAATCCTTCACCTGGTCAAGGGTAAAACCCTTAAATAAAGATGTTTGTGCAATCTCTTCCGTTGTTACTCTGTTCGCCATAAAAATTTCTCCTATATGTCAATTATATAGGAGAAATAGTGAAATTGCAAATCTTAATTAGTTTTCTAAATATTATCAATGGGTATAGACATTTAGCAAATCGGACTTTTTGTCCACGCATAAATACTTA
Source organism: Phascolarctobacterium sp. (assembly GCA_030531205.1). Classification (GTDB taxonomy): domain Bacteria; phylum Bacillota; class Negativicutes; order Acidaminococcales; family Acidaminococcaceae; genus Phascolarctobacterium_B. Next base: position 7,436 of record JAUNOC010000001.1, read on the forward strand.
TACACTGGGCGTCCCACACTGCCCCTGTGCAAATCCAGTTTCAAAAGTCCAATGTCCTTCAAAAATTCCAAATATTTACGGATGGACACACGGCTGATGCCCACCTTGGTGCTTACTTCTTCTGTGGAAAACATTCCTTCAAAACTGCAAATCTTTTCCCACACTACCATTAGGGTATGTTTGTCCAACCCCTTAGGCAGAGTAGTCATATTAACCTTTTCCTGATGAATAATGGCTTTGTCCAATTGTTCCTGCTGCAACATATTCTGGTCTTCCACAATCCTGTGGCGATTTTGATAATTGGAAAGGGCAAGATTGAACCGCTCAAATTCAAAGGGTTTAATAATATAGTCCACCGCCCCCAAACGCAAGCCCTGTTTTATTTTGTCATTGTCATTGGCAGCAGTAACCATAATCACATCCACATCATAGCCCTTTTCCCGTACCTTTGCCAAAAATTGCAAGCCGTCCATGCCGGGCATAAAAACATCCAGAATGATTAAATCAAAATTTTTCTTTTCCAGCATTTTCAAGGCATCCGCACCATTCCGTGCCAAACCGCCAAACCGAAACCCGGAAATCTGACTCAAATAATGCTCGTGAAGTTGTGCCACCATAGGGTCATCTTCTACTACTAAAACATTAAACATTTGTTTCACCTCTTTTCTTTACCGGCAACCGCACTGTGAAAATTGTGCCTTCACCCGGTTCTGATTCCGCGGAAATAGTCCCGTCCAAATTTTCTATACTGTGCTTTACCAGGTAAAGCCCAAAGCCATGTCCTGCACCCTTGTTAGAATAGCCACGTTGAAAGATTTTTTTCAGTTCCCCTTTTTTAATACCCGGACCGGAGTCCTCCACTTCAATGACAATTTCCTTGTCAAAGTCAATGATGGAAAGATTCATAATTCTTTCCCCTTCATAATTTCTTAAAGCATCAAAGGCATTTTCAATCAAGTTACCGATAATCAAAACCAAATCATGAACTGAGGGCATAATCAATTCGCTGTGCAATTCTGATTCTTCGGAAAAAGTGAACTCAACTGCCAGTTCCCGGGAGCGTGCCATTTTCCCAAGCACAAACCCTGCCAAAGTAATATCCTTCAGACGGGTTACTACATAACTTACTTCACTCTGCCGGTTCTGGGCAATTTCCTTAGTGTATTTCTTCAAGTCATCATAGGCCTTCATGTCTATCAGTCCCATAATGACGTGCATTTTATTCATAAATTCATGGGTCTGGGCCCGAAGGGCGGTGGCGTAATTTTTGAAACCCGTCAGTTGGTTTGCCAATTCAAACACATCGCTCTTACGCCGAAAAGTAACCACTGCACCAATAATATTTTGCTGGACAAAAATAGGTACTGCCGTCACCATGAACACATTGTCACCTAAATTCAAAGGAGCATTGGTCAACATTCTGCCATTACCAATGATTTCATCCCAGGGAATGCCGGGCAAACGGTCTTTGGCATCGCTATATTCCAAACTGTCCACATCACCAGCATTGGCTTCACTAAGCAAAGCCAGTGCTTCCTGATTAATCAAAGTAATAATCCCCTGAACATTCACATTAATAACCCCCTCCCGCACGGAATTTAGAATTACATTCCGTTCCTGCAAAAGAGTGGCAATCTCCTGTGGTTCCAATCCAAAAAGAATTTTCTTAATATGCCGGGCAAGATATACCGCGCCAATAATACCTATGAAGAGACCAAATAAACTGCAAATGCCTAAAAAGATTATGGACTCAATAGTGGAATTATTGAATAATTCATTAGAATAACCAGTAACAACATACCCCACCCGCTTGCCTGTTTTATCAGTTACAAAGCCAATGGCTTTGTTGGGAATGGCGTAATTCTGACTATAGGTAATAGTTTCGTACTTGCAGTACTGCTCCACAAGTTCCCTGGCACTCTCCCTAAAACCGTCCAGCCGTGCCGGATTATAATAAACCGCCAATTCTTTGTTAATATTAAAAATAGCAACACTGGCCTCATCGGAATCATCCACATGATTTACATAATCAAACATAAAATCACTGACTTCCTGCTCTGTTCCGGAACGGGTGCCACTAATACCCTCAATTATTTCATTGGAATTACAAAGAATGCTGTTAATGCTCACTGCGTTAATGCTAACCCTGTCATAAATAACCTTAGCAACACGCAGGGTTGTGAATACGGATGAAGGCAAAATAGCAAAAAGCACCACTATACTTACCAGTAACACAATTTTCTGGCTTAGCGGTATGCTTCTTGTCAAAGTATGGTAATTTAAATCCTTAGTCCCAAAATCTTTTTTAATCATTTTTTAAATTATAACATATCATTATATGACCTGCCCTACTGAATTTATTTTGTAATTAAAAAAAGTGACAAATACATTATATAAAAAGCCCCCGCATTTGCGGGGGCTTGAGTTATTTGGGGAGTTAATAACTAAGAGATGAAATAATTATTTGCCTTGAGGACCAACCATAGCGAGCATGGTGCCTGCAGCAACTGCAGTACCAATAACGCCTGCTACGTTCGGACCCATAGCATGCATCAACAAGAAGTTGGAAGGATTTGCCTTTTGACCAACAACTTGGGATACACGGGCAGCCATAGGAACTGCGGATACGCCGGCGGAACCAATCAAAGGATTGGTAACACCGTCAACATAGTACATCAATTTACCAAAGATACAACCAGCAAAAGTACCGCCAATGAATGCTACCAAGCCCAAGCAAATAATCAAAATGGTTTGGTAATTCAAGAACGAATCAGCACTCATGGTGCAGCCGGTACCAGTAGCCAAGAAAATGGTTACAATGTTCATCAAAGCGTTTTGTGCGGTGTCACAAAGACGGTCCAAACAGCCCGCTTCTTTGAACAAGTTACCCAACATCAACATACCAATCAAAGCGGTAACGGAGGGCAACAACAAGGAAATAACAATGGTACACATAATGGGGAATACGACCTTTTCAAAATGGGAAACAGGACGCAATTGTTTCATAACAATTTGACGTTCCTTCTTGGTTGTGCAGAGCATCATTACAGGGGGTTGGATCAAAGGAACCAAACTCATGTAGGAATATGCTGCAACGGCGATAGCGCCCAACAGTTGGGGAGCCATCTTGGCTGCCAAGTAAATGGAAGTCGGGCCGTCAGCACCACCGATAATACCGATTGCACATGCTTCTTGAACATTGAAGCCAAGGAGCATAGCACCCAACATTGCTACGAATACGCCTGCTTGTGCAGCAGCGCCGAGCAACAAGGTCTTGGGGTTAGCAATCAACGGGCCGAAGTCGGTCATTGCACCTACACCCAAGAAAATCAACGGCGGGAATACTTCGTGGTTAATGCCGTAAGCGATTACAGCCATAACACCGGGTTCTTCAAAACCGTTTTTAGGAATATTAGCCAAAATACAACCAAATGCGATTGGGCTTAACAACAAAGGTTCAAAACCTTTGCCAATAGCCATGTACAACAATACCAAGCCGACAAAAATCATAATGAGATGACCAGTGGTCAAAGCACTAAAGCCGGAATCAGCCCAGATTGAAGCAATAGCAACTAAAAATGCTTCCATCAGAAAATCCTCCTCAAAAAATAAAAATAAGTGCGTTCGCTATACCATAGCGAGGTTAAAATGCCCAACACAAAACGGGCAGGACTTGAGTTCTCCCCTAACTCAATTATTTTTTCTTCTTTTTGGTGGGGTCGATGACTTGAATCAAGCTCATCAATACTCCCAAAGCAATCAACACGGCGAACACAATCGTCATATTGATAATTGCAATTAACCAGGGGTTGGTCGTTACTGGACCCATTACATTCACCTCTCTTCCAAAAATTTAATAAACTTAACTAACTATAAATTGTAAGTTAATTAAGTTACTAAATTCGTTCTTGATAATTATAAAATTATAGAGGCAGTTTATCTGTTGCCGCTGCAACACAAATAGAAAAATCCCTGCCCGAAGGCAGGGATTAAATTTTGGGGAGATTTTCAGTTAAAAGAATAGGGGGTGATTATTTGCCTTGAGGACCAACCATAGCGAGCATGGTGCCTGCAGCAACTGCAGTACCAATAACGCCTGCTACGTTCGGACCCATAGCATGCATCAACAAGAAGTTGGAAGGATTTGCCTTTTGACCAACAACTTGGGATACACGAGCAGCCATAGGAACTGCGGATACGCCGGCGGAACCAATCAAAGGATTGGTGGAACCGTCAACCATGTACATCAATTTACCGAATACGCAACCAGCGAAAGTACCGCCAATGAATGCTACCAAGCCCAAGCAAATAATCAAAATGGTTTGATAGTTCAAGAAGGATTCAGCACTCATGGTGCAACCAGTACCAGTAGCCAAGAAAATAGTTACAGTGTTCATCAAAGCGTTTTGTGCGGTGTCGCAAAGACGGTCCAAGCAGCCCGCTTCTTTGAACAAGTTACCCAACATCAACATACCAATCAAAGCGGTAACGGAGGGCAACAACAAGGAAATAACAATGGTACACATAATGGGGAATACGACCTTTTCAAAATGGGAAACAGGACGCAATTGTTTCATAACAATTTGACGTTCCTTCTTGGTTGTGCAGAGCATCATTACAGGGGGTTGGATCAAAGGAACCAAACTCATGTAGGAATATGCTGCAACGGCGATAGCGCCCAACAGTTGGGGAGCCATCTTGGCTGCCAAGTAAATGGAAGTCGGGCCGTCAGCACCACCGATAATACCGATTGCACATGCTTCTTGAACATTGAAGCCAAGGAGCATAGCGCCCAGCATTGCTACGAACACGCCTGCTTGTGCAGCAGCGCCCAGCAACAGGGTCTTGGGGTTAGCAATCAACGGACCGAAGTCGGTCATTGCGCCTACACCCAAGAAAATCAACGGCGGGAACACTTCGTGGTTAATACCGTACATAATTACGGACATAACGCCGGGTTCTTCAAAACCGTTTTTAGGAATATTAGCCAAAATACAGCCAAATGCGATGGGGCTGAGCAACAACGGCTCAAAGCCCTTGCCGATTGCCATGTACAACAATACCAGACCTACAACAATCATGATAACATGACCGCCAGTCAAAGCACTGAAGCCGGAATCAGCCCAAATAGAAGCAATAGCTACTACAAATGCCTCAAACATATTGAGATCCTCCTTAAAATAAGAAATAAGTGCGTTCGCTATACCACAGCGAGGTTAAAATGCCCAATACAAAACGGGCAGGACTTGAGTTCTCCCCTTACTCAATTATTTTTTCTTTTTGGTGGGGTCAATGACTTGAATCAAGCTCATCAACACACCTAAAGCAATCAATACGGCAAATACAATTGTCATATTGATAATTGCAATTAACCAGGGGTTGGTCGTTACTGGACCCATTAAAAATCACCTCTTTCTTCTTCCGTCGCCAAAAGGGGCAACACCTCTTTTAATACATAGATTATAAGGGGCAGTGCCCCCTGCCTATGTTGCAAATACCACCTTTTATACCATTACTGCATTTGCAATAGTAAATTATTATTTGACATAAGTTTATAAATATATTTTTAAGTATTTTATAAATTATGTAAGTGAAATAAAAAAGCACGGCTTTCGCCGTGCCGTGTACACTGCAAATAAACATTAATGTAAGAAAGCATAATAAATAATAAGCGCAATCATACCGGGGATGCCAAAAATCCCCGCTACCAAAGCCGTAATAATATTTACCGGCAAAGAGAAATTGACAAAAGTTCCCACCCAGTTCACTGCCAAAAGCATCACACAACCAATAATGCCGTTAATGACGAATTTGAAAGGAACACTGATGAGTTTATAAATTGTTACAATGGCAATAATCCCCAAAATAATCCAGGTGTATTCTCCAAACTCTGCTGCCGCCTGACTGTTGCCGGTTAAATTGCCTATAAAATTCATAATGTTGTTTAACATATTCTTCTCCTGTTCTCCACCGCCTGTGCCAAGGTCAGTTCATCCGCAAACTCCAAATCACCACCCATGGGCAATCCCTGGGCAATACGGCTCACCTTAATTCCCGTAGGTTTCAGCAGTTGTGCCAAATAGGAAGCAGTTGCCTCTCCCTCCACATCGGAATTGGTGGCAATAATCACTTCCTCCGCCTCTTCCGTTTCCAACCGCTGAAATAACTCTTTCAAACGCAACTGGTCGGGTCCGATGCCATCCAACGGAGACATTACACCATGCAGCACATGATAGAGTCCTTTATACCCCTGACTCCGTTCCATGGCTGTCACATCCGGCGGCTGCTCCACCACGCAAATCATGCTCCTGTCCCGTTTCACATCGTTACAGATTTCACAATATTCATCTGCTGTCAAATTATAACATTGCTTGCAAAGATGCACATCCCTCTTTGCCACTAAAATGGCATCCGCCAGCCGTTCCACTTCTTCCATGGGCATATCAATAATCTTATATGCCAAACGCATGGCGCTTTTGGAACCTAAGCCGGGCAAACGCCTGAGCCGATCATGCAAATTTGCCAAAGGTCTAATAATTTTTCCCATGCTTACATTCCGGGAAGTTTCATGCCCCCGGTAATCTTTGCCATTTCCTTTTCCGCCATTTCGTCAATCTGACGCATACCTTCGTTGACCGCACTGACAATCAAGTCCTGCAACATTTCCATATCTTCCGTATCAACTGCTGCCGGGTCTATCTTAATGCTGGCAAGTTCCTTTTTGCCGGTTACAGTGACTGCCACCGCACCGCCACCAACACTCACATCAAGAGTTCTCTTTTTCAAGTCCTCCTGCAAAGCAGTCATATCACTTTGCATTTTTTGAATTTTTTTCATCATGCCGGCCATATTTCCCATGCCGCCCATTCCGTTAAACATTTTCTATTCCTCCTTTATTGTTCCCCCAAAAACAACTGACATTAGTTGGTTTCGGTCTTTTTATTAAAACTGTCCGCTGACCAAGAAATGAATTCTTGTTCTGCTTACTTCCTGCTCATTAAGTTCTCTGATTAAGGGGAAGGCCAAGCAAACACTGCTGTAAATATGCTTATTCCAACTTGCTTTCAATCCCAAACCTAAAGATTGTAACACATGATTTTCAAAGGCACTTGCGCCTTCTACTATACCATAATCATAGAAGCCAAAGGCACTGAAACGGCGGTCTTTGAAGGGTATCTGATATTCCAAAGAATTGCTGAATCCTCTTTCACCGCTCAGATAGGACTCACGGTAACCACGGACACTGTTAGAACCGCCGATATAGAACTGACGGGAACTGGGTAAAAACTCCCCCTGACTCAATTGTGCATCAAACCGGTTGGTAAGCATATGACCATTTTTATATGCCTTTTGGTAATAAGTATTTAATTTATAATAGTGCATACCACCTAAACTTTGAGTTCCTACGCCATCAGAATATTTTCCCAACACAGAATAGGAATGTTTTTGATAAAACACATGGCTCTTGCCATAAGCAGTATGACTAAAATAAGGACTGATATCCCTAATCATATCCCGTACATACTCAAAACCATCAATGGATGATTTGGAACTTTGATGATTAAATTCCAGACCGGCTTCACTGCGGGTTGTGTCATTCACAACCCATGGTTGACGAACGGTTACAGAATAAGCGGTAGAATGACCTTTTACATCCAAACCTGCGTCATTCAATTCCCCTTTTACAACTTTTGTAGCATTTGTGCTATATGACAAACTGATTTTAGTACCGCTGGGACTCACGGGAATATCATAAACCGCACTAAAGGAACGGGTACCCTTGCTATAAATTGTTCCTAAGGTCAAACTGTCCCTTTGCCCAAACAAACTTTTAGTGTTGAGGAAATATCCAGCCCTGTACATACCACTTGTATAGTTTCCGGAGTTATCCGTAAAAAGAGTGCTGTTAATCTGCTGTGGCTCATAGGCAGTCAAAACAAAGTCCGTTGTACCCGGCTCTTCCCCTGCCTGTAATGCTAACCGCAACTGCACATCGTTTGTGCCATTGAACAACATCATTTTTTCGTTTAAGTCATTGATATTAACTATTTCACCACTGGGAAGTTTAATTCTGCGGGTAATGTAACTGGTATGAGTTGTTTTATTGCCGCTGACGGTTACTTTGCCAGTTTTGCCTTCCACCAAAAGTATTTTTACAATTCCTTTTTCAATCTTTTGAGGTGGCAAAAAGGCCTTACAGGTAATGTAGCCGCCTTCTGAATAAAGATTGTTAATCTTGCCAATCATCTGATACAAGTCACTAACATAAATATCTTTGCCGATATATTCATTTATAATGGCATCTATAGTGTCATTCGGTATAACTTCAGAGGGGTTGTAGTCAATTTTTTTCAAATTAAAAGACACCTGCTCTTGCTCAGGTTGCTCGCTGGTCTCAGGATTTTCAATCTTTTGTTTTTGACGGGCGATATCCTCTTCCATTTGTTGTGCTACCCGAGCCCGTTCCATCAGTTCGAGAGTACGGTTCAACTGGGGGCCCGCTGTTTCTGTATATGCCCTTGTAACCATTTCCCTTTCTGCTGGGGTCAACCCTGACAACGGATCTGCAAATGCCACATTAGTAAAGCCAACCGTACCAACCGCTACCGCAGGAATAATCGCTTTTGCCAACAATTCTTTTCTTTTCATATTTCCCTCCTACTGCAGTTCAAAGTTGTATATTTTAGTGTCATACAACGCACCATAAATACTCATTTCTCCTTTATCGTCCCCCCAAAAGCTGCCAACGCCTTTTGTACCGCATCATCAGATGCTTTTGATTGCTCTGTCTGAGGTACGCTTGGCTCTGCTACTTGTGACTGTTTCAACTCCGTAGGTGGAGAAGCGGGAACCTTCCCGTTAAACTCTTTAACAAATTTACATTTTACTTTGACCCGTTGCATGGTCAAAATGGTTTCTTCCAAAATTTTACGATAATCATCTTTGTCCAAACGGTCGCAAATAAATTGGTTGCCCGGCACCAAGACAATGAGTTCATCACCATTCAAGGCAACACCCTTACCGTTTCTGGCACAACTGCTGACAGATTTTTTCCCGTCCTGCTGGCCTAAATAATCTACTGCTTCCTGCCAATAGCGTGCAGCATCCACAGCGTTGTCCGCCGCCACTTGTGCCGCAGTTTTTTCCACCGGCACAAAGGTAACTTCTTCTTGTGCCGCCACCGGTCTTGGTGTAAGGTTGGGCTTTGCAGGAATCGGTTTAGGTTTTTCCGCCGGCTTGACTACGGGTCTTGCCGCCGCAGCAGGTTTTGCAGGGTGAGGCATTATTCTTGGAGCAGGAATTTCTGCCTCCGTAGGCGGCAAAGCATCATCCTCATCTTGAACCAGTGCTGCCACTTTTTGTTTGGCACATAAATGCAAAATTGCCAGTTCCAAAAATATTCTGGGACGCAAACTCTGTTTGATATTTGCCAAACTCAAAGCAATATATTCTGTCGCCAACATAATTCGCTCATTATCAAAATACTGAGCATTATCAGCCAAATGCTCTTTTTCGTCAACTAAATAAATTTCTTCGTAATCAGGAATAGTTTGAAATAACATCAAGGCACGGAGATATTCCGCCAGTTCAGTCAAAATTCGGTTGACTTCCTTGCCCTGCATCAAAAGAGTATGGCACAATTCCATTGCTTTGGCACCATCTTTTTTGCCAATAGCCGTCACCAATTCCCGCAGGGCTTCCCTGCCAACAATACCCAAAGTGTCTTTCACAGAATCCACCGTCACACGGGGGCTCATAACAGCACACTGGTCAAGCAAACTTAAAGCATCACGCATTCCACCTTCCGCCTGAATGGCAATCAGCCGCATGGCCTCCTCGTCCGCCACAATATCACTTTTCTTCGCCACATCCACCAAATGTTTGGTGATTTCCTCCACCGTGACCCGATGAAAATCAAAACGCTGGCAACGGGAATGGATGGTTGGTAAAACCTTTTGCGGGTCGGTGGTTGCCAAAATGAATACCACATTTTCCGGCGGTTCTTCCAATGTCTTCAAAAGGGCATTGGATGCTTCCGGAGTCAGCATGTGAACCTCGTCAATGATATAAACTTTATATCTTCCGTCAACCGGAGCAAAGGCAATCTTGTCTCGCAATTCTTTAATACTGTCAATGCCACGATTGGAAGCGGCATCAATCTCCAACACATCCATACTGGTACCGTCCGCAATGCTCTGACAGTTATGACATTCACCACACGGCGTAGCAGTAGGCCCCTTATCACAGTTCAATGCTTTTGCCAAAATTCTTGCCGTACTGGTCTTGCCCGTACCACGAGGGCCGGCAAACAAATAGGCATGGGCAATATGCCCACCCGTTAAAGCATTCACCAAGGTTTGTTTAATTGTATCCTGACCGACCAAAGCATCAAAATTACTGGGACGCCACCGCCGGTACAACGCAACATAGGCCATAAGTTCTTACCTCGTTATTTAGTGATAATATGTTAAAAATTGAATTGCAAGAAAATTATATCTTTACCAACTCGTATTGTCTTGTACCCAAACCAATCTTTTCCGCATGAGCAAGACAACTTTTCCATTCCGAATTGGGCCCTACAATATGAAAATGGTCATGCTCCTCTTTCGCCTTGGGATTTTTGGCATATTCCTCACTTAAAGCACTACCGGGCAAAGCGGGAGCAGCATTCACCAAATCTGCACAGGCCTGATCAAGTGCCACCGGGTCAAAACTTGCCAACATACCAATATCATTTACGAAAGGAACATCATTCTCCGCATGGCAATCACAGCAGGGAGAAACATCCATAATCATACTGATATGGAAGCAGGGCCTGTCCTGACAAATGGCTTGGGCATATTCCGCAATCTTTTTGTTAAGATTTTCCAAACTGGCATCAAACATAGGTTCAATGGCATCCATAGGACAATTGGCAAGACACCTACCACAGCCCACACATTTATTGATATCAATACTTGCTTTGCCATTGGTAACAGAGGGTGCTCCATGAGCACAGATCGCCACACATTTGCCGCAGCCCACACAACGTTTTTGATTGACGCTAGGTTTGCCGTCATTATGTTGTTCCATCTTACCGGCACGACTGCCGCCGCCCATGCCAATATTTTTCAACGCACCACCGAAACCTGCCATTTCGTGACCTTTGAAATGGCTTAAAGAAATGACAACATCCGCCTCCATCAGTGCCTTACCGATTTTCGCTTCCTTCACCACTTCCCCATTCTTCACCGGCACATATTCCTCGTCCGCACCTTTGATGCCATCCGCAATCACCACATGGCAATCACAAGTCAAAGGGTTAAACCCATTTTCATAAGCACTCTGAATATGGTCAAGACCGTTCTTACGCCCACCAATGTAAAGAGTGTTGCAATCCGTCAAGAATGGCTTGCCACCTAATTCTTTCACTACATCCACCACTGCTCTAGCAAAATTAGGACGGATAAACGAAGTATTACCCGGCTCACCAAAGTGCATTTTTATCGCCACAAACTTGTTTTGAAAATCAATCTTTTCAATGCCTGCTTTTTTTATTAAGTTTTTCAATTTTTGAGGCATACTGGGTCCGCCATAAGGGGTACGGAAATCTGTAAAATAAACCTTACTCGCCATAATTCCTCCTTAACTCGTGTAAAAACTAAACCGTACGAAAATATTATTTCAACTTCTGTGCCAAATCCTTTAGTTCCTGTTTGTTTTCTTCGGACATAGCACTTCTGATAGTAACCGTGTCCAAATATTCCATATCCTTGCAGGGAGCCAGCCCTGCCTTAATAACTTTTGCAGCATTGGGAGCCCAAGAACCGTTTTCCACAATGGCAATTCTCTTCTTCTGCAAATTATGCAAAGCAAAACTGCCAACCAGTCCGCTCATGAAAGGGGATGCATCCATATTATAAGTCATACTGCACAACACAATATTTTTGAACCTGAAAGCATCGCCCAAAGCATAGGTAACATCAGAACGCATTAAGTTATAAACTGCCACATTCTTGACCCCTGCCTTCTTACATTCCTCTGCCAGAAAAAGTGCCGCCTCCTCCGTCCTGCCATAAACGGAAGCATAGTAAATTGCTACGCCCTCTTCCTCCGGCTCATAGGTTGACCATTTGTCATAATAACCTATGTATTTCCCTAAATTCTCTGTCAAAGGCCAGCCATGCAAAGGTGCAATTTTTTGAATATCAAGAGCAGCCGCTTTTTTCAAAACATTTTGCACTTGGGGGCCGTATTTCCCCACAATGCCAGTGTAATAACGCCTTGCCTCTGTTACCCAATCATCCTTATGGTCGCTGGCACCGAATTTGCCGAAACCATCCGCACTGAATAATACCTTGTCCGTGCTGTCATAGGTCATTAAAACCTCCGGCCAATGTACCATGGGAGCAGTAACAAAATGCAGTTTATGTTTTCCTAAATCCAACACATCACCTTCCGTCACCACCTGACGGCGGTCAGCAAAGTCCACCCCGAAAAAGTTTTTCATCATGGTGAAGGCCTGATTGCTGGATACAATTACCGCCTTAGGAAACCGGTCCATAAAAGTGGTGATATGCTGGCTGTGGTCCGGCTCCATGTGCTGCACTACCAAATAATCAGGGGTGCGGCCTGCCAATGCCTCATCCATCTGTTTCAGCCAGTCCTCACCCACCTTGGCATCCACCGTGTCCATAACAGCAATTTTTTCATCCATTACCACATAGGAATTATAGGCCATACCGATTTTTTGTACGGGATAAATTCCTTCAAAAATATCAATATTATGGTCATTACAACCTAACCAGTAAATGTCCTGTGTTAATTTTTCCATATCCAAACTCCTTATTTTACTTCGGAAAAATCCTTTTTGCTTACACCGCACAAGGGGCAAACCCAATTCTCAGGAATATCCTCAAAGGCAGTGCCGGGGGCAATACCACTGTCCGGGTCACCCTTCTCCGGGTCATACACATAACCACACACATTACAAACATACTTTTTCATTTTTTCATCCTCCTCGTTCAAACTTGATTTTATACTCTTCTGAAATGTTTTTTACCCTTGTGACACACAGGGCAGACCCAGTTATCGGGAATATCTTCAAATGCAGTACCCGGCGCAATGCCGCCGTCCGGGTCACCCTTGGCCGGGTCATACACATAACCGCACACATCACAAACATATTTCGGTTTTCCCGTGTCCGCCACCGGTGCCGCTTCCTGCTTAACCATCTTAACATTCAGTTCCCGCTGATAATCAGAATACAACTCCGCATCCCTATTTGAGAACATATCCGTAGCCACCACATCGCCAATAAACATTACATGGGTGCCCAAATCCACCGCCCCTGCAACTTTGCAACTGAGCATACCGCAGGTCTGCCATTTGATATAAGGGCACCCATTAACATCCAGCGCATAATCAATCCCGGCAAACTTGTCAGCATTCCGTCCGCTCTGATACCCAAAACGGGCAATGGTATCCTTCTCCACGCTTCTGTCAAAAACGGACAGGGCAAAAACTCCTGCCTTGCCAATCATTTCATTGGTAAGATTGCTTTTCATCACCGCCACAGCCACCCGTTTCGGGTCATGAGTAACCTGCATACAGGTATCAATTATACAGCCATTAAGTTTTCCCCCATCATGTGTGGACAGAAGGTACACCCCGTTGGCCATTTTGTCAAAAATCGTATTTTCCATTTTATTTCTCCTCAAACAAAGCTAAGAGTTGTTTCTTGCTGCAAAGCCCCTTAGTAGCATTCACCGGCTCACCGTTCTTGAAAGCAATCAATGTGGGAACAACCTGAATTCTGTATTCATCCGCCAATTCCGGGCATTGGTCAATATCACATTTTGCCACCACAATTTTACCTAAATTTTCTTTGGCAAACTCTGCCACTGTGGGAGCCAGCATTTTGCAAGGGCCGCACCAGGTAGCAAAAAAATCCACCAGCACCGGCAACTTGGACTCCAACACTTCTTTCTTAAAATTTTCTTTGGTAATTACAACTTCCATCTTCATTCCTCCTCCATATTCCATAACATTTATATCTTTAGCCATCCCTGTCAGTGGCATCAGCGCAAACACCACTGCCGCCAAAATGATTTTACTTTTCACGCTGTTCTACCTTCATTTCTCAATTCTAATTGCTATCGTACTTTTCCCCACACCCCTGCCCCTCTCCCCAGGAAGAGGGTTATTTTCGCATTATGCCGACTGCATTTTTCCCGCCCAGGCGTGGGCGGGGTGGATTGCCTAAAGGAACATAGAAAGGCAAGACGGGGTGGGTCGCTCTCTCCAGTTAAACAACTAAACTGAAAACCTCTTGCTAACTAATGCTATAATCACAGGAACATTTTACCCAAATTTATAACTTCTAACTTACAACTTCTAACTACAAGTGTGCGACCCCACCACCAGCCACCGAAAAACTGTCGCTGGTCCCCCGCCCCACGCCTGGGGCGGAAAAAAGTCAGCTTAAGCTGATTCCTATTTTTCTTTATAATACAACAAACAATGACAAAACCCCTCATAGTCCGGGTCAGCACACTGGTCACGAAATTCCTTACACATACATTTAGTATCTTCCGTCCGCTCCCTGCGGCAGGGGCAGTATCCCCCTGTCTGTTTCAGGCCTTCTTTAATAGTAGCAACAACACTTTCATCAGGATTAAGTTTAATTTTCATAATACACCCCTCCGAATGATATTATATCATAAATCAAAAATTAGTGTTGAAAAAGAATTTAATATATTGTATATTATTGGTGACGGGAACACCCGTCGCCAATAAATTCTACCGCTCAAGCGGAGGATATTATTAAGGAGGATGCGATGAAAAAATCACTATTGTTTGCTATGACAATGGCTATGGGGCTTTCCGCCACCGCCTATGCTGCCAATCCTTTTACGGATGTACCGGCAGGACATTGGGCTTATGATTCCATTGCCAAATTAGCAAGCGCAGGTATTGTGGACGGCTATGGCTCCACCTTCGGCGGCGACAAACTCATGACCCGCTACGAAATGGCACAAATCACTGCCAAAGCTATGGCAAAAGGTGCAAATTGCGACAAATTAGCTGCGGAATTTGCCGATGAACTGGACAGTTTGGGTGTCCGTGTTTCCAAGTTGGAAAAGAAACTTGATAATGTAAAAATCACAGGTAACATCCGTTACAGTTACCGTGACACTAGCGGTAAGTATTTGAATCCCACCAACCGTGGCAAACGGCACACCGAACATGCCAAAGGGTATAACCGGCTCCGTTCCCGTTTCTGGCTGAACGGTAAAATTAATGAAAACTGGCAATATACCGGCATGCTGGAGCAGAACCGTTATATGGATACCAACTGCAAAACTGCTGATGACATTAAACTCATGAGAGCATGGCTGAACGGCCGTATCGGCGGTGTAAAAGTTGAAGCAGGCCGTTGCTACTTTTTGCAAATGAGCATGATTGATGGCGAGGGTGACGGCGTTAAAGCATCTTATAATTTTAATGGTTTGAATTTAATGGGCTGGGCAATGAAGAGTCAGGCCGTGCTCCATCACGGTTCCAATATCAAAAACAGTCCCACTGCAACTAACACCAATGACCCCTGCTCCGATAATGACCGGCTCTATATGGTGAAAGCCGAAAAGAGTTTCGGCAAATTGGACAGCTATTTGGCTTATTGGAAAGCGGACTGCCTGATGGATACAGAGATTTGGGATGTATGCCTGTCCTACCCCATTGCTAAAAACTGGAAATTAACAGGTGAATATTTCCATGGCAAGAGCGACTTGACCACTGGCAAGAGCAGCAATAAAAACGGCTATGAAGCCAAACTGCAGTATGGCCAGGCCAAGGCCTCCGTACCCGGCTCCTGGAGCGTACACACTGTTTATAGTGACAGACCCTATTCCACCATGATGAGCCAATCCACTTTTGCCGGCTATGCGGTTGAACCCATGACCAAGGATGACGGTTGGGTTTCCGGAGACGGTGACGGATTCAAAGGTTGGGAAGTAGGTGCCAACTATGTATTTGCCAAGAACATTACCGGCGGTATCAAATATTTTGATTACCAAACCCGCAAACATTCTGACGGTCACGCCAGAACAATTTGGAGCGAAGTAGTGTTTATTTTCTAATGCTGAATATAAAACCCCTCCGTTGCAACGCAACGGAGGGGTTTTTATTTGTTGAAACAAGTTTTTATAATCCTCTAATCCAGTTCTCCACATCCTGTTTGGAACTGGTGTAGCTGAACTGCTTGCCCTTGCCCCAGTTCAAGTTGGGGAATGTTTTACGCAAATCTTCTTCACTCTTGGCAACCGGCGAACCGCCACTGGTACAGAAGGGAACTATCTGCTTGTTTTGGAAATTCAATTTTCCCAAAAGAGTGTATATAATCCTGGGCGGTAACATAAACCAAATTGGATAACCAATTACCACCGTATCGTATTTTGCCAAATTAATATCCTTATTTACAAACTCAGGACGGCATTTGGCATCAGCCGCTTCCACGCTTACTCTGGCACGAGGATTGGCAGCCAACAGGTCACCTTCGGTATAAGGTTGTACTGCCTCCAAAGGCCACACATCTACGCCCTCCACGGACTGCATATATTCGGCAATCCTTTTCGTCACCCCGCCACAGGAAAAATAAATTACTAAAACTTTCTTCATTGCAACTTTACCTCTCTAACGTGATTACTTTATATATATTTTACAGCAAAATGCGGAAAAACTCAATTAAGAATTAAGGGGAAAGAAAATAATGCGAAAACAACCCTCTCCTTGGGGAGAGGGGCAGGGGGTGTGGGGAAACTTTGTACTACTGCAAACTTAATCACAAATCGCCCAAAATTAAAAGCAGGAAAATTATCTAATTTCCCTGCTTTTTTTGATGGAAAATTACATAATTTTCCACATTAAAGATTTACACCAACCTTCAGAACCAATTATCACTACTCTAAGTAATTACTCGACAAATTTTGAATGCCAAATATAAACCACTCTTTGCCCATCGTCTAAAACAGAAAATTTAGCAATTCCTTGAGCTGTGAACCCTTCACCATTACCCAATTCTTTAGCTGTTTTATATTCACTTTTATCAGAAAAAGAAACAACAACTGCCCAATCATGATTTTTACCAAATTTTCTACCAGCAAATAGCATCAAATATCCCTGTGGATTATATCCAACACCGTGAGCAAGTCCGGAAATCCTGACTTTTTTACCATCATATATTTCCTTACATTTTGCATCAGGTAAAGTGCTAATATCGTCAATTATTGACCCGTCGGTACATGTCATATCTGGCATAGACCCGATGAAATAACATAAACCAAATATAACAATTATAATCCCTAAAATAGTTGTTATACACCCCTTTTTCATAATACTTATTTTCCTTTCTGATTTTTACAATCTTCTTCATCTAACATTTCGAATAATTGGAACAGGTCGATGTTCAAGAAGCCATTTTTCAATTGCTTCTTGAACATTCTTATTCCACATAACAATGCTTTTACAATTCGAAACTATTTGTGAAAATTCCTCATGTGGTATTCCAAATAAAAATGCTCGCTGCTCATATCCTATCATACACAATCTCATACACAACAAAAACCTCTTACTATCAAGTTGAACATCATAAAATACAATATGTTTACTGTTCCTCCATTGCTTTGGAAAAGCAGTTAAAGATCCCAATTGTGTCATCCACCCACCTTTTCGAATACCATTTATTACATCATTTGGAATTATATCAATAATTTTAGAAACATCCCTCTTTCCAAAAATATCGACTACCCAAACAATGCCTTTGGTATTAGCAGAATAAAATTGCTCTCTCTCATTTTGTTGTTCTTCTTTAATGTGTGAATGTTGAAATTCCACAACCAACCCATCTGCAGTACATACATCTGCAATATGCCAATCATCAGCATCTTTAGGATTATCTATCCTAACTTCTTGCCATTCCTCTGGAAATAAATTTTGCCATTGAATATGCCATGGTGTTTTACTTTCCCACCATTTATCACACATCTTTGAATTTAAATGAGCCCAATGAGACATTCTATCTTGATAAATCTTTGCAACAACTTCCCCACCACAATGCGGGCATATTCCGTGCAATGCCCTATTATTTTCATGTCTTGGTAACATTTTAACGCCATTTACCAATGCATATTGTAATTGTACACTCATTTTTTTTACATACCATATTTTTCTTTCGAAGCATCAGCAACATCCCTTGCAGAATGTATTTCTCCAGCCAATGCCTTTTGTGCTAATATTTTATCAAGTTCTGCCCCACTCATATCCTCTACAGAACGAAGGTAAGAAACTTTTGTACTAACTGCAAAAGGCAAACCTTGAACCTGCAAAGACCTTTTCATAAAGAGACGAAAAGCAGTAGGTAAATCCAACCCCAAACTTTCATATAATTTTGTCGTCTCTTCTTTTAATTCTTCATCACATCTGAATTGTACCAATGTGCTACCCATTTGTATATCCTCCTTATACGTTTCATTTGTTTAGACATTCTACTACATTTGTCTATTGTTTGTCAAGTACTTTTCTATAATTTTTGTTTTCACTCTTCACTTTACTTTCAAAAAAATTCTCTCAGCCAAAAATGAAAAAATCGTGAAACAATAAATTTCCACTGTCGACATTTTCAGCGATAATGTCGACACCGAAACTTTTTACTTTTATGATTTTGAATAAAAATAAAAGTCCTTTTCACACCAAAAGCATTTTCATTACTAAAATTACTCTTCAACAAAACGCAGTTAAAAGCGTGGAAAGTTAATTTCAAAATCGCGAGATTTTATATCAAAGTCGCGCGATTTTGAAATTGAGATTATGCTGTTTTGAATAAAAAAATCCTGTGATTGATTTTTAATCACAGGAACATTTTACCTTTAATTTACAACTTCTAACCTAAACTATCAACTTAACTTGCTGCCGCAAACTACCCCTTCGCCACTTCGTGGCTCTCTTCCCCTCGCAAGGGGACGCAAGGGTTAGCACTATGCCGACTTTCCCTCAAACCTCTAACCTGACACCTAACACCTAAATGCTTTTTGTGCCATTTCCTGCAAGCATAAATGACTGGAGTATCTAATATTGCCAAAACAACGGAAAAGATATAGGTAGAAATAGCAATTGTAAAAAGATTTTCCATTATTCCATAAAATGCTATATAAGTGAACAAAAACGCATTCAATGCCTGGGATATAAGTGTGGAAAAATTATTTCTCAGCCAAAGGTATTTGTCTTTATCCCCCGCAATATTTGTTGTCCATTCCCACCACTTGTGATATGCCCAAACATCAAACTTTTGCACAATTGCATAAACAGCCAAACTTGCAAAAATAATTCTTGGGGTGTTGTTAAACACTGTGTGGAGTGCCGGGCATATATAATCAAACTCGTTGGGTATAAACTGAAACCAGAGTTGTGTCATGACAATAAATAAGACCGATGTTATAATGCCAATTTTGACACATTTTTCAGCAGATTTTTTGCCATAGAGTTCACTCAAAATATCCGTAACCAAAAATGTTGTAGCAAACAAAATATTGCCCAATGTCATATTCAAGCCAAAAGCAGTGATTTGCATCTGCACTTCAATATTCATGACAACTACTGAAAACACATTCCACGCTAATAGTCCTGTCTGACCATATAAAATAAATACTCCAAACACCATGCCGTAGGCCAAAAGTAATTGACACAACAAAGCAATTTCATTAGTCATATTAAAATATTTTCTCCAATAAATTTTGTTAAATTATTTTATCAGTAAAATTCAACATCGTCAAATGGATTTCACATCATATGATTTACTTTCTTCTCCTGATTTTTGTCTTTCGTATTTCTATGGTATTGTCATTGACACTGCCACTGCCGTTGTTTTTTAACTCCTATATCTGATAAAACACCGGCAAGAACTTCACTACCAGATATCCCACAACGGAATTCATAATAATATTTGCCATAGTCAACATTATGCCATACTTGAACATTACTCCCGGTTCAAGACCGTAGGACACGGGAATTGCCCTTGTGGATACGGGCAAAACATAAGCACAGTTAAATGCCACAATGGTTACCAATACATAAGGTACGGGGTTCAGTCCCATTTCCTGGGAAATACTTTGTACCACAGGAATTGAAATGGAAGCGGAAGCGGTGTTGCTGGAAATTTCTGCCAGAAAAGTGGTGAAAGTTACAAAAATACCCATAGTTTCCAAGCCGCCGCTTAAGGGCAAAGTGGTAATCAGTTCTGCCATTTTTTGTGCTGCCCCGGTTTCCGTTACCATTTTCCCCAAAGCCAATCCTCCGGCAAAAAGGAAAAACATTCCCCACATCAATTCTTTTTCCACCTGTTTCCAGTCCACCATCATATTTCCCTTGCCGTCTTTCAATACGAAACAAAGCATCCCGCAGAAAAAGAACACATAGGCAGGCCGCATGGCAGGTAATAAATCTGCAAAAAGTGGCCGGGCAAAGGCCGCCAAAGTTGCAAAACTGAAAAGAATTAAACCAATCCATTCCCCTTTTTGCATTTTTCCCAGTTCCATATTTAACTTGGCAAAATATTCTTTGGTATCGGATAATTTTTTAATGGGTGTGGGAATTATAAGCAAAAACACCGCATTCAACACCAGCACCAGCAACAAAATGGGGATAAATCTTCCCATCCAGTCAACATACATAAATTCATGCCCCGTAATCCCTTCCAAATAGGATACGGCGGTCAGGTTGGCACTGCTGCCGATGGGACTGCCGAAGCCGCCCACACCACTGCCCCAGGCAACTGCCAGATAAATTGGCACGGAGATTTTTGTAATCATGCTGTCGTTCAAACCGCTGAACCGCAACATGGCGGAGGCGATGGGCAACATAATCATTGCCACCACCACATTGGGCAGCACCGTGCTTAAAAGGGTTGCCGCACAGAGCCACACCAAAATCTGTTGTTTAATATCCGTTCCGATAAAGCAAAGTGCTTTCACTGCCAAACGCTTGTCCAGTCCTGTGTTTGTCCAGGTGAGGGAAATAATGTCACTGCCCACCAAGAGTACCACAATTTCGCTGAAATACTGACTGATAACATGCCCCGCCGGAATAAGGTCAAACAGGGCATTGATGGCGATGGGCAGAAAACTCGTCACCGCAATATCCACTGGGCGCAATATCCACCACAGACCCATCCACACCACCAGTCCGACCGTGACAGCGGCTTTGAAGCCGAAAATATTTTGCAAAAGAAAAATCGCCACCGCAAATGCCAGGGGGCCGATTAAAATATTTCTTATTCTTTTATCCATGTCTTCTCCTTAATTTATGCTACTTGCGTTTTATTTGGCATTATTATATAATGGCAACAACAAAAAGAAAAATATTATATTTTGATATTAAAAATAAGATTTTATTTGATGTTATGGATTTTGAATTTTATCGTAATTTTATAACTGTGGCAGAAACCGGCAATCTGACCGCCGCCGCCAATAAACTTTCTTTGGCACAGCCGGCACTCAGCAACCAGATTAAAACTTTGGAGCGACACTATGGGGTGAAACTGATGGAAACATCCCGGGGACGGCATAATATCAGTTTGACCGAGGCAGGAGTGGACTTTCTGACTAAGGCACGTCTCATTTGCGAACAGGAAGAAAATATCACCATTGATATGCAAAACTACAAGCAGGAAACCAACGGCAAACTACGTTTTGCTGTGTCCTATGGCGTGGTGCCAATCTTTTTGAAAAATTATTTGCAACCCTTTTCCAAACTCTATCCTAAAATAAATTTTCAGCTGCTGGAAATACCTGCCAACGAACAAATCACTGCCATCCGCAATAATACTGCGGACTTTGCCTATGCCAACGCTCCCATGCCCAACATGGAAAACTGCACTTGCAAAAAATTGGACTGGGAAAATTTTTATGTGGTGTATAAAAAGAAAAATAACATTAATTTCCAGCCCAAGCAGACCCTGCATTTAACCGATTTGAAAAACATTCCCATCAGCACCACTTATGGCTGTTATACTTTGCTCAGGGAGTTGTGCAAGAAATATAATTTTGTACCCAAGATTGCCTTTATTTCTAATAACGGTAATACGGGGATTCAGTTTGCAGAGAATGGCAATTCCGTTGCCATTGCCAGCAACAGTTGTTGTCAGTTTTTACCGCCCCAATTAGAAAAAGTCCTCATCAAAGATAAGGACTTTAAGTTTGAACAGACCCTGTTCTGGTCCAACCTCCACGGACAAAACAATGCCGCCAAGTTGTTTTTGAAATTTATAGGAGAATGAAAAAGCCGGCTGCCGCCGGCTTTTTTTATTGCTTTTATTTCTTACCAAATTTTTCCCGCAAATAATCCGTTACCAAAACTTTGCAATCTGTAATAGTCACACAACTATGTATTGCACTCTTTTCAAGAAAGGGGAAAATCTTTTCAACATTTTCTTTTTTGTCCACAATTTCAATAACTAAAGGCAGGTTGGCATTACCGCTGAAAAAATGCGTGATTTTTTTATTCAGCCCACGGTTAGTTTTTGCAAACCCTGCTTTGCCCTGTACAACCGTTACGCCGCCTAAATCTAATTCTTTGGCTTTTTGAATAATTGCTTTGTACAAAGGCATATCTTCCCAAAGCACATCCTCCCCCGTATAAATTGTTACGCAAACTACATCCACAAATTCCATTTTTAATTCTCCTTATAAACACGCGGCACCCGTCCCGTAATTAAACAGATTAACTCATAGTCAATTGTATCAACCAACTTTGCCACTTCTTCAAACGGCAATTCCATGCCACCTTCCACAATAACTGCATCGCCCACTTGTACATTGCTAATTTCCGTTACATCCAACATACATTGATCCATACACACCCTGCCAATAATTGGTGTTTTCTGACCATGAATAATCATATAGCCATGATTGGAAAGTTTGCGGTTCAGCCCGTCTGCATATCCCACCGGCACTGTTGCTACTTTTATTGCCTTTGGTGCCACAAAAGTACAGCCATAACTTACACACTCGCCTGCAGAAATGTTTTTTACATAAGCGACTTCTGACTTAAACACCATAGCCGGCTGAAAACCTTTGTATTCATCCTTAAAACGATTTGGCATCAGTCCGTACAAAGTGATTCCCTGCCGCACCATATCTAATTGGTAATCCGGCATTTCCTGAATGGCTGCTGAATTGGCAATGTGTTTAACAGGAACTTGTACCCCCTCTGCCTCAATATTTTTTAGTGCAGTTTGAAATGCCGTAAATTGTTTTTTGGCAAAAGTTTTGTCGTCTTCGTCTGCGGTGGCAAAATGACTGAACACACCTACTACTTCAATGTTACTCATACCTGCCGCCAATTTCGCAAACTTGCCAACTTCTGACGGTTTGACACCAATTCTGTTCATTCCCGTGTCCACTACAATATGAACTTTTACTTTCTTGTTTTGTTTCTGCCCTTCCCCGTTCAACCCTTGCAAATGTTGTTCCGTATAAACTGCCTGTTCCACATCATAGGTTACCACGTCTGCCACATCGTTTTTCACCAATGTACCCAAAATCAAAATTGGTGCCGTAATGCCTGCCTTACGCAAAACTTCTGCTTCCTGCACAATCGCTACTGCCAAATAATCTGCTCCTGCCGCCAATGCCGCATTCGCCACCGGCACTGCCCCATGACCATAAGCATCCGCTTTGACTACTGCACATAATTTGGTCCTTGCTTGTAACTTACCCTTAGCAAGCCGCACATTGTTTTTAATGGCTGACAAATCAATCTCTACAAATGAATTTCGCATTTTTCTTTGACGTTTTATACGTTAAACCTAAACTCCACTACATCCCCATCCTGCATAATGTAATCCTTTCCTTCCAAACGTACCAAACCCTTTTCCCGGGCAGCAACTTTGGAACCGCATTTTACCAGATCATCATAGGACACAATCTCTGCACGGATAAATCCTTTTTCAAAATCTGTATGAATTTTGCCTGCTGCCTGAGGCGCTTTGGTATTCACCCTGATAGTCCAGGCACGGCTTTCAATTTCACCTGCAGTCAAGAAAGTCATGAGTCCCAACAGTTTGAAACTTGCCTTAATCAAACGGTCCAAACCGGATTCTTTCAACCCTGCCATTTCCATAAATTCTTTGGCATCATTTTCCGGCAATTCAGAAATTTCTTCTTCAATTTTGGCACTCACCGCAATAACTTCACTGCCTTCATCTTTGGCATATTCCACAATCTTTTGTACAAAGGGATTGGCATCACTGTTGGCCGCCTCACTCTCCGCCACATTTGCCACATAGAGAATGGGTTTCAAAGTGAGCAAAAATAAATCCTGTATCAGTTCCAATTCTTCATCTGTCAACCCTTGACGGCGGGCAGGCACAGCATCGCCAAGTCCTTCCGCAATTTTGTCAACCACAACTTTTTCTTTTGCTGCTTTTTTATCCCCGGCCTTCAAAAGTTTGCCAATGCGTTCCTGACGGTGTTCAATAGATTCCAAATCCGCCAGGCAAAGTTCTGTATTGATAATTTCAATATCACGGATGGGGTCAATCTTCCCCTCCACATGGGTAATGTTGCTGTCTTCAAAGCAACGCACCACCTGTACAATGGCATCCGTTTCCCGAATATGGGAAAGGAATTTGTTACCAAGTCCTTCACCTTTAGACGCACCTTTTACTAAACCTGCAATATCTACAAACCGCATAGGCGCCGGCATAATCCGTTTGGACTTAAACATATCGCTCAGTACTTGCAGACGGGGGTCAGGCACATCCACCACACCCACATTGGGTTCAATGGTACAGAAAGGATAATTTGCCGCCTCTGCTCCCGCTTTTGTTATAGCATTAAACAGGGTACTCTTGCCAACGTTCGGCAACCCCACAATCCCCACTTCCAAATTAGTTGTACTCATTTTCTCCTCCTCGAAGTAATGTAATTTTTTTATAAATTATATCACAAATTTAAAATTAATGTGCTACAATATAGAAAAAGAAAAGAGGTTTTTATGCAAAAAGTTTTACTGGTCGGGTTAGGCGGTGCCATCGGTGCTATGTTGCGATACTTGCTTTATCTGGCAACAGCAAAGTTTTATCAACATGCTTTTATCACCACTTTTATCATCAACCTGACAGGTTGTTTTATCATGGGAATCGTGATGACTTTAATTTTTAGAGAAGGAATGTTTTAGCAATTCTTTTCGGTTGCTTTTCTGTTTAGGTATGCTGGGCGGTTATACTGCTCTTAGTGCAGTGGCCTATGAAATAATCTATATGGTAGAGAATAATAAATTTTTGTTAGGATTGGTCTATGGTTCCGGTACGATGTTGCTCTCCGTCCTGTCTTGCAGTTTAGGAATTTATTTGACCCGGCGTTTGTATTAAAAATATTTATACTGAAAAGCCCACGCAACTGCGTGGGCTTTTTTTATTATATCTTCGGCAATTTTGCAAAAGATGCTTGCAATTCCTCATCCGTCGGAATGTAATCCGCCATTTCTTTATTACGGTAACGCTCATAGGCAAACAAATCAAAATAACCTGTGCCCGTAAGCCCAAAGACAATATTTTTGGCTTCGCCGGTTTCCTTACATTTTAATGCCTCATCAATGGCAATGCGAATGGCATGATTGCTTTCCGGTGCGGGCAAAATACCTTCCACCCGTGCAAACTCAATGCCCGCTTCAAAAACCTTGGTCTGCTCCACACTGGTTGCTTCCATTAAACCGTCCTCATAAAGTTGGCTCAGGGTACTGCTCATGCCGTGATAACGCAGTCCCCCTGCATGATTGGCACTGGGAATAAAATTACTGCCCAAGGTCTTCATTTTTGCCAAAGGACAAATATGCCCCGTATCGCAATAATCATAGGCAAAAGCGCCTCTTGTCAAACTCGGGCAGGATTTCGGTTCCACCGCAATAATACGGTAATCGTTTTCCCCGCGGATTTTTTCACCCATAAATGGTGCTATCAAACCCTGCAAATTAGAGCCGCCACCGGCACAACCAATAATGATATCTGCTTTGATGCCATATTTATCAAGTGCGGCCTTAGTTTCCAAACCAATAATGGACTGGTGCAGACCGACTAAATTCATTACAGAACCCAACACATAACGGTAGCCCTCCAAATTTACCGCAACTTCCACTGCTTCAGAAATGGCACAACCTAAAGAACCATTGGTGCCGGGATGTTCCATCAAAATTTTTCTGCCCACTGATGTTTCTATAGAAGGTGATGGGGTTACAGATGCTCCATAAACATGCATAACCTCACGGCGGAAAGGTTTCTGCTCATAGGAAACTTTAACCATAAATACTTTGCAGTCCAAGCCGTAATAAGAGCAAGCCATAGAAAGGGCCGTGCCCCATTGTCCTGCTCCTGTTTCCGTAGTTACGCCCTTCAAACCCTGTTGTTTAGCGTAATAGGCCTGTGCAATGGCGGAATTCAGTTTATGACTGCCACTGGTATTGTTACCTTCAAACTTGTAATAAATATGCGCAGGTGTGCCTAATTTTTCTTCCAGACAATACGCACGAATCAAAGGGGATGGACGGAACATGCGATAGAAATTACGAATCTCATCCGGAATGGGAATAAAACGGGTACTGTCATCCAGTTCCTGTTTTGCCAGTTCTTTGCAGAAAACTTTTTCCAACTCTGCCAAAGTACAGGGCTGTTTTGTTTGAGGATTCAACAAGGGAGCCGGCTTATTATTCATATCCGCCCTCAGGTTATACCAGCTCTTTGGCATTTCCTCCTCTGTTAAGAAAATTTTGTAGGGAATCTTTTCCATTTTTTCTTCCTTTCCCCGGGATACAAAAAACCTGTCCCGGCTAAACAAATTTGCTGGGACAGGTTGAACAACCTGCGGTGCCACCCGGCTTGACGCTTTGATGCGCCCACTTTTTGCATACCACCATATGCCAACTTTTGTTCACGTGGAGTTCTGCCCCGTCTTACATACTCTGGCCTGCGCCATTTCCGCTCGCCCTCAGAAGTCCATTCAATTCCACATTTTCTGCCGCACTCTCACCGCCAGCGACTCGCTCCTAAAAAATGTTTTCGGAACCTACTCCTCTTCCTCAATGGTTTATGGCAATATTCTACTCACTCTGAAAAATTTTGTCAAGCAAAATTCTCAATCAAATTTTTCGGGAAAGAATAATTGTTGTGTTGCTTCGTCCGGCTCTTTGCCCAGAGCATTGCCGATTAAGAACAAAATCAAAGAACCGCCTACGCCCAAAACAATCTGATGTAAATCAAATAGTTTGAATTTCAACAGCATGGACACACAATAAATAATTACACCGCCGAACATGGCGAACAATGCCCCCGTCTTATTGGCCTTGTTCCAAAACAAACCAAAAATCAGCACCCAGAAATAAGCTGTTTCCAACCCGCCGAAGGCAAACATATTAATTTTCCAAATAACGCTAGGGGGGGCAATGGAAATGAAATATACTGCAAAGCCAATGATAATCGTACCCAACAAGCTGAGTTTCTTAATGCTTGCATTAGCCAGCGGCTTCCCCTGTGCCGCACGGATGTTCATATACACATCCTTCACAATAGAACCGGATGCGGTCAAAAGCAAACTGGACACAGTGGAAATAGTTGCCGCCACGGGGCCGATAATACACACCCCAGCCCAGAAAGGACTCATACATTCCACAATGGTACGGGGAGTAATATTATCAATAGTGCCGTAAGCACTCAATTCCTGTGTCAAAATACCTTTGGCAAAAATACCGATACTCGTTGCAACCAAAGTCATAATCCCAATGACAACTGTACCAATGAGCATTGCACGATGCAAAGATTTTGTGTCTTTATAAGATATGCCACGCACTACGGACTGGGGCAGGGACAACGTACAAATACCAACCAGAAGCCACTGGGAAATATATAAACTCATGGGCATCTTCCCTGCGCTGAAGGGTTCCAACATATCCGGATGGCTCGCCGCCATATCCGCCATTATTTTAGTATAACCCCCACCGGCGCTCATCATGCAACCGAAAAGCAAGCACACACCCACAATCATGGCAATAGCACAAAATGCATCCGTTACTGCCACGCCCTTAAATCCACCAACCGTAGTGTATAAAACCACAATCACGCCAAACATGGTGAGACCTGTAAAATAGGAAAACCCGGTTACTGCCTCAAAAAGTTTGGCAGCGCCTACAAACTGGGCAACCATGGTAGCGGCGAAAAATGCCACAGTTACAAGAGCCGCAAAATTAGCCAAAAGGTCTGAATGATAGCGGGCTCTTAACACATCAATAACTGTTACCGCATCAATTTTGTGGGCGACTAAAGCAATTTTCTTGCCGAATACTCCCAACACCAAAAAGATTACTACCACTTGCACCATAGCCATATAAAGCCAGCCATAGCCGATAATCCAAGCCATGCCGGGGCCACCTACGAAAGTGGAAACGCTACTGTAAGTTGCAGCGGTAGTCATGGCCAGTACAAAACCGCCTAAAGTTCTGCCACCGATGAAATAATCTTTTGCAAAATTAGTCGCTCGCTCACCGGCAGAGTCCTTTTGAATTTTCAACGATACTGCCAAAAGAAAGACCAAAAAAATAAAAACTGGCAGCAAACTAAGTATATTACTCATTTTGCCACCTCCTCATCATCCAAAGAAAAATCTTTGAAGACAAATTTAATGAGGATAAATACTACGATGCAGGCAAAAATCCAAGTGCCCACGCAACCTCCCCAAACCCAAAGGGGAGTGGAGCAAATCATTACCTCGCTGTTTGCAAGGCCAAAACCCGCCAAACACCAGAAAACAATTACTGCTAAAGTTCCCACACAGGTAGCCACTGCTTCCCTGTTGGCCTGACGGAATTTGTCGCTTTGTTTCATAATACAAAGTTCCTCTTTCTTTAATGTGCATGCCCAAATCTTTCAGGTCACGCCATTTGATATTGTATCACAAATATAATTGTGCTACAATATGCTTTATACAAAAATCATCTTAATAAATATGGTCAAATCTAATCACAGGAAATATTTACCATATTTGGTCTTTGCTCTTTGATTATTTGGTCTTTATTCTTTATTGTCTGACATTTCATAAAGGAAACAACTATGCCCAAAATTAAACTCATTGCCACCGATATGGATGGCACTTTACTCAATGACGAAAAAAAAATAACTGCCGAGAACGCAGCAGCCATTAAATGTGCCAAAGAACACGGTATTAAATTTGTACTTGCCTCCGGCAGAATGTTTGAAGCATCCAAACCTTATGCGGATGCTTTAGGTTTAGATACACCCATTATCAGTTACAATGGCTCTTTAGTTAAAGACTGCCTCAGTGAAGAAACTCTTTTTGAGTTATTTATGGATGTGGATGTTGCCTTTGCAGTTTTACAATACTGCCACAAAATTAATCTGCATATGCAGGCCTACAGAAATGGTAATGTTTATACGGATTATTTAGATGCCAGCAGTATCTGGTACAGCAAAATCATTAACCGTCCTGTTATTCCTTTGGGTGAAAAACTTTTTAAGGAAAAGCATCAGTTCTATAAACTGTTGGGAATTACTGATCCCGAAAAAGGCAGGGGTATTGCTTTAGATATTTTACAACATTTTACGGGGCAAATTGAAATCACCAGTTCTGCCCCCGGTTTTGTGGAAATTGTTACTCCCGGCATCAATAAATGGTCAGCAGTTAAACGCTTGGCAGAAATGTGGCATATAAAACCCAACGAAATTATGTGTATCGGTGACAGTTACAATGATTTAAGTATGGTTGAAAATGCATCCATCGGCGTGGCAGTTGCCAATGCCAACGAAAAAGTCAAAGCCCATGCCAAATTTATTGTAGCAGACAACAACCATTCAGGTGTTGCGGAAGCCATAGAAATTGCTTTGGACCGAGAATAAAAAAATCCCACTGCATTGCAGTGGGATTTTTTTTATGCCTAAATTATTTGTCAGCAGCTTTCAATGCATCCATAATAACCTTGTGATTGGTCTCCAAGAATTTCAAGATTTCAATCACAATAGCATGAACCATAACAGGTTCAAATTTGTCTTCTGCGAAAATCAAGGGAGCGTTCAACAATACGTCGCCATTGTCGGTAACGGTAACTTTGAACATTCTGAGGCCATTGTTCAGGTTGTTGACAATCTTAGCAACCTTTGCATAACCCTTAACTGCAGCCATACCCAATTGAACTTGGATCAAAGAGTAAACACTGCCATCCAACAGAATTGCTGCGGGAAGTTTTTCACCGCTCTTCAATTCCATATTTACGCGGAAAATGCCGGTCTTCATAGCATCTTCAACATTTTGCAAAGCGAACATATCCAATTTGTTCTCTTTGAAATATTTGTCTAATTTTTCTACCTTTGCATTCAATTTTACATCAGCCATAATTCTATCCTCCTAAAATTCACAATTATCTTGCACTGGTCCAAACTTGAGCCATGAAGCCAGCGTATTCAACTTCCAAGAACTTAATGATTTCAACCAAAATTGCATTCATCAATGCGGGGTTGAAGTCGTCATCCTTGAAGGTCATGGGAACATTCAACATAACATCGCCTGCAGCGGAGATGGTGAACTTAAACATACGTACGCGGTTGTTGCATTGGTTCAAATAGGTGGAAACCTTTTCAAAAGCATCACCAACTGCTACAGCGGGAGCCAATTGAACTTGTACTAATGCGTAAACGCTTTGATCCAAGAGAATTGCGAAGGGCAACAATTGACCCTTTACTGCCATTTTGGAACGGAAGATAGTGGTCTGTGCTTCATCGTTCACATTTTGGTCTTGGAACATTTCCATTTTGTTTTCTGCAAAGAACGCTTTCAACTTTGCTGCCTTTGCACTTACTTTTTCATCAACTTTCTTTTCAGCCATGATTTTTTTCTCCTTTTCTTTCAATTCATTTTCGGGGGAAGCCCCGATTGCTGTTGGTTTGTCTCAACCTTTTGACTATATTGTAGCCCACGTAAAAGCACTTTGCAACAAAAATTTTCAAATTTCTTTATCAATTTTGCTAAAATTGCGCAATTTCACTACTCTCTATCCGCAATATTCTAAAATTATAAAATATAATTGCAAAATAATTGCTCCAAAAACACTTTTGCAAGCATCTTTGGAGCAACCTTTTGCTGATTTTATTCTATTCCCTTAAACAAATTTTCTAACCTAATAATACGCTATCGCTGGCGAACTCACTGCCGGCGGCCTTTTCAAAGAGTTCCAGTAAATCCTTAATTTGCAAACGGGACTTTTCTTCACCCTTCACGTCGACTACTACCTGCCCATTATTCATCATTATCAAACGATTGCCAAAACGCAGGGCATCTCGCATATTATGAGTAATCATCAGGGTTGTTAAGTTGTCACGGCTGACAATTTTATTTGTCAAGTTCAAAACCTTTTCTGCCGTCTTGGGGTCAAGAGCCGCTGTGTGTTCATCTAGCAAAAGCAATTCCGGCTTTTTCATAGTTGCCATAAGCAAAGTCAAGGCCTGACGCTGACCGCCACTCAACAAGCCGACTTTTGCAGACAGACGGTCTTCCAATCCTAAATCTAGTTCTGCCAGCATTTCCCGAAATTTGTTTTGTTGTTCGCCGCCCAACATAAATTTCAGCCCCGGCTTTTCCCCACGTCGCATAGCCAAAGCAAGATTTTCTTCAATCATCATGCCTGCTGCCGTACCTAACATAGGGTCTTGGAACACCCTGCCAATGTATTTAGCACGTTTATGCTCCGCCAATTTTGTTACATCCACATCATTGATTAAAATCCGTCCGGAATCAACCAGGAACACACCGGCTACTGAATTCAGCAAAGTAGATTTGCCCGCACCGTTGCCACCAATTACCGTCACAAAATCACCGGGCAGAAGATGCAAACTCAAATTGTGCAAAGCCACCTTTTCATTGATAGTGCCGGGGAAAAATGTTTTGGAAATGTTTTCTATCTTTAACATCTCAACGCACCACCTTTCCCAGTTTACTCTTAATCAAAGGCATGGCCAACGCAATGGCCACCAGCACACTGGTAAAAAGTTTCAAATCATTAGGCGGCATACCCATAGCCAGCACGGTTGCCACTACTATACGATATACAATGGAACCAAGCACCACACTAATTAAACAATTCTTAAATGAACGAGTGCCAAACAACACCTCTCCAATAATTACGGATGCCAAGCCGATAACAATAATGCCAACACCCATGCCTACATCCGCAAAACCATTGGACTGGGCTACCAACGCTCCACTGACTGCCACCAACGCATTGGAAATAGCCAAACCCATAACAATGGTGATATTAGTATTTATGCCTTGAGCCCTAATCATCTGTTGATTAAAACCTGTGGCACGAATAGCAGTGCCAATCTCTGTACCAAAGAACCAGTACATAGCACAGGCCACAATAATGCAAGCCCCCAAACCCACAATGAAAGTAGTAGGCCCCGCCTTCATTTCCAACACCCGTTTCATAATGCTGAAAGTATGCTCCACTCCAAGAAGGGACAAATTGGCCTTGCCCATAATCCGCAAATTCACGGAATAAAGTGCTATCATAGTTAAAATTCCTGCAAGCAAAGCGGGAATTTTCATTTTGGTATGCAAAAAGCCGGTGACTACACCGGCCAGCATACCTGCGAATGCTGCCATTGCCAAAGCAGTTATGGGGTTACAACCCTTGGTCAAAAGCAATGCCGCCACTGCCCCGCCCAACGGGAACGAACCCTCAACGCTCAAATCAGCAATATCCAACACTCTGAATGTAATATATAACCCTAATGCCATAACTGCCCACAGCAGTCCTTGGGCTACTGTGGGCAACAACAAACTAATCATATCTACCTCAATCTTATAATAGTTTCAATTAAAAATTATAAGTTAAAAATTATGAATTGTGGACAATTTTCGCTTTGCGAAAATTCCCAATTATAATCACAGGAACATCTTACCATAATTTTTAATTTTTCATTTTTAACTTTTAATTATTATTAGCCCACCATCTTGGCGTTTTTGAATTCCTTGGGTAATTTTAAGCCGAGGGTTTTCAATGCTTTAGCATTCACAACAGCAGCGCATTCCTTCTGTCCTTGAATTGCCATAGTGGCAGGTTGTGCCTTACCTTTCAAAATATCTGCAGCCATCATGCCGGTCTGTACGCCCAAGGTGTAATAATCAATGCCTAAACTGCCCAAGCATCCTGCCTCAACGAAACTGCCTTCACCAGCTACAACGGGAATCTTTTCTTCATCCGTAATACTGAGCAATGTTGGCACGGCACTTGCTAACACATTATCCGTGGGAATATAAATCCCTTCCACTTTACCTACTAAACTGCGTGCCGCCTGCTGGATATCATTCACGGTACTAACTGTGGCTTCTTTTACCTGCAGACCACATTTAGCAGCGGCCGCTTTCAAAATCTCCACCTGCAACTGGCTGTTCACTTCGCTGCTGCTGTAAATAGTTCCTACGGTCTTCATATTGGGAACAAATTTCATCAGCATCTTCAACTGTTCTTCCACAGGATTCATATCCGTGGTGCCGGTTACATTGGCACCAGGTTTTTCATTGGTCTTTGCCAATTTAGCCACCACATAATCTGTAATAGCAGTACCAACAATAGGAATCTCATCCGTGGCATTGGCAATGGTCTGTGCCGCCGGGGTGGCAATGGCACAAATCAAATCCACCCTGTTAGAAATAAAACGATGCGCAATGTTGGCCAAATTGGATTGGTCCGCTTGCGCATTCTGCTGGTCAATTTTGAGATTTACACCCTCTTTGAAACCCGCTTTTGCCAAGCCGTCCACAAAACCCCTGTTAGCCGCATCCAATGCTCCGTGTTCCACCAACTGGCAAACACCCACATTGAACGTTTTGCCTGCCTCCACCTGTGCCGCAGCCATCGTCATACCGGCTGTCAGCGTGAGGGCAAGCCCCAAACGGGCAAATCTCTTCAATACATTTTTCATTTTTTCTACCATCCTTCCATGCTACAAACCGTCCACACTTGTGAACATGTCCAGTATTATAACGATTATCCCGGTATATGGCAAGCACAAATTATGTTTTTTTTTATTTTACATAATTCTTTGTAAAGATTTTACAATAGCAATCACCATGCTTTTGTGCTATAATAGTTTATTATGAGTAGAACAGGTTTGTGGGATACCCATGCCCACCTTGACGACAGTCAATTTGATAAAGACAGGGACGCTCTCTGTGCAGAACTGGCAGAAACACTTGAGGGGGTCATCAATCCCGGAGTGGATGAAGAAAGCAGCGAATTTGCCATTTCGTTGGCAGAAAAATATCCCTTTATCTATGCCGCTGTGGGCTGGCACCCGGAAGAATTAAGAAACATTCCCAAGGACTATGAGGACAAAATTGCCAACTGGGCAAAACATCCCAAAGTGGTAGCAATCGGGGAAATCGGCCTTGATTATTATTGGATGGAGAACGAACCCCCTGCGGTACAGAAAGCCATTCTTCTGCGGCATTTAGATTTATGTAAACAATTGGACTTGCCCTTTATCTTTCATGACAGAGAAGCGCACGGCGACACTTTAGAGATTTTTCAAAAAGAAATCACCGGCATACGGGGCGTATTCCATTGCTTCAGTGGCAGTTTGGAAATGGCAAAAGAACTTGCCAAACGGGGATTCTACTTTGGCTTTGGCGGCACCAGCACTTATAAAAATTCTCAAAAAACACGGGAGGTTCTAAGTTGGGTGCCAAGAGAGTTAATGCTTTTTGAAACGGACTCGCCCTATTTAAGCCCAATTCCATTTAGAGGCAAGCGCAACAATCCTGCTTATACTGAATACACCGCCAAAAATGCAGCTCTATTGCTTGGATGCAGTATGGAAGAATTGGCGGAGCAAACAACTAAAAATGTTTTGACCTTATTCAAAAAAATTCCCCGCTAATGCGGGGAATTTTCATTTCTATTTTCTTTGCTCTTGAACAATTTTCTTAATCACATCATAGGCATAATTCTGGCAATACTTGCTGGCCTTAAAGTAAAAATCTTCTTCGCCCCAATCCATGCCGCCTCTTACGCTGTTGGCAGTTTGCTCAACCAATTCATTATTGCAAATTACCCTTACGCCCAAGAAAGGAATCCCATATTTCAAGCAAACACTTGCCACACCATAACTTTCCATATCTTCACAAATGGTACCCATTTCCTTGTGCAAATAGTCAATGTAATCGCACTCCCTGTTCCACACATCACCGCTATTACCAATTCCTACATATACTTTACCATGAGGATAAGCAACCTTTTGTGCCAATGCCAACATTTTGGCATCTGCCGGCACATAACGGGTACGAATCCATTGACCGTCTTGGAAAATCTCTAAATCATGGTAGTTCCAATCCTCATCGTTACTACCTTCACCTCTTGCTCTCGGCTCCGTATCATAGCAGTTAGTATTGCAGATTTTTTCCTGTAATACAATATCGTAAATCTTCATAGTGTCAACATGTGCTCCTGCTGTTCCAATGCCCAACACACACAAGGGTTTGAAACGCTCTGCCGCCAAAGTAACGGCGGAAGTGGCATTTGTCAATCCCATTTGGGTCTGCAACACCACCACAGGATAACCGTCAATTTTGCCGGTGGCATATTTATGGCCAAAAGTCGTAGCAAATTTTGGTTTTTCCAATTTATTCATTAATTGAGCAATTTCCACATGCATAGCGCCCAAAACCACAATAGGTTTTGCACCTGCCAAACAGGTACTTGCCAATGCCAGCAATATGGTGAAAACTAATGCTAAAATTTTTTTCATTTTTCAACCTCACTAAGACTAAAATTATTTCTTTTTATTGTTCTTATTCTTGTCAGCACCCTCCGGCATAAATTCCAGGGGAGTGAACTGATACATAATGATTTTACCATTGGGAGCGAAAATGACATCAACATGACCGCCACGATTAGGCGTAGTACCAATTATAACATAATTTAATTCGCTTACACCATCGGGGAAACGGTGAAAATTCTCTAATTTAACCTCTTTCGGATCCCCCAAATGCTGACGGATATTGGCAACCATATTTTGTAAATCTTTTTCCGTATGGTTTTCAAACCCTTCCAGCAATTTATAATATTCCACAAACGGTGTGGGATTTTCCTTGTTAAGGGTAGCCAGGAATTTATCCGCAGATTTTTCTAATTTTTCCAAATACTTGCCATTGCCTGCTGCAAAACAAGAACCGCAGACCAACAACGCTGAAAAAACAAACAAAAGAATCTTTTTCAATCTTCTCACCTCCAAACATAAATTGCGTTTTATTATTATACCTTTATTTATAATTATTTTCAAGTGTTGAACCTAGACCATACTGCCACATCTTATCTCTCTTATTTTATTTTTAGAACAAAAAAACTAAAATTCCTTTCCTTTTTTGGTTGCAAAAACAAAACTCATGTCTATTATACAGTAAGGAAGTTTTGAAAAATATTTTGATTTTTGGTTATAAAATCAAATCTTATGTCTATTATATTAGTGAGAGAAATATCAATACAAAAAATCGGCTTTTGTGCTGATTTATTTTTCACATGTCCAATATCATATGAGATTACACCCAATCTCATATGATATTCAGCCATTGTCAGAAAGTTTTCAAAATTTTTCTTTCGCCTTCGGCGTTCGCCACAAAATAATTTTTTTAATGCTCAATCTGATATCAGACTTACCCCAATCTGATATCAGATTGGACATCACGTAAAAATTTTTTCCTTTTGCTTTTTGCTTTAGCGTCAAAATTATATACATTTAGTGTCAAGTGTATATAATTTTGGCGCTTTTTTATTTTTACTCATCAGAAAAATGCAGTTAAAAGCGTGGAAAAGTGATTTCTAAAATGGCGACATTTTAGAAACTAAGATTTTGCTGTTTTGAATGAAAAAATCCTGTGACTATTTCTAATCACAGGAACTTTTTACCATAATTGCGCATTGCGAATTACGCATTACGCATTATTCTTTGTCCTTTCCATCTAACCTGACACCTGAAACCTCAAACCTGCCCCCTCATTCCACTGCGTCATAATTCTGCACATCCAGTACCTTATACCCGGCATCGGAGATTTTGCCCACAATTCCCAATCCTTTATCCCCCATTTCTGCACGGATATTGATAGTGGCAGTGCCGTCATTCAATACACGGGGTACCAAACTGAGAATGTTAATATTCGCATCACGGAACATGGCCGCCAGTTCTGCCACCACTCCCACCTTGTCCGGGGTTTGGATGGTGAAACGGGTACAAGCCCGATTCATTGCCATAATTTCCACAAAGGAACGGAAAATATCCTTTTGGGAAATAATCCCCACTAATCTGTTATCCTGGTCCACCACCGGGAAGGACGGATAGTCATATTTATAAAACTGGTATGCCACATATTCCACACTGTCACCGGGTCTGACACAGGTCACATCCTTACGCATCAGCTGTTTGACTTTGAACCGTCCCAAAAGGGAATTGGCTTCCTGCCGGCTCAGAATGTTGATGTCTGCCGGGCAGGCACGGGTTACTTCCTTTTCGCTTATCAGTCCCAGCACCCTTTTCATATCATCCACCACCGGCAAGGAACGGTGCCGGCTGCCACGCATGGTTTCAATGGTGGACAAAAGGGAATCTGTTTCCTGAACGGTGAGTACATCTTCCGTCATGTAGTTTTTTACCAGCATTTTAACCTCCTAAGTACGCTTTACGAACCTCATCAGAAGCGGCAAGTTCTTTGGCTGTGCCGCTTAAAGTAATTCTGCCTGTTTCCAATACATAGGCCTTGTCCGCAATGGACAATGCCATATTTGCATTTTGTTCAACTAATAGCACCGTTGTGCCATCCTGATTTATTTCTTTGATAATGTCAAATATTTCCCGAACCAGCAAAGGTGCAAGACCCATTGAAGGTTCGTCCAGCAAAAGCAGTTTTGGTTTGGACATCAGGGCCCTTCCCATTGCCAGCATTTGCTGTTCGCCTCCGCTCAAGGTGCCGGAAATTTGATTTTTTCTTTCTGCCAAACGGGGGAACTTGTCAAATACATCCCGCAAATCACGGGCAACACCTTCTTTATCCTTTCGCAAATAGGCACCTAATTCCAAGTTTTCCAAAACGGTCAGGTTAGCAAAGACATGCCGTCCTTCCGGAACTTGTACCAGTCCTTTGCCCACAATTTTGTGAGCTGGGATGCCGGAAATGTCTTCACCATCATAGTTGATTACACCGGTTTTAGGTTTCATTAGGCCGGAAATGGTCCGCAAGGTGGTGGATTTTCCTGCCCCGTTAGAGCCGATAAGGGCCACAATCTCTCCTTCGCTAACTTCCAAACTGATGCCCTTGATGGCATGGATGGCACCATAATAACAGTTAAGGTCAGTAACTTTTAACATCAGTTCATAACCTCCTCACCTAAATATGCCTCAATAACCCTCCGGTTATGCTTGATTTCCTCCGGCGTGCCTTGGGCAATCAACATTCCGTATTCCAAAACATAAATTCTTTCACACACGCCCATGACCAAACTCATATCATGTTCAATGAGCAAAATGGTCAGGTTAAATTTTTCCCTTATCCATCTTATCATTTCCATCAGTTCATGAGTTTCCTGCGGATTCATGCCTGCTGCCGGTTCGTCCAGCAACAGAAATTTCGGCTCTGTTGCCAATGCTCTGGCAATTTCCAGCCGGCGCTGCTGTCCGTAGGGCAGATTTTTGGCCTTTTCCTGTGCCAAATCTTCCAAGTGAAAAATCTTTAACAGGTCCATTGCTTTGTCGGTAATGACTTCTTCCTCTGCCAAATATTTTTTGTCCCGCAAAATGGCATTCCCCAAGCCGTACGAAACATGCATGTTGTAAGCAATTTTAACATTATCAATTACGCTTAAATCTGCAAAAAGGCGAATGTTCTGGAAGGTGCGTGCCATACCCATTTGGGTAACCTGATATGATTTTTTGCCGCTGGATTTTTCCCCGTCAAAATATATCTCGCCCTCCGTTGGTGTATAAACCCCGGTAATCATATTGAAAGCGGTGGTCTTGCCTGCACCGTTAGGGCCAATCAGTCCCACCAGTTCCCCTTTATCAATATACATTTTTAAGTCACTTACTGCCCGGAGTCCGCCAAAGACAATGGAAACATTTTTGACTTCCAATAATTTTTCAGCCATTTTATTTCCCCTTTCCCAGCAATCTGCCGAACATTTCTTTACTCAATTCTTCATTACCGAACAGTCCCTGGGGACGGTAAAGCATGAGAACAATCATGGTTATGGAATAGATAATCATACGCCATTCCGGGAAATCGGACAGGGCCGCACTTAAGAATGTCAAAAGCATTGCCCCCACAATGGATCCCGTCATGGATCCTAAGCCACCCAGCACCACCATAGTCAAAACATCAAAGGAACGCATAAAGGTGAAGGATGCGGGATGAGCGATAAAGAAGTAATGGCTGAACATACAGCCCGCCGTGCCGGCAAAGGCCGCACCCAAAGTGAAGGCCATTACTTTATATTTTGTGGTGTTGATACCCATTGTGTCCGCCGCAATTTCATTCTCCCGAATTGCCAGGCAGCAACGGCCGTAAGCAGAGTTTTTGAAATTCTTGATAAAGAAAACAATCACTATCATTATCCAAAAGACATTGGTAAATGTTGTTTCCCGGGGGATGCCCATCAGGCCGGACGCTCCGCCTACATATTCAATGTTCAGAATACAGATACGGATAATTTCACCCAAGCCGAGGGTGGCGATACAGAGATAGTCACCGTTCAGGCGGAGGGTTGGCAAACCGATTAAAGCCCCCAATACTCCGGCCGCCACAGTTGCCAAGACAATGCCCAAAGCAAAGGGATATTCCCACATCATAGTTACCACCGCTCCCATATAAGCACCCACCGCCATAAAGCCGGCGTGGCCGATGGAGAACTGGCCTGTGTAACCATTGATTAAATTCAGGGACACTGCCAAGATAATGTTAATACAAATCATGACAATGTTCAGCTCCCAGAAGGGGTCAATAATTTCCAAGCAGATTAATCCTTGTATAACAGCGTAGAGAACTGCACAGGCGATAAAGATTTTCAAATCTTGTTTATGCACAACATTCATTCCTGTCACCTACACTTTCTCGCTGACATTCTTGCCCAACAGACCGGCGGGCTTGTAAAGCAAAATGAATATCAAAATTAAAAAGGCAGCCGCATCCCGGAAGGTGGAAAGTCCGATACCTGCAACCAATGCCTCCACCACGCCCAAGATAATACCGCCCAACATGGCACCGGGGATAATGCCGATGCCGCCCAGCACCGCCGCTACAAAGGCCTTAATGCCGGGAGTCATCCCCATTAAGGGGTCAATAGAATTGTAATACACTCCTACCAGCACGCCACCGGCTGCCGCCAAAGCACTGCCAATGGCAAAGGTCATGGCGATGGTGCGGTCAATGTTGATGCCCATCAGCTTTGCCGCATCCGCGTCAAAACTTACCGCCCGCATGGCCTTACCGGCGGTGGTGTGATTTACTATATAAGTCAATAATCCCATCAGCAGCAAACTGATGATGAGAATAATTATTTGCTGAGAGTTAACAACCAATGGTCCGAAATGATATACTGTCGCCTCAAATACAGGCGGGAAGGTTCTTGGCTGGGGTGACACGAATAAAATCATGCCATATTCTAACAAAAAAGAAACACCGATTGCCGTAATCAGAATAGCAATTCGGGGTGCATTCCGCATTGGTCGGTAAGCCAGGCGTTCCACAATAATACCCACCGCCGCCGCTCCTATCATAGCAAGAACAATGGCGGGAAGAAAAGGCAATCCTAAGCCGGTAATTGCCCAATAACCAAAATATGCTCCCAGCATATAAATATCGCCATGAGCAAAATTGATTAATTTCATAATGCCGTAAATCATCGTATAACCGAGTGCAATCAGTGCATAAATACTTCCTAAAGACACTCCGTTAATCAGTTGTTGAAACAACTGCTCCAACAGATTTTCCATAACTTCTCCCTAATATAAAATAATGGAACTGGCTGGCAAGCAACCAGTTCCATTATTCATTATACTATTACATATTAACCTTTGCAACTAATTTTGCAACACCGCTGGACAAATCAAGAATCAGTCCAGGCATTACAGGATTGTGTTTTGCATCATAGGTCAAAGTACCGCCGGCAATGGGCAATCCTTTAGTAGCAGCCATCGCATTGGCAATTGCCTGACTATTCGCACCTTTGCCTGCTTTTTCCATAGCAGCAAACAATACTTTACCCGCATTGTAACCCTGTTGTACGAACACATCCGCATTTTCACCCTTGAATGCTTTGTATGCTTTCATAAATGCTTTGATAGAGGGGTCAGGATCATCAGCACTGAAGGCAGATACATAGTAGCAATCTTTCAAAGCTGCTTTGCCGGCAATCTCTGCCAACACTGGGGATTCCCAACCATCACAGCCATACATGGGAACGGTAATGCCTAATTCACGGGCTTGTTTAATAATCTTGGAAACTTCTTCATAGTAACCCGGTACATAAATTGCCTCCGGATTAGCGGCTTTCAAACGGGTCAGAGCCGCTTTAAAATCAACATCTTTTGCCAAGTATGCTTCATTGGCAACAACATTGCCACCCAATTCTTTCAATGTCTTTTCAAAATTTGCTGCCAAACCTTTAGCATAATCACTGGACTTGTCCATATAAACTGCGCATTTCAAGGTCTTTTTGTTCTCTGCTGCAAATTTTGCCATTACACTGCCCTGGAAGGGGTCAATGAAGCAGGCACGGAACATATAGGGATTAACCTTACCGTTCTTTTGCAAGGTTACACCTTCGCCAGTTGCGGAAGGAGCAATTTGAGGAACCTTTGCACCAAAGGTAATAGGAGCGGTTGCCATTACACAGCCGGTGGTGGCAGGACCGCAAACTGCTACAACTTTTTCCTGGAACACCAGTTTAGTCATAGCATTGCCGGATTCGCCCGGTTCAGATTTGTTGTCGGCTTTTACAACCACAACTTTTTCAGAACCCCACAAACCGCCTTTGGCATTCACTTCTTTAGCGGCCAGTTCAAACCCTTGACTGATGTGATTTCCATACATGGCCACACCGCCGGTGTACTCAAAGCAGGCGCCAACTTTTACGTCAGCATAAGCGCTGCTTGCCATCATAACTGCCATAGCAGCCATCATTGCGCATTTTTTCCAAGATTTCATAATTTTTTCCTTCTTTCTTTTTTATAATTTTTTGTCTGCCCACACTTTCGCAGACATTGAGAACTTAATTAAAATCTGTAATTTTCGCTTTGCGAAAATTGTCCATCGTTTATAACTTTTAACTTTTAATTTTTCATTATCTTATAAACACCAACTGTGCAAACAGGAACTGCATAGAGCAGCAGGAAGCCCCAGCAAGCAGTGCCGTAGC
Source organism: Phascolarctobacterium sp. (assembly GCA_030531205.1). Taxonomy (GTDB): domain Bacteria; phylum Bacillota; class Negativicutes; order Acidaminococcales; family Acidaminococcaceae; genus Phascolarctobacterium_B. The sequence goes on from JAUNOC010000001.1 coordinate 49,925, forward strand.
CCTTAACAATCAAGGACAACAGACCGAAAGCAGAAATAGCAATACCAACCAAAACAACACCAATAACCAAAGCAACATGAGTATTGCTGCCCAACTCTGCACCATGCTCTTTCATGGCTACTTCAATGCGGTCAGTGAAGGCCTTAACAAAGCCCGTACCAGTTTCCACCAAAGTCCCGAACAGCACAATTTCAAACAATGCGTAGAACCATTTCATGTCTAAAGCATTGAAAATAACTGTTACAGGAACATCTGCCTTAACCGCAGCGGACAAATCACAGCCCATGGCCAAAAGCAACAAAATGCCGGGGATAATACCCAAAGCACCAGTCAAAGCACCGCTTACAAAGGCCTCTTTTCTGTTTTCGCAGTCACGGATTGTGTAAAGGAACAAGGGCATAACCACCAAATTGTAGAAAGAATACTGCAAACCATTGGTCAGCCATGCTCCATCCTTAATCGGTTCTGCAAAACTCTGGCCAATATTTCCGCCAAATTTTACAAAAACAAAAACAACAAAGAGAATATAAACCGCATATAAAACATAAGACCAGAATGATAAAACGGTTTCAATCACCTTAGTTCCCTTGAACACCAAGAACACAATACCCAAAGTCAAAACCCCAACACCTACCCAGTAATTGATACCCAACAAATCGCGCATCATACTGCCTGCGGTAGCATTTACAACACCCAGCACAATGAACAGCATTAACCAGTATAAGACATCATACGCATAAGCGACATACTTGCCCAAAAGTACCTTCATCAAACTGCCATAATCATAGGCCTTGAACAAGCGTGCAACCTCGAAAGTCAGACAAGCAATGACTGACCATACCACCATTGTTACCAACAGGCCCAACAAACCGCCCTTCATGCCGCTAACGCCGAAGAACTGGGCAATTTCTGCACCGGTTCCGTAACCGCCGCCGATAACTACCGACTGAAAAATAAAACCTGGGATTAAATACCTAACCCAACTTTTCTTAACTTTTTCCACTTTCTCCTCCTAAAATTTTTCTATTACCAACCAGCACAATATTTCATAACATCATCACTGATTAAGCCATTTTTATAATCCTCCATGGCCTCCCCAATAATTTTGAAGGCCTTGCGGATTTGTTCTGAAGTAATTACCAAAGGCGGCTGTACTCTTAACACATGACCTGCCAGGGAAATTACTATCAATCCCTTTTCATAGCACCTATATACCAGTTTGAATGTCAACTTTGCATCCTGTACTTTCTTGCCTTTCTTATCAGTACGACATACGCCAATGCCCATGGACATACCTATATTACGGACAAATTCCACCATATCAGGATATTTCTTTTGCAATTTCTTGGCTTCTTCTTCCAACACTTTGGTATGTTCCTTCAACATTGTTTGGAATTCTTTGGTCTTGTAATAGTCAAAGGCCGCAATGCCTGCTGCACAGGCGGCAGAATTGCCACCCAAAGTGAACAGATGCGCCGGAGCCGGCAGGCAATCCATAATTTCCGCCCTTGCCATAAAGGCGCCCAAACTGAGACCAGCGCCCACGGACTTACCCATAATGATGCCGTCAGGAACAATACCGTAGTTTTCAATGGCAAACCATTTCCCTGTCCGCCAAAAGCCCTGTTGCACTTCCTCGCTGATAAAGAGAATGCCGTTGGCTTTGCACATCTCATACAATTTTTTCATAAAGATTGGATGTGCCGGCAAAATGCCACCATCACCCTGAATCGGCTCAATCACCACTGCCGCCACTTCTTTGGCAGGCAAGTAACTGTCAAAGGCACGTTGCATATCAGCAAGACATTCCTTTTCCACAACTTCATCAGGTACATCTGTGCCATAGAACGGGAATGCATAAATTTCCGGCAGGAATGGTCCCATCTTCTCGTGCATTTTTGTAGAACAGGTGGTCATGGTGGAAGAACCATAAGTGTTACCATGGTACCCATTTATAAATACAATTATTTTCTGTCTGCCCGTAAAAGCCCTGGCAAACTTCACTGCACAATCATTGCCATCACTGCCACAATTACCAAAAGCAATCTTCGCTTTTACTTTGCCCGGGAACACAGATACCAAACGCTCTGCATAGCCAACGGTCTGCTCGTTGTAACTGTAAGCAAACGTGTATTGACTGAACTTCTTCAGCTGCTCCTCAATGGCCTTGGTAATAACAGGATGACTGCCCCCCAAATTCAGGGAAGAAGCACTGGACAAGAAATCAATATATTTATTACCATCTAAATCAGTAATGATTGCCCCTTCATGCTTCGCAATTCCTAAGGGATAATAACTCAAATGTTGGCAAGGTGCCACCACCTTCTTATCCCGCTTATACAACGCTTCACATTTCACTGTTTTCTTCATCTTCACGCCCCCTTCTTAAAACTGAAAATTTAAACAAGATTATACACATAAAATATATATATCGTCAATAAAAATTTGCATATTTATGATTTTTACCATTTTAATCGTCACTTCTTTACATTTTCGCAATTTTATGTTTTTCTCAAAAAGACAAATGTTTTTTATTGATAGAGTTTGACAAAAATTCCCTGTCCTTATATAATATGACTACTATGCAAACACTGTTAGTTCTTTTTATTTTTTTGAGACTGTATGCTTTTATGAATTACCGCTCCCTGGCCAAGCTGACACAAGATATTCAGAAGGCAGCTGAGGAAATGCAAAGCGAGTCCGGTAATCCTTTAATCTTTGTCACAGACCACAGCCCAACTTATTTTCTCATTTGTCTGCTCTGTGATATTGCTTATCTTTGTTTCTGCGTTTATCTGATGTTCAATTCAGAAACCTGGACACCCGGCATTCTGCTTTTGATTATTGCTTCTTTGGAAAGTTATGCCAGTTTCAACCATGTGGAAGGTACATGTTTTCTGGCCAAAGACGGCTATTACTATTCCTCATTATGGTGGCGCTACGCCTGTACAGCCAGTTCCCTTTTCATTCTGACAAGATTGTTGCAGTTAGAAAAACTTGTAGAATAAAATAAAAAACACCGTCCGTTTAACGGGCGGTGTTTTTTATTATTTCTTTTATCATTTACTTTTATCCGCCATATCCACCGTTGCAGTGAACAGCACGTCACTGGAAGAATTAATGGCTGTTTCAAAAGAATCCTGAATAAAACCTATGGTGCCGCCAATGCCCACCGCATACCATGCCAAATCCGGTCCAATTCCAAACAAGAAACAGGCAAGCGGAACTAACATCAAAGAACCGCCTGCTGTGCCGGCAGTCCCTGCAGCTGCCAAAGTAGCTACAAAACACATAGCCAACGCATAGCCAAAAGAAATATCCATATTCTGTGCCCATGCGGTAGAAAGAGTCAGCACAGTAATAGTTATGGCCGCTCCCGCCATATTGATGGTCGCCCCCAAAGGAATGGTCACACTGTACAGTTCCTTATCCACTCCCATTTCCTCGCAAAGATTCATATTGATAGGAATATTGGCAGCGCTGGAACGGGTGAAAAAAGCATTAATACCGGACTTCGTCAGACACTTGAAAACTAAAGGATAGGGATTTTTTCTTAATACTACTCCCACTATCAACGGATTAAATACCAATGCTACCACCAGCATAACCGTCACTAAAATAAAAATCAGTTTCCCGTACTCAACAAAAATGGAAGCGCCATTGGTGGATACCGTTTCAAAAACCAAGCCAAAAACTCCAAGAGGTGCAAAAGCAACTACACCTTGTATCACTTTGGAAATGCCCGCCGCCAAATCATGCAACATAGTTTTAGATGTGGGGGCCATTGTTCTTAATACAGTTCCAAAAACTACTGCCCACAAAAGAATTGCCAAGTAATTGCCATTTACTACTGCCGTCACAGGGTTGGACACAATGGACAGCAAAACCGTTCTGGTACTTTCCCAAAGGCCTACAGTAGCAGTTCCGGCCGTCACGGCCTTTAGCCCGGGCATTGACACTTTGAACATAAAGGAACTTATTACCGCCACCATGGCCGCCAAAAAGCAGGAAGCAAAATACAGCACAATAACATGTTTAATATCTGCAGTTTGTTTTTTGCTGCCGGAACTTCCCGCAATGCTGTCCAACACCAGCACAAACACAAGGATTGGGGCCATCGCCTTCAAACTGCCAATGTATAAGGTGCCAAAAATTTCAATAAAATTCAACCAGGTAATTTGAGTAATATTAACCAGCAATCCCAGTCCTGCACCCACTGCCAAACCCATGAATATTCGTGTCACCAACCCAAACTTTTTCAAAAAATTCATCACTTTATTGTCCTCCACTAATTTTTATTGCTATACCCTATCCCTTGGCGGCAGCAAATGATGATCTTCCATCAGTTTATCTATATTCCTGCAAACTACTCTCGCATCTATCTTGCGAGAACATTCTAAATAATGTTCTGTTTGTTTACAAGGCATTGAATGATACGTTCTTTTACATAAATTTATTTCTTTAATCCCCCACAAAGCAATATTATTATAACAACCATGACAAACATCACAATTGATAATTCTGTAAGGCGTATAAAATTCTGTATATGGTAATGAAAACCCGCTTATTAAGATAACCGATTTTCCTGTACCTCATGCCAACCAGCTTAATCCACTGCTAATGCCGATAAAGAAATCAGCATAATATAACAAATCAACTCTTTCTTGTAGCGGTTTGTACCCGGTAAAATCTTCCAATCCTTCCGCCAATGCTTTATCCAATGGGCTGCCTTTTTCTATCCCATCGCCATCAATACATATTACTCTATACCCAATTTTTTTCAAATATTTAACAGTTTCTACCCAGCCATTTGGATTATTCCATTCTTTTTTAATGTCACTGCCTCTACCATAAATGCATACATATGGTTCTCGAATTTTTTTTCATCATTGTAACTTTGTAAGAAGCGATTATCAGGCTTATCCAAATAGCACCCCAAAAGCCCTGGTTTCCCCTCAACATATCTTAAACATCCTTCTGTTCGAAAATCTACCGGCACAAAGTATCTTGGAAGACAGTCCCCTTGAATTGTGATTGCAACAAAAATATTCGTCTCAATGTTATAAAATGCATAAACATTTTGGGGTAACCGCTGATAAGCATTCTTCCATTCAGTAAATTTGGCTGATATAAAAATTATATCAGGATAAGCCCTTCGGAAAATTTCTAAATATTTTGGATGTACAATAGCAAAAATATTGCACTGATGTTTACGACGAAATCTCTCTATTACAGCTATCTCACAAATAACATTTCCTAATTCCCCTTCACCATTATTTTGTTGGGTCAAAAAACTCATCACCACATTTTTACCCTTCAAATTGCATTCAAAACGGCATAAAAAGCATCCGTCTTTCTGTATTTCCACCAGCCAATGTGTATAATACGATCTATCGCAATATATCACACATCCACTATTATCAGAAGCCTTAATATCTTCTTCAGTGTATACTGTAGATGTTTCTATATCAGTAAATTTTATATGAAAGTCCCCTTTTGGCACCCATATTCTCACACCATCATTAAAATCATAACATATGCCTTGAACCCCTGTTTCAAATCTGGGCTTGCCAATAAATTCAGAATATTTCATTTAATTTTCTCTGTTCTTACCTCTGCCTAATGAACAACCCATACCTGTTAAGATAATCTTCTTTCACGCAAACCATCAATGTGCGAAGTTCAAGATTATAGATTGCCGTCCAAAAAGTACTGAGATTACGGGCGGCCACCATCTTGGCATTTTCTTTATCTTTTTCCGGGTTCACGCTTTGCAACCAGTCCAAACATTGTTGTTCAGTAGGGTATTTAGTTTTCTTAAAATATTTTTCTAATGTCTTCACTCTGGCAAAACCATTCTCTCCCGGTGCTTCCACTGCCGGTGTTACCCAATAATTAGCCGTGGTCTGATGTTTGGCCGTAAATGCCTTGGGCATTGCCATAAACTGATTGTTGACATATTCCACCACTGCACTATCACCATAGGCATCATTAATCAGCCAATGGAAGGAAACATTTTTATCACCAAAAGCCATTTTTACATCTAATTTTTCAAATTTTTCCAAAGCATCCTGCACACTGCGGGCATTGTCCAACATGTAACGGGGAATCAGACCGCTGAAAATCTTTTGCATACCATTATCCACCGGGTTGCTGTAGCCGGGGACCATCAGTGTAGCAATGGAAAAACCCTTTTCGTTCACGCCGCTCATTACTAAAAAGGGACTGTAAAGCACCGCCTCCTGCCCTTCCAAACTGGAAACAAAAGCATCCTTGGTCATACCTACCCAGCCCATGTCCGCAATGCCTACGCTAGCATATTTCCCTGGTGCAGTGGTATGCACCACCATGCAGGCACGCTCGTCCTTGCTCAAATCATAATTATGTCCCAACAAAGGATAGTTTTCCGGGTTCACTGCGGTCATGGCAGTACAAGCAAAACTGCAAGGCAATGCTTTATAACGGAAATTACTTTGAGGCAAAAGCACCTTTTGCACCACACTCTGCAAGGCCTCCGCTGTCAGCGGTTCTGCTGCCAATATCTTGTCCAGCTGATAATCCGCTTTGTACTGGATTTCATAGAGATAGCCCTGCTTGTCCACCCTTCGCAAAGTGCCTATGGTAGCCTGTTGGTCAACGGTGTGGTAACCTGCCAATGCACAGGCGGTGCAAAGCAAAAAAAACAGCGTTCCCAAAAGTGTCTGTAATTTTTTCATCTGATAATTCCTCCTCCAAGTATTTTTTCATCTTTATAAAAAACTATTCCCTGACCCGGCGTAATGGCCCGTTGGGGTTCGGCAAACTGCACTTTGACACCCCCATCCTGCAATTCCACTTCACAGGGCATATCCTTCGCCTTGTAGCGTATTTTGGCACTACAAGAAAATTTATTTCCCACTGGATTGATAAAATTAACTTGCTCCGCAAAAAGTTCCCTGCTAAAAAGTTCCTCGTTCTTACCTAAAATCACAGCGTTAGTAGCCGGATTTTTACCAACCACATAGAGTGGATGTTCCCACGCAATCCCCAGCCCTTTTCTTTGCCCAATAGTATAACAGGCAGCCCCCCGATGCTTACCAATCTTCCTACCATCTGTCAGCTCAAAATTACCGGCATGACTATGGTGCAACCCTACTTTATTGAGAACTTTCTCATAATCTCCATCTGGCACAAAACAAATATCCTGACTATCTGACTTATGTGCTACCTCTATGCCTGCTTTTCCCGCCATAGCACGGATTTCTTCTTTTGTATATTCCCCCAAAGGCAAGTAAAGGTGCTGCAACTGTTCCTGTGTCAATGAATACAGCACATAACTTTGGTCTTTCAGCACATCCTTGGCACGAAGCAAAATTTTTTGCCCATTTTCCTCACCAATTCGGGCATAATGCCCGGTGGCAAAACCTTCACAGCCAAATTCCTGCGTATGTTTCATTAAAGTACCGAATTTAATGCAACGATTGCAAGTCAAACAAGGATTTGGGGTACGTCCCCGGTCATATTCCTCCACAAATGGCACAATGACTTGAGTGCAAAAATCCTTTGTCAAATCAAGAGTATAATGTTCCACTCCCAATTTTTTGCAGACCTTTTGGGCATCCAAAATATCTGTGGGATTTGCTCCCTGCCACATCTTAGCGGTACAGCCCACTAATTCATATCCCTGTTTTTTTAATAATAAAGCCGTTACGGCAGAATCAACTCCACCAGACATGGCAATTAATATTTTCATATTTCCCAAATTATAGCAAAATTTTTTACTTTTGCCAATTGAAAAGAGAAAGAAAACAATATATAATATAATGTTGGAAAAGGAGAAACTATGAACTTAAAACGCAACGAAACAGAATTTCATAAATACCTCACCAAGTTTCAGTCAGAACCGGAACTAACTAAAATTCTCAATGCAGTTACTTTCACAGAACTGTTTAATGACAAATTTTTACAGGAAAACAGTAAGTGGAAAGACATGAACGAATTGGTCTATCGTGGGGATTTTGGCATAATGACTCTCTTAGAAGTAGAACATGTCAATCAAGATGCCTGGAATGCTTATGTAGCTAAAAATACAGAATGCGAAACCTGGCACCAGTTCGGAAAACTTGCTATGTTGCACTGGATGAGAGAAAAATACAAAGCATGGAAGAAAACTAAAAAGTGACGATACAAATGACTTTGTAGCTCAGTTGGATAGAGCACCTGCCTCCTAAGCAGGGGGTCGTGGGTTCAACTCCCGCCAAGGTCACCAGAAAACTCAACCCTTCAGCATTTGCCGGAGGGTTAAAATATGTTATAAGGGGGGGATTACGGAAATGTTTAAAAAATTAAAAGGCGTGGATTTAGTTCAGGAACTGAAACATAAAAAAGCCACTCTTTATCGGTTGGATGCCAAACATCTTATCAACCGTTATTACGTAGTAACAAGTCCTTTTACTTCTAAACTTTTGAATTCTCCAGAAGTTGTTGGTTTTGAATGCTACGATTGCATGTGTAACCCCACCAAGATAACTTTGGACTACTTCAACAAGAAAAATATTATTCAAGGTGCAAGTGTACTGACTATTTTACGTGGCGGTCTAAATTATCCTTTAGAAGAGTGTTGTTACCGCAGTGGTATCAACATTCATGATGTCAATTTTCTTTCCTGCGAACGGGTCTTTGAAGGTGAAATTATCGTAGGATTAGACATAAAATACAAAAAACTAGATATTGTTGACAAGGGCACTCTGATTATAGGCGATATTGTTGCCACTGGTGACACAATGGTAAAATGCCTGAAATATGTTGTCAAAGAATATCGTAAAGCGGGAGCAAGTTTGCGAAATATCATTTTCTTCACCATCGGAGGCAATATGGGTATCACTATTATGGAAAACCTGACGGAAGAATTGCAAATGTACTGGCCCGATTTTGAAGGTTTTTATTGTGTTTATCATGAAGGTATTTTCAGTAACTATGCAGATAAAGGCGTTTTAGGTATTCAACTGCCCTATGTTGATTTTTACTGGAAAGATGCCATTCTGGCTCCAGAATACAGGGAACAGACATTAAAGAACGAAAATGCTCTTTTTGAAAAATGTACTATCTATGATGGTGGTGCCAGACGTTATGAAATTCCAGATCATTATAAAGAAGTTTCCGAATACTGGGAAAATGTTTTAAAAATTGCAGATAAAGTGAACTTCAAGGACTTTGTTGATGAAAAAATTGGTTATCCTACACCTGTTGGTTATGGTAAATGGTTAGAATTAAACCACTACAACGCCCTGGACAGTGATTTGACCCACCGGCTCTATGAACAGGAGCAGGCATACCTGGAGAAGAACAGTCATCGCAGTTTGAAAGAAATTGCCGCCACCCGGCTTAAAGAGTTCCAAAATGCAGTAGGCATTTATAATAAATGAGTGACTAGTAATGGATAATGAGTAATCAAGGAAAAATGCTCCTGTAATAAATTACCGCAATTACTCATTACTAATTGCTAATTACTAATTAAATTTTTAGGAGGAAATTTAAATGGCTCATGTTGACATGGATTATCAAAACAGTGCAGTTCCCCAATCCGAACGCCGTGGTTATTTAACCATGTTTATGATTATGTTAGGATTCACTTTTTTCAGTGCCAGTATGTGGACTGGACAGGTGTTGAGCAACGGTCTGAACTTTAACGGCTTTTTGGGTGCCCTTTTGTTGGGCGGCTTGATTTTAGGTCTTTATACCGGCATTCTGGGTTATATCGGTGCAGAAAGCGGTTTGAGTTTAGACTTACTGGCAGTACGCAGTTTTGGCATTAAGGGTTCTTATTTGCCCAGTGCCCTCATTGCTTTTACCCAGTGTGGCTGGTTTGGTGTAGGTCTTGCTATGTTCGCCATCCCCATTGCCCAAGCATGGTATGGCAACAACGAAATGGTAATGTATGGTCTGGTTCTTTTGGCAGGTATTTGTATGACCTGTTCCGCTTATTATGGCATTAAATCCTTGACCATTATTTCTTATATCGCAGTTCCCTGCGTAGCAATTCTTGGTACTGCTGCCATGATTATTGCAGCACAACAGGGTAACGGTACGTTCATTGAAAACTTTGCTAAATCCACCAATGATTTAGGCATTATCGGCGGTGCAGGACTTGTTATCGGTTCCTTTGTCAGTGGCGGTACTGCTACCCCCAATTTTACCCGTTATGCCAAAGGTAAATGGACAGGTTTCTGGACTACAGTTATTGCCTTCTTTATTGGCAACAGTTTAATGTTCTTCTTCGGTGCTGTGGCTAATATCTATGTTGGCGGCAACGATATTTTTGATGTTATGCGTAACCTGGGTATGTTCTGGACTGCAATTTTAGTTTTAGGACTGAACATTTGGACTACCAATGATAATGCCATTTATACCACCGGTTTAGGTTTGGCAAACATTACCGGCTTCAGCAAGAGAAGCATGGTACTCTTCAGCGGTGCTTTGGGGACTGTGGCAGCAGTTTGGCTCTATTGGAATTTCTGCGGTTATTTGAGCATTTTGAATGCTACCCTGCCGCCCATCGGTATTATTCTTGCACTTGGTTATTTCATAAACAAAGAAAAATATAACGACCCCAACTCTGCTCCGGTTACAATCAACTATGGTGCAGTATTAGGCGTTATTGTTGGCGCTGTGATTGGTAATTTAACCAGTAATGGTGTGCTCAGCGGTGTACCCTCCATCAATGCCATGATTTCTGCTTCTATAATTTATTTACTTGGCAATAGATTCCAAAACTAATATAGCAATAAAAAATCCCACTGCAATGCAGTGGGATTTTTTATTGCTTATTTATTATCCAAATCATACTTCCGTAAATAGCGGTAAAGCGTAACGCGGCTGACATCCAACATTTTTGACAAACGGCTGATATTGCCACCGGCAGATTTCCAAGCACCAAGAAAGGCGTTCTTATCGGTTTTCCAAGATTTTTCTGCTGCCTTATTCACCGGCATACTTAGGTCCTCTGCTGTTAAGAAACCGGAATCAGTATGGAAAAACGCCTTTTCAATTACGCCCTGCAACTGTTTAATATTTCCCGGCCAGTCATAACTGCGTAACACTTCCAAAGCATCATCGGAAAACTTTTTCATCGGTGTATTGTAGCGTTCGTCCATTTCCTCCAAAATATGGTTGGCAATGATTTCAATATCCGTGATACGGTCTTTCAAAGCCGGCACTTTTATAAATGTATTCACTACCATGTCATAAAGTTTTCTGCTGAAAAGGCCTTTGTCCGTCAAGCGTTTCAAATTAGAATCGCATGCCACAATTAAACGGATATTATATTTGCCTGTTTGCAAAACATCTGCCAATTCATCCCCGATACTTAAGGAAAGTTTTTCTGCTTCATCCAGCAAAAGCGTGCCACCATTGGCAAGTTCCAACTTGCCTGCGGTCTTTTTCAAACCATTACTACTGCCAAAAATTTCTTCCCGCATTTCGAAATCATCCACATTGCGACACTTAACCATGATAAAGGGGGACACTGCTCTTGCACTGGCCTGATGAATACCATGTGCCAGACGTTGCTTGCCTGTTCCCGGTTCTCCTTGCAAAAGGATGTTGCGATTACCTCTTGCTAAACGGCTTGCCCGATGTTGCAGTTGACGGAACTCCTCTGTTTTCCCTACCATACTGTACAAACTATTGCGGTTAGTGTAACCAGTTGCATGAGCAATCATATTTTTCAATTCTTCAACAGATACTGAGAACAAAATAACTCCTGTAATCTCTGAACCGATGTTTATTGGCCAAACAGAAGTAATGTCATCATAGGTATGTTCCGCCGTTATCCAGGTCATTTCCTGTCCCAAAACCTGTTGCCCGCTCAACGCTGCTGCAATAGGCAGATGTTCATAATTTAGGAACACATCCTGCAGGCGGTTCTTGCCTTCCATACGTTGTTGTGCTCTTTCGTTGCAATATTTTATTACGCCATCCCTGTCCAACAAAAAAATTGCAGCCGGCAAATTGTTCATTAAAATATCGTTTACTGTCCACTTTTCCAAAGAAGTCAAATGATCTTCAATGGCATACTTCAATGTAATAAGGTGGTTCACTAATAATTCATTAGGTACGTTACTCTTATCCATGCTGAAGAAGGTAAGTACATAACGCAATTTCCCGTTCACAAAGATAGGCGCACTGCAGGCATCTCCACCATGACAATCACGCATCCACATTTCCGGGCCAAACATCATAAAAGGTGTGTTATGTTCCAACGCAATGCTCACACTGCTAGTACCAACATCTTCTTCAAGAACACGCATACCTTGAATATCCTCAATGCTCTTGCGGAAAAAAGGCATCGCAAAATTTTTTACAACATAACCATCTTTGTCAATAAGCATCATAGAAAGATTATGCATATTCAGATGTTGTTTAATTTGCTGGTAAAGCCCTTCTAAGTATTCCAACACTAAAGCATGCTTTTGTAAATGCAACTTGATTTCCGCCGCATTTAACTTGTGATTGGTGGCAAATGTCTCATGTGGCAAATGTAATTGACGACAACGCTGCCAACTCTCTGCAATCCAAGGATGTACATTAGGGTCAACAATCCCCTCCTCCATGAATTTGTTGTAATATGCCTCCAATTTTTCTTTGTTGCGTTTTTCACGAATCATTTTTTAGTAAACCTCCCTTACTACCGCACTTTCTTGGAAAAACAGGAATATTATACTTGAAACCATACTTTTTTGTAAAGTGAAAAGTGTAAAATATTTACACTTTTTCTCGTTGCTTTTTTACTAAATTTGTTGTATAATTTTTTAATTATGCGGGTGTAGCTCATTGGTAGAGCAGTCGCTTCCCAAGCCACGTGTAGAGGGTTCGATTCCCTTCACCCGCTCCATTTTATTTTTGGAACGGTTTTTATAATTATTGTGAAAGGATATTTACCATGAAAAAGCTTTATTCGGGTAAAACTAAGGATGTTTTCCAACTGGAAAACGGTAATGTGCTTTTGAAATTCAAAGATGACTGCACCGGCAAGGACGGCAAGTTTGACCCCGGTGAAAACAGTGTGGGGCTCACCATTGAAGGCATCGGCAGGGCCAATTTGGAAACCAGTATTCACTTTTTTGAGGTTTTGAAAAATGCTGGCGTAAAGACCCATTACATCGGTGCTAATCTTGATGATGCTACTATGGAAGTTCTGCCAGCCAAGGTATTTGGTCATGGTCTGGAAGTTGTCTGCCGTCTGGTGGCAACCGGTTCCTTTGTCCGTCGCTACGGCGAATACATTAAGGACGGCACTCCCCTCACCGGCGGACTGGTAGAAACCACTTTCAAAAATGATGCTCTTGGCGACCCTCTGGTAAATGAAGATGCATTGGTTGCTTTGGGCGTTATGAGCCATGAAATGTATGCTTCCATGCGGGAGCAGACCTTAAAGATTACCCGCATTGTAGCTGAGGACTTGAAAAAGAAAAACCTTGATTTGTACGATATTAAATTTGAATTTGGCTACAACAAAGACGAGGTCATTTTGATTGATGAAATTGCCAGTGGCAATATGCGTGTTTATCAAAATGGCAAAATTGTTGACCCCATGGATTTGACCAAGCTTATTTTAGGCAAATAAACTCAATGAACATAGATTTACAAACTCTTAAACTGCTTATTGTAATGGTATTTTTCTTGTGCTGCTCCGCTTTCTTTTCCGCAGCGGAAACTGCTTTTTCCGCCATTAACAAAACCCATTTACGGGCTTTGGCGGAAGACGGCAATAAGCGGGCGGCAAAGACCTTACAATTAGTAGAAGACTATGACAAACTCATTTCCACTATTCTCATCGGCAACAATATTGTGAACATTGCTTTGGCCTCCACTTCCGCTTTGCTTTTTGTCAACATTTTTAAAAATAATCAGGATTTGGGTGCTACCTTGTCTTCTATTTTTGCTACCATTGCGGTTTTAATTTTTGGCGAAGTAACTCCTAAAACCATTACCATTGACCGTCCTTCCAAGACGGCTATGTTCACCACTCCTGCCATTGCTTTTTTTGAAAAACTCTTTACCCCCTTTACCTTTTTCTTTTCTCATTGGAAAAATTTGATTTACTATTTCATAGGTAAAGATACTTCGGAACAAAAAATGTCCCAGCAGGAACTGATGTTGCTTTTTGACGATGTGCAGGACAGTGGTACCATTGACGAGAATGAGGGGGAGCTGCTGAAAAATGCTCTGACCTTCAACGACACAGAAGTACAGGAAATCCTTACTCACCGGGTGGATATTAAAGCAGCGGATATTAATGCCACTAAAGAAGAAATTATTAAACTTTTTGATGAAACCAAATTATCCCGTCTTATAATTTACGAGAAAAACATTGATAAGGTTGTAGGCGTATTGCACCAAAAAGACCTGTATGTCAATGGCGCAATTACGGATAAATCTTTGCAGGAACTTATTACCAAGCCTATTTTTACCCATCCCACGGAAAAGATTGATGATTTGCTCCGCAAAATGCAAAAGCAAAAAACCCATCTTGCCATTATCGTGGACGAGTATGGCGGCACCTATGGTCTGGTTACTGTGGAAGATATTTTAGAAGAACTGGTTGGGGATATTTGGGATGACCACGATTTAGTGGAAAACGATTTTACACTTTTGACAGATAATACTTATGTAGTAAATGGCAAAACCAATTTTGAGGACTTTTGCCACCACTTTAACCTGAAAGCCAACTCCGGCAGTACCTCTGTGGCCGGCTGGGTTATGGAAATGATGGGCAAGATTCCTGCTCAAGGGGATTCCTTTACTTATAAGAATCTTACTGTTGCTATAGAAAAAGTTAATGACAAACGCATCCGCAAAGTAAAAGTTACAATTAATCCCGAATAATTTTAACAATTTAACAAGGAACATTTTATTATGCCTATTACCACCGAAAACTTAATCATTGGTGCAGGGCCCGCCGGCATTACGGCGGGCATAATTTTACATAAGGCAAGCAGGGATGCCCTTGTTCTGGAACGGTTAGATTTACAGACAAAAGACAAACTCTGTGGCGGTATCCTTATACCCATGGTGTTGCAGGAACTGGAAACAATTTTTCAAACAAACCTGCACCACCTTATTGTCCAAGACAATGTAAATATTAATGTTATCAATTCTGAAGGGCAAACAGTTCATCCCTTTGATTTAGGCAATCTTTACACCGTCAATCGCCATGATTTTGATTTGTGCCTTGCCACCATGTATATAGAACAGGGCGGCAACCTTTTAGATAATATTCTTATTAAAAACATTGACCTTGAAAACCGCATATTACAATGTTTTGACACAAAAAACAAAGAAGAACTGACCATCCATTTCAGCAAACTCATCGCTGCTGACGGAGCCAGTTCCCCCACCCGTTATCTGCTTACTAAAACCGCAACACGGGTCATTCCATCTTTGGAAACTTATGTAAATAATTCTTACTCTGAAAAATTTTTAATGAAATTGTCAGAAGATTTGCAGGGCTATGCCTGGTACATCCCCCAGGGCAAAATTGCCAATATCGGTTGCGTTTATTATGATAATCAGGAATTGATTACCAAAGAAATTTTAGAAGAACATTTATTCTCTTTTGCAGATTCTTTAGGCATAAAAATTCAAAATTATCGTGCCGCCACCATTCCCTGTGGCAATGATATTTATCTGCAAAAAAAGGATTGCTATTTTATCGGAGATGCGGCCGGACTCATTGACCCCATTTCCTGTGGAGGAATCCAATCCTCAGTGTATTCCGCCAAACTCTTAACAGAATGTTTGTTACAAAACCAAAATTACTCCCAAACCATCCTGCCCTTTGTCATGGAGCAGCTGAACAACTATAAATCAAGAATTAAATATATGAAAGAAATAAACAGGTATTAAAGAAGAGAGGTTTTGCAAACGAAACCTCTCTTCTTTTATTTTAACCTCACATCTAAAAACCTATCTTTCCTGACCAACAATTTCTTTTGCCAAATCTTTCAAAAATCTTTCCAGTAATGGTTGCTTAACATGGGGCATTACTACTATATGTGCCAAATTGCCGCCCAACCTCTTGTCACAATCTTTTGCCAAGCTGTATTTATGCATAATTTCTTCCGCAGGCCGTTTAAAATATACAATGTTGCTGGCATTATTACGCCATGCCGGCCATTTTAATTTTAGCAATTCTTTGTGCAAATATTCTGCATTCTTAATACAAACCAAAGCCAATCTCGCATAATAGTACCAACCCTTTGTCTTTAACAGCCAATACATTTTTAAAGGTGTTAATGCCGAGCGGCTACAACTAATCATAGGCATGGATGATTCCAAATAAGGAATATTGCTATTCTGTTGGGCATCAAAAACTTCTTTGCGACAAACAAACACACAGCACGGCTCGTCTATGCCAAAAAATTTATGTCCGCTGATTGCCAATGAATCATAATGCCACAACTTTTGGCTTACCAAATCTTTACAACGGGTAAAAGGTAAATAACCTCCAAATAATGCGGCATCAAAATGACGGTAAATATTTTTCACGCTCTTTTGTCTAATGATTTCTTCCAAAGCGGCCACATCGTCCATTGCTCCTTTAAAAGTTGTACCGATAGCATAAATCACTAATGCGGGTTTATTCGGTGCCAACGCTTTGGCAAAAGACGCTACATCCATCCTGCCTTCTGTATCTGCGGGAATCCGTTTAACTTGCAATCCTTGCAAATCTGCAAGCCGCATATTGGAATAATGGGCTTCTGCCGAAGTATAAACAATGGGCAATTCTCCCGTACGTTCCCACAATATTTTCTTCCCAAAATATACACCATGATTGTTGCCGTCCGTACCGCCAGTCCCAATCAGCCCCCAATAATCTTCTGCGAACTGCAATAAATCAGCAAAGTAATCAATTACTTTGCACTCATAACGATGACTGGACAAATCAAAATGTGAAGGGGCATAACAATCACCGGCATTATTCATTAAAGAATCCGCCAAACCGCTCTGTATATACCAATTATAAAACCCCGACATTCCACTATTTTCATTAGCAGGATAACCCAAAAGGTTTTTACGGACCGCCAACATCTCATCAGCATATTGCAAATATTCATTTGTTAATTGCTGTTCCTGCAAATTAAAAGGACTATTCTTCATTTATTTAACTATCCCCCATTGCCAATCAATAATACCGCCAAACTCTTTAATGTTTTTATATCCTAATTCTGCTAATCTTGCGGCAGCCAGTTTACTGCGATGGCCGCTACGGCAATACACTAACAAAAGTTGCTCCTTATCGGGCAATTTTTCTTTTGCCGCCTGTTCTAAATCGGGTAAAGGCACTAACACCGCATTAGCAATATGTCCGTCAGCATATTCGTCCGCATTGCGCACGTCAACTATAACATAATCACCCGGCTTAGACATAATCTCTTTTGCTGTTTCCTGGGAAATAATTTCAAACCCATTATTATTCATTTCTTCTTGTTGCCTTTCTTCGTCAACACATAAGAAGTTTTCAACAAAGTTTCCACATCTTCGTTGGCAATACTGCCGTCCAAAATCATTGTCAGCCAGTGTCGCTTGTTCATGTGGTAGGCAGGTCTGATTTTTTCGGGATATTTCTTCAGCCAGTATTCCCGGTAATCCGTTTCACATTTCACATTAACCCAAACTTCCCCCACGTAATATTCATAGCAAAACGCCATCACATGTCCGCCTTTGTCCATGTGCCGCATAGCCATCCAGTTTTCGTCAAAGGGGTAATCTTCAAAAATATCATTTCCCAAACTTTGACAAAATGCTGATATTTGTTTTTTAGTCGTATATTTTGGTTTCATATTTTTATCCCTTCTTAAAGTATTCGCAACTCATTTGGTGCCACAAAACAAGTCAAATATAAAACTTTCACTCCTGCTTTCTTCGCTTTTGCCAATGCCTCTGCAAATTCAAGGTGAGTATTTTTATTTGGCAAAACTTTTTGTACCTTAGGCATAGCAATCACAAAAGCCAAATAACATTCATATCCTTTTTTAACCGCCTGTGCCAATTCGTGTAAGTGCTTAACTCCCCGTTCTGTAGGCGCGTCCGGGAAATATCCTATACCGTCTATTTCCAAAGTACAACCCTTTACTTCCAACAATACTTTCTTCTTGCCCTGCTCAAAATAAAAATCTACACGGGATTTGCCATAAGTATATTCCGGCTTGAGATAGGTAATCTTTTTGAATTTACTATGCGGACTTAGCAACCATTCCTGCACCACTTTGTTAGGTGCCTGACTGTCAATATTTACCCACCCTAAATTCTTTTTCCAAACCGCAATCAAATCATAGCGGGTTTTGCGGGGAATCTTACTGCCTAAACTATCCGACAGAATAACCTTTGCCCCTGGCAAAAGCAATTCTTTGCACCTGCCCGTATTCTTCACATGGACAACTTCCCGCCTGCCCTCAATCTCCACCACCGCCACAAAACGATTGGGTCTCTCTATAAACCTCGCCTCAACTACTCTATCGTAAATCATTATATTATTATATTCCTTTATCACAATAAATGCTACTGCAATAAAGTTTTTACAATTTTTCCCAGACAAAAAGGGGGTGTTGATAACCCCCTTTTTGACAACAAATTAAAATCATTCCAACAATTAAAAATTTATACGTATTTTTTCAAATCTTCTCCCACTCTGATTTAACCAATGCCTTATTCAAATCTCTGAGATAGGGAACTGTTCGCCGTGCTTCCAGGCATTTGTCCAAATCAATTTCCGCCACCAAGACCTTGTCCTCGTCCCGCTCTGCCTCGCAAAGCACTTCCCCGTTAGGCGCAACGATACGGGAATGACCCCCTAAAAACACCGTATTGTCATCCACTCCGGCACGGTTGACGGCAATTACATAAATTCCGTTTTCCAAAGCCCTGGCCTTGGACTGGATATCCCACACATAATATCTTGCCCTGCCGAAAGCCGCAGGATAAATAATTACATTTGCCCCCTTCAATGTCAGCAGGCGGGAAATATCCGGGAAACCGATTTCATAACAAATCTGCATGCCGATACGCAAGTCACCGTATTGGATGGGCTCAGGAACTTTGGAACCATTTTGGAACCGCAATTCCTCATTATCCCAAAGATGAACTTTGTCATAAGTCCCCATTACACCGTTCTCATTGACGGTCAAAGCAGTATCAGTTATGATGCCGGGATTTTTTGTATTGGCCATAATGCAGCCGGAAACCAAAATCTGATGTTTTTTTGCTTGGGCAATCATCCATTGGGCAGTACGGCCGTCGGGAATATTCTCCGCCAGTTCAACATCCTCTTTGGGAACCCAATAACCTGTATTGAAGAGTTCGGGGAAAATTACCCATTTTGCCCCCTGTTCAACCGCTTCATTCAGCAGTTTTTCCGCCAATGCCAAATTCGCATCCACATCCCGCAGAACGCAGTTCATTTGTACCGCAGCAACTTTAATTTTCATCTTTAACCTCCATAGGGATTCATATTTATTTCTTCAATGTAGGGGGCAGAACCCAGAATATTTTGGAAAGCCACCAGAGACTCCATAATGCTGTGGGGCTCCAACCCTTTCATGATAAAAACAATTTGAGAGTTTTTCTCCTCCCCGTTCCAATCTTCCAAATGATGGGGCGGATGAATGATGTGTTGCACCCCGTTGATGACAATGGGGCCCTTTTCCCCCACATCCACCATGCCCTTAATCCGTAACATTTTTTCGCCGTGAGTATAAAGCAACATGCTCATCCACAGGCCAAAGGCGGTCCAGTCCAACGCCTCATAAAACTTTATGGACATGGAACGCACTTCCGTATCATGTTCAATTTTTTTCTCTTTATACTTTTCCTGAATCTGGCTCAACTGCTCCAGCCGGTTATTTTTGGATTCTTTTCCCTCGTCAAAAACCACCTCCGGGTCAATGATGCCGTGGGCCGTACCATACACAGCCGCCGCAGGGTTGAGGTGGTGCAGTCGGTAATGTATCTCGTGTAATCTTTCATGCTCCACCAAATCGGTCTTGGTCACAATTATCCTGTCCGCCGTAACAATCTGCTTGACGGTTTCAGGATTATTTTTCAAATGCAGTTCCCCATTGGCCGCATCCAAACAACACACCACCCCGTCCACATAAAAACGGTTGGTCAGCAAGGGGTCCATCAGAATGGAAAAAAGAATTGGTGCCGGGTCTGCCAGTCCGGTTGTTTCAATAACCACCCTGTCCATGTCATTGACACCTTGCTCTTTTTCGTTAAGAATATCCTTCAGTTCGTTGATAAGGTCATCACGCATATTGCAACAGATACAGCCGCCGCTGAGGAGACGCGTTTTTTCCTCAATACGGCGTATCAATCGATGATCCAACCCAACTTGTCCGTATTCATTGATAATTACTGCCGTGTTTTTGTACTTTTCATGTTGCAAAACATTTGCCAAAAGCGTGGTCTTGCCGCTGCCCAAAAAGCCGGTGACAATGGTAATAGGAAACCTGCTATCCCCTATAATCATACAACATTCTGTCCTTTCTGCAAATAACTGAGAAAGGCAGGATCCAACGGATCTAATGTCTTGTGACACAAATCCGATGCCGCTTTCCACATGCCGCCCAAATCATTTACCACCTTGCTCATACCCTTCCTGTCAAAAAGGGTATAGCGGCTGCCGTTCCAGTCATTCATTTTCAAGCCGTAGAAACCTAAAATCTTGTTGGCAATACTCACCCGTTTCAGACGCAGGCGCCGCCTCTCCCTTTGGTTTTCACCGGCCACAATGGTCTTCTTGTTTCTGTACTCCACATCGTGCAAGGGCTGGTCCGTCCAATGGACACTCATAATCATTTCACCGCACAATACACACATTTACCTTTCCTCCAATCTTTGCAAAGAAAGCGTGCAACAAATGCTGCACGCCTTCTGCCAACAGGTCTGCCTGTTAATTAGTGTTTCTTGGGAAACCGTTTAATAAATTCATCAGCCATTTCGTTCAATGTGCACCATCTTACACCCTCGTGTTTGTTGATATGGTCAATCAAATGTTGATGGCAATTCAAGCATTTGATACGTCCGGAAACGTCGGGATGAATGGTCATCGGGAATACTGCGAAGTCATAGTTTTCATAAACATAATCAAAACTGTCTTCCCACATACCAAAAATTTCTCTGGGGCTGTGGAAGCCGAAACTGTTGGGGGACTTCTTAATGAACATCATGGGAGGAATGTCGTCCAAATCCCAGTTTGCAGGAATTTCCACCAAATCGGTCTCCTCGCCACGAACCAACGGTTTCATCCATGTTTCTGCGGGGGCGGAGTAATCAATCTTGCTCCAGCTGTCGCCGATACGTACATAATAAGGCATACAATCGTGATGCATCAAGGAATGGTCATATTTAATGCCATATTTTTTCAAGAGTTTGTCGGTAACATTACTGAATTCCCACCAAGGAGCAACATAACCAGTGGGGCCCTTGCCCGTAAGTTTGGTAATCAGTTCAATGGATTTCTTCAGGATGTCTTCTTCCTGTTGCGGAGTCATCGCAATCGGATTTTCATGGGAATAACCGTGGGAACCGATTTCATGACCTGCTTCCACAATCATTTTCATTTGCTCGGGGAATGTTTCAATAGAGTGACCGGGAGCAAACCAGGTAACCTTCAAATTGTTCTTTTTGAACAATTTCAAAAGACGGGGAATACCAACTTCACCTGCAAACAGACCTCTGGAAATATCATCCGGAGAATCTTCACCACCATAGGAACCTAACCAACCTGCTACCGCATCAATGTCAACACCATAACCAACCAGAATCTCTTTTGCCATTTTGTAATCCTCCTTTTACAATAATATTTTTGCAGTTATCTTTTGGCGTGATAAACTGCACCTGTTATTTTTATTATAAATTGTCACAATCATGATGAGAAGTAAAACCTTTTTTGCTTGTGGCAAAATTATTTTTACAACTCAAACACATAAGTGCTAAAATGTGGTATATTATATACAATATAAAAACTCAGGAAAGGAGATACACCGAAATGCTAACACAAGAATTACTGGAAAGAATCAAAACCATTCAAGAAACTGGCAGTTTTGCCAAAGCGGCGGACAAACTTTATCTTTCCCGTCAGGCCCTGCTCTCCCAAATAACCTCCCTTGAACAGGAAATCGGTTTCGCCATTTTCCAGCGGAGTGCCAAGGGAACTGTTTTCACTAAAGCGGGACTGATGTTTTTCAGCGAATCAACAGGCATTATGGACTCCTATCAAGGTTTGTTGCGAAAATGTAACGAAACCGCAGCGGGCATTCATTCCATACGTATCGGCTCCCTTCCCAATCTGCCCGGAATTTCCCTGCCCAAAATCTGCAAAGAATACCAAAAAATCTATCCCAATGTCACCCTGCATTTTTTAGATTTTCCGCTTAAATATTATTTTGACCTTTTCAATATTCACACCTTTGACATTATGTCGGAAAATATGATGAACTACCATCACCACCTGGAAAACCTTGATTTTCTCTTGTTGCGGAAAATGCCCCAGCATATCGGTGTATCTGAAAATTCACCTCTGGCCAAAAAGAAAAAGATTTCTTTCAAAGATTTACGCGGTCTGACCCTATTGATGTACCGCAAGGGCATCGGCAAATCAGAGGACCAGTTGCGGGAATATCTCCATAAGAACGAGCCGGACATTAACATTGTTGACATTGACCTTTATGATTCTTCACTGGTTGCAAGAACCTTTATGAGCAACTGTGTAGTACTGCTCTATACCACCAAAAGTTATCCGGGGCTGGCAAGCATTCCTGCGGACTGGGATATGACCATTGATTTGGGCATCGGCTACCACAAACAGCACGGGGAAGACGTAGCCAACCTGCTTTCCCTTACAGAAGAACTGAACAAAAAAATAGACATCTTTTCCTGAAACAAAAAAGGCCCCCTGCTTTCGCAGAGGGTCTTTTTTGTCTCTTCCGTAACTGACAACTCAATCTTTTCCGAATACTTTACTGATCCAACTTGCTCCTTTTATCTTCCTGCCTAAAAATTTTTCCGTTTTTGCCAAATCCAATGTTACTGTCATGCCTCCAAAGTATTCTATACCGCAATCTTCCTTGTATTCTCTTTGGAAATGCTCTGCTTTATAGGAATAATCAAAATGAATAACTAACTTATTTTTCTTTCTGTTGACTTCCCAGTCATCCCCCTCGTTGGCATACATTTTCAACAGTTTTTCCCTGTTTTCCGCCACATTTACCTTTTCCGTATAATAGTCCAGTCCGTAAATCTTCACATAATTGGGGACATCACCATATTGGGCAAAAATATCTGCCAAGGTCTCTGAAGAAAGTTTGAACAAATCCGGGGCATAGCGTTCTTCGGACTTAAATTTTTCCACAAAGTCCGGCATTTTCACCAGCATTTCCTGCAAAAATTTACGGTACAGTGCTCCTGTCAATTTCTTTGTTTCCTTGATGTTTGACCGTACCAGGCGAATATCCCGCCGGGGTACATTCATATTCACGTCAAAAACTATGGTGCGTTTAATCAGCGCCTCACCCAAGGGTGACACTTCGTTGGACGCCATCAGCACAGGGGACACCCTTTCCATACTGACTATATCCCGTTTTACAACCTTGTCTTCGTAATCCTTCCAACGGTCTTTACTCAATTCATCAAGCATTACTGGGAAACCCTGTGCCTGAACCACTTTATTCAACAAACCGTTAGGAGCATTTTCTGCTGCTGTGGCCGACTGGAAAACACCGTTGGCATTATTGATATTGATGTGATAGGGATTGAACATCAGCCGCAAAATGAACTTTAACAACTGTGTTTTGCCCGCATTAGAATTGCCCCGCAACAGTAAAAACATGGGAAAAGCGAAGGGGTCATCCGTGTGCCGGACATAATGATAGCGGCATACGGAAATGAAGGGGGCTGCAAAGGCATAAACTATGGTGGCAAAATATTTTTCAACTCCGGCATTTACATTACCCGTAAAAGGCAGTTCCTCATCAAAATAACCGTTAAAGAACTTTTTAAGCAACTCTATATCCGTTACCACATCCTTCTCCGCAATATCAGTCAAATCCAGTGCCTCCCCATTGAGTTGCATAATATTTTCGTCCGCCAAATAACAAAAAGCCGGGAACTGCTCATAGCGTCTTTTTATCACATCCGCCTGCACGCTGATTTTTCGTCTAAGTTCAACCAAATTTTGCACTAAAAGCAGTTTGTTCCTTCCCTGCTTTTTGAAAACATCCTCTTCCTTTATACCCGCCTCGTCCAAGGCCTTTTTGAAAGCATCCTTTTGCACAATATAAGTTGCCGCTGCATCATCATCAACCGCATCTTTCACAATAGTAACGATTTTTCTTTCTTCCACTTCGGAGAACAGGGGCATCTTTTCCAAATGGTTTAAATCTAAGTCCAACACCTGCTCCACTGTCACTTCCCTTGTGCTAACTTTCTTCGTATTCTCATAAATGTTCTCATAACAAACATAGGACTCGTAATCATCCGCCACATTGATAATTTCCAGTTGCTGACCGCCAAAAGCCGTAAAAGTCATATTGGCACTGCCCGTAATCACACGGTAGCGATTTTCTTCAGGATTGCTTAAAAGATAAATTTTTTGATGCGAAGTTACACCGTCAACCTTGGTCACCAAAAGATTAAACTCGCCCTTGGACATTTTTTTTGTAATTATATTGCCGCTTTTGGCATTTTCTTTATGCAAGGTGCTGACCAAACCGTACTGCTCCTCCAGTAGCCGCATCTTGTCGCCTGCCACATTTTCATTTCCAAAAATAATTTCCAATTTTTGAAAATTTTTGCAAAACCATTTAATCATCCCCAGAGAAGAACTGAAAGTAACCGCCTTCAACTCCGTAAAACCGGCAAATAACTCCTGCCACTTGTCAACAGAATCCACTTTCAAGGCCTTGAACTTAATCAAATCCAGTTTTGACCCCGTATTGACCGTTTCCCCGCTTATTTCATTATCAGTTCCAAATAAGGAAATATCATCCTTCGCCATATTCTCACCTTAACCTTTTTAATTTACCTTAACCTGCAGTTTGTCACACAAAGCCGTTTTCAACAAATGGGAAAAATTAATGTGATTTTCTTCCGCCAAAGTATTCAGCCATGCAGGGATGGATAAGGTCTTTTTCACTGGTTTGGAATTATATTTTTGCTCATAAGCCAAACTATCAAAAGGAACCATAATAACAAACTGCTTGCCTGCCAATTTAATATCCTCCGGATTAGACGGAACGGGATAATTCTTTTCTTCCACATTTTCCAACATCAAGCCGATAGCTTCCTGTACCATCTCAAAAACATCTTCCATATTTTCACCCTGTGTAGCACAACCCTTAATATCCGGCACATACACAGAATAACCAACTTCCTCAGGTTCCAAAATAACCGGATAAAAATATTTTGCCATTTTATTACTCCTTCCTGATTCCAGCATTTTTCAAAATCGCTTGTTCCAATCCCTTTTTCAAATCCTTGGCATGCATTGGCACAATTACCACAACCTTTGTCTTTGCATTATAAAATTTACTATGAGAACCATTATTGCTTTTCACTTTTACAAAGCCATTATGCAATAACAGTTTAGCCATCTCTTTTGGTGTTAAAGGCATTTCAACCCCCTTACGCCAATTATTTTATACGTATTTTACGTATTTGTCAAGTGTTATTAAAATTAAACCGCAATAAAAAAAGCCCCTGCTTGTGCAAGGGCTTTTTTATTTTTTAGTAACGATGCCAAACATGATTTCCATTCCCACATTTCCCTTGAGGAGGCCGAAAATCAGACCTTCCTGTAGACCATGTTTTTCCGCATTTTTGACATTGCCAATGATAGGTTGCATACTGAACATTATTAGTTTTATCTATTTGAAAATTTTCAATAGATAAATCATTGCCCAATAATAAACCATTAGCTTGCACATTTGAGCCAAGACATCCAAAAAGAATACTTGCCCCCAACATAGCTGATATTATTATTTTTTTCATACTATCGCCTCCTTTCTAATTTTATTTTTCTTAAGGTAAATAATAACTTAGTTAGTCCATGTTATCGTCGTCACAATCATTATCATCTTCTTCATATTCATCACATTTTTCTTCACTTAGTTCTTCAACATCTTCCTCATCCTCCGGCACAATATGTTTTCTTCTTTTTTTCATCTTTTCCTGTTTAATCAATTCAGAAGCAACTGCCCCTATTGCTCCAGCAGCAGCAACTATTTTAGCATTACCAGTAGCACTATTTTCATCACTACTTAATACATTCTCATATTGATCACAATAAGCATTCCAACAATCTACAGCAGCCACAAAAAGTGATACCCAAATGTCGTTGAAATTCACATAATCAGAAATAAAAATAACTAACAAAAGAATTATCGCACTTCCTGAAACCCCAAGTATTACCTTATTAAAAACTGTTTTCTTTTGAAAACGCTTTACAATAATCATGACTCCATCAATTATAAATAAAATACCAATGATGGACAGTTCATTTAACAAGAACTCGCCAAAAAAATTCATAGTGACCCTTATCCAGTCAACACCAACAGCTAATGAAATTAACCCACTATATATCTCAGATCTTAAAAATTTCATAACTACACTCCTCCAAACAAGTCAAATTTCTGTTCCTTCCTGCCTTTCTTTCTATATCATTCGATCACAGCACCAATAACAGACAAAATTAAAAGTACCAAGCAAAAATAAAAACTTTTCATATGTTTGGCTTTATAGAAAAAGTACATACCTACTGGTGCACAAAACAATGCAACTACCCAACCAAACCATAATCTTCTGGTTAATTCCTGCTCTGCTGCATCAATAATATAAGAGCCATCTTCTTTTTTATGAACTTCAACTTCTTTTCCAACTTCTGGTTTAAAATTAAAATACTCTAATGGCAAATCTTTTGCCAATCCGTTGTCCATAGCAACAGTTACAAGCTCATTTGCAATATCTACTGAAAGAATTTTACTCATTTTCCCCTCCACATTATTCTTATTTTTCAATATTTTACATCATAATAATTCACTAAGTTAGTGAATTATCACTAACTTATTCTACTTAAAAGCACTATCATAATTTTAGTGATAAATCACTAAAATTATGTGTACACAAAATATAATCTGCAAACGAATATATGACCTATGCGAGCAACGAAAGATTACCCCCAATGGGTTAAGTTATATCGCCGGTGTTTCCCAATCTACTATCAAAAGTATTCTTTTAGGCGAAAGTAAAAATCCCGGTGTTGTAACCATCAAAAAACTTTGTGATGGTTTGGAAATAACACTCGGTGAATTTTTCTCCACGCCTGATTTTGACAACCTTGAGCAGGAAATAAAATAATGCCACTGCAAAATGCAGTGGCATTATTTTATTTTAATTTTCTTATTCCATCACTAAAATCAACGGATAATTGGGTTGTCCGCCGGGGAAACATTCCACTTCAAAGTCCCCAAGACCTTCAATGTATTCCGCATATTTTTGTGCTTCGTCTTCTTTTAATGTATCGCCATAATAAATGCTGATTAACTCGTAATCCTTACCCGTCAGCATTTTCTGCAAAGCGTCCTCAATGCTGTTACCGGTACAAGTAATCTTTTCATTTATCAGGCCAAGATAATCTCCCTTATGTACTGTAATACCGCCCACTACACTGTCACGCACTGCCTGAGTAATGCTGCCACCAATGGCATCATGAGCACCACGAGTCATAACTGCCCGGTTTTCTTCCGCTGTCCGTTCCGGGTCAAAATGCAAAAGTGCCGCCAAACCCTGTGCAATATTAGTGGTACCAACATAATTTACTTTTTCTGCACCCAAAAGTTTCCGTACCTGTTCAGCTGCCAAAATAATGTTCTTATTGTTCGGCAGAATAATATAGGAATCATACTCGCCCAAATTGATAATATTGACAAAATCTTCTACGGACGGGTTCATACTTTGGCCGCCACTGATAATGCCTGCAGCACCCATTTTGTGCATCATTACTGCCAAACCCTGACCCGGTGCTACCGTCAGCACACCAACTTTGCCCTTCTTTTGCGGCGCCGGCTTTTGTTCCACAAAAAGCCGTTCGTTATGTTCATCAACCATATTGTTGATTTTAATATCGTGTAAAGTTCCCCATTCTTGTGCCTTGTTCAGCGCATCACCGGGATGTTTAGTATGAATATGAACTTTGACAATATCTTCCATCACCGCCACAATCATACTGTTGCCCATATCTTTCAAAGCATCCTGTACTGCTTCTTTAGTGATGTTCGCTTCTTTGACAATAAATTCCGTGCAATAGGGAAACTCCAAGTCCAATGGTTCTTCTGCTGTCGGGGTAATCTTCGGTGCCGCCTGTGCCACTTCAATAACTGCACAATCCTCACCCCGCAGACCACTTAAGCAACCCTTAAAGAAACAGATAAGCCCCTGACCGCCGGCATCCACAACCCCTGCTGCTTTCAATGTGGGCAACTGCTCCGGAGTACGTGCCAATTCCTTTTCACCACAACTGATGAGCTCGGTCAACACCGCTTCCAAATCATTACTGGTACGGGCAATATTATAAGTCCCTTTTGCCATGGCCCTTGCCACGCTAAGGATAGTGCCGTTCACAGGATTTGCCACACTGCGATAGGCATACAGAATTCCGTATTGAAAGGCCTTGCCAATACCAATGGTATCCACAGATTTTTTCCCTGCCACCCCTTTGCCAATACCACGGAGCAACTGGGAAAGAATGACGCCGGAATTGCCGCGGGCACCCATAATGGCTGCCTTTGCCATTTGTGCGCCTATGTCACCCACATCCTGATTGTCATTCATAGCGCTTATGGCTTTCGCCACACTGGTCATAGTGTGCAACATATTGGTTCCCGTATCCCCGTCCGGCACAGGAAACACATTCAAATTATTGATTATTTCAAAATTCTTTTCAAAACTGTGGTAAGCACCCAAGAGCATGGCTCGGAATTCCTTACCGGTAATCATTTCTTTGGCCAATTTTGCCTCCTTATGCTTTTTGACGGACAAAAATACCAAAAGCACCCGGCCCCAAATGAGCCGCCAACACCGTGCCAACACTGGTAGAAAGAATTGGCACATCCGGGAACTGGGTTTGCATAACTTCCGCTATATGCTTGGCATCTTCCTCACATTCACAATTAGCAATGTATATTCTTTCAATCGGTGCTTTTTCAGCCGCCAATTCTATCATTCTGGCAATCGCTTTTTTGCGGGTACGCATTTTATCAACTGGAATTAACTGCCCTTCCGTATGTACTCCTAAATTAGTAATTGGTCTGATGCCCAAAATAGAACCCAAAAGCCCTGCCATCTTGCCAATCCGTCCGCCTTTTTGCAAGTATTCCAATGTTTCCACACTGAAGAAACTGTAAGTACGGCGAATGGCATCCAAAGTCCATTTTTCTATTTCATCAATATCTTTACCGTCATCAATCATTGTCAAAACATCAGCAACCAAGCCAGCAATCGGGCTGGATGCGGTAAAAGAATCCAACACCCGGATATCCGCTCCCGGCACGTCATCCATAACCTGTTTTGCCGCCATAACAAAAGTGGCATGTGTACCGCTCAGCACATGGTCAACATTAATAGCGAGAATTTTTTTGCCATCCTTTGCTAATTTAGTAAATAACTCAATGACTTCACCCAGCGGCGGCTGGCTGGTGGTGGGCAGTTTGCCGCTTTGATTAATCATCTCCACCATTTCCGCTGTGGTTTTTTCACCGTCATACCATTCCAAATCCCCGTGCCGCACCGTGAGCCGCAACTCATGTACACGAGGGTCTTTTATATATTCTGTTTCTGAAACACAACCTAAACTGTCTGTAATAATGTGTATGTTATCGTGCATTTTTTCCTCCAACATAATCATTACATTCCCGTCCGAAGACAAAAGAACACTTATATATTGTAGCATAAAACATTGCAAATTAAAAGTATTTATAACTAAAGAAAAGACCCGTGTTGAAACGGGTCATCTCAGTTATCTTTGTTTTTATGTTTAGAACGTCTTTTTTTCTTATTCTTTTCCTGCTTCTGCTGTTCCAATTTTTCTGCTTCCTGCTTTTGCAATGCCTCCCTATGCTCCTCTAACAGTTTTTGCTGTCTATCCCATTCTTCTGCAGCATCATGTTCCCGTTGCCAAACCCTGCCCTTATGTACGCTTTCAGAATAGGTTTCTGCCAAAATTGTTGCGGCTTCCACCAGCCGTCCTTCAAACAGCACTCCCTGCAAGTCCGCCACCATTTGACGGGTTTCCATAACATGCGGCGTCCAATAAGCAATATCGTACAAATATTCTGACGAACCGGGCACCATGCTCATACGGAAAGCATTGTTACGAACCATATCATACAGTGTGCGTGCCATTGGCAAAATATCGCTAACGGATAAATTTGTGCGTACCATATTCATAAGTTCCCTCGTCAGTCCGGGAATCTTCATCAGCATTTGTCCGCTGACAATTTTCTGCTGTACCGCCCAAAGAAATCTTTGCTGGCGGCGGATACGGGAAATATCCCCATATTCACGGCGGTAACGCACATATTGCATGGCGTGTTCCCCATCCAAATGTTGCTGACCTGCTTTCAAATCAATATGCAGACCCTGCTTGAAGTCGTCATATTTCATATCTTTATCAACATAAATATCCACACCACCAATGGCGTCCACCAGCCGCTTGAAACCGCTGACATCCACCAGCAAATAATGGTCAATCTGAATACCTAAAAATTCTTCCAAAACCCGCATGGTGTTTTTGGCACCGCCGTAAGTAAAGGCGGCATTAACTTTGTCATAGTCCGGTTTGCCATCAACCTCCATTTGTACCCGGGTATCACGAGGGACATTCAAAAGTGAGCATTGCCCCTTTTCAGGATCAAACATCATTACAAAAATAGTGTCCGTGCGTTGGCCATTATCCACTTCAACCAACTGATCAACCCCCAACACCACCACATTTTTACGCACGCTCAACCGTTCTTCCCGTTTCAAGCTGTCCGCACTGCGTTGCTCCTGCAAGGCCGTTTGCTCCTGTATGTAAAAATAACTTGCCACCAAAATAAAAAGCACCGCCAAGGCACAAATTTTGTCCCCTACCGCAATGCTTTGCCACCAAGGTTTGAATTTTTGATTGATGAACTCCTGAAATCTCTCCACTTACTAATCCTTAACCTGCTCCCAGACCACGTATTTGGCTGTACTGAAACCATTGAAAGTTGTGGCGCTAGCACTAGTATATGCACCACAGGCAGGCACTAACAGCAAATCACCCACATTCAAGGGCACTGTCATACAGCCACGGAACATAATATCCAAAGAATCACAACTGGGGCCGGCAAAAGTTGCTTCCACCTCATCCTCATCTGTATCCTTCATGGCGATTAAGCGGAAATCCCACTGGTCAAAAATTACACCGCTGAAAGTTCCATAAAGTCCTTCGTCAAGAAAATACCAGGGTTGTCCGCCACGCTCCGTTACACCAATAACACTGGTAATCAAGTTGACCGCTGTGCCACAAATATAGCGTCCCGGTTCACACCAAATTTCTGTTTCCGGAAAATCCTCTTCCAGACGGGCATTTATCTGCTTCAGCATTTCTGACAAATTAAATTTACCATGGGTTTCAGGAATGGGGAAACCGCCGCCAATATCCAATATTCTTAAATTCAGCCCCTGCTCTTCGGCCTCTTCAAAAACCTCACGAGCCACATCCATTGCCCGAAGATATGGGTCTGCCATAATGGTCTGACTGCCAACATGGAATGCAATCCCCGCCATGTCCAATCCTAAATTTTTAGCATACTGCATCAGTTCTATGGCCTGCTCCCTGCCGGCACCAAACTTTTTATTCAAATCCACATGTGCAGAAGAATTATCAATGCGTAAACGCAAAAGTACCATGGCATTAGGAAGTACCTTAGCAATCTTATCCAATTCTGATTTGCAGTCAAAGGTCATGCGGCTTACATGACATTCCGTGCAGGCCTTCAGCCCGCCGGATGTTTTCATGGGATTTGCATAAATCATTTTTTCGCCTTTGACACCCATGCTGTTCAACAACCGCATTTCTCCATCGCTGGCCACATCAAAGTTAGACCCCAGTCTAATCATGGTACGCAAAATTTCCGGATGAGGATTGGCCTTAATGGCATAATGCACCCGTACCCTGGGTAAATAACGGCGCAACCTTTTATAATTTGCCTCCACCTGTTGCAATGAAAGCACCAATAACGGAGAACCATATTCCTCCGCCAAACTGGTTACATCCTCCCGGGAAAGTTGAAAGTAGCCGTGTTTTTTCATGCCCACTCTCCTCTCTTGTAGTCTGCTGCAGTTCCCCGCACCAGCCATTCAATAACAATATATGCACCGGTTTCTGCCAATTCCTCAGCCAGTTCACCGTTCCAAAAAGCAATGCTCATGTGTTCTGCCGCATACTGGGCAAGAACATATATAAGTAGCAAAACAATTTCCGGATAAGCAAAATGTTTCCACATTCTTTGCACAAAAACCCAAAACTTAGACCGCCACAAACACCAAAGCGTAAGAAGGATTAAAGCACCAATCAACGGATGTGCCAGTTTACCATAAAGCCCCATTTCTTCCCATTGAATCATTTCATAACCTAATTCCGAAGGAAAGAAAGCACGCCCCCAACTGATTTCCCTACCCACCAAAAGTACGGTCATCAAAAAACCGGCGTACCAAAAAGCCGAAGCACTGCCACCCCAATCAGGCAAATCTTTTTGCCATGCCATAGCCAGGCACCAATACAAACAGAGCAATACGAAAATCATTTGCAGATTTTCCACTACGCTGTTTTCCAAACCCCAATCCTGTGGCAAAATAAGATTCAATACCGGCATCAGGAAAAGAAACGCCCACCCTTGCAGGCAATATTTCTTTTGATAATATTCCATTGTTTTCTTAACAACCGCCTCAGTATCTTGCTCTTTCATCCTTACCCCTTACACCGAAGAAATTAAAAGTCAAAATCTTAAAACTTAAAGTTATGGTAATATGTTCCTTTGATTAAAATAAAAAAGTTCACAATTTGCCAACTATCCTGCTACAATCACAGGAACTCACTACCATAATTTTTAATTTTTAACTTTTAACTTATAGCTTTTTATGCTTTCGTAATAACATCCACACCCATATATTTTCTCAATGCTTCCGGCACAGTTACAGAACCGTCCGCATTCTGATAGTTCTCTAAAATGGCGGCCACAGTACGGCCCACTGCCACACCACTGCCGTTCAAAGTATGCACTAATTCAGGTTTGGACTTAGCATCCCGTCTGAATTTAATGTTCGCTCTTCTTGCCTGGAAATCAAGGAAATTGGAACAGGAAGAAATTTCCCGATAGCAGTTAGCCGCCGGCAACCATACTTCCAAATCATAAGTGGTGGCACTGCTAAAGCCCAAGTCGCCCGTACACAAACGCACCACATGATAAGGCAGGCCTAAAATTTGCAGAACTTCCTCCGCATCATTGGTCAGTTTGTCCAACTCCGCCCAACTTTCCTCCGGCTTGGTGAATTTAACCAGTTCCACCTTATTGAACTGATGCATACGGATTAAACCACGGGTATCCCGGCCTGCAGCCCCTGCCTCCGCTCTGAAGCAGGCACTGTAAGCAGTATACTTCAAGGGCAAATCCTCTGCCTTCAAAATTTCATCCCGATGTAAATTGGTGATAGGTACTTCCGCAGTAGGTATTAAATACATATCCCCATTTTCCAATTTATACATATCCTCTGCAAACTTCGGCAACTGACCCGTGCCCTGCATACTGTCCCTGTTGACGATGAAGGGCGGGAAAAACTCTGTATAGCCATGTTTTTGAGTATGTAAATCCAAAAAGAATTCAATAACGCTCCGTTCCAGACGGCTGCCCAACCCCTTGTAGAACACATAACGGGCACCGCTGACCTTTACACCCCGTTCAAAATCCAGAATGCCAAGGTTTTCGCCAATCTCCCAATGGGGTTTGGGTGTAAAATCAAACTTGCGTGGCTCGCCAATGGTACGGATAACGGGATTGCAGGTATCATCTTTGCCCACAGGTACATCCTCTGCCGGAATATTGGGAATAGTCAGCAGAATGGCGTTCAGTTTTTGTTCAATAACACCAAGTTTTTCATCCTGCCTGGCAATATCTTCGCCCATAGCACGGACTGCCGCCTGTTGGGCATCTGCATTTTGTCCCGCCTTTTTTAATTTGCCAATTTCCATGGAAGCATCATTCCGTTGCTTTTTCAGTTGCTCCACGCTTTGAACAATCTCACGGCGTTCCTTGTCCAAAGCCAGAAATTCGGTTAAATCTAAATTACCATTGCGTTTTTTCACTGCTGTCACAACCGCATCAGGATTTTCACGCACAAATTTCATATCTAACATTTTTTACCCTCCGACCCTACAAATAAGTATTAACTATTTTAATATCATGTAATATATATGTCAATTTTTATTTCATTAAATTTTCCCTTGACAAATTAGAATTTCCCGTTACTCTCTCCCAGCCGTTCCGCCCGCTTAGGTTGTTTCTGTTCAAAACCAGAAATCTTTACCGGGTAACCGATATAATGCAATGTTCCATATTCCTTATCTTCCGCCTGAGCAAGTATATTTTGTTTGGCAGTCAGCTCGCTCTCCAATGCCTCCCGCATAGTGCAGACCGGGGTTACGCAAAACTCCTCGTTCCCAATTTTAGCCAGCCACTCTGCCAAGGTCTTAGTGGCAAACCTGTCGCCAATAATTTTTATCAGTTCATCCTCATGTTCAAAATCAAATTGCCTGTCCATGATTTCAGGACATTCCAGCAGTTCGCAAAGTTTTTGCCAAAACTTCGGTTCAATCGTCCCCACCGTAATATGCCGTCCGTCCTTGCAACGGTACACCCCGTAATAATGGCTCACACGGCTAAAGGGCTTGCAATGTTGCTCCGCACAGCCATACATGGCGGCAATGCCGGTCAGTTTCATATTCAGTGCTGCCGCATACATACTCACATCCAAATACCTGCCCATTCCGGTTTTTGTACGGTTAAACAAACTCATACAAATAGTGGCGAAAGCATTAGTGGCACCCATCAAAGCGCTCATCTGGGCATCCGGCAAAGCCACATCCTGCCCATCATCCAGACAACTTAAGGAAGAAAGTCCAATAACATTCAAATCATGCCCCGGCTTATGGGAGTTCTGCCCAAAGCCAGTGATTGACACATAGATAATTTTGGGATTTATCTTCTTAACACTGGTATAATCCAAACCGTACTGTGCCAAATAGCCGGGCCGGAAACCCTCTAAAAACACATCCGCAGTTTGCAAAAGTTCTTTCAACTTTGCCACCCCTGCCTCTGACTTCAAATCAACAACCACATCCTGCTTGTTGCGGTTCAGCATCATGTGCCAGTAACTCATATTCTCCGCCTTTTGGGGAGTGAAACGCCTTGGGTCATCCCCCTTCGGTGATTCCAGTTTAATCACCTCTGCTCCGTAATCCGCCAGCATCATACCGCAGTATTGTCCGGGCAACCATTTGGAAAAATCTAAAACTCTGATTCCTTTTAACATAAAAATACTTCCTTTTTTTATTTTTTATGATATAATCATTATACATTAAAATTGGAGTTATGATGAAAAAGTTTTTACAAATATTGTTTTTGACTGTTCTTTTAGTAAGCGGTGTATCTTATTCCGTACAGGCCAAAACGCTAAAAATAGCCAGCACCCTGCCGGAAAATATTACCACGACCATTACCACCGGCTTTACCAAAGCCACCGGGTTACCTGTAGATATTACCTATCTGCCCCAGGAAAAATTTGTAGAACAGTTAAACCATCTTTACAAAAAAAATGTTGACTGTGTAATCGGGCCCAACCAAGATGACTTTTATCTGGCAGAACGTGCCAATATGTTGATATCCTATATATCCCCGCAACTCGCCGACCTGCCGGTTCAAACCCAACCCCGCAAAGGCATGTGGACTAATTTATGGGTTGATTATTTAGGATTTCTCAGCAACACGGAGTCCTTACATGATTTAGGCCTCTTTGCCCCGGAGGGTTGGATTGATTTGATTGCTAAAAACTTGAAAGATGAAATTGTTTTGGAGGAATATGAAATTTCTCCCACCATCTATTCGGGAATTGTCAGCATGTGGCAGGTACAGGGGGAAACGCCCGCACTGAATTTTGCCCACGAATTTAACAAACAAAAAATTAAATTTGTGTCCAGTCAGGAAGATGCCATCAAAGAAGTTATGAAAGGCAAGAAAGCAGTAACCATTCTGCCTTTAAGCAAAGCGCTTACTTTGGAAAAGCAGGCCTCCAACCTTTATGCTTCAGTTATTATGGATGCCAACCGTTGCCTGTATAGCGGAGCAGGAATTATGCGGGGCTCCAAGAATCAGGAAGATGCTCAGAAGTTTGTAGATTATCTGTTGAGTGAAGAGTTCACAAATTGGATGAAGGATGCGGCCATACCAAACCTTTGGCACATCCGCTTACACAACGAAGATGCACGGCGGTTTCTTATAGGCGAAGCCAAACTCACCATTGACGATTTGGGCTGGACCTCTTTAAGCAAAAAAGAAATAATTAAACAATGGAAAAAAGCATAAAAAAGGTGCTGCTTCCCAAAAGAGAAGCAGCACTTTTACTTAGAAAACCATAATTAATCTTATAATTAGAAATTTCTTTCCCTTTTTGGTTGCAAAAACAAAACTCGTGTCTATTATATATAATGAAGAAAAGTAAATTTTTTCCGCCCTTTTGGTTATAAAATTCATTCTCATGTCTATTATATATAGTAAGAGAAATATCAAAACAAAAATCGGCTTTTGTGCTGATTTATTTTTTACATGTCCAATATCATATGAGATTGCATCCAATCTCATATGATATTCAGCCATCACCAAAAGTTTTACAAAATTTTTCTTTCGGCGTATTCTCAATCTTATATAAGACTTACCCAAGTCTTATATAAGATTTCGCCTTCGGCGTTCGCCACAAAATAATTTTTATGATTTCAATCAGAAAATAAAAATTAGCACTTGCGTGCTAATTAATTTTTTTAACGCTCAATCTGATATCAGACTTACCCCAATCTGATATCAGATTGGACATCACGTAAAAATTTTTTCCTTTTGCTTTTTGCTTTAGCGTCAAAATTATATACATTTAGGGTCAAGTGTATATAATTTTGACGCTTTTTTATTTTAACTTCAAACTTGGCTGGGCATTCAAATCCAACGGGCTACGCATACCTGCCTGATACATAAAATGCCCCCGGCAGGCAATCATCACCGCATTATCCGTACACAAAATAGGTGTGGGATGTACCAGATGGCAACCGATTTTTTCCATTGTTTCCGCCAAACGATTCTGCAAAACTTTATTGGCAGAAACTCCTCCTGCCAACACAATGTTTTTCAAACCGCTCTGTTGCATGGCATAAACCGCCCTTTCACAAAGTGCATTCACCACCGCATTTTGAAAAGATGCCGCCACATCATTGTAATTAACCGCCCGTCCTGCCTGCTCCTCATTGTGCAAATAATTCAGCACGGCGGACTTCAAACCACTAAAACTGAACTCGTAGGGATTATCTAATTTGGCAGTGGGAAAATGAATGGCGTCAGGATTTCCCGTTTCTGCTAATTTTTCAATTTCCGGGCCACCGGGATAGGGTCTGCCCATCACTCTGGCAATTTTGTCAAAGGCCTCCCCTGCCGCATCGTCACGGCTCTGACCTAAAAGTTCAAATTCGTTGTATCCCTTCACATGCAACAAAGCCGTATGACCGCCGCTGACTACCAATGCCATAAAAGGGGGCTCCAAATCTTTGTCATTCAAAAAGTTAGCAAAGATATGCCCTTCCAAATGATTGACACCAATCAGGGGTTTATCCAATGCCCACGCCAAGGACTTTGCCGCACTGAGGCCTACCAAAAGTGCCCCCACCAGTCCGGGGCCATAGGTAACCGCCACCGCGTCAATATCTTCCAAAGCGAGGTTGGCTTTTGCCAATGCTTCATCAATGACCGGCATAATATTTTCAATGTGCTTACGGCTGGCAATCTCCGGCACCACACCGCCAAATTTGCGGTGAATGACAATTTGGCTGGAAATGATATTACTCAACACTTCCCTGCCATTCTTCACCACCGCCGCCGCTGTCTCATCACAACTTGATTCAATTCCAAGAATATAAATATCTTTTTGCATTTACCTGTTTCTCTTCTTGGCCCCCAGTCAGGGGGGCTGTCAGCGTAGCTGACTGGGGGGTTAATTTACATCTTTCAACTTTTTCAAACCCCTTCGCCACTTCGTGGCCCTCTTCCCCTTTCAGGGGACGCAAGCCATTATTATTGCGTCTTTCCCCTGCCCGTAATAATTTTTACGGACACTAATTTTTTTGAAACCTGCTGATAAATAAGTGGCAAGTGCCGCAACATTGTCATCCCACACTTCCAAACTGACCTGTGTAGCGCCCTTGGTAAAGCATTGCTTGACTAAGGTGTCAGTCAGCAATTTACCGTAACCGCAACCACGAAATTCTTTAGTAACTGCAACCCGATGAATTTCTGCCTCGCCTGCCACTAGCCACACTCCGGCATAGCCAACAACTTTATCACCCATCTGCAAAACTAAATAATTTGCAAATTTATTTTCTGTTTCCGTAGTCAGCATTGCCAAACCCCAGGCATCGGCAAAACATTCCTGTTCCAAAA
Organism: Phascolarctobacterium sp.; assembly: GCA_030531205.1. Classification (GTDB taxonomy): domain Bacteria; phylum Bacillota; class Negativicutes; order Acidaminococcales; family Acidaminococcaceae; genus Phascolarctobacterium_B. Next base: position 88,732 of record JAUNOC010000001.1, read on the forward strand.
CCGCCAGTTCCGGCAAGTCCCCTGACTGCAATTCACGAATTACCGGTGCCGTTGTTCCCACAATTCCTCCGCTTCGGAACGCCGGATATAAAAAGGTTCCAATCCAAAAAAATTCTTATCTTTTTCTTCATCAAAATTCCGTTCTGCAATAGCGCAGAGAGATTTTGCCAAAGGGCTCCGCAAATCTTCCGTAGCCAACTCTATATGTTCCGGCAAATTCTGCAACGCCCCACATTCCCCTGTAACAATGGCCGGTCTGTCACCAATACGCTCCCATAATTTTCCCTGATTGACTATTGCCACCGGTTCCAGACAAACCAGTTCATCCCCCTGCCACTGATATAGTGCCTGATAAAAATTGCCCTTTTGGGCATCAATCAAAGGGCTGATAATTTTTTTCTCTCCCCGCAAATTATAGGCCAATGCCTCCAGTGTGTTCACCCCATGCAAAAATCTCTTACGGGCATAGGCAATGGCCTCCGCTGTTGCCAGGCCAATTCTCAATCCCGTAAAAGACCCGGGGCCCATGCTCACTGCCACCATGTCAATATCTTCTTTGGCCACCTGCGCAGTTTTCAAAAGCCCGTCAATCTCCGGCAACAACCGCCGGGAATGAGCAATGCCGTCCGTACTATTATGTTCCGCCAATACCCTGCCGTCCAAAGTCAGTGCCACACTGCACACCTTGGTGGCTGTATCAATTCCTAAAATCAACATTTAACTTTTCAACAACTTCCTCATATTCAAATCCCAGAGCCGTTACTTCCGCCCTTCGTCCCGCGTCCTCACGCAACAACTTGATTAAAATATATTCTTGAGGCATCCTTTCCATAAATAAATCAGCCCATTCAATTACCGTAATTCCCGTACCGCCACAATATTCATCAAACCCGATATTGTCCAGTTCCTCATCACTTTTCAAACGGTATAAATCAAAATGACGGATTTCCATATTCCCGTTATACATATTCATTAAAGTAAAAGTTGGGCTCACCACTTCCTCCGCATTCACCCCCTGTGCGGTGGCTATGCCTTTGGTCAAAAATGTTTTTCCTGCGCCCAAATCACCCGTGAGCAAAACAACAGCACCGTTGAAAAGTGCTTTGCCTAATGCCTGTCCAAATTTTTCTGTTGCCTCTGCATTTTCCAAATGAATTATCATTTTTGTTCCGCAGTTGAAGTTGCTTCCGTTGTGGCCGGCACAGACGGAGTCAACAGAGATTCATTCCGTTGCAATGGTTCTTCAATATCCAGAACACCGCAATACATAACTTTTTTCTTGCCCTCAATCAAAATCTGCACCGCTTTAATTTCCGGCAATTCCGTCAAAGAATTAACGATAGAACCAATGAACATAGTAGCTTCGTAACTGCCCATGGTTTTCTTGGAAACTTCTTTACTAAAATTAACAAAAGCAATACCGTCCTTGACTTCCATGCCCAAAAGTTTGGTGCCATCCGGCAAATAATCTTCATAAGCCGTGTCAGAAGCCGGCTTCACATTTATCAAATGATTGATAACATTCTCTGCCAAAGTTTTATCATTATTCTTCATTTGGATTTTTTCCGCCACCAAAGTTTCCGAGCCGTCCGCCGGAACACGATATACCGTGAATTCTATTTCTTTGGGAGCAAACAAGGCACAGCCCGTCATCAACATACAAACAACTATTAACGCCAGTGCTTTTTTCATTTTGTGACCTCACTTTCTATAATACAAATGCCGTACTTTTCCCCACACCCCTGCCCCTCTCCCCAGGGAGAGGGTTGCTTTCACCCTATTTTAAATTTCCTGCTCTAATCACAGGAACTCTTTACCATCATTCTTAATTCTGCATTCTAAATTCTTAATTATAATCGCAGGGACATCTTGCCATAATTACGCATTGCCCATTACGCATTACGCATTACTTGAAGTAATCCTTAATCCCGTCCGCCACCAGCCCCATTGCCTTGTTTTGGAACCAGTTGCCGGAAATGGTTTTTTCCTCTTTCTTATTCGTAATAAAGCCCAATTCCATTAACACCGCCGGCATATAGCAACGCTTAATAACATAGAAGTTTGCCTCTCTTGCCCCCATATCATTGAGTTTGAAGTTGGTGGTCAGTTGCTTATGAATACATTTTGCCAACTTGGTGTCATAATTGGTTTTGGGATAATAATAGGTGCTAATACCGCTTGCCTTCTTATTTACACTGGCATTGATGTGCAAACTGATGAACAAATCCGATGCCTTTTTTTCTGCCACATTCACCCGTGCCTGCAATTCCACTTCATCATCCGCATACGCCTTCGCCACATCAGTGTCCCCACTACGGGTTAAATATACTACTGCTCCCATCTTTTCTAAATCTGCTTTTAATTTTTTCGCCATTGCGAGAGTAATGGTTTTTTCATAAGTACCTTTATCACTCACCGCCCCGGGGTCACTGCCACCGTGTCCCGGGTCAATGGTGATGATCTTACCTTTAATGCCGCCTTTGGTGCGATATTCGCCCTTTTTATTTTTCTTCGCAGGTTTAACTTTTTCCTGTGGCTCCGCCTTGGCGGTTCCTTTTGCCGCTGAAGAAATAATCTGTACTACCGGCGAAGAACCTTTGCTGCTGGTTACCGCAGTTTTTGCTTTCTCCACTGCTTTTTCTGCAACCTTTTCCACTACCTTGTGTGCCGCTTGCTTAACTTGTGGCGGCACTTCTGTTTTTCCCGTATTCACGGGGGCGCTATCAGTTATAACTGGTGCAGATTTAACCCCCTTAACCCTGTTCAAGATTTCCGCCACTTCTTCCCTGCCCTTATCAATGGCCTGTTGTTGTGCCGCACTTCTGTTGGTGGGACTGTTCCCCACCACGGGTGTCCCGCTTGTTAAAGGTGGTCTTGAAGTAGTGGCAGGCGCGGAAGAACGCACACTGACCGTTGGTGCAGAGGTTGTTGTTTTAGAAACAACGGGTGTACTGCTTGCCGCTGTGCCGGGTGCCATACTTGATGCAGTTGCCACGCTAACTGTTGTCGCCGCCGTACTGGCAACTGTGGTAGAAGACGAGAATTCCGAACTTTTGGGAGCCGCCGCTAACACCGCCGGTTTTTTCGCAATATCAAAAACAATTCTGCTGGGTCTTTTGGTTACAGGGTCTTGCTTCAAAGTGAACGCTTTGACATCCTCTTTGACCAATTCCTGAACCAATGGCAAACGCAATACGGTTTTCCCATCCACCGCATGAACATACATACTTTTGGCATATTCACTTCTGATGGCATCTGTCTTTTCCGCCTTTTCAAAAGCAGTGTCCACCGTTATGGTAAGCGTTTGCTTTTCAACAGCAAAATCAAAATTTGCCGGCTCCGTCAAGTCAAAAACCAGACGCAAAACTTTGTTCACATCCTCACCCCACTTAACGTCCGTAACGCTGGCAAACACTATATTTGGCAACAATGCCAAAATTACTGCTAACAAAAACTTTTTCATAAATTTTTATCCAATCGTTTTAATGGCATAGTTGTTAAATTTATTTTCTTCATCATCAGCATATACTTCCTGCCACGCAAATGGCAAATTTTGCGCAATCTCTCCTGCCGCCAAACCGGGTGCGCCACTAGTCGCCAAGGTTCCTGCCACGCCATGCAAATATGCTCCGCAAATGGCTGCCGTATCCGGTTCCAAACCCTGTGCTACAAGTCCTGCAATTACACCTGTCAGCACATCACCACTGCCGCCGGTTGCCATAGCACTGGTGCCGGAATTAACTAAATAAGCCACACCGCTTGGCAATGCCACAATGGTGGGAGCGCCTTTCAAAAGCAAAACCACATTCCATTTTTTAGCGTACTTTATCGCTAAAGCCAATCTGTCGGCATTAATATCTTCCACATCCAAACCCGTCAGACGGCTGAACTCCCCTGCATGAGGCGTGAGTATTTTGGCTACCGTGTTTTCCGTCAGCACTTTCAAATTATCTTTCAAAGCCGTCAAAGCATCCGCATCAATAACCAAAGGCACTTGACTCGTACGGACAATTTCTTGAACTGCTTTTACAGTACCTTCACTCTTGCCCAGTCCCGGTCCTATGGCAAGAACATCCCCGCCAAAACTCAAAACCTCTTGTACTGCTGTTTCTGCCAGTCCCTGCTCATCCTCCGGCAAAGCATGTACCATTTCTTCATCTAATTTCATTGCCAAAATAGCACTGGCGGACTCCGGTGTAAGCAAACTTACCAATCCTGCCCCCGCCTTTACTGCACCTTTCGTAGCCAAAGCCGCCGCCCCGACAAATCCCTTAGAGCCGGCCACTACTGTCACCTTGCCATTATCTCCCTTGTGGGCATCCGCATCCCGCACAGGAAGCAAATTTCGCACCATTTCTTTGTCAACCAAATAATAAGGGCTCACATCCCTTGCCAAAAGTTTTTCCGGAAAACCAATATCTGCCACGAAAAGTTTTCCCACATTTTCTCTGGCAGGATAAAGCAACATTCCCACTTTCACTCTTGCCAAAGTGACCGTAGCCATCGCCTTGACAGCATGCTCTGCCACCATGCCATTATCCGCATTAACACCAGTGGGAATATCTACACTGAGAATCGGGCATTTTGCGCCATTCATCAAATCACAAATCTTTGCCATATCCTCTTCCAGTTCCCCTGCAAAACCCGTTCCCAGCAAAGCATCTATTACCAAATCTGCTTTCGCAATACTCATTTTCAAATAATCCAAGTCCGCCTGAGTACGCAAATTTTGCACTTCCACGCCACTGTCCGTAAGCATATTATATTCCGTCATGGCCTCGTTGCGGCTCATCCCCATGCCAAAACACTGTACCTTTTTACCGGCAGCGTTCAGCCAACGGGCAGCACAGAAACCATCACCACCATTGTTACCCTTGCCAGCCACAATTACTACTCTCTGCTTCTGTTCCAACAAAGAAAGGGCCACATCGCTGATCGCTTTCCCTGCATGCTCCATAGGAATAATCTCTGGCACACCCTGATTGGTCAGTTCCTCATCCATATTCCGCATTGTTTCCACGTCTGTCAGTTTCATCTTAACCCTCCATTACCACCATCGCCAGGGCCTGTCCTCCCTCATGGCTCAAACTTAACTGTATGTTTTTTATTTCTTTATTGTCTGCTATTTTTTTTATCTCACCATGCAACAAAATACCGGGCTGTCCCAAATCATCTTGTATCACTTCCACATCCGTCAGTTTACCATTTCGTAATCCTGTTCCCAATGCTTTCAGCACCGCCTCTTTTGCCGCAAAACGGGCGGACAATGAAGCAATTTTTTGCATACCCCTGCTCTCACAATATGCAATTTCCTTTTCTGTAAAAACCCTTGTCAAAAAGCCGGTCTGTTGTACCGCCTTTTCCATACGGGCAACAGTTACCAAATCACAGCCCACACCTTTTACCATATCTTACCTCAACAACGCTATACCTCTGGCATATTTGCTTTTTTCTTCTTCTTGAAAATCAGCCACCTGATGCAATGCCTGACGCAAATTTTCCAAATCCTCTACGCCACCTGCTTTTACTTCAAACTCCACTTCGTCAATGGCTTCTGTTTTGCCATTCACTGCCACAATTTTGCCCCTGTCAATAGCCATTTCAAAAAGGGCTTGTTTGTATTTTAAGTAATATGCCTTACGGGTTACCTCTGTCCTAAATATTTCCTGCACATTAGGTAACTTGGGCAACGGATTTTTCTGTGGCTCATTGATTTCTTCACGCTCCGCCACCCCGCCATTCTTGGCAACAGTCCTCTTGGTGGTACTCTCAAATTCCTTATGCCCGTCTGCAAAAAGCGTAGTCCGCACCCGATAAACAGAGCCCTTTTGCTGCAATGCAAAATCGTGAGTATCGTAATACACACTTGTCAACTGCAAGACCTGCTCCGAACCCTTTTGCACCCGTTCCATAAAAAACTTACTTTGCAAAAATTTATCTAATTCACTCTCTGTAAAAATTGTCTTTAATTCAATTTCCATAATCAAACACACCTGACCCTTGTAATTAGTAATTACGAATTAAGAATGCATAATGATGGTAATATGTTCCGTTGATTATATAGCAAATTACAGGAACGTGATATGCCCCCGCCCTTGCGGGGGCTGGCGCCTATGGGAGCATGGAAAGGCGACTGGGGGTGCGGATTACGCAGAAAACTTTGTCGCAACCTACCAACATTGTGCAAAGCCATGCTTTGCCCGGGTGCGGAACCTTGCCTACGGCAAGAACCCGTCCCTCTACAAATCTTCCCTGCTCTAATCACAGGAACTTTTTACCATATTTGTCCTTTATTCTTTGTTCTTTGACATTTATTCCAGAGAAAGAGTCAGCGTAATTGCTCACCCCACCACCGTCATTCTATGTTCCTTTAGACGGTCCCCCGCCCCTTTATGGGCGGACGAGAGTTTGCAAAACCCCGCACGCCTGAAACCCAATTATAATCACAGGAACATCCTACCACAATTACGCATTTCGAATTACGCATTACGCATTATATTTCCCCTGATACCTGATACCTGATACCTAATCTCTCATATATTATATAGCAATACTATTTGACATTCAACGATAAATTTTATAGAATTATACAAATACAAAAAAGGAGATGAAAACTATGTTATTCCCATTTGAGAAAAATTTACCAAAAGTAAGTCCCAAGGCCTACTGCTTCAATACCGCCACTTTGCTTGGCAAGGTAGAAATTGATGACTATGCCAGCGTTTGGCCCAATGTAACCATCCGTGGTGATGTGAATTACATTAAGGTCGGCAAATATTCTAATATTCAAGATAACTCTGTACTTCACGTAGCTGACAATTTCCCCTGTATCGTAGGGGACTATGTAACCGTAGGCCACTGTGCTTTGTTGCACGCCTGCACTGTGGAAGACCATGTTTTGATTGGCATGCACAGCACAGTTTTGGACGGTGCCGTAATCGGACGTGGCAGTATTGTTGCTGCCGGTGCGGTTGTTACCAAAAATACCGTTGTGCCGCCCTTCAGTTTGGTAGCCGGCATTCCTGCCAAAATTATTAAAAAATTGGACGAGAGCAATTTGGAGAACATCCACAATCAAGCGGTAAAATACAAATACCTCTGGGCAACCCGCTATGGCATCATCAACCCCGAATTGGATGACGGTGTGAATTATGACGGCGGTAAAATAGTGTAATAGAAAAAATCTTAAAAAAATGCTTGCAAAATTTCTGACTTTTGTATATCATATTTAGGCAACATATTTATGGTCCATTAGCTCAGCTGGTAGAGCACCTGACTCTTAATCAGGGTGTCGAAGGTTCGATCCCTTCATGGATCACCAATGTGGCCGGTTGGTCAAGAGGTTAAGACATCGCCCTTTCACGGCGGTATCGCGGGTTCGATTCCCGCACCGGTCACCATTTTTATTTTTTGGGCGCTTAGCTCAGCTGGGAGAGCGTCTGCCCTACAAGCAGAATGTCAGCGGTTCGATCCCGTTAGCGCCCACCAATTAAAAGGCACCCGTCAGGGTGCCTTATTTTTTCGGAGGTTGTTATGCTTATGAATGGAGAAATGCCCTGGACCCGTATTGTCATCTGGTCTTTGATGGCCCTCTATTTTGGCAGAGGAATTTATATTAACTTCAAAAACAAAGAATGGGGATACTTTTTAGGCAGCATTTGGATTTGCTGTTTTGGCATCTATGCCGTACTCATGGAGTTCGGATTAGTACCGTCATTTTGGGATTAGAATTAAAAAATCTAATTACTGGAACATCTTACCATAATTTTTCATTTTTAACTTTTAACTTTTAATTATAAAAAAATCCCGCCGTCAGGCGGGATTTTTTATTTTTATTCTCCATCATAGGGCATCAACGCTACACAACGGGCTCTTTTAATCGCCAGCGTCAAATCACGTTGATGAGCAGCACAGCAACCGGTAACACGGCGGGGCAGAATCTTGCCACGCTCGCTAACATACTGATGCAAGCATGCTACATCCTTGTAGTCAATTTCGCTTACTTTATCGGCACAGAATTGGCAAACCTTGCGACGGGGTCTGCGGCCGGGTTGTTTAAATTCACTCATTCTTGTAACCTCCGCTTAAATTAGAAGGGAATCTTTTCATCATCGGGAACCGGTGCGCCAAAGCCACTTACAGGTGCGACAGGTGCTGCACCACCTTCAGCAGTGGGAGCGGTTCCACGATTATTGTCCCATTGGTCACGGCGTTCAATAAATTCAAAACGGTCCGCAATAACTTCGGTAATCCAACGTTTGGTGCCGTCTTTGGCATCATAACTACGAATTTGTACACGACCTTCTACCAAAACTCTTTGACCTTTTTTCAAAGAATTACCAGCGGTTTCTGCACTCTTGCCCCAGATAACAATGGGGAAAAAGTCCGCATCTTTCTGCCCTTCGGCATTAGTATAGGGACGGTCAACCGCAATGGTGAACTGTGCCACAACCTTACCGGTAGTGGTATAACGAACTTCGGGGTCTTTTGTTAAACGACCTAATAAAAATACCTTATTCATCTTTCTCTTCCCCCTTTTCAGCTTTCTTTTCATTTTTAGCCACAATCATGTGACGCAGAAGTTCTTCAGTAATCCGCATTACACGATCTAATTCGGCAACGCATTCTGCACTGCCATTGAAAGTTACGAGAACATACAAACCTTCTTGGTTGTCTTCAATCTCGTATGCCAGGTGCTTTTTGCCCCAGCGGTCTGTTTTTTCTACGGTGCCGCCCTTTGCTGTAATCAGGTCTTCAAACTTCTTAACAATTCCGTTCAAAACCTCATCTTCAACCGGCTTCACAACGTAGAGGACTTCGTATTTTTTCACGAGTCACTCACCTCCTTCGGACATTAGGCCCGTGTTCCCCACGGGCAGAAGAACTATCCTCCGTTGAGAATAGCTTGCATATTATATCAAAAGCCCCTTGTTTTGGCAAGGGGCTTTTACATATTTTTTAGATTTTTTGCAAAAACGCTTTGACTGCCACCACTGTAGAAACTTTGAAATGTGCCTTGTCTTTTGCCACCTTCAAAAATGCCTTCCAATCGTTTTGGGCAACCTCCGCATGGGCGATGCTTAAACGGTATTCAAAAGTATTGGCAATTTCTGCGTGTAATTGCAGTTCTTCATCGCTCAACTTGTCCAATGCGTCAAAGAGGAAGGTGGTAATCTTCACACCGTTCCGCTCCAACTCATTGGCAATCAGATAGTGTTCTTTGGCGGAAAGTGGTCTGCCGTTCGGTCGCAACACTAATTCAAAATCAATGGGCCATGGTGTTGATTTCAAATAAGAATTATAAATAAACTGCACATGCATTATCACTTCCCCATATTCCAAGACAATACGCCGCACTTCTTCCGGCGTGAAAGAAATTTTATGCTTACCCACTTGAAATTCCACATTAAGATAAGAAGCATTCACTGCCGCCTGAAATTCCATCGGAAAATCTTCAAACTTTTTCTGTATAGCCGCATCATCCAGTTTGGTGTTCTCCACCACAATCTTGTCCGAGGCGTCAAAACCAATCATGCTGTAACCGTAAAGTAATGCCTTGACAATTTCTTCTTCCGTAGTCAGCCCTGCCGCATTGGCGCCATAACCGTTCCGCCAGTCCGCTGCAAATACGCTCCAGGTTGCTTCGTCCGTAAGGTTCAAAAAATTACGTCCTGCTTTTGCCAAATCTGCCGCGGTGGCATCCGCCAATACGGGTTTAATCTGCCTGTTTTTGAATTCCGGCAAGATTATCCCCCTGTCCACATCCCCCACTTCCATAACACCCACGCTAACGCCTCTTGCACCGCAGGCGGTAGGAGCAGTCCACTTAAGATAACGGCGTACTAACGCCACATTATTGGCATTTTTCACAAGCAGAGTAATTTTGAAGCCGTCCTGCTCCACGCACTTTTCTGCCTGCCAATATTTCTCCAAAGGGCAATCCCCTTTGGTAACTGCCACTAATTTTATACCTTCTTCAGTTTCCACCAAAGCGAAAAACCCGTTTTCAATGGCACTGGAATTAATCACTTTGCCCAAAGTCCCTGCAAGGACTTGTTCCACTTCACTTTGTTTAAGCATAGTTTCCTCCTTTACAACAATGCTAAAGCATTATTGTAATTAATAATTAATAAAGAATAATTGTGGACAATTTTCGCTTTGCGAAAATTACCTATTCTAATCACAGGAACATCTTACCATCATTTCTCATTCCTAATTTCTAATTTTTAATTCCTAATAACCTATTGCTTATTATATCTGTCCCCCTCCTTCCCCGTCAAGTTCTAAAAATAACAAAAATTTGTGTTGTAACTCCCCTTGACAAATCTTATACCACATTATGTAGTGGTGTATTTTTGCTATTATTTCTTGTAGTTATCCACTTATGCACAAAGTTATCCACAATTATTAGGGGATATCCACCATATTTTTATTGATTATACAATTTTTTAATGGTTTTTTATCATTTTATTCATTGATTTTGCCAAGTTATCCACTTTTCCCCCACAGAGATTCTTATTTACCTTTTCCATTTTGGCTAATCTATATATAGGTCAAGAGCAAAAAAATAACTCCTGACAAATTTTGTCAGGAGCATATTTTTGTAAACTGTCAAATCTTATTGCTCAGGATTTTCTTCCGTAGGAGTTACAACGGTAGGTGTACCTTCTGGCAATTCGCCACCATCATCAAAACCGCTGGAAACGCCACGGAAATATGCACCATCTGGAATAACCAAAGATGAACATTTCAAATTGCCTGTAACCTTTGCCGTATTAGTCAGTTGCAAACGTCCTTTGCAAACGATGTTACCAAAAACTGTTCCCGCAATAACCGCATTCTGTGCATAGATGGGGGCCTTGATTACACCTGCCTCACCTACATGGAGCATATTGTCCACTGCCAAAGTGCCTTCAATATAACCGTCAATACGGGTACAACCCTTAACAGAAATATTACCATTGATAACGGTGTTCTTACCAATCAAAACATCATAGCCCCCCTTGCTGCCCAACCCATCATTGCTGTAGGCCTTGGGTGCATTGTTAGCTACTGTCTTTGCTTCCTTTGTTTCTTCTTCTTTGCTGCCGAATAACATTTTACCCTCCTAAAACTATATCTTTCTAAAATAGTTTCCCTAAATTATGTCTTTATATTTTATCACAAATTGATAACAATTAGCAAGAATATTTTATGATTGTTTATCTTCTTGCAAACCAACGGTAATTTCTGCATTTAAGTTATGCAAATATTTTGCCGCCACATTAAGCATCAGCATCTCGCCGGGGTTCACTTTGGCTAATTTTTCACTATATAAGAGTTCCGACCCATTCTTGATTTCCAGACAAGTGTTTTCCGCCGGCTGAGTGAACCACAAAAAGAATTTTACATCACTACCTTCCGCCGGCAATCGCAATACCTCCGGCACCGCATCCCGAATACCTGCCAAAGTTTTAACTTTAATCTCTTTATACTCTTTTTTATCCTTGCCTTTAATCGCAAACTCTGCCGCCGCCCTGCCGGCAATCTCCGCTTCCTGTGCCATAAAATCCACTGTTTCGTGAACATGCACCACATCGCCGGCGGCAAAAAATCCTGCCAACTGAGTTTCCCGATTTTGGTCAACCACAGGCCCTCCTGCCACAGGTTGCAATGCCAAAGGCAAAGTGGCAAGCAAACTGTTTTCCGGTATCATTCCTACACTTAAAACTACCGTATCGCACTCAATCTCAAATTCCGTTCCCCTAATGGGTTGCATTTTGTCATCCAATTTGGACACGGTAATTTTCTCCACTCTGCCGTCACCTTGAATATCCGTGATGGTATGGCTTATATACAAAGGAATATTATTCTCTTTCAAACACTTGTTAATATTTTTTTTGGAACCGCTGCAATAAGGAAATGCTTCCAGCACAGCTTTCACAGTGCAACCTTCCTTGCTCAATGCTTTGGCAGTCACCAAGCCAATATCCCCACTGCCAAGAATTACAATTTGTTTGCCCGGCAAAAAGCCAAAACAATTCACCAAGCGTTGTGCTACACCGGCAGTGATAATTCCTGCCAATCTGTCGCCCGGCAAGCGAATAGCGCCCCTGCTCCGTTCCTGACAACCGGTAGCAAAAATAATACTCTTACCCTCAACTGTCTGTACTCCCTTGTCCGGACTGACTGCAGTAATTTGTTTTTCCTTAGTCACTGCCAACACTACTGTATCTAACCAAATGGTAATTTCTGGCACATCTTTAATTTTTTCATAAGCACGTTGGGCATAAGCCGGGCCAGTCAATGACTCCCCATACTGTTGTTCCCCAAAACCATCATGATGGCACTGGAGCAAAACGCCTCCGGGAGCCAACCCCCTGTCAATTAAAAGTACACTTTTAGCACCATGCTCATAGGCGCTGCGAGCCGCCCCCATTCCTGCAGGGCCGCCTCCGATAACAATTACATCGTAAATCATTTGCCAGCCCCCTTCGGATAATAGAGCGGACTTTTGCCCTTACCCTTGAATACTTTTTCCACAGGAATACCCAATTCCCTTGCCAAAATCAAAGCCACCGTAGGGCCACAGAAACTCCCCTGACACCGTCCCATGCCCGCACGGCAACGCCGTTTAATGGCATCCACCGTTGTAGCACCGACCGGGGAATGGATAGCATCCACAATTTCGCCCTCGGTTACCGTTTCGCAACGACAGACAACCCTGCCGTACAATTTATTTTTCTTAATCAATGCTTCCCGTTCCTCGTTAGTCATTCTGAGGAAAGGTTTGCGTCTTGGCAAAGCGGCACGAAAATCTTTTTTCTTGTTGAACTTTGCCTCTTGTACTAATTTTGTAACAATATATTCTGCAATAGCAGGGGCGCTTGTTAAGCCGGGGGACTGAATCCCTGCCGCATTATAAAAGCCGGGGATGGGAGATTTGCCCAACACAAAATCGCCTGTGCTGGACACCGCCCTAAGTCCGGCAAATTCCGTAAGTGTTCTCTGTAATGGTAAATCAGGAATAAGTTTTTGAGCAGATTTAATAATTTCTTCCATACCTTCAGCAGTTACTGCCCTATCTTCCTTGTCCTCTTGGTCGTTGGCATTAGGCCCAATGAACACATTGCCATGTGTAGTTGTGCAAATCAAAATACCTTTAGATTTTTTTGTAGGCGTTGGGAACACCACTCCGTTTACCAACTGCTTGCTGCCTTCTTTATCAAACAAAATATATTCGCCCTTGCGAGGTGTAATACTAAAGGAATTATCCCCTGCCAAGTGAGCAATCACATCACTGTAAACACCGGCAGCATTGATAACGTATTTAGTTTTGATTACCCCCTGATTGGTTTGTACCCCGACAATGGCTCCATCTTCTTTGATAAAGCCAAGACATTCAGTTTGGCGTAAAACTTCAGCACCGTTCTGCACACCACATTCCGCAAAGGAAACACAAGCAGTGAAAGGCCAAATTACACCAGCACTGGGAGCCCACAAAGCCCCCTTCACATTTTGGAGATGAGGTTCTTTTTCGTGTACTTGCTCTGCCGTAAGAATTTTCAAACCCTGTACACCGTTAGCAATACCACGCTGTTGCAATTCTTTAATGCTCGCCATTTCTTCTTCAGAAGTCGCCACCACCAAAGAACCTAACCAACGAATATCTAAATTCAGTTCTTCTTCCAGTTCATGAAAAAGAGCATTGCCACGCACATTCATCCGTGCCTTGTAACTTCCCGTAGGAGCGTCAAAGCCGGCATGCAAAATGGCAGAATTGGCAGCGGTAGTCCCCATTGCCAAATCATGCTCTTTCTCAATCAAAAGAGCGTGCAATTCATATTTAGATAATTCTCGCAATATGGCAGCACCCACCAGCCCGCCGCCGATGACCACCACATCACATTCTTTGAAGTAATTCATTCTTATCGTTTGTTAGTGCGAAAAAATTAATAATTAATGATTAATAATGAATAATTATGGACAATTTTCGCTCTGCGAAAATTTCCAATTATAATCACAGGAACATTTTACCGTAATTATTCATTATTCTTTATTCATTATTCATTATTTCAAAGCTATTCCTGCCAATAATCTAACTTATCTTGAATACCAACATTCTTAGCCAAGAACACTGGTTTCTTGCCGGCATGATATTGCTCCATAAAGTCGTCCAAGGTCTTGCAGGCGATACCACCCAAAGCCAAAATAACAACGATATTGATGATTGCCATGAAACCCATGTTCACATCGGAAATATCCCACAACAAGCCCATCTTCATACCGCTGCCAACAAAAATTACCAAGCAAGCCAAAATGCGATAAATGAACAAGAACTGCTTGCCAGGAATCTGACCGATGATATAAGAAATGGCGTTATCTACATAGTACAAGTTACCAATCAAAGTTGTGAAAGCAAATAAGCTCATGCAAACCACCAAAAGAATTTCTGCACCGTCGCCTAAACTTGCAGCCAATGCCGCTTGTACATAGGGAGCGCCAGCCATTTCCGGAGTAGGTTGTATGCCGCTGACCATACACATAAATGCAGTTGCATTGCACAACAAAATCGTGTCAATAAATACGGATAACATTTGTACCAACCCTTGTTTTGCAGGATGGGAAACATCTGCTGCTGCCGCTGCATTAGGAGCAGAACCTACACCTGCTTCGTTGGAATACAAGCCACGCTTTACACCAAACATAATGCAGGAACCGGCAAAGCCGCCGAAAATAGCATCAAAGTTAAATGCTTCTTCAAAAATTTTGGCAATAACACCGGGTAAATTACTAAAATTCATAATCAATACTATCAATGCAACCAAAACATAAACAGCACCCATAACTGGGACCAACACGGCGGTAACTCTTACCAAACGGCGGCCGCCGCCAAAGAGTACCCAACCAACCAACACTGCTAAAATCGCACCAATTACGTAGGGAGTGGTTTCGGGATTATAGAAACTAAAAGGCGCAAATGTCGATTGCAAATTATAAGCACACAGCATATTAAAACCAACCGCATAAGTGGAAATCAAAGCAATAGCAAAAATGATTGCCAACACTTTATTATGCAATGCGGCTTCAATATAGTAAGCCGGGCCGCCATAACTGTAGCCGGCAGTATCACGTTTTTTGTAAATTTGAGCCAAGGTACTTTCTACGAAAGCGGTAGCACCGCCCAAGAAAGCGGTCAAGCACATCCAGAATGTTGCGCCGTAACCGCCCAAGCAAATTGCAGATGCCACACCTACGATATTACCTGTACCAACGCGGGAAGCAGTGGAAACCATCAATGCTTGGAAAGAAGAAACACCACCAGCAACATCCGGCTTTTCCATAACCGCATCAAACATTGCTTTGAAAGCTCTTACCTGTACAAACTTGGTGGTTAAGGTGAAATACAATCCTGCACCAATCAACAGAATAATCAGCAAACTGCCATACATAATGTTGCTAATATCACCAATCAAACTTGCAAATGCGTCCATTTCAATTCTCCTTTATAAAAATTTATTTCGTGGCTAATCTCAGTTAGCCGGGGGAACATATTTTTTACCGCCAATAATTGTATTCCCATCTTCGTCAATCGTAATTCTTGGATACAAGGGTTCGCCTTTTTCAACCTTAGTGCCATCAGGCAAACCACCCCAAGTTGCATCTGCCAACCGCAGTTCCTTGCCGCCCAGCCCTAATTGTTGGAAAATCTTGGGTGCCGCATCTGGAATAAATGGTTCCGCCATAATCGCCACCAACCGCAAAGTTTCTGCCAAATTATACATAACAGTTTGCAACTCTCCCGCCTTGCTTTCGTCCTTTGCCAAAGCCCAAGGTGCGGTTTCGTCAATATATTTGTTTGCCTTGCCAATCAACGCCCATACAGTTTTTACCGCTGTAGTCAAGTCCATATTATCCATCTGCTTCGTATAATCCGCTACGGTCTTTTGAGCGAGGTTGATTAAATCATTATCTACTGCACCATTAACTTTTGCATTTTTCACCACCCCACCATGATATTTGATAATCATGGCAACAGTACGGTTAAGCAGGTTACCTAAATCATTTGCCAAATCCGCATTGATTCTCTGAATTAAAGCATCCCGGCTGAAATTGCCGTCATTGCCTAAATTAATTTCCCGTAACAGGAAATAGCGAATGGAATCGGCGCCAAACTCGTCTATCAAGCCCAATGGGTCAATCACATTGCCAACGGACTTGGACATTTTGGCACCATCCACCACCAGCCAGCCATGACCATAAATTTTCTTAGGCATTTCCACACTCAAAGCGTGCAACATAATGGGCCAAATGATAGAGTGAAAACGCACAATCTCCTTGCCAACCAAATGCAAATCCGCAGGCCAGAAGCGTTTGAAGAACTCATCATCCACTCCGTATTTAATACCTGTAAGATAATTTAACAAGGCATCAAACCACACATACACCACATGCTTTTTGTCAAAGGGTACGGGAATACCCCAGTCAAAAGTAGTACGGGTAATACACAAATCTTCCAAACCCTGCTTAACAAAATTAATCATTTCGTTACGGCGGGATTCCGGTTGAATGAAGTCAGGATTTTCTTCAATGAACTGCAACCACCAATCCTGATACTTGCTCATTTTGAAGAAATAAGATTCTTCTTGCATCTTTTCCACAGGACGATGACAATCGGGACAACAACCATTTTCATCCAGTTGCCGTTCCAGCCAATAGGACTCGCAAGGCACACAATAAAGCCCTTCGTAATTCTTTTTGTAAATGTCCCCTTGGTCATAAATCTTTTGCAAAGCATCCTGCACTACCTTGTGATGCCGTTCTTCACTGGTACGAATGAAATCGTCATTGCTGATATTCAGTTTTTGCCACAGCAGTTTGAAATTGGCAATAATAACATCCACATACTCAATGGGTGTTACGCCCTTCTCTGCCGCCTTCCGCTGAATTTTCAAACCATGTTCATCACTACCAGTGAGGAAAAATGTGTCATCCCCCTTCACCCTGTGATACCGTGCCAAAGCATCGGCAACTGTGGTGCAATAAGCATGACCGATATGCAACTTGTCCGAGGGATAATAAATTGGTGTTGTGATATAAAACTTGCCCATTTTCTTTCCTTTCTCTACTGCCTTTTCTTTTCCAATTCCAACGCACGTCTCATGTATTCAGCCATAACTCCAGGGTGTTTTGCCTCAACAGCCGGGAAATGCGATGACACACTGTCCGCATATCTAACTTTCGGACTCTTTTTCATCAAGTTCAGAGCAGCTTCCACCCTGCCGCCTTCCGGATTTTTCTCTACACGTAATTTTTCACCAACATCAAATATCATTTTATAACGGGTACTGTTGTTGTAGACCGGCCATTCATAACCATCAATGGACGGATTCCCCGTCTTACAGAAATTAGCAATCATTTTCTGCATTTTCAAGGACAAGTCCACCTCTTCCGGTGTACCTAAACCCCATTTGCCGTCAAAATTACCAAAGAAATAGAAACAATCAACACCATGAGCGGCTCCCAATTTGGCCTGAGATCCGTCATAGCTCGTGTCAAAAGTGTAAGAATAACCGATACCACCATTTTTAGCATGTTCGCTTGCCTGATAAGTATTGCAAATAGCCAAACTAAAGTCGTTCGTAAACTGACGGTAGATATCCCTTCCGGAATATCCCAACTTCTTCAGTTCGTCAACATAAGCCGACAAAGCCGTCTTCGCTGCAGGATTAGCTTCATTTTGCACCTTGCGGAAAACCTCCTCACAAATACCATCATAGAGTACATCCATATCCAAAAGAGCCGCCCGATAGTAAGCAAACTCATTTGAGGTATGTCCCTGCATTACCACTATTTTTTTCGTATCTCCCCGTTCCCAACGTGCGAAAGGATCCGCACTAAAATTTTCATCACCCACACAATGATGATAGTAATTTTCTCCACCGTTGACCCACCATTTTCTCAATTTGTCAAAAGGAACTTGTTGCAATTCCGCCACCGTTTTGCAACCGAAATCCCTCTTTAACGCTTCCGGCAATGCCTTGGTACTTTCCATGCTAGCAGCCTGGTTAACACCTCCGCTCATGGGAATGGCTTTTTGGAAATATTTTCTTGCTTCCGGCAATATACACAACATTGAAACGGAACCGCCCCCTGCGGACTCACCGGAAATTGTCACATTCTTCGGGTCTCCGCCAAAAGCCGCAATATTTTTCTTAATCCAACGCAATGCCTGCAATTGGTCAAACAAACCGTTGTTCACGGAACCTTTAAAATCTTTGCCGTCAGGGAAAGAAGACAAATTGATCTGCCCCAACATGCCTGTACGGTAAGTGATGGTTACCAGCATCACATCTGGATTGTTATGGGCAAAATTAAAACCATTGTACAATGGGTCACAAGTGCCGCCGGACACCCAGCCGCCGCCATGGATGAAGACCAAAACAGGTTTCTTTTTACTCCCGTTAATATTACTCCAGATGTTCAAACACAACATGTCGTCACCCTGCTCGTAAAGAGACGCCAATTCATGTTCATCCGCACCCTGCATATTGGACTTGCCAAAATGGTAGGCCTCGTAAACTTGTTTTGATTTCTCAGGAGCAGTCGCTTTTTTGAAACGGTTGGCACCCACCGGCTGTTTTGCATAAGGAATACCCTTCCACACACACACATCGTCCTGCCTGCAACCTACAAAAGTGCCGTTTTGACATTTCGCTGCCAAACTTTCATCATACTGGTCTTTTTGCAAAACCTGATTAGGGGCATACTTCTCCAACACAAACGGCTTGCCCACATTAGCCAAACTTTCAGTGGTACATATAAGTCCTGTCAGCAACACACCCAACATAATTTTTTTCATTTTAATTTCTTTCCTTTCTATTTTTCTCTTTTTATTAACTCATTATATAAATCCCTTTTGGGTACTTTGTATTTTTGTGCAATCTCTGCCAGTGCCTCTTTTTTAGGCACGCCGTCTTGTATCAGGTCTTGTACCTTTTGCAAAAGTTCGTCTAAAGTATAATGTTCTTCCTTTTGCTCCGGCGGTGCTAAGATAATTACAAATTCGCCTCTGATATTTTCCTCTGCCTGTAAATGTTCCAAAGCGCCACTTGTCATACCCCGCCAAAACTCTTCGTGAATTTTTGTTAGTTCCCGTGCCAAACAAATCTTTCTGTCGCCCAAAACTTGTAAGACATCTTTCAACACTTCCTTAATCCTATGCGGTGCTTCATAAAGAATAAGTGTTGCCGGAACACTGTTCCATGCTTGTAATTGTTCCTTACGATTCTTTGCCGACTTTGGCAAAAACCCGCCGAAGAAAAATGGTTGGGTTGGCAGTCCGCTGGCAATGAGAGCGGTCAGTGCCGCATTAGCCCCGGGAATGGGTATTACTTGAATATTTTCTGCAATACACCGCTCTGCCAAATCCGCTCCCGGGTCTGCAATGCCGGGTAATCCTGCATCGCTTACCAGTGCCACCTGCTTGCCTGCCTGCAACTCCGCCATCAGCAAATCGCCCTGAGCGTCTTTGGTATGCTCGTCATAGCGTACTAATTTCTTTTTCAAATCAAAATGATTAAGGAGTTCTAATGTATGGCGGGTGTCCTCCGCAGCCACCAAATCCGCATCTTTGAGAACTTGCAACCCACGTGGGCTCATATCTCCTAAGTTGCCAATAGGTGTCCCCACCAAATACAACACTCCTTTAGTATTTTCAGACATAGATAATGTATTATAACATAAAAAAGCGGTCTTTGCCGCTTTTTTCTTAATTTTCTTTTTAATTATTTTTTACATCTTTCTTACTTAATAATCCTCAAATTTGCTTTTTTAATTTTCTTGCCTTACTTAATCATATTTTGCTTGACTTTCTCTATTCTATGTGATATAATTATTTTATTATGTTAGTTCTGTTGGGTTACGATTAGTAACTGAAGCAGAACTTTTTTTATTTACTTACGCAGGATGTTGTTCTCTGGCTTTCACGCTTCAATTTATTTTCAGCCATTAAATGCGTGGTCAATACAAAAAGCCCCGCAAAATTTGCGGGGCTTTTTGATGCAATAACACTTTCAAGAAAAGTTACGCCATCTTTCACGAAGCGGATTTTTAACGTTAATTTTTAACTTTTAACGTTAAAAATTGGTGTATTTAACATTAATGTGTATAAATATTATGAAAATAATCACAATTCTATCTTACCCTATTTCCTGTAATAATCTTGTACACTGAAGGAACATATTTTCTCAACAAACTACCAAACATAATACACCATCCCACAATGATAAATGGAACGATAATATAAGTAAATGCTTGAACAACAGAAATTGCAGGTAAAAATTTATAACATATCTTCATAAAACATGACATTGTATTTTCATGAGATATGTATATGAAGAAACTGAATGACGAAAAATATAAAATAAGATTTCGTATCTTTCCTTCATGAAATGTTGTAAAGCATGTAAACCAAAAAGCAATTCCCAATATACAGCAAAACCCATGTACTATTCCTCCACTTATCGTACCTCTCATTAGACAATCTGCCAATATACAAGCAGGATATAACCACATAATATATTTTTTATATTTGTCCAATTTTTCTAAACCAATACCATAGTGAACAAACAAATAACCCAATCCCCAAAAACATATTGTTTGCTTATTTAACAAATAATCCATCCAATAAGTTGGTATTGGGAATAACCATAATATTAGTAATAATCCTCCAAACAATTTAGGACTTAAATCTACTATTTTTTTATAAATAACTGCAAGAAAGTTTATTATAATTAAGTCACGGACAAACCATAATGGATATAAAATTGGATGAATGTTACTTATAACACCATATGCTTTTAACCATCGTATAATATCCCAATTACTAACAACATTATCTGGGTTGGCAAAAAATACACTTGTAAGCGGCATTACCTGACCAATAGCAAATATAATTACCCATACTGTATTCATTATGATATAAGGGATAAATAAAGTAATAAATTTTTTTTTGCAATTTTCTCTCCATATAAAATTATTTTTATAGAGCAGTATCGCAGACAAAAAGAAGAAACCTGGAACCGCACAATTTGAAATGGCACTAGAAACAACAAATTTTAATGTATCTAACCATACTGGCACTTCAAAAATAACTTTACCAGTAGTAAGCGTAATGTTAGTTCCAGACGAATGAATATAAACAACCATTATTGAAAGCCATAGTTTCAAAATATTAATTCTTTCGGATGTACTATCCAAAAGCGAATATCCTTTTTTCGTTTGTAAATCCATTTATACCTCCATAAAATTACATACTATCTGCATACTTAAAATCTGCATATTATATATAATAATCATTTCTTATACGCTTTTCAAGCAAAATCGTCATTTTGTATGCTGATTTTTAATATAATGATGATATAGAATAATTATGGAGGTTATTATGTATGATGAAGATTTTGCCCCAAGATTAATTAGTTTACGCCAACAAAAGGGAGTTTCTGCCCGTGATATGAGTTTATCCATAGGACAAAGCCCCGGTTATATTCGTAATATTGAATCTGGGAATGCTTTACCAAGTATGTCCGCTTTCTTTTATATCTGCGACTATCTTGGCATTACTCCATCAGAATTTTTTAACACATCCGCCCAAAAACCTGAACGCCTGCGAAAAGCCATCTCCCAGTTAGAAAACTTGGACAGCGTAACCTTTGACGACATAACAGCAGTAATCAACCACTTGGCAACTAAAAATTAAAACGCTTACGGCATTTGAATCGTAAGCGTTTTTTTATTTTCAAACTTATCAGGAATATGAGTAGCCCCCGCCCTTGCGGGGGCTGTCGCTTTTAGGAACGTGGTTGCGACTGGGGGTGCAGATTACGCAGAGAACTATGTCACTACTAAATCACTCCCTCCACCGACCACTTAAAAACTGAGTCGGTCCCCCTCCCTCAAAAGAGGGCGGTTACTCAACCTCCAACATCCCTGCTCTAATCACAGGAACATCTTACCGTCATTACGCATTTCAACAAACACTTTCATTTCAAAAAATTTCTCTCATTCAAAACTGAAAAAATCGTGAAATAATAAATTTTCCGTTACGTAACATTTTAAGATTGTTACGTAACGGATTTTTTCTACTTTTATGATTTTGAACGGAAATAAAAGTCCTCTTCGTGCAGAAAGCATTTTCATCAATGAAATCACTCGGCAATAAAACGCAATTAAAAACGTGGAAAGTTAATTTCAAAGTAACGTTACTTTGAAATTAAGATTTTACTGTTCCAAATACTTTTTAATGTTAAGTGAAAAGCAAAATAAAAATTAAAGAAGTCCGCTTAAAGCGAACTTCTTTTCCCTCTTCTTGAAGAGGGTGGCTGCCCACAGGAACACTGGGGCAGACGGGTGTTTTTGTTTATGCGTAGCATTCATATTCTGCTCATCACTTCTCTGTCAATCGTCAGGCACACGCCCTCTAAATTATGATTTATATCCCAGTTGGTAAATCTAAGCACTTTCAATCCCATTTGTTCAAGATATTTTGTCCGTTCTTCATCACAAATCTTCGCATCCGGCTCATAGTGCTGAGCCCCATCTACTTCTATTACTAATCTTGCCTTATAACAATAAAAATCAACAATGTATTTGCCCAGTGGCTTTTGTCTTGTAAAGGTTACTTTGTATTTTTGCAAATATATATACCAAAGTTTTCCCTCTTCTTTGGTTTGTTCTCTTCGCAAGCGTTGGGAATTACGTTTGTTATAGCATTCATAGAGAATTTTTACATATTCAGTTGGTCTGCCTTCTTCATTTCTGATTTCTATATTCATGATTCCTATTTGAACACTTCGTGTAAACCAAAACACCCACCGTCTTTCTATGTTCCTAAAAACGGTCCCCCCTCTTCAAGAAGAGGGAAAACTTCGCACTATGCCGACTTTCCTGCTATAATCGCAGGAACATCTTTCCATAACTTTAAGTTTTAAGTTTTTATCTTTTCGTTAGCGTCAGCGTAATCCTCTGTTTCCCCACACCCCTGCCCCTCTCCCCAAGGAGAGGGTTACTTTCGGTTTATACCAACTATCCTGAAACCTGACCACTAACACCTGAAACTTAACTATATAATCACAGGAACATCTTACCATCCTTACGCCCTATGCTCTACGCCTTATATTCCCCCTTCTCTTATTTAACTGCTTTCTTCAATGCTTCCACCTTGTCCAATTTTTCCCATGGGAACTCTACGTCTTTTCTGCCAAAATGCCCGTAAGCGGCGGTTTTCTTATAAATCGGACGCAATAAGTCCAATTCCCGAATAATACCACTGGGGCTTAACTGGAAATTCTTTTTTATCAATTCCACAATTTTGTCTTCTGCTATCTTCCCTGTACCGAAGGTGTCCACCAAAATGCTTACCGGCTGTGCCACGCCAATGGCATACGCCAGCTGGATTTCACATTTATCTGCCAATCCTGCCGCCACCACATTTTTTGCCACATGACGTGCCGCATAAGCCGCCGAACGGTCAACTTTGCTGGGGTCTTTGCCGCTGAACGCTCCGCCACCGTGTCTTGCCATCCCGCCATAAGTATCTACAATAATTTTTCTGCCCGTCAAACCGCAATCGCCCGCCGGCCCGCCAATAACAAAACGTCCCGTAGGATTGATGTAATATTTTGTCTTGTCGTCCAACATCTTGGCAGGAATAATTTTTTTCACAACTTCACGGATAATGTCCTGTGTAATTTGTTCGTGGGTAATTTCAGGGGCGTGTTGGCTGGAAACCACCACTGTTTCTACTCTCACGGGTTTATCGTCTTCATATTCCACCGTTACCTGTGTCTTGCCGTCAGGACGCAAATAAGGTAATACGCCAGTTTTCCGCACCTTTGTTAATTGCAATGCCAACTGGTCTGCCAAATAAATAGGCATGGGCATATAGGTGTCTGTTTCGTTGGTGGCATAGCCAAACATCATTCCTTGGTCGCCTGCACCCAGTTCTTGTGCCGCACCACCCTTAGTTTCCAAAGAGTTATCCACGCCCAAAGCAATGTCGCTGCTCTGCTCGTCCACAGAAATCAGCACACCGCAACTGTTGCCGTCAAAGCCGTATTTTGCCCTGTCATAGCCAATGTCCACTACGGTCTGACGGGCAATTTTGGCAATATCCACGTAGGCCTTAGTGGTAATCTCGCCTGCCACATGAATTTGCCCTGTAGTTACCAAAGTTTCACACGCCACACGACTTTGAGGGTCTTCCGCCAACAAAGCATCCAACACCGCATCGCTGATTTGGTCCGCTATTTTGTCGGGATGTCCTTCTGTTACAGATTCACTGGTAAAATATTTTTTCATTTTAGTATTCTCCTTTCAAATATACTTCCTGCTCTTTAGTCAGTTTGTCAATTTTGTAGCCACCTGCCGCCAGTTTGAAGAAGGCAATTTCCTTGTCCAGTTCCTCCGGCAAGAGATACAATTTATTTTCCATTTCGCTGCCATGTTCTTTGATATATTTCATAGCCATAAACTGCATAGCAAAACTCAAGTCCATAATTTCAATGGGATGCCCGTCCGCACAAGCCAAATTTACAAGCCGTCCCTGCCCCAAAAGGTTCAATTTATGCCCATTGGCAAGAGTATAAGTAGTTATGTTTTTCCGTACTTCATAAGGTTTTTTCACGCTCAATTTTTCCAGTTCGGGAATGTTTATCTCCACATCAAAGTGTCCTGTGTTACACAGCACCGCTCCGTCTTTCATGTTCGCCATATGTTTTGCCCTGATAACATCTTTGCAACCTGTTACTGTAATGAAAATATCCCCAATATGAGCCGCCTTATCCATAGGCATTACTTGAAAACCATCGCACACCGCTTCAATCGCCTTTACCGGGTCAATTTCCGTAACCACCACTTTTGCCCCCATACCTCTGGCACGCATACAAATGCCCTTGCCGCACCAGCCGTAGCCGGCCACAACTAATGTCTTGCCCGCAATAATTAAATTGGTTGTACGGATAATTCCGTCCAAACTGCTTTGCCCCGTGCCATAGCGATTGTCAAAAAGATATTTGCAGGTGGAATCATTAACAGAAATCATGGGGAAACGCAACTTGCCCGCCTCCGCCAGAGCGTGAAGCCGATGTACGCCGGTGGTAGTTTCCTCACTACCGCCCCAAATTTCCACTGCTTGTTTTGACCTTTTGCCGTGAAGCAAATTCACCAAATCGCCCCCATCATCCACAATCAAACTGGGATGACTGTCTAAAGCCATACACAGATATTTTTCGTATTCTTTCATCGTACAGCCATATTTGGCGAAGACCGAAATATTATTTTTAACTAAAGCCGCTGCCACATCGTCCTGAGTGGACAGGGGATTACAGCCGGTAGCCACCACATTGGCACCGCATTGTTTCAACAAAAGAACAAAAACTGCAGTTTTTGCTTCCATGTGAATGGACGTTACAATGTTGATGCCCTTAAAAATCTTACTTTTACCAAATTTGTCGCCCAAGTATTTCATCAACGGCATATATTCTTTTGCCCAGTTGATTTTCTGCTCCCCCAGCGGAGCCAACTTGAGGTCTTTAACTACGCTTTGCATATTTCCTCCTTTACAAAAATTAAAAGCGGCGTTCCAATGAGAACGCCGCTAAAAAATCTTTTTTAAGCATTCTCATCTTCCGAAAACTCGTTGGAATTAGCACCGTTTACAAATGGTCAATCTGTAATGGTTGCTGCGGCTTCATCGGGCCAGTCCCTCTGCCGCTCTTGATGAGTAATATTTAATTGTTATGTATTTTACGCTCTTTTTAAAGAATTGTCAAGAAAAATTTAGGTATCAATGGTGAGGTGTCAGGTGGAAGGTTTCAGGTTTTAGGGAAGTCCGTTAAAAGCGAACTTGAAGGCCCCTTGGTGAAGGGGTTGTCGCTTTTAGGAACGTGGTTGCGACTGGGGATTGAGAACTTCGTACTATAATTCATAATTCACAATGCACAATGAAGGTAAAATGTTCCTGTGATTAAAATAAAAAAACTCCGCTTTATGCGAACTAACCCTCTCCCCGGGGATAGAGTCACTTTCGCACTATGCCAACTTCCCTACTATAATCACAGGAACATTTTACCATCATTCTTAATTCTAAATTCATAATTCTTAATTTCCCTGAACCCTGTAAAAAAGGGGCAAATGTTTCACGTGAAACATTGCCCCTTTTTAATCATTTCTTTTTCAATTTCTTCAACGCATCTTCCAATTTGCCCTTAACCTCTGCCATATCTTTTTCTGATACATTGTCTTTTACCACTTCTTTAATGTCATTCAGTTGTTTCTCAATCTTCTTTACTGTTTCCGCTGTATTGCCATTGGCTTCTTTAATCTTTTCCACCACTTCTTTTTGCAACTTCTGTGCTTCCGCTTTTACCTTGTTCAATTTTTCGGTTACTTTTGCTTTGGTTTCCTGTACTGTTTGTGTACTTCCACTGTTTGTCGGAGCAGAACCTCCACCATTAGAACCGCCGCACCCTGTAACCGCCATAGCCATAACCACCAAGCCAATTCCCAATTCTTTTTTCATTTTAATTTGCCTCCTATTTTTATATTATTTTATTTGAATGTTTCACGTGAAACATTACATACTTTTGCAGACATCAATCCACGCCGTAAAGTTTTGAGCAAACTTTTCCAACTCGTCTAATTTTAATTCAATGGCAGAATTTGAAGAGCCGCAAGCGGGGAAAACCGTCTCAAATCTTTTCAAGGAACTGTCCAAATAAACTTTTACGCCATCATTAACACCAAAGGGACAAACTCCACCGATACTATGACCAATCATATTATCCACCTGTTCCGGGGTGAGCATTTTCGCTTTAGTGGCGAATTGTTGTTTGAATTTTTGGTTATCCACCTTCATATCCCCTGCAGTTACAATCATAATTGCAGCATCATCCACCAAAAAGGTCAAAGATTTGGCAATGCGGCATGGTTCTGTGCCTGCTGCCTTCGCAGCCAATTCAACCGTGGCACTGGACTGGGGAAATTCCAAAATTCTGCCGTCCGCACCAAACTTTTTCAAATACTCTCTTGCTTTTTCAATAGCCATAATAAATTACCTCTCCTTTTATCGGTTTTTATATTATAATCGTAGGAAAATATTACCATGTTTTCCCTCTTCTTGAAGAGGGTGGCTACCCACAGGAACACAGGGGCAGACGGGTGTTTTTGTTTATGCGGAGCATTCATATTCTGCTCGTCACTTCTCTGTCAATCGTCAGGCATACACCCTCTAAATTGTGATTTATGTCCCAATTGGTAAATCTAATCACTTTCAATCCCATTCGTTCAAGATATTTTTTCCGCTCTTCATCACGAAGCATCACATCCGATTCATAATGTTGAGCCCCATCTATTTCTATTACTAATTTCGCCTTATGACAATAAAAATCCACAATGTATTCGCCAAGTGGCTTTTGTCTTGTAAAGGTTACTTTGTATTTACGCAAATATATATACCAAAGTTTCCCTTCTTCTTTGGTTTGCTCTCTTCGCAAGCGTTGGGAATTTTCTTTGTTATGTTGTTCATAGAGAATTTTTACATATTCAGTTGGTCTGCCTGCTTCATTTCTGATTTCTATATTCATCGTTTTTTTGAACACTTCGTGTAGACAAAAACACCCACCGTTCTTCTATGTTCCTAAAAACGGTCCCCCCCCCCTTCAAGAAGAGGGAAACCTTCTCACTACGCCACCTTCCCCTGCTATAATCACAGGAACATTTCACCATAATTTCGCATTACGTATTATTTGTACTATCTCCTATGATGGTGATGATGTGGTGGTCCATAATGATGGTGATGATGCCACGGCCAGCCCCAAATATCAATCACTACCGGCGGTGTAGGCGGATAATATGTACCATGCACAATAACCTCTTTAGGTCTTTCCACCTTCATTACCCAAAGCCGGAAAACTTCCCTGCCGTCAATATATTTTCCGCCTTCTTTGCCCGTCATTATCCTGTAACCATTAAAATTATAATCCCGTCCGGAATAATAACTGAACCGGGATGCTAATTTTTTATAAATCTTTTTATCATTGGTGTAAATGTAGGTCATCTGATCCTCATCCATGTTCAAAGCAATCTGTTTTGCCAAGGACGGAATTTTTTCCGTATCCACATAGGCAGTTACATCCTCGCTCTCCGCCTCCCGTACATACACCGTTTTTGTAGCCGCCTCCGTCAGTTGCGCTTTCATTTCTGTTGCCGTAATCTCGGCATTCGGCTCCAACTCAGCATCTGTCCACTCCGCCCAACAAGGCACAGCTAACAGCAATGCCCCAAAAACTAATGCCAAAATTTTTTTCATACCTAATACCACCTTTCCACAGCAAAGTATTAACAAAAACTCTTTGCCGTAAAAGGAATTTTACATAAAATTTATGACGAAACTATGACAAACTAATCAGTAATGAATAATTATGGACAATTTTCGCTTTGCAAAAATTCCCTATTATACAATCATCGGAACATCCTACCATATTTGGTCTATGCTCTTTGACATTTATCTTCAAATTAAAGTATCAACCTAATTGCTCACCCCACCACCAGCCACCGAAAAACTATCGCTGGTCCCCCGCCCCTTTATGGGCGGACGAGGGTTTGCACTATGCTAACTTACCTGATGCCTGATGCCTGAAACCTGATACCTGACACCTGAACAAACAATTTCCCGGGAAATTAAATTCTTTATTCTTTCTTCTTAACCATTCCCAAATCATCTGCCGCTAAGATCAGGGTGTTCAAACTGCTGGTAACATTTACGCCCGTAAGTGTCATATCTATAATAACATCCACAGCAATATAAATTGCCAAACAATATTCCGGCAACAATGCTTGTGCCATTAAAATTGCCATTACAGAAATAGCACCACCAGGAATATGGGGGGCTGCAATAGCAATAATATAACAAGCCAAAGCAATAACAATTAATCTCGGAACAGGGATGGCTATGCCGCAAACCTCACTAAATCCCATAAGAATTCCCAAAAAACCAATTACAGTCCCTGTGTTAACCAAAATTTGAGAAATAGGCAAACTAAAATTCAAAAGTTTTTTGTCCACCCCTAAACTGGTACATAATTTATCTAATAATGGAATACATGCAGCAGAACTGGATGTAGAAACCGCCAATAGTGTGAGAGGTATCGCTAATTTAAAATAATTTTTTATGCCAAACTTAAAACGCCATCCCGTATAAAGTGTTTCCAAGACAATATAGCAAATTCCTGCCAATACAAATACTAATAAGGGTTTCCATACCTTCAGAACATAAACAAGATTCCCGCTCAAAATAACATTTGTAAAAGAAAGATACACAATGAAAGGAATACTTTTACAAAAATAAGTAACCGCTGTCATAAAAACAGTACTAAGCTCATTAACAAAAGCAATAACACCTTTTGCCTGTTGGTCTAAAATCAAAAGAATAATACCTGTTGTTACTGCCAAAAAGATAATTTGCAAAGTATTACCATCAACAAATGGCTGAAGCAGACTGCCAGGCACAATACCCACTAACATTTGAAAAATAGTTTTTAGTACGGACAAGTCCATACCGCCGCCAAACTCTACAACTCCAAATGCTACCGTGTAAATTACCACACCAAATATTAGTGCAACAAAATTGCGTTTTAAAATAGCACCAAGAACCCGCATACCCATATTGCTCAAAGTAGCAATATTACCTACATTGCAAATACCACTAAGCACACCAAAGAAAATCATAAAGGTAGCCAGCCCCCCCAGCAAACTCAACATCATTTTGAATAATGGCTGGATAATTTCTGTGGCAACTATTTTAGCAATATCTGTCCCAGCTAAATTTATAGCATAACCTGTAAGAAACGCCAGCAAAATACTGATCGCAATTTTACCTACACCGCCAATGTTGACCATAGGTAATTTGATATCGACTATATTATTACCGGCACGATATTTGTATGTAGTAGCCAACCCAACATTTGTCATAACGCTATTAAAATAATTCATAGCTTCATTGGCCAACGCATCATCCCCATTATTCTCTAGTGGGTTAATTTGTTGCCCCTCAAATGACAAACATACATAGGGTCTAAAAAAACGTTTGCCTGTTTCCAACACTACTTCTGTATTGGCAGGTGCTTTTTCCAACCAAGCCAAAAGTAATGTTTCCACAGTCAAACGCCCTTTAATAATCCCCATGGAAGAAATTTTAAGTTTTTTCATATATGACGCTATTTCATCAGAAATAGCGTCAATATTTTCAGATGATAAAAGATATGTTTTTTTCATAGCATCAGTTCTTTTTAGATATCATATTGAGTGCTGAAGCCGCACACACTAAATTATTAACATTGCTGGCAATATTCACGCTTGTAAGTAACATATCCAAAAGAACATTGACAGCAATATAAATTGCCAGACAATATTCCGGCAACAGTGCCTGTGACATCAAGATTGCCATTACAGAAATAGAACCGCCAGGAATTGGTGGTGCTGCAATAGAAATGATAAAATAAGTCACACCGCTGACAATTAATTTAGGAATGGAAATAGATACTCCACAAATTTCACTAAAGCCCATGATAACACCGGCAAAAGCAATTACCGTCCCTGTATTAGTCAAAATTTGGCAAATTGGTAAACCGAAATTCAAAAACTTTTTATCCAATCCCAAACCATTACAAGTTTTATCCAACAATGGAATACAAGCAGGAGCACTGCCCGTGGACAATGCTAAAATCGTAGCCGGCATAACATTTTTGAAATGAGCAGCAATGCCAAATCCTGATTTCCAACCTGTATACGCAGTATCTAAACCAATATAGATAACTGCAATAATGGCAATTACCAGTAGCGGTTTCCACACCTTGATAACATAGCCCAAATTACCGCTCAACAACACGTTAGTAAAAGAAAGATAAACAATAACTGGTATGGTCGCACAAAAATAACTGATTGCCGTCATAAACAATGTATTGCATTCATTTACAAAAGCAATGACCCCTTTTACTTGTTGGTCCAAAATCAAAAGAATTATTCCAGCCATTACTGCCAAAAAAATAATTTGTAAGGTGTTGCCTTCTATAAATGGTTTTACCAAACTTCCAGGTACCATACCAATAAACATTCGGAAAACCGTCTTTAGTACTGATAAATCTACACCTCCGCCAAGTTCCACCACCCCAAAAGCGACAGCAGAAACCACCATGCCTAATACAAGTGCTATTAAATTACGCCCTAAAACCAAATTGAGAACCTTCAGTCCCATATTACTCAAAGTGGCAATATCACCCATGTTACAGACGCCACTAAGCACGCTGAAGAAAATCATAAAGGTAGCAATACCACCTAATAAGTTAAGCATCATATCAAACAGGGGAGAGACAACTTCTGTAGAAACCACTTTTGAAAAATCTGCCCCGGCAAACCCCAAAAGATAACTGGTAACAAATGCAAGCAGTACGCCAATTAAAATTTTACCCATACTGCCAATATTTACCATAGGCAATTTAATATCAATTATATTACTGCCGCTACGAAACTTATAGGTGGTAGATAACCCCACATTGGTCATAACGCTATTGAAATAATTTAAAGCATCATTAGCCAAAGCATCATCAACACTGCTTTCTAACGGGTCAATCTTTTCTCCGTCAAATGACAATTGCACATAAGGACGGAAAAACCGTTTGCCCATACTCAAAGTAACTTCCGTATTGGCAGGCGCTTTTTCCAACCACGCCAACAATAAGGTTTCGGCAGTTAGGCGTCCCCTAATAATTCCCATTTGGGGAATTTTTAATTGTTCCATGTAAGATGCTATTTCTTCAGAAATAACATCTATATTTTCCGCTGTAAGTAAAAATTTTTTATTCATTCTTATCCTTCTTTATCTCAAAGAAAGAGTCAAAACCGCTGGTAGCCAAAACATCTACCACAAAATCGGTCAATGCACACAAATTAACATTAATGCCTGCAGATTTAGCAGTTTTAGCAATAATTAAAAGGGCCCTTAAACCCGCACTGGAAATATATTCCAGTTGGGAACAGTCCAAAATCAAACGTTTTGGCTTGTCATTCATCACATCCGTGATAAGCTTTTGAAATTCCGGTGCAGTGGTGGTATCCACCCTGCCCTTTACTTCCGCAATCGTGCGGTCATTTTCTTTAGTCACAACTACATTCATAATTCTTCCTCCTTACAAATTTTGTTTTATATTTTTTTGGTCACGGTCACAATATTTTGACCATGCTCATATTTATAACTTAATGAATCTACCGTTCTCTTAATCATAACAATTCCCAACCCTTTTAAATCATCCGCTGTTAATTTATCTGCAGAAACTTCTTTAACAAATTTAGTTGGGTCAAAGGGTTTGCCACTATCCACCACACGAATGGAAACTACATCATCTGCTACATTCAACCCGATACTTGCTTTGCCACCTGCTTTGCCATAAGCATACTTAATGATATTAGTAAACAACTCTTCAACAACCATGGCCATACGCATTTGCATATTTAAGGGCACGCCACGCTTGTTAAGTTGTTCTTCCACAAACAGCAGCACGGGCCGTAATTCATCAT
This sequence comes from Phascolarctobacterium sp., assembly GCA_030531205.1. GTDB lineage: Bacteria > Bacillota > Negativicutes > Acidaminococcales > Acidaminococcaceae > Phascolarctobacterium_B. Next base: position 121,342 of record JAUNOC010000001.1, read on the forward strand.
TTGTCGCCTGAAAATATCTCTCACAAAATTCTTCAGCAGATGCCTTTTCCTTATAATCAAGAACAACCATAGTAATATCATCAAACTGCTCTGCGCTGCCTACAAAAGCATCTATATCCGCTTTGGCACCATATAAAATTTTAGTCAAATCATGCTCTTCTTTACAAGTGTTCAAGTAATCTCTTATCCTGTCCTCTCCGTAAAGTTCTTTATTGGCATTAGTTGCCTCCGTAACACCATCCGTATAAAGAAACAACTTGGAGCCAGGTTCCATAGTAACTGCATTCTGGACATAGTTTACGTTATCAAACCCGGCCAAAACAAAGCATGGCTTACACTGCAAATATTCATACTGTCCGTTCCATTGTTTCAGCAACGGCGGATTATGCCCGGCATTGGCATAAGTCAAGGTTCCGGTTTCTAAACTTAAAACTGCCATCCAAACCGTAACAAACAAATCTGCACTATTTCCATGACACAAATCACGATTAGTTTTGGAAAGTACATCCGCCGGCGAAAATCCCATCCGGGCGTAAGTTCTGATAAGCGTTTTGGCTATTGCCATAAATAACGCTGCTGCAACACCCTTGCCTGATACATCGGCAATCACCATTACCAAATGTTTTTCATCAGTCAAAAAATAATCGTAAAAATCCCCGCCAACCTCTTTGGCCGGAGTCATTGTGGCAAATATATTAAAATCATGATGTTTGGGAAAAGCAGGAAAACGACGGGGCAACATATTTGCCTGAATATCCCTTGCTATAGAAAGTTCTGTTCCCAAACGCTGACGGTCTCCTGTGGAATCCGCCATCTTCTCAACGATTTTAGATGCTACTGCCTCTTTTTGCTTTAAATCCATTCTTAAAAAACACCTTCTTATAACAGAATAGTTAGAGTAATTATACTATTTTTTTTTATTAAATGCTATACTTTTTTTCAAATTTTTGTTACTATATATAGAAAGGAGGCTAAAATGAAACTTGAAAAAAACTTTCCTGCCACTGATGCTGCATACCCGAAAGTAGCAGAATGGCTAGAAAATGAACTTAACAAAATAAATTGCCCCCTCAAGATTATTATGCAAATAAGCATGTGTCTTGAAGAGGCCTTTATTAACATTGCCCACTATGCCTATGGAGAAAAAACGGGTGATATGACCTTAGGTCTTGAACAAGAGAACGACATCGTAACTCTCCATCTCAAAGATAAAGGTAAACCATTTGATCCCCTAGCAAAACAAGACCCGGATGTTTCCATGAAAATGGAAGACCGCAAAATCGGCGGGCTTGGTATTTATCTGATCAAGCAAATGATGGATGAAGTAAAATATGAACGGATTAACGAAGAAAATGTTTTAACCTTCTCCAAGAAAATATAAAAATAACCCCATGCATCGCATGGGGTTATTTTTATATCAATTTTCTTTCTTCATATAGTCCTTAATTACTTGTACCAAATTAATTTTACAGTGTACTAACCACATAAAATATGCCGTAAGTACAATAAACAAAGCAGAAACAGTGCGAATAAACCACAAATTATTATTAACCATTAATAGGAACAATGCCGCCAAAGAAGTTGCCAGCATAAAAACTGTGGGATAAAAAACAAACTGAGTTCTCTTAAATTTATTCATAACTAGCCACAGAAACACTACCAGCAATGTCATACCGGCCACTAATTGATTGATTGCCCCAAATGCCGGCCAGAACAATTCCCACATTCTTTTGCCATCGCTTTCCAAAATCATCAAACTGAGTGCCGCCAACAAAGTCAAAGATGTAGCCATAAAACTGGACAGACGATTATGAGTCAATTCCTGCAAAAGATATCGTCCTACACGGGCGATTGTATCAAGGGTTGTAAGTACAAAACAGTTGATTACCATAAACCCAAAGATATTGCCAAGATGATGCTCAATGCCAATATATTCCAACATTCTGCCAAATCCAACTGCAAAACAATTTAAGGGGGCATGTGCTATAAAGTCCCCGTTAAGCATAACTGTTCCCAAGGCAATAACCCCTACCACGCCCTCTAAAAGCATTGAACCATAACCTACGTCCAAGGCCTGCTCTTTTTGGGCAAGTTGTTTGGGTGTAGTCCCGGAACTAATCATGGAATGGGCTCCGCTCACCGCTCCACAGGCGATAGTAATGAAAAGCATGGGCCACAAATAACTGTTGCCGGAAATAGCATTCCACCCTCTGAAAGGCTCCAGCATATTGACTTGCACTTGTGTTCCTGTAACAAACATTCCCGCAACCCCAAGAAAAATCCCGGCATACAAAAAGAAGGAGGCAATATAATCCCTTGGCTCCATCAAAAGCCAGAGCGGAAGCACACATGCCAAATAACAATATCCGACTAACGCCACACGCCAGTAATTTAATGGCAAATCAAACATTCTAAAAACTTCGATGTTGTTTGCACCATAATACAAAGCATAGAAAAAGAACGGCATCAAAAATAAAGTGGCATAACGCAAACTGATGTGAAATACATAAACACCAATGCCTAGAATAAATGCCGCAATTACCGTTAAAACAACTGTAAAACCTACTTCCGGCGCTTCTGTAAAAGTTACTGCGGTAATATCTAAAAATGATGCTACTACCAACACCAAAAAAATCCATACAAACGCCAGAAAAAACATCTGTACTTTTCGCCCAAGAATACGTTGCACAACTTCGGCAATAGAAAGCCCATCATATTTGAGGGATACTGCCAAGGCACTTAAATCATGCACACCGCCTACAAAAATACACCCCAAAATCAGCCAAAGCAAGGCCGGCACCCAGCCAAACATCGCTCCGGCAACAACAGGCCCTACAATGGCTCCCGCTCCTGCAATGGAAGAAAAATGATGGGCAAAAAGTATGCTCAACGGGGATGGGAAATAATCCATATCGTCTCTTAAATATACGGAAGGCATCTCTTCTTCCTTATCAGACAAAAAATATTTGCTGAGCCAAGCCCCGTAATACTTATAAGCCACCAAAAAACAAACTATGGTAACTACAATAATAACTGACATCATAATGTTTCACCTTGCTCTAACAATTTTGCAAAATCATCTGCTGACATAGATTTTTCAAAATAAGAACCTACAATTTCATCATAGTCAAGTTCTTTAACCCTATGCAAACGCTCTTCACTGTTGATACGCGACAAAATTACTTTTAAACCAATCTTTTTCGCCATATCCACAATACCTTGACAAACAACCAGCCCATTGGCATCATCCGTCCAATCTGTTACTGTTCCCAAGCTCAAATACTCAATAATTCCGCCTTTGATATTCACAAGCCCGGAAACACCATTGACAAACCCGCCTAAAATAATGGTAAATCCTGCCTCTTTGAATTCCTTTAGAATTTCGTGAATGTTGGGGACAGAACTTAAGCATGATTCGCTTATCTCAAATTGTATGTATTTGGGGTCAACACCCGCCACATCAGCCAACATTTTATAACTTTTCACCAAATCTTCCTGATAAAAACTGCTGTCAGACAAATATGCAGAAATTGGTAAAAGTTTTTTCCCCATTTCCTTCCATTTCCGCAATTGGGTACAAACTAAACGGAAATTCAGCATATCCAGCCGGGGCAATAACCCTTGTCGTGACAACATACCAAAAAATTGGTCAAAATCCAAAACCCTGCCATCTGCCAATTTCCATACAGAGAAAAGCTTACCGCCAACTAATTTATTTGCCTTATCACGTTTAGCCTGAAATTGTAATTCAAAAGCATGAGCATTAACCGCTTTTTCAAAATAAGTTAACAAACTTTCACCTTGCAAATCAAGAATTTCTTGTTCTTCTTCCCAGAAAACATAGTTTTTGGATTCGTGCTTAAAATCATGGGCAACCACCAAACTTACAATATTTCCCAAATATCCCGCAATATCCTGATTAATACTGTCCATATGCGTTATACCAAAATAAGGGAACAACACGCCGGCATTATTAACCTGACAGAATTTAATCATATCTTTGGTAATCCTATCAAAAAGTTCACACACACCTTGATAATCTTTACGTATTGCAAACACAAAATAATGACTGTGAGCATGAGCTATTCTTACATCTTCCCGGACAAATTCATGTGCCATATTATGCCATATTTTACCCATTAACCTGCGCATTGGCCTCAAGCCACTATTTCTCAAAGTCTTATAATAACCATCCGTTTTCATTACCGCCAAATAAAAATCTGTCCATCCTTCGTCTGTAAGTGTTCTGCGTAAAGCCGCAAGATTAGGTCCTCTTGTAACATCTGACACATAAGAAAGATTTTCTATTTTAGCATTCATTTGTAAGTAGATATAAAGTACATAGCCGACCAACATCATAACAATGATAACGCCCAACGCTAAATATTTATTCATACGGGACATGGCTGTATTAATCCCCGAAAGCAGGAGTTCGTCCGGCATAATAAAAACCATAAAGTCCATTTTTTCCCTGCCAATGGATTCCACCGGATAATAAGTAATGGTAGCGCCTCCGCCATAATCACAACACGCCATACCCTTCGCATCAATAGCAAAATCCTTGCGCATTGCCTCCACGACTTTCTTGCAATCTGGAGAATACTCCTGCAAAAACTTCAAAAGATTATCCGTATTAAAATTCTGCCCGCTATACGCTACAACCTGCCCGTCTGTTCTCACCAGAAAAGCAGTAACTTCTTTTTCAAAAAAAGTCAGGTCCAAAACATCCATGGCCCTGTCGGCTTCTTCCGCCATAAACACTGCCCCGTCAAAATTGCCTGCTGCATCTTTCAACTTTGCCAAAGTATATAACACCTTACACTTGCCGTCCGGGGTATAGTTATTGGAGTCAGATTCCACAACATCATCCAGCCCCTCTTTAAGTGCACGGAAAAAATCTCTGTCCCCAAAGTAATAATCATCCGTATGTGAAGTATGCACTTTCCCGTTTTTGTCTGCCACACCAAAAAGTTTATATGTTTCATACATGGTGCTGCCCATTTGTTCAATCTTTTGGCAACGATCTGCATAACTGTCTCCTTGCAGATTCTTTGCCAAAGCCAGAACAAGGTTTTTGTCAAAACGATTATCTTCTTCATAATCTGCAGTAATACTGGCAAACTTTTCAAAAAACTGTTGTCTGCCATTTTTCTGCAGTTCCTTATCCGCATAAAATGACATTGCCAGCACGCCACAAATAATGGCAACAAAAATACCGCACAATGTCAGATATACATGCTTTTTAATAAAACCAAAAATCTCTTCCAATTGTCTGTCCTCCCTCTAAAAATCTATTTTTGCGTACACTTACCCAATTATATATTGTGTAGATTATATCATAATAACAAAAAAAAATAAACAGATTTATTTACTATTGTTATATTTGCAAAATTACAAAATATTTGATAGAATAGGCAAGAAACTTTTAGGAGGTTGACAATGTTAGATTCATCATTCTTAGATATGTCTTTCCTGAGTACCTTGTTGACATTGGTACCTCTCTTTGTTTGGCCTTTTTCTTATGCGGCATTTTCCGCCACAACAGACGGTCCAAATTATGATGACGAAGAAAACTGGATTTATTGCGAAACCCATCGTCAGTTAGTAAAACCGGTGGATTGCTTTTTGGTTTGCCCGACCGTTGATTTAGGTTGGCACAAAAATTTGAATGCCAATATGGAAGACCCCAAAATCCGTGATTACTTTTTAGGAGCATTAAATATGGAGCGCGGCATCTATGACAATGTAGGAGCCATGTTCTCCCCCTTGTACCGTCAGGTGGCTTTTCCCGTTTACAAAATGTCACCTACCCGTACAGAATATCATAAAGGTATCGGCTTTAGTGATTTACGCCGTGCCTTCCGCGTCTATCTGAACAAATATAATCATGGCCGTCCCATTATCATGGCCGGTTTCTCCCAGGGAGCGGATATGATGTTGCGCCTTTTGAAAGAGCCGGAGTTTTATAACGACCCGCGCCTGAAAAATAATTTCGTGGCTGCCTATGCCATCGGCTGGCGGCTTACCAAGGCAGACACCGCCCGTTATCCTCTTTTACATCCCGCACAAGGAGAATTAGATTCCAGTGTGGTTATTGCCATGAATACGGAATCCGTAGAAACCGAAAGTTCCCTTTTAGTTCCTAAAGGTGTCCGCACCATGAATATAAACCCTTTGAATTGGAAAACAGATGGTACGGTTGCTGACGACAGCCAAAATCTGGGCTTTGTTTCCACCGACAAAAACGGTAAAGTAAAAAAAGTGCTTAAAGGAGTCGGCAGAGTTTATATTGACGAAAAACGCGGCACACTTAAACTGCCCGACCTGAACCCGGCAGATTTTAAAACCAAAATGTTTCCTGACGGTGTATTCCATCTGTATGACTATAAATTTTTCTATCGCAACCTGCAACAAAATGTTATTAAACGCACATACCAATATCTTTTAAACCATAAAATTTGAGAGGTTAAAATGTCAATTTCTTTATTATTACAATTTGCAATCTGCTCCCTCGTTGCTACCGGAGCAATCTATGTCATAATCAACACCCTTACCAGAATGGGGATTAAAAATCAACAAATTCCTTTGTTCTGGATTAGTATTATTTTGGGATTTATCATGGCTTTCCCTAATGTAATTCTAACTTTTTTGAACATTGCCAAAGTTACTCCGCCAATTCATCTCTCAATGGTATTTTCTTATTTGACCATCAGTTTATTTTTCTTTATACCGCTTTTGACTATGTTGCGTCCCTTTTCTTTTTCTTTAAGTGCCGCAAGATTGGAAGTACCGTTTCTTTTTAGTATTTGCGTGGTGTACTTTCTGTATGGGATTGAAGGACACCCCTTCACACTGAAAAAAATTATCCCTTTGGCATTCATATTCTTAATCTTTTGCTATGACATTATGAGAATGCTGGAATTGGGCGATTACAAATTGGAAACCAAGGTCAAAGAATCTAAAGCAAAACATTTTCTTACCATTATCGGATTTTCCGTAATTTTTGCTCTTCCCGATTTAACTTATGCCTTGAACCTCGATGCCTTTGCCGTTAAAACCAGTTATACCTTTTTTGAAATATTGCTTTTGTTTTCTGTCACTATTTTAATGTTATTACCATATGTTTGTATTATCGTAACATGGATCAAAAACAATGCCCCATCAGAACTTTTAATAAGCAGTATTATGTTCTGCTATATTTTCACTACAACTTTGTTGATACCCTTAACCGGTTTATATATTCCCCTAACCTGTTCAGGCGATTTAATCTATTATTCTCTCACTTCTATTATTGGCTTGGGAATATTGTGGTTCCAGATAACTGTTTTACATCATGCCAGCCGTATCATCGCCACCATCCTTTTAGCAAGTTTCCTGTTTCTATTGTATTCAAGTTTCTAAAAGAAAAAGGAACTTTGGTTTTAACCAAAGTTCCTTTTTTATTGATAAATAAAACTATAAATCCTTTTAAACCAATATTAGAAATTAGAAAGTTGTTACATAAGACACAAAGACACGATTGCGGGATTTGGATTTAAAATTAACCTTATCAGTTCCCGTCGCCAAAACAACATCCTGTGATTTTTGATCATCCGCTAATTGAGTTGCAAAACCAAGAATTAATGCCTGTTTTGCAGTAAATGCATAACGGAAGTCCAAACTTGCTTCAGTATATTTATCTTTGATCCGATCGGTGCTTTGAGAATAAGAGAACGCTAAATTAGAAGCAAACTTTCTGCTAAATTGTTTATAGAATCCCAACAGAACTTCCCCTGTCCCATCATTATCACTGCCACGATTAATTGTATTGGTATATTGCAAACGAACATAAGGATCAGCCCAACCACCCTTTACACCATAAAGAACAGCCAAATCAAAACCCTTATCCTGTCCATTTTCAACAACATCTCCGTATCTTTGGAAATAATCAAAAGACCCTTTCAAAAATGTTTTCCCATTATCAACCATTTTGTTGGAAAAACCAATATACCAACTGGTTGTTTTAACGTCATCGTCAGACACTTCAGGATACATTTTGCCCTTGCCTTTGTCATAAAAATGTTCATAACCCAAATCAAGAGTCCATTTGTTAGTAAGACCATAAGCATAATCTTCGTTTTCTCTGTTACTCTTTATTTTTTTAAATCCCAATAACCCTTTAGCATCATTACTTTTTGCCTTGCATTCGGAATACCGGTAAGCCGTTTGGGAAATTCCTTGACCCTTATCCGGAGTATAAAACGGATGAGTAAGCGGATACTCATTTGCTAATGCCGAAGCACTCATCAACATTACAGCAGCAGAAACTGCCATCATCATAGATTTTTTCATAATTTTTTCCTCCTCCATAAAATACAATCTATTGTACTTTATGGGATAATTATACTACGCAAAATTATTTTTGCAAGAAATTAAAGTGTAAAACTTTACCATAATCATTCATCAGCAAAGTTCTTCACTTCCGGACAAATTCTTTCAACCTCGTCCTGACCTATCAACCGCCACCCTTGGTAATCAAACCGTGGCACTGTAATACAGGAAATAAAAGTACCATCCTCCGCATTTGCAAAATGTTTGGCACCAAAAATTGTCCCCTTAGGAATGTATAACAAAGGTTCTTTCCCGTCGCCCACGCCCAAAACCTTTTTCGTCAGTTTCCCTTTAACAATTAACCAAACTTCTAAATCAGCCCCGGCAACATAAGCCCAATATTCATCACAATCAATTTGATGAAAAAGGGCTTTTTCTTTATTTCCAAGAAAATAATAAATCGCCCCACTATCCGGCCTGTCACTGCCCTTAGACAAATAATGCCGTTCCACAAAAGACCCGTTTTCCTCATGGGACTGCATTTTATACAATTTCGCCAAAACATCCGCCCTCAATATTCTCTCCCATAAAATACTCTGCAATTTTTAAGGAAAAAGCCCGCACCCGGCGGACTTCTTCCTAAATTTTAAATCATTATTCCTTTAACCTGATATATACCGCCGCACCTAAAAATCCTTATCTCACATTTTTCTTAACCAACGCAGTTAAAGCAAACAATGCCAAAACGTTGGGCAGCACCATCAAGTTATTGAACATATCTGTCAATTCCCACACAAAATCATTGGAAACAACTGTGCCTACAAAAACGAATACCATACAAATAATATTATAAACCATTTCCATCGTTTTTCTATGTTTTTCAGGGGTCAAATGCAAAACATTAATTTTGCCAAACATATTCCAACTGAGCACTGTACTGAAAGCGAAGAACAACAAACAAACTGCCACAAAAACTGCACCCAAATTACTGCCGAAGACAGAACCAAAAGCATTTTGCGCCAAATTTGCCTTACCAATAGTGGCAGGAATTACACCTGTGTGTAAAGGGCCGTCCACTGTGTACATAGTAGAAATAATTGCCAAAGCATTCAAAGTCAAAACTACGAAAGTATCAATAAACACACCCATCATAGCAACCACACCCTGTTGATGGCTGTATTCCACATTGGCTTGAGCATGAGCATGAGGAGTGGAACCCATACCAGCTTCATTACTGAACAAGCCACGCTTTGCACCCTGACTGATAGCGGTTTTGATTGCTACGCCAAAACTGCCACCAATAATTGCCTGAGGTTCAAAAGCATAATGAAAAATCATGCCAAATGTAGCCGGAATATATTCAAAACGAGCAATTAAAACCAAAACTGCCCCCACGATGAAAAGACCTGCCATAACAGGCACTATCTTTTCTGTAACGGAAGCCAAACGTTGTACACCGCCGATAAAAATAAATCCGCAAAGCACAACTAAAACCGCTCCCATTATCCAACTGGGAATACCAAAAGCAGATTGCATCGTGCTGCCAATAGAATTTGTTTGAACCATAGCACCCATATAACCTAACGCCAGCACTGCTGCAACGCTGAAGAATTTCGCCAAGAATGTACCCAAGCTACCTTTGAAAGCATGGGTAATATAGTATGCAGGGCCACCGTGAATATTGCCATCTGCATCCACCTTGCGTGTTTCCAATGCCAACACTGCCTCGGCATAAATAGTTGCCATACCAAAGAAGGCAATTACCCACATCCAGAAAATTGCACCAGGACCACCAGTCAAAATCGCACCGGAAGCACCAACGATGTTACCCGTACCAACCTGTGCCGCAATAGCCGTAGCCAACGCCTGGAAGGAACTCATACCGCTTACATGTTTTTCGCCATGTAAACTCAAGTTACCAAAAAATCTTTTAACCCCTTCGCCAAAACAACGAATTTGCACAAAACGGGTTTGGATAGAATACCAAAGACCTACCCCCACTAACAAAAACACTAAAATGTAGTTAGACAAATAAGTGTTGATGTCACACACAATCGGCATCAAAGCCGCCTCAATGTTTTGCATAATCTTTTCTCCTTTCATAAACAAAAAAGTCGCAAAACCGCGACTCTGGAAATACGAACAAAATGCTAAAAATTTCATCTGTCCTTTTGCCTGAGAGATTCAGCTTTCGCCTTGCACCTTCGGCACCCGACTTAACGAGTTCTCCAGAGTTTCCTCCACGAACTGTCGCTTCCGCTTCAATCCGCTTCACAGGAACAATATTAAAGTGAAATGTATTATAACAGATAGTTAAACAAAATACAAGAATTTTTTCCCTAATTTCATAATATGGTCAAAAATTCCTTAATTATGTTCAATTTTTCCAATCCTACCTGCCTGCCAATATCATACGCCGCCTGCAAATGCTGCGGATTATGGTCAACCCGCTTTACCGGCAAGACCTCTGGCGGTGCCAACACCAACGCCTTACCCAATTTCTCTTGTTGTCTGATATATTCTAAAGTTTCATTGTACCTTTCTGCCCGCAAACGCCACGCCTCTGCCAACTTAGGATACTTGGGATAACGCCACTTAATCAACCGCCACAAAAAAGTTTGCTCCTTTTTAAAATTACGGGGTTGGGTCAAAATAACCACATTCTTTTCATAACCAAAATCCTCATGCGCTTTCAAAGCAACGGAATCAATCACGCCCCCGTCCAGCAATTTCTGCCCATTAATCTCAATAATATTGCTTACCAAAGGCATGGACCCCGATGCCCCAAACCAACGAATATCCTCATCATCACCATTCATACACAAATGATAAACCGGTTCTCCCGTTTCCACATCCACACACACCACCCTAAATTCCATAGGGTTATTGCAATAAGCATCCTCATCCCAAATATCCAAAGTGCGGGGAATAACCCTGTAGCAATAATCATAATCATACATATCCCCACTATGAAGCAGGGAACGGAAAGTGCCATAATGCCAGTCCTTGCAAAACCGCAAATTATAACGGATAGCCCGACCAATTTGATGGGACTTCAAATTGCAACCGAACACCGCCCCCGCACTCGTGCCAATGGCACCGTCAAATGTAATATTGTTTTCCATGAAGACATCCAGAACCCCTGCGGTGAACATACCCCGCATAGCCCCGCCTTCCATCACCAAACCATATTTCATAGTTATAAAATAAAATCCTTAACATAATCACGCCTGGAACTAAAAATCCGTCTGACCCATACCGTTTCATCCACTATATTATAGAACGCAATATATTCACCAATTATCAAACACCTGTAATCAGTTTTTATTTCAAACTTATCCTCTAATGCAAGCCCAAGCATAGGATATCTCTTTAACGTAGCACATGATTTAATAATCTTGCTAATTACTTTAGTTGCTGCCTGGCGATTTGCAAACGTATCAATAAGATAATCCTCAATCTGTTGCAAATCATTTTTAGCAAATCGGGAATATTTTAAATTCATAAAGTAACCCCAAGTTCTTTTGCTAACTCTTCTTCAGTTAACCCACCATATTGTGCATCTTCTGCCTCTGCCACACGCAAATCATCCATCAATCGCTTAACCGCCGCTTCCCTTCTTTTATTTCGTTCTTCAATCAATTTTAAATACTCTTCCGGTGAAAGCAAAACACATTCAGGAACATTATTTTTCATAACAACCTTGCTTCCGGTTTCCCGCACATCTTTAAAAATCTTACCCGCCATTCCTTTATTAAAGTAAGAAATGGGAACAGTCCTGGTTAATTCAAGTTGCAAATCTTTCATTTTCTCCATCCTCCTCCTATATCATATTGTAATATTTATATATATATTTGTCAATAAACTTATCTATAAATTTATCGGCAAAATTGCAAAAAGGGACAGAGGGAAATGTGAGGAAAGAGGGCGGGGATGAGTGCGGTGGTCGGCGGGGAAAAGGGCGAGAGGGGGAACAACAAAAAGCGGAGATTTTCTCCGCTTTTGCTTTGAGGCAATAAATCTGCTATAACTCCCTATCAAAGCATATCTCTTAAATCTACTACAGCTTTCATAATTTGTTCACTTATTTTTTCCTGCTCTGCATCATCTGATTCATAAAAATCTCTAATTAAATGCCTCAATAAAAGTATTTTTTCCCGCTCAGCATGAGTTAAATACTTCCAATTCTTATTAATCAAAAAATCAAAATCGTACGAGAATTTTAATAAATATTGTTTTTGAATATTACATGTATTTTTAAAATCCAAACAAGCTTTTGTAATAAAATTTCTAAACTCCATTAATTCATCATAAGATTTAATATGTTTGTCAAATATAGTAAACATCATCTCCATTAAAAACATAATTTGTCCTATAAATAATCCAAAACCAATATTCAAACATATAGTATTTTTAGCATCAACAATATCCTTAAATCTTGTAAAATCAAAATTTTCAATCGATAAATTACCTATCTTGGCAATACAAACTGCAACTGTAAGAAGTCCCAATATTGCACAATATTTTTTCTGCTTTCCATTTAACTTAATCATCATGATAATACTCCTTTCAAAATTTAATAATTCACAAGTTTTACGTTATCTATTTTCTTTAACTACTATCCCAAAATACGTTCATGTACCCACCTCCGTTTATGATACAAAAAATCCCGTGGACAAGCCACGGGATTGATACCCAAAATATTCCACAGTGTCTCGTCAAATATGTCCCTTCACATATATGTTAATGTATGCAACAAATTCATCGAATAAAACTATATTGAATTATCTGTATATTATCCTAACAGCTAATGACTGTCAAGACAATTTTATTTTTAGTGAATTATTCCCACAGATACGTTTAATTAAAAATCTCGTTAGGCAATGGAATCATCCCCATACGAGTAATATATGCCATACATTTTTGCTGAATATCATATATATATGGAGGCAAAACACGTCCAACTCTTTTACCAAAAGTTTCATAAACATTGTCCTCTTCAATTTTTAATTTTTTAACATGAAAATCTCTAAAATCAAATTGAATACATTTTCCTCCATCTACACAAATCAAAAAATAATCAAATTTTTTCGAAAGAATACTACCAAAATGATATTTAGGAAACTGATTAAACTTTTTAAGTTCTTCACTCAATTCGTTCAGGTTTATTTCTGTTATTTCACGATCACAATTGACTATTTTCCCTCCAATATTGAATTCAATAGTACGTTTATCGTTATGTTGAATCTTAATATTCGGATTCCTAATATTAACAATATCGTATTCTGTTCCAGTAATAAAATACAATTCACTTTCTGCATGTCTGCTCAAGTCACATTGTGCTCGAATATTAAGATAATATTCTTTTTTTTGTTCACAGTAAAAAAGATCTCCTAAATAAAATTGTTTTGGTAAATTATTTTCATTATATCTAATATACCGTTCCCCTTCTAAAACGTCCTTAAGTTCTTCTTTATCTTTTATTTCCTCTCCAAATTGGCTACTATCAAAATTATAATCGCTTGCTTTATATAACAACTGTTTAGTTAAAAAATCTCCAAAATCTTGACAAACATCATTTCCATCTTCTTCTAATCTATCATAAATTACTTTTACCCAGTTAGAATGATGTCTAGACATCTCAATAAACAATTTATTTTTTGTTTCTATAATAACTTTATCCCACTCTTTAAATGCATAAACTGCCGGCATTTGCTTTATCCAATCAAATAATTTTCTCTTTATATCATCTATCGTAGAGACATCACTTTTCTGACACACAAAAACACGATTTCTTCCATTGTCTGAATAAATGCCATTTTCCTTTAACTTTCTTTTAATGGATTCCGTTTCTTCATTTGTAAATAAAAATATTGGAGCAAAAGAATTTTCTAAAAATTTTTCTAAAAAGGATATAACTTTTTGTTCATTATCTTTTTGAAATGCTTCCCCCATTGATGTCCCTTCGGGACTATTCCCAAATTTCCAATCTACAATAAGAAACGAAATTGTCGTCATCGATTTAATCACATCTTCACTAGGAATATCATCATATGTAACACACACTATGTTATTGCTCCTAAGCTGATGTACTATATTTACTATTTGATCATCGACACTTTCACCTTTGCCGGTACTTTTCTCTTTCTCGCGTATTCCATCATCAATAATAACCGCTATTCCCTTAAATAAATTCCAAATTTCATTCTCCATCATGGTTGTCTCCTTCGCCAGAAAAATCTATTACAAAGTTTGCTCCACTTAATATTTTATCTTCCTTGAGCAAATTGATTGAAAATCCAAACCTATCTAATAATTGTCTTGCAATATATAATCCTAATCCCCTGCCATCTTCCCCTTTTCCTGAATAAAATGCCTCAAAGATATATGGTTCTGCATCTTCAAAAATTCCTCTACCAGAATCAGCAAAAATTACTTTTTTATGTTTAACATCAAAAACTATCTTTACTCTACGATCTGTGATGTCTTTGAAATTAATCCAGTATAAGGCATTATCAAACAAATTAATAAATGTCTGAAATAATACAGCATCAGTAGATATAACCCAAAATGACTCTTCAGAATTTTCAATTTCAATTTTAATATTTTTCTCATCATAAGAACGTTTATACAAACTTGCAATTCTATTAACACTATCTGTAACCGAAACAGCATGCTTATGTAGTTTAGACGACGGAAACAATATTTGCAAATCCTTTAATGAATTGGCAATAAATGTAAGATTTTCTTGAATATGTTCCACCGTACTAAACACCTCATCAAATCCATCAAACGTACGTAGTCTAATATTCATCATTAAATCATCTATTTCCTTACGAACTTTTTGCATTACTAACATCATATCATGAGATGCTGTTTCTACAGATAAACCTACTGCAGCCAAATCTTCAGTTTTTGCTATCCTATCATCTAATATGCTTCTCTCTTTTTTGTAATTAGTTTCAAAATCATTCAATATTTTTTTTACGGTCTGATCATCCTTATATTCCTCACGAAATCTTCCAATCAACTTCAACGGATTTTGATTTACTATTTTTTGCTCTTCCTTACGTTTCTTGTCAATTTTATATGCATCATAATATTTAACCTTAATATGTGCTAAAATTATTTGGATCATTTGTACGAAATCATTCAGTGCATTTCCTTCCTCAATTAATCCTTCTCTATTGGTTTTATCTCTGAGTCTTTCGTTATCCTTTTGTGTAATATAAACGCAACCAACTAACTGATCATTGCTAAAAAATCCTCCCGCTTTACTAGTGCCACGTTTAATATCTATTTGTAGCCAATCATCCTGTGGATCTCCATACGGCATAACTCTAATGCCATCACGATATAAATAAATTCTATGTTGCTTAATAATTTGTTTTTGTTCCTTATCCAAAAAATATTTAGTATCAGATTTGCCATCTAAATCAAAACAATAAAATACAAATCTAAAACTACCGCATTGCAACTTTCTTTTTTCTTTGGACAATTCTTCAAAAAATTTTTTTGCTGCACTCGTAAAAAAATCGGCAAAATTTATTCTTTCATTTTTCTTATTAATGTTATATTCAACAATTTGTTTTTCAATATCACAAAAACCATTCGTGATTTGAAATACAGACTTACTGTACAAACAATTTTCCAATTTGTCCACATAATCTTTTTCTATTAAACTATCAATTTTTCCATTCCTAAAAATTTGAATATTAAAATTGGGTTTAGCATTATGCTCAAAAATAGGTTGAAGA
The DNA here is from genome assembly GCA_030531205.1 of Phascolarctobacterium sp. Classification (GTDB taxonomy): domain Bacteria; phylum Bacillota; class Negativicutes; order Acidaminococcales; family Acidaminococcaceae; genus Phascolarctobacterium_B. Next base: position 137,409 of record JAUNOC010000001.1, read on the forward strand.
TACTGAATTTCTTTATGAAATTTTTTTACTAATTTTTCCGACCATTCTCCTTCTAATTCACTAATCTCAATAACAGTGCCATGCTTAAAATTGTATTTTCTATTTCCACCATCAATATTCAACACATCAAACTTAACATTTAATTCGTCCAAAAAAAGTCCTTGTGAATCTTCAGCTGTCATGAAATTTTCATCGTAATTAGAAAAATCATAATCTAATACATATTCGTTTTTTTCTCCTTCGTCAATTAAAACACCATTTTTATCAACACTTTGCTTTCTAGTAATAACTTTAACACATTTCCCTAATTTAAAAACCGCAAACCTACCTATACCTTTTTCTCCTTGAATAATCCTCCCCTTTACCGTCCTACCTCTGTTATTTTTCTTCAGACTCGCTTTAATCGGTGTAGCGGGATTAAGCCAATGATTACGCAAAATATCCTCATCCATCCCTACTCCATCATCTTGAATAATAATTTTAGCATTTTTCCCTGCTTCATAATTATCAGAAAAATTAACAAAATCAACTTTAACTTGTGATGCATCAGCATCATAAGAGTTTTTAATAATCTCCGTTAATGCAATAATATTATCTTTAATTAATTGTTCTCCCAGCATAGTTATTAATCTGGCATAAGGTCTAATTCTCAAATTCTCACTCATACTCTTTCCTCCCAACTATAATAAACTCTTCATGATAAATTTTCCGTTTACTTTTATCAGATGTAAACTTACCAATCTCATCTCTATATGGTGTAAGTATTTTATTAGAGATTTGACGACGAGCTCCATAAATTTTAGTAAAACCTGCTTCTCTAAGTGCAAGTACCAAATGTTCTCCGTTTCGTATTGGAACACCTTTGTATTCAGTATCTCCTATTACAAAAAATGCCATGCCGCCTGCACGTAGCATCGCAAAACATTTTATCACAACCTGTTGAATATCCTCATAATATTTGGCAATCGCTTTTATTTTTGCACTTGACCTACAAGTTTTTTCAAGCTGCAAAATAATTTCTTGCCCTTTTCTGTTTAATCTATTTATGATAACAGAATATCCTTCCCCAACAGACGCACTACCCACTGCTCCCTTACGTAACTCTCTATAATCCTCAACATAATTCAACCACAATGTAGATAGCTGATGTAAATCTGCATATTCATACGAAGTAACATAAGGAGGGCTGGTTATAATCAAATCGACAAAATTTTTCCTCCTAATTTGTAAGGAATTTGCCCTACAGACGGAATGAGTACTACCACTATCATAAATATCTTGATTTCGCTCTTCTACAGCATTTTTAAAAATTTTGAATTGTTTTTCAAAAACATCAAAAACACAAACATCCTTCTTTCGGGGATCTATTTGTGGCTTAATAGATTTACCAAGCCACCTAGAACTCTTTTTCAAAATAGACGAAAAAACACAAAGAAAAGCATCTCGATACTTACCATTTTTTGTTGAAAGCAAAATGCTTTTTTGCAAACAATACAACTCATTACAACTTTGTTTTGTATACCAATAATTTATTCTCTTATTGACTTTTCCATAACAATCTTTGTTTTTTTTTCTTAAAGAATGATACTTTGACTTGATGTTGACAAAAATTTTTTCCAATTGTCTGGAATTATACCGATTGCTCTTAACTTTAGCAATTAAAACAGCAACAGGATTAATATCATATCCCCAGAAATTCTTATTTGCTAAACTTGCTTCCAACCCCACAGTGCCACACCCACAAAATACATCTGCTATATCATTAACCATTACACCTTGTTCTTCTGCATATTCAATTGCTTTTTTTGCAATAAACGCAGGAAATTTCGCCGGATATGCATGAATATTATGCATTTTAAGCCGTTCATAATTATCAGCACAATTCCAAGCCGTATCAATTTTTATTTTTGTTAAAGAAATTCCTTGAATCCGTTCCATAATATAATCCTCTGTGTAAAAATCACAATACAAGAATCAGGACTAAACGTATTGAATTTTTATTATACCTGATTCGTAATAAAAAGCAACTACACCTATTGCATATTCACCTACAACAATTTTCACCAAAAATTAAAAAAGTACTTTTGATACTAAATTCCATATCCTATACCTTTGTAAAGCATATTAATTTTTATGGATATTATTTAGGCACCCATATATTCAACACCGCTTGACACCATACTCCCTTTCAATTTTGGCTTTGTAATGTTCTAATTCTGGGAACAAAGTTTCCTCATTAATTCCCATCATATCGAGATCTTCTAATATTCTTTCCTTGTCGTTTTTATCTATATCAACAGTTTGAACCCAAACATGTTTATTGGATTTTTCAGAAAATCTTACAGGTTCATTCTTTATTCCACCACTAATTCCAAACAGGAAAAAAGCCCCATCTTGAGCTACTATTCTATGATTATCTTTTCTAGGCACAACGCACACCACATAACCATCTAACCACTTCTTATTTACGCTATCTACCCAAGGATGTTCTGCCTTGATTTTATTAAGTAAATCAATGTACTCCTTCGAAAATTTACGATCTCCATCAATCCTTTCGTTCGTAAAAGCCTTAAAATCTGCCGGCATTAATGATATGTTAGCTAATGTGCTAACCAAATCGCTGTCTTCAAACAATACATCTTTCACATCCAAACCATAAACAAAAATTCTACCATCCTCTTCCTGATGTGTTTCCATACCATTTTCATCAATAACTTTTCTTGGTAAACAAGCAAAATACAATGCCACAAGGTAATTTCTAGTAATGTCAAGCAATCTTGTTGGTAATCCGTTATGTTGCATTATTTCCAAACATTCTATTGTGCTTTTACATCCCTTAAAATAATTTGGACGATTATTGATCACATCCTTAACAATCTTATTTTCATTACGAAAACAAAATTCATATTTCTGCCTAAAAAGTTTTGGTACATTATCTTCCAACTCTACGGGAAAATTAACGCCTCGATAAAAAATTTTAGGGATAGTAATCCCATTTTCTGCCATAAGAAATTTTGAACATTCTTCTATTTTATTAATGTACTTTGAAATCGTAGAAGTATACATTTTCTCATAACCTCCATTTTAAAATTATGTTAACTCTACTCTCCCCTCATCTTCTTAAATCTTGCACCGGTCAGCATTTCATTCACTATATTATAATTCAACCCTTCCCGATTAAATCCCTTATCCCATCTTCAAATGAAATTTGTGGTTTCCAACCAGTATCAGCAGTCAAATTAGATATATCCGCTTCCAAATGCATAACTTGATTCGGATAATATGGTAATGTACCAAAATTCAATTTAGCAGACGGATTAATAATATCACGGATTGCCGTAATATAATCTCTCAACAATCTTGTTTTCCCACTACCAAAACAATAAATCGCACCAGAACGTCCTTTTTCTGCCACCAACCGAAAAGCCCGTGCAGCATCAGCTGAATAAATATAATCCCAAACCTGATCACCTTTAGTAAAATCAAGTTCCTTATCCCCATTCAATAATTTTTTTATTGTACTCATTACTAAAGTTTGCTCACTATCTCCTTTACCATACATACTTAAAATCCTGCACCACTCATGACGAATGCCTAACTGTTGGCATAATATTCTGCTCAATGAACCCGCCGCTAATTTGGCAATACCATAGCCATTATCAGGGTTGCAAGGCATATCCGGATGTAAAACCCCATCAATATGTCCAAATTCACTCTGACTGCCTGCACCAATAAACACCTTACATCCTAACTCTTTCGCAAGATACACTGCATCCAAAGTATATTGAATATTCTTTTGTTGCAAAACAATATCCTGCCTGCTATCACCATAAGTTCCATCCCATGCAAAATGAAAAAAATAATCATAGTCACGGCTTAACTTGTTCGTTAATGTTTTTAAGGAACCAAGTTCGCACTCAACTACAGTTAATTCATCCCTTTGCAAAAGATTGCCCATCCTTTTAGAATGTGGTCTGCAAACGGCAGTAACTGCATAATTGTACTCCAATAATTCACTTATCAAAGCAGTCCCTACCGCACCGGTAGGTCCCGTTATAATTATTTTTTTTGTTCCCATAACCATCAAAATACTTGCAATAAATGTTCTAAACCCTTCTGAATTTCCGTAGCTTTAATATCACCATATACGCCTAATTTATGATTAGAATTAATTAATACCGCTTTTATCATATTATCAGTTTGTTTTTTATCTTTCTTAATTGCCGTTACAATATTATCCAGTTCAAACCATTCCTTTTTAAGTGCAATATTCGAAAGAATCTTTTCACAAACATTTTCTATTCTCTTAGCATAAGCCGTACCAATAAATCCTCGTTGAACGGAAATGTCATTGGCCGTAATCATCCCCAGTGCAACAGCAGACCCATGTGGTATTTCATAATTACTTACCACTTCAAAAGCATGACCAAAAGTATGCGCAAAATTTAATAAAATTCTAATTCCTTTATCAAATTCATCTTCTTCAACAAATTTTTTCTTAAATTTTAAAGATGAAACAATAAACTCACTCAAAACTTTATAGTCATGATTAAGCAAGCAATCAATAGTTTGCTCAATTTTACCAAGTCCATTATCACCAGCAATAATATTAAATTTGACTACTTCACCTAAACCACTACAATAATCCTTAGTTGATAATGTTTTAAATACATTTGGTAAAATATAAATTGCATCAGGCGGATAAAATGACCCCAACAAATTTTTAAACCCCTTATAGTTCAAAGACGATTTTCCTCCTATACAACTATCGCAAGCCGCTAAAAGCGTTGTTGGGAAAAAAGTCCATTTTATTCCCCTGTACAAATTTGTTGCAACAAATCCAGTAATATCTTGAGTTATGCCACCTCCAATAGAAACCAAATGAGTGTTTCTTTTGGATACCATTTCCGTCATTTTTTCACAAATACTCAAAACTGTATCAATGGTCTTATTTGCTTCAACTGCATGCAATAAATATAACCGATCATTATCAAAATTTGGAAGCTGCTGCCTATACAGATTATAAACAACATTGTCAACAACAAAATATGTTGTTTTATCTTTTGCCAATTCCTCAACTTTTTCAAAAGAATTTATAAAATCAACAGAATATTCTTTAAAACGAGAATGTATCAACATAACATTATCCTCACTTTTCTTCCGAAATTAACGGAATGTACATATTTTTTTTCAATTCCTCTCTCGGTAAAAAAGGTGCTAAATCTTCAAGCGGAGGGGATACTAATCTTCCATCTTCCAACTTCTTTGTTGCACTTTTAGGTTCAAAATTTTGGTTAACATCAACAAATAATTCACAAATTAAATATCCTTCTTGCTGTAACACATTGTCCAATTGAGCCGAGAGTTCTGAATTACATTCAATTGAATAATACGGTATTCCATAGGCACTGGCTATTTTCTTCATTTCAGGAAAACTCAAATCATGAGATTCTGGACCAACACCAATTTTTGTCATTTCTGGAAACAAATTACCTTCTGTCTGTCGCATGGAATGATATCCACCATTGTTTATTAAAAATATCTTAATAGGCAACTTGTGAAATACTACTGTCTGTAACTCTTGCAAATTCATTTGAATACTTCCATCACCTGTCACACACACTATATTTTTCTTGTCACTTGCAAAACATGCCCCGATTGCAGCTGGCAAATCATACCCCATACTTGCAGCACCACTATTACTTATTAACCTTGTGTGTTGTTTAATTTGATATGCGTGAATACACGCTTCAGCAGTTCCATTACCTAATACAATGATTTGATCCGATGCTAATCTAATTGTTAGCTCATGAATAAACGCATACGCATTAACCCTCTTTACATTCTCGTAATGTTTAGGCAAAACAACAGGATAAGTTTTCTTCCATTGCTTACAACGTTCATTCCACTCTTTTTTAGGTGCTAACGACCGCCCATTTAGCATTGCGTTAATGGCTAGCACAAATGCTCTAGCATCTGCTTGAATTGGCATTTCAACATGAATACTTGGCTTAACTAATTCGTATTTATCAATATCAACCATAATTACAAATGCCGCTCTTGCCCATGTCTTAACATCATATCCAACTTGTCTTCTGCTTAAACGACATCCTATAGATAAAATCAAATCTGAATTTTGTATCGCCCAATTTCCCGGACGATCGCCCATTAATCCAGGCTGACCAACATATAATTCATCATCCGTTGCCAACAAATCTGTACTATCAAAAGCTAAACAAACAGGAATATTCAGAAGTTTTACTAATTTTTTTACTTCATTTTCGCATCCAGAAATATGAATACCATTTCCAAGCATGAGAACCGGTCTTTTTGCATTTTGTATTTTTTTAATAACTTCATAAATAGTATTTTCCGAAATAGACAATGTTTCATCTGAAAATACAAATTCTTCAAAATCATCTGTGTCAATATAACCACCCTGAATATCTAATGGAATATCTAACCACACAGGTCCGGGTCTACCAGTCTTACAAAGATATAACGCTTTATCAACATGATACTTAACTTGCTTTATGTCAGTTATCATTACAGCATACTTTGTCATATAAGCCACCATAGGAGTAATATCAAATTCTTGATCTCCCATTGCACGTAGAGGCAACTTATAATATCTAGCAGTTGTTGAATATCGAACTTGTCCACTAATAATCAACATAGGAATACTGTCGAGCCACGCCCCCAAAACTCCAGTTAAAGTATTTGTTCCTCCCGGTCCTGTAGTACAACACACCATAGGTAATTCATTGTTCACACGATAAAACCCCTCCGCCGCAATCGCCGCAGATTGCTCATGCTGAACAAATATATTTTTTAATCCATCTTGATGCCCAAAAGCCATGTTCAAAACCATAGCACCACCACCGGGTACCGTAAAATTATATCGTATACCTTTAGATACAAGATATTGAGCAAGCCATTCAGAAACCTTGACTTTCATTTACATGTAAATCCTCCATCTACAATTATTTTTTGACCAGTCAAATACGTGTTATTCATGCTCCCTAGAAAAAACACAACTTCCGCTATTTCATTTGTGTTTGCCATCCGCCCAAGAGGAATTTCTCTTGAGATTTCACTAATCTGTTCTTTAGAATTGTTTTTAAGTGTTAATTCAGTCAATGTAAATCCAGGGCATACAGTATTTACAAGGATGTTATATGGAGCTAACTCAATCGCCAAAGTATTAGTCACTCCATGAATCCCATGTTTTGTTGCCGCATATATAGAACGCCCTCTTTTGGATACAACAGACCAAATAGAACTTATATTAACTATTCGTCCAGCATGTTTCTGTTTCATTTTACCAACAAATCCTTTGATTAATTGTATTGGAGCAAATAAATTAACTTGAAACATTCTTTCCATTTCATCATCACTAACATCCTCAATAGTATTTATGTCGTTAATACCAGCATTGTTAATTAATACATCGAAAGTTATCTCTCTGTTATTCCTAATATAAGACTCGATCGATTTTTTATTTTCCAAATCAAGTTCTTGATGAGTTGGTGCATAGACATTATATCCACTTTCAACAAACTTTTTTTTAATCGCATTACCGATCCCTTTAGACCCACCAGTTAATAACACATTATACATTTTCCCCTCCTATCAATGCCATATGCTTTTGCATAATATCCTATTTCTCAAAAACTTTTCCAAAAGAACAAAAAATTTTGCCAAAAGAAAAGTTATAATACCAACACATATTACACACTTGAAATACTGCTCCAAAGATGTTTCGCCCCCAATATATTTGCAAAGAACCAATGCAACTGGAGAATGAAGCAAATAAAAATAAAAACCATATTGCTTTATTTTTGATATTACAAAAATGATATTTTTATTCCCCCGCCCAATAAAGTTTATGTCATTATATGTGGCTATTAGCAATGTAACAAAACCAACATATATGGTTGGAAACACATATTGATATAAAACAGCAAATTTCCACTGCACACATATGTTTATAAGAATAAAAATAACAAAACCCCATGAAACAATTGTACGATATATTCCCAACCTACTTATATCCATTTTCACTACAATAAAGGAACTAATTATCCCAGCTATAAACAAATCTGTATTACCTAAAACTGAGGAATAAACAAAACGACTCCACTCAATATTCAATACACACATCAAAATTCTTGTGAAAAGACCGCTCAATAATACACACAGAAAAATCTTGTATAGTGAAACATGACTAATTATTTTATCCAAACAACGAACAAACAATGGGGAAAACACATATAACCACATCAATGTTGAAACAAACCAAACTGCACCTATAGCTGCAGGGTCAGGTTTTGCATAATAAGTACAAAAAACAAGTCTTCGTAAAAACACTATCGCCTCATAGGATGAAAAAAAGTTTGGATTTAAAGCCAAAGATACAAATAATACTACCACTAATGATGGTACATAAATTTTTCCAAATTTTACTTTATAGAATCTAAAAATCCCTGTCCATGTAGCAAAATCATACTTCTTTGTAAGATATCCATATCCTACAAAATAACCTGACAAACAATAAAAAATCCAAGTCCCTGCCCATGCTGGTGTTTTTAGAAAAAACAAATAGGGATAATCTTTAAAAATCTGTGCTACCGCATAATCAGCCCCATCAAACAATGTGACATGCAACATAAAAACAAAAAACAATGCTAATACTCTAAGGATATCAAGAATATCAACACTAACAAATGTTGCTAATTTATTTTCCAAACTCATAATGTGATTGCGTTAAAAATTCAACATTTAATTTTTGGCAGTTTTGCAGCAAAAATTTAGACACATATTCATTTAAATATCTAGATTTCTCCTTGACATAACTATACTCTCTACTAACATCGAAATAATTGTCCGCCTTAGAAGAGTATCCATCAAACCCAGCTAAAATCGCTTCCCTTATACTCAACTTTATTAAAAGTTTCAATAACATCACCAATGAATTATCAACTATTTCGGTATTTAGATCTATCAATTCCCCATAGTTCACAACATACTTAAAATCATCAGTAATCTTCGTTACATTAGATGTGGCTATAATTTCTGCATGAATATCATTTTCTTGCAAATCTTTCTTAACTTGCGTATATCTTTTGGCATTAGTCAAGAAAATATAATCCAAATCGACATTATTAGGAACATAATTGACTGCAATAACAATAGGTGCGTTTTCCGCTATATATTTTTTTATTTTCCCTTTTTCCCTCTGAAAATTTCTACCCGGTCCTAATAACAATATTTTTTCCCCGTGCAACTTTTTCTTTAGTTCGGTTAATGCTTGTCTATCATCACAAACTATATTTTGATAATTTACATAAACATGTTCAGCATATTTGGCATCGTACATTAATTTTTTTGAAAATTCTAATGAGTTTAAAATATCAATAATTTGCGATACCGACAAAGTTTTCTTGTTCATCAAAAAAGATACATAATTAGGATGGCATTTTGTTGAAGCGGCAATATAAAAAAACAAATTATATCCCCAGTACTGTTTACGGTAAATATCCAAAATAGTATTATCAATGATTTCTAAAATTTGAGTAATATCATATTTCCCACCATATAACTCATTCATATGCATTGCCAATAACTCTGTAGTAGCATTGCCGGCACTTTTTCCCATTCCATAGAGAGTTCCATCCACAAGAATATTTCTCTTGGTTTTTGATTTCAAAAAAGAAATACCATTAGCATAACCCATTTGAAAATTATTATGAGCATGATAACCAACGCAAATGTCTTTGTCCAAATATTCATCAAGCAAAGAAAAAATATGCAAAAGTTGGTCTGGATGCAACAAGCCATAAGTATCAACCATGGAAGTAGCAAACGGTTTAACTTTATTTACCAAATTGGCATATTCTTTAAGTTTTACATCAGTATAGGTTGTTACAGACACCATTTGGGCAAAAACCTTATATCCAAGTGCTTTTACCTGACGGATATATTCCATTGCCTCATACATTAAATGCTCTTTGAATATAACTCTAATACCGTCAATAAAAGTTTCTGATGCCGGTTGCAAATTTCTTATATCACATGTGCCATAATCAATCATAGCCACAATGATTGATTGCCCCTTATCCAATCCTGAAAATATTTTATTTGCGGAGGCAGTATCCGGCATAATGGTACGGTTAATATCAAATTTACGCCGACCATCCAAAAATCCTATTTCAATAAAATCCACCTTAGCGCTGACTAATCTTTCAAAAATTTCTATGATTGTTTCATGTCCAAATTCCCAATCATTAATATATCCACCATCACGCAAAGTGCAATCTAATAAATATCTTTTAGGCATTACGCAACCTCCTATTACACAAAAAAATATTCATCCAATTTTTGTTCACACTTAAAATAAAAATTTGCCTTAGAAAAATATTTTTCATAAAAACAATTTCTAACCATATCTATGACACAACCAATACTGTATATAATTAATGCTGTTAATACTGCAAAACACAAACAACTTAAAAAATCCAATTTAACCCAATTGCTGGTGTGAAAAACTTGAGACCATATAACATATCTAAAGTATTCATGATCATGCAACAAAAGAACACCGAAAGATCCTATAGCCAATAAATTTATCCTACGAGAATAATGCACTTTCAAGCCAAGAAAAAAAGCGAACAATAACCCCCCCCCTAAAATACTTAACGGTCGTATTTCTGTTGCAAAAGCATAAGATAAAAACTTTTGAGCTAGCAAATTTGAATTAGTATAAGAGTAATATGCCAACACACTATACATAAACCAAAAACACAAAAAACCCCATATACCATTCCTGCAAATCTTTTCCAATAATTCCTTATCAACAAACGTCTTCACATAATAAACAACAAAATATACAAAGAAAAACACATACATTGTTGTTATCCAATCCACTCTAACTTGCAACCTACAAACCTTCATTACAACCGGTTCAATCCAGTAAATAGAACTTAATAATAAGATTATTGCAAGAATATTCTTTTGAGATAACTTACAAGTAATCTTACTAAAAAACGGAAATAATAGCATCCAACACAAATACATTTTAGCAAACCCATGTGAACATCCTAACAACGGTAAAAAACAACCAATTATATTGGCAAAACGAATATGTATTGCTCCATCATTAAGCCAAATTGCTAATGTCATGCCTAATAGATTATAAAACAACACGCTAAACCATATATTCAAAAATTTTTTACCAGAAAAATTATTTCCAATAGTAAACCACATACTTGCAAATATAAATGCACAAAAAATCATTTTCCCTAGTGGTAAAAAAATACATCCCAGAAACATGATTTCCAAATTATCATTTGCACTTAATAATCCACCATGACAGCCAATATGATGTAGTGTAAGACCAATCATCAAAATAACTCGCATTAATTCAATATTAGACTGTCTTTTTAATACACGATTTTCACTCATTGTTTATAAACTCTTCTATTTGCCTATCCATACAAGCCCTGACATCTCCACCACTCTGCCAAACTTTTGTCCATTCCACCGTCTTCGTCACAGCGGTTTCCAAATTCCATTTTGGTTGCCAGCCAAAAGTTTGCTTTAATTTTGTGCTGTCCAGTTTAAGAAACCCTGCTTCGTGAGGCCCGCCATCATGCTTATTAATCAACTTCAAACCATTGCCCCAATGTTTTACAAATAAATCCACTAACGCTCCCGTTTGAAAGCAATCCACATCATCGGGCCCCACATTGTACCAGCCAGCATATTTACCATCTTGATACTGTGCGGAAGCAATCATTAAATATGCCATCAACGGTTCCAAAACATGCTGATAAGGACGGGTGGAATAGGGATTACGCACAATAATATTTTCGCCCTGCATAGCCGCACGAACACAATCAGGAATAATCCTATCCGTTGCGAAATCACCGCCACCAATGACATTACCGGCACGAGCGGTGGAAATTGCCACCTTACCATCCGCAAAGAAACTATTTTTGTAAGAATGGGTAACCAGCTCAGAGCAGGATTTGGAATTGCTGTAAGGGTCAAAACCATCCAACTTATCATCTTCCACATAGCCCCTGTCCCATTCGTTATTGAGATAAACTTTATCCGTAGTTACATTCAAAAAAGATTTCACGCAACTGCTTTGGCGTACACATTCCAAAATATTCACCGTACCCATTACATTAGTTTCATAGGTATAGGCAGGATTTTGATAACTGTCCCGCACCAAAGGTTGTGCTGCCAAATGCAAAACAATCTCTGGACTTGCTTCGTTAAATGCTTTTTGCAAGTTGGTAAAATCACGAATATCGCCAATAACAGTTTTCACCCTATTGCCAATCTTGGCAATTTCATAAAGCGATGGCTTGGTGGGCGGTTGCAAAGCATACCCTGTTACCTCTGCCCCTGCATTAGCAAGAATATGACAGAGCCATGACCCTTTAAACCCTGTATGACCAGTTACGAATACTTTTTTATTTTTGTAAAAACTTAAATCAAACATCAGTCCTGCCAAACTTTCCAAGGTGCCTTGCCCTGTTGCAACATATTATCCAACAAATCCATTTCCCGTTTAGTGTCCATGCATTGCCAAAAACCTTTATACACATAGGACATCAACTGACCTTTCGCCACCAATCTTTCTAACGGTTCACGCTCCAATACTGTTGCATCTCCGTCAATATAATCAAAAAACTCCGGCTGGAAAACCATATACCCTGCGTTAATGGGAGCTCCGTCACTATGGCTCTTTTCACGGAAGGACTTAACCGCATTATCTCCACCAATGTCCAGCACGCCTTTGGTCTGTTCCAATGTAACCGCAGTTAAAGTAGCAAGTTTGCCATGTGCTTGATGGAATTTTAAAAGTTCTTGAATATTAACATCGCACACGCCATCACCATAGGTAACCATAAACGGTTCGTTGCCTACATAGGGTTGTACCCGTTTGATACGCCCGCCCGTCATGGTATTGAGCCCTGTATCAACCACCGTAACCTTCCAAGGTTCACAGTGCTGGTTATGCACTACCATATCATTTCGCCCGTGAGTGAAATCAAAAGTAATGTCACTGTTATGCAAAAAATAATCAGCAAACCATTCTTTAATCATATGCTGTTTGTAACCCGCACAAATGATAAAGTCGTTGAAGCCATAATGACTATAGCATTTCATAATATGCCACAGAATTGGCTTGCCGCCAATCTCCAACATGGGTTTTGGCTTATAAACACTTTCTTCACTTATTCTTGTGCCGAAACCTCCGGCAAGAAGGATAACTTTCATAATTTAACACCTACAATTCTACATAATTTTCTTACAACCCTAAATCCGAACCAGTATATTTTTGCCAATGGCAACGGCCATGTTGCCATTGGAACTAACAACCATTTATATTCAGGCAAATCGCCAAACTTGTCTTGCAAAACTTCTTGCGGTTTTTCCGCCACAAATGTATTGTTACAACTTCTCCCCAACATTATATAATACGGGAAAAAATTTCTAGAAATATCATGCTTAATATAATTGATGGTCTTTAAATTCAAACCTTTAGAAATAAATTTTTCCAGTATATTAAATAAATTTTGCCCAAACACTTTAAAAACGGTATATCCTCCATTTTGATTGCCTGCAGAATATATAAGCGGTGTATTTATATATACATTTTGTGTGTGCATTAATGCACTATTCACATAAAGGGGCACTTGAAAAAATTGAGAATAAAAATATTTAGTGAAATCAATATCACTATCTAAAACACACCGATTAAAAATGTTGCCAGACATAAAGGTTATATAGTAACTAACCCGTTGCAAATAAACATTGCTGTCATTATAAACATAATGATTTAGTTTTTCTTCTTGTCCAATACTAAATGGATTCTTATCTGCTCTATTGCCAGATTGCACATATATTGCTCCATAATCACTATTTTGTAATAAATTTAATAGAGCAAAAATTCCCCCGGGAATAATATAATCGTCATCTCCCAAAAGCCAAATATATTTTCCCTGTGCATGCATAACACAAGAATAAAAATTTTTATCCGGTCCAAGATTTGTTTCATTAACAAGATACTTAAAATTGTATCCTTGACTTTTGTATTGCTCAATAATCTGTACTGTTTCATCTGTAGATGCATTATTGGATATGATTAATTCAACAGCATCATCATTTTCCTGCACTTGCGGCAAAAGATATTTTAAGTTTTCCTGTAAAAACTTTGCCCTATTATATGTTGGAATACAAATTGATAACAACTTCATTTTCTTTCTCCTATATCAAGCTTGTTTTGAATATAAAGTACCCATACAAAATATGGTATACCATACACAAAACTTGATAGAAATCCCACAAACAAATATTCCGCTGAGAAATGCGTGACAACATAAAAAGTTGAGCATGCTATATAAACGCCACTCACAACAGACATCCACCAAAACGGCTCTATCTTATGTGCCCTGATGTATAAAGTAATTGCATTCACTATATCCTGCAAAAACCAACATGCCAACAAAATTGCCATTGATGTGGGAACAACTAAACGCCGTAATAATGCTACCTTATCATAAAAAAGATAGTATAAAGCAAAAAATCCAATTGCAAAGATAAGATGTGCTCCTATTGTTTTACACGACATGCTTTTGAATAAGTTTTTGGCTTTAACCCAATCTCTTTGCTCAACCAAGCCATTAAGAATTGGTAATCTGGCAGTCATAAAAATATTAGCAACAGATAACATGGCGGTACAAATGGCTACACTCAATCCAATTCGTCCTGCTTCTACTGAACCATAATAACGAAATGCTAACGGCGTATAAATCATCATTGCAAAATAACCGCCACACCAACTAATTGCATAACGCCACATGAGCGAGAAAAACTCCTTGCTCCAACTGTACGTTTTACATTTTGACAACGACAATAACAATTTTATGTTTTTGCCAAATTCATGACAAACTATCCAACAACATACAATGGTAGAAAAACACATTGACATCGCCAAAGCATAAAGTTTTGCGCCCAAAAACAGCAAAATTATATTTGTCAAACTTGCAACAATACCAACCTTAAATCTTGTCAGTTGAGTTTTTGCAACATTATTACATCCTTCAAAAAAACTGAGTACCACATTAAAGATAAAATAAACTGACGAAAACACGGAATATATAATCCATGGTATTTGCCACGTTACCGTTAAATCCTTGTTTTCACTAATAAAGACAAAACCATAGACAACAATAATTGTAAATACAATACTGACCGTAAAGCTGACCCACTTCATGCAAAAACGAAAGAAGTCGGCTAACTTGTGTAAATGAAATTCATCGCCATCTATTTTTTGATTTTCATCATAATGCAAGAAGGCAAATTCATGAGCGGCAAATTGTAAAACTATTGTAGTAAATCCAAGGTCTGCAAAAATAGATAATGCCGCTACACTTGTAAATGTATACCAATATCCTTGTTCCTCCGCTGACAAAAACAAAGGAATACATATCAACATTAAAGGTCCTGAAATTAAACGATATAACTGATTTAAAGCAGTATGTGTAACATCTCTATCTAAACGCATTACTTATTTATTTTCTCCCATTTCCCGTCTTGCCAAACTTTAACCGATTAGCGTATTAGTGCAAAAATTCTCTCCGCAACTATCTGCATTGCTTTGTCATCCGGATGATTGGCAACTCCTATATGTTCTATAATATGTGTCATTCCATCATCACCTTTAACTTCCGTACCAAGTCCGGCATAATATTGTTTATCTTGTAAGTCCCTTAAATCAATATATGCTACTTGTTTCCCATCACAAATATTTTGTTTTATCATTTCAATCTTCTTATTATTCCAAAAATTACCAATCACAATAACTCTTGCATCATTCAACTTTAATTGAATATGCTTAATCAAATCACGAAAATCCTGTTCCAATGTATCTGTATTAGATATATTTTCACCTAATTGCAAAACTACCAAATCATATTTTCTCGCCAAATATGGCTCTATAAGATTATATGTTTCTGCCCTATCGTTATGCATTATTTCCCATTGATAATAGTTCATCACATCCGTTTTGCATTTTGATATATTCTCAAATATATGCACATAATCT
Organism: Phascolarctobacterium sp.; assembly: GCA_030531205.1. Lineage (GTDB taxonomy): Bacteria > Bacillota > Negativicutes > Acidaminococcales > Acidaminococcaceae > Phascolarctobacterium_B. Next base: position 153,532 of record JAUNOC010000001.1, read on the forward strand.
TTTGATTTTTCACTGGCAGCCATCCCCCATTCTCCCCACCAGTAACTGCATTTTCCATGTAATGTAATACTATTGCCCAAAACAAGTACATTTTTTATGGGATGGGATAATTCTAAGTGTTGCAGTGATTTAATCTTTTTGTTATCACTACTACAACCTGTTAGCCCCCCCCAATAGACAAAAGTACAACGAGGATCAACAAAATTTTGCCAAAATATTTAATTATATTTTTCATTTCACTTTCTCCCATTTCCCGTCTTGCCAAACTTTAACCACCTTTGCCGGAGTGCCAACAGCAATAGTGTTTTCAGGAATAGTACCAATCACCACAGAATTAGCACCGATAATTGCATTGTCACCAATATGCGAACCGGGAAGGATAGACACATTCTCCCCCACCCACACATTTTTACCAAGTATAACTTCTTCGCATCCCAAATCACGCTCGCCAACAATATCATTTGCATCGCTCTGCTTGTCCCCACGATACCAACCATGATTGTGGTCTGTAAGATATACATTGCTACCAAAAAGACAGTTATCGCCAATTTCCACATACTTGGCACAGCCAATATGATTTTTGAATGACAAACTGACATTATTGCCAATCTTCAACAAGGCATTAGTCGGTTGACCGTTATACTCTGAAACAACTTCCAGCCAGTTATATCGACCCATTGCTAAACTACCGATTTGCATATATTTCAAACCGCTAATAAAGCAACTGCTGTCCGCCTGAATATGATACCTGCTCAGGAACAGCCAATTATATATTTTATTTGCAACTATCCGCCACACTTGCAACAATCCCAATGGTCCATTCAATGACCATTGCCTGCCCAAAGCACGGAAAAATTTTATTACCAACATTTTATTTTATCTCTAATAATACATTGTATATTATAATAAAAAAAGGAATGTGTTGCAACACATTCCTTTTGAAAATTAAGAATTCAAAATGCAGAATTAAGAATGATAGTTAAAAGATAAAAGAGATAAGAGAAAAGATATGGTAAAATGTTCTGTTAACTATATTTCAGGTATTAGGTGTCAGGTGTCAGGTTACAGGGAAGTTTGGCATAGTGCGAATTAAATGTCAAAATTTGAAGATAGGAGAAAATCTTTTAACGAAAGGGTGATAACTCCGTCACCAGATACTCCGGGTTTTTGATGGTTATACACAATCAAAAACTTTTGAAATGTATCTTTCACTTTCAGCATGGGCCTTGTCTCCTGCTTTTCCTTAGTAATATCCGGCATCATATATACCGACTGAAAATAATATTTTTTGTTTCCTTTGGTGGCAATAAAATCTATTTCCAGTTGTATCTTTTGAAATTTTCCCGCTACATCCTTTTCTCTTAATTCCACCATACCGATATCCACTTGAAAGCCACGATAACATAATTCGTTATAAATAATGTTTTCCATAAGATGGTTATTCTCAACTTGCCTGAATCCCAGTCGGGCATTACGCAAACCAACATCAGTAAAATAGTACTTTAACGGTGTGTTGATATATCGCTTCCCTTTTACATCGTAACGCAAGGCCTTGGACAATAAAAAAGCATCTTCTAAATATTCCAAATAATTTTTTATGGTTTTCGCAGTAATTGTACTTTTCTTAACCGAAGCAAAAGTTTTTTCCAGTTTGTTAGGATTAGTTAAAGAACCAACCCCTGAAGCCAAAATATTGATAAGATCGTTAAAGTCATCAATGTGTGCCACTTTGTGCCGTTCCAGTAAATCTCGGTAATATGTTTCTGAAAAAATATTTTTTAAATAATTAATTTTTTCTTCATCAGTTGCCAATTGCAAAATTCTGGGCAAGCCACCATAGAGAAAATATTCGTCCAATGCCTCATATACATCCCCTTGACGGGCAGCATAAAATTCGCCAAACGACAGGGGATATACTCTAATCTCATCTCCACGGCCACGAAACTCAGTCAGTACATCCTTGGACAACATGCGGGAATTTGAACCCGTAACATAAACATCCAAATTCTTGTGATGCAAAAACCCGTTCAAAACCTCTGTAAACCTGTCCACATACTGGATTTCATCAAGAAGAACATAATATTGTTCTTTGTCTTTAGCCATTTTCAACACATGGTCATACACGGCATGGGGCTCCCGCAAGTGTTCGTTCTCAATACTTTCAAAACTGATTTCAATAATGTGGTCTTCAGCCACTCCCTGCACCAAGAGGTAATTTTTAAAGATTGTAAAAAGCAGGTAGGATTTCCCCACCCTCCTCAGACCAGTTATTATTTTGATAAGACCGTTATGCCGGGCTCCTATTAATTTTTGTAAATATCCGTCCCTTGCTATCTCCATATTGCCTCCACAAAACGAGTAATATTACCCTTTTTATGGAGTTATTATACTCCGTATTCTAATAATTTGCAACAACAAATGCGAGGGTTACTTTCGCACTATGCCCCTTCCCTGAAACCTGACACCTAACACCTGATACCTAATTATAATCACAGGAACATCAAAAAAAAATTAAAAGTTAAAAACTTAAAGCTTAAAACTATGGTAAAATGTTCCGTTGATTATATATAACCCCTCAGTCGGCTTCGCCGCCAGCCCCCCTAACTGGGAGCAAAAAGTCCGCCTTCATCTAACTTTCCTGAAACCTAAAATATAATCACAGGAACATACTACCATCATTTCTAATTTCTAATTTCACATTTCTAATTTCAATCCCCGGAACATATTACCATATTTGGTCTTTGCTCTTTGGTTATTTGTTCATTTATTTTTCAGAACACCCTACATTCATTCTTAATTCTTAACTAAATCCTAACCCCTAAGCTCTGACCACTAACTACTATTTCCCGTTCACCTCGTCCACTGCCGCTTTTAATGCTTCAAGATAAGCATAACCATCAACGGTATCCGGTTCAAGGTACATACCTTCGCCCCACTCATTCCAAGCCGGGCAAAAAACATATTCCTTACCTTGTTGTTTGGAAATCTTTAAAAGTTCAGTAAAATACTTTTGAAATTTTTGAGGAGTAGAACCCTTGTATATCATAGCGTTTTCACCACGCCGCGGAGTATCATCATACTGGACTACACCACTCAAAAATGTGTTTCTACCAGATGAGATGGCATTTTTTAATGTTTTTTCCCATAATATATCATACGAATAGATTTTATCCTTTATTTTCAATCCGATACATTTTTTAGCACGACTTATAACTCCATCATAAAAACTAACATTATCGGTAGGAAGATACATAAATTGATATTCCAAATTAGTCCAAAATCTCCCAGTTTTTTTATTCATACATGCAATACCACTAAACCCATATTGAGCAGCCAATTTATCCCAAAATTCTAACATCTTTAGAAAATTTGCACGATCATAAAAAGTTCCAAAAAACCCCATCAACGGTTTATTGTCAATTTTAATATACCGGTCATCTTTAAAAAACTGTAACAAACAATTAAAATGTTTTTCCCAATCTTCTCTATTCCCATATTCTAATTTAGCTAAAATCCCATTGCCTTTATTATAATTTCTATTGTTATTTTCATATTTAGGTGACCAATCATTTCCAGCAACATTGCTCCAGCTGCGTTTCCATGAACTATTATCCCAAATAAACATAAAATTAATGTCAATGTCTTTATTCAACAATAACAATTCCGCAGGTTTCTGTAATAATTGCAAATCCGAATTAAACCAATAGTGATAAATGCCAAACCCATAAACACCGTATTTTCGTGCTAATTCTGCCTGCCATCTAATTGTTTCAACATTTGACAAATCATAGTAATTATCCTTCAAAGGATTTCTTGGCTGCCTATGCCCTTCAAACAATGGTTTAGCATTCTTTGTAGCCACCCAATCTGTATATCCCTCTCCCCACCATTTATCATTTTCAGGAATCCTGTGATATTGTGGCAAATAATTTGCAATTATTTTAATTGTTATATCATTCATTTTTTTACACCAAGCTTTTCTTAATTTTAGCATAAACCATATCCACAGTTATCCTTGACAAACACTTTCTGTCAGTACAAGATAAATATTTATCTGTTCCATAACAATATTTACAAGAACAATCTGTTTCAACAAATATTGCTTTGTTAGAAAATGCTCCATGTAATTTTGGGTCCGTCGGTCCAAAGATTGAAACTGTTGCTGTTCCAACTGCATCCGCTATGTGAACAACCCCTGTGTCTACACCCACAACACAGTCACAGCATTGTGTTAAAGCAGATAATTCAGAAATTTGAACTTTTCCAACTAAGTCAACAACCAACGAATTGCTAAGGATATTTGAATCTAATCCCTCTACTATGCTTTTTTCTAAATTATTGCCTATTAATATTACAATGTTATCATCTGCAACTATTTTTTTTATAAGATTGCTAAAGTTTTGTGTTCCCCATTTTTTGGGAAATATTTTTTCCCCTTTATACATAGATGAAGTAGCATCACCTATACATACACCAACGATTTTTTTGAGCGGAAAATTATTTCCGATTTTAGTTTGAAAAGAAAATAAAAATTTTTGATTTGTTTTAATATGCGGCGAATAAATCTGGCTGTTATAGCCCAAGAATTTTACAAGATTTAAATTTCGCCTAACCCTATGTGTAATTTCTTTAGAAATTAAAACAAATTTTGAAAAAATCTTAGAAAGGAAATAATATTGTTCAGCATAAGCATGTTTAGGATTAACAACTAAAGTTAAAATTTGACTATAAAGCGTACTAGAAATATGAGAAAAAAATAAGTAATCAAAATGTTCTGACCTAAGCCGAAACCCCAATCTAACAAGAGCCCATTTACTCATTGTTTGCATATTAAGAAAATAAAAATGCTTAACTCTACTGTCGTTAACAAACAATCCCTGATATTCATCTCTATTTAAAATTAAACTAATTTCTGCACTTTCATCATGTGTTATGATTGCATCTATTACTCCTGTCATTTGGACAATATCACCTATTCCATGATGAATTTCTATTAAATATTTCACCTCAATCTCTCCTAAACAAATCCTTTGTATAAACCTTTTCCTGCACATCATTTAATTGCTCGTCATAACGATTAGCAAGAATAACATCTGACTCATTTTTAAATTTTTCAAAATCTTTTTCAACTTTATAACCTTCAAAACTTCCTTCTTTCCACGTTGGCTCATAAATAACAAGTTGTACCCCCTGCTCTTTCAAACGTTGCATAATCCCTTGAATAGCACTGGCACGGAAATTGTCACTATTACTTTTCATCGTCAAACGATAAATTCCCACAATCTTTGGTTTTTTCGCCATAACTTGTTCCGCCACAAATGCTTTACGTGTATCATTGGCCTTAACGATTGCCTCAATAAGATTTTCCGGCACTCCTTTATAATTTGCCAAAAGTTGTTTGGTATCCTTCGGCAAGCAATAGCCACCATAACCAAAAGAAGGATTATTATAAAAATTACCAATACGGGGATCAAGGCATACTCCGTCAATAATCTGCTGTGTATTCAGCCCCTTCATTTCTGCATATGTATCAAGTTCATTAAAATAACTTACTCGCAATGCAAGATATGTATTGGCAAATAATTTAATTGCTTCTGCTTCAGCAAACCCTACAAATAATTGTGGGATATCTTTTTTTATAGCCCCTTCCTGCAATAAGTCAGCAAATTTATGTGCAGCATCAACCAATCTTTTATCCTGCAAATCTGTGCCAACCACAATTCTGCTTGGATAAAGATTGTCATAAAGTGCTTTGCTTTCCCGCAAAAATTCCGGACTGAAAATTATATTTTTACAACCGGTTACTTTTCTAATATGCTCAGTATAGCCAACAGGTATGGTGGACTTAATGACCATAATGGCATTAGGGTTATATTCCATTACCAATTTAATAACTGCTTCTACTGCAGAGGTATCAAAAAAATTCTTTTTTACATCATAATTAGTCGGTGCGGCAATAATCACCAAATCCGCATTGCTATATGCCATCTTGGCATCTAAAGTGGCTTGCAAATGTAGTTGTTTATTAGCTAAATATTCTTCTATTTCTGTATCCTGAATGGGGGATTTTTTCTGATTAATTAGATTAACCTTTTCCTCCACAATATCCACTGCCACAACATTATTATGCTGTGCCAAGAGTACTGCCAAACTCAACCCCACATATCCAGTTCCTGCTATTGCAATTTTCATAGTTAACTTACCCTTTTCTCATATTTTATCTTCTTCAATACCCCATAAAACATATTCCAACATGCATACCATAGTGACATCCCCACTGATTGTCCGTCACATTTGTGAAATAAATCATAATGACTCTTTAATTTTTTCCTCAACTTGTCGTGAGATATAGAGTTTGTCCTTATCCTGTATTGTCCTAAATTTTCTGGTAACAAATAACAATCTGCTTTTTTACATAATTTTAGCAAAATAGCATAATCATTATTTTTCTTAATATCTTTTATCTGTATTAATCCGTGCATTTGAGCATCATACATAAAAGTTAAACAGCCAATGTAATCATAGTCATACATCTTTGTTTTATTAACCACTTTTGGCCCTGTAACATAGATACCTAACGGTTTTGACTCTTCATCAATTTTCTCATAATCATGATACGCAAAAGAATAGTTATTGGTCTGCATAAAATTAAGCATTTTTTCTAATTTTTCGGAATGCCACAAATCATCACTATCCAGAAATGCTATCCACCTGCCTTTTGCTTCTCTTAATGCTTTGTTTCTTGAAACAGCAGCCCCGCTATTCTTTTCATTTTGAAAAACATGAATTCTTTCATCCTGAATCATAGATAAAATTTCCATTGTATTATCCGTGGAACAATCGTCTACAATAATCAATTCCCAATTAGAATATGTTTGAGCCAACACAGATTCAATTGATTTTCCAATATACTTAGCCGTATTATATGACGGCATTATTATTGAAACTAAATCATCAATCATCACACCACCGCAAAAAATGTTTTCCACATTAACTGTATATCCCGCCAAATGCTAAACTCTTTGATGTCCTGCTTTAAGTATTTCCAATGCTTGTTTCTGTTTTTCATCATAAGTTTTTAGGTCAATAATATTCATTCTCAATAAATAATCCCCATAATCTTCCGCCGTTGCCATACCCTCTGTATTAATATCCTCACAACCAACAACTTTTAAAAATGTCCTAAAAATTATTCTCAAATCTTCCCAAAATGATATTTTCTGTATGTAATACAAATCATATTTAAACTTTTCTTCCCAACTAATATTATTCCTACCACAAATTTGTGCCAAGCCAGTTAATCCAGGCATAACGCTCTGCCTTCGCATAACGTTATCATCAAAAAACACCATATCACGCACCAACAACGGTCTTGGTCCCACAATACTCATATCTCCAATAAAGATATTCCAAATCTCCGGCAGTTCGTCAAGAGAAGTGCTACGTAATGCTTTCCCAAAATCAGTCAAGCGTTGCTCGTCTGACAACAAATTGCCGTTTTCATCTCGCTCATCCGTCATAGTACGGAATTTGTAAATTTTGAATATCTTGCCATTTAAACCGGGACGCTCTTGTGTAAAAAACACAGGACTACCAAGCTTTGTTCTCACTAAAATATACAATACAAGATATACTGGCGACAAAAAAGTCAAAGCAATACCACTCAATATAACATCTAAAATTCGTTTAAAGTATTTTTCATACATCAAGCAAAACACTCTCTAACTACTTCAATAATTTTACTCTGTTCTTCCGCCGTTATTTTATTATCACTTGGCAAGCACAACCCCCTTGCAAAAATATCTGCGCCCACATCAGTTGCATTGCCAATATTTCCCACATAAGCATCACTGTGATTACGTCCATTGCCTACTCGTGTTACAAACGGATTCATTCTGTAAATCGGTTGCATATGCATTGGCTTCCAAATGGGCCTGCCTTCGGCGTTCATCTTTCCCAACACTTCCAAAATTTCTGTTGGACAAGATTTCCCATGTTCTGGAATGTAGCATGCTTCACTTTCGCTACGTACCTGTTTGCACATTGCCTTTTCATCTATCAATAAGCAACTGAGCCAAAAATTCGGTACACTATTCTTCTCGTCATAAGGATTCATACTAACCGGCAAATCTTTAAATCCTTCTTTGTATCTTTCATAAATAGCCCGTTTTTGAGCAATATGTTCTTCCAAATGTGGCCATTGCCCTCGCACCACACCAGCAATAACATTAGACATGCGATAATTATATCCCAACTCCTCATGCTGATACCAAGGTGCTGCATCACGTGCCTGTGTTGACCACTTTCTTGCCCGCAACATTGCTTCTTCATCATCCGTCATCAACATTCCGCCACTTGAACCAGTAATGATTTTATTACCATTGAAACTAATGGCATTATATTTACCAAAAGTGCCTGTTTGTTGTCCTTTATAAGTTGCCCCCAATGATTCTGCCGCATCTTCAATGAGAATAACATTATGCTTTTGGCAAATTGCTTTTATTTCATCCATTTTGCCAGGAGTCCCATAAAGATTTGCCACTACCACTACTTTAATATCCGGATAAATGGCAAATGCTTTTTCCAAAGCCGCAGGATCCATATTCCAAGTATCCCGTTCCGTATCAACAAAAATTTGCATGCCACCCTCATAACTGACCGGATTAACCGTAGCATCAAAAGTCATATCACTGCAAGCAACTTTAACGCCTGATTTAATCCCTACCAATCGCATGCACAAATGTAAAGCCGCTGTACCACAAGACAAGGCAACTGCATATTTACAGCCAATTTTTTCTGTAGCCAATTTTTCTACTTCGTTAATATTAGCCCCCACCGTTGACATCCAATTAGTTTCATAGGCCTCTGTCACATATTTTATTTCCTCCCCATGCATAGTGGGAGATGACAACCATATTTTTTTTGCAAATGGTTTTATTTGCCCCGTAAACATTTGTTACACCTCTTTGTCAAAATTTTCTTACCTAAAGTAGCGGTCTCCAAAACCGTTGGTTATTCTTTCCTTATCCCGCATGATATTCTGGCACAATTTCCTTCACTTTCTCCTTAATCACGTCATTATCTTCCATATAAGCAATTTTAACTATCTCATCCAATTTCTGCAAAAATTCATCCGTATTAATTTGCAAAGGTTCACCTACATAAATTAAATCATTGGCGGTCTTTTGCAATCCCTCTGCCGCCATAAGTTTTTCTTCATAAAGTTTTTCACCGGGTCGCAGTCCTGTATAAACAATTTTAATATCTTCATCCGGTTTTAAGCCCATCAACTTAATTAAATTCCGTGCAAGGGTATCTATCTTCACCGGCTCGCCCATATCAAGCACAAAGATTTCTCCACCCTGTGCATAGCACCCTGCCTGCAACACCAAAGAAACCGCCTCCGGAATGGTCATAAAATAACGCACAATATCTGGATGAGTCACTGTCACGGGTCCCCCCTCGGCAATTTGTTTTTTGAAAAAAGGTACAACAGAACCGTTAGAGCCAAGCACATTGCCAAAACGGACAGCCACAAACTCCGTGGGAGTTTGTGGGTTTTTTGCCAGGGTTTGAATTATCAGTTCACAAATCCGCTTGCTTGCCCCCATAACATTGGTGGGGTTAACCGCTTTATCCGTGCTAATAAGCACAAAACGCTTCGTTCCATAATGCACTGCTGCCATAGCTGTTTGATAAGTTCCTAGCACATTATTTTTGATTGCTTCACAAGGGCTATATTCCATCAATGGTACATGCTTATGTGCCGCCGCATGATAAACAATCTCCGGCTTGTACTGTGCAAAAATTGCTTCTAATCTTCCCTCGTCCCGCACAGAACCAATTAATACCACTAAATTCAAATTAGGCAATTTACGCCGCAACTCCTGCTCTATTTCAAAAGCATTGTTCTCATATATATCAAAAATTATTAGTTGTTTTGGACTATGAGTGGCAATCTGGCGACAAAGTTCTGAACCAATAGAACCGCCACCACCCGTAACCAAAATAACCTTGCCGCTAATATTGTTAAAGATTTCCTGCATATCAACTTTGATTTGTTCCCGGCCAAGCAAATCTTCAATAGCCACATCACGCAAGGAATTGATACTCACTTCTCCATTAACCAACTGACGGAAAGAAGGTAAATTACGCAAAACGCAACCGGTGTCTTTACAAATATTCAAAATATCCCGTTTTTCTTTGGCAGAGGCCGTAGGCACAGCTATATAAATTTCATCAATACCATATTTAGCCACAGCTGCCATAATATCATCCCTGCCACCTATAACAGGAACGCCGTCTATAAAGCGACCATGCTTATTTTTGTCATCATCAATAATGCAGAGTACCCGCACATCCTGCCATTTATTACGTTGAGAATCGTGAAGAAGCATTTGACCCGCCTGACCTGCACCAATGAGCATAACATTAACCCCATCGTGATTTTTACCGTGAATTTCCCGCATTAAAAGTACAAAGCGGTACATAAAACGCACCGCAATCCAAAAAGCAATAGTCAAAACCAAGCCGATGAGATAATAAGAAATGGGCATACGGCGATAAACCCCAGTAAAGATTAAAACTACTTGGGTCAGTTCTACAATAAAAGCCACCCCAAGTACCCGGATAAGTTCCGTAAAAGATGCAAATCGCCAAATGGATTGATACAAACGGGAATGCCACAACAAAACAACGCTAAGTGCAGCAATCACAGGCATCAAATTCCAGAGATTATGCAAATACACATTGGGTATAAGAGAATAACGTAAATCAAAACGTAGCCACAATGCCATAAAATGTGCCATGCCCACAGTTAAAACATCATATATAATTAATAAAAGTGCAGTAACTTGCCAAGATTGAAATTTTTTCATTTCTTTCCTTATATATTATACACATCATGCATAATTATAGCAAGAGAGATCTAAAATTGAATAAACAAAAAGTACTGATAAAATGGTTATAACAATCACGACGAACTGTAGACATTTGTGTTATAATATAATTATGAAAAAAGTGATATCTTTTCTGACAACTTGGCTGATTCTTTTAGGATTAGTGTTTGGCTACTATGTGGCGGTGTCCAACGGTCTTACGTCCACGCCTTTTGGTTTGCAGTTACGACGTTTTATCGGCATGACTTTAGCCATGACCATTGTTATTTGGCTTTTGCGTGCCTATGTTCCCCACTGCTATTGGTTTGGCTTTGGTGCCATCGGCATCATTTGGGCTTTGGCATATCCTTTGCCCTATTGGATTTGTTTTCACGACAGCGTGCCTTATTTCAGCACCCATCACGATATGGCTTTTGGCGGTTATTTTTTCGTCAGCATGTGCCTTATTGCCTATCTGCTTCGTGTACTGACCGGTGTTACCTGCGCTTCACTTATTACCAGTATTATAGAATGGGTGGCTCTTTTGCCACCAATTTTTCAAATGCTTTATTTAAGTTATTATGGCATGGTTATCACCAATCCTGCCATTCTTGCCATTTGGCAAACCACTCCTTCTGAGGCCAAAGAATATCTTTTGAGTGCAGGCGGTTATCCAGGTATAATTCTTCTTCTCATCGCTCTTGTGGTACTCTTCATCATTCTCTTTTTATCCAATCGTTATATTCTGAACCACACAATTCCTTGTAGCAAAAAGCTACTGATTATTATCTTGATTGCTGCTCTTAGTGCTGGCAGTTACACCTTTACCACTGGAATCCGGCACATCATCCTTGTGGAAATGTTTTCTGACATAAAACAGTATTTTGAAAACTCCAAAGAATTTACCAAATATCATGCGGATAATTTTGCCAAACTAAAAATTACCCCAACACAACCACCTTTTACAAAGCCGGGAACTATTTTAGTCGTTATTGGCGAAAGTGCATCCAGGCAATTCATGAGTGCCTACAATAATCAGTATCCCGTGAACACTACCCCTTGGCTTAAACAACAAAAGAACACCAGTAATTTTTATCTTTTTGACAAGGTACGTGCCTGTGCAGGACAAACCGTTCCCGTGTTGGAAAAAGCATTAACAGAAAAGAATTTGGTTAATAATTTGGAATTTAAACACTGTGTTTCTATTATAGATGTTGCAAAAAAAGGAGGTTACCATACCTATTGGTTTAGCAATCAATCTCATACAGACGAAAGTGCAACACCTGTTACTTTAGTTGCGGAAACTGCAGATGTAAGAAAATGGACCAATGTGGACAGCGACTCCTGGCAATACGATGAACAACTTGTACCTTTGTTAAAAACTATTGATCCAGCACAAAATAATTTTGTAGTACTGCATTTAATCGGCTCCCATACTGCTTTTGAAAATCGTTTCCCAAAGAACTTTGCAGAACCTGCAAAAACATTGATTGGCAATTATGAAAAATCTTTGCAATATACGGATAGTAATTTGCAAGAATTTTATGAATATGCAAAAGATAATTTGAATTTGAGAGCAATGCTCTATTTCTCCGACCATGGTACAGTGCCCAAAGATGTACGACAGGCGGGAGAAACTCGTGATGCACACTACGAAATTCCTTTCTTCATTTATTTGTCAGACGAATATAAAACTGCCTGCCCCAACAGCACGCAAACACTTACTGATAAACAACATACCGCTTTTACAAATGATATTGTTTATGATATCGTAGTGGAGATGTTAAATGTAGAAGCAATTAAAAATAGCAATTAGTGGTTAGGATAAGTAAAAATTAAAAGAAGGACTTTAGCTAATGCCAAAGTCCTTCTTTTTTATAAGTTACAAATTATTTTCTTCCCAAATGTAAAACACAATTCCTAACACGCACCAAATGCCCAGCATTATATATGATTCTCTGCCAAAATGCACACTTTCAAAACCGGGGATGGGGACAAGTTGTAAAACAATAAATGCCAAACTAAAGAATGCCCCAATAATTGCCATAATTTTCAAAAACAAGGAACCGTCCCCATCTTTTTTCATAGTTACCAAGGTTGCCAAACAAGTTGCTCCGTAACCAATGGATGCTCCAATAGCACTCATATCCAAAAACCACCCCAATGCTTCTCGTCCCAAAACAGGACCTGTTAAAGAAACCAACAAACAAAAAAACATTGCTTTTTTAGGCGTTCTGTATTTTGCATCCACTTCTCCAAAGCACGCAGGTAAATAGCCATACTGACTGATGGAATACATCAAACGGCTGGATGCCATATAAAATCCCATAATGCCCGTAAGCACTGCACACATTACCGCAACACCCACCAAGGCCTTGCCAAATCCGCCTAATAATTTTTCTGCCGCCGCCAAAAGTAACCACGGGGTTCCTTCACTATTAACAATCAAATCCGGCCAGTTTGCCAATGCCGCTGCTGTAATAGTATTATTGGCTGTATAAACAAAACAGCCAAAAAGAATTGCCACTATCATGATAAAGCTGACTTTTTTGTGACTGAACTTAAATTCTTCCGCCGCTTGAGGAATAGTGTCAAACCCTACATAAGCCCAGGGGGCAATAGCAAAAGTAGCCAAAATTGCTTCTGCAACCGCCTGGCCTCCTTCGTGAACAAAAGGTGTCACTCCGTTATAAGTTCCCATTTTCGCTGCTTCTATTGCCAATTTTTTATCAAAGCCCCACAACGGCAACATATTTGCCACACTGGTATAATCGCTCAACAATGCCGCCACTGTAAGAATACTCACAGAAACAACCAAGCCGGCTGCCAAACATGTTTGAATAATCCCCGCCACACGTACACCACGAGTGTTAAAAAGGTAGAACAAAATTAAAATTGCCATAGCAAAAAACATTTCCCCTGCATAGACATCAAAGCCGGCCACCGTGTAATGAAATCCAAACCGCAAAACAGGGCCGAACAAACCATGCATAATCAAACCTATGGCTGTGCTATTCATTGGCACATTGGTAAGATATGCTGCTAACAAAAACCACCCACAAACATAAGCAGCCACCTTGCCAAAACAAACTTTGGTAAAAATAAATTCGCCACCCGCTTTAGGATATTTGGGAACCATATAAGCATAAGAGTAAGCGATGATTATCATTACCAATGCCCCCAAAACCATGGCAATAGCCGTGCCTGCTACGCCAGAGTTAAAAAGAAATTTTTTTCCTGGATTAATAAATGAACCCCAACCAATTATACAGCCAAAGGCAATCGCCCACACATGCATGGGGTTTAATTGTTTGTTAAGAGTGTTTTTCATATTGCCTCCTTTTATAAAAAACAAAGCATAAGATTTAGGGCATAAAGCATAAGGATGGTGCTATGTTCCTAAAATCAGATTTTATGTTTGAGAATAGTTATCAAAAGTTTTAAACATTCCTGACAAAGCTTATATGCTTTATCTATTTCTCCTTTAGTGAGAAATCCACTTTCTGAAATAATTTCTAACCAATACTCTGTTTCAGAAGCTTCCTTTAACGAAATACCAAATTTATTATACATATCTTTATCAGATATGCCCCTAATTGCCTCTTTAACATTTGCTCCAACACTTGTGCCACTTCTGAGCATTTGATCCGCTAACGAATATTCTCTTTTTTCATCTCTTAATTTTTTACATAACTTTATTATTTCCAACGCTAATTCTTTGCTTTTAACAACTATAGGAGTATTATTTCTATCACTCATACTTTCCTTCTCCCCAACCCTTACCTTATTCCCTAATTTCTATGCCTTATGCCCTAAATCACACATCATATGTCTTATCAATCGCTTTCAACTCCCGGAAAGTATCTATTTCTATAATATCTTCCTGCTTGCATTCTCGGACAGCCACTTGATACTGGTCTTTGAAAATTTTTAACGCTACCTGTTCCCAATAAAGTTCCTTACCCCCAGGCATTTCGTAGGCCTGTTTAATATGGTCGGCTAATTTCTTGCCATCCGTTTCTGTCCAATAAGAAATTCCAACCATTTGATAGGTGTCTAAACCACCAACTTTTTGACTTGTTATAATACCATCCTTAGTATCAAAGCACCAATCATCGCTGCGTTCCATTTTGATGCCTAAGAAATTTGATTGGAACTGATACTTGGTAATAATTGTAGGATTGGAAATAACCAAATCCGCTTCAAAAACATATGTATTTCCCAACATATACCGTGCTACCAATGCACTGCTGATATTGTTAGCCTCATTATACACTGGATTTTCCAAAAACTTAATCATCGGGTATTTGTAGAGTAACTGGTCAAATTGGTCTCCCAAATAGCCACGCACGATAACAATGTCCTCAATCCCTACCGCCAAACAAGCATCCAACAATCCATCAATAATTCTTTGCCCATGCACACGAACCAAAGGTTTCGGTGTATTAAAAGTAATTGGTACCAAACGACTGCCAAAGCCAGCAGCAATGAACACAGCACGCTTAACCCTGTAAGGTTCAAGAGCGTGCAAACCCTTTGAGGTAATTAACCCCTCATCCACAAATTCCTTTTCAGATAATTCCTTAACCGTGCGATTGATACTGCCCAAAGACATGGCTGTTTTATCTGCCAAATCCCGCTGGCTTAAAGCCGCCTCACTTTTTTCTAACGCAATCAAAACATCAAATTCTTTTTTTGTCAGTTCATTTTTAGCCATTATCAAACTCCTTTTGGAACAAAATTATTCCGTTTAGCGAGAAATTTTAGCAACAGAAACACAGCGTTCACAGAACGCTGTGTTTTATTTCTTTTGGAACATTATAAATTATATAACCCTTTTTGTCAACTATTTTATATCTTCCTGATTTTCAAACGGCTGTGTTTCAATCCTTTGAAAAGTTATATTATTTTCTTTTCCATCAAAATCATACAACATTTCTGGCAATTCCTTTTCAATATATTGAATATCTTCACTATATTGAGGATATTTTTTCCAAAGCTGCGTATTGTTATATGAATATTCTGGCTTAAAATATTTCCCTTTATTCAAATGTGAGAAACTGGGTAACCACCCACAAATTTTTTGAACAGTAGTGTCATAATTGTAAATTAAATCCTCATATTGAACATATTTCACCCTGCTATCATTAACTTTATCTTTATGAACGGCCTCATAATATGTAACAAAATTTTTAACATTTTTATCACACGGCATATATTTATTAAGTTCCGGAAAAATCACATTGGTCAATAAATAAACATCTCGCGGATCCCTATCCACAACCAACGATAATACATCGTTTTCAAAAAATTCCATACCCGCTAAAGGCTGACACGGATTAAACACTTGTTCAAGCAAAACCGTTTCCGATTGCTGAAATCCCATAACCATAAATATATTTTGCAAATATTCTTTAGTCAATGCATCAAATTTCTGCAACGGTAATGTAGAAAAATACCTTTGCTGCAAAAATGCAGTTTTCTTATTTTTTCCCAACAAAGGTAAAATAAGCTTGTAAATTTCTCTAGACAACTTATACTTTTCTTTTTTATACCAAGGCAATAAATCAAC
This sequence comes from Phascolarctobacterium sp., assembly GCA_030531205.1. Lineage (GTDB taxonomy): Bacteria > Bacillota > Negativicutes > Acidaminococcales > Acidaminococcaceae > Phascolarctobacterium_B. The sequence goes on from JAUNOC010000001.1 coordinate 169,981, forward strand.
TGGATCATCAACACAACTTCCCCGCCATTGAACATTAGCAATAGCATTAAAGTATTTTTCCGTAAGTTCAAGATATTTGTTCTGAGTAAGCTTGTTTAATCCAGTATCCCGCTTGCTGCCAATATTATTTTTAAACCGCAATAAGGCAGTTTGTATTTGCAGCCGATTGCCATAACCAATTGCCTGCCTTAAGTTTAACAATCCATCCCCATAATGAAGAATTGGAAATTCTTCATTAATGTGATTAATTCCTACAAATTCCCGCAATACATCCACATAAGCACTTGCACCCGTGCTACCATATCCTGTAACCGCAATAATCATTTTATCCACCTCATATTTTTTTATTACTTCACAAATATTATGGTATAATTATAATACATTACAGATGTTTATCAAAGGAGAAAATATGTTTTTTAGCTGTGCTACAACTAAAAAAGTCTTTATTATCGTTCCTCATCAAGATGACGAACTAAATCTAATAGGCGGCTTTCTGCCATTATTACGCACATATAATATTGAGTGTTATGTAACTTATAGTATCAATGGGGCCTATGACAAAGCAACACAAAACCGTTATCAGGAGGCCATTAATGCTTTGGCTCATTTGGATGTTGACAAAGAACATATTATTTTCCTTGGCTATCCTGACCGAACCGGCGCAATCGAAAATCCCAATTTAACCAATGATTTAGAGAAACTTATTTTAGAACACCAACCAGATGTTATTTTTGCCGTTGATTTGGATGAACACCCTGACCATATTATGACGTCTAATGCCTTCCACTCTGCTATAACTGAAATTCAAAAGAAAAAACCGTGTTATCATCCCACCATCTTTAAAGGATTTTGTTATAGCACTGCTTTCAAAGCATACAAGGATTATTATAATCTTAATTTGCTATCTACAAGATTACCAACCGGCAAACATTTAGCACCTTGGACAAAAACCGAATTAGATAATCCCAATTATCATTGGTGCAACAGAATCCGATTTCCAGTTGATACAAAAACCGCCATAATTCCTTTACGCAATAATTTGTTGTTTCAAGCAATCAAAGAACATCGCAGTCAGTTATTACGCATTGAAGCAAAAAAAATAATCAACGGCGACAATGTATTTTGGGAAATAAATCCTCAATCGCAAAAACCTTTTGCTTTTGCTAAAATTTTAATTGATGGCAATTTTACTTATGATACATACTATGTACATCATACAAATAGTCTACATTTAGAAGTATACACCTACGGCATCAACAAAGAATTGTCACTAAGCATTAATGACACCCCTTTACCATGTGCCAATACAAAATTAAATTTAGATAACTTTGACAACAAAAAAATCATTGTTAAACTAACTGATAAAAATGCTGTTATCTATGATACGGTAGAAATTATACGTATAAATTATTTTGATGTTTTATACAAAAAAATCCAATGGTTGTGGGACCGATTATGGAATTACATCCATTATAAATATGATAAAATCTTTCTTCCCAGAAGAACAAAATAAGGTGCATTCAGCACCTTATTTTATTGCCTTTTTCAATTTTAACAATCCAAACATAGCCCGACCATAAATTTTAGGAATAACTTCACAATGTAACAATCCCCAACGCAACAACCGATATTTCCTGCCAATACCCTTTGTCATTTTTCCATAGTTATTATTTAACAAAAAGTCCTGCATAATTTGTTTCTGTTCCGACCATAATGCATCAGTAACTAAATCCATACTCAATCCCGTAACACAAGTTTTAAAAGCACGCTTGCGAAAATGCTCAACAACGTCTTTATCCCCTATTTGTTCAGCATAATTTATCCTTTTAAATGCACCTAAAAACATACCATACTTACTTTTGGCACTCCAACTGGTAGTAGTAGATTGATTATTGGTAAAATCATAATGATAAAAACATTTGTCAATAATTTCAATATGCTTAGCACGCATAACTACGTCTATAATTATTGCTAAGTCCTCATAATAACAATTAAGCGGAAATTGAATATCTTTCCACAACTCGCGATGATACACATTTCGACAATATGAACCAACCTTATCAGTTAAAAAGCCCTGTTTAATTTTTCCTGTATTAGAATATTTTGTTAAATCAATCCTACATTCCCTTTGCTTGTTTCCATATTCCTCTACAAAATTAAACATCATCACGTCTGCACCTGTTACTTTAACACGATTTATGACATGCTCATAAGTATCCAAATCAAGCCAATCATCACTGTCCAGAAAAGTTAAATATTCTCCCGCAGCAACTTGCATAGCAACGTTTCTCGCACAGGCCTGCCCCTGATTTTGCTGATGAATAACTTTAACTCTCTTGTCCTTTTGAGCATACTCATCACAAATCTTTGGACACTTATCAGGGCTACCATCATCAACCAAAATAATCTCCAAATCTTGATAGGTTTGATTTAAAACACTATCCACACAACGTTGTAAATACTTTTCCGCTTTATATACAGGAATAATAACACTAATCATTTATGCACCAACTTTAATGCCATATTTAAATATAGCATATCGCAATAACAAATATCGTCTAACAGATAAGTTTTTTTTCAAAATTGTCATTAATTTCTTTTTAATAAATTGGGGTCTAACATACATATTTCGTTTGCAAATATAATGATAATATTCAGCTGCTAACCGCTCATTAAATTTTTTGAAAATAAAATTTTTCTTTTGCAAATCTTCAATTAAATGAATATACGCAATACCTCTGTCAAATGGTCTTTTTATTTCAATAGCACTGACACTATCAACCAATTCCCGATAATTATAAAGAACATCAGGAATAGCAATAACTTTTCGAGCATTATAAACCATCATCGGGCTAAAATAATTATCTTCATTAATAAAACCAGTTGGAATGCGAACATCTCCAATAATATCCCTACGATATATCCCATTCCAAAAAGCAGACCACAAAATTCCCCCATGACAGCCAATTTTCAATAATCTGCCCGGTTCTTGGCTTTCATACATCTTTTGTTCTTTAAAAGTACAAATTTCTTTCTTACCCTTTTCAATAAAAAAATCATTGAACCCACATTTAACAATATCTGCTTTATTTTTTTGAGCAACACTAATCAAACGCTCTAACATATTATTTTCAAGCCAATCATCCGCATCTATAAATGAAATATATTCTCCAGCGGCATTATCCAACCCCGTATTCCGTGCCGCTGCCGCTCCTCCATTTTTTTGATGAATTACTTTAATACGATTGTCTTTTTTAGCATATTCATCACAAATTTCTGGACAAGCATCAGGACTGCCGTCATCTACAAGAATAACCTCAAAGTCCTTATAGGACTGATCCAACACACTATCTAAACATTGACGAATATATTTTTCTGCTTTATAAACTGGAATAATAACACTAATCTTTTTCATTTTGCTTTCATCTCACTATATTGAAATGTTTCTTACTTATCATAATCCTTCAAATAGTAATCTTTAAAAACTATTAACACAGCCATAAGTAACCAATACGTACGCATTATTGTTGGTGATGCAAAAACATTATCAAACATACCACAACAATTATATACCAAAACAACCCCTAAAATCATCATATCATACGGATTAAACCGTTTACGCAATCCTCCAATTGCAATCCACACAAAACTCAATTGCAAAAATAAATATCCACAAACTGCTAAAATCCCACTTTCCGCCGCAAGATTTATTACATTATTATGTGCATGAGGAAGCCTAATGCTTCTATTGCTATTAGGAACTTGATAATCTTTATAAGGAGTTAACTCCCAACAACGCAAACCAACACCCGAAAAAGGATGTTGCAAAAATGCTCTACCGGCACCTTTCCATGCGTAAAGCCGAGCTGTATTAGAAGCATCAGTTGTTATATTAGTAATTGAAACAAAACGAGAATGCAAATATGGATTATAAACAAAAGCTAGGCCACAAATTATAAATAACGATAATATTCCCATTGCAATTTTTTTTGATTTAAAAAAATATGGTATTCCTATAACAAAAAAAGAAAATGCCATAGCTAACCATGCCGCTCGACTATTAGGAGCCAACGTACCCATTAAATAGATTATTAATGCTAATCCTACACATGATTTTTGTTTATTCGAAAAATGTGGATCTAATATTGCAACATACAACAAAACACTGTACATACAAATATAGGCTGCAAAAATATTAATTAACGGTCCAAACCCTCCAACTCTAACTGTTCCTCCCAAAACATACCAATTAATGAATGCATATAAGCATTCTACAACAAGAAATCCAAATACCAACAATGTAAAGTATCTTAAAAGTTGTACTTTATCCCTAACTGCTGTAACTACTGCAAAAACTATCGGCCAATAAAATACTATCTTCATATATTGATGAAAACTGTGTCCAATATTTACCGAAAAAACAACAGAGGGTATTAAGGAAATAGCCAAACATCCCCAAGCCATTAAAACCAACTTATTACTTAAAAAATTTATTCTGGCCTGTGGACTCTTAAAGAGAAGCAACAAAAAAGAAACTATAACTAATGCCATAAATACATTGGCAATTTTCCAACTAAATTCTTGTACTAACATTACAGACAATAGCATGCCTAACATAAAATACTGTAAATATGCAACCATATTATATTCCTTTCCACCGCAATTTAATAATTGGTATAAAATTAAACAAATACACCCAATTATTTCGTATTTTAAAAAGGGGAAATATTCCTAATAAATACACTTTTAGAAATGTTCTATGAGAATCATCCGAATGAACAAAATCTTCCCAGTACGCAGGATAACAATTATGTGCAAAACAACGAATTTTCACAGCGGCATTAGCCATCTTAACATTTTGTGTATTAGAAGTATTTTGCTCATAGGTCCGATACCTAACTAAAACCTTTTGAAAATTATAGAAATTTGTAACTGCCATAAGCCTCACAAACAACATATAATCTTCCGCCGGTGAATATTCTTCTTCATAATGAATATTATTATCTATCAATATTGATTTTCGTATCATCGCCGCAGTATGATTCACACAAGAATGATCAACTAATGTTCTCTTAATTTGTGCATCATGCTCGGGATATTTGCGGATACGATTATCTATTCCGAAAAACTCATCCCAACCGCTAACCATCCCCACGTCCGGGTGACTATCTAAATACTCTACTTCCAAAGTCAATCTATCCGATAATGATACATCATCATGATCGAATATAGCTAAATACTCCCCTTGTGCTAATTCAACTAACTTATTACGAGATTTTGAAATCCCTATATTTTTCTCATTTTTAAAGTACTTTATTCGTTTGTCTTCATATTCCAAAATAAATTTTTCTAACTCATCGTTCTCAGGTGAATCATTTAAAATAAGAAATTCAAAGTCTGTAAAAGTTTGATTCAAAATTGAATCAATACACTCCCTCAAATATTCCGGATTTGTATTATAAACCGGCGTCAATACAGAAACTTTTGGTTTCAAAATAATCCTCCCTTACTAAAAAAATAATTATCCAGCGTATGCGCTACTACATTCCAATCTAGCGTTGAATCAATTCTTTTTTTTGCATTTTCCCCAATATCAATACACCTCTCCATCTCAGCTAAACAATTTTCTAATGCTCCAACAACTAACTTCAAATCATTATTTCTGACAATAATTCCACTATTACAATCTACATAATCATGTATCGCCGCACAACAATCCGTTAGAATCGGACAACATGCAAAATGCATTGCTTCAGGAACCACTAAAGGACTGCCCTCCCACCTTGATGTCAAAACAAATATGCTTGCTCTCGCATAAACAGAGTATAACTCTTGTTTGTTTGCAATGTTTCCTGTAAGAACAATAATGTCTTTAAGAAATGAATATTGGTTTTGCTGTTCTGTTAACCATTTAAAAAAATTATCCGTAATATTTCCCACCAAATAAACTTTCCATCCAGACAATTTTTGCTCTCCAATATTAATTATCGCATTAACTAAGAGCTCATTGTTTTTCTGATATGTTCCTATCCTACCAACTGTAAGAATAATTTTTTCTTTAGAAGCATTTTCACATTCCATAACAAGATCTGAAAAAAAACCATTTGGCAAATATTTAAGTTTTCCATGAAAACGTTTTAATGATTTTAATTTTTCTGTATAAATTTTTGATTCTACTGTAAATAAATCTACTGCCCATGATTTACAAACTTGTGAAAAAAAATATCCAATATACGAGGCCCAATGCCTTTGATAATTAAATACTTTTCTAAAACGCTCTTCATCCATGTCTAGTTTTACATAAATCTTCACTCTTGGATGAAAAATCTTTAAAATTCTTGATATGCGTAGAACTTTTCCCAACCCATGGTAAAAATTAACTATGTCATACTCTCCTCCATGCTTGATAAGATACCAAATAATATTAATTGTATTCAAAAAATTTTTTTCTTTCAAAGACAATCGAACCAAATTAACATAATCATCATATCCATTTATCGAAGCAACATCTTGATTATTTAAATACAATACCGTAGTTTTGTAATGACAATATTTAGATAAAGCATACGGAATACCACCCACATCTTTAAACATATGTTCTTGGTTAAAATTCTCAAAAACAGTTAAAAATCGCTTTTGTATTTTCTCCATATTGCTAATTTCCTCCAACTAAAATACCATGCACTTCAAAACTTTATCTTGCACTCACTCAATTTCAAATTCTTTTTATCTTTCTCACTTAGTTTCAACCCCTCTGTCAAAGGCCATTCAATACCAACATCAGGGTCATTCCAAATAATACCGCCTTCGTCTTCTGGATGATATACTTCATCACACTTGTAAGCAAATTCTGCGTAATCACTCAACACTACAAATCCATGAGCAAAGCCACGGGGAATCATCATTTGTTTTTTGTTCTCAGCGCTCAAGCGTTCTCCAACCCATTGCCCATAAGTTGCACTCCCTTTACGCAAGTCCACTGCTACATCAAAAACTTCTCCGCTCAAAACTCTAACCAATTTTGCCTGTGGATGTTTTTTTTGAAAATGCAAACCACGCAATACACCTTTAGTAGATGCAGATTGATTATCCTGCAGAAAAACATAATTCAAACCTGCCGCCTTGAACTCTTCTGCATTGTATGTTTCCATAAAATAACCACGATTATCACCAAACACTGTCGGCTCTACAATCACCACGCCTTTAATTTTCGTTTCTGTAAATTTAAACTTCCCCATTGTTTTTCTCTCCTTCTACCCTGTCATCTCAATCCTAACGCCTAAGCCCTAATTATATAATCACAGGAACATTTTACCTTCCCTAATCCCTAACCTCTAACTCCTAATCCCTATTTATAATCACAAGAACATCTTACCATCCTTATGCTCTATGCTTTATGCCCTACACCCTATTTTTAACACTTAACCCTATACCTTCACACCTAACACCTATTCCCATACATTCTCTCATAATAATTTTGGTACTCGCCCTTGATAATCTCTTCCCACCAAGGTTTATTATCCAAATACCAACGAATGGTTTTCTTAATTCCATCCGCAAATTTTGTCTCCGGCAACCAACCCAATTCATTGTAAATTTTCGTCGGGTCAATGGCATAACGCATGTCATGCCCTTTTCTGTCCGTAACAAAAGTAATCAGCGATTCCGGCTTGCCCAACTCTTTGCAAATCAATTTCACAATATCAATATTCCGCATTTCGTTATGTCCGCCAATATTATAAACTTCACCAACTCTGCCCCTGTGAATAATTAAATCTATAGCCTTGCAATGGTCCTCCACATACAACCAGTCACGAACATTTTCCCCTTTGCCATACACAGGCAAGGGCTTATCGTTCAATGCATTAGCAATCATCAAAGGAATAAGTTTTTCTGGGAAATGATAGGGGCCGTAATTATTACTGCAACGACTAATGGTAACCGGCAAGCCATAGGTCCTGTGATATGCCATCACCAACAAATCCGCACTCGCCTTACTGCTGCTATACGGGCTGGAAGTATGCAAAGGCGTAGTTTCCGTAAAGAACAAGTCCGGCCTGTCCAAAGGCAAATCGCCATATACTTCATCCGTACTGACTTGATGATAACGCTTAATAGCATACTTACGGCAGGCATCCATCAAAACTCCCGTACCAATAATATTGGTCTGCAAGAATATGCCGGGGTCTTCAATACTGCGATCCACATGACTTTCCGCTGCAAAATTCACCACCATATCCGGATGTTCTTCTTCAAAAAGATGGTATACACCCTCTCTGTCACAAATATCTAATTTCACAAAACGAAAGTTTTTCTCCTGCAAAATCGGAGCCAAAGTTTTCAAATTGCCCGCGTAAGTAAGTTTATCCAAACATACCAAACGGTATTCTGGATGTACTTTCCGCATATAATAAATAAAATTACTGCCAATGAATCCCGCCCCACCGGTAACGATAATATTCATTTTGCATACCCCTCACTTTGTAAATATTTCCGTAACGCATCTTGCCAACTCGGCAATCTAACAAATCCGTTCTTATCCAAAGAACTTTTATTCATTCTACTATTCAACGGGCGCTTGGCTTTGGTTAGATATTCCGCCGTACTGATAGAAATAATCTTACACGGCAAATTTGCCAGCCGCATAATCTCTTTCGCAAATTCCGCCCAACTACAATACCCCTCATTAGTTGCATGATAAATGCCATATTTATCTGTCCGTATCATATCCACCAATAATCTCGCCAAATCAAAGGTATATGTCGGACTGCCAATTTGGTCACTGACAACGGATAATTGTTCTCTTTCCTTGCCCAACCGCAACATAGTTTTGACAAAATTGTTGCCGTTTTTTCCAAACGCCCAAGAAATTCGCACAATGAAATAATTTTGCAAATATTTCTGTACTACCAATTCGCCGTCTAACTTACTTTGCCCATAAACATTTTGTGGCGCCTTTTCTGCATTAATATCATAAGGAATATCACCACTTCCCGGGAAAACATAATCCGTACTGATGTAAAGCATTTTCACTTTAATTTTAGCACAAGCTCTCGCAATATTCTCCGTGCCATTCACATTAACTTTTCGGCACAACTCTACATTATCTTCCGCTGCATCCACCGCCGTGTAAGCCGCACAATGAATAACTGCGTTGGGATTAACAGAAAGTATAAATTTTTCTGTTGCTTCTCTGTCCGTAATATCAAAATCACTACGGTCAACGCCAATGGCCTCAATACTGCGTTTATTTAATTCTCGTACCACATCATAGCCCAACTGTCCCGCTACGCCGGTTACTAATACTTTCATCAATAAATCATCTTGCCTTTCGCAACGTTTTTCAAATGTTCTCCATAAGGTGATTTACCATATTTCTCTGCGGACTGCAAAAGTGTTTTCTTATCAATCCATCCTCTTGAATAAGCAATTTCCTCCGGAGAAGAAATCTTAATTCCCTGTCGTTTTTCTACCATTTGCACAAAGTTAGAAGCATCAAGCAAAGATTCCATCGTACCGGTGTCTAACCAGGCAAATCCCCGGCTCAATAATTGCACGTCAAGTTTTTCTTCATCCAAGTACATTTCATTCAAAGTGGTAATTTCTAATTCTCCACGGGCAGATGGTTTTACCTGCTTTGCCTTTTGTGCCACTCCTGCCGGGTAAAAATATAAACCCGTAACTGCATAATTGGATTTTGGCTTTTGCGGTTTTTCTTCAATACTAATCGCTTTTTGATTTTTATCAAACTCTACCACACCAAAGCGTTCCGGGTCTTGTACGTAATAACCAAACACAGTTGCCCTATCCTGTTCCTGTGCCTTCATAACCGCAAACCCCAATATATCTCTAAATCCCATACCATAGAAAATATTATCCCCCAACACCATTGCACAAGCATCATCACCAATAAATTCTTCGCCTAAAATAAAGGCCTGTGCCAAGCCGTCAGGGCTAGGCTGAACTTTGTAAGATAAATTAATACCAAATTGCGAACCATCGCCTAACAGCCGCTCAAAATTTGGCAAGTCCATCGGTGTAGAAATAATCAGAATATCCTTAATTCCTGCCAACATCAATGTTGACAAAGGATAATACACCATGGGCTTATCATAGATTGGCAACAACTGCTTTGATGTTACCATTGTCAAAGGGTACAACCTTGTCCCCGCTCCACCTGCTAAAATAATACCTTTCATTTTTTTACCTCTCCTACTATCGTCTTTATCAAATTTTCATGTGAATATTTTTTGTTAGCTCCAATCAATCCATTTTTATAATCAACCACTTTGCTACGAAATGTATTCACAAAGTTTTCCAACTGCTTGCTCAATTTTTCCACACTATCCAAGTTCACAATTTCACCAACATTAAATTCTTCCATTACTTCCGGATTCATTTCTGGAGATTGCAAAATAGGTTTATAAAATCCAATGGCTGTAAAGGACATAGCGCTCCAATGATAACGGTAACGCTCCGCTGCATAAGGCGCCACAATTACATCACAGTCCAGCAACGCCCTTTGCCACTCTTTACCTATTAAATTTTTGTGCCAAAATTCTATGCCTGCAACATCCTTGTATTCCGCAATAATTTTTTCAAACTCATCACTGTCTTCCTGCATAGCAGTCGCTCCCTGACAAATGAGCTTTACCGGAACAGAAAATTTTGCTTGTTTAAATGCATCCAGGAAAAACCGAATGTTTTTTTCCCGACGATACTGGCCATAAAAGCCCAAAACTAATGGGCTATGCGAAGTGAGATTTTTATCCAGCTCAAAATCCATAGGTTTATATACTGGAGGATAAGTTAAATCAACATTATGCAAATTATCTTCCACAAAATCATTTCGCAAAGTAATAACTTTAAGTTTAATATTTGCATATTTTTCAGTCAGTTTCGCTTGTTTAACAAAGTTCCCTTTTTCATGAGGATTAATACCGTGAAAAATCATTCTGATTGGCACGGGGGAATTTTTAAGATTAGTATCCCGAACTGCTTTAAGATAGCGGTAAGTGACTGTTGGGATAATCAACATATCACATTTGTGTTCACAAATTTTTTGATACGCAGAATTAAACCAGGCACGCCGACGTTGCTCCCGCTTTAGTGACAAGAAGAGTTTTTGCAAACGGTTGGCTCCTGCATAAGTCACAACTTCTCCACCATCCAAATATTCCACTTCACATTTATAGTCAAGTTTAAAAGGATAATTTTTAGGCACAAAAAAGATAGGTGTATGCCCCTGCCTCTTTAACTCATCTACTAAAATCCTATCAAATTCCACTTCATGCCCTGCAGGCATTACAATGGTTTCTAAAATCGCTACTCGCATTTTTTCACCATGTATCCCCACGCATCCCGTACCATGTCTTCTAATCCCAATTCTGCTTGCCAAAGTAATTCTTTTTTCGCTTTAGCGGGGTTGGCATAAACCTCTGCCACATCCCCGGCACGCCGACCTGTAATTTCATAAGGTACAGGAACATCATTCACTTTTGCAAAGGTCTGTACCATATCCAATACTGAATATCCCTGTCCAGTACCAAGATTAATTGCTTCTGCACCGCTGTGGCGATACAAATAACTTACTGCCGCTACATGCCCTTTGGCCAAATCCACAACATGAATATAGTCACGCACACCTGTGCCATCTTTGGTCGGATAATCATTGCCAAATACTTTTAATTTTTGATATTCCTTTCCTAACTTCTGACCTCTAATTCCTAATCCCTGACCTGCCGCCACACGACAAATATACGGCATTAAATTATTCGGAATACCATTAGGTTCTTCTCCTATCAGGCCACTGGCATGAGCCCCCACGGGATTGAAATAACGCAGCAAAGCAATGCTCCATTCCTTATCTGCCAACGCCTCATCACGCAAAATTTCTTCAATCATATATTTTGTCCAACCATAGGGATTAGTGCAATTGCCGGTTTTGGAATTCTCGTCCAAAGGCATTTTGTTATCCCCACTGTACACCGTTGCAGAAGAACTAAAAATCAATTTCTTGACATTATGGTCCTTCATCACATTCAACAACACCAAAGTACTGCCAAGATTGTTGTCATAATATGCCAATGGTTTTTCCACCGATTCCCCCACTGCCTTTAATCCTGCAAAATGAATCACCGCATCAATTTCGTTTTCCCGAAAAACTGAATCTAAAAACATTCCGTCACGGCAATCACCATAGTAGAAAGTGATGGGCAAATTATCCATATCTATTTTTAACTTATCATCTTTCTGCCTGGATATTTGCCATTTGGCGGCCTGCACAATCCTGTCATTCACACTCACATCGGAGTTAGAATAATTATCAACCACAACTACTTCAAAACCACCGGCTAACAATTCCACTGCCGTGTGTGAACCAATAAACCCTGCTCCGCCAGTCAATAATATTTTCATCACTTACTCCTTTGTATTGCCAATAATTTTGCATATTTCATATATGTATATTTAACATGGTGTATGCTAACTTTCCAGCCCATCACGCCATCTAAAATTCCTAATTGAAAAAAATAAACTTTTACAAAGCCACCAATGGCATGCATATATGCCTGCCAAATATTTGTCCGTTTGCCATTTGCAGAAGCATTTTCTGCCCAAATTGTTGTATATTGTTCCGTCTTCTGCCATACTTGCTCCCAAGTTGGAGTTGTGTAATGCTCAATTTCTCCCGACAACATCTTGCAAGGATCCTTACATTCCGCATGCTCATGAATTTTGTTAACATATTGGAAATGTCCTTGCTTAAACAAACGAACGACCTTATCAGGGCCATAGACCCCATGATGAAACGGATAACCCAAAGCACAATTAATCCGCCTAATTTCATAACACTCGTTTTTATTGTCATTCACTGCTATCTTAACGGATTCAATCAACTTATCATTTAAACGCTCGTCCGCATCTAAATATAATATCCATTCTGCATCCGTATTTTCCAAAGCAAAATTGCGTTGGGCGGCAAAATCCTCATCCCACTTACGATACACTACTCTTGCACCAGCGGTTTTTGCCAACTGCACCGTATCATCCGAACTGCCGCTATCAATAACCAAAATATCCTCGCTGACTTCCTTCGCATTTGTTATACAGTCAACGATATTGGCACTTTCATTTTTGGTTAAGATAACTACAGTTAGTTTTTTCATAAACTATTACGCACCTGCTTCGGCGTTAAGTTGGTCTTCAAAACCTTGCATGGCTGTAAGCGTCTTTTGCAAAAGTTCATCCAATTCCCAACCTAAATTTTCTGCCCCCTGAGTAATTACATCACGATTGCAGCCGGCTGCAAATTTTTTATCTTTAAATTTCTTTTTCAAAGATTTTAATTCCATATCCTTTGTTGATTTGGATGGACGCATCAAGGCCGCCGCCCCAATCAAACCCGTCAATTCGTCACAAGCAAAAAGCACTTTTTCCATTTGATGCTCTGGCTGAAACTGGGTCTTGGTCATACCCCAACCATGACAAGCCACTGCACGAATAAATTTATCATCAAGGCCTTCGTTCTTTAACATTTCCTGACATTTTACGCAATGTTCCTCCGGGTACAATTCAAAATCCAAGTCATGTAAAAGGCCTACATTACCCCAAAATTCTTCCTCATCACCATAGCCAAGTTCCCGTGCAAACCAACGCATAGTTCCCTCCACGGTCAAACCATGACGAATATGAAAAGGATCTTTATTGTATTTCTTTAATAACTCTAATGCTTTATTTCTTTCCATGATATTTACCTCCGATTATATTTTACCACAATTAGGCATAAATGTGGTAAAATATTATAATATGAAATATATTATTAATTTCTATAATGGACTAATTGAAGATTTGAAGGCCTTTGTCTTTTGGATTGGACTATTAACTTTATTCCGTATTATCTTTCTAATCAACTTCGCTTCCCAATTACCGGAAGGATCCTACGGAGATATTACCGTCTGCTTAATTTTAGGTACCCGGCTAAGTTTGAAAACCGCCGGCTGGATTTGCGGTTTAGGTTTTATTTTAACCACTCTGCCAGGTATTTTTAGCACCAGTTTTCTTCGTTGGAAACTCCGTTTTCACTCTTTTGCCATTCTTATTATGACCATTCTTTTTATGGCCCGTTTCCCTTATTACAGGGCCTTCAATACTGCCTTTGACGGCATGGTAATTACGGCTTTTCACGAGGATTGGTGGGCTATTCTTTGCACTATTATAGATGAATATGGAGTTTGGTGGCGTATTCCCGTAGCTTTAATTTTAACGGATATTTTCTATTTTGCCTTAAAAATGTTCCTTTGGTACGCGCCCCTGGCTAATTTTAAGGACTGCAACCACAAATGGTTGGTGATTATTACTTCCGTTATTTTCCTTCCACTTTTGTGTGTATTTGTGCGTTTCGGCGGTTCTTTTACCTATCGTCATGGTATTTCTTGGGTCAGCGCCGCCCGCTTTTCTTCCCCCTTGCTGAATGCTGCCACACTGGATGAGGGTCAGGCGGTTTCAAGGGTTTTCAAGATTTGGCGGTTAAGACAAAAAATAGATAACATCAACTTAAATGAAAACGAAATCCGCTCTTCCATTGCCAAACTGGAGGGCAATCCTCAAGCAGAAACTATAGATTTGGCCTTTCAACGGAAAGTGGCCAAACAAAGATTAAATCACCAACCCCAGCATGTGGTTTTAATTTTAGGCGAAAGTTTAGGCATTTGGCCATTCAGCGAACCTTTTAACAAACTGAATTTAACCGGGCAAATTACTTCCCTGCAAAACAGCGCCAACGGCGCACATGTCGGTACCATGTTGCCGGCCGGTTCATCCACTATTTCCGCAGTACAGAGTATTCTCACAGGTCTGCCTTTCACCGGTTCCCGTTACAATTTTGAATCCTTTGACAAGACAGACAGTGCCATGTATTTAGCCAATATTATGAAGCGGCTTGGTTATAAAACCGTCTTCTGGTACAGTGGTTTCGGCAACTGGGAAAATTTGAAAAACTTCACCAAAAATTTAGGTTTTGACGAATTTTATCACTGTGGTGATTTTAATTATAAACAGGGCAATTCATGGGGTGCCAGCGACCATGAATTTTATAATTTCTTTTTGCAAAAAACACAGGAACAAAACGATGAAAAATTTTTCCATGTGCTTCTGCCGGGCAGCAACCATGCGCCCTTCAGCATTAATGTGGAGGACTTTGGGTTTCCCCGGGATACAACAAAAAAGAATTTACCACCATCCATTGAAGACAGCCGTTCCAACTTAAAAGCACTTGGTCATCTGTGGTACAGCGATTATTGTATCGGCAATTTTGTAAAACAAATGGAAACGAACTTTCCCGATACACTGTTCGTAATCACTGGCGACCACTCGGAACGCTTTGCTTTTGACAAAGAACAAAGCGATAAAATTCGTAGTGCCGTTCCCTGTATTTTCTATGGGCAAGGAGTTAATCCCCTATGGTTTAACAAAACAAGTATCGGATGCCATCAGCAAATTCCTGCTACTTTGGCGGAAATGCTTGGCCCTAAAAACTTCACTTATAGTGCCATGTTACCAAGTATGTTTGAAAGTAAAAATTGTTTCAGCACCGCCTACATTCTTGACGAAAAGGGACTGCAATCCACAAAATTCTTGACCAAACCCCAACGACAATATTTGACAACTTTCAGGGAATTGGCCGCTCAAAGAATTTTGAATGGTAACGGGATAAGCAAGAATAGATAAAAATAAACTTGCCAACTTTACACAATAAATGTATACTATTTAGATACTAATAGTTTGGAGAAGAAAATGGTAAAAATTATTGCGATAACAAATCAAAAAGGCGGCGTGGGAAAAACCACCAGTGCCGTAAATTTAGCATCCTGCCTGGCGGCTTTAAACCGTAAGGTTTTGGTTGTGGATGCAGACCCTCAAGGTAATGCCACCAGTGGCTTTGGCTTTGACAAACGGGGCATTAAACAATGTATTTATGATATTCTGATTAATGATGTACCCGCTGAAAATGTGGTGCTGCACACAGAATACAAAAATTTAGATTTGCTCCCCAGCACCATCCAACTGGCAGGCGCGGAAATTGAATTGGTTTCCCTTATGAACCGGGAAAACCGCATGCGTCAGGCCTTGGAAAAAATCCGTCATAATTATGATTATGTACTGATTGACTGCCAACCGTCTTTGGGACTATTGACCTTAAATGCTTTGACCGCCGCCACCAGTGTAATTATTCCTATCCAATGCGAATTTTACGCTTTGGAAGGGGTTACCATGTTAATGAATACCATTCAGTTAGTGCAACGCAATTTGAATCCCGCTTTGAAGTTGGAAGGTGTTGTCATGACCATGTATGATGGCCGTACCAATCTGTCCAACGAAGTGGTTGAGGAAGTGCAAAAATATTTTCAGACTAAAATGTATAAAACCATTATTCCCCGCAATATTCGCCTGAGCGAGGCACCCAGTCATGGTCAGCCCATTATTGTTTATGACCCAAAATCCACGGGGGCAAAATATTACATGGATTTAGCAAAAGAGGTAATTGAGAATGAGTAAGAAAACTGGCCTTGGTAAGGGCTTAGGCGCCCTCATTGACAGCAATAAGGTTTTAGATGATTTAACTAAAGAAACCCAGGCAGGGGACCGTGTTTCCGAAATTTTTGTTGATAAAATTAAACCCAATCCTTATCAACCACGCCAAGATTTCAATCAAGAAGAATTGCAAAATTTGGCTGATTCCATTAAGGAACAAGGGCTCTTACAACCTATTATAGTGCGTGAGACAAAAGCTGACTTTGAATTAGTAGCAGGCGAACGCCGTTTAAGAGCATATAAATTGGCGGGCAAAACTAAAATTTCCGCCATTGTGCGTAATTACACGGACAACCAAAGTATGAATTTTGCTCTTTTAGAAAACCTGCAACGTACGGATTTAAATCCTATGGAGGTTGCTTCTGCATATAAACGTTTAATGCAGGAAGGCGGCATGACTCAAGAAGAACTGAGTAAAAAATTAGGAGTCAGCCGTCCGAAAATTGCAAATACTTTGCGACTTTTGAACTTGCCGGAAACTGTGCAAAATTATGTCCGTAAAGGTCAGTTAGCAGAAAGCGCCGCCCGCACCATTGCCGGCTTGCCCAATGCTGATGCCATGAAGGAAGTTGCCAAAGATGCAGCAGAAAACAAATTGTCCATTTTGCAGATTGAGACAAAAGTAAAAAATTGGCAGACGGCTAATAACGAGAAGCCGCATGCCAAGAAAAAAACTGATAAAAAACAAACAGAAGTTGCAAATTGCGATGTAGAAAAATTAATCCGTGAGTTGGAATATTTAACTGGGGAAAAAGTGGAAATCGTACCGGCGAAGAACGGCAAAGGCAAAGTTATCGGTTTTAAATTCTCCAGCGATAACGATTTGAACAGAATTAGAGAAATCTTTTTGTCTTTGAATAATTCCCTAAAAGCCGAAGGGAAAACGAACCCGAAGACAAAAAAACTTTCTGTCTAAAAAGGAGAACGAATGTATTTTACAGGCATTGGCACCGCAGTTAATTCCGGTGCCATTATTTTAGGAACATTCATAGGTCTGATTTTAAAAAGCGGTCTGCCGGAAAAGGTTGAAAAAATCCTTATTCAGGCCGTTGGTTTAACTGTTGTTGTTATTGGTATACAAATGGCTTTACAGACCAAAAATATTTTAATTTGTGTGGTAAGTTTGTCCATCGGTGCCATTATTGGCGAGATTATAGATATTGACAATCTCTTTAATCGCTTCGGTCAATGGGCCGGCATAAAAATTGCTCACGGCAATGCCGCTGTCGGCGCCAAGATTGCTACGGGTTTTGTCACTGCTTCCTTGTTGTTTTGTCCCGGTGCTATGGGCATTGTTGGGGCAATTCAGGACGGGCTTCCTCATGACGCAACAACCTTGTATGCCAAAGCACTCTTAGATGGAATCTTTAGTATTATTATGGGAGCAAATTTGGGAATTGGTGTTGCCCTTTCCGCGGTCAGTGTAGGTGTTTATCAAGGGGCAATTACTCTATTCTCAGAACTTTTGGCGCCCATTGCCACTGCCTCTGTACTGGCAGAAATCACCAGTGTAGGAGGAATCATGGTTTTGGGAATTGGATTTAATTTATTGGAAATAACCAAAATCAAAATCGCCAACCTCATCCCCGCTCTCATTCATGCGGTTGTCATTGCCTACTATTTTGGATAACAAGTAAATTAAAAACTTAAATCTTAAAACTTAAAGTTATAGTAATACGTTCCGTTGATTAAAATTTTGGTTACTTGCCCTCTCCCCGGGGATAGGGTGCCAACGGCGGGTGTGGGGAAACTTCGTGCATTTCACATCTTCAACAGATAGTGTCAACCTAATTGCTCACCCCACCACCGACCTTATAAACTATGTCGGTCCCCCGCCCCTTTAGGGGCGGACAAGGGTTCGCATAACTACGTACACCTAAAACCTAAAATATAATCACAGGAACTTTATACCACAATTTTTAATTTTTAACTTATAACTTTTAATTTAAAAGCTCGCATCAGCGGGCTTTTTTGTTAGGGAATTTTACTGTAACAATCACATCATCACCAACAAGTTTGTAATTATAATCTGTTTTCACGCCACCCTTATTCATCATGTCCACAATCTGCTTAAAGGAGTTAAGGTAAATCCTAATATCGTTAGCAACAATACTGCGGTGGGTGGGTTCCTTTGGGGCCAACAAACGCTCAATATAATCATCTGTTTGCGCCACATTAAGTTGATAACGGCTCACATGTTCCAACACTTCCTGCCTTTGCTCTTGGGGAACTTTCAGCAAAGCCCGGGCATGACGTTCCGTCAATTTTTCTTCTAAAATCTCTTTGCGTAATTCAGCATCCAACCGCAACAGACGAATTTTATTGGCAATGGCGGCCTGAGTTTTGCTGACCCGCTCCGCCAATTGTTCTTGCGTCAAATGAAACTCTTGCAACAAACTTTGCATGGCCTCCGCCTCTTCAAAGAAATTTAAATTTTGCCGTTGCAGATTCTCAATCAAAGCAATCTCTGCCTTTTGCTTGTCGTCATATTCCCCCAACACACAGGGAACTTCCGTCAGTCCTGCCAACTTGGCGGCACGCAAACGCCGCTCTCCTGCAATAAGAATATAATTGCCATCATCCTGACTTACCAAAAGGGGCTGCAAAATGCCATATCTTTTAATACTGTCCGCCAGTTCCTGTAATTCCTGCTCCGCAAAATGCTGACGGGGTTGATAAGGGTTAGTTTGAATTTTGGTAATTTCCACATGTTGAATATTGTTCATAAGGGCTCCTTTGCTGCCGTACCCGCCTTGCGGGGATATTTATTTGGCGTTGTTTTTATTTTTTCTATAATCACTAAAGTCCGTTTATCTTCAAGATTTGGCAATTTTACGTTTTTAATTTCGGCGATTTTCCCGCCCAACAAATTAGTAGCGTTTTCCGCCTCTGTAATTTCTTCTTCCGAATCCGCCTTCATGGCAATGAACTTGCCACCAACTTTAACCAAAGGTAAGCAAAACTCCGCCAACACATTCAATCTTGCCACTGCCCTGGCAGTGACAAAATCAAATTGTTCCCGTAAATTTTTATCCTTACCTGCATCCTCCGCCCTTGCGTGGATGGTGGTAACATTTTGCAGTCCTAATTCTGCCGTCAAAGTATCTAAAAATTTTAACCGTTTTGCCAAAGAATCAAGCAAAGTTAGTTTAATGCTGGAGTCAAAAATTTTTAAAGGTACACCGGGAAACCCTGCCCCCGTACCCACATCCGCCAAAGTTGCGTTATGCATTGCAGTATCATAGGCGGACAAACTGTCAATAAAATGCTTCACTGCCACATCCTCCGGCTCAGTCAAAGCCGTAAGGTTCATAACCTTATTAGTTTCAGTCAGCAAGTCATAATATTTTACAAACTGGCTGATTTGCGTGTCAGTCAAAGTTATGCCTGCCTGTTTTAAGTTGGTTAAAAAAATATCTTGAAAAATCATAATAACAAGCTCAGGAACATTAGAAGCCCCCGCCCTTGCGGGGGCTGTCGCTTTTAGGAACGTGGTTGCGACTGGGGGTGCGAATTGATACGGTCTTTTACAACCCTGTCTATCTCTGAACATACCGCATAAAAATTATTATCCACATCCAAATTAGAAAAACGGATAAGCTTAATATTTTGTGCTGCAAGGTTTTCTGCCCTTATTCTGTCTTGTTCTTCTTTTTTAGGACTGTAATGTCCTCCTCCATCCAGTTCTACTGCCACCAATGCTTTTGTACAGAAAAAATCAACAATATAATTTTGAATTACCTTTTGTCGCTGAAAGCGTACTTCATACCCCCGCAAAAATTGATACCACAGCTTATTTTCCCAAGGTATCATATTCTTTCGGAGTTTTCTGGCAAATTTTACATTGTATGAATTGTAATCGTACATTGCCTCTTAATCGTCCCTTTCTTTTGTCTTTGTTTATTTGATCTTTATGTCAACATAAATAACTGCGTAATCAGCACCCCCAGTCACCTTTCTGTGTTCCTATAGGTGCCAGCCCCCGCAAAGGCGGGGGCTATTCAAGTTCCTGCAATCTTATTCTAATTACCGGAACATCTTACATTCCCTATGCTTTACGCCTTAACCTCTACGCCCTATTCTTCCCTGTCCCCATACACCTGCTAAAACGAGTGACGTTTTATAAGTTCCAACGCCACCATAAGTACATTTATATCCGCCGGGCTGACACCGCTGATGCGTACCGCCTGGCCAATATTCAACGGCCTTATCTTATCCAATTTCTCTGCTGCCTCGCTGGACAGTTCTTTAACTGTATGATAATCAAAATCTTGGGGAATACTCTTATTTTCCAACCTCAACGCCCGTTCCACTTCCGCTTTTTGTTTTTCAATATAGCCGGCATATTTAACATGAATTTCCACCTGCTCTGCCGTGTGTCTATCCAATGTTGGCAAGCCAAAGGCCTCGCTTAAATCAGCATAACTGACTTCCCGCCGCCGCAAAAGTTCTAAAGCCGATGTACCCTCACGCAAAGGCGTAGTACCCATAGCCGCCAACTTGGCATTTTCATCGTCATGTGGTGCAATATGTTTATGTTGCAAAGCCGTCAAAGCCCTTGTCAAACCATCCCTTTTAGCAGTGAATTTGGCATAACGCCCATCCGTTACCAAACCAATATCCCGACCCAACTGAGTCAACCGCAAATCTGCATTATCCTGACGCAAAAGCAAGCGATATTCTGCCCTGCTGGTCATCATACGATAGGGCTCATTAGTGCCTTTTGTTACCAAATCATCAATCAAAACTCCAATATATGCCTGGTCACGGCGCAAAATTATTGGCGGCAAATTCCGTAATTTGCGTACTGCATTGATGCCGGCAATCAACCCCTGACCTGCCGCCTCCTCGTAACCGCTAGTGCCATTGGATTGACCGGCGCTGTAAAAACCACTGATTTGCTTATGTTCCAAACTGGGCTGCAATTGCAGAGGATTAAGGCAATCATAATCAATGGCATAGCCCACCCGCATCATCTTGGCATTTTCCAAACCAGGAATCGTCCGCAAAAACTCCAACTGCACATCCGCCGGCAAAGAGGAACTCATTCCCTGAATATACATTTCCGTTGTGTTGCGGCCCTCCGGCTCAATAAATAGTTGATGCCGTTCCTTGTCCGCAAACCGCACAATTTTCGCCTCAATGCTAGGGCAGTAGCGAGGGCCAACCCCTTCAATCATACCATTGAACATACCCGACAAATGTAAATTCTTCTTAATAATTTCGTGGGTCTTGGCGTTGGTATAACTCAAATAACAAGGAATCTGCTCCCTGCTTTTCACCTCGTCCATATAGGAAAAATTCTGCAAAACCTCATCCCCATATTGAGGTTCGGTCTTGGAAAAATCAATACTACGTTTGTCAATACGAGCAGGAGTACCGGTCTTAAACCGCATCAGTTCAATGCCGTTTTCCAGCAAACTGGCGCTTAATTTGTTGGCAGCACGTAACCCGTTGGGGCCACTTTCATAATTCACGGAACCATAGACAATGCGCCCTTTAAGATATGTGCCGGTACAGAGAATAACACAGGGTGCTTCAAAAACTTCGCCCGTTTCCGCCTCCACCCCTTGCACTGCACCATTTTTCACCAACAATTTATCTATCATCAGTTGTTTTAATTCCAAATTTTCCTGCCGCTCAATAATGCCCTTCATTAAATGATGGTAAAAGGGCTTGTCCTCCTGTCCGCGCAGAGAATGAACAGCGTAACCCTTACCCGTATTCAAAAGCCGCATTTGCAGGCAAGCCACATCCGCACTTAAGGCCATCTGTCCGCCCAAAGCGTCAATCTCCCGCACCAGTTGTCCCTTAGCAGAACCTCCGATACTGGGGTTACAGGGCATCAGCGCCAGATTGTCCAAACTTAAAGTTGCCAACATAGTTTTACAACCCAAACGGGCAGCCGCCAAAGCCGCCTCACACCCCGCATGTCCCGCACCTATAACAATTATGTCAAACTTTTCAATTTGCATTCTCTAAATACTTCTCTCTTAACAATGAATAAGTATTATACCATAATGAAGTATATTCTACAATTAAGATTTAGAGATGAAAATAATGCGTAATTCACAATTCGTAATGCGTAACTAATTAAGAATTATGAATGCAGAATTAAGAATGATGGTAATATGTTCCTGCAATTATATTTGGAAAAGATTCGTTTTTTTATCACAGAAACATTTCGCCAAGATTTTTCGTTAAAAACAGCAAAATTTCAATTTCAAAATGACGTCATTTTGGGATAGAATGACGTCATTTTAAAATTCACTTTTTACGTTTTTAATCGCATTTTATTAAAGAGTGCTTTTAATTATGAAAATGCTTTTGATGTGAAAAGGACTTTTATTGTCGTTCAAAAGCATAAAAATAAAAATTTTCGGTGTCGACACTTTCTCTGAAAGTAGCGACACCGAAAATTTATTGTTTCACAATTTTTTCATTTTTGAATGAAAGAATTTTTTTGAAACAAAACACAATATACAATACTATAAGCTAACACCTGACACCGGAAACCTATTTTCCCACACAAAACTTTGCAAAAATTTTATTTATAATCTCATCCGTCACCTGTTCCCCCGTGATTTCACCCAAATTACTGATGGCATTTTGCAAATCAATAATCACACAGTCATAGGGCATTTTGTTATCAATGGTTTCAAGAGCATTTTGCAATGCCGCCACGGCTTTTTGCAATAAATCCAAATGCCGGACATTTTGTACAAAAACACCGCTATCACCATGAGTACCGCTATAAGCATATTTTTGCATAGCAGTTTTCAACTCATTCAAGCCGTCCCTTGTTTTGCTGCTGATATTAAATAACGGAAAACCCTTTAATTCATCCTTCTCAATTTGCAAAGGCAAATCATTTTTGTTCAAAATCAATAGAGTGTTTTGCGGCTGCAAAACTTTCAACAATTCACGGTCTTCCTCCGTCAATGCCATACTGCCATCCAACACGCACAACACCAACTGGGCGGTTTCCAAAGTGGAACGGCTCCGCTCCACACCGATTTTTTCCACATAGTTATCCGTGTCATGAATACCGGCAGTGTCTGACAAAATCACAGGTACGCCGTTCAGCAAAATCTGCTCCTCAATCACATCCCGTGTGGTGCCGGCATAGGCAGAAACTATGGCACGTTCCTCTTCCAGAAGAGCATTGAGCAAACTGGATTTGCCCACATTGGGACGGCCGACAATGGCTACCCGCAACCCTTCCCGAAGGATTTTTCCCGTATGCCCCGTAGCAAGCAACTGCTCCAATCCGTCTTTGGTTTCTGTAATATTTTTTTGAGTATCAGAATAGGTTACATCTTCAATATCGTCTTCGGGATAATCAATTTTGGCTTCCAAATTAACAATGATATCTACCAAGTTGCCACGCAATTTTTTTATTTTGGCACTCAATTCCCCCTGCTGGGTACGCAATGCCATTTGCAGAGCGGTTTCACTTTTGGCACGGATAATATCCATCACCGCTTCCGCTTGTGTCAAATCAATTCTGCCATTGAGAAATGCCCTCTTGGTGAACTCTCCCGGCTCAGCCATCCTTGCTCCGTTTTGCAAACACAGAGTCAAGATTTTTTGTAAAGCCGCCACGCCGCCATGACACTGGATTTCCACAACATCTTCCGCAGTATAAGAATGAGGTGAGCGCATAAATACCGCCAGCACCTCGTCCACTATATCCCCGCCGTCCGCCACATGATTATATTCCATGTGCCGGTGCTGACCGCTCAAAGGTTTCGCCATTATTCTGTTAGCAATGTTCAGAGCATTTTCACCACTGAGCCGTACAATCCCCACCGCCCCTTCTCCCAGAGCCGTGGTAATAGCCGCTATGGTATCCGCTCCTAAATCCTGCATACTTATCTCCTATGTGAAAAAAGCCCTGTGCCAAGACCGGGCTTATGCAATTATTTTTTTAACTCTATTACAATATAACGATTTGGTTCTTCCCCCTCGCTGTGGGTCACAATCCTACGGTCATTTTGCAAAGCAAGATGAACAATCTTTCTTTCGTGCGGATTCATTGGCTCCAACGCCACCGGCTCTCCTTCACGGCGAACTCTGTCTGCCAAACGCTTTGCCAAACGAGTCAGGGTTTCCACCCTGCGGTCTCGGTAATCTTCCACATCAATAATAATTCTTGTCCAATCTTTTTCCTCTTTATTGGCAACCAAATTGGTCAAGTATTGCAAACTGTCAAGGGTCTGACCATGCTTGCCAATCAAAATTCCCATATCATCACCATGTAAGCGGATAACAACGGAACCGTCCTGAGTATTAACAAACTTTTCCATTGCCACTTCAATCTTCATAGCACTGAAAACTTCTTGCAAAAACTTTTTCGCTTTTTCCACTACTTCGTCATTAATCACACGGGGACGTGCTTCCTGAGCAGGTTCTGCGTTTTCCTGTTCTTCTGCAACCGCAGTAGCCGCAGCCATTGCCGCCACTTCTGCCGCTTCTCTTTTTGCCACCCGGACAACTGCCGGCTTAGCACCAAGACCCAGGAACACACCTTCTTTGCCCTGGTCAATGACGGTGATTTCTGCTTCGTCCTCTGATATTTGCAATTCTGCCAAAGCCGCCGCAATGGCATCCTGGACTGTCTTGCCTGTTTTCTCAATATAATCCATTTATTTCACCTCTTATTTCTGCATCATTGTCTGTTGTAAAATTTGCATCAAGTTCATCACAACCCAGTACAGTACCAAGCCCGCAGGAAAAGTGATAGAAATATAGCCAATAAAAAGCGGCATAAAATAAGTCATCATTTTATTGTTCAACGGGCTCTTGCCAGCACCCGGGCCGGGCATACTTTGTTTGCTGGTGATAAAGGTTGTTAACGCACTCAACACCGGCAAAATATACCAGGGGTCAGGATTACTGATACTTTCCATCCACAAAAAATTTGCAGGTCCAACATATTGGAAATCACGGATGCCGTAGAAAATACCAATCATAATCGGAAACTGAATCAAAAGAGGCAAACATCCGCTTAACGGATTGATATTCATCTTTTTGTAAAGATTTGCCAGTTCCAAATTCATCCGTTCTTTGTCATTCTTGTATTTAGCACGGATTTCGTCCATCATGGGTTGGAGTTTCATCATATCCTTCATGGACTGGATTTGCTTTTGAGTTAAAGGCCACAGAATCAGTTTTATTACAATAGTCATTAAAATGATTGCCAGACCATAGTTTGGCAGACCAACGGAATTGGTCAAAGTGTAGAAAAAGGCCAATAACTGTTGTACAAATTCACTTAAAACATCAAACATTCATTTACTCCTCATTCTTACGGAACGGGGTCATACCCACCTGGATTAAAAGGATGGCAACGACAAATTCTCTTCACGGTCAGCCAGCCACCTTTAAGGGCACCATACTTTGTAATCGCCTCGATGCCATAGGCGCTGCAAGTTGGATAAAACCTGCACTTAGGAGGTAAACAGGGTGATATAAAAATCTGGTATAACCGAATAATGGCAATTAAAAACTTTTTAGCCATTTTCGCTCTCAATCAAAATGCCGGCCTCACGACATAATGTCAGCAAGGTCATCTCAAAATTAGCCAGGCCCGCATGTACCAGCTTGTATCGTGCCACCCAAATAAGGTGATAGCCGGGCTTGATTTGCTCATGGTGCAGACGAAAAGCCTCCCGCATCATGCGCTTAATATGATTTCTTACTACTGCGTGACCAAGTTTTTTACCCACCGCCAAACCAATCTGCAAACCCTCGCCTTTCATAACATAAATGGCACCAAAGAGATTGGCATGGGCTTTGCCACGCTGATAAACAAACTGAAAATGTTTTTTCTTTTTCAGTTTGTTTTGTTTTGGAAAACTAAAATTATGCACAGCACATACTCCGCAAAAAAATAGGCCACCCAGGCGGCCTACTTCCATTCTTAAGCAGAGAGTTTGTGTCTGCCTTTAGCGCGTCTTGCTTTCAATACTTGACGGCCGCCCAAAGTTTTCATTCTCTCACGGAAACCATGAGTATGTTTTCTGCGATGATTATTGGGTTGAAATGTTCTTTTCATAAGACAGTCCCTCCTTCTCAAGCTGATAATTTATCTCTCGTAGGTGAAGAGTCCTACGGGGATTGCGAAAGTTACCCGCATATTATATGTTATGATTTGGTTTCAGTCAAGTATTTTTTTCATATATTAAAATAAAATGTATATATTTATTGCGCGCGTAAGCAAAGTTGTGGTATAATATAGCATATTTTTGTGAGCGTGAAAGGGAAAACTTTTATGAAGGAACAAATTAATAAACTTTGGCAAAATTTACAAGAACTCTACAGCACCCAATACAGCCATGAATCATGCAATCAGTTACTGCGTAATTCCAAGGCAGTTAGCTTGAACGATAATCAGCTGACAGTAGTTGTTGCCAATCAGTTAATGCGTAAGGCATTGCAGAATAAAGCGTCTGTTATTGAAACTCTTCTTAGTCAGTTAACTAATGAAAAAATAACTTTAGATATTATCGCTTTGGAAACAGACCCTGATAAGGAAATTCCGCAAGAAGAATTTAATTCCGAACCTTCCGTACCGGATAATTTCCAAAATGAATTTGAAAGTCATTTAGACCCCAAATTCACCTTCAAAAATTTTGTGGTGGGCAATAATACCCGTTTTACTTTTGCCGCCGCTCAAAAAGTAGTGGAAAAACCTGGCAACACTTACAGCCCTTTATTTATTTACGGCAATCCCGGTCTGGGAAAAACCCATCTAATTCAGGCCATCGGTAATGCAATTCATGAAAAAAATCCCGCTGCTAAAATTCTCTACATTACAACAGAAGGTTTTACCAATGACCTAATTAATTCCATCAAATCAAAAACTACTAATGATTTTCATAATAAATACCGCAAATTGGATTGTTTGATTATCGATGATATTCAGCAATTAGAGGGTAAAGAAAGAACACAGGAAGAGTTTTTTAATACTTTCAATACTCTTGACCAGGATCACAAACAAATCATCGTTGCCAGCGACCGTCTGCCCCAAAATATTAAAACTTTGCAGGACAGAATTGCCAGCCGTTTATCCAGAGGTTTTTTAGGTGATATCCAAAGTCCAGATTTTGAAACAAGATTAGCAATTTTAAGATTAAAAACTGAAGAACGGGGATTTTCTTTAGATGATGAATGTATGTCCTTAATTGCTAATTCTATTACCACAGATATCAGGATCATTGAAAGTTTGTGTAATAAGCTGGCTTTGCGAAAAGAGATTGGCGAAAAAATTACCCAGGCAGTAATTTTTAAAGAAATTAATAAACTTGGGGAAGCAGTAAAAGTTGGGGAAATAAATATTGAAAGAATAATAACAGTTATTTGTGATTATTATGGTATCACTCAGGAAGAAGTTTTTAGCAATAAAAGAAGTGCTAAAATCAGTGAGCCAAGACAAATTATAATGTATCTGGCAAGAACAATGACTAATTTATCTTTTAAAGAGATAGGACAGGAATTGGGAGGAAGAGACCACTCTACAGTAATGCATGGTTTTGAAAAAATCTATGCCCAAATTCAAAAAAATGATAAAAAATTAATTACTACCGTAGATTTACTCAAAAATAAACTGAAATAAGTTATACACAATATTTTGTGCATAATCGTGTTTATAACACAAATTATAGTGATTAAATTTTCCGCTTGTGGATTTGTGGATTTCTTTTAAAAGTTATCCACAAACTTATCAATAAAAAAAGTACATATCTTCCGTAAAAATTTAAGATATTCACAAATTCACCGAGAATATTATTACTAATACTAATTTTATAAAATTAATTTATTAACAAAAGGAGAGAAAAAATGAAATTTTCATGTGATGCAACAAGCTTAAAAAAAGCGATTGGAATTGCCCAAAAAGCAATAACAGGAAAAACTGCAACTCCAATTATGAGTGGTATTTATTTATCCGAAAAGGATAATAAATTAACTTTGAGGGGCAGTGATTTAAACATCTCTATTGAAACTACTGTTCCTGTCAAAGAAGAAATAACCGGTACTGTATTAGTAAATGCTAAAATCATTTCTGACTTAATGGGGAAATTGAATGGAGAAGTAATTGTTTATGATGAGGGAAAAGAGGTATTTGTAAAATCAGGTGATTTGAATATTTACAATATGCCGAAAATGAATGTGGATGATTATCCTAATTTTCCTGAAGTACAGGCAAAGGATAAGATTGAATTAACTGATGAGGCATTCAGTGATTTGGTAAGTATGACAGAATTTGCCTGTGCTACAGATGATTCCCGTCCTTTATTTACCGGCATTCTTATTGAAATTAAAGAAGGTACTATAACTTTTGTAGGTACAAATACTCATCGTTTAGCAATTAAGAGCAAGAAAATTAAAAACGCAGAATTATCATGTGTTGTACCGGCTAAGGTTTTGAATGAAATAAAGAATATTGCCCAATCTTATAGTGAACCTCAAACTATTGATATTGGAATTTTATATAATCAGATTATGCTTACTATTGGTGAAACAAAAGTAGTAACAAGATTGTTGGATGGCAGATTTCCTGATTACAGAAGAGTTATTCCTGGAACATTTACCATTAATGCAAAAGTAAAAAAAGATGAATTGGCAAATATTCTTGACCGTGTTGTTTTGTTTTCTAAAACAAATGATCACAGCACAGTAAAAATGAATTTTGAAAAGAATAAATTACAAATTACTGCCAGCGGTATTGACATTGGTTCTGCAAAAGAAGAAATTGATTGTGAAATGGATGGCAATGATTTAAAAATTGCTTTTAATGCCAGTTACATTATGGATGTTTTAAGACATTCAAAAGCAGAAATAATTACTTTCAAATTAAATAATGCTTTGACTCCTGGAATCATTGATAATGGAGATAGTGAATTTATCTACATTGTTACTCCTGTTCGTGTATTGTGATAATAAAAAATATTCAAGGATTAAATTTCCGTAATTATAGTCAGTTAAATTTACCAATAGAAAATATGATAAATGTTTTCTATGGAGAGAATGCTCAAGGAAAGACAAATATTCTTGAGAGTATTTTTTATGCTGCTTTCAGTTTAAGTCACAGAACAAATCAGGAAGAAAATCTCATAAATTTTAATGAGAAAAAAATGATGGTTTCAGTTAATTTTGCTGATAATAATGATATTCATTGTGTAAGAATAAAAAAGATTTGTAATGAAAATGAAAGAATGAAAAAAGAAATTCTTTTGGATGAAAAAAAAGTTTCTGCCAAAGAACATTATGGTGTTTTGAATGTGGTAATGTTTTCTCCGGAAGATTTACAGTTTGTGAAAGGTGAACCAAGTTTAAGAAGACGATTTTTAGATATGCAAATTAGTCAGACAAATAAAAAATATTTAGAATTAATTTTGAAATATAACAGGGTTTTGCGTCAAAGAAATGGATTGTTAAAACAAATAAGAGATGGAATTTGTGGAAATGAAATACTTGTTTCCTGGAATGAAGAATTTATAAAATTAGCAACGGCTATTTATGAAGCAAGAAAACCGGCTATTGAGAAATTACAAGAAATTTCAGGAAAAATATATGAAAAAATTTCTAATGGTGAAGAACTAAAAATTCATTATATTTTGAAAGGATTACATCGGGAAATTATTGATGGTGTAGAAAATTATCAAGAATTTTTTGCTAATGAAATAGAAAAAAGTCAGGAATTAGATATTATTAGAACGACTACAAATATTGGTCCTCACAGGGATGATTTATTATTAGAAATTAATGGTAAATCTGTAAAAAATTTTGCCAGTCAAGGTCAACAGCGTAGTGTAGCACTTGCTTTAAAATTATCACAATTAGAGTATGTAAAAAATGAAATAGAAGAATATCCAATTTTATTGCTTGATGATGTTATGAGCGAATTGGATGAAAACAGAAGGGCACATTTGTTGCAGTTTATAGATGGTAAGGTACAAACTTTTATTACAGTAAATGACAGAGAATTGATACCTGATGTTATTCATGGAGATTATTTTGAGATAAAAAATGGAACAATCAGTCACGCTTGAAAGTTTTAAAAATTCTTTAACAAGATTTATTGGAACTAATAATAGCAATATTGGAAAACAATATTTGTTGTATTATTTGAGGAAGAATTGGTCAGTGGTTGCAGGAAAGTTTTCTAATCATTGCTGGCCTGCAACTATTAGTGAAGGCAGATTAATTGTTGGAGTTGATAATGCACCTTTAGCAAATCAACTTTTTATGGTTAAAACTGAACTTGTTAAGAAGGTGAATCAAATCTTTCAAGGGAAATACATATTGAGAGATATGAGTTTTAAAAGTGGATTAAAGGTAGAAGAATTTATTTCTGAAAAAGAAAAGGAAGAAAAAAATTATTCCATAATTAATTGTCCTAAATGTGGTGGGAAAATGGAGAGTTGGAGGAAGAATTGTTTTGAATGTGATAGAGAGGTACAGTCAGAAAAGAGAGAGAAACTGAAAAAAGAGTTGAAATTAGCACCATGGATTAAATATGAGCAGATTACTACAGAAGATGTTGATAAATTAACTTTTAATCAGGAACGAGATATTTTAGCAAATTATTATTATGAAAAAATAAGGCGAAAAGAAGCCAGTGAAGAGGATAAAATACAGGCAGTTTTGTTTTATACAAAAAAATTACCTGTGGAAATAAGTGCTGAAGAAAATAAAATGGTCTTGGCAATTTTAGCCAAAGAAGATGAATATAAGGAGTTGGAAGAATGACAAAATCAAATTACACAGCAGAAAACATTAAAGCATTGGAGGGGTTGGAAGCAGTTAGAATGCGTCCTGCCATGTATATTGGTAACACCAGTGACATGGGGTTGCACCATCTTGTTTATGAAGTTGTGGACAACAGTATTGATGAGGCATTGGCAGGATATTGTTCCCATATCGAAGTAACTATTGAAAAAGACAATAGTATTACCGTAAGTGATAACGGTCGTGGTATTCCTGTAGATATTATGAAGAAAGAGGGAAAACCAGCAGTAGAAGTTATTATGACCGTGTTGCATGCTGGCGGTAAATTTGGTGACGGCGGTTATAAAGTTTCAGGCGGTCTTCACGGAGTGGGTGTTACCTGCGTTAATGCGTTGTCCGATCATTTGGAAGTGGAAGTAAGCCGTGACGGAAAATTATGGGGAATTGAATTTCAGCGTGGTAAGACCACAAAACCTTTGTATGAAAAAGGTAAGGATATTGCAGAAACAGGAACAAAAGTGCATTTTCATCCGGACCCGGAAATTTTTAAGGATGAGGATTTTCATGAAGGAGAAGCCCGTATTTATAAATTTGAAATTCTCCGTGGCAGAATGAGGGAACTGGCATTCTTAAATAAGGGTGTCACTATTGTTTTGAAGGATTTGCGTGAGGGGAAAGAGACAGAAGAAACGTTCCATTATGCCGGTGGGATTGTGGAATATGTAAAATATATGGATGCTGAGAAAGAGCAGTTACATAATGAGCCAATTTATATTGAAGGCACCAAGGATGATATTATTGTGGAAGTGGCAATGCAGTATTGCGAAACTTATCATGAAATGGTGAGCGGGTATGCCAATAATATAAATACTCATGAAGGCGGTTCTCACTTGACCGGTTTGCGCCGTGCTTTGACCAGTACCATCAACAAATATGCTCGTGATGTAAAAATGTTGAAAGAAAAGGATGACAATTTGACTGGTGATGATGTGCGTGAAGGTCTGACAGCAGTTATTTCCATTAAAATTCCCAATCCTCAATTTGAAGGCCAGACCAAAACAAAATTGAATAATAGTGAAGTTGACCCATTGGTTGCTACCATTGTTAGTGAAAAATTGGGTGAATATATGGCGGAAAATCCGTCTGTTGCTAAAAAGATTGTAGATAAAGCCATCCGTTCTGCCCAGGTTCGTGAGGCAGTGAGAAAAGCAAAGAAACTTGCCAGGGACAGAAAGGGTGTTTTAGAAAGCGGCGGCTTGCCCGGAAAATTGGCTGATTGCCAGAGCCGGGATGTGGAAGAAACAGAAATTTATTTGGTAGAAGGTGATTCTGCAGGGGGTTCTGCAAAACAGGGGCGTGACAGAAAGTTCCAGGCCATTTTGCCATTGCGTGGCAAGATTCTAAATGTTGAAAAAGCACGGCTTGACAGGATGTTAAATTCTGAGGAAATTAAAAATATGATTACGGCTTTTGGCTGTGGTATTTCTGATGAGTTTAATATTGAAAAACTCCGCTATGGCAAGATTATCATTATGACGGATGCTGATGTGGACGGTGCCCATATTCGTACTTTGATGTTGACTTTCTTTTATCGTTATATGCCTCAATTAATTGAGGAAGGCCATGTGTTCATTGCCCAGCCGCCTTTGTTTTTAATTAAGAAAGGTCAGAAACATTACTATGCTTACAGTGATGAAGAACTGGGCAAAACTTTGGATGATATTGGTAGGGACAGCAATCCTGTAATTCAAAGGTATAAGGGCTTGGGCGAAATGAATCCTGAGCAACTTTGGGAAACAACTATGGACCCGGAAAGCAGAACGGTTTTACAAGTACATTTGCAAGATGCGGTGGAAGCAGACAGGGTGTTCAGTGTGTTGATGGGTGACCAGGTTGAACCACGCAGAAAGTTTATTGAAGAAAATGCTCATATGGTAAGGAACTTAGATTTATAAGGAGCAAAAATGGGATTTTTTGGTAAGAGTGATAAAGAAAGACAGGAAGAAGCGGCAAAGAAAGAGCAGTGGTTGCAAGAGGTTTATTATCCTTTGAAGAAGATTGCTGTAACCACCTGTGATATTCATGACCGCAAATATGAAATTGTCAGGCCCTGCTTTTATCAAGTTTCCAACAAGGGTTGGTTCAATGACAAATTGAAGAACGAATTAAAAGACCCGGTGGTGAAACATTATTTGAGTGAAACAAATTACGAGCAGGAATCAGAAAGCGCTTTAGGATTTTTGCTATATGGTGAGGCATCGGTTCATCAGGAAGAATTTGAACAGGCCTTTGCGGTGGCCATTGTGAATTTCAAAAAACAGGCAATGATGGCGGGCGGTAATGCGGTCATCGGTTATCGTCAGAATATTGAAATAGATACGGACAACAAACACGCCTGGTTCTATTTGCAGTGCTATGGAACGATTGTGAAATTTGTGGATTGAGAGATGTAAGAGGTGAGTAAAATGCCGAAAATTCAAAAAGGATTATCAGATGCGGAGATGTTAAAGGGTTATGTGGAAGAGAATACGGTTCACATGTATGATGGCAATTCCACATTGAAAAGAAAAGCTAAAGAAAAGGCGGCGGAAGAAGTTCAACTGCCCCAGGAACAAATAGAACGTTTGAACAGATTTTTGACAGAAATCGGTATGGAACGGATGATGAAAAAATTAGGTGCCGCCGCTTGGCAGGTTTCCCGTGAAGGGGATAAGGTTGTTATTCAGGCAAAAAGTGTTTAATGCGTTTTTATGATAATGTTGGACTTGCCGGAGGCAAATTATTTTTTGTCCAGTGCAAAAGAAAATGAAAAAGTTATTTTAGTGATTTTAGGAGGCAGACAACCTCAAGCAAGTTGGCTTGGGGCGTTGCCAAATTACGAAATATTTTGTGCAGACAGGGGGGCAGAATATGCTCTGTCTGCAAATAGAAAAGTTACTCTTTTGATTGGGGATGAGGACAGCACCAATTATGATGTGTATGCCAAAGTTTTGGCAGATGGTGGTGTGGTGCAGAAGCATCCTGCAGATAAGGATTTTACGGATTTGCAGTTGTTGATAAAAGAGATATCCAAAAATCCTTGTCATTTATTGGTTGCAGGGGCGTTAGGTGGACGGCTTGACCATTTGCAATCAAATTTGCGGACTTTTTTAACTTATAAGAAAACAACGGGTAAACAAGTTTTGCTGGCAGACGGACAAGAGAGCGTGGCACTTTTGTTTCAGGGCGAAACTTGTTTGGTGGATATAAAGAATGAACCATTGCCAAAAGTGGGTATTTTACCTTTGGCAGAAAATTCGGTAGCAACAATGGACCACGTAAAATGGCCTATGGAAAAAATGGCTTTAAGTTTGGATACCCCCAATACA
This sequence comes from Phascolarctobacterium sp., assembly GCA_030531205.1. GTDB lineage: Bacteria > Bacillota > Negativicutes > Acidaminococcales > Acidaminococcaceae > Phascolarctobacterium_B. The sequence continues at coordinate 204,675 of JAUNOC010000001.1, forward strand.
TTGAGCAATCGTCCCTTGGACAAGGAAGTGTGGGCACAATGTGATGAGGGGAAAATAGGATTTTATTTTTGTTTTGGTGAGGAAGGTCTATAATGGAATATACTCCTGTTTTTGATCTTTTTCATATTGCAATTTTAGTAGGCAGTGGTTTTTTAGGAGCGTTTATTGATTCAGCGGTAGGCGGTGGCGGTTTGATTACGGTGCCGGCATTGATGACTATGGGAATGCCAATACCCATGCTTTTGGGTACTAATAAATTTGCTGCCAGTTGTGGTGCCATAACCAGTTTTTTGAGTTTTTGGCGTGCCGGCAGTATTGATAAAAGTGCTTTTCCTTTAATGATATTGTCTTTCTTGGGCAGTATGGCGGGCGTGGGGTGTGTGTATCTTTTGCCGGAAAAGATTTTGAAAAGTATTATTGTTTTCGCCTTGGTTTGTGTGGCGATTTATACATTCTTTCGTAAGGATTGGGGCGACAGAAAATTAGTAAAAACTTCCTTGTCCATGAAGGCGATAATTGGGGCGATTTTTATGGCATTGGCTTTGGGGTTTTATGATGGTTTCTTTGGCCCGGGGACAGGTTCTTTTTTGATTTTTGGTTTTTTGTTTTTAGGGTTTGATTTTGTGACGGCGGCAGGAAACGCCAAGGCCTTAAATTTTGCCAGTAACATTGCGGGATTTTTGACTTTTTGTTTGGGCGGCAGTGTTATTTGGGGTTATGGTTTGCTGATGGCACCGGCTATGATTTTGGGTGCTTTCTGCGGAAGTCGTTTGGCAATTAAAAAAGGAGCGGCCTATGTGCGTCCTTTATTCTTAATTGTTACTACAATATTGATAGGCAAACAAGTGTGGGAAATTTTTGTGAAGTGAGAAGAAAGGTAAGCGTGAGAAAATGGCACAATTTGAAAATGTCCCTAAATTTTCTATTGAGGGGTTGTTTAGGTTATGTAAGGGTAAATTCGTGTTTCCGGATTATCAAAGACCATATTCGTGGGAAGAAGAACACGTCGAAAAGCTATTTAATGATATAGCAGATTTTACGATTGATTATTCAAAATCAAATAATGAAAACAAAAGATATTTTTTAGGTGCTGTAATTGCATGTTCCGCAGGTCAAAATATAGAGGTTACAGATGGTAGACAAAGGATTACATCGCTTATTTTGTTATTGAGAGCAATTTATAATAAGTTAGGTGGGGATAATCCGCAAAATAATTTGTTTGTCGAAGGGTCTAATAAACAGATTTTGAATAGAATAGAATCAATATTGTGGGAGAGTAGTGAAAGTAATAATATTTTTTCATCGGTTGCGACTTGTTACAAAGATAAACCTAAAATTGATTCAAATGTTATTGACGAAAAAGATGTTGTAAAAAATTTTTTTCATATTTTGGAAACTGGAAATGTTGTGCCAGTAAGTAGAGACAAATATTCAAAAAATTATTTGTTTTTTCAACAAAAACTTGCTGAAATGGATGAGCAATATACAAACTTTACATTAGGGTTTTCTCGGTGTTTGTTAGATAAGGTTGAGGTTGTAGTTATTGCGGCAGATGATCAAGATATGGCTCTAACTATTTTTTCGACGCTCAATGATAGTGGATTACCATTATCTGATGCTGATATATTTAAGGCAAAAATTTATGGTTTTACTAAAGGAGAAATACAGAAAAAACAATTTATTGATAAATGGCAAAAATTATCTAAAGATGCTGAAGAAATTGAAGAATCTTTACAACGATTATTTTATTATTACATGATGTTGTGTAGAGCAAAATTTGGGGATGTTAATACGGGGGCTCCGCGATTAAGGGATTATTTTGAATTACACAGGAGAAAATATTATCAACCCAATGTAGATAAAGATAAAGCCGATGAAGAAATTGTACTATTAAAAGATGAAAAATTAATGGAGCATTTGGTAAAAATTTTAAATTTTTGGAGAGCAGTACAAGAAGCAGATATAGAAGAAAAATGGGTAAAAAATAAACAGATTATCAATGCCATAGATATTTTAACAGAATATCCCAATGAATATTGGAAATATCCCGTTATTACCTATTATTTCTGTCATTCGAATGAAAGTGACTTTGAAGAGCAATTTTTAAAATTTCTAAGAATGTTGACTGTTAAATTGATAGTTAACTATTTAAAGAATCCAACGGTCACGAAAATTAAAAGTGATGTTATGAATTTAAGTAAATCATGTGTAGAAAGCAAACATCCAGTTTTTAGGTTTGATAAGGTAACAAATATAGATGAGGTTAAAAATTCTATTTGCGCTTCTACAAAGATTACTAAGATGTTGTTAAAAGTTTTAGCATATTGTGAACAAGATGAAAAATTACCAAATTTTGAAATAGAACATATTTTTCCTAAAAAATGGCAAAAAAATTTTTTCCCAAATTTTTCGGATTCATACGTTAATGATTTGGTTGAGCATTTGGGAAATAAGATTCCTCTTGAAAAAAAATTGAATATTGTTGCAAATAATAATTTCTATAGCCGTAAAGCGATAGAATATAGTAAGTCAAGAATTCAATTAGCAAAAGATTTTTCTACAAAAGGACAATGGAATTTGCCGGCTGATATTTTTAAGCGGGATGGACAAATTGAGGAACAATTAAAACAAAAATTTAATCAATGGGAAAATGATTATAAAAATTATCATGACTAACATTCACAAGCAATAATTTGCTTTGTATAATAGGGGAGTATTTTAATTATGCAAGATGTAGAGATGCTTTTGCGGTGGGCGGAGCAGATTAAGACGGAACTTAATAAAAAAGACAAAGTTTTTTTGGAAAAACAGGAAACGGCTTTTGTGGTGGAATATACTCATAATTCCACTGCCATTGAAGGCAATACTTTAACTTTGATGGAAACAAAACTTGTTCTTGAAGATAAATTGTCCGTGCAGGGTAAGGAACTGCGGGAGATTTATGAAACTGTAAATCACGAACAGGCATACAGGTATGTTAAAAATCTTATTGAGAAGAAAATACCTTTGTCGGCAAATGTTGTTAAAAATTTACACGAGATTTTGGTTAAGAACATTTTTCAAGGTGGGATATATCGCAATCATAATGTACGGATAACAGGGGCAACGTTCAGACCGCCGGAGCCGGAAATTATGTTTCAGGATATTGGCAGATTTTTCTTTAATTTGCCGGTAATGGAAAATGTTTGTGATGCTATAGAATTGGCGGCGTGGACACATGCGGAATTTGTGCGGATCCATCCTTTTCCTGACGGCAATGGCAGGATTTGCCGTTTGTTAATGAATTATCAACTTATGCAACAGGGACTGTTTGTTGTTTCTATTGCTAAAGAAAACAAGTTGGAATATTATAAAGCGTTAGAAGAATATGCAATTCACGGTAATTTGCAGCACTTTACTGATTTTGTGTTCAAAACGGAGGAGGAGCGGTTGCAGGAATTAGCAAAGGATTTGTCAATTAAATTATTATGACCAACATTCAAAAGCAATTATTTTCTTTGCAGGATAATGGGTATAGGGAGTTTCATAGCGGGTTAATTCCTACGATTGATAAAGATACAATTATCGGGGTGAGGGTGCCGGCGTTGCGGAAGTTGGCAAAAGAGTTGGATGTAAAAAATGTAACAACATTTTTACAGAAATTACCACACCAATATTACGAAGAAAACCAGTTACATACTATTTTGTTGTCAGGGATAAAGGACTATAAACAATGTTTGGCGGCAGTAAATAGATTCTTGCCCTATGTGGATAATTGGGCGACTTGTGATGTGTTAAGACCAAGGGTTTTTGCTCAACATCACAAAGAACTGATAAAAGAAATTCCTTTGTGGTTGCAGTCCGATAAAACATATACGGTGCGTTTTGGCATTGAGATGTTGCTGGTACATTTTTTGAACAAGAATTTTCAGAAAAAGTATTTGGACTGGGTGGCGAAAATCAAAAGTGAAGAATACTATGTCCGTATGATGCAGGCATGGTTTTTCGCCGAAGCCGCCGCCAAGCAATATGAAGTGGTGTTACCATATTTTGAAAAACAAAAATTAGAAATGTGGACACACAATAAAGCAATCCAAAAAGCATGTGAAAGTTTCAGGGTGGCAAAGGATAGGAAAGAGTATTTGAAAGGGCTGAAGGGATACAAAGGTAATGGATATTGTTGATTTTAGTAAGTTTAGAAAATTTAACAGATATGTAAAATATACTAACTATGAATTTAAATTTTTTGAAGATATCATATATGATAATTGTATTTGGAAGTTGAAATACAGCCCCTCTTTTCAGTATGAGTGTTATAGTGAATATATTGGAAGTCATATATTTGATATACTGGGGATGCAGTCCCAAGAAACTTTACTGGGAACCTGTCAATATGGAGGTAAGCGTATTCCTGTTGTGGCTTGTAAGGATTTTACTACGGATAGATTTTTAAAATTTATTGATTTAGTCGAGATGATAGGCAGTCAATCGAAAAAAGAAAAGAATTTGAGTCACCCTTTGGAAGATACTATTTTTTTTATAAAAAGTCAGACTATGGTAGATTCTGAAGTGTTTCTAAAATATTTTTACAAGATAATTTTTATCGACCTTTATATTGATAATCCTGACAGAATATGGAGAAATTTTGGCTTTTTTATAAAAGATAATGAGCATACAGCCATTGCCCCTGTGTTTGATAATGGAGATTGTTTGTATTCCGTTGAACTTAGTCACGATATAAATTTCATTTACAGTGTTCTTTCTAAAATACAATTAAATAATTATTCTCCGCGTAGTGATTTTTATGGAACCGAAAAAATTTTATATAGGTTGAATTTCTTGCAAGACGATCTGTTAAAAGAAGCATTATGTTGGGTGGTAGATGCAGTTAATGAAAGAAAACATTTAATTGAAAACATGATAGAAGATATTTCGTTGATTTCTGAAAGAGAAAAAGAATTTTACAAAATATTATTAACGGCAAATCACAAATTTTTAAGTTCTTTAAGAAAAGAATATTGTTAAAAAACTGAGTTTGTTGAATATTGAAGAATGCAGGATATTATAAATTTTACAAATTGTAAACAGTTTGGCGGAGAGGCCAGGTTCGATGAAAACAATGAAATTCAGCGATTGACGTTGAAAATTCAATATAATGGTCTATGCTACAAATTAAGGTTTGGCCCACACTATTTTTACCATTGTATTAGTGAATATTTGGGATGCAGTATTTATAGCGCCCTGGGGATTCCGGCGCAAAAGGTATTGTTGGGGATATATGAATGTGCCGGAGAAAAATTGCCGGCAGTTGCTTGCCAATGTTTTAATGTTGATAATTTGTATTTGATGACCATGGACGAAATTCTTTATGAACAACAGAATACAAATTTTGGGGAAAATATCTTAAATGAAGTTTGTGCGTTGGAGCAACAGCAAGATTTTGATGCTCATGAGCTAAAACAACGTTTTTGGCAAATGTTTGTGGTAGATGCATATATTGGTGTTGAAAAACGATTGGAAGACAATTGGGGATGCTTGTTTGACAGAAGTACTAACAGGATTATTGGACTTGCGCCTGTTTTTAATTGTTATTCTGGGTTTTGTTCTGATAGATTGGATGCGGATGCAGAATTAAAAAAAATTTTTTTGGGGCAGAAAATTGATAGTTGGTTTTCTCTATATGACGATACAGGATATACAATAGATAATAAGCCAGTTTCCTATTTTGAATTTTTGTCGAGAACTAATAATATAGATTGTTTAACTGCATTAGCGGAAATAACAAAAAAAATAGATAAAATAGATGTGAATAAGATAATAGACGGCATTGAACTGCTTTCTAAATTGGAAAAAAATAATTTTAATAAGTATTTGACCCTAAGAAAAGAACTTATTTTGAAAAAAGCTCAACAAATAAACCCCACATATAGAATGTTAGTAAAAAATTAGATTTTGGTACTGCGAAAAAATGTTTAATCTTATTGACTTTAGTAACTATATATTCTGGAATAGTTTAGTGGAATATAGATTTGATAAAAGTAATATCAGATTTTATTCGGATATAGAATATGAGGGCGAATTTTATAAAATAAAATCAGGTAAAGGTTATCGACATGCTTGTATAAGTGAATATATCGGATCTCACATATTTAATTTACTTGGATGTGAGGCACAAGACACATTGCTTGGGGTTTGCGATTTTCAAGGTAATCAAGTTGAGGTGGTGGCTTGTAAATATATAACAGGGAACGGAGAATTTCTTTATAAAATGGATGATATTTTGGATGCGGTTTGTAATACAGATTATTGCACTAATTTAAATGCTGTTAATTATGCTATTTATCAACAAAATATCCTTAACAAAAAAGAATTAGCTACTAACTTTTGGAAGATGTTCATAATAGATTTGTATATATGTAATGCTGACCGATATGCAGATAATTGGGGAGTTGTTTATGATTGCCATAAAAAAACAGTAAGAATAGCACCGGTTTTTGATTGTGATGCGAGCTTGTTTTCAGGCATATTAAAAGATTCTACAAAATGGATAGACAGTATCGAAAGATTACAGAATGTAGATATATTTCTTAAAGACACGGGTATAAAAAAATATGAAAACGATAAAAAAAGGTTAAACGTTACTGATTATTTGCTACATACAGATAATGAAGACTGTCTAGAAGCATTGGCATCCATTGCTAAAAAGATTGACGAACAAAGGATAAATGCTATAATTGATGAAATTACTTTGTTGAATGACAAAGAAAAGAATTTTTACAAAACGGTTTTGCATTTACGGAAAACATTTTTAATAGATCGCGTATTACATGAAAATGAATATTGTAAATCGTTCTTATAAAATATTTGGTAAATCAAGAGAAAATGGGAGGATAAATCTGTGAAAATTGTTTTACAAGATTGGAAGTATGGCAGAATTATGAGATATACTAATGATATGTACATAGGTAATAGTGTTGGCTTATACGGTGAGTATGCTCATGATGAAATGGAACTTTATAAACAATTATTAAAATTAGGCGATACGGTTATTGAGGTTGGAGCGAATATAGGAACATTGACGGTACCTATAGCACAGTACGTTGGAAATGAGGGGAAAGTATATGCTTTTGAGCCGCAAAGAATTACATTTCAGGTTTTATGCGGAAATATTGTTCTTAACAACCTTTATAATGTTTGGACATATAATTGTGGTGTTGGTAATGAGCATAAAAAAGTGAAAATTTTTGAAGGGCAACTTGGAATTAATAATGGAGCATTTAGAATTTCTGACTGGCCAGGAAATTATGAAATTGATATTGTTGCATTAGATGAATATAATTTTAAAAATTGTGATTTGTTAAAAGTTGATGCAGAAGGAATGGACACGGAGGTTATACAAGGAGCAGAAAACTTAATTAAACAGTGTCAACCGTATATTATAATGGAAGCAAATTATACTAAAGCAGGCAAAGAGATAGTTAAAAAACTTCAAATGATAGGGTATAAATTGTATGAGGCAGATTGTTTTTTGTACAGTGCCAACAATGACTTCCAAGTCAAAGAAAATATTTTTTTACAGAATCAGGGAACGATAAAATATACTGATGGTAAGGCATATGATGGTACGCAAATGCTTAACATTATGTCCCCCAATTGGCTTTGCGTGCCTAATAACAAGAACATTAAGATTGTTGGTGATGTTGTTGATATGAATAAATGGAAAGATTAGTGTGTTAATTGGTTAAACTAATTATGGTATAAAATTTTAGGAGGAAATATGGCAGAAATGGATTTAACTTCAGAGAAGGTTGTTCCCGTATATTTGGAAGAGGAGATGCAAAAGTCCTACATTGATTATGCAATGAGCGTAATTGTGCAGCGGGCTTTGCCGGATGTGCGTGATGGCATGAAACCTGTACATCGGCGTATTCTCTATGCAATGCAAGAAGCTGGCATGACGAGCACCAAACCTTACAAAAAGTCTGCCCGTATTGTGGGCGAGGTACTTGGTAAATTTCATCCCCATGGTGATGCCAGTGTGTATGATGCTATTGTGCGTTTGGCACAGGATTTCAACACCCGTTACATGTTGGCTGACGGTCATGGTAACTTTGGTAGTGTGGACGGGGACAGCCCGGCGGCAATGCGTTATACAGAAGTGCGTATGAGCAAAGTGGCGGAGTCCATGCTTGAAGATATTGATAAGGACACGGTGGATTTTGTTCCCAACTACGATGAAAGTTTAAAGGAACCCACAGTATTGCCCAGTAAGATCCCTGCTATTTTGGTCAATGGCAGTGCGGGTATTGCTGTAGGTATGGCTACTAATATTCCTCCTCATAATTTGACTGAGGTTGCGAAGGGCTTGGAAATGTTGATTGATAACCCTGATGTGGACTTGGATCAGTTAATGACGGCTATTAAGGGACCTGATTTTCCTACTGGTGCTATGATTTTAGGCACGGAGGGCATTCGTCAGGCCTATGCTACAGGCAGGGGTGTTGTCAAAATTAAGAGCAAGACCAATTTCGAAGATATTCCAAAATCTAACGGTCGCAAGAGGATTGTGGTAACGGAAATTCCTTATCAGGTTAATAAGGCACGGCTGATTGAAAATATTGCGGAGTTAGTTAAAGACGGTACGCTGGAAGGGATTAGTGATATTCGTGACGAGTCCGACCGCAGAGGTATGCGGGTGGTTATTGATTTGAAGATGGGTATGGTGCCGGATGTCATATTGAATAATTTGATGAAACATACTGCCCTTCAGACCAGTTTTGGTATTATTAATTTGGCTTTGGTGAATAACCAACCCTGTGTGTTGAGTTTGAAACAGATTTTGGTTCATTATCTTGACCATCAAAAAGAAGTTATTACTCGCCGCAGTCGTTTTGAATTGGCGAAGGCACAGGACAGGGCACATATTTTGGAGGGCTTTAAGATTGCCCTTGATCATATTGATGCAATTATTGCCACTATTCGTGCCAGTCAGACAGCAGAGATTGCCAAAAATTCTTTGTGTGAAAAGTTTGCTTTGAGCGAGCGTCAGGCACAGGCAATTTTGGATATGAAACTGCAACGCTTAACCGGTTTGGAACGTCAAAAGATTGATGATGAATATGTGGATGTTATGGAAACGATTGATTGGCTGGAAGGTGTTTTGGCGGATGAGAAGAAAGTTCTGGGCATTATTAAAGAGGAAATGGCAGAAGTGGTAAAACGGTTTGGGGATGAACGCCGTACAGAAATTGTGGGTATGGCATTGGATATGAATCCTGAGGATTATATTGCTGATGGTGATATAGTTGTAACCGTTTCTCAAAAGGGGTATATTAAGCGTCAGTCCTTAGAAAATTTCCGCAATCAAAAACGGGGCGGTATGGGCAAAGTCGGTGGTCGTAGCAAGGAAGATGACGAGAGCCAGCATCTTGTGTTAGCCCGCAATAAACAGGATATTTTGTTCTTCACTAATAAAGGTAAAGTATATCGTAAGCGTGGCTGGGAGATTCCGGAAGCCAGCAGGACTGCGAAGGGTACGCCCTTGGTAAATATTCTTGAATTATCTCCGGACGAAAGCATTACTACTTTAATTCCGGTTAAGGAATTTAGTGAGAATATGTTTATGTTTATGGCAACTAATCGTGGCACGGTAAAGAAAACTAACTTAAGTGAATTTAAAGCCATTCGTCGGGTGGGCATGATTGCCATTACCTTGGACGAAGATGAGAAAGAAGAATTGATTGCAGTTAAATTAACTGATGGTGCTAATGAAATTCTTTTGGCTACACATGAGGGTATGTCTATTCATTTTGAAGAAACAGACGTTCGTCCTATGGGCAGACCCAGTCATGGTGTGCGGGGCATTACTCTCCGTGAAGGGGATTATGTTGTCAGCATGGACTGTGTGAAGGATGTGGAATGTGATGTGCTTACGGTTACGGAAAATGGTTTGGGTAAGCGTACCAGCATTACAGAGTATAAGAAACAAAAACGTGGCGGCGTAGGATTGAAAAACATCAACAAGAATGCTAAGACGGGAGCGGTAGTCGGTATGAGGATCATTAGTCCTGATCAGGAAATTTTAATGATTACTGCGGATGGTATTATTATCCGTTATGATGCTGATATGCGTAGCACGGGCAGGAATACACAGGGTGTGAAGGTAATGACTTTGGCAGAGGGAGATAAGGTAGTAACTTTGGCAGCAGTGCAATATGATGAGGCAAGCGAAACCGTGGAAGAACAGCCACAAGAGAAAAAGGATACGGAACAGAAAGATTTGTTTAAAGAATAAAAGTTTGTAATGGATAAAACTGTAAAATAGTGTTTAAAAAGTGACGTTACTTTTGAATAAAGTAACGTCACTTTTTAATTCATTTTTTTCTAAAATAAAAAAAAAGAGAGATTAGCGAGCTAATCTCTCCAAGAGCATCATATTACTTACAACGCCTATGCCTCCGGGGACGGGGGTGTAGGCCTTTGCTTTTTTATAGCAGTTAGGACAGATGTCCCCAACAATACCTTTATCTGTAACATTGATTCCCACATCAATTAAAACTGCTCCTTCTTTTATCATACTTGGCTTGACAAATTTTGGCACGCCAACTGCCGCTATGAGAATATCCACAGTGGCAGTGATGGCTGCCAAATTTTTTGTGTGGGAATGACAAACAGTAACGGTACAGTTTTCGTTCAAAAGTAAATTGGCAACGGGTTTGCCGACCACATTGCTACGACCGATAACAACAGCATGTTTGCCATCTAATTTAATACCATAATGTTTCAGGGTTGCAAGACAGGCACGGGCGGTGGCTGGAGCCCAAGGACTGCGACCGGCAAAGAACTCGCCGATATTTATACTATTAGTGCAATCCAAATCTTTGGCTGGTGCCACGGCATCGCCAATGGTGTTAGGATTAATTTGTTTCGGCATAGGGAAAAGGGGCATAATACCATCGATTTTTTTGTCCTTATTAAGTTTTGCAATACAGGCAAGAACTTCTTTTTCGCTGGTTTTTGCAGGAAAAACAAATTGCTTAGCCACGCCGCCCAATTCTCCTGTCAGTTTGGTGATGCGTTGCAAATAGGACTTGCTGGCACCGTCATTTCCAACCAGGAGAATGGCAAGCGTAGTGGTTTTGCCTTTCTTTTTTCTGTCTGCAATTTTCTTAGCAATCTTTTCCCTATAAGCATTCGCTACTTCTTTGCCATATAAAACTTTTCGCATAACACCTCACGTCTAATACCTAATTATAATCACAGGAACATTTTACCATAATTTATAATTTTTAACTTATAACTTATAACTTATAACTTTTCATTTCAGCGGATTAGAATAACCCGCTAATAATTCCATCGTCACTTACGTCAATCTTCTCCGCTGCGGGAATGGGGGGGAGGCCGGGCATGGTCATAATATCACCAGTAAGCACTACGATAAAGCCGGCGCCAGCACTAATTCTGCAATTCTTAATGGTAATTTTGAATCCTTCGGGACGGCCTAATTTATTTTGGTCGTCACTGAAAGAATATTGGGTTTTTGCCATACATACGGGCAACTTGCCATATCCCAAACGTTCAAAATCTGCCAATGCTTTTTCTGCATCTGCACTATAGTTTACGCCATCCGCACCGTAGATTTCCCGGGCTACGGTTTCAATTTTTTCCTTCAAACTCATTTCATCAGGGTAGATGGGGGCAAAGTGAGCTGTGCCACTTTCTGCCAAGCGTACAACTTCGTTAGCGAGTTCCACACCACCTTCGCCGCCTTTGGCAAAAACATCGCTCAAGGCAACGTTAACGCCCATCATGGCACAATGTTCACGTACTACTTCCAATTCTTCTTTAGTATCTTGGGCAAAGATATTGATGGCAACTACCAAAGGTACACCATATTTTTGTACATTTTCAATATGTTTTTCCAAATTGGGCAAGCCCCGTTTAACTGCTTCCACGTTAGGTGTTGCTAATACTTTTTTATTCATGCCGCCATGCATTTTCAACGCTCTGACAGTGGCAACCAATACCACCGCATCCGGCTTCAAACCGGCATAACGGCATTTAATATCAAAGAATTTTTCCGCACCTAAATCGGCACCGAAACCTGCTTCCGTAATAGTGTAATCAGCAAGCCGCATAGCGGTTTTGGTAGCCACAACGCTGTTGCAACCATGAGCAATATTGGCAAAAGGTCCGCCGTGAATAATGGCAGGTACATTTTCAATGGTCTGTACCAAATTGGGTTTAATTGCATCTTTCAAGAGTGCTGCCATAGCGCCTTGTGCTTTGATTTGACCAGCTGTAACAGGATTGCCTTCGTAATCATAGGCAACAATAATTTTGCTCAAACGTTCTTTCAAATCGTGTAAATCCTTGGACAAGCAGAGAATTGCCATAACTTCAGAAGCAACAGTAATGTCAAAGCCGTCTTGACGTGGCACGCCGTGCGCCTTGCCACCTAAGCCGACAACAATTTGGCGTAGTTCTCTGTCGTTCATATCCACTACCCGTTTCCACACAATACGGCGAGGGTCAATATTAAGTTTGTTGCCCTGTTGTACATGGTTATCCACCATAGCGCTGAGCAACATATGAGCACTGGTAATGGCATGAAAATCGCCTGTAAAATGCAAATTAATATCTTCCATAGGTACAACCTGACTGTAACCACCGCCTGCAGCACCACCCTTAACACCCATACAGGGCCCTAAAGAAGGTTCACGGAGGGCAACAATAACATCTTTATGAATTTTTGCCAAGCCCTGTGCCAAACCAACTGTAGTAGTGGATTTGCCTTCACCGGCAGGAGTAGGAGTAATCGCAGTAACCAAAACCAATTTCCCTGGTTTGCCTTCCTTTTCTAAACGGCGAATCAAGGGCATGGAAAGTTTCGCTTTGTAACGACCGTATAGTTCAATGTCTTCTTCCTTGATTTTCAGTTTCTTTGCTACTTCCACGATGGGTAACATTTTTGCTTCCTGAGCAATTTCAATGTCTGACTTAAAAGCCATGATGTTCTCCTTTCATTTTACGAGTTAAAGGTTAAAAGCTTGAAACTTAAAGTTATGGACAATTTTCGGCTTTGCCGAAAATTACCTATTACAACCATAGGAATCTTTTACTACAATTTCTGACTCTTAACTTATAACTTTTAATTTAATAAAAATGCCGCCCAGGCATTTTTGTTAAAATACGCCCAGACGGTCGGCTTTCGCAAATTCATACTCCCTGTGGTTACTCCACAAATCCGTCAGTTATATGAACATATTTATTATACTACATTTTGGGAGTTTTCTCAACTGCGAAATAAGTTTTTATTTAAACCAAACTTCAATGATTTCTTCTTGCGGCACTAAGGTTCCCGGAGCAGGATTTTGTTTGTAGGCATGACCCTGTCCGTTGGGTTCCAACTTGAGTTTTCCCTGCATAACTTCAGTACAACCACGCATATCCAGGCCTTTAAAATTAGGTACACGAATGCGGCCGTCCTGCTCAATGGTTAAGGAAGGCAATTTTCTTTGATATTCTTTTTGCTCCAATTCTTTGAAACTGGTGAGGCCTTCTCCGGTGTTGGGCTGGATACCCTTGGCCGCTAAAATTTGTTGTAAGGTGTTACGAAATACGGGGCTTGCTACTTGGCCGCCATAATAAAAGTCCTTACCTTGTGGCTCGTCCAGCATAACAATCATGGCATAAATTGGCTTATCTGCGGGCACAAAGCCCACAAAGGATGCAATATGTTTCGCACCCACATAGTCGCCTTTTTTTGTAAGCTTTTGCGCTGTGCCGGTTTTGCCGGCAATGCGATAGCCCTTAATGGCAGCAGCTTGCCCGCCACCAGAAGCAACAACTTGTTCCATCATTTGTCTCATAGACAAGGCAACATCTCTGGATATGGGATGGCCGACTACTTGACGTTTGCCTTCCCGTGTAATTTCTCCATTAGGAGCAACAATTTTTTTAACAATGTAGGGTTTTAGCAAATCTCCACCATTGGCAATGGCACAGATGCCCCGTAACATTTGTAAAGGAGTTACGGCTATGCCTTGTCCTAAACTCATGACAGCAATGTCAGCTTTATACATATTGCGGGGGTCATGCAAAATTCCTATTTCCTCGCCATCCAGTTCTATGCCGGTGGTTTGACCAAAGCCAAAGGCCTCAGCAAAGCCAATCAAATTATTTTCGCCTAATTTTAAACCGATTTGCGCCATACAGGTGTTGATGGAGTATTTGATAACATCGCTGAAAGTAACTTCCCCTCGGCCTTTGTTATCCCAGTTGCCGATGTTGATTTCATTATCTTTGTCTTTAAAGGTGCCGTTGTCCATCATTTTAGTATCAGGTTTCACTATGCGGCGTTCTAAAGCGGCACAGCCCACAATGGGCTTGAAAACAGAGCCAGGTTCATAGTTAAAACCGATACATTTGTTTTGCCAGTCCGTGTCTTTATATTTGTAGAATTCATTAGGGTCAAAGGTGGGACGGGATACCATACCTAAAATTTCGCCGGTGTAAGGATCCATAATGATGCCTGCAGCACTGACTGCCTTAGTGGTAGTCATAGCTTCATCAATGGCACGTTCCAAAGTGGACTGAATCTTCATATCCAATGTTAAATAAATAGTTGGTACTGTATCACGAATATTATTCAAATCACCAATCAGTTCGCCGCCCCGGGCATCATAATAAATTTTTCGTTCAGAAATAGCGCCACGCAGTTCCCTGTCAAGGGCATGTTCCAAGCCGCTGCCGCCCTTGTCGTCCGTACCTACAAAACCAAGCACTTGGGCCGCTACTTTTTGTTTTGTATAGTAACGGCGACTTTCGGGAATAAAATGTAAACCATCCAATTTGTATTTCTTAATCAGTTGGTGCACTTCGCGAGATTCTTTGGGGGACATGGTGCGTTTGATCCAAACAAAGGAACCGCCATCAGAACATTTTTTTGCAATTTCATTTTCATCTATATTTAGCACTGGGGCTAAAAGTTCAGCAATGAAATGAATCAAATTGCCGTCCCCGGCTTCCTTTTTTTCTAATTTCAAAATCTGTGAAGGATCCATATAGAGGGATTCACACATAATGCTGACCGCCAGTTCTTCTCCATTGCGGTCCAAAATCTGGCCTCGTGGGTTGCCCTGCTTGTCGCTATAAACGACTTGACGTTTGGCATCTTTGGAAAATTGGCTACCACGATATAACTGGAGGTACATAAGCCGGCCAATAACACAGATTAAAACAAAAAAAATGGCAATGGCCAGCCAACGAAATCTTGTTTTTGCTTGGGTCAAAGTATAGCGCGGTCTCATGCTTTGCCACCTCTAATAATTCGCAAACCATGAGGATTGGCAGATGTGTCTTCTTCTACATTGTCAATGATTTCCAAGGTTTTTAATTTTTCATATTCACAATCATAAACGGAAAGAGCAAGTCCTAAAGCAATAGAAGATACAATCATAGAACTGCCTCCGTAGGAGATGAAGGAAAGCGGTACTCCGATAATGGGCAGAAGACCACAGACCATAGCCATATTGGCAACTGCCTGTCCCACGACTAAAATACACACACCGCCAGCTAAAAGGGCCCCTGTTGGGTCACTGGCACGGCGGGAGATTGTCCACAGGCCTAAACCTAATAACGAAAAAAGCAAAATTAATACCATAGCACCAATAAAGCCGTTTTCCTGGCAATAGATGGCAAAGGCAAAATCGGTGTGCAGTTCTGGCAAAAAGAAAAATTTTGATGTGCCGGCCCCCCAATCCATACCAGTTAAACCGCCGCTGCCAATGGCAATTTGGCTTTGCACCATTTGGTAGCCGCTGCCGGTGGGGTCTTTCCAAGGGTCAAGCCACATAAAAATACGAGCAAGACGATAGGGAGCATACCAAGTGGCAGCAACAGCAATGACAAGGGCGGCAATACCTGCTAAGGCAATTTGAATCCAACGGATACCGCCAATAAAACACATAAAGGCCGCCAACCCGGCAATAATACTGGCTGTACCCAAATCAGGCTGTACATAAACAAGAAAAGAAAAAATAGCCGTAATAAACAAACAAAGGGAAGTGGGGGTATGAAAAACATTAGCGGCTTTACCGTCCTGAATATGATTACCTAATAAACTGCTGAACAACATGACGATAAAAAGTTTAGCAAATTCCGATGGTTGAAAATTAAAAAATCTAAAATCTATCCAACGGTGTGCAGCATTGATTTCCGGGCCAAAGGCAAGAACATAAATCAAAAGCATTAAAGTCAATGATCCAAAAAAGAGCAAGATGTTCTGGTTAAGCAACTGATAATAACCGACTTTGCGAACGGCAATTATGCAGGCCATACCCGCCAAGGCAAAGAGCAAATAGCGAATAGCAAAATGGTAGGTGCTGTTCATTTCTGTGGCAGCATAGACGAAACTGGCAGAAAAAACATTGACAAAGCCCAATGCCAAAAGAAGTATGAAACAGAGCAGAACAAGTATTTTGGGATTACTGAAAAATAAAATTCTTGAATTCATTTGATTCCACCAATTAGCATAGGTTCATGGTTTTTCCGCCAAATGGCAAGCCGTTCCACATCAGCATTTTCTGTATTGAGTTCCAAGACTTTTAATACATCCACTGCCTTAAAACTTCCCTCGTTAAAATTTTTAATACTAAAAGTGAGGATCACTTTGTTACCTGTGACCTCATAGTTAACCTTATCAACATACTTTTTTACATCTACTTCTTTAAAACCTTCCCGTCGTTTGGGTGCAGATTTTTTAAACAGCAAGGTCTGACTGCTGTTGAATTTAGTTATTTTTTCGTCCAAATGGTCAGCAATGCTTTGCAAGGTAACCCGATAATCAAAAAGGGTGGCTTCTGCCATAAGGGCATTTTCGTTATTGGCAACGGCATCTGCTGCCAAAATGCGGATACCGCGAGGCAGGGAAGAACGCAAGGAAAGTACTGCCTGTTCGGGTTCCACCGGCTCTGCCATTTCAATTTCTACAAATTCTGCATAAGAAACAATCCCCACGCCTAAAGCAGAAGCCAAAGAAAATTTTATATGTGGGTTAAATCCTTCGGAATAAGCCACAGGCAATTCAGAACGGCGTAAACTCCGCTCAATGGCACGCAAATAATCTAAATGGCTGACAAAACGGATTTCTGGATCTTTGGTGATTTGCAAACGTAATTTCATTATGCCTCACCTCCGTAATCCACAATTTTCACGCCTAATTTTTGGCATACACCACAGCCTTGGCAGGTATCACGGCGGCAATCTTTGGTTAAAGCACCTTCCTGTGCTTTTTGCCATTCGTTAGTCAAGTATTGACGACTGACTCCTGGAGATACATGCTCCCAGGGGAATACCTCATCATCAGACCTTTTCCGTTGAGCATAAAATTCTATACTAAGATTTTCTGACTGCAATGCTTTTTGCCAACCTTCAAAACTAAAATGGTCGGACCAACCATCAAAACGGGCCCCGTTTTTCCAGGCGGTATAAATTGCCCGTCCTACCCGTCTGTCACCCCGCGCAATAACTGCTTCCATAATACTGGTTTCCGGATCATGATATTGAAAAGCAACATTTTTCATTTTCAAAGCGTCCTTCAGCAAATATTGTTTGCGGCGCATTTCCTGTAATTCGTTCTGCCCAAACCATTGAAAGGCAGTATAAGGCTTAGGCACAAAGACGGATGCACTGACCGTAACCTTACAACCATTATGACCTGTAACCTTATAATAACGATACTGAACATGTTTAACCATTTCCGCAATGGCAAGAATATCCTCATCCGTTTCCAAAGGAAGACCAATCATAAAATAAAGTTTAATGCTGCTCCAACCATTTTCAAAAGCCACCGTTACCGCATTAAGCAAATCTTCCTCCGTAACACCTTTGTTAATAATATCCCTCATTTTTTGAGAACCGGCTTCGGGAGCAAAGGTCAAGCCGCTTTTACGCACTGCATTCACTTCCTGGGCAATAGCCACACAGAAGGAATCAATCCGCAAACTGGGCAGGGAAACGCTGACCCGTTTGTCGTGCAGTTCTGTTGTTAGGGTATGAACTAAATTTGGTAATTCACTATAGTCAGCACTTGACAAGGATACCAAAGAAATTTCATTATAACCCGTATTCTTTACTAACTTTTTAGATAAGTCCAAAAGATTTTTTTCGCTCCGCTCCCGCACAGGACGGTACACCATCCCTGCATGACAGAAACGGCAACCATGGGTACAGCCACGGAATATTTCCAACATAATCCTGTCGTGCACAATGCCCGTGAAAGGCACAATGGGACTGGTGGGGAAATCAATACTGTCTAAATCCGGCACCACTCTTTTATAAACTGTTTTAGGTACATCCTGATTAGGACGAACATCTGCTATTGTGCCATCATCGTAATAACGCACATCATAAAACTGCGGTACATAAATACCTTGGATTTTGCTGACCCTTTGCAAAAATCCCTTACGTCCGCCGGGCCGATCCGCATCCTTCCAGCCTTCGTAAGCACGCAAAACTTCTACTAAAATTTCTTCTCCGTCACCAATAATGGCAAAATCAAAAAAGTCAGCCAAGGGTTCAGGATTGAAAACACAGGGTCCGCCGACAATAACAAAGGGCTCGTTTTCTTGCCGTTCTTTGGTGTGAACAGTTATACCACCTAAATCAAGCATATTGAGAATGTTGGTATAACTCAATTCATATTGCAAAGTGAAACCAACAAAGTCACAATCTTTAAGTTGACAACCTGTTTCCAAAGTTCTCAAGGGAAGATGCTTCTCCCGCATTTTGGTTTCCAAATCTGTCCAAGGGGCATAGACCCTTTCGGCGGCAAAACTATCTTCCTTGTTTACTAAATGATAAAGAATCTTAAATCCCAAATAACTCATGCCAACTTCATAAACATCTGGAAAAGCCAATGCAATGCGTACTTTAGCATTTGGCTTCACGATGCTGGCAAATTCTCCGCCAGTGTAGCGGGAAGGATGTTCTATGCTGTTTAAAATATCAATGGTTAAGTCCTGCATTTTAGAAAAGTAACTCCGAATTTCTGGCAGCGATATTTAAGAGTACTGCCACACTCATAATATTAGTTATCAAAGATGAAACACCGTACGACAGGAAAGGTAAAGGAACACCAGTAACTGGCATAATACCAATGGTCATACCGATATTAACAAAAATATGGAACATAAACATACTGGTGATGCCGGTTGCCAAGAGCATTCCAAAGTCATCCTCAGCATTAATGGCAATAACAATACCTCGCCAAATAATTACAAGATATAAGAGCAAAATAATACAAACCCCAATAAACCCGAATTCCTCTCCGGCTACAGCAAAAATAAAGTCCGTATGATTTTCCGGCAAGAAGTTCAGTTGGGACTGTGTACCTGATAGCCAACCTTTGCCAAACAAGCCGCCGCTGCCGATGGCTATTTTAGATTGAATAACATGATACCCGCTGCCGAAAGGGTCAAGTTCCGGATTAAGAAAAACTTTGATTCTTAATTTTTGGTAATCCTGCAAAACAAAATGCCAAAGGGCAGGAGCCAAAGCGGCAAAGCCGATTGCCAAACGGACAATCCATTTATAACGGAACCCGCTGACAAAGGCCATACCGATAAGAATAGCAAGAAAACTCAAACTTGTTCCTAAGTCCGGCTGTTTTAAAACCAAAATGAAAGGAATAAAGAGAAAGGCAAATACTTTAAGATAATCTACAAAGTCGACCAGCCATTCAATGCGGCGTTCCATAAAAGATGCTAAACAAATAACAATAATCAGTTTGGAAAATTCTGATGGCTGGAAACTCAAAGAACCAATTTGAATCCAGCGTTGCGCTCCCAATTGGCTGTGTCCGAAGAACATAACGAAGAGCAGCATCAAAATATTGAATGAGTACAAGTAAATAATGTACTGTTTAACACCACGATAATCAAAAGCTAAAGATATGGCGGCTAAAACAATGCCTACGAACATAAAAATAGTTTGGCGTTGCATGTGCCAACTGTTTGCCACTTGGGCATAGTTATAGGTGGCACTATAGATGAGCATTAGTCCGTAACCCATAAGTGCCAAAGTTGAAACTATTAAAATCCAATCAATGCGTTTTAATAACTCTTTCATAATTTATTGCGCCGCTTTGCGCTTAGGCAATCAGCCCCGCTCCCTAAAATATTCTTCAAAAACTTTATAAACAATGGGGCCTGCAGAAGTGGCACCATAGCCGCCTTGTTCCACAATAGCCACTACACATAATTCTGGGTTTTCAACTGGCCCGTAGGCAACAAACAGACCATGATCACGACCATGCGGGTTTTCCGCCGTACCGGTTTTACCAGCTATATTTTTCGGTAAGGAACGGAAATATGCCGCCGTACCACCCTGCTTGGTGGTAGCACTCATACCTTGTTGCATATAATTTAAAGTCCGCTGGGAAATATCAATATGTTTGGCAGGCAGACGTTTAGGTGTTTGATAAAGGGAACCGTCAATATTGCTGATTTTTTCTACCAAATAAGGTTGATGATACATACCTCCGTTGGCAACAGAACTAAGCATTACTGCTAATTGCAAAGGGGTTGCCAAATTAAACCCTTGCCCGATGGCAGCGTTGAAAGTATCGCCTAAACGCCAATCTTCATTCCAAATTTTTTTCTTAACCTCTTTAGAGGCCACCAATCCTTGAGATTCATCGGGCAAATCAATACCGGTGGTATTGCCAAAGCCATAGATACGGGCATATTTGGCAATGGCATCAATGCCGACCCTGCTGGCTAATTCATAAAAATAAACATTGTCTGACATAGCCAAACCCTGAATAAAACTAATCCAACCCAATACTTCTCCGTTAGCATTGCCCATAGTAGGAACCAGTGGATGATAACCCCTGTCCAAGATTTTTTCATTAAGAGTAATTTTGTTTAATTCAAATGCTGTGGAACCAGTAACAATTTTGAAAGTGGAACCGGGAGGGTATTCGCCTGCAACTACACGGTTTAATTGCGGAAAATAGGGACTGGTGTTAATAGTATGCCAATCTTTTTCGCTGATGCCTTGTACAAATAAATTAGGATTGTAATCCGGTACACTTATTAATGCTTTAATCGCTCCGGTACGTGGGTCTAAAGCAACAACTGCCGCAGCATGAGCATTGGGAGCATTGCCGCTTTTTCGTAAATAAGCAAGATGGTTTTTGGTAAAGTTTTCTAAATTTTTTTGCATATTATAATCAAGGGTAAGATGCAAGTTTTTACCTGGCTGTGGTTGTACATTGTCATAATTTTGTACTACTGCACCGGTGGCATCTACTTCCTCTACGGTGAAACCATCTACGCCACGTAACATCTTGTCATAATATTTTTCCAAACCGCTTTTGCCCACCATACTGCCCAAGCTGTTTTCCCGGAACAGGTGTTGCGAAATTTCATATTCACTGACTTCGCCGATATAACCAATAGCATGAACCGCAAAATTGTCATAGATGTAATTTCTTTCCGGCTGAATCAAAAGCAAAACATTTTTCAAATGTTTACGTGCCTCTTCAAAGCGTGCCAACATTCTGGGCGGTACATTGTTCCGCAGAATAACCGGTTCGTAATAATCGGCGTTGGCAGCAATACGTTTTTTAATGTCAGTTAAAGGCACTTCCAAAATTTCACTGAGTTCCTGCAACAGCTCTTCCGGATAAGAATTTTGCCGTTGTAATGCTACAGCAAAGCCCAAAGTATTATTTACTAATTCTTTACCTTGCGAATCATAGATTAAGCCACGGGCAGCGATGATTTTTGTTTGACGCAAACGATTACCGTCTGCTTGTCGCGAATAATAATCTCCCCGTAAAATTTGCATATAAATCAAACGAAAAAAAAGTATTGCCAAGCAGCCATAACAAAGCCACATAAATATTTTTAATCTGTTGACATTGTGGTAATTGTTGAACATGACTAATCTTTGATTGGTCCTTTCTTATAACGCAAACCTTTGTGTTGCTCAAGATATTTTTGACGCAAACGAGTTTCTTCGTCCTTATTAACAGCATTGAAAAGTTCCTCCTCTTTTCCTGTCCATGCTTTTAAAAATTTAATGATGGCAAAGAGGGGAGTAGCATAAAGAATATTTATAACAGTGTAGATAACAGTATCAAGCAAAAAACTGGGCCAGAAACGCAGGGACATGCTGGAAAGCATAATCAGGATACCGGCAAACAGTTTAATGCCAATACTTAAGATGCCGATAATGGAAAGATGAGCAAACTGTTCATCTTCAAAAACCTTTTCCTGTACCATGCCAATTCCATAGCCAATGGCACAACGGGTTAACATATGAAAGCCGAAAAAACCTGGAGTCAGGCAATCTTGAAACAACCCCATGATTAAGCCAATGAGAAAGCCGGCAGTTTCTCCATATAGCAGAGCAAAGAAATAAATGGCAGGCAAAAGCAAATCAAAAGACAGCCAATTTGGCAAGATTAGCCAAAGCGTTCCTTGCAACAGAAGCAAAAATAGAAATAGGGCGACCCAGATAAAATTTCTCATCTTGCCCGCCCTCCCTTATTAGTGATTTTCAGTTTAGGATTGAAGTCAACAATGACTAAAACATTTTCCAACCCTACCACATCTTCCATTACATGTAAATCTGCTTCCTGCAAAAGTCCGGCCGCATCCATCTGTACACTTACTATTTGACCTATGTAAATATTTTCCGGATGTTTGCTGCTATAACCATTGGTTACAACCAAATCCCCTTCTTTAACATTGGCTTTGCGGGGGATATGTTCCATAACTAAAAAATCTTCTGTTTCGTGGATGCCATGAATAATGCCGGAACTGTCATAACCGACAGTGGCGACTTTAGCACCGATACGGCAGTTAGGGCTGGTCACCAAAAGTACACGGGAATACTCCTCATAAGTTTCATCAATTATGCCGATGAGTCCATTTTCTGTAACTACCGCCATATCTGCATCTACATTTTGGGCAGTGCCCACATTTATATATACAGTATCCCGCAAGTCCCCAAAGTTTTTGGCAATGATTTTAGCAGCGATAACTTTCTGGTCTCTATGTTCTTGCTTATAATTCAACAGCTTGCGTAAACTATCGTTTTCCTTTTGAAGGGTAATCATATTGATGTATTCTTGTTTTAGTTTTTGGTTTTCTTTTGTCAGTTCCTTGTTCTTTGCCCGTAAAGCAGTTAGGGCGCGCCAAAACTCCCGAACATTATCGCCGCCGTGAAGCACGGCATTAATGCCGTCTTCAATGGGCAGGAGTACGGTTGCTACTACCTTATTTACTAAAGGAAAACGTCTGCCCCCCGCCACAGCCAAAATAAGCATAGCACCTAAAATAAGTACTACCAAGGCAGACAGCATATTGCGCTTGTTCATTGATTTTAGTTTTCAATCAGGAAGCCCTTGCGATAGATATCAATATTCTCTACGGCAATGCCGGTGCCAATAGCCACACAGTTAAGAGCTTCTTCGGAAACAAAAACAGGAATCTTGGTTTCTTCTGCCAAACGGCGGTCTAAATTCCGTAAGAGGGAAGTGCCACCGGTCATAACAATACCGTTCAACATAATATCGGAAGCCAATTCCGGCGGAGTTTTTTCTAAAGTGTTCCGCACTGCACTTAAAATGGCACGGATGGGCTCATCCATTGCTTCATAAATATCATTGGAATTAATTGTGAGATTTTTTGGCAACCCGGTGCGCAAATCCCTGCCACGAATTTCCATTTCGTTCGGGTTATCGCTGGGAACAGCACTGCCAATTTCAATTTTAATGGTTTCTGCAGTTCTTTCCCCAATAACCAAATCAAATTTTTTGCGGATGTAGAGCATAATAGCACGATCCAAAGCATCGCCGGCTGCATGAACACTGCTCTTTTCTACAATGCCACCTAAAGAAATAACAGCAACTTCACAAGTACCGCCGCCAATATCAACAATCATACTGCCACAGGCCTCTTGCACGGGTAAGCACGCGCCGATGGCGGCTGCCATTGGTTCTTCAATCAAGTATGCCTCTCTGGCGCCTGCTTCTAAAGCCGCATCAATAACCGCTCTCTTTTCCACCTCGGTTACACCGCTGGGAACACCAACCAAAACTCTGGGGCGGATAAAAGTGTTCTTCCCCATAGCCCGCTTAATAAAATACTTCAACATGGTCTGGGCGGTTTCGTATTCACTGATAACCCCATCCCGCATAGGACGTACCGGCATAATGTTACCGGGAGTGCGCCCCAACATTTTTTTTGCTTCAGCACCAATGGCAAGTACTTCGTTGGTATTCACCTCAATAGCCACAACACTGGGCTCACGCAAAACAATACCTTTGTTTTTTACGTGTACCAAAGTGTTGGCGGTACCCAAGTCGATGCCCATGTCGTCAGACATCCTGTTAAAAAGACCGAAAAATGAAAATCTGCCCATATTTTTCCTCCAATGCGTTTAACGAACCCACGCTACGTAATTTCTTTCTATGGTCTATATGGTGCCATTATCGGAAAAGCTGTAATAATTGCCGTCCCCGATAATGACATGATCAACAAGTTTAATCCCCATGATTTCTCCCGCATCCCGTAACATTTTTGTTACCGTATGGTCTTCCCTGCTGGGGGAGGGATCGCCGCTGGGGTGATTGTGTACCACCACAATTTTGGCGGCATGATGAATTATGGCTTCCCGGAAAACCTCCCGCTGATGAACAAGTGAGCCGGTCAAAGTACCCTTGGTAATTTCCGTCTGGGCGATTACCTTATTGTTGGGACTCAAATGCAGAACATAAAAATGTTCTTCCTGGGCATACCGCAAGTCCGGGCTTAAAAGTTCATAAATATCGCTGGGATGCTTAACCGTCACACTGTCTGTGGAATGCCCCTTCTTTGCAATCCGCCGTCCCAGTTCAATGGCTGCCAAAAGCAGGCAGGCCTTAGCTGGGCCCAAACCATTTTCCTCAGTCAGTTCCACCACCCGGTTCACCCGGCACAATTCCCGGTACAACCGCCCGTGACGGGTCAAGTCCTCCGCAATTTCAAAAACAGTTTTCTGCTTATTGCCGGAGCCGATTAAAATGGCAACCAGTTCCTTATCACTTAAAGCCGCTGCCCCCAACCGAGCCATTCTCTCCCGGGGCAACTCTGAATGTTCTATATCATTAACATTAAATTCACTCATATCACTCAACCTGAAGTTTCTTTAATAATCGCTGTACTGTATCTATATCCAAGCCCATTACATTGTCAAAATTACCGTCAATATGGTCAACCATAAAACCGCCCTTACCTTGAATTCCGTAACTGCCGGCCTTATCCAAAGGTTCACCGGTGGCAACATAATCAGCAATTTCTTTCTGACTTAATTTTTTAAAATACACATCTGTTGTGGCAACTTCCGCAACCATCTTGCCCTGATAACTAATAGCGATTCCCGTCAGTACCTGATGTTTTCTGTTGCTCAACACATTTAAAGTAGCAACCGCATCCTCCGCAGAGCGTGGCTTGCCAATAATCCTGCCGTCAATTACCACTACCGTATCTGCTCCCACAACAGGAATTGTATCACCGGCTTGTAGCACTATTTCCTGACATTTGCCTTTGGCATTAAGCAGCACAATTTCTGCCGCCTCTTTAGCACTGCCGGACTTCTCGGAAAAATTAGCAGGACGGATATCCAGTTCATATCCCGCCTTCTGCAACAGTTCCTGCCGTCTGGGGGACTGACTTGCCAACACAAGTTTCATTGAACCGCCTCAGTTTGTTCCTGTGTTCCCACATTTTCATTGGGCTTTACGGAATTATGTTCTGCAACCATCGGGGTCTTCATTTCAATTTCAACAATAGTGGGCTGGGGGCCTTCACGCACCGCATCCCTGTGAAAAATTCTGGCATAATTAACAGTTACAGCCAGCCACAGAACTACGGACACGCCGAGAAAATAAATCTCCTCACCGCCGAAGAAATTGGCGGCACTGTGACCACAGGCCAACCCTGCTAAAACACCCAATGCAGGGAACCCGTAGGTGATTACATTGGCTTTGGTCTTACCCAATTCCTGAAACTCAATACCGACAATCTCGCCGGCCTTGGCGGAAATAGGATTCCAGCAATCCAAGTATTTTGGCAAATTCGCAACCGTAGTGCGTTGCTTGTCCAGTTTTACCTCAGCCCGTTCACCCTGGCGTTTCATAACCATGCCCCAAATATCACTACTCATGACTTCACCTCGATTCTATGCTCCCACTCAAGTTATGACTCATAACTTTTAACTTCTCTTAGTACGGTACCTTGAAAAGATACCAGTAACCTACACCGAAAATTCCACCGTACATAATGAAAGTAACGATGAAACCGGGAATGGTACAGGGATAACCATAGTTTAAGTATTCACCCAAAAAACCCTTCTTGTTGAAGAAAGTATAATTTTTGCGTTTATGAAACCATTTGTTCCGCCGCTCCTGCCCAATGATAAAGGAGATGATATAGATATACACAAAAGCCGCCAAACAAATCATTACCAGGCGATGTAGGACCAAACTGGGATCAACATTTTCCAAACCTGTCATTTTGGCACTCCCTCCGTCAGCTGTAAAAATTTTCCGGGCAGCACCTTATGCAGTTCCTTCAAAAACTCATCACTGCATTTGAAAATAAGTCCTGCCAATTTATTTTTCTTTCCCTCGGTAAAGCACAGAAGCCGCTGCGGATTAGGATCCACCGCACTGTTCTTGTGCAGATAGTGGCGAATTTTGGTTTTGCGGAAAAAACTCTTTACATATTTGTCTGTAAAACTTTCTGCCCGGGTCAAATCAATTTCGCAATGGGTACTTAAACCGATACCTCTGCCGATAACTACCAAACGGGAAGGGTAGAGGATTAACTCATATTTCCACAACACTTTCCAAACCCACAAACCCAGGATAACCGTATCCATACCGGTACCCAAAAGAGAAATTTGTCCATATTGCAAATAGTTTCTGTATTCCAAATAGTAAAGTCCGAAAATAATCAAGAGAGCACCGAAGGCCCACATTTTTCTGTCCCCGGCAGGGACGGTGATTTCTCTGGCTAATACCTTTTCTTCTCCTGTATTGTTCATCAGATATTCTCCTTATATTCAAATACCATATCCCTGATACGCACGGTCTGCCCTTCCTGACAACCACGCTCTTTTAATGCCTGGTCAATTTCCAAACGCTTCCAAATCAGTTGGAAACGGTAAAGCGCTTCCCGGTTATCAAAATTAGTCATGGCAACCAAACGTTCAATGTTTTTACCACGAACCTCCCAGTCCGTATCATTACCAACAACAATATCAAAACTGTCCGGGTCAATATCATCAAAACGCTCTAATTCTTCTTCGTCTTCCTCCGGCACATATTCCTTAATCAGCTCAAAGGCCTTATACATCAGTTCCCGCAACCCCTCGCCGGTAGCAGCACTGACTTTGGCAATGGCGTAACCCTTGGACTCCACATGTTTTTTCAAACGCTCAAAATTTTCTTCCGCCTCGGGCAAATCCATTTTGTTGGCAACAACTAATTGTTTACGCCTTGCTAAACGCTGGCTGTATTCAGCCAATTCAAAATTAATCTTCTCAAAATCATCTACCGGGTCACGGCCGTCCACCGCCGCACAATCCACAATGTGTAACAAAACCTTGGTACGCTCCACATGGCGCAAAAAGTCATGTCCCAAACCAACCCCGTCATGAGCCCCCTCAATAAGACCGGGAATATCTGCCAGAACAAAACTAGTTTCCTCATCCAAACGCACCACACCTAAAACAGGAGTTAAAGTGGTGAAGTGATAAGCCGCAATCTCCGGACGGGCAGCACTCACCTGGGCAATAATACTGCTCTTGCCCACAGAAGGATAACCCACCAGACCTACATCCGCAATCAATTTCAATTCTAATTTCAACCAACGGTTTTCTCCGGGTTCGCCCTTCTCGGCAAAAGTAGGCGCCCGGTTAATGGGTGTGGCATAGCAGGCATTCCCCTTGCCACCACGACCACCCTTGGCAGCCAAAAATTTTTGACCGTCTTCTACCAAATCGCAAAGCAATGCACCCGTGTTATCATCACGCACCATAGTTCCCTGTGGCACATAGACAAGCACATCATCCGGCGATTTGCCGGTACAGTTTTTCGCACCGCCGCCATTGCCACGCTTGCCGATATATTTTCTCTTATAGCGGAAATCAATCAAAGTGTTCAAATTTTTGTCGGCGACCAAATATACGCTTGCCCCACGGCCACCGTTGCCGCCGTCAGGCCCGCCCTTCTCCACAAATTTTTCCCTGCGGAAAGAACTCATGCCGTCTCCGCCGTCACCGGCCTCCACGTAAATTCTCGCTCTGTCAATAAACATTTTCTTTCTCCATTTCTTAATCTGCTCCCGTTAAACTACGCCAAAAAGATAAAAAAGGCATATTTACAAGCATAATTATTTATATTATACATTTAATGTGGAAATTTTACAAGGGGAAAAAATTGGTGTATAATAACAAATATGAAACTGATAGTTGGTTTAGGAAACATTGGAAAAGAATATGAAACCACCCGTCACAACATTGGTTTTATGGTGGCGGATGCTATTGCCAAAAAACACGAAGTGTCTTTCAATAAAGAAGAACGGGACGCTATGGTGGCAGAATTTCGTGTGGGTGGCGAAAAAATCCTTATTATAAAACCCACCACCTTTATGAATGACAGTGGGGTAGCAGTGGGGCAGTTTGCCCGTTTTTATAACATTGCTCCAAAGGACATTGTGATTATCCATGACGATATGGATTTGCCTGTGGGTTTTTTAAGAATCAGGCCTAACGGTTCCAGCGGGGGGCATAACGGTATTAAATCTGTACAAAGTCATTTGGGAACGGATGGCTTTGTGAGATTCCGTGTCGGTATCGGACATCCGGTTCACGAGCATAAAGTAGTCCTTGATTATGTTTTGACCAAGTTTAATCAAGAAGAACAAAAGATTATGACAAACACCATTGATAATGTTGCCAACGCCGCCGATGCTTGGATTACAGACGAGTTAGAAAAGGTGATGAATAAGTACAATAGCAAAAAAGTTAAAAAAGATAATGCGTAATGCGGAATTCGTAATGCGTAATTGTGGTAAAATTAGGCATCAGGTTTGAGGTGTCAGGGGAAGTTGGCATAAAGCGAAAGTACCCCTCTCCTTGGGGAGCGGGGTAGGGTTGTGGGGAAACTTCATAACAAAATAAATAAAAACGCTTACGACTTTTGGTCGTAAGCGTTTTTATACTTGTCTTTATTATTAGTCAAAATAATATGTTAAACCGTTCTTTAGTGTATTCAATATATGTTTTATCTATTTCAATTCCTATGTATCGTCTTCCTTCTTCAAGTGCTGCAACCCCTGTACTCCCAACGCCACTAAAACAATCTAACACAATATCATTTGGATTTGAGGCAATTTTTATAATTTTCCGTAAAACAGAAACTGGTTTTTGTGTTGGGTGAAGATTCTTACCTGTTTTATCTTTTATTCTTTCTCTTCCCATACAAATTGGGCTTTCAATAAAATTGTGCATTTCATTTTGAGTTGTAAAATTCCATGTATGCCCCTTATTCCAACAACATACAATGAGTTCACAACTATTAAGAAAAGATGATTTTCTTATGTTAGGAACTGGATTCTTTTTATGCCACACCAAAAATTGAAAAGTATCAAACAATGGATCAAATACCTTATGATATTCTCCCAATAAATTGTACGAACAAAAAATAAAAATATTCCCCTTCGGCGAAATAATACGCTTAAATTCATTAACAAAATCACTTGGTCGCAATGTCTTTTCATCCCATTTGGCGACATCATTATTAATTTCGCTTCGCCAATCAAATTTCATATTTCCCGTACTATAATTTGCTAAATTATATGGTGGGTCTGTCAAAATTAAATCAATACTCTTATCAGGAATTTCTTTTAATTTATCAAAACAATCGCCTTGAATAATTTGACATTTACTACTTAAATCTATCATATATTAGCCCTCAAAATACAACCGTTTAATATTCTTAAGAACCCGTTTAATTTCAGAACAAGAAATTTTATATTGTTCAAAAATAATGTTAAATCCATCAGAATCATCACATATAAAATTCCAATAATCTTTTCCAATCAATAATTCTTCTTGTGCAAAAAATTGTTGTACCCTTTCTTGCTTCCATGGGTTTCCTTCACCAAATTTATTATACGCTGTTCCAAATAGGATTTTTATTTTTGGGTTTGTTTCATTTCTCAACTGATTCAATAACATATAATATTCATCCAACAATGCGTTCTTTTCTGCTTTTGACTTTTTATTATCTAAATCACCCGATGCCTTTAATTCAATCAATATATGCTCATTAGTTCTTTCATTATAAAAATAATTATCTGTTGCATGAGTACGAATAAAAGAATTTATATTAGTCGGGTAAATCCAACTAATATTTGCATAGTGTTGAATTTTAGGTTTGGATGAATGGCTATTATAACTATCCAAAATAGATGCTATTCGTTGTGTTTGTTCTGGTAATAAGAAAGAATTTATGCTTCCACGAACTTCAAAACTTTGTTTTGCGATATCTTTTCCCATTTTTTCAAGAAGATTTCCGAATGAAGAATCAAAACTTCTCACAAAAGCAGAGTAAAACATAAATTCTTCTCCAAGCTCCGCAATAAAACAATTATTTTTCTTCATATTGACAACGCCTTCAGCATCATCAACTTCAGATTCATAGCGAGTCAATAATCCACTTGCAAAACTTGTTATATAAGCATTAACAATAGATTGAATTGCACGTTGCTTTGCTACTTCCATATTTACCTCTTACATTCTCAATTTTATATTATTATACCACAATAGCCATTATAAATACACGCAAATTATTTCTACATTACAAAATCCCAATTTTACAACTATTTCAATGTTCCAATACAAAAATTTCATATTCTCCTATCGTTTCAAAATAAATTTCTTCCCCTTTTTGGTTGTAAAATCAAATCTCATGTCTATTATATATGGTGAAAGAATTATCAACGCAAAAATTTTTTCGGCATACGGTGTAAATTATATAATTTGCACCCCACAATTATATAATTTTCACGCCTTCGCCATTCGCCACAAAATAATTTTTGTGATTTCAATTTTTTTATACGCTCAATCTGATACTGAGATTGACCTAATCTCACTATCAGATTAACACCTCATGAAATAAATTTTCGTTTTGCTTTTTACTTCAGGGTTAAAATGATATCATACTAACTATGGTCTGATATCATTCTGACACCTTTATATTTTTTATTTCACTCTTCACTTTACTTTCAAAAAAATTCTCTCATTCAAAACTGAAAAAATCGTGAAACAATATTTTTTTAATCACGTGATTTTTTAAAAAAATCACGTGATTAAAACTTTTTACTTTTATGATTTTGAATGAAAATAAAAGTCCTCTTCACACTAAAAGCATTTTCATCAATGAAATCACTCTTCAATAAAACGCAATTAAAAGCGTGGAAAGTGAATTTCAAAATCGCGAGATTTTATATCAAAGTCGCGCGATTTTGAAATTGAGATTATGCTGGCGAATGTACAATATAAGTGCAACAAAATAAAAATGACACATAGAATTCTGATAAAATAAAGTTGTAAAAAATCAAAATATCAGGAGGTATCTATGCGTCATTACAGACATCTTACACCAGTTGAACGGGAATGTATAGCACTTTTTCATTTTTTTGGATATTCAATTACAACAATATCATGTGTATTGTGCCGTAACAAATCCACAGTTTCCCGGGAACTTAAGCGTAACAACATTTTGGACGGTATATATATGGAATTTTTTGCGACCAGACTGTATAAAGAACGAAGGACAAAATGTCACCGCAAGAAAATTCTGGACAATCCGGAAATCTGCAAATATGTTAAAGAAAAATTTCTTGACCACCAGTGGTCACCGGAACAAATAGCAGGACGTCTTGCATTGGAAAAACACAAGAAAATTATTAGCTATAACACAATTTACAGGGCAATTTACAACGGGATACTGGATGACGGACATTCCCGCCGTACAAACAGAATAATTATTCGCAAACTACGGCATAAGGGCAAAAAACGGCTCAAACATAGCCACATGAAAAAAGAGGCATATTCCCTGTGAGCAATCCAATATCATCACGTCCGTTAAGTGCCACAAACAGGTCAAGAAAAGGACATTGGGAAGCGGACACTGTAAGGGGAACCTATAATGGGGCATGTATAGTGACTTTGGTTGATAGAAAAAGTAAGTTGTTATGTGGCGGTAAAGCAGAACACAAAACAGCTTACGATGTTAATAATGTCATTGTTTCGGCTCTGCACGATCAACCTTTACGTTCGGTAACACCGGACAGGGGGAAAGAATTTGCCAAACACAAAGAAGTCAGCGAAAAATTGAAACAGGTAAAATTTTATTTCCCTTTGCCGCAACATCCGTGGCAACGTGGTACAAATGAAAACACAAATGGTCTGCTAAGGGAATATTTCCCTAAAGGAGTGGACATTTCAAATTTATCAGAAGAATATATTCAGTCAAAGTTTAATGAGCTAAACCTTCGTCCACGTAAATGTTTAAATTACAGGACTCCGTTTGAGGTTCATTATTCTAAAGTGTTGCACTTGTTTTGACAATTCAAACTGTTTTGAATGAAAAAAATCCTGTGACTATTTCAATCACAGGAACATCTTACCTTAACTTACAACTTCTAACTTAAACTATCAACTTAACTTGCTGCCGCAAACTACCCCTTCGCCACTTCGTGGCTCTCTTCCCCTCGCAAGGGGACGCAAGGGTTAGCACTATGCCGACTTTCCCTCAAACCTGACACCTGAAACCTGAATCCCTAAAATTTGTAAAAACTTTACACTTTCTTATCGCTGATTGAATACAATAAACTTTTCCCGCAGGTGTGCGGAATTTTTGCTATATTTTATGTAATAAAAGATACACATCCAGAAAGGAGATACTTATGAAAAAATTATTATTAGCTCTCATGGGTCTTGTGGTAGGTGCTATGTGCCTCACCGGTTGCGGCGGTGGCGGCAAGACCTTTATCAACATTGCTACTGGCGGTACTGCCGGTACTTATTATCCTTTGGGCGGTGCTATGGCGGATATTTTCAACAAAAATATTCCTAACTGCAATGCTTCTGCCCAATCCACCGGTGCTTCCGTTGCCAATGTTAATCTTTTGCAACAGGGCAAGGTAGATATCGCTTTCATCCAAAACGATATCGCTTACTATGCTGCTACCGGTACGGAAATGTTCAAGGACAAAAAGGTTGACGGCCTGTTAGGCATGGCTACTCTTTATCCTGAAACCGTACAGATTGTTACTTTGAGAAAGAGCGGTATTAAATCCGTTGCTGATTTCAAAGGCAAGAGGGTTGCGGTTGGTGCGGCAGGCAGCGGTACAGAGGCCAATGCCCGTCAGATTATGGCTGCTTATGGCATTACCTATGATATGTGCAAGGTTCAATATTTGAGTTTTGCTGAGGCATCCAGCGCTTTGAAAGATGGTAATGTGGATGTGGCTTTCGTTACTGCAGGTCATCCCACTGCGGCTATTCAAGATATTTCCACCACCAACGATGTGGTGCTGATTCCTATGCCGGCAGACAGGGCAAATGCTTTGATTGCTAAATATCCTTTCTACACCAAGGTTGTTATTCCTGCTAAGACCTACAACAAACAGACCAGCGATGTGCCTGCTGTGGCAGTCCGCTGTATGTTGGCTGTAACCAACAAGATGAGTGATGACACTGCTTATAAAGCAACCAAAGCACTCTATACCAATCTTGATAGAATGAAAGCGGCTCACAGTGCGGCTAATTTCATTACCAAAGCCAGCGCTCTTGATGGTATGTCCATTAAGGTTGTTGGCGGTGCTCAAAAATTCTATGACGAGAAATAATTAATGTTCTTCAAAAATTGTGAGGGAGGGCAAGGTTTTTGCTCCTCCCTCATTTTTATCAAAATATTTTTTTTAGTTTTATTAGTTGCCATTGGGGCAATTTTTTGGTATATTCATAGTAGATTGGTTCTTGCCGTTACTGGCAAACAATATTCTCAAGCCCTTCCTGTGGAAGTGGGGGAGGAATGGCAAATAGTTTTTACTCATTCTGTGGAGCGGACACCTTGGAAAGAGTATTACAGGGTGGAGGATGATGGCAATCTGCTCTATAAAACACGCTTTCAATCACTTGGCTGGGGATATCCTTATTCCCCAAGTGATGGGGAGTTTCATGCCACAAAGGATGGTTTTGAACTTTTGATGAGCAGGAAATATCCTGTAATCAATCTGAGGGTTGCCCCGGAGGCCTCGCCGGTTCTCATTCATCGGGGTACTAAATATAATCTCTGTGAAATCTATGGCGACAGGGAGGCGGTGGAAGTCCGGCTTACCAATCGCTTGGAATATATAATCACTCATTTGACGAAATAGGAGGAACATTTATGTCTGAAGAAAAAATGCGCGAACTTTCCGCCGAAGAGGTGATGGCAAAATTTGACAAAGAATCCGGCAAGCGTGAACTTGGTGGGATTTGGGGTAAGGTCATTGCCGGATTTTGTATTTTATTCGCTGTTTTCCAACTTTATACAGCAGTTTTCGGAGTGCTGGACGCTCATTTGCAACGGGCCATTCATTTGGCTTTCGGTATGCTTTTGATTTTCCTGCTCTACCCGACACGGGGTTCCTGGTCAAGGAAGAGCATGAATTATT
The DNA here is from genome assembly GCA_030531205.1 of Phascolarctobacterium sp. GTDB lineage: Bacteria > Bacillota > Negativicutes > Acidaminococcales > Acidaminococcaceae > Phascolarctobacterium_B. The sequence goes on from JAUNOC010000001.1 coordinate 239,444, forward strand.
TTGATGTGGCCTGTGCGGTCATCGGTGCGGCCTGTGCCCTTTATATCGTGGTTTTCTATGATGATTTGGTGCTTCGGGCAGGCATGAACAACAGTGTTGATTTTGCTGTGGGTATGTTAGGAACTTTGATGGTGTTTGAAGCGGCCCGCCGGGTTGTGGGCTGGCCCATGATTACTGTGGCACTTGTGTTTTTAATCTATGCTTTTGCAGGGCCCTATTTCCCTGGGATTTTGGCTCACAGGGGGGTGGAACTGCAGGAAATGTTTGACCACCTGTTTTTCACAACGGAAGGTATTTTCGGTGTGCCTATGGGGGTTTCTTCCACATTTATTTATTTGTTCATTCTCTTTGGAGCGTATTTGGAAGCAACGGGTTTGGGCAAATTCTTCATTGATATTGCCAACGCCATTGCGGGTTGGGCGGCCGGAGGGCCTGCCAAAGTGGCAGTGCTTTCCAGCGGTCTGATGGGTACTGTGTCCGGCAGCAGCGTGGGTAATGTGGCAGGTACCGGCGCCTTCACTATTCCCATGATGAAGAAATTGGGTTATTCTGCCCCCTTCGCCGGAGCGGTTGAGGCGGCGGCTTCCACAGGCGGACAACTCATGCCGCCGGTTATGGGAGCGGCGGCATTCCTTATGGCAGAGTTTGTAGGCGTTCCTTACTTTGACGTAGTTAAAGCGGCGGTTATTCCTGCGGCTTTGTATTATATCGGCGTTTGGCTTTGTGTTCATTATGAAGCGAAAAAATTCGGTTTGAAGGGTGTGCCCCGTGATGAATTGCCCAGTCCTAAAAAACTTTTTGTGGAAAAGGGCCATTTGGCAATTCCTTTGGTGGCCATTGTGTATCTTTTGGTAACGGGCTACACCCCCATGAGGGCGGCTTTGGCGGCCATTGTGCTTTCCATTGCCTGTGCTTGTTTGAGGAAGTCCACCCGTATTTCCCCCAAGCAAATTGTGGACGGATTGATTGAGGGTTCAAAAGGGGTGTTGGGCGTACTCATTGCCTGTGCCACTGCCGGTATTATTATCGGTGTTGTAACTAAAACTGGTGTGGGTTTGAAAATTGCTACCGCCCTCTTGGATTTGGCAGGTGGTCATCTTCTGCCCGCCATGTTCTTCACTATGCTTACCTCGTTACTCTTAGGTATGGGCGTGCCTACAACTGCCAACTATGTTATTACCTCCACCATTGCGGCTCCCGCTTTGGTACAAATGAATGTGCCGGTTTTGGCGGCACATATGTTTGCTTTCTACTTTGGTATTGTGGCTGATGTAACGCCCCCAGTAGCGTTGGCGGCTTATGCCGGGGCAGGCATTGCAGGTGCTAATCCTATGAAAACAGGTGTTACGGCCGCGAAGCTGGCGATTGCCGCTTTCATAGTTCCGTACATTTTTGTGTTGTCGCCTGAACTCTTGATGATTGATGCCACTTTGTTCACCATTATTTTTAGTTCTGTAACTGCCATTTTAGGTATGTGGGGTGTGGCGGTTGCCATGATTGGCTATTGCCAGACCAATCTTAACATAGCGCAAAAACTGCTTTTCTTGGTTGGCGGTATCTCCATGATTATCCCTGGTATGGTTACAGATACTGTCGGGTTAGGGCTCATGGTTGTGGCCTTCATGTGGCAAAGATATGTTGCCCAACTTGAAAAGAAATACAACAAATAAGGATTATTATGATAGATTATCTTATTGGATTTTTACTTTTAGTGGCAGTGTGGTTTGTTTGCCATCTGCTTTATAAAAACCGCAACAACACTCATTGTAGCGGTTGCCGTTACAGAGAGAACTGTAATAAAAAAGATGCTCAAAAATGAGCATCTTTTTTAGTTAAAAATTAAAAACTTAAAATTAAAAATTGTGGTGATATGTTCCAGTGATTAAATATAAAAAAGTTCGCTTTCATCTAACTTTCCCAATTCTAATCACAGGAACATTCTACCATAATTACGCATTGCGAATTGCATATTACACATTGTGCTAAAACAACTCCTGACATCCCATCAAAATTATGCCTAAAATAATAATGGTAAAACATAGATATTGTCCTTTTGTGAACCGCTCCTTCAGCCAGAAATAGGCGGTCAATTCTGTGAATACACAATAGGGGGTTATAATCACCGCCACATATACCGGCTCTATTTCCATAGCAATGGTATATGCCAAAAGTCCTGCGGACTCTAAAAAACCACCCATCATATAATTGAAATTAACATTGCTGAGAAAGTTGTAGGGCTTATGCTCTTTATAGGAAACATAAATCCAACTGATAAGACCTTCAACTGCAAAACAGAGGGAATACAAACGGAAATAATCCACTGGGCCAATGCCAATCTCCACATCATCGCTGAGCATTATGCCACAGATTACCGTATCCAAAGTATCCGCAAAACAAAAGATGAGAGGAAAAACAAAAGCCAAAAATCCCAAAGTGTTTTGACGGCTTCTCTTATAGTATTCTTCCACATATCCCAAAGCCAAAATCCCCACCACAATAAGAACAGTGCTGATAATATCAATGACCGAAATCTGCTCCCACACTGCTTCAATCTTACCGATATAGGCATACCAAAGCAAGAACATAATGGTGGAAAAGCAACCACTGGCATTTTTCAAAGGAGCCATAATGCCGGCCTCCAAATAACGGAAACCGGTGTAACTTAAAATTAAGGTGGTAACATATAACACCGGCACCATAAGCAAAATGGGGTTAGCAACTACGAGATTAAAAAGTTCACCCCAACCGCTGGCCCAGGGGGCGGCTAAAACGCCAATGGCAAGAAAGAAAAAGCCACTGATAACTCCCATCCGATATTGATTTAACTGGTCCTGATTATTAGTGCCGGCACGGACGAACACATCCTCCACACCCCAGCCAATAACCGCTATTAAAGCAAGTATAAACCACATATTGATGCTCCACCTTTCAGAATGAAAATTTAAAAACTTAAAATTAAAAATTATGGTGATATGTTCCGGTGATTATAATTGGTAATTACTAATTATTTCCACACCTGACACCGGATTGCCTCTATCCACAACGATTTTCCATCCCTGTTCTGTCATTTCGTTTTTTAATTTCTCTAAATATTCCGCACTTTCCAAGCCCGTGCTTGCCTTGTTATCGTATAGAGAATAACTTTTTCGCAACATTACAGGTGTAAGATTGGGCATTAAAACATTAGCACCATAAGCCAAGCCGAGATTTCTGCCCTCCGGCGAAAGAGTTGCCAGTGCCGTAGTGGCAGGTATCAATGCGGTGGGGAACATAATCCGTAAAATGGCAATTAACCGCAAAGTTAGTTGCAAATCCCCATTGGGCATATCTGCAAAAGGTGTATCAGCATGATGTATGAAGGGGCCAATGCCAATCATGTCTGGATTTAGTTTTTGTAGAAATCGTAAATCCTCTATCAATGTAGCCGCTGTCTGTCCCGGACTGCCCACCATAAAGCCGGAGCCAACTACATAACCAATTTCTTTCAAGTCCTGCAAACAATGTTGTCTGATGGCGAAACTCTGTCTGACAGGATGAAGTTGGGCATAGTGTTCTGCATTTGCAGTTTCATGCCGCAACAGATAACGTTCCGCTCCTGCTTTGAAAAGTGCTTTGTAACTTTCTTTTGACCGTTCGCCGATGCTTAATGTAATGGCCGCATCAGGGTGTTGCTGATGTAATTGGCGAATCAAGGGAACTAATACTTCATCGCTGAAATAATCATCTTCACCGCCCTGCAACACAAAGGTACGAAATCCCAATGCATAACCTTTGTCGGCACATGCCAAAATTTCTTTCGTGTTTAATCGGTAACGCACAAGATTTTTATTCTCACAGCGTAAGCCACAATAATAGCAATTATTATGACAGTAGTTGGTGAACTCAATCAGCCCCCTAATAAAAATCTTATTACCATAAAAATTACGCCGCAAAGCAAGCGCTTGGCGGCGTAATTCATTGTCAAATTCATTTGTTGCGAGCAAATCTTGTAATTCACTGTCTGTCAGGGAATTTATTTTCATAAATACAACAAATATGACGAAGGAAAAATTATTTTAGACAAGTCACCAAACTCTTACCTACAGCAAGTGCCTTCTTATTCTTCTCTTCGGTGCCTGCAGGAACACGGTTTAACACTGCTTTTTCCAAAGATTCTTCTGTGACAACCTTGGTAATGGCAACTACAGCACCCAAAGCAACGATGTTACTGAACAATGCTTTGCCCAATTCATTTTTAGCCGCACGGGTAATATCCAGTTCATAAATCTTATTTTTAACATCCGGCAATTTACTTACGAATAATTTATCCGTAATAACAATGCAGTCATCAGTCAAATCCTTGCTGTATTTGTCCGCCGCTTCCTGGCTCATAGCCAGCAAAACATTAGGAGCAGTTACCTTACTGAAATAAATTGCATCATCGCTGATAATACATTCTGCCTTACTGGAACCGCCACGGGCTTCAGGTCCATAAGCCTGAGATTGCACAGCATCTTTCCTGTCCAACAAAGCCGCTTCTGCCAAAATGATTGCGGCAGTAATTACACCCTGTCCGCCAGTGCCGGAAAATCTCAATTCTGTTTTCATTTTTTGCCCTCCCGTGCCTTCTTAATCAAAGCATCATAAGCCGCAGTATATTCTATCCTGTCGTTGTCTTCATACAATACACCAATGGGGAACTTGCCCTGGCGTTGTTCATCCGTCATCTTATCCCAAGCGGCCTTCATAACACCGTGGTCACGCTGCCAGAGAATCATTTCCACAGGACCACCCATTTTGTTTTGACGGCCGAAAGAAGTGGGGCAGGCAGAAACTGCTTCAATTAAACTAAAGCCCTTGTGTTGAATGCCCTTAACAATTAAGTCAGTCAACATTTGTGCATGGAAGGTTGTGCCTCTTGCTACGAAGGTTGCACCTGCTGCCTTTGCCAATTCCACAACATCAAAATCATGTTCAATGGTTGCATAGGGAGCAGTGGTGGCCTTACTGCCAAAAGGAGTAAGAGGACTGTATTGGCCGCCGGTCATACCATAAATGCTGTTGTTGAATAACACCACAGTCAAATCAAGATTACGGCGTGCCGCATGAATCAGGTGATTGCCGCCAATGGCAGTGCAGTCACCATCGCCTGTAACTACAATAACATTCAACTTGGGATTACCCATCTTCACGCCGGTGGCAATAGGCAATGCCCTGCCGTGAGCGCTGTGAACTGTGTTAAAATCAAGATAACCGCTGGCACGGCTGCTGCAACCGATACCGCTGACTACGGCTACCTCATCCCTGGTCAAAGCAAGTTGGTCAACTGCTTTAACAATACAACCGGTAACAATGCCGTTACCACATCCGGGACACCAAATATGGGGCAGGCGTCCGGGACGGAAATATTTTTCAATCAATGCTTCAGTACTCATTATTTTACGCCTCCCATCGCCTTTTTAATCTCTGCCAACAACTCTGCCGGTGTAGCGGGCTCATTGTCATACTTGCCGTAACTGAATACGGGAACCTTGCCCTTGACTGCTCTTTCAACTTCGCCAACATATTGTCCGCAGTTCAGTTCGTGTACCAAAATGCCTTTAACCTTGCCGGCTAATGCTTCCATGTGCTTTTGTGCAAAAGGCCAAATGGTTAGAGGTCTTACCAAGCCAACTTTCAAACCTTCTGCTCTTGCCATAGTTACTGCATCCCAAGCAGTACGGGCTGCACCGCCAAATGCTACTACAGCAAATTCTGCACCCTCCATTTTGAAATCTTCTACCTTCACTATATCATCATAATGGTCAGCCAACTTGTGATATTGTCTGTCCATTGCTTTTTTAGTAGCCGCAGGAGAGCCATTGGGGAAACCGGTTTCATCGTGAATCAAACCGGTTACATGCCAACGGTAACCAAGACCGAATGGCGGCATTGCGGGCACTCCGTCCGCACCACCATCATAGGGCAAAAATTCCTCAATTTTGCAGGTCGGTTGTTTACGCATGGGTTGGGGAAGATTTTCATAATCGTCCGCCAAAATTATTTTTTCACGCATATGACCTACAACTTCGTCCATTAACAAAATTACAGGCACACGATATCTTTCGCTCAATTCATAAGCCCTGCGGGTCAGATCAAAGCATTCGGGCACACTGCTGGGGCTTAAAGCAATCATCCAATGGTCGCCGTGAGTTCCCCAACGGGCTTGCATAACATCGCCCTGGCTGGGGCTGGTAGGTTGACCTGTGGAAGGACCCACACGCTGTACATTTACCAACACCAGAGGAATTTCTGCTGCGCAGGCATAACCAAATAACTCCTGTTTCAAGCTGAAGCCCGGACCGCTGGTAGCCGTCATAACTTTTTTGCCGGTTAAGGATGCTCCGATAACCGCACCGATGGAAGCGATTTCGTCTTCCATTTGCACAAATTTACCGCCAACCAAGGGCAGTTGTTTTGCTAATTCTTCGGCAATCTCTGTGGACGGGGTAATGGGATAGCCCGCAAAGAAACGGCAACCTGCCGCAATTGCGCCTTCCACCACCGCCTGATTACCTTGCATCAATAATACTCTTGACATTCTGCACTCTCCTATTTCTCTACAAAAATAGCATAATCAGGGCAATGTTGCTCACATTGACCGCATTTGATACAATCCTTTTCATTCACCGCCTCAATTTTTTCAATCTCATTGACGGCAAGCACCTTCTTTGGGCAAAGTGCGGCACAAATTCCGCAACCCTTACACCGTTTGGTAATAATCTTTAATGCCAATTTCAAAACCTCCTTTGCATTTTCTGTTTCTTGTTGACATAACGCAACTTGTATATTATAGCACTTTAACTAAGAAAATTAAAGTGCGAAGTAGAAAACACCACAAAAATACCGCCCCTGAAAGGGACGGTATTTGCGGAATTAATATAATTATTTGAAGTATCTGTCCAAAAGACCTTTCAAAGCACGGCCGTGACGGGCTTCGTCCTTAGCCATTTCATGAACAGTGTCATGAATAGCATCCAAATCCAATTTTTTTGCCCTGGTGGCCAAATCCAATTTGCCTGCGGTGGCGCCATTTTCTGCCTCTACCCGCATTTCCAGGTTCTTCTTGGTGGAAGCGGTAACTTTTTCGCCCAACAGTTCAGCAAATTTTGCTGCATGTTCTGCTTCCTCCAAAGCGGCCTTTTCCCAGTACAAACCGATTTCGGGATAACCTTCACGGTGAGCCACACGGCTCATAGCCAGGTACATACCAACTTCGCAGCATTCGCCTTCAAAATTAGCACGCAAATCCTTCTTAATATCTTCCGGAGCATCTGCTGCAATACCAACCACATGCTCGCAAGCCCAAGTCATTTCACCACTCATTTTGGTGAACTTAGAAGCCGGTGCCTTGCATTGGGGGCACGCTGCTGGCGGTTGCTCTCCTTCATAAACATAACCACATACTTGACAAACCCATTTAGACATTTTTCTTTCCTCCTTTGGTCTATAACAAAATTAAGCGTTGTACAATCTTTAACGCCTTATTTATTATAACTCCTAATTAGGAGTTCGTCAAGTTGCTGCGATTTTGAAATTTTTTTTGCCAATCCTGCCAAATATAATGTATAATATTATGCTATGAATAAGGCAAATCATTTCTTAAAGGGGACTTTTATTTTAACCGTCAGTATGGCGGTGGTAAAAATAATTGGTTCCTTAAACTGGATAATTTTGGCACGGATGCTGGGTGGCGAAGGTATTGGTATTTACCAGATGGGCTTTCCCATTTATTTGATGGCAAGCACCATTTCCAATGCAGGTATTCCGGTTGCCATTTCCATTATTACAGCGGACAAATTGGCACATAATGATTTTCGTGGGGCGAAAAGGGTGTTTAATGTATCCTTACGCCTTTTAGCTACTACCGGTTTATTCTTTAGCATACTTGTTTTTTGCAGTGCATCGTGGCTGGTAGATTCGCATTTCGTACGGGATGCCCGTGCGTATTATTCCATTGTCGCTTTGAGTCCGGCAATATTTTTTGTAACATTTCTTGCTTCATTTAGAGGGTATTTGCAAGGTTGGCAGATTATGACTCCCACAGCAGTGAGTGAAATTGTGGAACAGTTGGTACGGGTTTTCACTATGCTGTTTTTTGTGGATTTGCTTTTACCACAGGGATTGGCTTTAGCGGCAGGCGGTGCCAGTATGGGGGCTGGTGCAGGTTCCATTGCGGCACTTATAACTTTAATGTTTTTCTACAACCGTTTAAAGAAGAAATTTCAGGTGGAAATTGAAGCACAACCGGCTACTACCGAATTGGAAAGTGCAGGAAAAATTATCAGGCATTTGCTTGAACTGGCGTTGCCGGTTTCTTTGACCAGCATCATTCTGCCGTTGAGTGCTAACTTGGATCTGCTGATTGTTCCCCAGCGTTTGGAAGTTTCTGGTTTGTCGCTTGCCAGTGCTACAGAAATGTTTGGTTATTTGACTGGTATGGCGGTGCCATTGGTAAATTTGGCGGCAATTTTTACGGCTGCTATGACTATGAGTTTGGTGCCTTCGGTTTCAGAATCAAAGACATTAGGTGATTGGGACGGTTTGAGGCACAAAATACATCTTGCTATGCGTAGTACTTTTCTTATTGTCTGCCCCTGCTGCATTGGCTTGTTTGCCTTGGCAGAGGAAGTGGCAGAGTTTATCTATGGAGCTCCAATGGCAACGGATGCCATTAGGGTTATGAGTATGGGTATTATTTTTCTTGGCATCCATCAAATTTCCACAGGTATTTTGCAGGGATTGGGGCATACGGGGATTCCCGTTATCAATATGTTAATTGCCTGTGCAGTAAAAGTTGTTTTCAGTTGGACACTTACCGCTAATCCGGTTTATGGTATTAAGGGTGCTGCTTTTGCCACAGTATGTGATTTTGCTTTGGCAGCGGTGCTGAATATGATTTGTGTTTATAAATTAACAGGTTTTATTCCCAGTGTAATGAGTTTTGTCAAACCCTTTATTGCCGCTGTGATTATGGGGACAGGTATTTTCTTGATACTCAGTAAGATGGCTGGTGTTTGTGGGTTGGCAGTGGCATTTTGCAGTGCCGTTGTAGTTTATGGTATAGCTATTTTTGTTTTGCGTGGCATTACTAAAGAAGATTTGCAGAACATACCTTTTATTAGGAGTAGGGTGAAATGAAAAAAATTTTGTTATCCATTTTGTTGTCTTTAAGTGTGGCGAGCACTACACAGGCAGGAATGATTTCTTTGGAGAAAGAAATTGAATTAGGCAGGGACACGGGCAAACAGTTGGAAGCCCAATACGGCATTTTGCAGGACAGTGCCCAGCAGCAACGCATCAACCGCATTGGCCAGCGGTTGGCAAAGGTCTGTGGCAGGGATGAGATTAAGGAATGGAAATTTACCATTCTGAACAACAAAGAAATCAACGCACTGGCCTGCCCCGGCGGCTTTATCTATGTGTTCAAAGGACTCATTGACTATATGCCCAGCGATACAGAAATTGCCGGCGTGTTGGGCCACGAAGTTGGGCACGTGGCAAAAAAGCACACAGTGCACAGCATTGAAAAAAGTATGTGGGGCTCTTTGGGTGCAATTTTGGTGGGAGTTGCCACAGGCAGTTCTGCAGGAATGCAGGCATCAATGATTGGTATGCAGGCATTGCAAAGCGGGTTCAGCAGAACGGACGAGCGGGGTGCGGATAAAGAGGGCGTGAATAACACCCTGAAAGCGGGATTCAATCCCTATGCTATGCTTATCACTGCCAACAAATTAGAGGATTTAGCTGCGGAACAGCACACACCCAGTTACGGATTGTTTAGCAGTCACCCGGAACCGGAAGAACGAATTAAACGGGTCACCCAACAGATTGGCAAATTAAAAATAACTCCCACTGTTGAAACAGCGCAGAGGGGAGTTACGATTAAAGAAGGTAATCTTTGGTCCCATGATATAAATGTTGGCATCGGGAATACAAAAGCACTTTATCGTGGTTATATGCTTGCTGGCTCCATGTGGGTTGTTAAACAAAAGGGCTACATTGTGCCAGAGCAATTTTTCGTAATAAATGACGGTCCCAAAGCAATTGTTTATTACAATGATACGGAAGTTTATACATGCTACAATGCTGACAGTACCAACGGCGCCAATGCCTATGCCAACAATTTAGTAGCAAAGTTGAGAGATTGGGCAAGATTGGTTAATAGCGGAGCAATTCCCGTTAATAAAGTGGAAACGTCTGATAAAAAGAAAGGAAAAAAGAAATGAGTAGTTTTAATTTTCGGGAAATGGCAGACCATGTGTTGAATGCCTTTCCTAATTTTTGTAGCATGGTAATTCAAAGTGTTGTTATCATTGTAATTTTTACATTACTTTACAAAGGATGCAATAAGGATGGCATCTTGTTACGGCATTTAGAAAATAAATCCAATTCAGCGGCAGCATCTAATCTTTGTCAGTTGATAAGCAAAATATTGCATATTGTAGTTTTGCTGGTGGGGGCTTTGACTTTGGCAGGTGCATGGGGATTCAATTTGAACGCAGTTCTTGCTTCTCTTGGCATTTGTTCTATGGCGTTGGCTTTAGCGGCACAGGACAGTGTTAAGAATTTCTTTGGAGCATTCGTGATTTTATTGGAAAACACTTTCAAAGTAGGAGATAAAATTACAGTTACCGGAATTACAGGAATAGTAGAAGCAATCAATTTCCGCAGTACAATTGTGAAAACAGAGAATGGGGAAAAAATATATATTCCCAATGCAACTTTTTCCGGTGCAGCGATTACCAATCATACACAGAAGTAGGGCATTAGAAATTAACGATAAAAAAGTCCGCCTAAGTGAACTTGTCAAGCAAAAGTAGACACAAATAAAAGCATTAAAAGCCCATTTCG
>JAUNOC010000014.1 GCA_030531205.1 Phascolarctobacterium sp.
CGCTCCGAAGAAAAAGGTTGCAGCTAAGAAGGTTGCTAAAAAGACCGTTAAGAAAGCCGCTCCAAAGAAAAAGGTTGCAGCTAAGAAAGTTGCTAAAAAGAAGGTTGCAGCTAAAAAACCGGCCAGTAAATCTAAGAAGGTTGTTAAGAAGTCCGCTCCGGCTAAGAAAAAAGCTGTTAAGAAGGTTGCTAAAAAGGTAGCTAAGAAAGTAGCTAAGAAGGTAACCAAGAAGGCGGGCAAGAAGAAATAATTTCAGTCATAACTTTGGAGGAAATGCTATGGCAAAAAAAAGATTATATGAGATTGCGAAAGAGCTTGGCAGGACTCCTAATGAAGTGATTGATGTCCTTGCAAAGCAGAAGATTAACAAATCTAATTTTAGTGCTTTGGAGGATAAAGAAGTAGAGTTAGTTAAAAGGGCTTTTGCACCGGGTTCGGTGCAAAGCCCTACTTCTGTTTCTAAACCGGTCTTTACTTTGGTCAGAAAAGCTAATTCTGAAGAGAAGAAAGACGAAGAACCAAAGAAGGCGGATGCCGGTAAAAAGGTTAGTGATTCATCCAAAGAAAGTGTGAAGAAACAAAAGGAAGCGCCGAAAAACAAGGAGCAGGAGAAGAAGGCCGAACAGCTGAAAAAGGATGAGGAACCCAAGAAAGTAGAACAAGTTAAAACCAGTGAACAGCAAAAGCCCAAAGAACAGCAACGGGATGGACAGAACAAGCAGAATGTTCAAGGGCAGAATAAACTCCAAGGACAGAACAATAGATTTCAGGGACAAAACAGGCCGCAAGGTCAAAACAACAGGCCCCAAGGGCAGAATAGACCACAAGGTCAGAACAACAGACCTCAAGGACAGAATAAACCCCAGGGTCAAAACAACAGACCTCAGGGGCAGGGAAACAATAACGAAAGACGGGACAGGAACGACAGAAACAATAATAACTTCAACAGAGATAATAGAGGCAATAACCGTGACAATAACAGGGATAACAGGAACAATAACCGCAATAAGGATAATAGGAATAACAATGGGCAAAGACCGTTCAATAGGGATGGTGGCAAGCCCTTGGGACAGAAACCCAATTTTGACAGGAATCGTCCCAATAAATTTAACAACGAAAGAAACGACAAAAAGGCCGTTGAGCATACATTTATTAGCGAACGGGAGCGTAGTGACAGGGATAGGGAACGCAACCGTGCCAATAACAAGAATTACAAGGATAAGAAACTTGCCGGCAGTTATGCAACTAAGGAATCCAGACCTAATCGCAGCAAGGGACATGAGATGTTCCCGGAAAGACCGAAGAAGCAACAACCGGTTAAGGAAATTATCAGACCTACCAGTGTACAGGTGGGGCATACAATTAATGTCAAGGCATTCAGCCAGTTAATTAAACGTGATGTGAGTGAAGTAATCAAAAAACTTTTCCTGATGGGAATGATGGTTACCATTAATCAGGATATTGATTTTGATACTGCTGTTTTAATTGGTGATGAATTTGGGTGTGAGGTTAATCCGGAAGCACCGGAGGTTGATCTTACAGAAGTGCCAGAGGTTGAGGACGATCCTGCCTTGAGGGTTCCCCGTCCGCCTGTGGTTACGGTTATGGGTCATGTTGACCACGGTAAGACCAGTTTGCTGGATGCAATCCGTAAGACCAATGTAACTGCACGGGAAGCCGGTGGTATTACCCAAAGAATCGGTGCATATAAGGTTAATTACAATAATAAGACCATTGTCTTTTTGGATACTCCGGGTCATGAGGCCTTTACGGCTATGCGTGCCCGTGGTGCGCAGGTAACTGATGTGGCTGTGTTGGTGGTGGCAGCCGATGATGGTGTTATGCCACAGACAATTGAAGCGATTAATCATGCTAAGGCGGCGAAGGTTCCTATCATTGTGGCTATTAATAAGATGGATAAGCCGGAGGCAAATCCTGAACATGTTAAGCAGCAGTTGGCGGAGCATGAACTGGTGCCGGAAGATTGGGGCGGTGATACCATTATGGTTCCGGTCAGTGCCCATCAAAAAACCGGTATTACGGATTTGTTGGAAATGATTCAACTGGTAGCAGATATGGGTGAATTAAAGGCAAATCCCGAGCTGCCTGCACATGGTACGATTATAGAGGCGCAGTTGGATAAGGGCAGGGGACCTGTGGCAACTGTGTTGGTACAACGGGGTACATTGAATATTGGAGACAGTATTATTGCCGGTACTTGCTATGGTAAGGTGCGGGCAATGGTTAATGATAGGGGTGAAAAGGTAACTCATGCGTTGCCTTCCACACCTGTTGAAGTGCTTGGCTTAAATGATGTGCCGCAGGCAGGGGATGTTATGGATGCCACGGATGAGCGTATTGCCCGTGCTGTTGCTGAAAAACGTGTTGCCAAGCAGCGTGAGAGTGAATTGAAAAATGCCGGCAAGGTAAGTTTGGATGACCTGTTCCAGAGAATTCAGGAAGGGGAAATCAAGGACTTAAATATTGTAGTGAAGGCAGATGTACAGGGCAGTGTTGAGGCACTGAAACAATCTTTGGAAAAAGTTAAGAACGAGGAAGTTAAGGTTGTGGTAGTACATTCCGGCGTTGGTGCTATTACAGAGTCCGATATTATGCTTGCCAGTGCTGCCAATGCTTTGGTTATTGGTTTCAATGTAAGACCGGATGCCAATGCCCGTAAGGCGGCGGAAACTGAAAAAGTAGATATGCGGATGTACCGGGTAATCTATGACGCTTTGGAAGATGTGGAGGCGGCAATTAAAGGTATGTTGGCTCCCAAGTTCAAAGAAGTTATCCAAGGTCGGGTTGAGGTTCGTCAGATTATCCGCATCAGTAAATTAGTGATTGCCGGTTGCTATGTGCAGGAAGGGAAAGTTACCCGTTCCAGCAAAGTGCGGGTAGTACGTGACGGAATCGTTATTCATGAAGGTGAAATTGAGTCCCTGCGTAGGTTCAAAGACGATGTGAAAGAAGTGCAAGAGGGATTTGAATGTGGTTTGACTTTGGAAAAATTTGTAGATATTCGTGAAAATGACCAGTTGGAAATCTTCACTATGGAGGAGATTTCTGTAGAATAGGAGCCCAAGATGGGTAAGATGCGTGTGGAAAAAGTTCAGGAGGCAATCCGTCAAGAAGTCAGCAAGATGTTGCTTTTTGATGTGAAAAATCCCAAGATTCATGATGTTTCGGTAACTGGGGTGGAAGTTTCCAAGGACTTAAGTTATGCCAAGATTTTTGTAAGTTTATACGGGTCTAAAGAAGGTCGGGAAGAGACCTGGGATGCCCTGAATAAATCGGTTGGTTTTTTCCGTTCGGAAATTGCGGAAAGGGTGCGGCTTCGTTATACACCGGAACTGCATTTTGTGGAAGATACTTCTGCGGCGTATGCTGCCCATATTGAAGAACTTTTAGCGAAAATTAAGAGAGAAGAAAAATGAAAAAGTTGCTAGATTTAAAAGAAACTGGCAAGATGTTGTTGGATGCCAAGCAGATTGCGTTGGCTATCCATATGAGCCCTGATGGTGATGCAATTGGTAGTGCCTTGGCTTTGGCAAGAGTGCTGAGAGCATACGGCAAAGAGGTAACAATCTTTGTGGATGACATCATTAAGGGCTTTAAATTTTTGCCAGATATCAAGACAATTAAAATTGATGCAGATTTGGATAAGATTACGGAGCCGTTGCATTTTGACTTGCTCTGTATTTTGGATTGCAGTACGATTAACCGTATTGGCAGAATAAAGGAAAAGGTATTGGCGGACAAATATCTCAATATTGACCATCACATTTCTAATGAGGGCTTTGTTGATTACACGTATTTGGACGGGGATGCTGCGGCCACGGCAGAGATTATTTGTCAGTTGGCAAAAGCGATGCAGTGGACGGTGGACAAACAGACAGCAAATTATTTGTTCACTGGTCTTTATACGGATTCCGGGTCCTTTGCCTATTCTTGCACCAGACCGGAGACCATGTGTGCAGGTGCCGAACTTTTGCAGGCGGGGGCAGAGCCACATAAGATTGATGAGGCAATAGATGTTATGGACAAAGATACACTTTGGCTTTTGACCAAGGCGTTGAATACCATGACTTTTGATTTTGACGGACGGCTTGCTTATATGTGGGTGGACAGGGAAATTTATGCTGCCAAGCAAAAGTCCGCAGATACGGATTCCTTTGTCAATTATCCAAGACGGATAGAGGGTGTGGAAGTGGCGGTGTTTTTTAAGGAAGTGGATGAAAATATTACCCGTCTTTCCATGCGTTCAAAAAAAATTGATATTTCCAAGATTGCCTTATTGTTCAATGGCGGTGGGCATGAGCGGGCTGCGGGTTGCACCATTCACAAGCCATTGAAAGAGGCGATTGCAGATTTTTTAAGTGTTATTAAAGATAGGATAGATAATTAGGGGTTAGAGGTTAGGGAAAGAATAATTCAGAATGCAGAATTAAGAATGAATGTAGGATGTTCCTGTGATTAGATATAGGGCGTAGAGCGTAAGGCATAAGGCATAGGGAAGGTGGATGAAAGCGGACTTTTTCCGCCCCAGGCGTGGGGTAGACAGTCCAGTGGACTGTCGCCGAGAAATTTGGGTTTGTCCAGCGAGGTAAATGACCAGCGACACAGTTTTTAAGGTCGGTGGTGGGGTCGCTTTCTGCGATAAGCATAAAGACCAAATAATCAAAGACCAAAGAACAAATAAGGTAAAATGTTCCGGTGATTATAGCAGGGAGGTTGGCATAGTGCGAACTTTGCCCTCTTGGTGAAGAGGGTGGATTGCCTAAAGGAACATAGAAGGGCAAGACGGGTGATTGTTCGGTACGCATTGCAGATAAGCTATCAATCCTCAGTCAGCCATCTGTGTTCCTATCGCTGACAGCCCCTTCACCAAGGGGCCTTTAGTCAGCATTCAGCGAACTTTATATTTTTAATCAACGGAACATATCACCTTAATTTTTCATTTTTCATTTTTAACTTATAATTTTTACGATGGATGGAGTTTTTAATCTGTATAAGCCGGCAGGGTTCACCAGTAATGATGCGGTGGCGGTTATGCGGAAAATACTCAATATGAAAAAAGTGGGTCATGGCGGAACCCTTGACCCGGATGCGACGGGAGTTTTGCCGGTATTCACAGGGGCAGCTACCCGTCTTTTAGAATTTGCAGTTGAGGGTAAGAAAGAATATGTGGCGGAGTTTCGTTTGGGAATTAAAACTTCTACAGGGGATATTTCCGGTGATATAGTAGCAACAAAATCAGTGCCGGAGTTTTCCCAAGCAGATTTGGAGCAGGTCTTGCAAAAATTTTTAGGCATGCAAAAGCAGGTGCCCCCCATGTATAGTGCCATCAAAATCGGAGGCGAAAAACTGTATCAGCTGGCCCGTAAGGGTGAAGAAGTGGAGCGGGCGGCACGGGATATAGAAATTTACGCTTTAGAAATTTTAGGTTTTAATCTTCCTAAAATCCGCATCAGGGTTGAGTGTTCCAAAGGCACATATATTCGTACTTTGGGAGAAGATATTGCCGTTGCTTTAGGTACGGTCGGTACTATGAAAAAACTGGTGCGTACAAAAGTTGGCGGTTTTGAACTGGCGGACAGTCATACTCTTGAAGAAATCCGTGAAAACCCTTCGGCCTATGTTATGGAACCCCTTGCGGTTATTGATTTGCCCCGTCTTGTTTTGACGGCTAATCAGGCCTGGCGGATAACCAGCGGAGTGCCTACCACCGTCCGTGGGGCAGAAAATGGCCGTTGCCTTGCGCTCAGCCCGGAAAATGAATTATTGGCAGTTGTTAATATAACTGAAGAAATTGTTAAAGCCGAAAAGGTACTAAAAAAATATGCAAATCCTAACCAAAATTGATAAATTGAAAAAGAATATAGTGTTGGCTGTCGGCACTTTTGACGGTTTGCATTTGGGGCATATGAAGGTGATTACGACAGCAGTTGAAATTGCCCGTCAGAGGGGCTGTAAGGCAGGTGTTTTGACCTTTGCCAATCACCCTTTGCAGTATCTTAATCCCTCTTTGCAACCAAAACAACTGTTGGACCGGGAAAGCAAGCACGCATTATTGGCGGCGGCAGGGGTGGATGTGCTGGCAGAAATCAGTTTTGATAAAAGTTTTGCGGATTTAAGTGCGGATGACTTTCTTAACTTAATGAAAGATAAACAAATTGTAGTGGGGGAAGATTTCCGCTTTGGCAAGGACAAGCAGGGAAGTACCAAAGATTTTAAGGACGCTGTAATTTGTCCTTTGGTTAAAGTTGATGATGAAATTGTCAGTTCCAGCAGAATCCGTCACGCCATCAGCGATGGAAATTTAAGTTTGGCGGAAAAACTTTTGGGACGGCCCTATACATTGGCCGGCACCGTACAGCATGGGGATGAGCGGGGCAGGCAACTGGGCTTTCCTACTGCCAATTTGGATATACAGCAATACGAATTACCGCCTTTAGGTGTGTATGCGGGCAAAGTCAGAACAGAAAATAAGGAATATGCGGGTATGGTGAATTTGGGGAACAATCCCACCTTCAAGATGTTCCAGCCCCGGCTGGAAGTACATATTTTAGATTTCCAAGGTGATTTATACGGTAAACGGATAGAGGTGGCTTTGCTGAAATATATACGGAAACAAGGGGCTTTTGCGGGGGCGGAGCAGTTGCAGGCGCAACTGCAAAAGGATAAAGAAGAAATATTGCTTGCAATTAAGTAATAAAAGTGGTATTATTATGCACGCTGAACCTTTACTTGGTGTCGGGGGTCTCCTGCCCACACTCAGTAAATGGGGATAATAAAGGATAAAGGAGGAAAAAAATATGTTAACCAAAGAGCAAAAGGCACAAATCATTGGTGACAATGCGCGTGGTTCCGGTGACACCGGTTCCCCAGAGGTACAAATTGCAGTTCTTACCGCAAAGATTAACTACCTCACAGAGCATTTGAAAAGCCATGTGAAGGACCATCATTCCCGCCGTGGACTTTTGATGATGGTTGGCCGTCGCCGTGGTCTTCTTAACTACTTGGAAAAGAAAGACATTAGCCGGTATCGTGCCATTGTAGAAAAATTGAAACTTCGCAAATAAAAAAATCTCTCCCGGTTGGGAGAGATTTTTTTATCTGTTATTGATTCAAAATATCTTTCATTCTGTCTCTGACAGATTTTCTCTTGGTAGGCCTATTGGAAACAGTATCTTCTGTTTCACGGATTTCCCTGCGGATTTCTTCGGGGGACTTGCTGTCCAGCAGGCCCTCTTTTATTAACTTGCGGCGGCGTTTTTCTTCACGCTCTTGACGCTTTCTCAGTTCCTTTTCTTCTTGCGGACTGAGGATGGGTTTTTGTTCTTCAGTTACTTTTTGCATTTTTTCTTTTTCATCATCCTGAACAATAATAGGGTCGGGAGGAATAACTACACCAGGATTAACAAAATTGGATTTTTCTATATCCTTATGGGCGTTATACATAAAAGTGTGCCAAATAGCAAGAGGAGTGCCGCTGCCATACATTGACCAGTCCCTGCCCTTCATGGGTTTGTTGTTGTCATCGCCAACCCAAACAGCAGTACACAAATCCGGTGTAAAACCAATGAACCAAGCATCAACGCTGTCGTCTGTAGTACCGGTTTTGCCGGCACAAGGTCTGCCGATGCCCATACCGGCACCACTGCCGCTGATTAATACATCTTTCATCATATCTACAGTCATATAGACCGCTTTTTCGTCCAATACCCTGCGGACGGTCTGTTTATATTCATAAATTACATTGCCGTTGCGGTCTTCAATTTTGCGGATGGCGTAAGGACGGGCATAATTGCCGCCGCTGGCAAAAACACCATAGGCACTTGCCATTTCCAAAGGCACAACACCATTGGTCAGACCGCCGATGGCCATAGCCAGATTCACATCCGTATATTTGCCGCTGTCAACAAGGGTGGTGATGCCCATGCGTTCAGCGTTCTGAACAATTTTATATGCGCCAACTTCCTTTGCCAAATGGATGGTGGCAACATTCATGGAACGTTTCAAAGCAGTACGCAAAGAAACCTTGCCATAGAATTTCTTGGTAACATTCTGGGGTTTCCAGTCCTTCGCAAATTCCTCTTCCTTATCTTCAATAATGCTGGCAGGGGTGTAGCCGCTTTGCATAGCAGTCACATAAACAAAAGGTTTGAAAGAGGAACCAGGTTGGCGTACTGCCAAAGTGGCACGGTTAAACTTATCGTCACCACGACCACCGATCATGGCCTTGACTTCACCCGTATTGGGGTCAATAGCAACAACAGCACATTGGGGCTGATGTTTGTGATTATCGTCTTCGTAGAAATCCGGCAGATGCTCTTTCATTGCCTTTTCTGCCTCTGCCTGCATTTTGCTGTTCAAGGTGGTATATATCTTCAACCCACCTTTATAAAGTGCATCAGGGTCAAATTCAGCCATAACCTTTTGACCGCACATATCAAAAAAGTAACTGCGTAAATCAATTTGTGTTTGTTTATGCCCTTCACAAGGTTTGATTTCTTCGGCTTTGGCTTGAGCCGCTTGCTCATCCGTCAAAAAGCCATATTTTTCCATCTGGTCAATGACCAGTTCCTGACGCTCCTTGCTTTCCTTGAAATTTACAAAAGGATTATAATAGTTCGGTGCTTTTGGAATACCTGCCAACATTGTCGCTTCAGGAAGGGTCAAGTCCTGTACATTTTTGTCAAAATACATTTTGGCGGCACTTTGCACACCATAAACGCCATAGCCAAAATAAATTTGGTTTAAGTACATACCCAAAATTTCTTTTTTGCTGTACTGCCGTTCCAATTCCTTGGCAATATAGGCCTCACGAATCTTACGGGTAAGGGTACGCTCCTGTGTCAAAAAAGCATTTTTAGCTAATTGCTGGGTAATGGTGGAGCCGCCTTGCACTTCCCGACCGCTCAAAGTCATTAAAATGGCTCTGGCAGTAGCACGGTAGTCAATGCCGGAATGTTCATAGAAACGGTTATCCTCAATGGCAATAAAACAGTTCTGCACATGGAGAGGAATTACATCCAGTTCTACGGGCATACGGCGTTCCGCACTCTGGGCAGAAAAAATAACTTCCCCCGCATCATCCAAAAACAAACTGGAAGCGTCCGGGCGGAGAGTTTCTTCTAAATTCTTAGGCGTAAAAAGTCCGGAGAACCCAACAGCCACTGCCAGGAACATAACAATTCCCGACACAAGGCAGAGCAGTGCGGACTTCAAATACTTTTTCAGTTTTCTTTTGCGTGCCGGAGTAAGAAATGGCTTACTCCCTTTTTTCCTATTCATATTTGTATATTATATTATTAAAAAAAAAATTCGTCAAATAATTTATTTCTTATTCTTTTTGTGATATACTTACATATATTATGAACTACATAGAAATTACAATCAAAACTACACATTTGGCTGTGGAGGCCGTAAGTCAAATCTTGATTGATTTTGGCGCAAAAGGCACGGTCATTGATGACCCGGAATTGATTAACCATCTACGCAAATACGGTGGCTGGCAACTGACGGATATTCCAGAGCAGACCAACACGGAACAGGTGGCGGTAACCGCTTATTATCCATTGGATGACAGTTGGCAGGAACGACTGCAAAAAATCAATGGAGAACTGGATTTAATTGAGAGCCGCATCGGCAAGTTTCGTTTTGGGGATTTACTTTTCCGCACGGTGTCGGAGCAGGATTGGGCAAATGAATGGAAACAATATTTCCATGTAACCCATGTGGGGGAGAGTATGGTAATCAAACCCAGCTGGGAAGAATATACCCCGCAGGCGGGGGAACATGTAATTGAGATTGACCCGGGTATGGCCTTCGGCACGGGAACACATCATACCACCAATATGTGTATGCAACGCTTGGAAAAGATTGTGCAGGGCGGAATGAAGGTCTTTGATGTGGGTACCGGTAGCGGCATTTTGGCAATGGCGGCGGCTTTGTTAGGTGCAGGGGAAATCAGGGCGATTGATATTGACCCGGTAGCAGTAAAAGTGGCGAAAGAAAACATTGCCCTTAACCATCTGGACAAACAGATAGAGGTGGCGGAGGGAGATTTGTTGCACGGCACGGAGGGCAAAGCGGATTTGATTATTGCCAATATTATTGCGGATATTATTATCCAACTTATTCCTGATGTGGTGCAAAAACTGAATGAAAAAGGACATTTTCTTGCCAGTGGCATTATTGAAGAACGGGCAGGGGATGTGGAACAAGCCGCCAATAAATTGGGATTGAAATTAGTGAATATGGACAGGCGGGGCGGATGGGTTGTGATGGAATTCAGGTTTTAGGATATAGGATTTAGGGATTAGAGGTTGAGTAACCTCCCTCTTTTGAGGGAGGGGGACCGACTCAGTTTTCAAGTGGTCGGTGGAGGGAGCGATTAGGTAGTAACAAGTTCTCTGCGTAATCCGCACCCCCAGTTGCCTTTCTTTGTTCCTTGTATTGCCTCGCTGGACAAACCCAAATTTCTCGGCGACAGTCCACTGGACTGTCTACCCCCGCAAGGGCGGGGGCTACTCAGGTTCCTGTAATCTGTTATTTAATCAAAGGAACATATCACCATAATTTTTCATTTTTAATTTTTAACTTTTAATTTCTTAGGTGTATGATGGAAGATTGGTTGGAACGGGCGGAAGAATTAATCGGTAAAGAGAATATTGAAAAATTGCAAAATGCCACCGTCTTGGTCTTCGGATTAGGCGGCGTGGGCGGCTATGCAGTAGAGGGACTTTGCCGCAGCGGTATTGGAAATTTAGTTTTGGTGGACGGTGATTGCTATGCCCCTTCCAATCTTAACCGGCAAATCGGTGCTACCATCAACACTTTGGGAAAGCCCAAAACGCAAGTTATGGCAGAGCGGATAGCAGAGATTAACCCTGCCTGCAAAGTGCAGGTTATGAATGAGTTTTATCATAAAGGGGATTTTGCAAAGTTCTTTAATGGCAAAATAGATTTTGTGCTGGACTGCATTGACGATACTGATGCCAAAGTTGATATTTTGGCTGAATGTTCACGGCGTGGTATTCCCGTTATCAGTGCTATGGGAACGGGGAAAAAATTGCAACCGGAATTGCTGAAAATTGCAGATATAAGCAAAACCAGCGGTTGTCCTTTGGCACGCAGTGTAAGACAAAAACTGCGGAAAGAGGGCATTGAAAAAGGGGTGGCGGTGGTCTATTCTGAGGAAGCACCGCAGGACGGTTCAATGGTCTTTGTACCGGGTGCGGCAGGACTCATGATGGCATCCTATGCAGTGAGAAAATTAGTGGAGAAAAAATTATGATGGAATCGTTGTTTGTCAATAACACCAGCAGGCAGAAACCCTTGGCGGACAGAAT
Source organism: Phascolarctobacterium sp. (assembly GCA_030531205.1). Taxonomy (GTDB): domain Bacteria; phylum Bacillota; class Negativicutes; order Acidaminococcales; family Acidaminococcaceae; genus Phascolarctobacterium_B. The sequence goes on from JAUNOC010000014.1 coordinate 11,361, forward strand.
GAGACCCCAACGGTTAGATGATTTTGTCGGACAGGAAAAAGCAGTGGGCAAGGGTAGTCCGTTACGCCGGATGATTGAAAAAGATGCCTTGCAGAGTGTGTTGTTCTATGGCCCGCCGGGCACGGGAAAAACTACTTTGGCAGAGGTTATTGCCCATACCACAGGCGAAAAATTTGTGGCGATAAATGCGGTTTCCAGCGGTGTGCCGGAACTACGCAAACTTATCCAACAGGCACAGGACACCCTGCGGAGCGGACTGGGCAGGACACTGGTATTCATTGACGAAATTCATCGTTTCAATAAGGCACAACAGGATGTGCTTTTGCCCTATGTGGAGAACGCCACCATTATTCTGATTGGTGCCACAACGGAAAATCCCTTTTTTGAAATCAATTCGCCCTTGCTCAGCCGGATGAAAGTTATTCGCTTGGAACGGCTGGACAATACACAGGTACAGCAAATCTTGGAGCGGGCGGTTCATGACAAGGAACACGGCTTTGGGGACAGTTTTGCAATTACGGAAGACGCATTAAAAATAATTGCCGATTTTTGTGGCGGGGATGCCCGCAGTGCCTTGAATATCTTGGAACAGGCAGAGTTTATGTTGCCGGAAAAAGAAAACCGCCTTGTTGATGCGGAAGTTTTGCGGAGCATAATTGGTAATGCCCTGCAACGCTATGACAAAAAGGGCGACCAGCACTATGACATAATTTCCGCTTTTATCAAAAGTATGCGGGGCAGTGATGCCAATGCGGCACTGCACTATTTGGCAAGGATGATTGAGGGCGGGGAAGACCTCCGCTTTATTGCTCGCAGGATTTGTATCTGTGCGGCAGAGGATGTGGGCTTGGCAGACCCCAACGCTATTGTGGTGGCAAATGCCTGTGCTCAGGTGGCGGATTTTGTGGGTTGGCCGGAGGCACAGTTGCCTTTGAGTGAAGCGGTGCTGTATATTTGCAACGCACCCAAATCTAATTCTGCTACAATGGGAATTGAATATGCCCGAAACGATGTGCGAAATAATAAGATTGGCAATGTGCCGGTTCATCTCCGTGATGCCCATTATCCGGGAGCGGCTACAATGGGGCATGGCTTGGATTACAAATATCCCCACAGTTACGGTGGCTGGGTGGAACAGCAATATCTGCCGGACGAACTGGTGGGAGTGGAATACTACAAGCCCACAGGAAACGGGGAAGATAAGGGATGCAGGCAGGGGAAAAAGTAGGGTTTGAGGTTTCAGGTGTGAGGTATCAGGTTTCAGGGGTTAGGAGATAGGATTTAGGGAATAGAGAAAAAATCAGTTGACAAGAGGCGGGATAAATGTTAAACTACAAGCAATCATAAGGAAACTTGTGGTTCTTCGTGCAGAAGATGTGTGACGGCTCCGACACATCGGTAAAATAAAAACTGGCCGGGTGAAGAAGATGTGTGACGGTTCTGACACATCGGTAAAATAAAAATTGACCGGGCGAAGTTATTTTAGGGCAACGGCAGTTGCCCTTTTTTATAGGTGAAATATGAATTTTGTAACGCAGATTTATCTGCTATCTCAAAAGTTTTTGGATGATTATCCAAATGATAAGTATCCTGAACTCATGAATAAACAGGGAAGACCATATAGCTGTTTGTTAATTGATTTGCATGAGGAATATTTTATTTGTATTCCCTTTAGATCGCACATAAATCACAAAAATGCCTATATGTTCACTAAATCAAAGAGAAGTAAGCAAACACATTCTGGATTGGATTATTCTAAAGTTGTCCTAATTAAAAAAAGTGCTTATTTTTCAAATAAAAATGCCATTGTAGATCAAGATGAATATAGTGAAACAATGACAAATATTAAAAGGATTGTTTCTGAAATTGTGACGTATATTGACGGTTATACCGGGTATGTAAAAGGGAATATTACTTTGCATAAACGAGAGTTTGAACGTTTGTACAAATATTCAACATTAAAGTATTTTCATGATATTTTAGGGTTATGATTATTTTCTTTACAGGAACATACCACCATAATTATTCATTACTCATTATTAATTGTTCATTATAAAAAAAAAACTCACTGCCACAGGCAGTGAGTTTTTTTTTTATAATGGTGCTCCGTGTATAATTTCAATCTTTACACAGTTAAAATCAATCATATTCGTAATGTGCGGTTTGACCCAGTCGGGTTTTTGATAGGAGCGGGGCAGGGTGGCGAGGCAATAGGCGGTGGCATCGTTCTCCGGGATTTGTTCCTTCTCTTTTGCCAGTCGCCGTGCTACAAAGCGTGCCACTTGTAAGACAGCGGCGGCTTCGTCAACAGGGTCGTCTGTTGCCAGTTCAAGGGTCTGCAGCATTGCGGTATAGGCCTTTTTCATTTTATCGGTGACTTTTTTTGCTTCTTGCTTGTCAGTCCGTGTAGCGGAAATGTCTTGTTGCAAGTCCGTGTCGTTCTCTAAAAATATGTTGGTACGGTAGGTGCTTAAAGAGAGTTTTGCTTGCTTGTAATCTTCTTCTGTCCAGTTGTAGGGCAGGTTGATACTATTATCAAGAGCGGTTTTAATTTCACGAGGGGTGTGGGAAGAGGTGCGTGATTTTCCCAATTCCCATGTTCTAAAAATCTTATCTGCCGCATCTTGAAGTTTTTTCTTTAAGCGATAACGCTTACATCTTTCTTTTTGGTCTAACATTATGATATCAGTCCTTTCATTATTTATTTTTCGCTTTTTACTGCGAAATTAAATTTTTAAAGTGTCGCCACTTTCTATAAATGTGTCGCCACTTTAAAAACCACTTTCCACGCTTTTGATTGCGTTTTTCTGACGAGTAAATTATAAAGCATTTGTTTTGAAGTGGCAAGAGGGAAATAAAGTTAATGAGTAATGAGTAATGAGTAATTAGAAATTAGAAATTATGGTGGGATGTTCCTGTGATTATAATTAGGGTTTCGGGCGTGCGGGGTAATGCGAACTCTCGTCCGCCCATAAAGGGGTAGACAGTCCAGTGGACTGTCGCCGAGAAATTTGGGTTTGTCCAGCGAGGTAAAGGACCGTCTAAAGGAACATAGAA
>JAUNOC010000010.1 GCA_030531205.1 Phascolarctobacterium sp.
AAACGCCGAAAGTACTTGGCTGGAAGCGGCCCGGGAGGATAGGAAGTCGCCGGTTGGGAGAACGCCAGTGTTGAATGACGCTGGCGTTTTTCTTTGCTTCTTTGAAAATTTATTGTTGTTTTTTCTTGCATATTATATATTATAGTTGTATCATATCAAATTAGTATCTGATAACTTTCAAATTTATTTTGTTTTTTCTAGGTTTGGAAAAAATGGAGAATAAGAAAAATAATAACAGATTAAAAGAAGGAATTTTATATGGCATTGGGGCGTATGGATTGTGGGGAATACTGCCTGTTTATTGGAAGCAGATTCATCATGTGCCGGCTTTGGAAATTTTGGCTAACAGATTTATATGGTCTGCAGTTTTTGTTTTCTTAATCTTGTACTTTACAGGAAGGTTGGAACGTTTTAGGAAGGAAACGAAGGAAACTTTCAGTAATTGGCAGAGCGGTGTAAGAATGGTGGCTGCCAGTGTGATGGTCTTCTTTAATTGGGGAATTTACATTTGGGCGGTTGAGGATGGCAGAATTTTGGAAACGGCATTGGGATATTACATTAATCCGTTGTTGAGCGTAGTTTTGGCTGTAGTATTTTTGAAAGAGTGGTTGAACAGATTGGAATGGCTGTCAGTGTTCCTTGCTTTTTGCGGAATTAGCAGTATGGTTGTCAAGACAGGATATTTGCCATGGGTTTCATTGGTAGTGCCATCAACTTTCGCTATCTATGGCTTATTGAAAAAATGTATCCCCGTTTCCCCATTCACAAGCACAATGTTGGAAACATTGATTATGTTACCATTTATGTTAGGGTACCTAATTTATTTGTGGTTGCAGGGGAACAATGCTTTTCAATTATATGATGGTATTACAATATTATATTTGGTGGGATGTGGAATTGTAACGGCAATACCATTATTGTTTTTTGCAGCTTGTACGCAATGTTTGCCTTTGAATATGGTTGGCTTTATGCAGTATTTGTCTCCGACATTAAGCATGCTGATTGGAGTTTTGCTGTATGATGAAGCATTTACTGTTGCTCATATGTGGACTTTTGGTATGATTTGGCTGGGATTGGGATTTTTCAGTTATTCGCAATACAGAAAAATGTTGTAATATTAACTTTTGGTACAAGGTAGAGGAAGGTTTGTAAATAGGGATGGAAATTGATAACAGGGTACGTAAAATAATACTTTTGACTATTTTTATGTTGATGATTGGGATTTCTGTTTTTGTTTTTAGTGGTCAGAAACATTATGTTCAAAGTTTGCCGACTGAAGATAGTGGTAAAGTTATTAATATTGCAGATGGAAATGGTGTCAGCAGTTCACCACAAAAGCAAGTTTCAACTATTAAGATTTATGTTACGGGAGAAGTGCAAAAGCCGGGTGTTTATAATGTTGAAGCAAACATCCGTGGTTTGGATGCGATTAATTTGGCAGGTGGATTTACGGATGCAGCGGATGTACAAAAAGTTAATGTTACCCGTATTCTTAAGGACGGAGCACAGATTAATGTTCCTGCATTGAAGAAAAATACCACTAAGAAAAGTATAGATTTAGGAGATAAAAAGATGCGGGTGCGCAGTTTTAAACGCCCTGCTCTTGCAAATAAAGTTAGTGGGTATAATTTGCCGAAAGGTATTTTTGTAGAAAAGATTGTAGCAAGTGAAAATAAATTAGTTTCCATAAACAATGGTACAATGAATGAATTAAATACCTTACCGGGAATTTATCCTGAATTATCAAAACGGATCATAAAGTATCGTTCTGAACATAGGTTTACAACTATTTATGATTTAATGAAAGTTCAGGGAATTTCCTCTACAAGATTTGCTAAACTGCAATCTTATATAACTCTTTAATAATTGTGAACAAAATTTATTTTCTGGCAATTACATATTTTTCAGGTTGTTATTTGGGATTAAAAAATTATACTTGGGAAAGTTTTCAATGGCTGTTCCTGTTGTGGTGTGGTGCGGCTGTGGCAGGTATGCTGCTAACTAAAAAACTTCCCAGGGTATTTTTATTTTTAGCGCTTTTATTTTCTTTCTGTCTTGGACTGGTAAGCGGAACTGGAGCGGGATATGCTAAATTGGAAGTTGGGGATTTCTTTTATAAAAAGGTGAAAATTACAGGTTCTGTTGAGCCATTGAGTGTTAAACATAATGAATTTGGTAACAGTTGTTATATACATTGTGAAAAAATAGTTTCCGAGAAATTAATTTTTACTAATACTGTAAAAGTAAGAATTTCCACTAAAAATACTTTGCCAAAGTCAGGCAAGATTATGGCTACAGGGCAATTTTTGCCGCTGCATATCTTGCGTAATCCGGGGACTTTTGATATGGAAACTTGGAACCGGGTACAGGGGTTTGCTGGGCGTATTCGTAAGGCTGAGATAAAAACTGTTGCGGAAGAAGAAAGTTATTTACGTCAATTTTTGTCTTGTTGTTCTCTGATAAATTTATCTTTGCGTGAGCGTATGGCAAGTGTTATACAGGGTGATGCAGGGGCAGTATTTGCTGGTATGATTTTGGGTGGCAGTAATGGCATCAGTGAAGAAACAAGAGAAATTTTTAGTGCTAACGGTTTGAACCACTTGCTTTCAGTTTCTGGTACGCATATTCTGTTATTGTCCAGTTTTATTATTGCTTGCTTAAAACCTTTGAAAACAAAAAAGAAAGGAATTGTTGTTTTAGGTGTTTTAATTTTTTACGCTTTTATTTGTGGTTTGCGACCGCCGGTTTTAAGGGCTTTAATTATGTCTTTACCTGTGCTTTTTGTTGTTCCCAATGTGGAAAGAGGTATTTTCTTAATTGTAACGGCGGTGTTTTTGTTGCTTTTCCAACCGCTTTGGCTCTTGGATGTGGGATTTCAACTGAGTTTTTTGGCAGCAGGAGGAATTATTTGGTTGGTGCCAAAATTAAAACCATATTGCCGTTTGCTTTTTCCTAAGTTTATAGCGGAAATATTAACTATTACCATAGGGGCACAGTTGGCGACACTGCCTTTATTAGTGGCTTATTTTCATCAAATTAGTTTTTTGTCATTGGTGGCAAGTGTCGTACTCTTACCAGTTTTGGAAATACTTGTGCCGTTTGCTGTAGTTGGTTTGGCAATGGATTATATGTTTGCTATAACTATGCCATTGGAATTATGTGGCATAGCATTGGAGCAGATTTTAAATTGGGCAGAAATGCTTACGGCTGTGCCATTCAGCAGATTGATTCTGCCAATCTTGCCCTTATGGTGCGGTATTGTTTATTATATTTTTCTGATGTTTGGATTTTATTTCGCACCTGTGCAGTATTGCGGATTACAATGGCGAAAAGCGGTGATGTTGTTATGCCCGTTGTTGATTGTGGCTCAGGTCGCTTGGTTGCTTTGGCATCCCCATTCTGCTGTGATTCATTTTGTGGATGTGGGGCAGGGGGATGCGACATTGTTTGTCAGCAAAAACAATAAAGTTATTTTTGTTGATACTGGCGGTTCTTATGGTTATGATGTGGGCAGCAGGGTTTTGGTGCCTGTACTATATGCAATGGGGTTGGACAAAGTGGATTTGTTGGTGTTAAGTCATGGTGATTTAGATCATGCTGGTGGAGCTGCAGGACTGGTGCGGAATGTGCCGGTAGAAAAAATAGTTTTGCCGTTAAGTGCTGTTACGGAAAGTGTAAGCAATTTGTTGAAGGTGGCGGATAAAAGTGAGATAATTTATGCAAAGGATAAAATGGAATTCATGGTTGATGATGTGGTTGTAAGAATTTTACAGACTTTTTCAGGAAAAACTGGTAATGAAAATTGCCTGGTGTGTGAATTGCAAAGTGGAGATAAGAAAATTCTTTTCACAGGGGATATTAACGGGGAACAGGAAAGAATTTTAAATTTGCAGGGAAGTTATACTATTCTGAAAGCACCTCATCACGGTTCAAAATATAGTAATAGTGAGGAACTTTATAATAGGGTGAAACCCAAGATTACGGTTATCAGTGTTGGACGGGACAATGGTTACGGACATCCGCATAGGGAAGCACTTGAACGGATGAAGAACAGTGGCACGAAAATTTATCGCACTGATGAAGTGGGGATGGTGAGTTTTCAATTAGCAAATTAAAACACCTTGCGGAAGCAAGGTGTTTTGTGTATTCGAAAAAGTTATTTTTCGTCATTGGTTTTCTTTTTGTCCTTCTTTTTAGTTTCTTTATTTTCGTTATCTTTTGTATCTGGTTTCGGTTCAATTTTTTTCATAATTGCCCGTTTGAATTCGGTGTTTTGCATACTGGCGTTGGTTAAATCTGTATCCGTCATAATGGCTTTATCCAATTTGGCATAATTCAAATTGGCTTTGTGGAAGGTGGCTTTTGCCAAGTTGGCTTCCCTTAAGTCACCATAGGGTAATTTTGCCTCCGTAAAGGTTGCCTGAAAAAGATTGGCTCCCCGCATAACTGTGTTACGCAGGTTGACTTTGCGGAACCAGGCATTGTTCAAATTTGCCCCCACAAAATCAGTGTAGTCGCAGTTGGCATTTTCAAAATTACATTCCTGTACATCCGCTCCGGTGAAAAGGGCATTGATAAAGGTGCCTCTGTAAAAATTGGCTCTGTTGATTAATGCTTTGCTTAAGTCGCAGTTGGTAAAATTGGCTTTGGCCGCTCTTACATTGTTTAAAATAGCCCCGTTCAGTTTAGCGTTTTTTAAGGTCGCTTCTTGTAAAGAGGCACGGTAAAAATTGGTTTCAGACAAATTGGCTTTATCAAAATTTACTTTGACCAACCGGGCTTCTACAAAGGATGTGCCACGAAAATTACGGCCACTTAAATTCATGCCGGACAAATCGGCACCGGATAAATCTCCGTTAATAACGTTAAGTCCTGCTTTGACTGCCCGTACATCAGCATCGTTGTAAGCAAGAGCGGTGGCAGATGTCAGCAATATGAGTGATGTTAAAATTTGTTTAATCATTTTCAAATTCCTCTTGGTTGTAAGATGATTTTTTTGATTTTGCCGCCAAAGTTTTTGGTGCGGCGGATAAGTTTGGAACTGGAACGGCGATGTGGTTTCATATCGTTTTCACTGCCAAAATCGCCTCGGTTCAAAATGGTAATTTTAATTTTATCTGGATTTAAGTCAGAACGGATGGCTTTGGCACAGTGGGAGGGATGGGATTCCTGCCCGATGCTGTAGGTATCCATTCCGCAAAAACCATATTCGGGGAAAGCGTGTAAAACAATATGCCCCTGTACACAAATGCCAAAAAGGGTATAGGCATTGCCTTCCTCCGCATCCGAGTGTTCAATTTTCAAAAGTTGCATACCAAATTCTTTACAGCGTGTTTCAATGATTTGAATAACTCTTTGGTAATCTTCCAAAATATTGGCATCGCAATTATACATATCTAAGGCAATTAACTTGCCACGTAAATCTGGGTATTCCATAAAAATCTCCTTAATTTGATAATATATTATAACATTACTTCTCAATACTTGCAAATCTATGATATAATATCATCTTATGAAGATAAGGGAGTGTTTGTATAATCTGCAACTTCTGTGGGAAAATGTTGCTCCACGCCGTTGTGCTGTTTGTGGTGATAAGATTGATGAAGGTGTGTTCTGCCAAATTTGTAGAGAACACTTTGTTATTAACAAGATGGTGGAGCAGGGAGAAACCATCAATATTATTTACTTGCTTTACAAATATGAAAGAGAAGTGCGGAAAGTTATTCATGCTGTGAAGTTTGAAAACAAGGGACGCTATTTATACCAACTTGAGGAAGAAGCAAGGGTAATTTTTGGCAGTTATTGGCAGGAACTTTTGCAACAATATGATTTGACGGTAGCAATTCCTACGTCTGTTAATCGTTCTCAAGAGCGTGGATATGAGGTACCTGAAGAAATATTTGATTTCTTAAATTTTCATCAAATGCACAAGGTCTTGGAACGTAGACGTGTTACTGCCCCTCTTTTTAATCTGAATAAAGAACAACGGGAGCAGGAAGTGGCAGGATGTTTCAAAGTTATTGCGGATGTGACGGATAAAAGGGTTTTATTGTTAGACGATATTTATACCACCGGTGCCACTGCCAACGAAGCGGCGAAAACACTTTTGGCGGCGGGGGCAAAATATGTAGATGTGCTGGCTTTTAGCGCCGGCAAGAATAATTGGAATTAGGATGACTACGAAAGAATTAACAAAAATTTCATTATTGGTGGCGATGAATTGTGTCAGTGCGTATATTATCATCCCGTTGCCGTTCTCTATGTCGCCTTTGGCTTTGCAGACACTGATTGTGAACTTGGTGGCGTTGCTTTTAACACCACGTCAGGCATTTTTCACTATGTTGGTATATTTACTTTTAGGTTTGGCAGGAGTGCCGGTTTTCACAGGTGGTACGGCAGGACCGGGAAAACTTTTCGGACCTACTGGCGGTTACATTTGGGCTTTTCTACCTGCGGTGGTGTTGATGGCATATCTGCGGGGGAAGGAATATAATTTTTACCGTTATGCTTTTGTGACTGTAGTGGTGGGAATGCCGATTATTTATATTGCAGGGGTCAGCCAATTGATGCTTTTAACCGGGTTGAATTGGAGGGAGTCCTTCCTTATGGGGGTGGTTCCATTTTTGATAGGAGATGTGGCAAAAGCGGTGGGGGCGAGTTATATTGTGAAAAAGTTAAAAGTTATAAATTAAAAATTAAAAATTGTGGTAAGATGTTCCTGTGATTATAGCAGGGAAGGTTGCAGAGTGCGAACTTTATATTTTCAATCAACGGAACATTCTACCTTTAATTTATAACTTCTAACTTACAACTTCTAATTTACACCCAAGTCGCTATTGTATAAGAATTACTTTTATATTATAATATAAGATGACTTTTTATGTGGAAGGAATGAAATGTTAGATTTATCAACAATGATTTATAGAATACCGGCATTGCTTTTTGCATTGGTGGTACATGAATATGCTCATGCTTTGGCGGCGGACAGTATGGGGGATCCGACACCACGATATATGGGAAGGCTCACTTTTAATCCCATGATGCATGTGGATTTTTTAGGGTTATTTATGTTGGCTTTGGCCGGGTTTGGTTGGGCAAAACCGGTACCAATTAACAGCAATAATTTTCATGACAGGAAAATGGGAATTATTAAGGTGAGTTTGGCCGGGCCGGGGGCAAATCTTTTTCTTTGCTTTTTGGCGGCATTAGTTGGAGCGATCCTTTTGCGGTTTAATTTGATGAGTCAGACCGTGTTTAACTTTTTGCAGTGGATTATGCTTTACAACGTGTGGTTTGCCTTCTTTAACTTAATTCCAATACCACCTTTGGATGGTTCCAAACTGGTAATGGAATTTATGCCTACAAAATATTTGTACCAATATGCTGAAACGGTTGAGCGTTACGGCTTTTTCATATTGATGGCTTTGGTGTTTTCTGGTGTAGTTGGGGCAATAATTAACCCTTTGGCACAGATGTACCTTGGGTTAGTGAATATTGTTCTGAGTGTGATTTTTTAGATAAAATTAAGGAGGGAAAAAGATTGGGTAGAATATTAAGCGGTATGCAGCCGTCCGGACGGTTTCACTTGGGAAACTATATGGGGGCGCTGGAAAATTGGGTGAAATTGCAAAACCAATATGAATGTTTGTTTTTTATTGCAGATTTGCATGCGCTGACTTCTTCTTATGCTGACACTTCTAAAATGCAGGATAATATTCAGGAGATGGCTATTGACTGGTTAAGTGCAGGCCTTGACCCGGAAAAGAATATTATTTTCGTACAGAGTCATATTAAGGAACATGCAGAATTGGCGTTATTGCTTGGCATGAGCACTCCTTTAGGATGGCTGGAGCGTGTACCGACTTACAAGGATAAAATCCGTGATTTGGAAGGTACGGATAAGGATTTGCATACTTATGGATTTCTGGGTTATCCTGTGCTGATGGCAGGGGATATTATTCTTTATAAAGCAACTCATGTGCCGGTTGGGGAAGACCAGAGTGCACACTTGGAACTGACACGGGAAATTGTTCGCCGTTTTAATTTCCTTTATCATAAGGAGGTATTTCCTGAACCTCAGGCCGTATTCAGTAAGGCAAAAGTTTTGCCCGGTATTGACGGACGGAAGATGAGCAAGAGTTATGGCAATACTATTCCTTTTGGCGCACCGCCGGAGGAAGTTACAGCAAAAATAAAAATGATGACTACGGATCCGTCCCGTATTAAGAAAACTGATCCGGGACATCCTGATGTTTGTATTGTACATAAATTCCAACAGGTGTTTAATACGGAGGAGTGTCCGGTCATTACGGCACAATGCCAGGCGGGGGAAATTGGTTGTGTACAATGTAAGAAATGTTTGGCAGAGAAGATGAACGCTATGTTAGCGGATATTCATATTAAGCGTACAGAACTGGAAAAGAAACCGGGCTATGTTAAAGAAGTTTTGCAACATGGTGATGAGCGAGCAAAAGTGATTGCTGAAAAGAATATGCAGGAAATAAAAGAGGTTATGAACCTGTTGTGATGGAAAAATTATCTATCAGGGTAGAGCAGTTTGAGGGGCCACTGGACCTGCTGTTACACCTTATTCATGAAAATAAATACGACATTTTTGATATTCCCATTGTGGAAATCACGGACCAATATATGGCGGCGCTCAATGAAATGCAAGAGTTCGATATGGAGGTGGCAACGGAATTTCTTTTAATGGCTGCCACTCTCTTGCAGATAAAGTCCAGAATGCTTTTGCCGAAATTGCCTGTTGAGAATGAGGAAAATGAGGATGAAATTGATCCTCGTAAAGTACTTATTGATATGCTGTTAGAATATCGTAAGATTAAAAATCGGGCGGCCGCTTTGGCAGAAATGAAAGCTTTGGCAGATAAACAGGTAAGCCATAAACCGATGTACAGGCAGGCGGCACTTACGCTTGCACAGTATAATATTAAGGATTTACTTTTGGCATTGACAGGAATTGTCGATACGGCTCGCCAGGAGATGGCTTACATTGAACCGCAGGCCTTTTCTGTAGAAGGGAAAATGGAAGACATTTTATCTCGTTTGCAACAGGCGGTTGGCGGTGTTATGTTAAGCGATTTTTTCCTTACTGGGCATAGGGCGGAAAAAATTGCCTCATTTTTGGGACTTTTGGAATTGTTGAAGTCGGGCAGGATAATGATTGAACAAAAGGAGCCATTTGCTCCAATTTATATTTTCGTAAGGAAGGTGGAGGAAAATGGAATATAACAGAATTCTTGGGGCTTTGGAAGCAGTGCTTTTTGCTAGTGGTGAGCCGATTACAATTCAACAATTGGCGGATGCCTTGTGCGTTGAAACAACACAGGTTTATACAACATTGGAAGATTTAGAAAAGAAATATAACGAGAACGAGGAACGGGGACTTATGTTACGCCATGTGAATGAAGGGGTGCAGTTGGTGACTAAACCGGAGTATTTTGAAGCAACTTCCCGTATGGAAAAACACCGTGAAATAAAACTTTCCAATGCGGCAATGGAAACGCTTGCTATTATTGCTTTCAAGCAACCGGTTACCCGTGCAGAAATGGAACAAATTCGTGGGGTAAAGGTTGATGGTGTTGTGAATACACTTTTGGATTTGGGGTTGATAGATGAGGCAGGACATAAAAAGACCATTGGTAATCCATTGCTTTATAAAACTACCGACAAATTTCTTACTACCTTTGGCTTGAATTCTTTGGCTGATTTGCCTAATCCGGAGGACGAGGATGTTATGTTGGAAGCACTTGGTGGAGAACAACAGTTGGCTTTGGAAATGGACGGCGTGGAAATGCCACAACGTCAGAATTTGCTCACTATCGTGAAAGAGAACATAGAGAATATTGAGCAAACAAAAAACACGGATGACACTGGTAACATAGAGAATACAGATGGCAATGAGGGTAGGGATGAGTGAGGAACGCCTGCAAAAAATTTTAGCTCAGGCGGGAGTGGCATCCCGCAGGGATGCGGAAAAACTAATTCTTGCCGGCAGGGTAAAAGTGAACGGCAAGGTTGTGCGGGAACTGGGGACTAAGGCGGATGCTTCTCGTGACAGATTGTTTGTTGATGATAAACCTGTGGAATTGGAAGAAAAGACCTATTATATGTTTTACAAACCACGGGGAGTTGTAACCACTATGAAGGATCCGGAAGGGCGGAAATGTATTGCTGATTTTGTAGGTGAGATGGCAGAGCGACTCTATCCTGTGGGGCGCCTTGATTACAATACGCAAGGATTATTACTGCTTACTAACGATGGTGATTTGGCACAGCGTATGACCCATCCCAGTTATGAAATTAGAAAAACATATCAGGTAAGAGTACCGGGAATTGTGCCGGAGGAAAAGTTAGATGCCTTGCGTATGGGCGTAATGCTTGAAGATGGAATTACAGCACCTGCTACAGTTAATTTGCTTGGTTATAATCATGATAAAAATATCACAGAGTTTAATATAACGATTCATGAGGGACGTAACCGTCAGGTGCGGCGGATGTGTGATGTGATTGGTTTCCCTGTCAGAGATTTGAAAAGGATAAAAATGGGACCTTTAAGTTTGAAAAACTTGGGAAAAGGTAAAATCCGTCCTTTGGAAGAGGAAGAAATTAAATTGTTGTTAAAAACGAAAGAAAATTAAAATGATTGTTGTCATTGGTGGTGGGGCAGCAGGGCTGTTGGCAGGTATTGCAGCAACGGCGGCAGGTGTTAAAACCACTATTTTAGAAAGAATGAAACGACCGGGACGTAAACTTTTGATTACAGGTAAGGGTCGTTGTAATATTACCAATGGGGCGGAGATTGCGGAGATTATAAAGAATATTCCCGGAAACGGAAAGTTTTTGAATTCGGCTCTTAGGACATTTACTAACGAGGATATCCGTAATCTTTTGGAAGAGCATGGTTGCCCCACGAAGCAGGAGCGGGGGATGAGAGTGTTTCCTGTAAGTGATAAGGCACAGGATGTAGTGGATACATTGGTAAAAATTTTTGAGGAGCATGGCGGCAAACTTTTAACGGATGTCAAGGTTACAAAAATTGTTGTTGAAAATGGCAAAGTCAAAGGTGTTAATTATGGTAAAAATCAATTTATGCCCTGTGATAAAGTTATTCTTGCGGCAGGTGGTGCTACCTATCCTTTGACAGGTAGTGACGGTTCTGGGGCGATTTTGGCAGAGGACGTGGGACATAGGATAATTCCTTTGAAACCCAGTTTGGTGCCTTTGACAAGTGATTGGCAGTATACTGAAGAATTGCAAGGTTTGTCATTACGTAATACAGGGGCAACTCTTTGGGCGGATGGCAAGAAAATAGGTGAGGAGTTCGGTGAACTGCTGTTCACTCATTTCGGTGTATCGGGGCCTATGGTGTTGAGCTTAAGCAATCAGGCAAGAGGGGCGCTGGATGAGGGAAAAGAAGTGGAACTGGTTTTAGATTTGAAACCGGCATTGAGTTATGAACAACTGGATGAAAGGATACAACGGGATTTTACGGAGTTCAGCAGGAAACAGATTGTGAACGGGTTGAGTAAACTTTTGCCTCACAGTTTGATTGCAGTTGTGCTGGATATGGCATATTTGCCGGAAGATAAATTCATCAATCAAATTACCAAGACGGAACGTCAGAGATTGCTCAATGTTTTGAAAAAATTCGTGGTGCCGGTTACAGGTACCCGTCCCATAGCAGAGGCCATTGTTACTGCCGGAGGTGTGGCGGTGGATGAAATTAATCCTAAGACTATGGCATCAAAATTGGTGGATGGTTTGTATTTTGCCGGTGAAGTGATGGATGTGGACGGTTATACCGGGGGATATAATTTGCAGGCGGCGTTCTCCAGCGGCTTCGTTGCGGGCAGCAGTGCTGCTGGATGAAGGAATTAGGGGAAATATAATGCGTAATTCGCAATGCGTAATTTAGGTAAAATGTTCCTGTGATTATAGCTGGAAGGTTAGAGTGTGAATGTTTTATTTTTGATTAAAGGAACATATCACAATAGTTTTACGCTTTAAGTTTTTCACTTATGAAAGGATCAGTCATTATGAAGAAATTAGTAATTGCTTTGGATGGTCCTGCGGGGGCGGGAAAAAGCACCATTGCTAAGGCGGTGGCGGAAAAAATCGGCTATGCTTATATTGATACAGGCGCTATGTATCGGGCTGTGACCTGGAAATTTGTGCAGACAGGACATGCCTATGAGGATGAATTTATAGGCGAACTTTCTGAAAAAATGGTTATTGAGTTCCAGCCCAGGGACGGAGTTAATCATGTTTTTGCTGACGGTGTGGAGATCACTAATTTCATTCGTACTCCAGAGATTTCCAAATTGGTTTCACCGCTTTCTGCCATTGCCAGAGTTCGTGTAGCGATGGTGGCACAACAACGGCGCATGGGTGAAAAGGGCGGTGTAATTCTTGACGGACGGGATATAGGAACTGTGGTTTTTCCCAATGCGGATTTGAAAATATTTTTGACAGCTACGGCGGATGAACGTGCCCAACGGCGTTATAAGGAATTGATTGCCAATGGCATGAAAGTAGATTTTGAACAGGTGAAAGCAGATTTGGTACAACGTGATTATCAGGACAGTCACAGGCCTGTAAGCCCGTTGAAACAGGCGGATGATGCTATTCTTTTGGATAGCACGGGAATGCACATTGAGGAAGTTAGGGATGCAATTATTAAAATGATTGGGGAAAAAGAAAAATAATGGAAAAACTTCCCTTTTGGTATCAACCAACAAAAAAATTTCTTGTTGCGTTTTTTAAGATAATTTATCGTTTGAAAATTTTACATACGGAGCGTTTTCCGATGGAAGGTCCGGTGGTTTTGGCTTGCAACCATGTTAGCTTGGCAGATCCGCCCATTGTTGGGGCATCTTCCCCACGCAGGGTGAACATTATGGCGAAGGAGGAACTTTTTGTTCCTGTGTTAGGTTCGTTATACAGATTGTTGGGTGCTTTTCCCGTACGCCGTGGAGGTGCAGACCGTACCGCCATTAAGCACGGAATTGATGTTTTAAAAAATGGTGAAGTGTTGATGATTTTCCCGGAGGGCACACGTAGCCGTACGGGTGAATTGGGGAAAGCACAGCCGGGTGCGTTGATGATGGCATCCAAAGCGAGAGCGGTAATAGTGCCTACTTGTATTGTAGGGACGGATTTTAAGCGGGCAAAAACATGGTGGCCTAAGGTAACAGTATCCTTTGCAGAACCAATTTATTTTCCGGATGGGGAAATTACCAAAGATTTGCTCCATCAAATGACGGAAGAAATGATGCGGCGTATTGCGGCGGAAATAGAGATTGTGAAAAATGCAGGTTAAGATTGCTGAGTATTGTGGCTTTTGTTATGGTGTGAAAAGGGCAGTGGCACTGGCGTTGGCGGAAGGTGGCAAAGGGGGAAAAGTTGCCACTTTCGGACCTTTGATTCATAATCCGCAAATGATTGAAGAATTAAAAGAACAGGGCATTGGCTGTAAGGAAAATCTTGATGATTTTGTTGCCGGTGAAAAAATAATTTTACGTTCGCACGGGGTAGGTCCTGAGATTTATGATAAAATAAAAAATAACCAGTTGGTATTGGTGGATGCCACCTGTCCAAATGTACGGATGGCACAGGAAAAGGCACAACAGGCGTCTTTGAATGGGTATCTGCCCATCATTATTGGGGAAAAAGACCACCCAGAGGTTAAAAGTATCAAAAAATGGGCAGGGGAAAATTCTTTTGTCGTTGAAAAAAAATCTGAAATTTCTACTATACCTTTTGTATCAAAATATGCTATAATAATACAAACTACATTTGAGAAAGACAAATTTGAAAAAATTTTGTCTGACTTAAAAGAGGCAAGACCTGGTGAATATTTGGTGGAAAATACCATTTGCAATGCTACAGCCCAACGTCAGGAAGCAGCTGCTGCTTTAGCAAAAGAAGTTGATGCTATGGTGGTGATTGGTGGACACAACAGTGCCAACACCAGACACTTGGCAGAAGTGGTGGCGAAGGATTGCCGAAAGGTTTATCATATTGAGACGGCAGCTGAGCTCAATAGAGAAATGTTCACGGGCTGCACTAAAATAGGCATCACGGCTGGGGCATCAACCCCTGACCGTTTAATTAAGGAGGCATTTTTGTTTATGGAAAACTTGGAAAACAAGGATTTGAGTTTCGAGCAGATGCTCGAAGAAAGTATGAAAGGAGTGAACATTTACCCAGGTAAAGTCGTTGAAGCCGAAGTTATCCAAAAGGATAAAGACGGTGTTTATGTAGCATTCGGCTATATGCGTGAAGGGTTTATCCCTTACTACGAATGGTCAACAGAAGCAACTGCTGAAGAACTTATGGAAACGATTCAAATTGGCGACAGAGTGGAAGCTAAGATTGTGCTGAGCACCACCAAAGAAGATTTTATTCGTATGTCTAAAATCCGTGCTGAGCGTGAAGCGTCCTGGAAAGATGTTCAACCCCTTGCGGAAGGAGAGAAGCGTCTTGCCACAGTCAAAGTTCTTCGCGTTATTAAAAATAAAATGAAGAATGTGGTTGGTCTCTCTGTAGCAGTGGAAAATGTTGAGGGCTTTATGCCAGCAAGCCATGTGGAACTGCGTCGTGTGGAAGATTTTGACCAATATGTTGGTCAAGAATTGGAAGCGGAAATCATTGAGATTGATGTGGAAAAACGCCGCATTGTTGTTTCCCGCAGGGAATTGCTCCGCACTCAACGTGAGGAGAAGAACAGAGCGTGGAAAGAAGAAAAAGAAGCTCGCATTGCTGCTGCCCGTGAAGCAAGGGAAGCGGCTGCAGAAGCGGCTATGGAAACCATTGAAGAAGGCAGCATTGTTACCGGTAAAGTTGTGAAGGTGGCAGAGTTTGGCCTCTTTGTGGAAATTGCCAAGGGCTTGGTTGGCTTGGTACACACTACCGAACTTAGTTGGGAACATGGCAAGAAACCGGAAGATATTGCCAAAGAGGGTGACGAAGTTCAGGTTATGATTAAGAAGATTGACAGGGAAGAACACAGAGTTGGTTTAAGTATGAAGGCAACTGAAGAAGACCCATGGAAGGTTGAAGCCCGTCAGTTTAATATCGGTGACATTGTAACTGGCACGGTAGTCCGTTTCCTGGCTTTCGGTGCAATTGTTAAGTTAAGTGAAAAAGTAGAGGGCTTAGTTCATGTATCTGAAATAACGGATGCGCACATCACCAAACCGGAAGAAGCACTGAAGATTGGTCAGGAAGTTAAGATGGTAGTTCTGAAAAGCGACCTTGATGCCAAAAAGATTGGCTTGAGTATTCTTAAAGCAAAACAACAGGCAGAGCAGGAGGGGTATGAAAACTTTATGGGCAATAAAGAAACCCTTACCGCTGACCTTTCCGACAAGTTTGAAAAATAATCAAACAATAAAAAGTTCCCGCACATCTGTGCGGGAACTTTTTATTGTTTTGGCAGGGGCAGAAGGAATCGAACCCTCAACCAACGGTTTTGGAGACCGCTACTCTACCAGTTGAGCTATACCCCTATGTGGAGCGGAAAACGAGGCTCGAACTCGCGACCCCAACCTTGGCAAGGTTGTGCTCTACCACTGAGCTATTTCCGCAAAATGGCGACCCGGACGAGACTCGAACTCGTGACCTCCGCCGTGACAGGGCGGCATTCTAACCAACTGAACCACCGGGCCGTGAATGATCGTCCGTAAAGACGACCTTTCAAATTATTTTACTTTCTTTGCTAACAAGGATTTTTTGCGAGCAGCATTATTCTTGTGAATAACATTGTGGTGTGCTGCTTTATCAATCAAACCGTTAGCAACTTTCAATGCCTCTTTTGCTTCGTCAGTTTTGCCGGCCTCAGCCAAAGCAACTACCTTGTGGGAAGCACTGCGCAGAGCAGTTTTCATTTTGGCATTTTTAGCATTGCGTTCTGCATCGGTCTTTACGCTACGAATAGACGCTTTAATATTTGGCAATTGTTTCACCTCCTATTTTGGTTGCACCGCAATATTTTAGCACGAGAAAAGAGTTTTGACAAGTATTTTTATTAAAATTTAATTGAATGATTTTCAATACTTGGTTATAATAATATATATCGACAATTAGGGAGAAAAATATGCAAGAAAATCATTTTCGTAACTTTTCTATTATAGCTCATATTGACCACGGCAAATCCACACTGGCGGACCGGCTTATTGAAATGACCGGCACTCTCAGCAAACGGGAGATGGAAGAACAGATTTTGGACTCTATGGATTTGGAACGGGAACGGGGCATTACCATTAAGGCCCAGGCGGTACGCAGTATATATAAGGCACGGAATGGTGAAGAATATATGCTGAACTTTATTGATACCCCAGGTCATGTGGATTTTAATTATGAAGTAAGCCGTGCTTTGGCGGCCTGTGAAGGGGCGCTCTTGGTTATAGATGCTACCCAGGGCATTGAGGCTCAGACCCTTGCCAATGTGTATTTAGCATTGGATAATGATTTGGAGATAATTCCTGTTATCAATAAAATTGATTTACCCAGTGCAGACCCGGAAAAGGTGAAAAAGGAAATTGAGGAAGTAATAGGTATTGATGCCAGTGAGGCCATTCTTTGCAGCGCTAAAACAGGTGAGGGCATTGAAGAAGTTTTAGAAGCCATTGTGGAAAGAATACCTGCGCCTAAAGGTGATGAAACTGCACCTTTGAAGGCACTGGTGTTTGATTCCAAATTTGATGCCTATAAAGGCGTAATGCTCTATGTGCGGCTTATGGATGGTGTGCTTAAGCCGGGAATGAAAATCCGGATGATGGCGACGGGTGTGGAGTTTGATGTAACGGAAGTGGGAATATTCAAGCCCAATATTTTGAATGTGGACGAACTCCGTGCCGGTCAGGTAGGATTTTTTGCGGCAGGCATTAAGACCGTGAAAGATGCCAGAGTTGGCGACACGGTGACGGATGCCACAAATCCTGCTGAAAAGCCATTGCCCGGTTACCGCAAGGCGACCCCTATGGTGTTCTGCGGTTTGTATCCTGTGGAGAATGTGGATTATGATGACCTTCGGGATGCTTTGGAAAAACTGCAACTTAATGATGCATCTTTGGTATTTGAGCCGGAAACATCTGTGGCTTTGGGCTTTGGGTTCCGTTGCGGATTCTTGGGCTTGTTGCATATGGATGTAATCAAAGAGCGTTTGGAACGGGAATATAATTTGGCACTGATTACCACGGCACCAAATGTTGTTTATCAAATATTTTATACGGACGGCAGCGTGAAACTGATTGAAAATCCTTGCCTGTTCCCGGACCCTAATGTGATTGACCATGTGGAAGAACCCTTTGTCAATGCCACTATTATTGTTCCTAAAGATTATGTAGGGCCGGCTATGGAATTAAGTCAGGAAAAACGGGGCATTTATGACAATATGACCTATCTTGATGAAAACAGGGTAATGCTGCATTATTCTTTGCCGCTTTCAGAAATAATTTATGATTATTTTGATAAATTAAAATCCATGAGCCGGGGTTATGCATCATTGGATTATGAGTTGGCAGGTTACAGGGATACTAATTTAGTTAAGGTAGACATACTTTTGAATGGTGAACCGGTGGATGCCCTTTGTGCCATTGTACATAAGGAAAATGCCCAACGTAGAGGCAGGGCGCTGGTGGAAAAATTGCGGAGTTTGATTCCCCGTCAGCAATTCCAAATTCCTGTACAGGCGGCTATTGGCAGTAAGATTATTGCCCGTGAGGATGTGGCGGCACTGCGTAAGGATGTGCTTGCCAAGTGTTACGGCGGAGATATAAGCAGAAAACGCAAGCTTTTGGAAAAACAAAAGGAAGGCAAAAAACGTATGAAGCAAGTAGGCACGGTGGAACTTCCTCAGGAAGCGTTCATGGCAGTGTTGAAGATGGAGTAGGTTTCAGGTTTGAGGTGTCAGGTTTCACGGAAGTTGGCAGAAAGCGAACTCTTGCGTCCCCTTGCGAGGGGAAGAGGGCCACGAAGTGGCGAAGGGGTAGTTTGCGACAGCAAGTTGATTGATACTTTCTTTTGAAATAAATGTCGAATAATCAAAGAGCAAAGACCAAATATGGTAGGAGGTTCATGTGATTATTATAATGGTTAGTGTTATGTTAGGTTTTCTGCGTAATACGCACCCCCAGTCGCCTTTTTGTGTTCCTTTAGGCGCCAGCCGCCGCAAAGGCGGGGGCTATTCAAGTTCCTGTAATTTATTATATAATCACAGGAACATTTCACCATAATTTTTCATTTTAAGTTTTTAATTTTTAATTTTTGAACAAGGTCTATATTATGCACAAACAACAATTAAAGGCACATGGGATTTATGTTCATGTGCCTTTTTGTAAGCAAAAATGTTTATATTGTGATTTCCCAAGTCAGGCCTGTTGCGATATTGGCTTAATGAAACAGTATGCAGAGCAGGTTTGCAGGGAAATTAAGGAACGGGGAGAAACTGCGATGGAACAGGCCACTATTTATTTTGGTGGCGGTACTCCCAGTTTATTACCACTGAGTGCAGTACAGAAAATTGTTGTAGCATTGAAGGACTACGGTCTGTGGCAGAGTCCGGCGGAGGCCACTATTGAATGTAATCCCGGTACGGTGGATGGAGAAAAATTACAATGTTATCGGGAATTGGGATTTGACCGTATCAGTTTTGGAGTGCAGAGTTTTTTTGATGCGGAATTGCAAGCCATTGGCAGAATTCATAATGTGGATGAAGCACTTGCGACCATTCAAATGGCGAAGGATGTGGGGTTTCGCCGTATCAATGGTGATTTAATGTATGGCTTACCTTTGCAAACAATGGATAGTTTGCAGCAGAGCATAAATCAACTTGTGGCATTGGATTTAGAGCATATTTCCGTTTATGGTTTGATTTTGGAAAAGGGTACGCCCATTGCCAAATTGGTGGAGCAGGGCCGGACGCAGGTGGCGGATGAGGACTTGCAGGGGCAGATGTATGATTTGGTTATGCAGTATCTGCCGCAAAAGGGTTACGGGCGCTATGAGATTTCTAATTTTGCCAAGTCGGGTGGCTGCTCCAAACACAATTTAGTATATTGGAGTTATTTGCCATATTTAGGTTTTGGCTGTGCCGCTACGGGCTTTGACGGGTACAGACGGCGTACGGGAGAAAGCAATTTACAAAAATATCTGCAAGACCCGTTGCAATGCAGTTATGAAAATTTGACAGAAGATAATCTTTACAGTGAGTTTATGTTTATGAATTTACGTAAAACGGAAGGGGTGGAACTGAAAAGATTTGCTGAACGGTATGGAACGGATATAGTTTCCCGAACACTTGCGGTTATGCAACCGTTTATAGATAAAGGACTAGCCGAATATGACGAAAAAACGACTAATATCCGTTTGACAGAATGGGGAATGGCAGTGAGCAATGTGATTTTTAGGGAATTGGTGTGATTTAGATTTCAGGTTTGAGGTGTCAGGTTTCAGGTAAGTCAGCATAGTGCGAACTCTTGCCCTCTTTGCAAAGAGGGTGGATTGCCTGAAGGAACATAGAAGGGCAAGACGGGTGATTTTGAAAAAATATTTTTTTCTTGCAACCTACTTTTTGCTGTTTTTTGGACTCCTTTTATATATAGGGGGGGAGAGGATTCAGGAATCAGGATTAAGGATTAAGGGGAAAGTTAGAAGTTATGCGAACCCTCGTCCGCCCATAAAGTGGCAAAAGTAAATGAAAAGTTAAAAATTAAAAATGAAAAATTACGGTAATATGTTCCGTTGATTATAATTGGGAATTTTCGGCTTTGCCGAAAATTGACCATAATTTACAACTTTTAATTTATAATTTTTAATTTTGTTATGGGTGGTGGGGTGAGCAATTAGGTTGATACTTTATCTTGGAAAAATGTCAAAGAGCAAATATGGTAAGATGTTTCATTGATTAAAACTTCTTTTGTTGACGCAAGCAAGGAAATACCTGAATTTCCCGTGGGAAATTCAGGTATTTCCTCAGTTTAGAATTTTGGCTGACTTTTTCTTTTCGTTGTAGCAGGCAGGGAAATTGGGTAATTCCCCTTGGGGAATTACCCAATTTCCCTGTTTTTATTTTTGTTTCGCTTTTTATTCAGCGTTAAAAAGCATTTGGAACAGCAAAATCTAATTTTTAATCTTACGTAAGATTAAAAATCCATTTTCACGCTTTTAATTGCGTTTTACTGTTGAATGATTTTAATGATGAAAATACTTTTGATGTGAAGAGGACTTTTATTTTCGTTCAAAAGCATAAAAGTAAAAAGTTTTGGTGTTGACACTTTTAGAGAAAGTGTCGACACCAAAAAAAGATTGTTTCACGATTTTTTCAGTTGTGATTGAGAGAATTTTTTTGAAATGAAAGTTAAGAACAAATTAAAACCGCTTACGATTGAATTTTGTAAGCGGTTTTTGGTTTGCAAAATGGGTAGTGCGAAGGGGCATTTGATGTTTGCCAAGAAGAGGAACGGGGAGAGTTTCACGGCTTTGGATTATTGGGACAAACTGCATTTGATGGCAAACCAAGATTTGGTGACCATGCTTTTGGGCAGCGGCAAAAAGGTGGACATCATGGAGCAGGCATCTTTATATACGCCGGAGACGGTGGCACAGATGGAGGCGGTACGTAAAAAGTACGAGGGTACTGACAAATGGATGAAAGCACCCAACGGCGAACCTACCAAACTGACGGAGGAGCAGTGGCTTTTGGTGAGGACGCCGAATTTTAAGGGGTGGTTTGGGGACTGGGAAAATAAGGAAATTCAGATTGATGTTAAAAATGTTTCTAATGACGAAGCGAAGGGTATCTTATTAAAAACTAAAGATAAGGTTTTTGTAAATGAAGCAACACTGATAAAAGCCCAAGTTAGTAGAAGTGGGAGAAAGAAGATGTTAGACCCTTCGTCATTTCGCTTGTCTATGGAAAATGGGTTTACATGGCAAGAACATATTTCTGCAGCATGTAATATTGGTGAATTGTATGAAAAGGCATCGCTGTCTGAAATAACTGGTGATAAGTATGGTCAGTCAAAGAGCAAGAAGTATTTTTCGGTATATTGTTCTTTCAATAAAAAACCGGCAATAGCAGTTATGACCATATTGGAAACTGTTAATGCCGGGCATCGTATTTATTCAGTTCAGTTGGTAGGATTAGAAAAGCCAGCAGGTATCTTACCGAGAACTGTAAAAAAACGTTCATCGGCCTCTGCTGACTTAACTTATATAAGTATAGCAGATGTAGCCAATAAAGTCAATACCTGTTCCAAAGTTCTTGACGAGAACGGGGAGCCGTTGGTGGTGTATCACGGAACGGATGCGAAAAATATTAGTGAATTTAAAGCAAGTGAAAGCGGTGCTCTTGGTGCTGGGATGTATTTTTGGGATAAGGAGGATTTAGCTAAAGGACACGTCAAAAATATTGATGGAATTGTTTATGGTTGCTTTTTGAACATAAAAAATCCTTATATTGCACAAGGACCGAATCCCGGTGGCGTTGAGATTATGGAAAAACTTCAAAAGAATGGTCATGATGGTGTTGTTCATCCTATGGGGATGTATGTGGCTTTTGACCCTAACCAAATCAAATCTGCCACGGGGAACAACGGGAATTTCAGTTTGGACAGCAACAATATTTTTGAGCAGGCGGCGTTCCACGGGAGCGGGGTCGGGTCAATCCAAGAGTTTGACCTCGGTTATTTGGGCACTGGCGAGGGGGCACAGGCACATGGCTGGGGGCTTTATTTTGCAAAAGACAGGAAGGTGGCGGAGGGGTACAGAAACAAAATTTTAGACGAACTTGGATTAGACATTTGGAAGTTTGAAATAAAGGACGATGATTTTGAAGAGGCGTTGGGTATAAAGCAGAATTATGTTGGGGCTGACAGATGGATTAAAGAAGATGCCCGTGATTTTTTGAAGGATAAAATTGATTTTTTGTTGGAGCACGAAAGGGAACTGAACTGGGATGAGCTGGAAAGGGAAGCCAGAGGGTATATAACACAGAAAGCGGAAAATGGGGATTATGATATTTCTGATATTGGCGGAAATCTTTCAGATTATATTGATGACGGTGTGAAAAGGGTTACGGAATGGTTCAAGGAAAAAAGCGGCGGGTTTAAGTTAGTTTTTAATGGCGGGCTTTATGAGGTGGAAATTCCGGATGATGATGTGCTTTTGGATGAGCAGAAGACATTGGACAAGCAACCGGCAAAAGTCAAAAAGGCATTGAGACAAATTGAAAAAGAGATTGGTGTGAAATGGCATAGGCAGTTGACGATTGGCAAAGATATTTATACCAATATTTCAAATGTTTTAGGTTCACAACGGGCGGCTTCGGAATTGTTGAACAAATATGGGATAAAGGGAATAACATACGAGGGGAATCAGGACGGGCGGTGCTTTGTTGTTTTTGATGACAAGGCAGTGGAGATTATCAATGTGTTCAATCAGGAGAACGGCAAAGCCACTCAGGCACAGAGTGCGTTTTTGGGGAACAATGTGGCGAATGTGGAGCGGTTCGTCGATTTGCTGAAGGATGCGGACATTACGACTTTCTTCCATGAGGCGGGGCATATTTTCTTTGTTGATTTGATGATGCTGGGGCAGAACCCGCTTGCCACGGAGCAGATGAAGAGGGACTGGGAGACGGTGCTGAAGTGGACGGAGTGGGACGAAAACCAGCTTAAGGAATATGAGAACACTGCGGCTTACGGGCAGATGGCGGAGATTGACAGGGAGATTAGGGAGGCGATGGGAACCCCCCAGTCGCAACAAGTTGCGACAGCCCCCCTAACTGGGGGCCAAGGAGCGGAAGGGAATGGAACCCCCCAGCCGCAACCTTTTGCCCCCATAACTGGGGGCAAAAGGTTGGAGGCGGCGTTGAACCGTTGGAGGCAGGAACGTTGGGCAAGGGCGGTTGAGGATTACTGCATTAAGGGTGATGTGCCCAGCGAGGGTTTGCGTAAGGCGTTAAGCAATATAAAGAAGTGGCTGGTGAAGGTGTACCGTATGCTGCGTGGTGCCGGAGTTCCTATGTCCAAAGAGGTGAAGGATGTTATGGACAGGATGCTGGCAAGCAAAGAGGCGGTGGAACTGGCGGCGGCAAAGGCGGGGCTGGAGGATTTCCGCAGGCAGGGCGGGCTGGATATGGCATCGGATTCCGCAAAAGATATGTGGCTGAAGCTTTATGATGAGGCAAAGGAACGTGCGGAGGCGAAGGTCAGGGCGCTTGCCATGGGGGACTTGGAGGAGGAAAGGCAAGTCCAAATGGAAGAGGCAAGGGCGAGGGAACGGGAACGGGCAACAAAGATGTTCCAGAATACAAGGCATTTCAGGGCAAAGGCATATTTGGACGCTACACCGAACATTGACAGGAATTTGGTGCTGGCGAAGTTTTCGCTTACGCCGGAGGAATATGAGAGGGATGTTGCCAATGACGGGGGCAGTGTGGAGAATGCGGTGGCAAAGTATATGAAAGATGTGTATGAGCCGGTGCTGCAGAAGGAGTTTTATGTTACACAGGCCCAGATGCAGAAGAAGGCGGAAGAGGCGTTGCAGGAGCCGAAATACAGGGCGGTGGTGACGGCTTTTGAGGGTGAGATTTTGGAGAGTTACAACAAGAGATTTCACCGTCTTTCCGCCAAACTGGAAAAGGAAGAGGGGGAAAGGGTTAGGCAGAAACGGGAGGCACAGGCGGCAGTAGTCAAGCAGAACATTCAAAACCTTTTGGACACATTGACACCTGCACGGGTGCGGGGTATGGCGGAGGATGCCAATATTCCCGAAGATTTGGACAAGATACCAAAAGAGGGTCTTTTGGACAGGGTGAAGAACTGGCTGAAGAATATTATCGGCAAGAATATTACAGACCCGTTGGGGAACAAGGTGCATTTTGCACTTAAAGAAGGGGAAACGGAAGAGGATTATGCCCTGCATCTTTTGGCAGGAAAGGACAATGCCGGCGTGGAGGATGTGGAACGCAGAAGGGCGATTGGGGTTATGCTGGCGGAACGGACAATAAAAAGGCCGTGGGCTGTGGTTACACAGGAGAACGGCCGGAAATTGTATATGTCAATTTATAAAGGCAGGAGCGGTAATATTGCAGAACAGGTTGTGGTGGCGGTTGAAGACGGTGAGGATGGCGTTGTAATAACTTCTTTCCCCACAATGGACAGGGGATTAAAAAACACGGCTCTAAAAGAATTTAAGAGACGTGTTAGTAATGCCAAAGCTGTAGATTATTTAGGGACCCCGGCTATGGGATACTCAAGAGAGGCCCGCAACAAACAGACATCAAACGGGAGTACCCCCTATTCTGCCGTTGCCAAAAATAGTATAGCAGATTTGGACATAGATGTCAATAACCTTACACCGCAGGAAAAGAGGGCAAGGCGGGAGGAACTGCACAAGGAGACCATCCGGCAGCTGAAGGAGGAACTGAAATCGGCAAAGCAGGCGACAAGACAGGCGGCTTTGGAAGTGGTGAGGAACTGCAGGAAGTATGCGGCAAGAAGGATGGAGGATTTGCCGGTGAGCGAGAGCGGTGATTTTTGTAAAAAAAATTTTTCAAAAAGTTCTTGACTTTTTGACTTTGCGGGTGTATTATATGGTCAACAAAGGATGTTAGCACTCAAAACCAAAGAGTGCTAACAAACGAAAAACAAAGCAGAATTGCGTTGTTACAAAGATTATGGAAAAACTTGATGAGCGTAAGAAAAAAATCTTACAACTGATAATTGAAGATTACATTAACACGGCGGAGCCGGTTGGTTCCAGAAATTTGGCAAGAAAGTATAAATTAAATCTTTCTCCGGCCACTATCCGAAATGAGATGAGTGATTTGGAACTTTTGGGTTATTTGGAACAGCCCCACACTTCTGCCGGAAGAATCCCCAGTGTGCAGGCCTACCGCCTTTATGTGGATGAGTTAAAGCAAAACCCCGGTTCATTGACTAAGGATGATATAGAAACGATTATGAGTTCTTTCAATGACAGGCGGCGTAGCATTGATGATATTTTCAAAGCCACGGCTAAAATTCTTTCCCGTATGACGAAAAATGTGTCCATGGTTTTGGCGGACCAGGATGATTCGGCAATTTTCCGTTATATAAAGTTCCTGCCATTGAATGAAGATCAGGCCATCTTGGTTTTGGTAACGGATAACGGGCATGTGGACAATTTGACGGTGAATATTCCTGAAGGGATGGAAACAAGGGAATTAGATTATCTTGCCAATCAGGTCAGCAAACTTTTGGCAGGTCATCCGTTGAGCGATATCAATGAGGATTTGCTGAATGCGGTACAGGTGAATGTGGAGGAAGACCGGGTACTGTTTGCGGCATTGCTCAGCACTATCCGGCGGATGGGGAAAACCCACACCAAGAAAAAGGTATTCTTGGGCGGGACTAAGCAACTTTTGAATCAGCCGGAATTTCAGGACGTGGAACGGGTAAAGGGCCTTTTGGGAATACTGGATGAGGAAAGGGTTGTCAGGGATTTGTTGGATGCGGGTGAAGACAGCGGGCTTCGGGTAACCATTGGCAGTGAAAACAAGTTCACGGGGATTCAGGATTGCAGTATGGTGCGTGCAACTTACCGGCTCAACGGACATGTGGTGGGAACAATGGCGGTGCTTGGACCCACGAGGATGGAATATAATAAAGTTATAAGCGTTATGAATTATTTACATAGATATTTACAGTCAATTTTTGCGGCAGAGAATTTGCCTATGCTGATTAGAGAGGAGGAATGAAAGTGGCGGATGATAAGGATCAGAATTTAGAAAATAGGGATCCGAAAACAGAGGAATCAGTAGAAAAAGGTTTCGCTGATGAAAAAACACAAGAGGTTAAGAATGAAGAGGTGAAAGACGAAAATGTAGAACAAGAAGATTTTAAGGATGAAGGTAAGCCGGATGTTGATGCAAAAGATGCCAAGATTGCGGAGCTGGAAGATCAGTTGTTGCGGACGAGAGCAGAATTTGCCAACTACAAGCGGCGGACAACGGAGGAAACCATTCGGCTTGGTACTTATACAACTTGTCAGGTTGTGGAAAAATTTCTAAAAGTGTTAGACAATTTTGAAAGGGCGGAAGCGGCTTTAACGGAGTCCACGGAACAGGCGTTGGTGGATGGATTACAGAAAATTCGTAAGCAGTTTGAAGAAACCTTGAAAAAATTAGATGTTGAGGAAATCAAGGCACTGAATGAAAAATTTGACCCCAATTTGCATGAAGCGGTAATGCGGGGGGAAAACCCGGAGATGGAAGAAGACACGATTGATCAGGTCTTTGAAAAAGGTTACAAGATTCGGGAAAATGTTATTAGGCATAGTAAAGTTCGAGTAATCTCGAAATAATAAATTGATTAAAAATTTAAGGAGGATAAGAAAATGAGTAAAGTTATTGGTATTGACTTAGGTACTACAAATAGTGTTGTATCTGTAATCGAGGGTGGTGAACCCACAGTTATTACTAATCAGGAAGGCAGCCGTTTGACACCTTCTGTGGTTGGTTTCAGTAAGAATGGGGAGCGTTTGGTTGGCCAGTTGGCAAAACGTCAGGCAGTTTCCAATCCTGACCGTACCATTAGTTCCATTAAGCGTCAGATGGGTACCAAATATAAAGTTGGTATTGATGGCAAGGACTACAGTCCGGAAGAAATTTCTGCAATGATTTTGCAAAAATTGAAGGGGGACGCAGAGACCTATTTGGGCGAGAAGATTACTCAAGCGGTTATCACTGTTCCTGCATATTTCAGCGACAGTCAACGTCAGGCAACCAAGGATGCTGGTAAGATTGCAGGACTTGAAGTATTGCGTATTATCAACGAACCTACGGCTGCAGCACTGGCTTATGGAATTGACAAGGGTGAAGACCACACAGTTTTGGTTTACGACCTGGGCGGCGGTACCTTTGATGTGTCCATTTTGGAAATGGGTGATGGGGTCTTTGAAGTTAAGGCAACCAACGGTGATACTCATTTGGGCGGTGATGATTTTGATCAAAAGATCATGGACTGGATGGTTGCTGAATTCAAGAAAGCAGAAGGCATTGATTTGAGCAAGGACAAGATGGCAATGCAACGTTTGCGTGAAGCGGCAGAAAAGGCAAAGATTGAATTGAGCGGTGTTATGACCACTAATATCAATTTGCCTTTCATTACCGCCGGCAGTGATGGTCCGAAACATTTGGATATGGATTTGAGCCGTGCTAAATTTGAAGAAATGACTGCGGATTTGGTGGAACGCACCATGGGACCGACCCGTCAGGCCATGAAGGATGCTGGCATGAGTGCTAACGATATTAACAAGATTTTGTTGGTTGGCGGTTCCAGCCGTATTCCTGCAGTTCAGGAAGCGATTAAGAAAATTATCGGCAAAGAACCTACTCATGGTATTAACCCGGATGAATGTGTAGCTATCGGTGCCGCTATTCAGGCAGGGGTTTTGGCAGGGGATGTTAAAGATGTGTTGTTATTGGATGTAACTCCTTTGTCTTTAGGTATTGAAACTTTGGGTGGTGTGTTCACCAAGATTATTGAACGTAATACTACTATTCCTACCAACCGTAAGCAGGTGTTCAGTACTGCGGCAGATAACCAACCCAGCGTAGATATTCATGTATTGCAGGGCGAGCGTGATATGGCTGCGGACAATAAGACCTTGGGACGTTTTGAATTAGGCGGTATTCCTGCGGCCCCCCGTGGAGTTCCTAAAATTGAGGTTTCCTTTGATATTGATGCTAATGGTATTGTAAATGTTTCTGCTAAGGATTTGGGTACGGGCAAGGAACAAAAGATTACCATTACTTCCAGCGGTTCTTTGGACAAGGACGAGGTTGACCGTATGGTGAAGGAAGCAGAGGCAAATGCGGAAGCGGACAAGAAACGCAAGGAAGGCGTAGAAGTTCGCAACCAGGCAGATTCCTTGTGCTACCAAGCAGAAAAGACCATTAAAGATATGGAAGGCAAGGGCAAGGATGATTTGATTGCCAAGGTTAAGACCGCTGTGGATACTTTGAAAGAATCCATGAAGGGTGAGGATTTGGAGAAGATTAAGAAGGACAGTGAAGCGTTGACAAAACCGCTTTATGAATTGAGTGCAGAACTTTACAAAGAAAGCGAAGCGGCTAAAAATGCAGGCGGTGCAGGTGCAGCGGGCAGTGCTGATGCAGGTGCCGGCGCAAAGAAAGATGACGATGTTGTTGATGCAGAAGTTGTGGATGACGACAAGAAAAAATAATTCTTGGGAGTTAAAAGTTGGCTAAGAGAGATTATTATGAAGTCCTGGGGGTGCCGAAAACAGCGACCCAGGACGAATTAAAAAAAGCATATCGCAAACTTGCCCGTCAGTATCATCCGGATTTGCATAAGGATGATCCTAATTGTGCGGAAAAGTTCAAAGAGTGCAGTGAGGCATACAGTGTTTTAAGTGACGAGCAGAAGCGTGCCCAGTATGACCAGTTCGGTCATGCTGCCTTTGAAAATGGCGGTGTAGGAGGCAATCCCTTCGGTGGTGGCTTTGGAGGATTTGAGGGCTTCGGTCAGGGCGGAGCCGGTATGGAAGATATCTTTGATATGTTCTTCGGCGGTCAGGGCAGAGGCGGCGGACGACGGGCGCAACGTGGTCCGCAACGGGGTAATGACATGCGGTTTGATATGGAAATTACCTTTGAAGATGCGGCCTTCGGCGTAGAAAGGAATATTAATGTTTATCGGAATGAGCAATGCAGTCATTGTCATGGCAGTGGGGCGGAGCCCGGCAGTAAGGTGGAAACCTGTCCTGATTGTCATGGCAGCGGCACAGTGCGTTTTACCCAGAATACCATGTTTGGTCAGATGGTAAATGAGCGGTCCTGTGGCAAATGTGGCGGTACCGGGAAGATTATTCATGACAAATGCCATACCTGCGGGGGACGTGGCACGGAGAAGAAAAACCGTAAACTGAAAGTAAAGATTCCTGCCGGTGTGGATAATGGTTCCCGGCTCAGGGTTGCCAATGAGGGCGAAGCGGGGAGCATGGGCGGTCCTAATGGAGATTTATATGTTTATCTCTTTGTCAAACCCCACAAGTTCTTCCAACGGGATGGTACTACAGTCGTTTGTGAAGTGCCCATTGATATTGTACAGGCAACATTAGGGGCGGAAATTGAAATTCCCACTTTAGATGGCAAGGTAATTATGAAAGTTCCGGAAGGTACTCAGCCGGGAAAGGTACTCAGAATTAAGGGTAAAGGTATTCCTTCTCTACGAGGCGGTGGCAGGGGTGACCAGTTTGTAAAGATTAAAGTGGTTATTCCAACGGGATTGTCAGCAAAAGAAAAGGAACAGTTGCGAAAATTTGGGGAAGTCAGCAAGGGAAACCTTAATCCTGAGGAAAAGGGCTTTTTCGACAAAGTGAAAGATTTGTTTAAGTAGTTTTGCAAAAATAAAACTGTCTGCAGAAGCAGGCAGTTTTATTTTTTATTAAAATGTGATATAATATAAAAAAAAGAAAGGAAGTAAGCAGATGATTAAATTTTCTATACCTGATTCGAATATAGTTAGAGATTTGAATTTCTTAACTTTGCAGGCATTAAAAGAACATAAAGATTGGTTTTATGATGATTTTATTGCTGAAACAGCTTATGGCTGTCCCTTATTTACTCCGTGGAATGGCAATCGTAGCACTAATGACAATTTAGGTAGGATTTGTTTAAATGAAATTGATAATGTGTATGATAGTTACGGGGGATATGGGATAGAATATCGTCTTACTTTTACTAACTTTTTGTTGAGACCGGAACACTTATACGATACAGTTGGTAATGCATTGGCTCGATTACTAAATGAGAAGGGAGGATATGTTACACTGAGCATACCATTGATGGAACAGCATATAAGAAATAATTATCCAAATTTGAAAATTTGTTGGAGTGTTACTACAGAATATCCTGAAGGAATTAAATCAATTAATGAAGTGCTGTCAAAAAATATGATCGTTATATTACCCATTGAGTATAACAATGATGAGAAAGTAATAGATGAGTTAGTAAATTTGGAAAATGTTGAAATTTTAGTTAATGAAGATTGTATTGATAATTGCCCCAAAAGGAAGGAACATTTCACTAGAGCTAATCAAATACATTTACTTGAAAAATATGTGGAGGAGAATGATGAAGAATGTTTTTTTAACCCGCCGGGTGCTTTTTTGGGATTGCCAAGTACAAGGCTTGTTCATAGGGATGCTATACAGATGTATGTAAGCAAAGGCATTGATCATTTTAAGATAGCAGGCAGACAAAATGATAAATTTGT
The DNA here is from genome assembly GCA_030531205.1 of Phascolarctobacterium sp. Classification (GTDB taxonomy): domain Bacteria; phylum Bacillota; class Negativicutes; order Acidaminococcales; family Acidaminococcaceae; genus Phascolarctobacterium_B. The sequence goes on from JAUNOC010000010.1 coordinate 30,309, forward strand.
ATATATTAGCTATCTTGAATACCTTGTTTTGCCGGATTGTAAAGATATTTTTACGAATTTTTTGAAAGAGAATGGTTTGGATTATCCTAAAATGTTTATGGAGGAAGAAAAATGAAAAAAGTACTTTTAACTTTGGCGCTGATGCTGACTTTTGCAGTATCAGCATGGGCAGGGGCTCCTGCCAAATATGCAGTGTTCACCACCAATATGGGTGTGTTTGAAGTGAAACTGGCTACGGAGGAAGCACCGGGAACGGTGAAGAACTTTGTGAATCTTGTGAACAAAGGCTTTTACAATGGTTTGATTTTCCATCGTGTTATTGATAATTTTATGATTCAGGGCGGTTGTCCTCGTGGTGATGGTACAGGCGGTCCCGGATACAGAATTCGTGACGAAATCAGTCCGAAACTGAAACATGACAGGGCAGGTATTTTGAGTATGGCTAATGCAGGACCAAATACCGGTGGCAGTCAGTTTTTTATTACACTTGCCCCAACTCCTTGGTTGGATGGTAAGCATGCTATTTTTGGTAAGGTTTCCAAAGGTATGGAAGTGGTTAAGAAAATTGGTAAGAGCGATACGGATTTTCAAGACCGTCCTTTGAAAAAAGTTGTGATTGAAACTATTAAGATTGTTGATAAATGATTATTTATTTTGACAATGCTCAAAATAAAATTTCCATTGCTGCGCAGGTTGAAGAAAAAATCTTGTCAGGTTTGAATACGGTGGCGGAACAACATAAACTGCCGTCTAAGACGGAGGTTAGTGTTACTTTGGTGACTGATGAAGAAATTCATCAGTTGAATAAGCAGTACCGTAATGTGGACAGACCTACGGATGTTTTGAGTTTTGCCCTTGACGAAGGGGATGAGCCGGCGTTGTTGGATGCTCCGGAGGAACATCTTTTGGGTGATATTATCATCAGTGCGGAAACAGCGCAAAGGCAGGGGGAAGAGTTTGGACATGGATTGGAACGGGAAATAGTTTATTTGTCGGTACATGGACTGCTTCATCTTTTGGGTTATGACCACATAAAGGAAGAAGACAAAAAGATTATGCGAACCAAAGAAGAAGAGGCAATGAAAGCGATTGATTTAGGCGAGGACAGGTTTAAATACAATGCGTAATTCGTAATTATGGTAAAATGGTCCTGTGATTATAATCAATGGTACATATTACCATAGTTTAAAGCTTTAAGTTTTTAACTTTTCATTTTGGTCAGGTGTAAATATGATAGCAGCAGATAAGGAATTTCATAGCGGTTATGTGGCTATTTTAGGGAAACCCAATGTGGGGAAGTCCACATTGATGAATAACCTGATTGGGGAAAAGATTGCCATTATGAGTGCCAAGGCCCAAACTACCCGTAACAGGATTATGTCCATATTGAATACGGACAAGGCACAGATTATTTTTCTTGATACACCGGGAATTCATAAACCCCATCATAAATTAGGTGACTACATGGTGAAGACCGCATTGGACACATTGAAAGATGTGGATGTGGTGCTTTTTGTTGTTGATGTGACGGAAAAACATAAGGATGATGAAGTTGATGTTTTAGACGTTCTGCGTAAGGCAACGCAACCTGTGATTTTGGTTCTTAATAAGATTGATTTGTTAAAATCACAGGCAGAAATATTACGCATCATTGATACATATAGCAAGGTTTTTCCCTTTGCAGCGGTGGTGCCTTTGAGCGCATTGCGGGATAAAGAGTTAAATGGTTTGGTTCAAGAAATAGAGAAGCATTTGCCTGCCGGTCCTCATTATTTTGACGATGATGTACTGACCGATCAGGCGGAGCGGGTCATCGCGGGGGAAATGATTAGAGAGAAAATTTTAATTTCTACCCATGATGAAGTACCTCATTCTGTGGCTGTGGAAGTAAATGATTTTAAGGAACGGGACAATGATACGGTATATATCCGTGCCACAATTTATGTGGAACGGGAGTCGCAAAAAGGTATTATTATTGGTGCTAAGGGCAGTATGCTGAAAAATATTGGTCAATTGGCAAGACAGGATATTGAGAATTTGTTGAATACTAAGGTGTTTGTAGAATTGTGGGTTAAGGTGCGTCAGGACTGGCGTAACAGTTCCTCTGCATTGAAAGATTTTGGTTATAGAGAATGAGGGAAAGTTTCACCGACGAGGGCATAATTTTACGGGTGGAAGAGCGGGGCGTTGCAGATAAATATGTTACCTGCTTTACCAAAAATCACGGCAGGGTACGTTTTGTTGCTTTTGGTGCTAAATACCAAAAGTCCGCCGGTGGCAGAATTTTACAGGTGCTGACAAAGGTTAACATAGAGTTTGTGCCCGGCAAAATTATTGATAAACTAATCAATGTGGAATTGGCGGAACTGCCACAGAAATTAGATTTTACCCAACTTGCCTATGCGGCAGTATTGGCGGAAGTAACGGAATTGTTCACTGTTGACCATCAGTCGGATGAAGAAGTTTACGAACATCTTTTGGCGGCATTAGCACTTTTGCCGAAAAAATTACCACGGGTGGTGGTGCTGGCTTATTGCGTAAAACTTTTGGCAAGCACAGGTTTCAATCCCCGGCTTGGTGAATGTTGCCAGTGTAATAAGCCATTGGAGAAAGACGAAGACGTTTTTTTCAGTTTGAGATATGGCGGTGTTCTTTGTGCAACTTGTCACGAAGAAAAGGATTTTCCGCTTAACGCAGAGATTTTAGAATTTTACGAAAAATTTTTGGCAATGGATTTGCATGAGCCACAACCATTGGAAATTAAGGGTTCCCAGTTAATGCAAATGGAGAAAATTGTTTCCGAGTTTATTCTTTTTCAAGTGGACAAACCACTGAAAAGTTTAAGATATTTGAACCAGGTTGGCTTGTAAGATAGGAAGGAGCAAAAATGGATTTTCAAACAATGATTTTGAAATTGCAAAACTTTTGGGCACAACAAAATTGTATTTTGAGTGAACCCTATGATGTGGAAAAGGGTGCGGGGACAATGAATCCCTCAACTTTTCTCAGGGTGTTGGGACCGGAACCTTGGCGTGTGGCTTATGTTGAGCCCAGCCGTCGTCCGGCGGATGGCCGTTACGGTGATAATCCCAACCGGTTATATCAGCATCATCAGTTTCAAGTTATTATAAAACCCAGTCCGGAAAATATCCAGGAATTGTACCTGGCAAGTTTGGCGGAATTGGGAATTAAGGCAGAAGACCATGATATCCGTTTTGTAGAGGATAACTGGGAATCTCCTACGTTAGGTGCATGGGGATTGGGTTGGGAAGTATGGCTGGACGGTATGGAAATTACCCAGTTCACTTATTTCCAACAGGTAGGCAGTTTGGATGTAAAACCTGTGGCTGTGGAAATTACCTACGGTCTGGAACGCTTGGCCATGTACATTCAGGGTGTGGAAAATGTGTATGATGTGCAATGGGTTGGTGATTTCACTTATGGTGATGTGTTCCATACCAATGAGGTGGAGAATTCTTACTATAATTTTGAAATTGCGGACACGGATTTGCTCTTTGATTTATTTAATAAATACGAAGCGGAAGCAAAACGGGTCATTGCTTTGGGGTATGTGCGTCCTGCTTATGACTATGTTTTGAAATGTTCCCACACTTTCAATCTTTTGGACAGCAGGGGAGCAATTTCCGTAAATGAACGGACTGCTTATATTGGCAGGGTGCGTGCGATGGCCCGTCTGTGTGCCACTGCTTATGTGGAACAGCGGGAGAAACTTGGCTTCCCCATGCTGAAGAAAGGGGGAAAATAATCATGGAAAGATTGTTGTTGGAAATTGGCACAGAAGAAATTCCTGCTAATTTTATGAAAGGTATTCTTGCCCAACTGAAAGATTTGGGTGAAAAGAAACTTACGGAACTGCGAATTCCGTTTGAGAGTGCAAAGGTTTATGGCACTCCCCGTCGTATGACTTTTATTGTGGAAGGGATGGCAGAAACACAGGCGGACAGTAATGTTGAGGCCAAAGGACCCAGTATTAAGATTGCCTTTAAAGATGGAAAACCCACCAAAGCGGCAGAGGGCTTTGCCCGTGGCCAGGGTGTGGATGTGAAGGATTTAGAAGTCCGTGGTGAATATGTTTTTGCAGTCAAACATTTGGCAGGGCAGAAAGTGGAGGAACTTTTGCCCGGTGCATTAACGGAAATTATTAACGGACTCAGTTTCCCGAAAAATATGCGTTGGGCAGACCATGAAATTCGTTTTGTTCGCCCTGTGCATTGGTTGGTGGCGTTGTATGGCACGAAGGTTGTTCCTTTGCAATTTGCTGATGTAAAATCAAGTAATAAAACCCGTGGACATCGTTTCCTTACCAATGATGAACTGACTCCAATTCCTTCTGCACTTGACTATGAAAAATTTATGGAAAAACTTTATGTCATGGTTGACCAGGATGCACGTAAGACACTCATCCGTAAGCAGGTTGAAGAACTGGCTAAAAAAGAGGGCGGACATGCGGAAATTAAAGAGGATCTGTTAGAAGAAGTGAATTATCTTGTAGAATGGCCGACTGCTCTTTGCGGTAAGTTTGAAGATAAGTTTTTGGCACTTCCCAAAGAATGCATTATCACACCTATGCGGGAACATCAACGTTATTTCCCTGTGTTGAAGGAAGACGGCAGTTTGCTGAACAAATTTATCACTGTTCGCAATGGCGGTGAAAAGTCATTGGAAGTTGTTGCTCATGGTAATGAGAGAGTTTTGCGGGCTCGTCTGAGTGATGCGGAATTCTTCTTTAAAGAAGACAGAAAACATCCTTTGGCAGATCGTTTGAAAAAATTGGAAACAGTTTCCTTCCAAGAAGGATTGGGCAATATGCGTGATAAATCTGAACGTTTGGTGAAAGCGGCAGGTTTGTTGGCTAAAGAATTGAACAGTAAGGCAGATATGGCTAAACTGGAGCGTACGGCTCTGTTGTGCAAAGCAGATTTAGTCACAGGTATGGTGGTAGAATTCACAGAACTGCAAGGTGTAATGGGGCGTGAATATGCAAAGTTAGATGGGGAAGCACCGGAAGTGGCTTTAGGTATTTTTGAACATTATTTGCCACGTTTTGCCGGTGATGTATTACCAAGTACGGATATTGGCAGAGTGGTAGGTGTGGCAGACAAAATGGACAATATTGTTGCCACCTTTAGCAGGGGTTTGGCACCAACTGGCAGTCAGGATCCGTATGCTTTGCGTCGTCAAGCACTTGGTATTATAAATATTGTGATTGATGGAAACTATCACTTTAGTTTACGCAAAGTTTTAGCAGGAATAGAGGATTTGTTGAATGTTTCCGCAGATAAGAAAACAGCAGAACTTTTCCAACAAATAGTTGATTTCATTAAGCAACGTTTGAAAATTATGATGATTGACCAAGGCATTCGTTATGATGTTGTGGATGCGGTTTTGGCAGAGCAGAAAAATGATGATTTGGTTGATATTTATAAACGGGCTTTGGCATTGAATAAATTTGTAGCAACTAAAGAAGCGGCTGAATTGATTCAGGCCGCTATCCGTATAAATAACCTTTGCAAGAAAATTGAAACAGAAATCGCAATTAATGAAGCACTTTTCCAAAAGGATGCAGAACGTGATTTACATAAGGCAGCCGTTGCATTTAACAAAGAAATTCTGCCTTTGGCTGTTAAATATGAATATGGTGCAGTGTTGACTAAAGCAGTTCAATTAGTTCCTGCCATTAACAAGTTCTTTGAAGATGTAATGGTTATGGATGAGGATGTGAATGTGAAGAACAACCGTTTGGCGCTTTTAGCGGCTGTTCAGGACATTACTAACGGAGTAGGGGACTTGAGTTTCATTGTTCAATGAAAAACTATAATTCATGTATACAAACTACGGTCTTGCTATTACCATAATATATGGTATAATAGGATAAAGTAAAAAACTTTGTTTTAAGAAAGAAGAGGTGTCAAGAATGACAAAAAAAATGCAACAATTACTGCTTGTCTTTGTTGTAGGCGCAGTAATTTGGTTTCTCCCCATTCCTGATGGCGTGAAACCTGAGGCCTGGCATTTGTTTGCTATTTTCGTAGCAACCATCATTGGCTTTATTCTTCATCCGCTGCCCATTGGCGCAATTGCGATTATTGCAGCCGCTTTGTCCGGCTTTTTGAAAGTTTTGAAACCGGCAGAAGCTTTGAAGGGCTACGGCGATGCTACTATTTGGCTCATCGTTTCAGCATATTTGTTTGCTTTGGGCTTCGTTAAGACCGGCCTTGGTAAGCGTATTGCTTACAATATCATGGCTGCTATTGGCGACAGTTCCTTGAAACTGGGCTATGCTATGGCATTATCTGATTTGGTAGTTTCCCCTGCAACTCCGTCCAATACGGCTCGTGCAGGCGGTATTCTGTTCCCAATCGTTAAATCCTTGGCAGTAGCATTCAAATCCGAACCGGGTGACACAGCACGTAAGATTGGCTCTTACTTGATGAGCAGTTCTTTCCAAGTGAACTGTATTACCAGTTCTATGTTTATCACCGCAGTTGCTCCTAACGCTTTGGCAGTATCCTTGGCGGCAAAAGCAACCGGTATGGAAATCAGTTGGGCTCAATGGGCTATGGCTTGTATCGTTCCTGGTTTGATTTGCGTTGCTTTGGCTCCTTTGATTGTTTATACTCTCTATCCTCCCGAAATCAAACATACTCCTGAGGCAAAAGAGATTGCTAACAACGAGTTGAAAGCAATGGGCAAGATGAGCAAAGCAGAAAAGATCGTTCTTTTCGTATTCTTGCTGTCCTTGGCTCTTTGGGCAACTGCATCCTTCACCAAACTCAATGCAACCATGATTGCTATGGTTGGTGTAGGTATCATGCTTGTTGGTGGTGCGATTGAATGGGATGATGTTATTTCCCAAAAAGGCGCATGGGATACCTTGATTTGGATGGGTACTTTGATGGCTTTGGCTTCCGGTTTGAACAAACTGGGCTTGATTAAATGGTTTGCAAACTTAGTTGCAGGTTATTTGACCGGTTACAGTTGGGTAATGGCATTGGGTATTCTCATTGTTGTTTACATGTGGTCCCACTATGCATTTGCATCCTTGTCTGCTCACGTAGCAGCAATGTTCCAAGCATTCGTAGCTGTTGCAGTTGGAGCAGGTGCTCCTCCTTTCTTGGCTATTATGAGCTTGGCTTGCTTGACTGGTTTGCAAGGCAGTTTGACTCACTATGCAACTGGCCCGGCTCCCATTTACTTCGGTGCCGGCTATGTTAGCCAAAATGATTGGTGGAAGATTGGTTTCATTATGTCCGTTATCAACGTTGCCATCTTCATCTTCATTGGTGGTATGTGGTGGAAAGTTTTAGGTTATTGGTAAGCAAGAACTTAAACATAATTAAAACACCCTGCTCATTGGAGCAGGGTGTTTTTTATGTCTTTATATTCTTGCGAATAATATGGTTTGAGTTGAGGTTCGGGGAAGGTAAAGGGAGTTTCGCTGACCGCAATGATTGGTGGTGATTGTAGGCGTTTGGCGACAGCCAAACCACGATAAGCATTGTACCAGTATTCCAAGTCGTCAAAAAATGCTTTAGGTTGTTTTTTGAACAAGGTATCTAATATGCCTATGCGACAACCAAGTTTTTCTTCCAAAGTTTTGTCCTGATACCATTGTGCCAATTTAGTTGGGGTAATGTTTTTGGTAAAGGCATTGAAAAGATAATCATGGTAGGGGTAATAAAGCGGGTCGCCGCCATTGCCGACTGTCTGTTCCTCTGAAAGTTCCGCACTTGGGCGGATTTGAAAAGCGGCTTCTGGAATAACTTGTGATTGATAGATTTTTTCGTTAATATAGCGACCTAAATTATACACTTGATATTTCCACAAATCACCGATAATGGAGAGAACACCGGTCATATCACCATAGAAAGTTGTATAACCAACAGTCAATTCCGCTTTGTTGCTGTTACAACTTACTGCTGCATTATTGGCTGCAGCTACAGCCGCCAAAATGCGGGCACCACGTTCTCGTGCCTGAATATTTTCCAAAACCAAACCAGAATTATTTAAGTTGTTAGTGGTCAGAACTTTTTGCAATTCTTGTACACTTTTACTAATAGGGATAACAAGGTACTGACAACCTAAATTATGGGCAATGTTTTTGGCAACTTCCTTTGTGGTGGCGGAGTTGTATTCACTTGGCATATTAACAGTGATAACATTTTTCGCACCTAAAATCTGGCAATAGAGAGCGGCGGCAACCGCACTGTCAATACCGCCGGACAGACCTAAAACAATTTTCTTTATCCCAATAATATTAAAAAACTCTTTGGTACCAAAGTAGAGTTGTTTGTAAATAAAATCACTGCCTTCAGGTAAGGGGGCAGGTGGCGGAGCCATTTTAATATTGCCGTCAAGAGTTTCCAGTTCTACCGTAAGAAAATCTTCGGCAAATGCTTTGGCACGCACTACCGCATGACCTCTGTTGTTGAGAATGGCAGAACTGCCGGACGACACTTTGATAATCTTGCCAAGAGTAGAAATGCCAACAGATTTTGGCTGAATCTGATAACCGCAAAAATCATAATCGTCTGTAAAAATAATTTGTAGACGATTTTTTATTAGCTGCTGCAAGCGGATACGGTAATTGGCGGCATCCCTGCGAAAATCAGTTTGGTTTTCCAATGTTCCCAAGTCCCTGCCGGTTAGGGCATCGCTTGGCAGAAAGAGCATATTGGCACCATTTTTGTAGGCCTGTTCAGCATAGGATATTATTTTTTGAAAATTTTCTGCCAAATTGCATGGCTTTACATAGGGTTGTGCAAGACAAATTTTTATAATCATATTGTTTCCTTTTTGTCCATATATGTTGTATAATGTATTATATCACAAGAAAAAATTTTTTCAAATGAGGAGAGAAAATGCTTTATAAATCAAGTAGGGGGGCGGAAGGATTGATGACATCCGCCTATGCAATCAAAATGGGATTGGCAGAGGACGGAGGGCTTTATATTCCCGCCCAAATTCCTAAATTTACACAAGAAGATATTCAAGAAATGGTGGAAATGGATTATCACACCCTGACGGTGAAAATCTTGAAAGAATTTTTGACTGATTATACTTATTTGGAATTAGTAAGTGCAACCGATGCGGCTTATTCTGAAAAAAAATTTGGAGCAAAACCTGTCAAACTACAAATTTTGAGCAATTCAACTGGTGTGTATGAGTTGTGGCATGGCCCGACTTGTGCTTTTAAGGATATGGCTTTACAACTTATGCCGCAGTTGCTGACAAGGGCTTTGGAAAAAACGGGTGAGGATAAAAAAGTTGTTATTTTGGTGGCTACCAGTGGTGACACAGGCAAAGCGGCACTGGAAGGATTTAAGAATGTGGAAGGGACAGAGATTATTGTCTTCTATCCCAGCGAGGGAGTAAGTCCAGCCCAACAGTTGCAAATGACTACTACCGAAGGTAATAATGTAAAGGTCTTTGGTATAAAGGGCAATTTTGACGATGCACAAAGAGCGGTTAAAAAACTTTTTGTGGATGCTGATTTTGCCAAAGAATTAGCAGACGGTGGATTTATACTTAGCAGTGCCAACAGTATTAACTGGGGACGGTTGGTGCCACAGATTGTCTATTATTTCAGCGCTTATTGTGATGCGATTAAAAATGATGTTATTCAATTTGGTGACAAGGTTGATTTTGCAGTACCTACTGGAAATTTTGGCGATATTTTGGCAGGATATTATGCCAAAGAAATGGGCTTGCCAATTCACAAATTGATTTGTGCCAGCAACAGTAATGATGTCCTGACAGAGTTTATCAATACCGGCGTATATAATAAGAACAGGGAATTTGTGAAAACCATTTCCCCGTCTATGGATATTTTGGTTTCCAGCAATTTGGAACGGTTACTTTATCATATGTTAAATTTGGATGGGGCTAAAGTTACGGAATATATGAACGATTTGCAGAGCAAGGGAACTTATAATATTCCGGGAAAAATAATGGAAAAAATCAGAAATGTTTTTGCAGGTTATAAAGTTACGGAACAGGAAACTTTGGACAGGATGCAGTTGACACATGCTGTAAAAAATTATTTGGTTGACCCACATACGGCAGTGGCACTGGAAGCGGCAAACAGGTATCAAAATGACAATCCAACGGACAAGCATTTTTGCATTGTTTTAAGTACGGCTAATCCTTATAAGTTTTCCAAAGATGTTTTACAGGCAGTGGACAAGGATTATGTGTCGCAAACAGTAGAAAGTGATATGCAGCATTTGCAAGAGAAAACGGGTATGGAAATACCTGCTCCTTTGCAAGGATTGGCAAAGAAACCCTTGTTGCATCAGGATATAATTGAAGTTGGGGAAATGAAAGAGAAGATTAAGGGGTTTTTAATTAAGAATTCATAATGCAGAATTAAGAATGGTGGTAAGATGTTCCGGTGATTATAATTTAGGTATCAGGTGTCAGGAGAGTTGGCGTAGTGCGGTATTTGCCCTCTTGGTGAAGAGGGTGGCTTGCCTAAAGGAACATAGAAGGGCAAGACGGGTGATTGCTCGCTTCGCATTTACAGATAAGTTATCAATCCTCGGTCAGCCGCCGATGTTCCTATCGCTGACAGCCCCTTCACCAAGGGGCCTTAGGTTCGCATCAAACGGACTTCTAATTTCTATCTTGTATGTTTAAGGTTTGATTTTTATGAAAACATTATTAGTCGGTATCAATTCTAAATATATCCACACTAATTTGGGCATCCGTTCTGTAGCCGCCTATGTTCGTGAAAATGGCATAGAGGTTGATGTTTTAGAAGAGAGCATCAATACACTGGTTTTGCGGACATTGGATAAAATTTTGAGTTATGGTGCGGATGTTTATGGTTTTTCTTCACATATTTGGTCTAAAAAATATGTGAAGGAATTAGTTGATTTGGTGCTTGCGGTCAAGCCAAATGCCAAGATTTTTATTGGTGGGCCAGAAGCATTTCAGGTGTCAGGTGACAGGTGTGAGGTATCAGGGGACAGGCATCAGGTTACAGGGTTTAAGGGTGAAGGGGAGATTGCCTTTTTAGAGTTTTTGCGTGGACAGGAAATCTCCGGCAAAGTTATTGATTTGGCGGATTTGCCATTTACCTATCCGGATTTGGAACAGGTTATTTTAGAACATAAAATAGTTTATTATGAGGCAACCAGAGGTTGCCCTTTTAATTGTTCCTATTGTTTGAGCAGTATAAGCCGTCAGGTAAGGCGAAAACCCTTGGCAAAAGTTTTGGATGAATTGGACAGGTTTATTGCCGCCAAAGTGCCTTTGGTGAAGTTTGTTGACAGAACTTATAATTTGGATGAGGGTTATTATCTGCCTATTATGGAACATTTGGCGAAGGCGGAGAATTGTGTAACCACCTTTCATTTTGAAATAAAAGTGGATTTGTTGAGTGAAAAGGTGTTGCAGTTTTTGGCAACAGTACCAAAAGGCAGATTTCAGTTTGAAGTGGGGATTCAGTCCACCAACGGAGCAACATTAAAGGCCATTAACAGGGAAAATGATTGGGAAAAAATTAAAAAAAATTGTACTAAAATTCTTACCCATGGTAACATTCATTTACACACGGATTTGATTGCCGGACTGCCTTACGAGGGGTTGCAGGAATGGCAGAAATCTTTTAACGATGTTTTTGCATTAGGGGCACAGATGCTGCAACTGGGATTTTTGAAGGTTTTGCCGGATACGCAAATGGCAAGGGAAGCGGAGCGATATGGCATGGTGTATATGCCGGAGCCGCCCTATGAAATTTTGCAGACCCAGTGGCTGAGTTACGAAGAATTGGCTTTTTTGCGAAAGTTTGACAAGGTTTTTGATGTTTTGCATAACAGCGGTAATTTTGCCAATTATTTACAGACCTTGCTTAAAGATTTCCCAACGGCTTGTGCTTGTTTTCAATATATAGTGGAGCATTGGCCTTTGGGCGAAGCGGAGCAATATAATTCCCGTAGCGTGGCGTATGCCTTACATTTGCTTTTTGGGAAAAAGCACGAAAAAGAGTTGCAAAAGGATATTTTTGAGCATATTCATCATTGGCGGCCAGATTGGTTGGATTGGAGCGAGTACACGCATAAGAAGTTGAGGTATCAGGTTTGAGGTGTCAGGGGGAAAATATAATGCGTAATGCGTAATTCGCAATGCGTAATTATGGTAAGATGTTCCTGTGATTGTATAATTAGGTTTCAGGTGTGCGGGGTTATGCGAACCCTCGTCCGCCCATAAAGGGGCGGGGGTATCCAAAAAGCAGAATGCTTTTTGGGTGGTGGGGTGAGCAATTAGGTTGATACTTTATGTTAGAATAAATGTCAAATACCAAAGAACAAATATGGTAAGATGTTCCAGTGATTAAAACTTTATCCCTTTGTCGCAAGTCGGGAAATTTAGTCATTTTCCTAAGAAAATGACTAAATTTCCTTGTTTTTATTTTTGTTTCGCTTTTCACTCGGTGTTAAAAAGCATTTGGAACAGAAAAATCTTAATTTCAATATAACGTAACATTTAATGAATGTAACGTTACATTGAAAACTGCTTTTCACGCTTTTAATTGCGTTTTGTTGAAGAGTGATTTCAGTGATGAAAGTAAAGAGCAGAGTGAAAAGAATTTTCAAGAAGTTCTTTTCGATTAGAGTGGGAGAAAATCTTTCGTTCAAAACAGCAAAATTCAAAAGTTAAAATCTCGCGACTTTGATATAAAATCTCGCGATTTT
>JAUNOC010000011.1 GCA_030531205.1 Phascolarctobacterium sp.
CCGAAATGGGCTTTTAATGCTTTTATTTGTGTCTACTTTTGCTTGACAAGTTCAGGCAGTCACCCCGATTATTTTTTGACCAACTTAATGCTTCATCATAATTATGTTGAAGCAACAATTCTTTTAGTTTAGGAAGAAACTCTGCGGATGTTGCTGCATCACGATAAAAAAACAGGCGTTCAACAACAATAGCAATACTGATTATGGAGCATAACAAAATCGGATACATAACATATCCGCCCTTCAAAAATAAATTCCACAATTCAGACATAATTATTTCCCCCATTTATAAATAATTTTCCTATTTAATTCTTTCACTATCCCAACTTTTTTTAATTATATTATACCATAATTTTTGAAATTATGTAAATTTTGTTTAAACGATTATTTAGTTTATTCACATTTTCACCATATAATCACAGGAACATCTTACCACAATTTATAACTTTTAACTGCTAACTTCTAACTTATAATTTCCCCGTAGGGGCGGGTTTCAAACCCGCCCACTCACTTCTTCTCTTATCGTACTTTCTTCGGGCAGGTTAAAAACCTGCCCCTACGAATTTCCACACTATTCTGACTTCCCTGACACCTGATGCCTCAAACCTGAAACCTGATTTTAATCACAGGTACATTTTACAATATTTATTTTTTATTCTTTGACATTTATTCCAAGAGAAAGTATCCCCAACTATCAACGTAACCCCCCCTCCGTCATAAACGCTTTGCGTTTATGACACCTCCCAGAACTGGGAGGTGTTTGCAACATAATATTAAATATTATGTTGCAAATATAGTCAACGCTCAACACAAACGCTTTCACTCTTCACTTTCATTTCAAAAAAATTCTCTCATTCAAAACTAAAAAAATCATGAAAAGTTGTTTTCAAAATCGCGAGATTTTATATCAAAGTCGCGAGATTTTAACTTTTGAATTTTGCTGCTTTGAACGAAAACAAAAGTCCTCTTCACACTGAAAGTATTTTCATCACTGAACTCACTCGTCAGCAAAACACAATTAAAAGCGTGAAAAACGATTTCTAAAATGACGTCATTCTATTACAAAATAACGTCATTTTGAAATTAAGATTTTGCTGTTCCAAATGCTTTTTAACGCTGAGTGAAAAGCGAAATAAAAAAAAGTCCGCATAATGCTAACTTAACTAAATCTAATCACAGGAACATATTACCATATTTGTTCTTTATTCTTTGCTCTTTGAAATTTATTCCAAAGTATCATCCTAATTGCTATCGCAAACTACCCCTTCGCCACTTCGTGGCTCTCTTCCCCTCACAAGGGGACGCAAGAGTTCGCACTATGCCACCTTTCCTCAAACCTGATACCTAAAATCTAACCACAACTCCCCAACATAGTACATCACCCGATTTTCTCCGTTTTTTAGGAGAAAACCGGATAATGCGCTTACTTCAATGTCATAATTTAACCATCTTATTAAAAACGTTATACTTTTTATATTAAATAATACAATGTTTTATGATATCATTTATCTATTACAATAATCAAAACTATTTTTAATATGAACTATATACATTTAGAAGGTAAACTGCAAACCAACCATAAACGCTCTTCCCGGCATTGCATAATATTTGCGTTCTCCACCAGCAGTTAAATATGGATCTGTTCCGTCATTTGTATGTTCAGCATAGAATTTATTGAAAATATTCTCAATCTTACAATATAACTTCATATTTTTAGTTGGTTTATAATTCAAACTCAAATTGTATATTCCATAATTATCTACGGGGAACTCCCGTCTTCCACTATTATCCAACTTACGGAAGAACCATGTCCCGTCTATTCCACCACTAAATTTTCCACATTCATAGAAAAATGCAAATGTCGCTAAATCTCTTGGATAGTATCCCAAACTATAAGAATCGTCATTACTGCTCTTTTCAAATAAATGAGACCATCCTAAATTAAAGTTCCATTTATCACTTAACCTTGATGTATATTGGGCATTCCATCCTCTGCTTACCCCGCTTGTGTTTATACGAGTTGTTCCGCTCCAACCAATTCCTACTTCTTCCTTTGTTTGAAAATAATTGACTGTGAAAAAGTTATTGTCATCAAATTTTTTATTGTAACCTATACTCTCTGTTCTTCCTTCTGCCGGTTTAAGATTTTTATTGCCATAAACAGGATCAAACATTTGATCCATGCTCGGCAATATAAAGTACTCACTACGTCCTGCATAAACTGTATCCTTCTTGGTGACATCCCATGCCAATTTATAACTTTTACTGGTATGATCATCAACATTTTCATGATTCGTGTGGTCACGCCTAATACCACCACTTAAAGTCACATGAGGAATTATCGTCCAATCTTCATTTATATACATAGATGTGTTGCGAATATCATCCCTATCCCAATTACTCTTGACACCCGTCATTTTTTTATCTTTAGCATAGGAATAATCTGCTCCCAATACCATATTATGACGATTATTATGGAAAGTTACCTGATCAGAAATAAAAGTATAAGCATAATCAGTATCACTGGTTTCCAACATATATCCAGCATAATATTGTTGTTTATAATTGCGTTTTTCTTCATTCTTTCTATATACAAATACATTGCTCCAATTATCATTAATTTTCCAGTCATCACGGACACTCCACATTGTTGAATCATACTTACCATCATACTTATTACTGTAAACATAATCGGAACCGTTAAAATGCGAACTGATGTCCATATAGTCAAAAGTCAGTTTATTGTTCTCATTAAAAGCATAAGTTATTTTCGTACCAAAATTCTTAGTTTTAGTATGACCTTCCCATTTGTCACCGTTACCATCCGTTATATCCCCTTGTTTAAATGTTCCCTGATAAATATTATAGGTCATTTTACCGCCTTTACCCATAGTGTTAAATTTGTAATCCTTACGCCCAAAACTTCCTACAGATGTATCAACTATAGTTTTGTTTTCCTGAATTTCCCGTGTAATAATATTAATTACGCCTCCTTTGGCACCACTTCCATAAAGAACCCCTGCCGCCCCACGTAAAACTTCAATACGTTCAATGTTATTCATATTGTTAAGAACACCAGCATACATATTCCCCGATTCGCCAACACCTTGGAAATCATTAATTTTTACACCATCAACTAAAATGGCAATATCCTTACTACCATTAATTCTTACAGAACTAAGATTACCATTCATTTGATTACCACCGCCATAATTATTAAATTGCACACCAGGAACAGTCCGCAATGCTTCTTCAACAGTGGTTATATTCATTTCTTCAATTTCATGGCGGGTTACCACGCTTACATCTGCTGTAGCATCGGTAATCCGTTGTTTTGTTTTGGTTGCCGTAACAATGCACTCGTCCATGACATAAGTGTTACCGCTGCTATGTACCGGTTTTGCTTGTGCTACAGCCATGCTGTCACCCACAGTTACGCTGTCATTTTCTACCTGAGTACCAGTGATATCAGAAGCAACTGCCTCAACTTGTTGAACCTGGTTCGTCAAATTGCTTACAGGCACTGCCTCAGCATCTGATTTTTGCCCCTTGTTGCTGCAATTGCCAAAGAAGTCGCTGATGTGATTGAAAGTAAACATCAAACCTACATCCACACGCCATTTTTCCTTCACATCCCCGCCAAAACTCTTACTGAAGGAACCATAAAGCAGGGCATCATTCTTCAACTTCACGCTGCCGCCAAATTGTACTTCCTTCCAAGTATCCTTAAAGTCCACACTGGTACCGGAAGTAGGTTCACCAGGTGCACTGTAAGTGGTATCGAAACCGCCAGCAAACTCATGTGCCAAACCAAGTTTAGCATAATAAGAATACCTGTCCGCTTCCTTGCCAATGCTGATACCAATACGGCCGATAGCACTGTTGAAGGCATCCTGCTTCACGGTCATACTCTTATCATAATATTCACTGTAGGCATCATAATTTTTGGAATTAATCCGTCCTAAAGTGAACTCAACGGCTGGAGTAAGCACCAAACCATTCTTCAAATTGATATGCTTACCATATTCCGCACTAACGCTCATACCGAAGTTCTTATAATCACCATCTAGTGAATAACCGTAATCATTGTAAACGGTATATTCATTCTCCAGACGGCTAAACTTACCAATCAAATCAATATATTCGCCGTTCTTGTTCACCTTAGTCCCATAGAAGCCCAAGGACTGAACCTTGTTATCGCTGCTACCGCCGTTGTTCAAACTGCCGCTGCCGTCATCATAACTAAAGGCAATGCCACCCAACCAACCATGACCTAAGGTCTTATCCACACCGACTTGAACTGCTTTATATTTGTTACTGAAGGAACCATTATTGTTGTATTCCTGACGTCCACTGTAATATTTAGCCCAAACACCTGCCTCTTCCTTCCTCAGTTGCAAATCTCCCATACGCTTGTTCAAATCATTTGCCTCGGCCCTCCAAATCATAGCGGTGGAAGCCATCGCCATTTTGGCTCCCCGCATCATAGCGGTTTCTGTATCTCCATAAACAATTTCCCCATGTGCCAATGTATCACGCAATGTAGTGCGGTCAATAGATGCAGGTTCAGCATCAAATTTATAATCTGCAATATGCGATACCATAGTAGGACGGGTCAACCCCTCACCAATACCAACCGTACCTTTAATGTTTCCTTCTGTTGCATAGTTAGTATAAAGCAACTTATTAGCCACGGCCTCCATTGTATCCAAAATAGAATCAGGGTCATTCATATCAATACCAGCATTTAGCGTCATCATATTAATTACAGAACCTGAAGCCGCACTAACAATCCTTACTGTCCCGCCGAGAATAGTCGTAGGCGTTGCCGCTTCATGCCCATAAATAATTGTCATACCTCCGCTGTAATTATCAATGGTCACATTTCCACTTGAAGCATTGCTCATATCCAAAAATGCTTTGCCGGCTCCACCACCCTTTAATGTAAAATTATTCCCCGTACTGCTGCTTGCACCCATATTAACCCATGTTCCTTGTGTAAGATTGACATTAATTACATCACCGTTGGCACTGCCACTCCATTTTGCCCCATGACTGTTAATATCAATATTAAATTCTGCATCTTCATTTTGATAATCGCCATCCCAATATGACCTATCCGTCATCAAAGCAATATTGAACGAACCACTTGTGTTTTGCACGTCACCTATAAATTGCACATCCCTTTTGCTAAACACCTTTTCATTACTGCTATTCACATATTCACCAATATATATGGAAGAACCATCTTTCATATCGATAGCAGGATTACTTACTGTGCCATCACCTGACCCTGCAACAGCATTACTCATTTCGGCACCATCAATAACGACTTTCTTTCCCTCACCAACATTAATCAATTTTTGACCATCCTGCCCCTTCATCCTTACCGCACCGTTAATATCAACATTACCGTTTGATGCGTCAATAACAGGAGAAGTTTTTTGGTCGGCAACCAAAACCAAAAGATTATTGCCGTTTTTAACAATAACATCAGCATTGGTTGCATTAGTGTTTTGAGTAACAATTGCAGAACCAGTTGTCACTTCAACTTTGATGCCGTTAGTCATTGTATAAGTTCGCTCTGTGCCAGAACCCGAAACATCTACATTTTCAAAGTTATCATCCTGCAACCCACCCAATGGTGTTTCTGCCAACGTTTTATTTGTCTCTGTTGTAAAATACCCCTTGCCACTGCCATCAAAAGCAATATAGCCACCATAACTTGTGCCGTCAATTTTCAATTTGCCTATCAAATTTTCATTTCCTGCAGTATAGTACAACTGTCCTGCCAAAGCATTAAGTACCTGCTGATAATTTTCCGCAGTAACACCTTCATTGCTTGCTATCAATGTTATAACACTGGCAACATCTGCATTGGCAATAGACATAACCCCACCGGACATACTGCTGCCACTGTTGGAATAATTTACATTAATATTTCCGCTATAACTGCCTACGATAATTTTATCATCGGAAACTATATTAATTTTTCCTGCATCTGTGTTATTTTCGCCACCCGTTAACGAAGTTATATGTGAAACACCGTCATAACTTCCATAGAACATAAAACTCGGATCCGGCATAGTACCAGCACTCAACCCATCCATCTTGGAAGCATTCTCATAATTCCAAGTGCCTCCATTCTGCAAATAAAGATTAAACTCACCTGCCTGAGTATTACCTGTATTATCCACAGCACCGATCCACAAGGAATCAGCAGTGGTCAAAGCCAAATTAATTACACCGCTACGATAAAAATACGGATTGTTTCCGCTTCCATAAGCATCTTTCATAACAATGGCATTACCTGAAATATTTACTTTACTGTTGTCAGGATTACCGTTCTTCATGTTGATATTAATCGTTCCGCCAAAATTAGCCAATGAATACAAACCGACATCTTCCGAAGAACTGACAACAATATTTGTATTTCCATTTACATTTACCACAGCCAAATCCTTATCAGCATAATTTGGATCTGCATAATATGGGTCTGTAACAATACCATGACCATCAACATAAGCAGTTAATCCATCCGTAATATTAATTGTACTGCCATGTCCCATGTTCATATTGATAGCGGCTCCTGTCCAACGGGTACCTTCATAAAAACCGTAAGCACCATGCTTATCTTCTGCCATTACCCCGGGAGCATCCGCACTCCCCATTGTTACCTTACCATTAATGGTCAAATCTGTTTTCTTGCCAATGCCGGTTCCACCTATAACCATAGCAATACCTGCCGCACTATAAGATTCTGAATAAGAAGAAACATTCACATTACCATTTATCGTTACATTCGCCCCATCATTCAAAACAATACCTAAATTTCTATTAGTTTTGCCATCAAAATAAATAGCATTGCCGTCACCAACATCAATAACCGCTTTACTGTCTGGTGCTGCATTAAGTGAATGATAAGAATATGCCTTATCTGTCAAATTATAATTGACAACGTTATTTGATGAAGTAATTTTATCATTCAAGAACGCCTTATCCTTCATGGTGGCAGTCAATACATCACTTGATACATCTGCCGGAATCGGATCAACCGGTTCGGCAGGCGGAACAATATCTTTATAAACGCCCTGACCTGTTTCAGCAATATAGCCAAAATTGTCGCTAAATAATGTGGCACTGCTTCCTGTAAGACCTTCAGCAATTCCCACACTGCCGCTCAAATTTCTTTCACCGTCTACATACGCTGTGTAATACAATTTTCTCGCCAAGGCCCCCAAAACATTATCTACAACAGTTGTGTTTGAGGTATTTATTCCTTGATTATCGGTAATCAAACTAATGTTAGACCCTGATGCCGCATTTTTAATAATAATATCACCGGCAGAATAATCTGTTATTGCTGTACCGCTATTGTTATGCGAAAAGATAAACTTAGTATAACCGCTGTAGCTGTCAATCGTAATAGGTCTTGCGTCATTTTGAACAATAATACCTGCTGTTGCCGCAGTAGCCCCACCAGTTAATTTATTAATCCGTGAACCAAATAATCCGGAATCATTTTCATAGAAACTCAAGCCAGCATATGGGTGTTCATCTGCATGTCCATACAATTCATTAGTCCATGTTGCACCATTAGCCAACCATAAATTAATTTCACCACGGAACGGAACCGCACCAGTAACATTATTTGAATAAGCATTATGAGCCACACCAATCCAAGTAGAATCAGCAGTGTTCAAACCCAAATTAATAAAGCTCTCATAATGATTAGGATCTAAACTGCTGTTATCCGCACCACAGGTTACACCCAAGTTACCCTTAATGTTTACTTTCTTATTTCCTGCCCCAGTAACATTACCTTTAACAGCGCCAACAGTATCCTTAGTCACGTTCATATAAATATAACCGTCTTCCGCCCGCATAGCATCATAAACCGTATCGCCACCAACCATGCCCCCAGTTGTGCCTTCTTTGTAAATTGTCGGATCGATTTCAATGTAACCGCCACCATCAATATTGATTACACCGCCACCACCGTTGATATAAAGTGCCGCCGCCTGAGAAACAATATCCACGTCACCGGTAATATTCACACCGCCAGATTTTTGGCAGGCATTCAAACCACTCTGAACATACACCGCCGCATTGCCAAAATATACAAAACCAAGAGTTGCACCATTAGTGCCATAACCATTAGTACCCCATTTACCATCTGCTGTGTCAGGATCTTTAATGGTCAAATTACCATCAATGTTTACAAAAGAATTAGCAAAAGTATGAACACCCATTAATGCTGTAAGACCTGCATAAACCTTAATTTCCACATCACCCTTGATGTTCATTTGCGTAGGATTGTCATAATCAGTATTTTTGATACTGATGGCTTCCGCCCGCTTGGTGTTGTCCAAATTGATTTTTAATGTTCCCACATCAATTTTAATTGTGTTGTTATTTACATTTGATCCATCTTTATTAAGTTGATAAATACCATAGGCAGTTGTGGCATCACCTGTTACATTCAAATTTAAAGTTTTACCACTACCAATAATTTCCACATTACCTGTATTGGTAATTCCCCTGTAATCAGCACCACTGCCGCTCAAAGTAATCGTGGTAGTATCATCCAAATGATACTTCCCATCCTCACGCAAAATACCAGCCTTCTTATACTCTTTATCATTACTCTCCACACCGGTAATCATATTACCCAAAGCAAATTTTGTTTGTGCAGTTTTATATACATCCGGCTCATAACTGCCCTTGCCTGTTAAATTATCAAAAACAATATTGCCCGCTTTCAGCATAACCGAACTTGCGGTCAATCCTTCGGCTATCTGTACATAACCGGCTAAATTTTCTTCCCCTGTTATATAGCCAATGTAGTAAAGTTTGCAGGCCAAAGCGGTCAGGACATTATCCACTATTGTGTTATTCGCCATATCAATACCTGTGTTATCAGTAATCAAGGTAATAGATGTACCGGCATTGGCAGAAGTTATCTTAATATCTCCTGCATAATCACTTGCTTCATCACCGTCATTAGTATGAGCATAGAACACCTTAACCATACCATCCAATTTATCAATGGTAAGAGCATTAGTGTCCTTCATCATAATTATGCCTTCAGTACCAGCCGCACCGCCGGTCAGATTGGTGATATGACTGCCGTTAAACCCTGTTTGGTCACCCCATTTATCATTAGTCCATATTGCACCATTCTGCAACCACAAATTAACAGTTCCCCCATTATTATAAGCCACACCTTCCCAAGTGGAAGTACTCTTGGTCATTGCCAAATTAACAGTACCGGAATTAGTAGCAACCACATTACCGTTAATCTTTACCTCATTAGTATGCGGTACTGCTCCAAAGGTAATTACACCCTTGGAAAAAGTGTCTTTCAAATTAATATCAATTTGACCCCCATCTGCTAACAAAGCCGCATAATTATTTGTATTAGCGTTATCTACATAAATAGTAGTTGCTGAACTTGCTTTATCACTGCCAACCGCCACCTTGGAACTGGACTTGGACACAATACCATTGCCCTGAACATAAGCAGTGTACTTGGGAACTAAAACCTCACTGTTATTAGTTGCATAAATTCCTGCCGCCTTATCACTGCCGGTAGCAGTTGTACTTAAACCATAAGTAATGGTGTCACCACTTTTACTGCCAATGGCGAAATCCTTAACCGCAGTCCCATAAGCACCAATAAAAGTACTGTTATCCGCATAAAGTCCGTAGACACCTGCTGCTCCGGAAACACTAATATTGGTTGTCATAAAAGGCATATATCCTAAACCATTATTCAAATAAAAACCATAAGCATTTGCGGTTCCTGATGCCGTGGCATTCAAAACCAAATTTGATGTTGTTGCAGTAGCGGAAGTAAAATTAAAATCACCACCATTAATGATATTAATTGCTACCATATCATCATCTGCGGTAATGCCGTTAACCGTTAATGTCTTACTTTTACTATTTACCAACCATGCATTAGTACCATCCAAAGTAATGCCATCCAAAGTTACATCGCCGGCATAGGTATATTTTTTGTAGCTGGTCTTTGTTGTACCCGTATTTTTAGGATTAGCTGTAGAACCAGTTGTAATTCCACCCGATTTAACACCTGTGGATGCAACTGTATCGTCAGCAGTACCTGTAATAGTCAACGCCAATGCAAAACTCGGTGCCAGCATCATGCCGCCCAACACCGTTGCCAAAATCGCCTTATTCAATAGTTTCTTTTTGAACATCATTTCCTCCTTATACACTCATCCCCTTGCCCTCTTTCGCAAAGATTGTGTTTTTGAACAAAATAAAAACCTGCTTTAACATGCTTCGGCAATCTGTTCCCCACTTGAACAGACCGCCTAAGACATGTCATTGCAGGTCTTTTTTATTGATGGCACATCCGGCTTTAACGGTTAGAAATGATAGCGGCTGGGTTTCACAGCTCTTTCGGCTTAATCAATAACAACTTTATTCTGGTTTGCCCGGTTTCACCCTCCTTTCACCGCTCTTGCGTCTGATTTTATGCCTGAGTACCAACACCTCATGCAAGAGTTCCACATATTCCAATCTGTTGATGACTACCAAATTCTGCTTTTCTAACAAAAGCTTTTTCCGTAGTACTTTGATTTCCTCAGTTTTCATAAAAAAATCCTTTCGCACTACGCAAAAGGATACTTATCTCTGAAATCACAAATCCACACCTGTGATATCCGTCAAAATACGTCTTCCGCGCATTAACTTGACAACACTCGGCAGGTCTTCTGACTCAGTTTCAACACATATTTCCCCTTCTCGGATGGTGAATCCAATGGATAAAGAAATATGCTCCACATTACAGCTACGGTGACAGCATCGGGTTCTAACCGATTTCCCATTTTAAGCACATAGCACCAAATGTTCTCTTATGAAGTTATAACAATGATAGCACTAACGCCTTAACTTGTCAAGGATTTTAATCAAAATAGGAATTATTCTCAGTTCCAACTGTTCCAAAAAAATTCTCTCATTCAAAACTGAAAAAATCATGAAAAGTTGTTTTCAAAATCGCGAGATTTTATATCAAAGTCGCGAGATTTTAACTTTTGAATTTTGCTGCTTTGAACGAAAACAAAAGTCCTCTTCACACTGAAAGTATTTTCATCACTGAACTCACTCGTCAGCAAAACACAATTAAAAGCGTGAAAAACGATTTCTAAAATGACGTCATTCTATTACAAAATAACGTCATTTTGAGATTAAGATTTTGCTGTTCCAAATGCTTTTTAACGCTGAGTGAAAAGCGAAACAAAAAAATAGTCCGCTGAATGCGAACTGTTTTTTCCCGCCCAGGCGTGGGCGGGGTGGATTGCCTAAAGGAACATAGAAGGGCAAGACGGGGTGGGTCGCTCTCCTCGACTGAAGAATTGAACTTAACATAGCACTGACTATTGCTATAATCACAGGAACTCTTTACCATATTTGTTCTTTATTCTTTGATTATTTGGTCTTTATTCTTATCGCAGAGAGCGACCCCACCACCGTCTTTCTACGTTCCTTTAGACGGTCCCCCGCCCCACGCCTGGGGCGGAAAAAGTTAGCACTATGCCACCTTTCCTGAAACCTGACACCTCATACCTGAAACCTAAATATATAATCACTGGAACATTTTACCATAATTACGCATTACGCATTGCGAATTACGCATTAACCGAAAAAGCACTGCCATCGGCAGTGCTTTTTGGGTTTTACTTCTCCCTGTGCATCATTGGAGGTGTTTGATGCCAGTGTTTCATTCCGTTTTTCATACCGTGTTTTTCACCACGGAAATCATGCTTATGATGTTTGTTTTTGAAATGACGGTCAAAGGACATTGTTTCCATTTTGATTACTTCCTTCTGTTCCGGAGTCATGCTCTTGAACTTCTCCGCCATCATCTTTCTGTGTTCCCGACCCTCAGTTATGAATTTTTCCACTTCCGCCTTTTGCTCCTCAGAAAGGGCTGCTTTCTTCTCCTTCAGCATTTGCTGTTTCAACCCTTTGTGAATTGCCATTTTCTGTTCACCCGGTTTCATGTCTTTCAGTTGTTCCCACTGCTGGGGAGTCAGATCCAAGGGGGCAACGGCTTTGGGAACTTCTTTTGCGAATACCATTCCGCTTGCCAGGATACCCAACATGGTCACGGTTAAAATTGTTTTCTTTGCGTTCATCATTTTCATCACTCCTTTTCTTTAACACCGCATCGGGCTTTCCCTTTGCTTGACTGTATTGTACGGAAAAAATGTGACGAAAATATGACAAAATTATTTTTTTCAAAAATTAAATTTCTACCGTTATTTTTGAATATCCTTTTTCGTTCCGTGTTACCACAATCTGCTGGTCTATGCGTTCTTTCAGTTCTTCAATGTGGGATATGATTCCCACCAAATGCCGGTTGTCCGCCAAGGTGTCCAAAACATCAACGGTAGTATTCAGGAAATCTTTGGACAATGAACCGAAGCCCTCATCAATAAACATGGTTTCAATATTGATGCCGCCGGCACTTGCCTGTACCTCGTCCGCCATCCCCAACGCCATAGCCAAAGATGCCATAAAGGTTTCCCCACCGCTTAATGAATTGGCGCTCCGTTCCATACCGCTGTGATGAATATCGTGAACATTCAAATCCAGCCCCACCTTGGCATTGCCCTTGGAGTCGCTGTCATCCTTGCGTACCAGGGAATAACGGGCATGGGAAATTTTCAGAAGACGGTTATTGGCATAAGCCAGAATCCTGTCAAAATAGGCCTGCTGCATATAGGTTTCAAAACTGAGTTTTGACGCAGAGGCAGTGTTCAAATTACCGCTTAATGTGCGGTACAAATTGTCTATTTCCTGACGCTCCGCCTCAATCTTCACCATAGCCGCCTGCTTATCCTGAATACTCTTGGCACTGGCGGCATTAAGCATCTGCCTTGCTTTGACGATATCTGCCTGCTCTTTCACCGCTCCTAAAGCACGAAGATTTTCTGAAGATTTTTTTCGCAAGTCATCTACATTTTCTGTCTTGCCTAATTTGGCTATTTCTTCTTTTAAGTTCTTAATTGCCCCGTCAACAGCCGCCGCTTCCTGACCTGACTTTAATGCTTTTTCCTGAATTCTCTTTTGATACTGCTCCACACTTTCATTTGGCAACATTCCCAATTCTTTTTCCTTGTCCTTTTCCTGCCGTTCCAATTCTTTCAACCGCAAGGATGTATTGGTGCCGTCCTCCGTTACCCGTTTATCTATCGTTGCCAAATCAAGGCCGGTAACATCTTCCTGATAAAAATCGCTGACTGCCGCCAAATAATTTTTCAAAGCGTCTTCTTTCACAACTTTAGCATTATCCAATTTCCCCTGAATTCTTTGCCTTGCACCCTCCGCCACATCAAACGCCTGCTTAGCGTCTTTCACCGCTTCTTCCGTTGGTGCAGCACTGCTCAACTGGGCGGGAGACGGATGTTCCAACGCTCCGCAAACCGGACAGGGTATTCCTTCCTGCAAAGTTTCCGCTATGATGCCTGCCTGTGCCATTAAGAACGCACCATAAACATTGTCATATTGCTTTTTTTCCTGCAACGCTTCTTCTGCCGCTTTTTTCAAATCGTTACCAATATTCAGCAAATTAACCTTTGCCTTTTGGTTTTCATGACTTAATGTGAAAAGACTACGCAACTCTAACAAAGCATTTTTCGTATTTGCCTGTTGCTCACGGCAGTCCGTAAAGAAAAGCAATGCCTCACTCACTTTGCCGGCATCCTCCTTGGCTTTCGCCGCCGCACTGTCCGCCGCCGTTTTTTGCTTTTCCAATTTTGTTAGTTTTTCTGTTTGCTGAACAAAGGTATTTGCTTTTTCCAAAGCAATCTTTAATTGCACTTCCTCTTTCTGCAAACGCTCAATTTCTTCATTATGCTTTTTTAACAGTTCCTTATCAATTTTATCAAACTGCTGTAAAAGTTCCAGCACCCGTTCCACCTGCACAAACTCCGCCTGTTGCATATCTTGTAACTCTTGGGCATATTGTTCATCACTGGCGGTAATCTCGTGCAATTTGTCATTAATTTCCCTTTTGCGTGCCTCATACTCATTTACCAAAGCCGTATGTTTATCTTTAATATGATATTCCAAATTGATATAGGCATTGGTGTTGAAAATCTCCCGCAAAAGTTCCCGTCTTTCCTTTGTGGACTTCTGCAAAATTTTGGCAAACTTGCCTTGGGCAATCATCACAATCTGCTTGAACTGCTCCACATTAAGCCCGATTATTTCTTTAATCTTGGCGTTGACTTCCTCCGCCCGTGTAAGTGTGGTTGTGCCAAAAACAAATTCCACCCTTGCATTATCCATAACCTTGCCTTCGCCCCGTTTCTTGGCTCTTTCATAAGCGGGTTTGCGAAAAATTTCATATTCCTGTCCATGACAAAGGAACCGCAATTTGACATAGGTATCAACATCATCCTCAATACCCATAGTCCGCAACATTTCTGTTTTCCGTTCTCCGCCGGAAACTTCGCCATAAAGGGCATAGCAAATCCCATCAAAGATAAAGGTCTTGCCACTGCCGGTTTCCCCCGTTACCAAATACAGACCGCCATTGGCAAACTGTGTAAAATCTACAACAACCTTTTCGCCATAAGGGCCAAAGCCCTGCATTTCCAACAGTAAAGGTCTCATTTTGCCACCTCCCCTGCCAGAAAATCTTGTACCAATTTCAGTTGGGTTGCCGATGGCTCATGCCCGTTCTGCTGTTTGTAAAAATCCATAAAATGTTCCAACGGTGTTTTTGCCTTCGGCAAAGCCCTGTCATCCTCTTTTGCTTCCATGGTTTCACCCCTGTAAGTGAATAACAAAAGATTGGGAAACTGGGCTTTCAATTTGTAATAAGCATCCACAATTTCTGTTTTATCTGTCAGTTGAATTCGTAAATAATCAAGAGTAGTTGGGCGGGCAATAATTTCACTAAATTGCCCTTTCCAAGTCAAAAGTTGGTGTAAAGGACGAATGGGATTTTTTTTAACTTTGCAACTCCCTTCCCCGTCCATATCCACCACCGTTATGGAATTGCTGTTGCCTTCCTCGTTGAAAGAATATTGCAACAATGTGCCGGAATAACGAATTTTATCGGTAATCTTCTGTGCCTTGTGAATATGTCCCAAAGCCACATAGTCAAATTTTGAGAAAGTGTCCGGATTGATACCGTCCAACCCACCCCAGGAAATAGTTTCCGAATCTCCTTTTTGTGCTCCTGTAACAAACTGATGTGCCACTAAAATATTACGGCTGGATTTTTTCAAATCCATGTGCTTAATAACCAATTTCATTGCCTCATCCATTGTCTTGGGTTCCTGCTCATCAGGGTACGCTCGCTTCACTTGGGAACGGGTAATATAGGGCAAGAGATAGAAATTCAACTTGCCAAACTTATCTTGGCAGGAGAAACTAACCACCTCCCCATGAAAGGGTTTGGACAAATAAAAACCGGCATTTTTGAACATATCCGCTCCAAAACTCAAATGCTCCGCACTGTCATGATTGCCGCTCACCATGTAAATGGCAATTCCCATATTGATGAGTTCGGTAAGAAAATTATCCAAAATTTCCATGCTCTCGCCACTGGTCTGACTGGTGTTATACACATCACCTGCAATCAGGACAGCATTAGGATTTTCCTCACGGGCTGCCTGCAACACTTGGTCAAGCACAAATTCTTGGTCTTCACGTAGATTTTGGGAATGTAAGGTCTTTCCCAAATGTAAATCTGCCAAATGAAAAAATTTCATAGTTACCTCACTTATATTTTATCGTAATGTGTCCATAACCGAATAATTTTCACAACACCATCGTATTGGACTTTTTCGTATTTCACTTTTCCCTCAAAAACTTGATATACCATTCTGTGTTGAAAACTTATCCTTCGGGAAAATAACCCTTGCAAATTTCCTACCAACGCCTCATAACGTGGAGGATTTTGAAACGGATTTTCCCGTAAAACATCCACCAAACTCTTAGCTTTCTCAGTCAAATTGGCTTGTTTTAATAATTTAATATCTTTCAATGCTTGTTTTTCAAAAACAATATAATACATTTACCAATTAACCTCTGATTCTGGCACACACTTGGAAATCGGTGTTTTACTGCCCTTAATAATAGATTGGGCAAGCCCCGGAATATTATTCAAATATAAAGTTTCGCAAATGGCATTCCAATCTTCTTCCCCCACCAATACTGCATTCTTCCCACGGGAATTTGTCAAAGTTACTGGCTCGGAATTTTCATTAGCCATGTTCACTAACTGATAAATATTATTTCTTGCTTTAGTAATGTTGACAACTGTCATACTATCACCCCTTTCGTTCAATATTATAACGTACGCATTTGCGTTCGTCAAGTTACTTTATCATTATATTTTGTACCGCAAAGCACAATGCCAATTATCCTTGACAAAAAACTCAAACAAGCTTAGAATATTGTTAACCAGTTAATAATATTTTTGAGGAGGAAAAATGGAATTTTACCTTGATGTTCTCTTGCCTATTTTTCAAAAGGCGGAACAGATTGATACTTTGCTACGCAAGAAATATGGCAAAATTCTAACAGATTACACCATCAGTGAAATGCACTGCCTCGATTATATTGGAAAAATTGAAAAACCCAATGTAACCAAATTAGCGACTGCCCTTAACCTTACCAAAGCGGGTACCAGCAAAATGTTGAAACGCCTTTTATTGCGGAAAACGGTAAAGACCTATACGGACAGTAACAACAAAAAAGAAGTTTATTATTCCCTTACCGCAAGCGGCAAAAAGATTTTTGCTGCCCATGCAATACTGCATAAAAACTGGAATTCCTACACACAACAATTTTTAGACACCTGCCCTGCAACCCAAGTAAAGAACACAATCAAACTGCTCACCAACTATTCCAACTATCTGCAACAACTTTTAGAAAATTTGCAAAAGGATAATAACCATGCATCACAATCATAATCATACACTGAACCATAACAACAAGCAAAGAACTCTCATTGTTATTATTTTGACAATTTTAACAATGGGAGCAGAAATAATCTATGGCTATGCCACCAATTCCATAGGACTTCTGGCTGACGGCTATCACATGGGAACACACGCTTTTGCCCTCGGAATTACCTATGGTGCCTATTTATTGGCGGAACATCTTAATTCCGCAAACAGTAAAATTGAAACCTTGGCAGGATATACCAGTGCCATCTTCCTGACCCTGTCCGGTGTTTGGATAATCATTGAAGCACTGCACCGGCTCTTTAATCCATTGACCATTGATTTCAATGAAGCCATCACGGTGGCAGTCATTGGCCTTGCCATCAACAGCATTTGTATTCTTATTATGGGCAAAGGTCAAGGAACTGACTACAATTTTCAGGCCGCCTATTATCACATTTTGGCAGATGCTGTCACTTCCGTTTTTGCCATAATTGCTTTGCTTTCCGGCAAGTTTTACAATATAATATATCTTGACCCAGTGGCAGGAATCTTGGGCGGTCTGCTCATCCTCTCTTGGTCGTATAAACTGATATATAAAAGTTTCTTTGTGCTTACTGACTTAAAACCACAATAAGAGGTATTATTATGACTCAACAATTTAACATCACTGGTATGAGTTGCAGTGCCTGCTCCGCCCGTATTGAGAAGGTCTTGGCAAAAATGGATGGTGTTACCTCCGTCAGTGTCAACCTCTTGCGTAATCGTATGTTAGTTGATTTTGACGAAAGCAAAATAACCATTGACGAAATTTGCGAAAAGGTTACCGCTATCGGGTTTGGTGCCTCTGTTCTAACATCTCAAAATACCAATTTCAAAAATATAGAAGAAAATTCCGAAGTACGCATGCTCGGCATACGGCTCGTACTCTCACTCATCTTTTCAATACCTTTATTTATTTTGGCAATGGGGCCTATGTGGGGTTTGAGTATGTTAGACGGTTTGGAAAACACCGTTGCCCAACTTGTGCTTTGTCTGCCCGTCTTGGCAATTAACAGAATTTATTTTATACGGGGTTTCAAAAATCTTTTTGTTCTTGCCCCCAATATGGATTCCCTTATCGCCCTGTCCGCATCTGCCAGTTTTCTTTACCAATATTATGACTCGGCGGCTATGATTACAACGCTTATCACTTTAGGGAAATTTTTGGAAGCAAGAGCCAAAAGTCGCACTACCAATGCCATCACCTCCCTGTTAAATCTTACACCACCCGTTGCTTTAGTGGAAAGGCATGGGGAAACAGGTGAAATTCCAGTAGCGGAATTAGAAATTGGCGATATAGTCATTGTCCGTAACGGTTACCGTGTACCAACGGACGGAACAATCACAAGCGGCAATACCGCCCTTGACGAAAGTGCCATAACCGGCGAATCCCGACCTGTAACACGGGGCATCGGTGAACCTGTAACTGGCGGTACGCTTTGTGTTCAGGGTAAATTTCGCTTTACGGTTACTGCCATCGGTGAAGACACCACTTTGGCAAATATTATTAAATTGGTGGACGAAGCCACCACGACAAAAGCCCCTGTTGCACAGTTGGCTGACAAAATCAGCGGTATTTTTGTACCGGCAGTCATTGTCATTGCCCTTGCCGCAGCAGGTATCTGGCTCTTATGTGGGGCAACAACTACCTTTGCGTTACGCATTGCCATTTCCATTTTAGTTATCTCCTGCCCCTGTGCTTTGGGGCTTGCCACCCCCACCGCCATTATGGTTGGCACAGGACGGGGTGCCAAAATGGGAATCTTGATTAAATCCGCTGCCGCCCTGCAACAAACTGACGAAATTGACACCATTGTTTTGGATAAAACAGGCACTATTACAGAAGGAAAACCCGCCTTAAATACAGAAGATAAAATCAAAGCAAGTTCACCGCTTGCTATTAAAGAACTTTACCAACAAAAGAAAAATATTATTATGTTGAGCGGCGACAAAGAAGAAATCGCCCAAAACATTGCCAATGCAGTGGGTATCAAAGAATACCGTTCCCAATGCCTGCCGAAGGACAAGGAAAAAATTGTAAGGGAACTGCAAAACGCAGGACATAAAATTATGATGGTGGGGGATGGGGTCAATGATGCTCCCGCCCTTGCCCGTGCGGAAGTTGGCGTTGCCATCGGGGCAGGAACGGATGTGGCTATTGAAAGTGCGGATGTGGTATTGATGAAATCCGATTTGCAGGATGTCAGCACACTTCTGAAACTCAGCCATGCCACCATGAACTGCATCAAGCAAAATCTGTGGTGGGCATTCTTCTACAATGTTATTTGTATTCCTGTGGCAGCCGGTTGCCTCTATCCCGCCTTTGGTATTCTTTTGAATCCTATGCTTGGTGCCGCCGCTATGAGTATGAGTTCCGTTTCCGTTGTAACCAATGCCTTAAGATTACGGAATAAAAAATTATAAAATATCTCTTGTCAACGAAAAAAATTGGTGTTATAATTTTATGCAAATGGCAAACTCCACTTTGCCATTTGCATAACTTTTTGGGAGGTATTTATGTACATTGAACGGTCAATCAAAAACACCATTAAATCCGTGAACAGCACCTTTAGTGTGCTTTGCTTAACCGGTCCGAGGCAGATTGGCAAAACAACTCTTTTGGAAAATTTAGCTGATAAAAAGCGTACCATAATCAGTTTAGACAATACCAAGGCAAGAAATTTGGCACAAACCGACCCGGAACTTTTTTTACAGCGTTACACGCCTCCTGTTTTGATTGATGAGGTGCAATATGCGCCAGAACTTTTTCCCTACATCAAACTGCTTGTAGATAAACGTCAGCATACCGGGGATTTTTGGCTTACGGGTTCACAAATGTTTTCCCTAATGAAAAATGTATCCGAAACCATGGCAGGCCGTGTTGCCCTCATTCCCTTGCAAGGATTTTCTAACAGCGAACTTCAGGGCTTTAATTGGGGGGAATTCACCTTTGACCGCAAAAAACTTCTGACCCGTATGAAAAAAGCAAAGCCCCTCAATATCCGGCAAATCTTTGACAAAATTTTTAAGGGCTCCATGCCCCGTCCCAACACGGTTCGCAATCTTAATTTAGAAGTTTTTTTTGAGTCCTATATCAACACCTACCTTGCAAGGGATTTGTATAACCAGAATAACATTGCGGACGAATTAAGTTTTCTCAACTTTTTGAAAATCGTTGCCGCCCGCACCGCCACCAATGTAAATTATGATGTATTGGCAAGAGAGGCAGAAATTTCCACACCCACTGCAAAACGTTGGTTATCCATTTTGGTTGCCAGCGGATTGGTCATCATTATTCCTTCTTATACTAAAAATGTTATCAAACGTGTAATAAAATCTCCTCGTATGTATATGACAGATACTGGGCTTTGCAGTTATTTGATGGGTTGGGGTACTGCAAAAGTATTGGAAAACAGCAGTATGTCCGGCGCTTTTTTTGAAACATGGGTAGTTAACGAAATCTATAAATCATACTTAAATGTCGGCAAACGCCCGCCACTTTATTTCTACCGTGATTCCAATCAGGACGAAATTGATTTGATTATTGAAGAGGGTAATCTTATACACCCCATTGAAATTAAAAAAAGTGCCAACCCCAAAAATCCCTGCCGGCACTTCAAAACCCTGCCACAACCTTTGGGAACAGGTGCGGTTATCTGTATGACGGATGACATTATCCCCGTTGACAAATCCAACAACCTCATCCCCGCCTGGCTAATCTGACACCACAAACGAAAATCCCCGCCGTGCAAAGCACAGCGGGGATTTTTCAATTTTTATTTTCAAATACACTACATTCATTTAATGAAGCCATTTTTTGCAACTCTACATCTCTTTTTCCGTACATCACCCGTACCACTACAACCTTCACATGCTCCACAAAATAAAACACATGAAAGTTTCCCACAGGCATTAACCTTATGCCCTCTTTTGCCAAATCAACATTTCTTGATAAAGGATACCTTTCCGGCATTTTATTCAAACCATGTATCATCTCCCTTATTTTGGAGACAATTTTTTTTGCTGTATTGCGAACCAAAATATTGTTGAAAATATATCTGTATATCTCAAACAAATCAAATTGGGCAGTTTCGGATATTTCCACAGAATATTTTTTCATGCCCTAAATTCCTTCGACAACGCATCAAAAAATGCTTCGGCATCAACCGTCCTGCCCTTACGTGCATCTTGAACCCCTTTCATCACCTCACTATAAAGTTCCGTGTCATTCAAAGAATCCATATCACACAAACCATTAGAAGGTAACTTAATTGCAAAAGGCAGCCCCCTATGCAAAATAATTTGTTTATAAAAAAGATTGATTGCCCCAGATGCTGTCATATTCAATGAAGCCAAAATATTCTCCGCCTCTGTCTTTACAGACGGATCAATTCTTGCGTAAAGTGTTGCAGATTTTCCACTCATAATGCTCCTCCTCTTTTACATATTATAGTACAATGTCCGTACATTGACAAGCATTATCTTTTTTTTAATCAACAAACTTAATTGTGAAATCTGGGAAACTGTCCACATATTGAATGGTGAAGTCAGGGAAAGAGTCCACAAATTGCCACCGCCCCTCCCTGTCAGGGAAACTGGTGACAACCTTCACCTGCAAATCCGCAAAATGGTCAACCACTTTTACCTTGTAATCCGGAAATGCCGTTACCACCTTGACCCTGCCGAAAGGATAAGCAAGTGCTGTAGAACACACGCTCACCAACAACACCATTAAACACAAAATCTTTTTCATAAAATCCCCCGCTTTCTCTTATACAACTTCACAATTACACATTTTTTCTTATCCCATCCTATTCCTAAAAGTCAAAATTTTTTCATTTTTTAGGAATAGAAAAATTTGGTTATACTTATCTTTCCCATTGCATCATTATCATATTACAAAACACAAGTCAAATGCGTGGCAAAACAAAAAAATTTTAGTTCTTTTCAAAAGAAATCTACAATTTGAAGAGTTTTTTCGTCTTGTATATATAGGGGGGACAAAATCCCCGACTTAAATTTTATACACACATGGAAATTACGGAATTTCTCCACAATAACATATATTATTTTTTGTGAAACACAAACAAATATTCATGTGCCATAAGTAAAAAATTATATTTTGTTGAATTTGTTTTCCAAAATCCCGTTGCCTTACAATTATGCTGCTCTTTGATAATCAATTCTTTCAATGTAAATCCAACATTCTGAAAAATTTTCATAACTTCAAAAGACATTGGTATCATATGACCTTTTTGCCTTGTATCACCCATAAGAATTGCACAAAATTTATCTTTTTTCAAAACACGATAACATTCCTTTGCCACCAATTTCATCTGTTCTAAAAATTCAGTCACTTTTAAATTAGATAAATCCTCTGGAATGTTTTGCCCTTCGCTGTAATGAATACTGTTTGCATAGGGCGGATGTGTACAAATTAAATCTATCTTACCATCATCTATAAACTTTAAGTTTCTTGCGTCACCCTTTTTTATAAATACTTTACCATCAGCACCTTCATGCTTAAAATCAATTTTTTCCCTACATCTCACAAGTGCCTTATCATTTACATCAACACCAATAATGTTTCTATTGAGTAATTTTGCCTCAACAAGTGTTGTACCACCTCCCACAAATTGATCTAACACCCAATCATTTTCTTTTGAATAGCGTAAAATAATATTGCGTGGAATATACGGCGACCAATTACCACGCCATTTGGCATCATAGGTTGC
Organism: Phascolarctobacterium sp.; assembly: GCA_030531205.1. Classification (GTDB taxonomy): domain Bacteria; phylum Bacillota; class Negativicutes; order Acidaminococcales; family Acidaminococcaceae; genus Phascolarctobacterium_B. The sequence goes on from JAUNOC010000011.1 coordinate 22,715, forward strand.
CCATTTGCCTCTGTCTGGAAAACTCCATACTGTATTTGTTTCAAGTTCAAAATTATCTGGTTGCCAGTTAATTATTTTTTTAGTCATGGTTGCTCATCAGATGGCGGTACCGGTAATCCTAACTTTGCCAATGGTATATATTGAAAATAATATTGACAACGAACACTAATAATATAATCCAAAACGTCCTTATATCTCGGATCTCTAAACCAATCATCCAAAAGATACATATATTCCACTTCAATATTTGCCGGTGCCAATAATTTTTGATATTGCTTCTTTTTGAAATCACAGGTCTGTAATTTTTCATCCACAGAACCGTCAACTTGCTGATGCTTACATTCAATAATAAAAAGTGTATTGTTTATCAACACATAAATACTGTCATCCGGTAATAACCTTTTGGAAATATGTTCTTTCCAATTTATTTCTAATTCTGCCAAGAAACACTTGTAAAAATCATGTTTCTTATAAACCCTTGCAACTTCTTCCCCTTCATAATAAACTATGTGATTTTTAATTTCATATCCCTTCTGCTTACTCAAAAAAGTCGTCAAATCTGTTTTTCCCTCAAATACCAATCCTGTTATGGTATTACCTCCACCTTTACCACCTTTAATCATTTTTCCTCCAATCTCCCTTCAATTACACTTTATTTCCGAATAATCTTGTTGGATAAATTGCTTTATCGTGTCATAGAAATCCAGAACATCATAAGGCAATTCTTGCGAACCATTTTGCTTGTCGTACAATCGCAAATCATGTACCATGTTTCGTGCCTCATCCACTGACCAATTTTTAGCATCTTCCTCATCCATATAGGAATATGCCTTGCAAATTGCAGCCATTACCACTTCATCCAAAGTGTATTCTTTCTCTTTTCTCATTTTTCCCCTCCTTAAAAATTTGCAATTAAAAGTTCCTTGACCTTACCACGGGCATTGCCCTTACTATTGATGTTTCTATGTGCTTCTACACGTTTTATATTTTGTTCACAATACAATTCTTCAAAAAAATTATCCTCATCATCAACATTCTTGGGGTCGGAATTGCTTACCAATACCAATGCCTTTTTCTTATTCAATTCTTGGACAAATAACGCTAATTGTCTGTGCTGTTCGTCATTAAAAGCATCTTGTGTATATGCCGTAAATCCCGCTGTTTTCGTTAACGGTCTGTATGGCGGGTCAATATAGACAAAAGTTCTGTCATCCACGAAATTAAGTACATTCCGATAATCCCCGCAATGTAATTTTACTTTTTGCAATTTTTCTGAAACCGCCAACAAATTATTTTCGTCACAAATTAAAGGATTTTTGTATGCCCCCATCGGCACATTAAACAGACCTTTACGATTAACACGGTACAGTCCATTAAAGCATGTTTTATTCAAAAAAATCATTAAAGCCGCTTTTTCCACCTTATCGCCTAAAATGAAATTCCCCACTAACTCGTTAAACCTATTCCGCTTGTTCTCGTAATAAATTTTCCTTTGAACCATATCTAAAGGCACATACTCATCCTGATATTGTTTCAACAATGTGATTAAATCTTTTACCCTTGCTTTGACCACAATATATGTGTCTATAAGTTCAGCATTGCTGTCATTAATCAGTACATCCTTCAAATGATATTTGTTCAAAACATCAAATAACACAGCACCGCCGCCAACCATCGGTTCAACATATTTGTTAATATGTTTGTCAAAGGGATAATATTTCCCTATTTCACTTAACAACTGTCCTTTTCCGCCAGCCCATTTCAAAAAGGGTTTTACAGGTTCTGTCAACGGTTGGTTATACCGCAAACTGCGACCATCAACAGGTTTAGGATAATTTCTTGGAATTGCCCATGCCTGATTAAAACGGGAGGCCGGAACACGCCCCTCAGCACAAAGCACGGCGACTCTGCGTTGAGACACGCCCCATTCTGTTGCCGCTTCACGACAAGTCATAAACTCTTCTTGTGCTAATTTGTATTGCATACAATCACCTCAAATAATTTATAGTATAATTATATTCCAAACCTCGAATAATAGCAATACCATTTTATTGAGCTTTCATAAAATTTTCTTTCCCTTTTTGGTTGCAAAAATAAATCTCATGTCTATTATATAGCAAGGGAGTTTGAAAAATATTTTAACCTTTGGTTGTAAAATCAAAACTCATGTCTATTATATATAGTGAATAAAAAAACTTTTATACTCTCATCACAAATCAAAAATAGCATTTTCTGCTATTTTATTTTTTATACGCTCAATCTCATAGTGAGATTGACACTCACGCAAAAATTTTTCGTTTAGCTTTTTGCTTCAGCGTTAAAATTATGTCATACTGACTATGGTCTGATATCATTTTAACGCTTTTTTATTTTTATTTTCACTCTTCACTTTCATTTCAAAAAAAATTCTCTCACTCAAAACTGAAAAAATCGTGAAACAATAATTTTTTAATGACGTCATTTTTTATATAAATGACGTCATTAAAACTTTTTACTTTTATGATTTTGAACGGAAAGAAAAGTCCTCTTCACACTGAAAGTATTTTCATCACTAAAATCACTCTTTAACAAAACGCAATTAAAAGCGTGGAAAGTGAATTTCAAAATGGCGACATTTTGATATAAAATGTCGCCATTTTAGAAATGATATTTTGCAGTTTCAAATGCTTTTTAATGTTGAGTGAAAAGCAAAACAAAAATAAAAACAGTCCGCTGAATGCGAACTGTAAAATCACCCGTCTTGCCCTTCTATGTTCCTTTAGGCAATCCACCCTCTTTGCAAAGAGGGCAAGAGTTCGCACTATGCTGACTTTCCTGAAACCTGACACCTCAAACCTGATACCTGATTTTAATCACAGGAACATTTTACCACATTTGTTCTTTGCTCTTTGTTCTTTGACATTTATTTCAAGACAAAGTATCAACCTAATTGCTCACCCCACCACCGTCTTTCTATGTTCCTTTAGGCGGTCCCCCGCCCCTTTATGGGCGGACGAGGGTTCGCACTATGCCGACTTTCCTGAAACCTGACACCTCAAACCTGAAACCTAATTATAATCGCAGGAACATTTTACCACAATTACGCATTGCGAATTACGCATTATCAATTAATATTATACTCAAACTCTTTATCCAACAACGGGGAATAGAGAATATTGTCCTTTTTCTCCACCGGCGGCAAAGCCATTGACTTCACCGGTTCAAAACTGCGGCGGTGCCAAATGCACGCCCCTTTTTCCTTTACAATCGCCATGTGCTTGGCACTGCCATATCCCTTATGACCGGCAAAACCATATTCAGGATAAAGAGCATCCAATCTAACCATAATCCTGTCCCTTGTAACTTTGGCAATAACAGAGGCCGCTGCAATACTCACACTCAAAGCATCACCCTTGATAATCGGCACTGTTTCCACACCTTCAACAAAGGGTTCCATAGCATCCACCAATGCCACCTGCGGTTTTGGCGTAAGATGTTTCAAAACCTCTGCCATACCTGCTCTTGTGGCATTATAAATATTCATTGTATCTATATTGCTGACACTGACAATATTCACACTGACCGCCACAGCCACTTTCAAGATTTCTTCATAAAGTGCTTCCCGCTTTTTTTCAGTCAGTTTTTTGCTGTCATTAAGTCCGGGAATAAAGGCATCACGTGGCAGAATGACCCCGCCAATAACCAACGGCCCTGCCAAAGGCCCCCTGCCTGCCTCGTCCACGCCGGCAATCAACTCATTGCCTTTGGCATAGTATTTCTCTTCATATTCCGTCATTGCTAAATAACGTTCTTTTTCTTGTTCAGGTGTCAATTTCATCTATGGTAAACTTCCCCATTTTAGCGGTTCTAAAATCTCTGAGCAAAACTTCCCTTGCCCTTTCTTCATCAAGCACACCGCCACTTTTTACAAAACCTCTGACTTTGGCAATAGCAGCAAATGTGCCTTGAATATCCGTAACTTCCACTTTATAAAAATTTTGCAACTGTTCCCTGTGCTTATCCATCAGCCATTGCAACAGGAGTTCCGCTGCCTGCCCCTTGTCAAACACATCTTCCTTTACTGCCCCGGTTACTGCCAAAGCAAAACCGATTTTGGCATCCTCAAACTTCGGCCAAAGTACGCCGGGTGTGTCCAACAAATCCAATCCTTTGGCAATAGTAACCCACTGCTGACCTTTGGTTACTCCGGGTCTGTTTTGAGCAACCACTTTATTTTTCCCAACCAATCTGTTGATGAGTGTAGATTTCCCCACATTAGGAATCCCCACAATCATTACACGAACAGAACGGTTCCGCACACCTTTTTTCAGCCACTTGTCCAAAACCGGCTGTGCCGCCTGCTGTACCAAAGTTACTAATTGTCTGACACCATGTCCTGTGGCACAGTCCACTTTTACCGCACCAATGCCTGCTTTACGGAACTTGGTAAGCCAAAGTTCCGTTTGTTCATCTTCCGCCATATCCACTTTGTTCAAGGCGATAATCCGCGGTTTTTGACCGATGATTTGCGTGAGCAACGGATTAGTGCTGGCAAGAGGAATTCTGGCATCCAGCATTTCCACCACCACATCAACTAATTTGATTTGCTCCTCCATCATCCGTTTGGCACGGGTCATATGCCCCGGAAACCACTGGATTTTGAAATCATCAATCATGTTTATAAGAAGAAATTGCCGGCAAAGACCGACATTCCGTCAAAGGCCAAAATACACAAAGCGCCCTGCCCTTAATCAAGGAATTGGGAACAAAGCCCACATCGTCATAACGGCTGTCTTCGGAATTATTGCGGTTGTCACCCAAAACGAAAACACAATTTTTCGGCACAATGGATTTGGGGTAATTGCTGCGGTTCTGCCCAGCAGGGTCAGTCGTCCAAATGTATTCTTCTTTAAGACGCTTGCCGTTCACATATACCTTGCCGTCCACCATTTCCACCGTATCCCCCTCAACTGCCATAACCCGCTTGATAAAGTCACGGGTTTCGTCCATCGGGAAACGGAAAATAATAATCTGTCCCCGCTCCGGCAAATGGAAAAAGGAAGATAATTTATCCACCACCAAACGCTCGTGATGTTCCAAAGACGGATACATACTCTTGCCTTCCACCACATAAAGTTCCACCAAAAAAGTTCGGATGGAAAAAGCCAAACATCCGGCAATCACGATACTCATTATCCAATCGCCAATGGTATTGGATAAACTGCTGTTATTTTTCTTTTTTTCTTCTCTATCCATCATAAGTCCGTCCTTTCGAAAAAAGCACCGCTATTGCGGTGCTTTCTTTTATTGTTTCTTTGTTCTTTCAACAATACGGGCAGATTTGCCGGTACGACCACGCATATAATAAAGTTTTGCACGGCGAACCTTACCAGTACGAGCCACCACAATCTTTTCAATTTTGGGGCTGTGTACAGGGAACAAACGCTCTACGCCTACACCGGAAGCAATACGGCGAACTACAAAGTTCTCACGAATGCCGCTTCCTTGACGGGCAATGCACACACCTTCAAAAAGTTGTACACGCTCTTTGTCGCCTTCCTTGATTTTGCAGTACACTTTTAAAGTGTCACCGGGACGAAAATCAGGAATGTCTTTACGTAATTGTTCTTTTTCCAATACGTCAACAATAATGTTCATTTTATCCTCCTAAAAATAGTTAGTAGTATTCATAGATGTTCGTGTATGAACAAACAGAGGACCATCCGTAGAATAGTTTTTGTATTATAGCATAGGTTTATATATAAATCAAGAACTTTTTATTCCCATTTTTCAGGTATGCCTTCAAAATCGTCAATCACTATCATGCAACTGGTAGATGTTGCCATTAAATCCCCTGTGGTAAGGTTACGCAAATGCATAACCATATTGACTTTGTTGCCGGTCAGTCCAATCACTTCCCCATAGGCCTCCACCTCATCCCCAATATTTGCTCCTTTGATAAAGGATGTGGATGTGGTGACGGTTACAACCCGTTTTCCTTTTGTGGCTGCCGCAATACCCGTGGCATTATCCATCAAGGTCATAAACATACCGCCATGCAGAGATGCGTTCAGGTTGGTGTGCAAACCGTCCTTAACTTTAATGCCCACCTTAGCCCAACCGCAACCAATGTCATGAATGGAAATATCACAAACATGCATAAAAGCATTGCCGGCATAAATATCACTGACCTTTTTCAAAACTTCCGCTTTTCTGCTCATGCTTTCAATGCCTTGCCCAGTGCCTTGCCAAAGTCCTCAACTTCCTCCAATTTGTCAATCAATGTTACTAACTGGTCGCAAACTTTTTCGCCATATACCGGCACGGACAAGCCCTTGAATTTTGCCACTGCCTCATCCCAAGTAAAGGCATTATCCGGGTCACCTTTCGGATAATCCACTTCTTTTTCCAATTTCTTGCCGTCCACAGTTTCAATAACCACAATGCTAGCAAGTTTTGAGGGATCGAACTTAATAATGGCATCCACATCCTTGTCAAAGACCACTTCAATTTTTGCCATAATGCCACGCAGTTCGGGACTGTTCATTAATTCCGGAGCAAATTGTTCAATCCCCACCTGACCAAATTTCAACATAGCCGCTACGCAATATTGAATACTGAATTTGCAACCGTAAGCGGTCTGCGGGTCAGGATTATTGATAAGGTAATTAGTTATATCATTCACACGCAACGTGATTTTCTTAACATTTTCCGGTGTGAGATTATTCTCTTTTGCCAAAACTTGTGTGGCATAAATAGCGGCGTGGCTATGTTTGCAGCAAGCATATGGTTTGAAAGAATTGACATCAATTTTGAATTTGCCGTTACCCAATCCTTCGGTCAAATGTTCCAAATGAGGTTCCTTCACCATTGCACGGCAGAAGCCCTTTTCGCCTTCCATAATCTGACTGGCAGCAGTGAAACCGCCCTTTGCCAATTCAGCAGAAATAATAGCGCCATAACTGGATTTGCCAGTGTGGAGAATTTTGCTCATGGTGCCTTCTTTTAAGAATTCCCAAAGTCCTGCTGCCTGCGTGCCGGCAGAACCAAAGCACATCAAAGTTTGTTTGGCATCCAATTTCATCAAATTGGCTACCGCAGCCGCCCCGCCAAAAATTCCGGCGGTACCTGTAGTATGCCAAAAGAAATAGGATTCCGGCAAAACACTTTCACCCACACGACCGCTGGCTTCATAACCGGCAGTAACTGCGGTGATAAGTTCCTTACCTGTGCTGTGCAATTTTTCCGCCATACTAAAAGCAGGAGCAACAACCACACAAGCAGGATGAATAATAGAAGGATTGTGCAAATCGTCAAAATCAAGGGAATGACTGGCAGCACTGTTGCAGAAAGCCGCTTCTCTTGCCGCCGCCCTTTCGTTAGTTCCCAAAATAGTTGCTTCATCCACATGATTTTGAAAAACCACATTTCTCAAAATGGTGGTGGATTTTTCCTTACTGCCACGAATGGCAATCCCCATCCAGTCCAAAATACAGAACTTTGCCATACGCACTGTATGAGCACTTAAATCACTGTATTTCAAACCGCTTAAATAATCTGCAATTTGCTTTGTTTCGTTCATTTTTTACCTCTTTTATTTTGCAACATTCGCTTTGATGCAATCAACAATCGCTGTAGTCGGTGTTCCTGGGGTAAATACTTCTTTTATTCCTGCCGCTTTCAAACCGGGAATATCAGCATCAGGAATAACACCACCGCCCAGAACAAGTACATCTTTCAATCCTTTTGCTTTCAAAAGTTCCACTACTTTAGGGAATAAAGTATTATGAGCGCCGGAAAGCAAACTCAAAGCAACAACTTGCACATCGTCCTGCAATGCCGCTTCCGCAATTTGTTCAGGGGTTAAACGAATACCAGTATAAATTACTTCAAAGCCTGCATCACGCAGAGCACGGGCAACCACTTTTGCCCCTCTGTCATGTCCATCAAGACCAGGTTTTGCTACTAAAACTTTAATTGCCATTTTCTTTATTTCCTTTCTAAATTAAATAATCAAATATTACACCAATTAGAAATTATTGCCGCCCTGTTGATACTCACCAAATACTTCACGCATTACACCGCAAATCTCGCCCAAAGTTGCATAGGTCTTGGCTGCTTCAATCAAGTAAGGCATCAAGTTTTCCGTACCTTCGCAAGCAACTTTCAATTTTGCCAAAGCCGCATCAACTGCCTTTTGGTCACGTTTTGCTTTCATAGCATTAACCTTTTTAATTTGACGGTCTGCTACAGTCAAATCAGCGGTAAGTACATCACCTTCAGGTGCTTTCTTGTTGTCAGCATATTTATTGACACCAACAACTACACGCTTGCCAGTTTCAATTTCCCGTTGATATTCGTAAGCATGAGCCGCCATTTCACCTTGCATATAACCTTTTTCAATGGCTGCTACCGCACCGCCCATTTCGTCAATCTTCTTAATATATTCGTATGCCTGTGCCTCAATATCATCCGTGAGTTTTTCTACCAAATAAGAACCTGCCATGGGGTCAATAGTATCAGCACATCCACTCTCGTTGGCAATCAGTTGCTGAGTACGCAAAGCCAAAGTTGCACTTTCTTCAGTCGGCAAAGCCAATGCTTCATCATAAGCACAACAAGCCATGGACTGAATGCCGCCCAACACGGCACTCATTGCCTGCCAAGTAATACGTGCCACATTATTCATAGGTTGTTGTGCAGTCAGCACAGAGCCGGCGGTATGCACATGCACACGGAGCATTTGTGCTTTAGGAACTGTTGCACCATAACGTTCTTTCATAATGCGAGCCCACAAACGACGGGCAGCACGGAACTTGGAAATTTCAAAGAAGAAATCCAAACCGGCGGTGAAAATCCAGGAAATACCAGGAGCAAAATCATCAACCTTTTGACCTGCTTTAATAGCCGCATCAATATAAGCAATAGCACAAGCAAAGGCAAATGCCACTTCCTGAATTTCGCTGGAACCTGCTTCACGAATGTGATAAGCGCCTACGGAAATTGTATTCCAATGAGGAATATTCTTGGAGCAATAAGCGAAAGTATCGGTTACCAAACGCATGGAAGGACGGGGCGGGAAAATATAAGTGCCACGTGCGATATATTCTTTCAATACATCGTTTTGAATTGTACCCTTCAGTTGTTCCGGCTTCACACCCTGTTTCTCTGCCACCGCTACATACATAGCCAACAGCACTGCTGCCGGGCCGTTGATGGTCATGGATGTGGAAACCTTACTCAAATCAATACCGTCAAAAAGTTGTTCCATATCAGCCAAAGAGTCAATCGCCACACCAACCTTACCAACTTCACCAGCACTCAACTGGCTGTCAGAGTCCAACCCGATTTGCGTAGGAAGGTCAAAAGCAACAGAAAGTCCTGTCTGCCCTTTTTCCAGCAACAATTTATAACGTTTATTGGATTCCTCTGCTGTGCTGAAACCTGCATAAGCACGCATGGTCCACAAGCGTCCACGGTACATAGTAGGTTGCACACCACGAGTGAACGGATATTCACCGGGGAAACCCAATTTAGTTTCATAATCCCAATCTTCGGGAATGTCCAACGGAGTATAAACCCGTTGACGCTTGAACGCTGCCCGCTCCGGGAATTTGGCTACGGCCTTGTCATATTTGGCATTGTAGCCCTCAAGACCCTTTTTCAAAGTTTCTTTAGACATAATCTTTTCCTCCTAAAATCTGCTAATATTTTGTGGGAAACACCTTCCCAAATTTTCTAACCTAAAACCTCACACCTGACACCTACATTGACCCTGTTTCTTCAAATTTAAGGTGCATATCAAAAGCATGAGCCAAATCCACCGGCTCGTGGCCACCCTTCTTTTGTGCCAGTTGCAAATAATCTTTAAGCTGGTCACGGTATTTGGGATGAGCACATTTTTCAATAATAAGTTTTGCCCGATCCACAGGCGCCAAACCACGGATATCCGCTACACCCTGTTCTGTAATAAACACCATTGTATCATGTTCCGTATGGTCTGCGTGAGTTACCATAGGCACTACGCTGCTGATGTCCCCACCCTTGGCACAGGAAGGTGTACTGAAAATGGTGATATAACCGTTCCGCATATAGTCACCGCTGCCGCCGATGCCGTTCATCATATTCCGCCCCATAACATGGGTACTGTTTGCCTGTCCGTAAATATCAAATTCAATCGGTGTGTTCATACTGATAACACCCAAACGGCGAATAACCTCCGGACTGTTGGAAATATCCAACGGGCGAAGCACAATTGCCTTATTATAAAGTTCCGGGTCTTCTTTATACATCTGCCAAACCGCCGGACTGGGAGTAAAAGCACAACCGGATGCCTTCACAATCTTGCCTAATTTAATCAGTTTGAAAACGCTGTCCTGCAAAATTTCGGAATACATTTCCAAATTTTCAAACTTGGATTTTGCTAACCCCAACAACACCGCATTGGCAATGGAACCTACACCGCTCTGCATGGGCAGCATCTTATCCTTGGGCAGCCGTCCCATCTTTTGTTCGTGTTCTAAAAAATCCACCAAATGTTCTGCAATCTTCACCGCATCATCATCCGGGTCGGACAAAGTACGAACTCTGTCCAGAATATCACTCTCCACAATGGCATCAATTCTATCCAATCCACATTCCACATAGGTCTTGCCGCAACGGTCTCCTGCATGGTAAATAGGAATTTCTTTGCGGAATGGTGGTTTATCACAAATATAAATATCGTGCATACCTTCCAAACTGAGAGGTACTGCCGTATTCACTTCCACAATAATGTGTTTGGCATGTTTTACCAACATCGGGGTATTACCAACACCACTGCAAAGGATTAAATTTCCCTCCGGAGTAATGGCAATAACTTCCACAATAGCCACATCCACATCCCCATGGAATCCGTAATCAATCTGTTGGGCAAAATGACTTAAATGTTGGTCAATATAGTCAATTGTTCCCTTGTTGATACCGGCTTTCATTGACTTGTTGGATGCCGCATAATAGGGTTGGCGGCTCTTAATGCCATCCACCGCTGCCAACTCTTCTTCAATTTCCGGACCTACACTGGCACCTGTCCAAAGATTAATACGACATTTTTTCCCTGCCTTAATCTGCTTTGCCAAGGCCATTGTAGTCATCTTTGGGTATCCGGAAGGTGTAAAACCGCTGACCCCCACATTCATACCATCAGAAATCAAGCGTGCCGCCTCATCGGCACTCATAATTTTGTCAAATAATTTAGGATTACGCAACCTGTCCTTATCTAACACAAAACCACTTCCTTTCTTTCTCAATGATTTATTGTTCATATTTTACTACAGTTCAACATATAAGTAAAATACAATTTTTCCACAGACATATATATTTTTCTTATATGCCTTGTCAAAATTGTCAACAACCTTTATAATGTAATTATTATGGATATTGAATTTTATCGTAATTTTTTAACTATCGTCAATGCCGGTTCCATAAGTGCCGCCGCCAAGCGATTGGCAATCGCCCAGCCAGCATTAAGCAACCAACTGAAAATTTTGAACAAACATATTGGTGCACCACTTCTAAATGTGAAACGGGGCGGACACTTTTTAGAACTGACTGAAGAAGGTAAGATTTTTTATAACAAAGCACAATATATCTGTGGGATGGAAGATGCGGCACTAAAAGAAATAAAAGATGTGCAGAATGGCTCCGGCGGTACTTTGAGAATTTCTCTTTCCCCTTCTATGTCCATTTCTGTCATCAAAACGTATCTTACAGAATTCACCAAGTTAAACCCCAAAATTAACTTTGAACTTTTTGAGGCATCACCGGACGAACAATTAAAACAACTTTTAAGCAGTGAAACCGAAATAGGTGTTACTAACGGTCCTCTTAAACAACCTTTTCTCTTTGAAACCATCAATCAGAAACGGGAAAATTTAGTGGCATTGTTTCATAAAAAAAGTCCGTATATAAGCAGTAAAAGCGTATTGCTTTTAGAAGATTTGGAAAAAATGCCCCTTTGCCTTTCCCGTGGCTGTGCAGAACTTTTTAATACAATATGCCAGGAACAACATATTTCTACCCATATCCTCTCCATTACCACTACCAAATTGAGTGCCATTGCGTGGGCGGAACAAAACATTGGTATTGCCATTGTCCCGACTTTTAAGGGAGAAATATTTCCGAAAAATTTGATAATGAAAACCATCAAACATCCACGCCTTTACCTGACTACTACCATTTCCTTTGTGAAAGACCGTCCCCTGTCCGCCGTGGCAAAATTATTTTTAGATTACTTGAACAACAAATAATTACCCTATCCACATTACCAATATAAAAGTGCAAGCCCTTTTAATAAAGGTGCTTGCACTTTTATATTTCTTAAAATTATAACCTTACAAACCTTGCCTCTTTAACGAGGGCATCCTTTTGCAATCCTGTAAGTACCTCGCCGGACACCACATTATCCACACTCATAAACATCATGGCATCCCCTGCTTGGTTACGGCTGACCTGCATATTGGCAATATTTACCTTAGCATCACCCAGGAAAGTACCAATACGACCGATAACACCCGGCTTATCCTGATTGCGAACAACCAACATATAGGGTTCAGGAGTCAAATCAAAGTTATAACCGTCAATATTGGTAATGCGAATCTCACCCTTACGAATAACCGTGCCACTGGCTGTGAATGATTTATTCTTGCTACGTACTGTTACCGTAATCAAATTGTACTGGCTTTGGGTCTTGCCTACGGAAACTGCCACACCCCTGCTCTCGGCAGCCACTTCGGAATTGACATAGTTCACCCGCTCTTTCAATACAGGTTCAAACACGCCTTTCAATATTGCCCGGGTAATAAGTTGCGTTTCCATATTCATTACACTGCCGCCATAGAAAATTTCTACTTTTTCTGCCGGCTCCTTTTCCAACTGATAATAGAGTTTTCCCAATGCTTCGCCCAAACTCAAATAATCCAACATTTCGCTCAATTCTTCAGAATGTAACGCCGGCAAATTCACAGCGTTAGGCACCATCTCTCCATGCAAAGCACTGATAACCTCTTCTGCCACTGCCACACCGACATTAACTTGTGCTTCCCAGGTTTCTGCTCCCAAGTGAGGAGTAACCACACATTCAGGAACTTTAATCAACGGGGAAACAGGTTTTGGTTCCCCAATCAAAACATCCACACCGGCACTGGCAACAATACCGTCTTTAATCGCCTTTACCAAAGCATCTTCATTAATCAAACCGCCACGGGCACAGTTCACAATCCGCACACCTTTTTTGCAGAGAGCAAATTCTTTGTCACTGATAATATTGACAGTTTCCTCTGTCTTCGGAGTGTGAATCGTTATCACATCACTGCGGCGTAAAAGTTCTTCCAAGGTAGCACATTTTTCTACACCCAATGCCTCAAAACGGCTGTCAGCAATATATGGGTCATAGGCAATTATTTTCATACCAAAGGCCTGCATTCTCTTGGTAACCAAACCACCGATGCGACCCAAGCCGATAATGCCCAAGGTTTTGTTAAACATTTCGCTGCCGGTCAATGCTTTCCGTTCCCAACCGCCGCCTTCCAAAATCTTGTTGGCGGGAACAATATTTCTAGAACTGCTTAACAACAAACCAATCGTGTGTTCTGCTGCAGAAATAATATTGGACTCCGGTGTGTTCACAACGATAATACCTCTCTTGGTGGCTCCTGCCATTTCAATATTATCTACACCATTGCCCGCTCTGCCCACCACTTTCAAATTGGTGGCTTTTTCATAAAGTTCTTCATTAACTTTAGTTACACTACGGACAACCATAGCGTCATAATCACCAATAATTTTCAAAAGTTCTGCACGCTCAATATCCATGCGTACATCCACCTGAATATCAGGACACTTTTGCAACAATTCAATGCCTTTCTCATTGATGTCTTCTGTAACAATTACCTTAAACATTTTCTTTCTCCTTTTTTTCTAAATTTTATTTAATCTTTCTCGCTTCCAAATAGTAGCGTTTTTCCTCAGCATGTCCCATGGAAAAGGTCTTGCGTGGCAACACTCCGTTTTGAGCAATACTTTCAAAGAACGCATTTTTATCAATGGTCGGAAGCACAAAACCAATATTGTTTTCCTCTTTTGCCAAATGTTCCAACTCATCTTCCCCATGGATATAATCAATGGAACCGGAATGTTGACTCAAATATTCATCCAACTTTCTTTGCAAAGCACCTACCGGCAACTCGCCGGGCTGACAGCCAATCTTGACTGTTCCTTTCCCCTTTGCTGTAAGATATGGCAAAGAATAATTTCCCGGGGAATTCAAAAAATCCAGCACTTCCTGAATCTGCACATTTTTCAGCAAACGGTGAATGGGCTCAAATTTTTGACTCTCATCTTGAATATTACCCAATTCCACCAAAGCATAGCGGCTGAGCAAATCTTTGCCACCTTTGGCCTTTTCTTCCTCATAACACGCCTTGGCCGCTGACAGGGAATGATTGCCGTCACCCACTGCATAACACAGGGACTTATTTGCTTCGTACTTTTCAATGGCTTGGGAAACTGATTTCTCTGCCTCACCTTGAAGCAAATACCCACGAATCTGACCTCCGCCCTCCATAAGTGCAAAATCATAAAGCAATGGCAAATTACTTTTTATTTTAGCAATACTGCCAAAAATCGAATCATCCACATCATTGCAAAGCAACAGCACATGGGGCAGTTCCAACACTGCATCCCTGCGGATTTCCTGACGGGGAGGAATACGTCTCAACACCGTCTGTTCCGTTGGTCTTACCTGCGATTTAGAACCTTTTTGATAATCAAATTTTTCCAAATCCACAAGTCCCAACAAACCTCTACGGATAAGTCCGTTCTTCAAAGTCCGCTCAATATAAACATAAGCATTCTCACAAGATCGGAAAGTGAATTGCAATAAATATTTTCGCATAGCGGCATTGATTTTCGCAATGCGCTCCTTGCAATCACCGTCTAAATATATCTCCGGCAAAACCAAATGCAATGTGCTTTGGGCAGGACCAACAAATTTCTCCACCCTTTGCCAATATTCCTGATTGCTGGTGAACTGGTCAACTGCAATCACAGACCATTTATTCAATTCCACATTCTGCGGCAAAAGTATCTCACCGCCGGAAAAAATAGACATGATTCATCAATTAACAAATTATCAAAGACCAAAGACCAAATAAGGACAATTTTGCTTCGCAAAATTACCAACTATATAATCAACGGAACATTTTACCACAATTGGTCTTTGCTATTTGGTCTTTGTTTATTTAGTCTAAACTCTAATTATATTGTATTTATTAAAATTGTCAACCTCTCAACCGCCTTAATTGGGTTTGAAACGAATTAAAAGCGGTATCGTCCACGAAATTGCAAACACTCTCAGCAACTGATATGCCAAAATAATCGCCACATCCGCCCCCATGCTCAGTCCTGCAATATTCATCTCACTAATGCCCCCGGGAGCCATTGCCAAAAATCCCGTAATAATATCCACCCCGTACCAGTTGTTAATCATTGTCGCCGCAAAATAACTTGCCCCAATCAATAAAACCGTGCCAACAATAATTGCCGGCAACAATCTTTTTGCTTTCCAAATTCTCAACCAATCCATCATCATCCCCATACTGATTCCCACACAAATTTGTGCCGCCCACAACAACGGAGTTGGCAAAGCACTCACAGGATGATAATACATTGAACAAACGGCAGTGGGAATAACCGGTCCCAAAAGCCACGGAATGGGAATATGAAATTTTAAAAAGAAACCAGAACCCAAAAGTGCCAACGGCAAAAACCATAACCAATGTAAAGCATCCGGTGGCACTGTTCGTACAACATTCATCACATGAGCATCAAAAAGAGTAATTACCAAAAACGGCAGGGAAAACACCACCCCAAAATAACGAATAATTTGCATAACCATTACCACATTAGGGTCATAGCGTTTGTCTTCCTGCACAATTACCATCACCAAACTCATACCGCCCGGCATCATGCCAAGAACACAACTCATAAAATCCTCATGCCAAACCTTTGCCATAACCAAGGCAATAAAAATACCTACCACAATCATAAAGAAAGTGGAGGCAACAATCATCCCAATTTGTGCCACAAAATCATGACACGCCTCTTCCGTTACAAAAGAGCCAATGGCATAACCCACCACCATTAAACCTATGTTGCGATAATATACCGGCCACTGGTTCCAAGGATTGCGAACCGCAGCCCCTGCCACACCTATCAATAGCCCCGCAAACATAAACGGAATAGGAATATTCAAACTGTAAAAGGTATAGCCGATTGCCCCTGCAACTGCAAAAAGCACCAGTTCCCTAACCCTTTGCATCAGCACGGCAACACATCCTCCATCAACCTGTCAATCAAAAATCCCCGTTGCTTGTTATCCAACGAAGAATAGGCAACCACATCCCGTTCTTCCAAATGCAATTCTCTTTTGAAAAGTGCCACCTGACTGGCGACCTGATTTTTGCTTAATTTGTCCGCCTTCGTCAAAACAACTAAAACCCGTCTGCCGCAATCTTTCAGCCAGTTATAACATTCCAAATCAATGGGCATGGGCTCGTGGCGAATATCAATCAACTGGCACACGGTCACAATCCCCCGTGCCTTTTCCAAATATTTACCGATAAATCCGCCCCACACTTCCTTGTCTTTTTTACTGGTCTTGGCAAAGCCGTAACCCGGCAAATCTACAAAATGAAATTTCAGGCGTAAATCACTATCCTCTTCCAAACATTTCCCGTCAATTTCGTAAAAATTGATGGTCTGGGTTTTTCCGGGAGTGCCGCTGACCCTTGCCAAGCCGTTATGACGGCACAAGGAATTTATCAAGGATGACTTTCCCACATTACTGCGACCAATAAAAGCAACCTGTGTCAAAGCCACAGGGTACTGCTCCTCCCGCACCGCACTTGTTATATATTTGGCATTAACAATATCCCAGTTTTTCACACCCGTATATCCTTTCAAAATTTATATAGCATAAACCTTATTCTAAAACATAAATTTTAATGTATTTTCTATAAAAATATATTTTACCTTTTCTTGCCTATAATTACAAGTACAAAGGTATAAAATGTTTCCTCTTACCCTGTCAAAACATACTAAAAAAAATTTCAAAACCAGTCAACAATTCGCCATCTTTTCTCGTCTTGTATATATGGTGGTGGTAGTTAAAAGCTTAAAACTATGGTGAAATGTTCCTGCAATTAAAAATAAAAAAGTCCGCTTAATGCGAACTTTATTTCCCTCTTCTTGAAGAGGGTGGCTGCCCACAGGAACACAAGAGCAGACGGGTGTTTTGGTTTATGCGGAGCATTCATAAACTGCTAATCACTTCTCTGTCATTTGTTTGCCGTCTTCATTTTTGACTTCTATGTTCACGACTTCTATATGAACACTTCGTGTAGACAAAAACACCCACCGTTTTTCTATGTTCCTAAAAACGGTCCCCCCTCTTCAAGAAGAGGGAAAACTTTCGCACTCTGCCAACTTTCCTGATACCTAATTTGATTTATTTCAACAACTCAAAGAATAGCACTTATCACACTCAAAGTTTTCTCCAACAAATCTTCCGGCAACCTTTCTACTACTTTATAACCACGTGCCTCAATATCCAATGTTCTGATATGTTCGCACAAAATAACACCTGTCGTCTTAGTCCTTTCATCCAACGGAATATGCAACGGAAATTTATTGTCCGTATTAGTAATCGGGCAAAGCACAGCCAAATTGGTTTTATTGTTAAAAAAATCATTACTTACAACCACTGCCGGTCTGTAACCTGCCTGTTCATGACCTGCCTGAGGATTAAAATTCACCTTAATAATTTCCCCCTGCACTACCATATTTCCTTACCCACCTTTTCGCCCCAGTCAACTTCCTGTGCTTCATACTTTCCGTTATAATCTTTGAACAATTCCTGAATAGTTAAATTTTTTTTGACGGGTTCAATTATAATCCGTCCGGATTTTGTTTGAATCATCAGTTCATCGCCACACTCCCATTGTAATTCATCCAAAATGGTTTTGGGGATACGTATTCCCTGACTGTTACCCCATTTTTGTAAATTTGCAGTAAGCATAACTCACCTCCATTGTTTATACAAAGTATAAACAATTCAAATAATATTGTCAAGAAAAATTTTCACTTTCAAAAAAACACGCCAAAATTGCTAATGATGAAAATTAAATAATTTTCATCATTAGCAATCAACAATAAATTCAAAAAACATTTTAAGCAAACACCTGCAATTTGAAGATTTTTTTCGTCTTGTATATATGGTGGGGGGAATTTGAAAATTAAAAACTTAAAGCTTAAAGTTATGGTAGCGAGTTCCTTTGATTAGAAGAAAAAAAGTCCGCTTAATGCGAACTTTCTTTCCCTCTTCTTGAAGAGGGTGGCTGCCCACAGGAACACAAGGGCAGACGGGTGTTTTGGTTTATGCGGAGCATTCATAAACTGCTAATCACTTCTCTGTCATTTGTTTGCCGTCTTCATTTTTGACTTCTATGTTCACGACTTCTATATGAACACTTCGTGTAGACAAAAACACCCACCGTTTTTCTATGTTCCTAAAAACGGTCCCCCCTCTTCAAGAAGAGGGAAAACTTTCGCACTCTGCCAACTTTCCTAATACCTATCACCTGAAACCTGACACCCGAAACCTAAAACCTAATTATATAATCACAGGAACATAAATAGCCCCCGCCTTTGCGGGGGCTGTCGCCGGTAAGTTTTTCGGTGGGCGACTGAGGGTGCGGATTACGCAGAGAATTTGTTTGCTTAATACGAACTTCTTTCTTAAAAAGGGGGTGGCTTGCGAAGCAAGACGGGGGATTTGATTGTGGAGTATTAAACACAAGCGGTTATGCTCCTTTCGGCTAATCTACAACAGTAGAAATTATTGTGGAGTATTAAACCACACTGGTTGCGGTGGTATCTCTTACATCTACAACAGTAGAAATTATTGTGGAGTATTAAACTTGCCGCCTCCGCCGCCATGGTCTCAATCTACAACAGTAGAAATTATTGTGGAGTATTAAACGGCATTTAAGGCATCCATTTATGGTGCATCTACAACAGTAGAAATTATTGTGGAGTATTAAACGCATATTTTAAGAGTTTGGCGGTCTTATCTACAACAGTAGAAATTATTGTGGAGTATTAAACATTTGTTCAAAAGAATAGGGTGTATAATCTACAACAGTAGAAATTATTGTGGAGTATTAAACTGATTTTTCTGTAGAAAATCTTTTATTTATCTACAACAGTAGAAATTATTGTGGAGTATTAAACACGATTGTTTTAAGCATAAATATTACATCTACAACAGTAGAAATTATTGTGGAGTATTAAACATAAGAGGTATTAGACATACGCTCCTATCTACAACAGTAGAAA
>JAUNOC010000002.1 GCA_030531205.1 Phascolarctobacterium sp.
AAATCTCGCGACTTTGATATAAAATCTCGCGATTTTGAAAATGACTTTTCATAATTTTTTCAGTTTTGATTGGGAGAATTTTTTTGAAAGTAGAGTGAAGAGTGAAAGTGTTTGTGTTGAGGGTTGAACATATTTGTGTTATAATGTCTTAAATTATGTTGCGAACTCTTGCATCTCATTGTTAGGGGATGTGTTATAAACGCAAAGCGTTCATGACGGAGGGGTTTATATTATTGAATAGGTAAATTATATGACTTTGATAATTGTTTTTACGGTTATAATTTTTATTATTGTTATTAATTTTATATTGAAAGAAAAAGAATTTCGTAACACAACATATTACAAAAACACTAAAAATAGTTTGTTTTTTATGAATAAAGGACAATCCGGAGAATATGATCTGTTTTCTAGATTAGAACAATTAGAAAAACAAGGAGCTAAATTTCTTTTTAATTTATATTTACCAATGGGGTATAATAGGACAACAGAAATTGATATGGTGATGCTTTCTCATAGGGGAATTTTTGTCTTTGAAAGCAAGAATTATTCTGGATGGATATTTGGTAACGAACATCAATCTCAATGGACTGTTGTATATAAAGGTGGAAGAAAAGAGCGTTTAGTAAATCCTATAAAACAAAATAACTTACATATTCAATGTTTGAGAAAATGTATAGATATTGAAACTTCTATTTATTCAGTTGTGGTATTTTCAGAGAATTGTACCCTAAAGAAAGTTACTGTTAGTAATACAAATGTTATTTGGGGCTATATAAATAATGTTGTTGATAATATAATCAGTTTTCATAATGATAAAATTAAAGTTCTGTCGGAAAGAAACATTCAAGATATATACAATGTTTTGTACCCGATGACAAAAGTTGATAAATTTATAGTAAAGAAACATATTGCGGATATTCGTGAGACATATAAATAACAGTACGAAAAGAGGTGATAAAATGAAGAAAGAATAACGCCTATGCTTACTAATCTGTTTTGTTAAGAGAGGGGTGAATGTTATGATTACAGATTTGACAAAAGCTAAAAAGTATGACTGCCCTGTTAAATTCACCATTACAGGTTGTGAGGCAGGTTGGGTAGATATTGATTGTAATTTTAATGGTGAGGTTTTGCGGTTTGCTGTTAGTCATATTGGAGACCTTCCTATGGCATTGCTTGAAGTGGCATTTTTGTTACATTCAATTTATGATTATAACAGTGGAATGTTTAGGTACATACGTTTGGATGATGAAACAGAAGGAATAACAGATCAAGACGGACATAAGTGGAGTGCTGAATTGGGTGCTACATTTCAATGGGATGAAGAACCAAGATTAAACAAATGGCATATCTATTATGAACAGAAGGACTTTGGCAAAGAAGATTTTGATTTAATAATCAAGATTGACAGAATCACTGATATTCATAAAAAATATAAATTTGTTGTTTCGTATCGTGATTTTTGCTATGCTGTGGCAAAGTTATTTACAGATGCTTTGAAAAAATATGGCTTTTGGGGATATACAAGAGGCAGTTATTCAGATTATATTGTTGTGAAAGATTTGCTTATTGTTAAAGCTTACGCATTGGGCTTATTGCAGACTAAAATTTGGTATGAAGGGGATTATCCCAAAAGGGATTATTTTGAACTTCCTTTTGAACAAGAACTTGAATTATTGAATTTTGATATGTAAATTAGGGCTGGATTATATTTTGGGGTGGTAGTCGTTTCGCAAGCCACCATTTGTTTGAAACTTCTTATCATTCAAACACAACTTGTGCAAATGCTCAATTTTGCACAAGTTTTTATTTTGAAAACTCTGTATTTAATGGTATAATACATTTATGAGTTTATCTACTACACATATCATTACTTCCATATTGGCGGTGCTGATTACTATGGCTCCGGGCATTTATGCAGCACGGAAGATAAAAAATGCCGATGATTATGCTGTGGGCGGTCGTTCCAGCGGTATCGGTATGGTGGCGGCTGCTATTTTAGGCACTTTAATTGGTGGCGGTTCCACGATGGGGACTGCCCAAATGGCTTACAAAATTGGCTTTTCCGCTTGGTGGTTCACGCTTGGTGGTGGCATTGCCCTGATTATTTTGGGACTTTTTTATGCACGTTCCTTACGTAGCAGCGGTTTGACGACTGTGGGGGAGTTTTTGGTTACAAACTTTGGTGCTAAAGCAGGGGTGGTGGCTTCTGTCAGTGCCAGTGCGGGTATGTTTTTCAGCGTTGTAACCAGTACCCTTTCCGTTACCCATTTATTATGCCTGATTTTTCCGTTGCAACCTTGGCAGGCAGGCATTGTTATTTTTGTAATTGTAGGTTGTTTTGTTTTCTTTGGCGGGATGAGCGGCAGCGGATTGGTTGGTCTTTTCAAAATGGGTTTTATTTTGTTAGGACTTTTTGTAGGTGGTGTGATTTGTTATGTTGATATGGGCGGTGTGCAGGGGATAAAAAATGCTTTTCCTGCTTTTCCTTGGTTTAGTTTGGTGGCGAAGGGGGAAGTCGCAACTTTTATTACTCTAATGAGTATGATTGTGGGGGTTATTAGCACTCAAAGTTATGCCCAAGCGGTTTTTAGTGCGGCAGATACCCGTTGTGCGGCTTTGGCTTGTCTAATTGCCGGTGGCATTACTATTCCTGTGGGGATTCCTTCAATCTTGATTGGGATGTATATGCGGTTACATCATCCTGATATATTGCCAATTGAGGCCTTGCCAATGTTTTTAATCACTTATTTGCCGGACTGGTTGGGCGGTGTGGGGATTGCCGCTTTGCTATTGGCAACATTAGGGACGATTGCGGGGCTTACATTGGGGATGGGAACTTTGTTCGCCCGTGATATTGTGAAGCGTTTTACCGATATTAAGGAAGGGGCAAAATTGCTTTTGGCTACTCGTTTAGGGGTGGCGGTGGCTTGTTTGGCGGCGATTGTGTTCACTAACTTTAATTTAGATAGTAATGCTTTGGACTGGAGTTATCTTAGTATGGCACTCAGGGGCAGCGGGATCTTTTTGCCTTTGACTTTTTGTATCTTTTTCCCACATAAAGTTAAACCGCTTTATGGTTTGTTGTCTATGGCGGCAGGAATCTTCATCGGTTTGACTTGGAAATTTATTGGTATTAGTGGTATTCATCCGTTAATACCGGCGTTGGGAGCGAATTTGGTGTTTTTGCTGTTGGGGTTTAGAAGTTCTGGGAATGAATAATGAATAAAGAATAATGAATAATTATGGTAAAATGTTCCTGTGATTATAATTAGGTTTCAGGTGTGCAGGGATGTAAGGCCCCTTGGTGAAGGGGCTCCGCAAAGCGGTGGGGATTGAAAACTGCAAATTTATGAAAACTTTGCCAAGAATTGTGATACAATAAAATTATGTCACTTCCGAGAAATGATAGATTAGTGGAATATTCAGATAAACTGCGTAATTCGCCTACACCATGGGAAAGACGCCTTTGGTATGATTTTTTGCGTAGTTATCCTGTAAGATTTAATCGTCAGAAGATAATCGGTCATTATATTGTGGATTTTTATTGCCGAAAAGCAAATTTGGTAATTGAATTGGATGGCGGTGGGCATTATATGCCGGAGCAGCAAGAATATGACAGAAAAAGAAACGAATATCTTGAATTACTAAAACTTAAGGTTTTACGATTCTCCAATCGTGATATTTGTGATAATTTTTACGGTGTGTGTACTGTGATTGACAATTATGTGAAATCTGTAGTTCTCAATCCTCAGTCGCAACCACGTTCCTAAAAGCGACAGCCCCTTCACCAAGGGGCCTTAAAGTTCGCATTCGGTGGACTATCTTGCTATAATCACAGGAACATCTAACATTCATTGTGAATTGTGCATTTTGAATTGTGAATTATTACTGGGAGCATAAGTTATGAGTTTCACACATTTACATGTTCATACTCAATATAGTTTATTGGATGGTGCGTCCAAGATTAAGGATTTGGTTAGCCGTGTCAAGGAATTGGGCATGGATGCTATTGCTATTACCGACCATGGCGTAATGTATGGTGTAGTTGATTTTTATCAGGAATGTACCAAGCAGGGCGTAAAACCCATTATCGGCTGTGAAGTTTACACCGTCAACGGGGATATGCATGATAAGCAATCCAGTGAGCGTTTTCATTTGATTTTGTTGGCGGAAAATGAAACGGGCTACCACAACTTGATGAAGATTGTCAGTTTGGCACAGACGGAGGGCTTTTATACCAAACCCCGTGTGGATAAAGAAACTTTGCGAAAATATCATGATGGTATCATTTGTCTCAGTGCTTGTATGGTGGGTGAACTGCCCCGCTTGATTGTGGCGAAAAATATGGAAGGGGCACGGAAATGTGTTCGGGAACATATTGAGATTTTTGGCAAAGAAAATTATTTTTTGGAAATGCAGAATCATTTTCTGCCGGAAGATAAAACTATTAACGATGGTTTGCAACAACTTGCCAAAGAGTTTGATTTGAAAATTGTTTGTACCAATGACTTGCATTACGTAAGGAGAGAAGATGCGGCAGCACAGGATGTGTTGTTGTGTATTCAGACAGTTACCACCGTTGATGACCCCAATCGGATGCGTTTTCCCAATGACGAATTTTATTTGAAGTCGCCCGAAGAAATGGCGGCACTTTTCCCTGATTGTCCGGAGGCACTGACTAACACGGAGGAGATTGCCAAACGGTGTAATGTGAAATTGCAGTTTGGTAAATTCCTCTTGCCGGAATTCCATCCCATTCCTGATGGTTTGGATGCCAAGGGGTATTTGCGTCAACTTTGTATGGAGGCATTGCCCCAACGTTATCCCAATGCGGATGCCAAGATTAAGGAACGCTTGGAATATGAATTGGATATTATCAACCGTATGGGCTATGCGGCGTATTTTTTGATTGTGTGGGATTTTATCAATTTCTGTCGCAGTCAAAATCCTCCCATTCCAGTAGGCCCCGGTCGTGGCAGTGCGGCAGGTTCTATTGTGGCATATCTGTTACATATTACTAATATTGAGCCATTGCATTTTAGCTTGTTCTTTGAACGGTTCTTAAATCCGGAACGGGTGAGTATGCCGGATATTGATACGGACTTTTGTATGCGGCGGCGGGATGAGGTGTTGCAGTATGTGGTGGAAAAATATACACCTTCATCTGTGGCACAGATTGTTACCTTCGGCTCATTGCAGGCGAGGGCGGCAGTGCGTGCTGTCGGCAGGGCTTTGGGCTTGCCCTATTCTGATGTTGATGTGGTGGTAAAACTTATTCCCAAGCAACTTGATATTAAGTTGAGTGAGGCATTGGAAATGAGTAATGAATTTCGTGCCCGTTATGAAGAAGATGCTACGGTAAAACGCCTAATAGATTTATCCATGAGCGTTGAAGGGTTGCCTAATAACCGTGGTACTCATGCGGCAGGGGTTATTATTGCTCCTGACGATTTGACAAATTATGTACCTTTGCAATTAGAGGTGGGGCAGAACGAGTTTAGTGCCGGGCAGACCTTTGTAACCCAATATGACAAGAACAAGGTGGAGGGTTTGGGGCTGTTGAAGATGGACTTTTTAGGGCTTCGGACTTTGACTGCCATTTATGATGCGTTGAAAATGATTCGCCGTACTACGGGGAAAGTTATAGATATTGACAATATTCCGTGGAACGACAAAAAGACAGCGGACATGCTCTGCAAGGGGGATACCTTTGGGGTTTTCCAACTGGAAAGTGAGGGTATGACCAAACTGGTTAAGGATTTGGGGCCTGAAGGGTTTGAGGACTTGGTGCCTTTGGTGGCACTGTATCGACCCGGCCCGTTGGGAAGCGGAATGGCAACGGATTTCATCGCAGGGCGGCACGGGGAGAGGACGGCAGAGGTTTTGCATCCTTTGATGGAGCCGATTTTGCAGGACACTTATGGGGTAATTTTGTATCAGGAACAGGTAATGCAAATAACTTCCGTGTTGGGTGGATTTACTCTCGGCGAGGCGGACGTAATGCGGCGTGCCATGGGGCATAAGGAGCCGGAGGTCATTCAGTCTCTGACCGCAAAATTTGTGCAGGGGGCAAAAAAACTGCATAATATACCTGAAGCCACCAGTGAGAAAATCTTTGATTTGCTCAGGCATTTTGCAGGTTACGGTTTCAACAAGTCCCACTCTGTTGCCTATGCTTTTGTGGCTTATCAGACCGCTTACTTGAAAGCGCATTATTGTGCCCAGTTTATGGCGGCTTTGCTCAACAGTTTTGACGGGGACGGGGCGCAAATTACCTATTACATTTCTAAAATCCGTAAGGCGGGTATCAGTATTGAGCCGCCGGATGTGAATATATCGGAAGAAAAATTTAGTGCCAAAGATGATAAGAATATCCGTTTCGGTTTGTTCGGCATTAAGAGTTTGGGAATTGGCGCAATTCAGGCAATTTTGAATTCCCGGTACAAGGTGGGCAGGTTTAAGGATTTGGCGGATTTTTGTACCCGTGTAGGACCAAAGCAGATTAACCGCAGGGTGCTGGAAAATCTTATCCGTTGCGGTGCTATGGATTCCTTCGGCGTAAAACGGAGCCAACTGTTGTCCATTATGGATAAGTGCATAGAGGTTGCCATTGCCAACGAAGAAGATATGTTGTCCAATCAGATGAATCTGTTTGTCAGTGAAAACGGTATGGATATGGATGACGAGATTGTGCTGCCGGATATTCCTGAACTTTCGCCGCAGCAGATGCTGGCGGATGAAAAGGCATTGTTGGGATTTTATGTGACAGGTCATCCCTTGGATGAATATGCAGAAAATTTGGAGAACTTTATACCTTTGGAAAATCTTAAGGATGAGGAAACCTATCCGGATGGCACATGGATAAAAGTGGCGGGGATTATCACGGAATGTAAAGTAAGGAATACCAAAAAAGGCGATACAATGGCTAACATTAAATTGGAGGACATCAGTGGCGGTGTAATGGATGTGGTGGTGTTCCCCAAGATCTATCGGGAGGTAATTTCTTTAATTTATCCTGAGTCCGTTATCGTGGTGGAAGGCAGGATGAGTGTGGATGAGCGGGCGACACAGGTTAATGCTTCCAAGATTATGAAGTTGACGAAAGTAGCACGGGAACTGCATCTTAAGATTACTCCTGAAAATGAGGCGGCACAGATTATGGCACAATTAAAGGGTTTGTTAAGAAAATATCGTGGTTCTGACAGAGTATTTTTGCATTTGGTTGAGGGTAAAAAGGTGCTGGCCTGCGATGACTGGTATTGTGTGGACACGACGGCTTATGGGCTGGAAGAGGAACTTTTGGGGTTGCTTGGAGAGAGAACGGTGTATATTAAAGAGTAGGTTTCAGGGAAATGAGTAATTAGTAATTAGTAATGAGTAATTATGGTAGGATGTTCCGGTGATTATAATTAGGTATCAGGTGTGCGGGGCCTTCAAGTTCGCAAAGCGAAAATTGTCCATAATTATTCATTATTCTTTATTAATTATTCATTAGAAAAAGGTGATTATGTATTATATTTTTACAACTATCTTAATATTGTGTCTTGCGGTGCAGGTCTATGAGGACTTGAAAGAGGGGTATCTTTTTGACGAGGTGAGTTTGGCTTTGGGTGTTGTGGGTTTGGGTTATAGTGTTTATAAATCACAATGGTTAGATGCTTTATATGGAATGGTTTTTTGTGGATGTGTTATGGGGCTTTTGTATTATGCCACGCAGGGAGGCATGGGACTAGGTGATGTGTTTTTGTCGGTAGGGATTGCGCCTTGGCTTGGTTTAATGCCTGCGGTTGAGATGTTACTTTTGGCTTTTATTTATGGCGGTTTGGTGGCGGTGGTGCTTTTGCTTTTGGGCAGGGGCAGAAAACATGCCATTCCCTTTGGACCGTTCTTGGCATTGGGAACATTGACTGCCTTTTTTTATGGGGAAAGAATTTTGTACTGGTATTTTCAGGTAGTGAAATAATGAGATGGTTGAACTTTGGCAAGCAAGAGGAAAAGAAGGTTGTTTTAGGTATTGAGATTGGTATAAAATCCTTTTGTTATGCTTTTGTGCAAACTGGGAAAGTGCAACATATTTTGTTGGCTGGAGAAGAAGAATTGCCGGTTGATGCTGGTGATTTTTTTATTGAAAATGAGAAAATTGTACGATATATTAAAGCACTTGGGCAGAGTTTTGATGGTGTTGCCATTGCTTCCAGTCAGATTTTGCATAAGGAAATGCCACTCAGAAATGTGGAGAAAAAAGAGGTTAAAGAAATCCTGCTGCACGAAATGCAAATTGTGTGGGGCTTGCAGAAAGAGGAAAATCTTTTGCAGTGGTGTCGTCAGTCAGAGCGGGATGCGGATGTTGAAGTTGGGGTTATTAGTAAAGTTGAATATGAAAGATACTTTGCTTTGGCACAGAAATTACAAACAGAATTGTTGGCAGTAACTTGGGTAAAGGACATAAGTTTTGACAGCAGTTTGGTCTATGATAAGGGTTATGAAAATGAAGATGCCAAGGTAAAATTGGAAGAAAATTTTTGTGGGGCAATTTATGCCGCTTTGGTTGGAACAGCTGCCAAAACGGATGTGAATTTTGTCCATACTTCTCTTGAAGAAATAAAATTGGCTAAAAATGCCAAGTTTTACCTTATGGCAAGCAAAATCATTGCCGGTGCAACTCTTGTGTTGTTATGCGGATGCGGGCTGTTTTATGGTTATTCTGCCTACAAAGTTTATTCTGTGAAAAGGGCTTTGCAACCTTTACAAATGTGGACGGAGCGGTATGATGAATGTATTGGGTTAAATCAGAAAATTGGACAGATTATGAGATTAAAAAGTAATGTTCGCAGGGCATATCCTTTTCAAAGTGAAGTGATAACAAAAATTTTGGACGCCATGCCGGAGGATGATAACGAAATTTTTCGGATAAAATTAGAAGAAGTTAAGAATAGTAAGATGCTAAGTAAATTAGTTGTGGAAGGTGAGAACAGGGATTTGAAACAATTACGGGAGTTTATGCGTAACCTTAAACAAATCAAAGGTTTTTCAAAAGTAGATTTGGCACAGAACAGTAGTTTGGCAAACGGACATGTTGGGTATGTTTTGAATTTGCAATATGGTGTGAAAAATGACAATGAGTAATTTCTTCAATAGCAAGGAAAACAGAGAATTGAAAATTTTGCTTATTAGTGTTGTGGCAAGTGTTCTTTTGCTTGCGACATTGGGGATGTATTTGGTGTTGGGGGCAAGGGAAAATTTTGCTACGGCTTCAAGGTTGAAAGCACGGTTGGATAGTGTGCGTAATTTTAGTTTGCGTCATCAGGATTATCAGGAGTTTTCCAACAAACTGTCAGAAAAGTGGGAAACATTAGATGGAGAAATACCAGTGAAAACAGACTTAAACAATTTGGTTTTGGAAATAAATAATTTGGCAAAAATACACCAAGTGGATTTGCAGAATTTAGCATTGCCTGCCGAGTTAAATCGGAAAAAGCAGGATGGGGTTTTTGTTCAAACTATGCAGATTACAGCATTAGGACAATGTGGTGTGTTATTAGATTTTATGGAAGCAGTGGAGAAAATGGAAAATTTAATGGTTTTCAGCAATGTGCAAATGGAAGCGAAGGAAAACGACATGGTATTGCTTAATGGAAATATAAAAGTTTTTTCCCGTTAGTGACTAACAGGAAAATATATGGTATAATACAATTATGGAAACTATGATTGGGGCAGAGCCCTTTTATTTAAAAGGAAACAATGACAAGGCGGTTTTGTTGATACATGGTTACACGGGAACCCCTTCCCAAATGCGTTTGTTGGGTGATTTTCTTAATGGCTTGGGGTACACGGTTTATGCACCACTTTTACCTGGACACGGAACAACTCCAGAGGATTTGCAGGAAACGGAGGCGGAGGACTGGTACAAAGAAGTGGCAGTTGCCTATGAAAATCTCAGCAAATATTTTAGCCGTATTGTGGTAATAGGTGTCAGCATGGGCGGACTTTTGGCATTGCGGTTGGCTGCGGAAAAGCATCCTTGGAAATTGGTGAGCATTGCAACACCGATTTATTTTTATGATACCCGCTTGAATTGGCTGTGGCTGTTGAAACATTTTATGTCCTATGCGAAAAGGGGCAAGCATCCCTATCCTGTGGAAGACCGTTACAATGTTGCTTATAATAAAATTCCGGTGCAACCTTTGGACAGTATGATGGATTTGGTTAAGCAGTGTAAAAAGCGTTATATCCGTCGAATCACTTGCCCGGTATTGGTTTTGCACGGAGGACAGGATGGCACAGTGAAAGAGAGCAGCGCCAAAGAAATTTTGCGGCGGGTTGCCAGCCATCATAAACAGATTTTAGTATTGCAGGACAGCGGTCACATGGTTATATTGGACAAGCAACGTGAGTTCACTTTTGACTATATTAAAGGTTTCTTGGAAGCAGAGGAATGAAATGTTTAGAAAAGGCAAGTTGAAGAAGACAACAAAAACAGAAAAAGTTGTTACAGGCAAATTGCAAGTAACTGGTAAGGGTTTTGGCTTTGTTGTTCCTGACAAGGAAACGGGAATTGACGATATTTTCATACCTCGCAAGGATTTGGGCGCAGGGATGAATGGAGATACGGTCAAAGTCAAAATAAACTCATCCTCTATGGGGAGAAGTTTGGAAGGAAAAATTGTAGAAGTCCTGACACACAAATATACTAAAGTTGTAGGTGTATTTGTTCAGACAGGGGATTTTGCCTTTGTGGAGCCGGATGACAAACATTTAGCGGATATATTTATTTCCAAAAACAATTTTGGCGGAGCCAAACATCTGGACAAAGTTTATGTAGAAATTATCAAATATCCCAATGCGGAGCAGCGGCAAAAGGCAGAGGGTAAAGTGATTGAAGTGTTGGGTAAAATAGGTGATGTGGGACTGGAAATTGTCAGCATTATCAAACAGAAGGATTTGCCTTTGGAATTTCCTAAAGAAGTTTTGGCGGCGGCGGAGCAGGTGCCGGAAACTATTAAACCGGCGGAACTGAAAAACCGGCTGGACAGACGGGAAAGAATGATTGTCACCATTGACGGTGAGGATGCCAAGGACTTTGACGATGCCATTTATGTGGCAAAAGTACCGGGCAGGGAGCAATGGGATTTAGGTGTATATATTGCGGATGTAAGTTACTATGTTACGGAGGATGGTACCATTGATTTGGAAGCCCGACAGCGTGGCACCAGCGTATATCTGGTTGACCGGGTACTGCCCATGTTGCCGGAACGTCTTTGTAACGGTATTTGCAGTTTAAATGAGAATGTGGACAGGTTGGTTATGGCCTGTGAAATGCGGATAAATGCCAAAGGTGCAGTATTGGATTATACACTTGCCCCGGCGGTTATCCATTCCCGTCATCGTCTGACTTATAACATTGTCCGTAAGATTTTGGCAGGGGACAAAAAACTCATTTCCCAATACAAGGACTGCGTACCCATGTTGCAGGCTGCGGATGAATTGCGACGTGTGTTGGGGAAAATGCGGACGGACAGAGGGGCAATCTATTTTGACCTGCCGGAAGTGAAAGTGCTTTTGGATGAAAAACTGCATCCCGTGAAAATTCAAAAACGGGTGCAGGGGGATGCGGAAAACCTGATAGAAGAATTTATGCTGGCTGCCAATGAATGTGTGGCACGGCATCTGACCAAAGCTCATTATCCGGCTGTATATCGGGTGCATGACAAACCAAAACAGGAAAAAATGCAAGATTTGTCACAACTTTTGGCAATGTTCAACATTCCATTTAAGCCGGAAGAAGAAGTGCGGCCAATGGACATACAAAAGATTTTGACCAAGGTTCAGGGCAGGGCGGAGGAACGGCTGATTAACAATGTGGCGCTCCGTTCTATGCGTCAGGCAGTTTATCAGACAGACAACATAGGTCATTTTGGCCTGGCAGCAAGGGATTACGTACATTTCACCAGTCCCATCCGGCGTTACCCGGATTTGCTTATTCACCGCCTAATCCGTAAGCAGTGGCTGAAGAACAAACTGAAAGTGAAAGAGTTTGACACACTGAAAGAACAACTGGAAGAAATGGCTGTGTATGCCTCTCAAAGGGAACGGCTGGCTACGGAAGGTGAACGGGAAACTACCAAACTGAAAATGTGTGAATATATGGCGGAACATATCGGTGAAGAATATGACGGCTTTATCAGTGGCGTAACTAATTTTGGTATTTATGTGGAACTGCCTGATGGAGTGGAGGGCATGATAGCCATTGAAACACTGAAAGACGATTATTACGAATTTCAGGAAGGACGATATGCCGTTGTGGGAATGCGTAGCCGCAAGCAGTACCGGCTGGGCGACAAACTGCACATTAAAGTTGAAAGTGTTAGTATTGAAGAACGTAATATTGATTTCGCTCTTGTAGAAAAAAATGGAAAAAACAATCAAGGTAATAGCAGAAAACCGCAAAGCAAGACACGATTATCAGCTTCTGGAAAGTTGGGAGGCGGGCATCGCCCTCACAGGGACAGAGGTAAAGGCACTGCGACAGGGAAAGGCAAACCTAAGGGACGCTTACGCTCAGGTCACAAAACAAGGTGAGATAATCGTTTATCAGTTGCATATCAGCGAATATGAACACGGCAATATCAATAACCATGACCCCTTGAGGTCACGGCGGCTTTTGTTGCACAAACAGGAAATCAAAAAAATTACCAATAAAGTGATGCAAAAGGGATTTACTCTTGTGCCGGTGAAGTTATATTTCAAGCACGGATTTGTGAAAGTGGAACTGGCACTGGCACAGGGCAAACAGAACTATGACAAGCGGCAGACACTTGTGCAAAGGGATGTGGAAAGGGAAATGGATAGGGAGAGAAAGAGGAGAATGTAATAAAAAAATCCGCTAAAAGGCGGATTTTTTGTTTATGTGTAATTAGTAATGGGTAATTATGGTAGGATGTTTCTGCGGTTATAGCAGGAAAGGTCAGCATAGTGTGGATTTTTCCTGAACTTTAATTACCCTACAATCTTAAATATTACGAACGCCACTGCCCACGCAACAACAAGTTGGTAGGTGAGGATGGCAAGCATGGCACTCCAACTGTTTAACTCTTTTTTTATTGTTGTTAATGCCGCAAAGCAGGGGGGATAGAGCAGGCAGAAGACCAGAAAACTGTAAGCACTGGCAGTGGTTGGGAAAAGTGTGGTCAGGTTCGGTATTCCTTGTGTGCTGTTTGTAAGTACACTTAATGTGGAAATAATAATTTCTTTAGCACTTAAACCTGTAACAAGTGCAGTGCTTGCCTGCCAGTTGCCGAAGCCCAAGGGGGCAAAGAGGGGAGTAAGATATTTGCCAATCATGGCTAAAATGCTTTCTTCTGCATTTTCCACCATAAAGAAATGGGTATTGAAGTTCTGCAAAAACCAAATCAGCATACTTGCCAAAAAGATAATGGTGAAGGCACGATAAAGAAAATCTTTGGCTTTGGACCAAATGTTCAGTGCCACATTTCTGGCTGTGGGAATACGGTAGGCAGGCAGTTCCATAAGAAAGGGGACGGGTTTGCCATGAAAAACAGTATGCCGTAAAAGTATGCCGCTTAAAATGGCTACGCTAATGCCTAAGAGATAAATGCTTGTCATAATCAGTCCGCCATTGTTAGGAAAAAGGGCAGCAATAAAGATTCCGTACACTGGCAGTTTGGCGCTGCAACTCATAAATGGGGTCAGCACAATGGTGAGTTTTCTGTCCTGTTCAGATGCCAAAGTACGTGTTGCCATAATGGCGGGTACACTGCAGCCGAAACCGATGAGCATGGGAATAAAACTTGCTCCGCTTAAGCCAACTTTTCTCAGGGCTTTGTCCAGCACGAAGGCCACTCTTGCCATATAACCGCTGTCCTCCAAAATAGAGAGGAAGAGGAACAAAATCAAAATGGTGGGCAAGAAACATAAAACACTGGTAATGCCGTTACAGATGCCGTCTACAATGAGGGATTGTAGTCCTTCAGAAACTTTTAATGCCGTTAAGGTATTGGCAATGCTGACGGTAAGAAGGTTCAAAAACTTTTCAAAACAGGCACTTAAGTTGTTGCCAATAACATCAAAGGTCAGCCAAAAGATGGTGGTCATGATTGCCACAAAAATTGGCAGGGCAAAATATTTATGGGTTAAGATATTGTCAATTTCCAAAGAGCGGAGTTGTGCATCCGTGTGAATGGGTTTGTGGACTGCTTTTTTATAGAGTCCGTCAATATAACTGTAGCGCATATCCGCCAGGGCCGCTTCTTTGTCCGTATCTAAGGCATGTTCCATTTCTTCTGTAAAATGGTTAATAATATCTTTCTCGTTGGGTGATAGTTCCAGTCCTTCAATATTGTCACCTTCAACTAATTTGGTGGCAATAAAGCGAAGGGGCAATTTTTTTTCCTCTGCTTTGGCTTCCACAAGATGTGCTACGGCATGGACAGCAACATGGACTGCACCGGTGCAGAAATCGTAACGACTGGGTAATTGGCGTGTCCGTGCCACTTCCATTGCTCTGGTCATAAGTTCATGGACGCCTTCACCTTTGACGGCAGAAATGGCTACAACGGGTACTGTGAGGGCATCTTCCAAAGCCTTGACATCCACAGTGCCGCCGCTGGCGGTGAGTTCGTCCATCATATTCAATGCTACAATCATGGGAATATGCAGTTCAATACATTGCAGAGTCAAATATAAACTTCGTTCAATGCTGGTGACGTCAACCACATTAATGATGACATCGGGTTTATCATAAAGCAGTAAATCACGGGTAACAATTTCTTCGTTGGAGTAGGGAGAGAGGGAATATATACCAGGCAAATCTATGCAGGTAATATCCTTGTTCTTACTCAATACTCCTTCTTTCATCTGAACCGTCACGCCGGGGAAATTTCCAACATGCTGATTACTGCCGGTTAAGCTGTTAAAGAGGGTGGTTTTGCCACAGTTCTGGTTGCCCACAAGTGCAAAGCGTAAACTCATTTTATCACCTCATCAACCATAATCCGGGCGGCTTCCTCTGCTCTAAGAGTAAGTTCATAACCACGTAAAAAAATCTCGATAGGGTCTCCCAATGGTGCTTTTTTACGCACTAAAACAATGGTATTGGGGGTTAAACCCATATCGAGTAAACGACGGCGGAAAACACCATCGCCGCCGACGGTGCGGATTGCTCCCGATTCACCTGCCGGCATTTTTGCTAAACTAATCATTCTATCCCTCCTTTTAGTTGCGTATAATATAATAATGATGTAAGCAATAAATGTCAATATTGACATTTTAATAATTAGTGCTATAATCTTATTAATAATTAGTCCTAATTGTGGAGGAACTATGACGGTTAAACGTAACACTATTCAAAGGCAGATGGTTTATGCGGCGGTAGCAAAATTAGCTAATCATCCTACAGCTGAGGATGTTTATGATGAAATTACTCAGCAATATCCTGATATCAGCAAGGGGACGATTTATCGCAATTTGAATGCCCTATATGATGCGGGGTTGATTAATTGTGTATTTATGCCCAATGGTGCCAACCGGTATGACCATGTGTTGAGCAAACATCACCATGTGTTTTGCAGCAAGTGTGGAGCGTTTCATGATTTGAAGGAACTGCCTTATGAGCAGGAGTTAGACAAAAAGGCAGAGAAGATGACAGGTTATAAGTTGCGTTCCCATGCTATTGTTTTCGTTGGACTTTGCCCTGAATGTCAGGGCAAAGGTTCTGAATAATAAATATTAAATTTTTTAAGGAGGAAAAGAAATGGAGAAAAAGAAATCTTTGAAAGGCACAAAGACCGAAAAAAATTTGATGGCTGCTTTTGCCGGTGAATCTCAGGCGCGGAACAAATATACTTATTACGCTTCCGCCGCTAAAAAAGAAGGGTATGAGCAAATTGCGGCAATTTTTGAAGAAACAGCAGGCAATGAAAAAGAGCACGCTAAAATGTGGTTTAAGTATTTGCACGGCGGTGCTGTTCCCAAGACCATGGAAAACTTAAAGGATGCTGCTGAAGGTGAAAATTACGAATGGACAAAGATGTACAAAGAATTTGCTGAAGTAGCAAAGAAAGAGGGGTTTGCAGAGATTGCGGCTAAATTTGCAGCAGTTGCCCAAATTGAAAAGAGCCATGAACAACGCTACAAAGCATTGCTTGCGAATATTAAGAATGATAAGGTATTTGCCCGTAAAGAAAAGCAAGTTTGGGTATGTCGTAACTGTGGCAAGATTGTTATTGCTACCAAAGCACCGGCAAAATGTCCTGTATGTGAACATCCACAAGCATATTTTGAGCTGAAGGCAACCAATTACTAAGATAAAAAAACGCCCGTTGCACTGCAACGGGCGTTTTTTATTCTTCGGGTCTTTTAGACATATCTCTGAAACGGGTAAAGTTCTTTTCAAAGTAGAGGTTGACTACGCCAGTGGAACCATTACGGTGCTTGGCAATAATCAGTTCTGTTACACCGGGGTGTTCGCATTCTGGATTGTAATAGTCATCACGGTAAAGAAAGGCCACAATATCTGCATCCTGTTCCAAAGAGCCGGATTCACGTAAATCGCTGAGCATGGGGCGTTTGGAAGTTCTGCTTTCCACCGCACGGCTTAACTGACTGAGGGCAATAATAGGAATTTTCAGTTCCTTTGCCAATGCTTTTAAAGAACGGGAAATTTCGCTAACTTCCGCCTGACGGCTGTCATCGCCTCCATGACGGGTTGAACCCTTCATCAATTGCAGGTAGTCAATGATGATTAAATCAAGGCCGTGTTCTGCTTTACAGCGGCGTGCGCGGGTGCGAAGTTCCATAGAACTTAAATTGCCGGCTTCAGCAATAAAGATTTTGGAATCGCTTAAAAGTCCGCCCTTTTCCCAAACGGCGGACCATTGTTTGTCGGACAAATTTCCGTCACGGATCCGTCCTCCGTCAATGTGGGCTTCCGCACTTAATAAACGGGTAACTAACTGTTCCTTACTCATTTCCAGACTGAAAATGGCAACAGTAAGTTTGTCCCTGTTCATTTTTCTGTGGGAACGGAGTGCCACTTCCGCAGCAATATTCAGTGCCAGGGTGGTTTTGCCCATACTGGGACGGGCTGCAATGATAATGAAATCGCTAGGCTGCAAACCGCCGGTCATTTTGTCGAAATCCATAATATTGGTGGGAATGCCCATCATACCACCACGGGAAGCGGCTTCACTAATTAAATCTATGGACGGTTGTACAATGTCACTGATGGACACAAAATCGCTGGTCTGGCTTTCCTGGGCGATGCTTAGTATCTCTGATTCTGCTTTGTCCAAAAGTGTTTGTACATCTTCGGTTCCCGGTTCGTAGCCACGTTTTACAATGTTGGTGGCGGTGTCAATCATACGGCGGAGACGAGATTTGTCCTTAATGATTTTGGCATGAAATTCAATATTGGCAGTGGTGGGGATGCTTGCCGCAATGGTAGTAATATAGGCAAGACCGCCAACCGCATCAAGCTTTCCGGAACTGCGCAGGGAATTGACTAAGGTAATGGTGTCAATGATTTTGCCGGCATTGTGCAATTCCAGCATATGCCGGTAAATTTCTTTGTGTGTTTGCTCATAAAAATCTTCAGGAACTAACAGGGTGGTGACATCATCAATAGCATTTTGGTCACCCAAAAGCATGGCACCTAAAACACCTTGTTCTGCTTCTAAACTGCGGGGTATTTCTCTAATTTCTTCCATGATTATGCTTCTACAATCTGTACTTTAAATTCGGCATTCACATCCGGATGGAGTTTGGCAACTGCAGTATAAACACCAAGTTCTTTCACGGGTGGTTTTAATTCAATTTTGCGGCGGTCAACTTCCAAATCATATTGGGCTTTGAGTGCATCTGCCACATCTTTAGAAGTTACATTACCGAACATTTTGCCGTTAGCACCTGTTTTAACAGGAATTTTAATGCTGATTTTTTGCATTTGAGCTGCCAAGACAACTGCCTCATCTTTGCGTACTGCCGCATGATGGGCTGCAGTAGCAGCAACCGCTTTTGCCTGATTTACATTAGCGGTATTTGCTTCTTTGGCTAATTTTTTTGGTAACAAAAAGTTACGTCCATAACCTTCAGCAACTTCCACAATTTCGTTTTTCTTACCTAAAGATTTTACATCTTCCAACAAAATAACTTTCATTTTTATTCCTCCATTTGTTTCTTTATTTCTTCCTGAAGCAGATTAATTACTTCATCAACAGTTTTATTTGTTAACTGGCAGGCAGCAACATTTTGGTGTCCGCCGCCGCCTAATGCTTCCATCATAATTTGTACATTAAATTTGGTGCCGTCACTGCGGGCATTGATACCGATGGAACCGTCTTTGTAGGCATTGATGGCGCAGGCCCCATTTACATCAAGAATGGTAATTAATTGGTCTGCAGTTTGGGATGCCAAAATATTATTGTGTTGAGTCTTTTCGGCATCTTTATTGATGGTAACAGCAAATCCGGGGGCAATGATTTTGGTATCAACCAAAAGTTTGGCACGGATTTGGCTATCTTCCAAAGTGTCAGCGAAAAGCCGGTTAATTTTATTTTGTTCTACACCGGAACTCTTGAGATATGCTGCCACATCAAAGGTACGTTCAGATGTCTGGACAGTAAATTTTTTGCTGTCCAAGAAAATGCCGGCATAAAGATAGGATGCTTCTAATCTTGTCAATTCCAGGTCTTCATCAAAATAGGGGAAAAGTTCAGTAATCATTTCTGAGGTACTGGAACTGGTTGGCTCCTGGTAGAGCAGGGTAGTGTCGGTGATAATATCTTCACTGCGACGATGATGGTCAATAATTATTTTATGTTCAACCTTGTCTAATAATTCGGGTACGGAAGAAAGCTGTTCCCGATGATGGTCAACCAAAATTAAGAGAGTGTTGGGGCATACCAAATCAAGAACGGCATCTTTACCGATTACGATTAAATCGTTTAGATAACCATCTTCTTCATTGTCGCCTAAAATCTTTTTGCATTGCCGCATATCTTTGGTGTAATTGCCGACGGCGATATGGATTGGCTTCTTCAAGAATCTTGCTAAAGCAGCAATGCCGACTGTGGCACCGATGGCATCATAATCTTCTTGGTTATGTCCCATAACAATAATATTATCAGCATTTTCCATTTGTTCCCTGAGTGCTTGGGCAACAATTCTTGCCCGCACTCTAGTTGCTTTAGATGTAACGGCACCGGTAGCACCGTAATAACTCAAATGCCCGTCATGGTCAATAACGGCTTGGTCACCACCTCTGTTTAATGCCATATCTAACGCATTGGCAGCATTATCCAATTGGTCGTTTAGATTTTCTCCGTCCATAGCCATGCCAATACTTAATGTTGGGCTTAAGCGTCCGCCGGCATTGATATTGTGAACATTATCTAAAATAGCAAATTTGTCACGGACAATTTCGTTCACATCAACATGTTTGAATCCTAAAATGGCAAAATCGTTGTTAATGTGAATGGAAAAACCATTGTGAGAATTTGCCCATTTGGTAATCATTCCGTTTAAAGCACCGTTCAGTGCAATAATACCATTGTCAGAAAGGGAGCGGGTTACCTCATCATAATTGTCGCAACGAACATACATAAGAGCTAATTTTTCGTTGGCATAGGTCTTTTTTAACTCTGCTAATTCGGTAATATCGTAAAGGTACACAGCAATACCCTCCAAAGCAGGTTGTTCACCTGGAACCAACGGTTTGTCTTCGTCCAACATACGTTTGGTCTGCATAGAGTAGGTTCTGCCTTGCAGTTCCAAAGTCCGTTCTGTTTCTTCTTTGGAACTGACAGTCTGAAAAGTATTTTCAGGCAAGGGTAAGATGTCTTCCATATTTTGCCCCGCTAAATGAGAATTGTCCAATATCTTATCAAAATACTGGTTACGCCATTGCAAACGACCGTAAGCACTGAACACAGCTAAACCAACTTGCATACGGGAAGTAATATAGTAGGTGTTGCGTTCCACATTCTGTACCATAGTGTCAACATAGTCAGAAAAAATATTCAAACGGTTTTGATAATTTTTTTGACACCATTTAAAAGCAATAATTAAAGCAATTTGCACTATGGGAATCCAGCAAACATTTTCCCAAATTAAAGGAATTCCCACCAACAAAGGTGGCAAGAGATATGCCACATAATGGGGAGCATCAATGTTATTTTTTTTAATAAATTCCAAATATTGTTGTTGTTTCAAGATTTTTTACCTCGTATTTTTCTGAAATCAGCAATGCTGTCAAAAGCACCGACCCAAAGGATGACCAAACTTGCAAGTTGAAAGAAAACCAAAAAGGTGGCAGCAGTTGCCCACCAATGGGGTTTGTTTTTCGTATATACATACCAATACATAAGTGCCAGTCCTTGAATAACAAAGATGGCAGAACAAATTATTTGAATGTTCACGAGAGTACGGTAGCCCCAACCGTTAGGGTCTGTGTTGTAAAAATAGGTAACTCCAAACAAACTGAGGGCGTAGGGAAGAACTAGCCAGGCAGGAACGGCAAATTCCCGAAAAGGTGGCAGATCCTCAAAGTGGTTACCTAATTTGGTAAGAATTTTCTTTGCCACCCAGTAATTGATAAAACTCAATACAGGTGCGGTCAAGAGAAAAGCACCAGGCAAAATAACTCGCATCATTTCAATGAGTTTTTTATAAGAGTCAATGCTGGCGGTTATTTCTGCTTCGGCAATTCCTTGAGCCCGTTGAAAGTCCGCCATTTGTACCAAACTTTGGTCAAAGGATTCAAAAAGCATGGCGATGGGGTTAATATCCAAGACCCAAAAGGCAAGGGCAAAATTAATTGCCATAGCTAAAAGGGCGCCCAAACTGCCCAAAGTAAGTATATATAGGGGATTGGAGTTGCGCCGCATGGATTCCCCTAAAATCAGTCCCAAAAGACCAAATACTGCCACTAAAATCAGGGCCTGCAAGGGATTTAAAATTATAGCACAGATAATGCCTGCAACTAAAGTGGTCAGGAATGACCATTTCAGTCCGTTGCGTACGCCGCAGGCAATAATGGGCAGGGGCCATATAAAATTGACAAAAAGTCCTAAAACGGGAACATATACGGCGACGGTTGCCATAACAACGGCAAGGGCTGCCAAAATACCGCTTTCTACTAGGGCATTGGTTCTGTTCATAAAATTTTGTATGTGATTTTTCAAAAAATAGTAGAGCCTATTATATAACAAAAGAAAGAAAAAGTAAATTTATATTTTTTTACTTACATACATTATAAATTTGTGCTACAATATACTCATGTCTATTATGGGAAGGTTTGCCCCCACTCCATCAGGGCGGCTTCATATAGGAAATGTATATGCTCTGCTTTGTGCATGGGCACATGCCAGACAACGGGGTGGCACTTTGGTATTACGCATTGAAGATTTGGATGCCTTGCGTTGCCCCAAAGAGTATGCAGATCTAATTGCTGAAGATTTACAATGGTTAGGGTTGGATTGGGATGAAGGAGCATATTTAGGTAAAGATTGCGACAAATATTTTCAATCCCGGCGTAGTGAGATTTATCAGGAATATCTTAACCGTTTGGAAAAGGATGGGCATTTGTTTCCCTGTTTTTGCAGTAGGGGAGAATTACATGCGGCGGATGCACCTCATTTAAGTGATGGCAGATACCGTTATCCGGGAACTTGCAGAAATCTGACTAAAGAGGAAATTGCCATTAAGAGATTCATTCGTCCGCCGGCCTTAAGGGTGCGGGTGAACGATGTACCAATTAATTTTGTTGATGAGCATTATGGAGTCCAAACCTATATTTTGGAAGAAGATAGCGGTGACTTCATTGTGCAACGGAGCGATGGGGTTTTTGCTTACCACTTGGCAGTAGTGGTGGACGATGCTTTGATGGGGGTTAATGAAATTGTGCGGGGACGGGACTTGTTGGACTCCGTGCCAGTGCAGTTATATCTTTATAAATTGCTTGGCTTCACACCTCCACAATATTGTCATATCCCCTTACTGGTAGACCAAGATGGCAGACGGCTGGCGAAACGGGATAAGGA
Source organism: Phascolarctobacterium sp. (assembly GCA_030531205.1). Classification (GTDB taxonomy): domain Bacteria; phylum Bacillota; class Negativicutes; order Acidaminococcales; family Acidaminococcaceae; genus Phascolarctobacterium_B. Next base: position 22,059 of record JAUNOC010000002.1, read on the forward strand.
TTTGGATATAGGCGTGTTACGGGAAAAATATACTCCAGAAACAATTATTGGTTATCTTGCATGGCAAATTGGGTTAATTTCCAAAAATGAAAAAATCACTGCTAAAGAGTTTTTGCAAATATTTGATGTAAATAAATTACCTCATGAGGATATTATTTTGAAGGGGGAGATATAGAAATGCGGGAGTTTTTATTACGCTATTTATTGAAAATGTGGCAGGTGGTGCTGGCATCACTGGCGGCAGGTCTGGCGGCGGAATTCTTTTTTAAGGAGCGCTGGATTGGCTTTTGGGCGGTGGCAGTACCTCTGATGGCAATTTATTGCTATCAGCAGTATGCCCTCATTGATAATGAAAAGAAGAAACTGGAGAGGAAAAAACATGGTAACAAGTATCGTTAAAAAAGCAATTTGTCTGGCTTTGCTATGCTCTGCGGTTAATGTGAGCGGTGCGGAGTTGGCAAATATGGAGTTGGACAAGCACAAAATAATTTTGATGGGTGAAACTATGGAAAACGGATTTCACCATGATTTTCTGTTGCGGGTGGACAGGGAGAGCGTACCCTATCCTGTAACATTGGACGTTGACGGCGGTTATTGGCCCCAAATGAAAATTATCCAACTGAAAAAGGATGAAAAACAATTATTTTTCAGCACCCGTCAAGGGGGGGATAATGCCACTACGGAATACAGAATTTTTGCTCATTGCAAAGACAAACTGACACCGATTTTAAGTCAGACCGAGTCCTTTGGTTTAATTCAGGATGTTACATTGGATGAAAAGAAACTTAATGTTAAACTAATTGACGGCACCAAGCAGACCATTCCTTTGGCGGATAAAATCTGGGACAAGATTAGTAATTATTACAATCGAGGTTATGAACCTAATTTTCAGGGCTTTCTTTCAATGGTTCCCTATGATTGTGATAAGGATGGCGTGGATGAACTCTTTGCCTGCCAACGGATTGAACTGAATAATACGGAACTGGGTTACGTGGCCGCAAGGTTGAATTTGCAGAAGGATGACAGTTGGAAGATGAACCATTATGTTTTGCAAATGCCATCCATTCCTAACGAAAAAGACAAACTTAATCAAGGTGTGGAAACAATAATTTATGAGATATATCCTGAACGAATTTACATTGAAAGAGCCAATGGCGCTTATCCGAAGTTTTATACCAAAGATAAGGTTTTGGCAAACAAAATTAATGGATATTTTGAAAAGGAATATGCCGCTGATTTGGAAAAACTTTTCAGTCAAAATGCTTCTATGGGTTTTGAAGTAGTGCTTGCCTATGAGAAAATTTTGTCTTTAAGATTTATTGGCGGTGCCAACAGATATAACCATTTTTTGCATGTTGACCCGGTGAACGGTAATATCATTACTTTGGACAAGGTGTTCAATACCAATAGTGCGTTCTTGAAAAGAATGTCTGAGTTGAGTCCGTCCAAACATAAATACACCAAGAAAGATTTGGACAACTGGTTTATGAAAGATGTAAATCTTTCCATTGTATTGGATGAGAACGGCAAGCAGAGGGCGGAGCAGTTTAAGTTAGGGTCTTTTGAAGAATTTATTAATCCCAAGAATACCATTTTGCAAAAGAATGAGAAAAAGGATGAGAATAAAGATAGCAAGAAAGATGCAAAAGCATCAGTCAAAAAAGATGAAACAGATAAAGAAGATGCGGTAGATGCTAAAAAAGATGTAGATGTGAAGAAAACGAAGAAGGTGAAGAGTAAAAATGGAGAAAAAAATACTAAACAAAAAGCTTAAAGCAACAACATTGGTGGTCTGTTCCATTGTTGCAGTTTTACTTGGCGGTTGTGGCAAGGAAGCACCAAAAACACAGGCACCGTTAGTGCGTTCCATGCAGGTTATTGTCCGTGATACACCTGTAGTTTATGACTACACCGGTTTCATTGAAGCCAATCAGGAAATGAATGTGGTGTCACAGGTCAGCGGACAGATTAAGGAAAAATATTTCAAAGGCGGGGACAATGTGGCAGCCGGCGCCTGGCTTTACAAGATTGACCAGCGTAACTACAGCGCCAATCTTTTGAGCGCCAAGTCCAATTACCTGACGGCGGAACGAGATGCGGAGCGTTATACCAAACTTTATGAAAAGGATGCCGTCAGCAAGCAGGCCTTGGACAATGCTTTATCCGTGCGGGATGTGGCAAAAGCACTGTATATCAATGCCCAAAAGGATTATGATGAAACCATTGTTAAGGCACCATTCAGCGGCAGGATTGATACCACCGCCTTGGAAGTGGGGAATTACGCAGATGCGGGCAAAACTGTGCTGACCAAGATTTCCGACACCAATCCTGTTTATGTAAAATTCTCGGTAGCAGAACAGGAGTATATGAATCTTGCCAAAGAATATCAAGGACAAGCAGGACTGACAGATTTGGTTATGACTTTAGCAAACGGGGAAGTGTATTCACAAAAAGGCAAAATCAGTGAAGTGAACAGGGGGGTTACGGATGCTACCGGCTCTGTGACCGTAAGGGCAATCTTTGAAAACCCGGACAGGAAACTGCTTCCCGGCATGTTTGCCCATGTAACTGCCAAGGGCGGCACCTTGCAGAATGCAATTTTGATTCCCCAAAGGGCTTTGGTGGAAATGCTTTACAAAAAACTTGTTTTCGTTTTGGACGAGGACAAAAAGGTTACCATGCGTGAGGTGCAGTTAGGCCAAAATGTAGGCCGGCTGGTTGTGGTGACGGAGGGACTGCACGCAGGGGAACAGGTTGTGGTGGAAGGCACCGGCAAAATCCGCAACGGTATGGCGGTGAATGCCCTGCCCATGCAGGAAAAAGATTTGGACACCACACAGGGGCGTTAAAACTGGAGGTAAATAATGGCAAAGTTTTTTATTGACCGGCCGGTTTTCGCTATGGTGCTGGCTATCTTAATAACCCTGATGGGGGTGTTGGCAGGATTTTCCCTGCCCATTGCCCAATACCCGATTATCACCAAACCCCGTATTACGGTTTCCACAACTTATATGGGGGCAAGCAGTGATACGGTGGAAGGGGCGGTGGCCCAGGCCGTTGAACAAAAGGTTATGGGCGTTGAGAATATGCTGGATATGGATTCCATTTCCACCTCCACAGGCCAATATGAATTGCATGTACAATTCAATCTTGACAAAAATGCGGACATTGCTTCCGTAGAGGTGCAGAACCGTGTGAGCCAGGCCTCCAGTTCCATGCCCAAGGAAGTTAATGCCTATGGCATAACCACGGTTAAGGAATCCAGCGAAACCATTATGTATTTCGCATTGGTATCACCCAACAACACTTATGATTCCATGTTTTTACGTACCTATGCGGACGTAAATTTTTTGGATGCCATTAAGCGTATCAAGGGCGTATCCTCAGTTGAGGCCTATGCCCCGGAATATTCCATGCGAATCTGGCTTAATCCTGAAAAAATGGCACAGATTGGGGTGACGGTGGATGAGGTTATTAACGCCATTTCCACACAGAACGTGCAGGCGGCGGTTGGTTCCATCGGTGACCGTCCCACCATTGCGGAGCAGGAAAGAACCTATTCCGCCTTCAGCCAGGGACGCTTGGAAACGCCGGAGCAGTTCGGCAATATTATTGTCCGCGCCCAAAACGGCTCTGTTTTGAAACTTCGTGACATTGCCAAAATTGGCCCTGCGGCCCGGAATGATGCTACAGTTTCCAAAATTAACGGCGGAGATGCGGCGGTGTTCCCTGTTTCTCTGACCAGTGATGCCAACGCCTTGGATACGGTGGCAAAGATTAAGGAAGCCATTGCGGATGCCCAAACCCGTTTCCCGGACGACATTCAGCTTTTGGTGGTTCAGGACAACACCAATTTCATTAAAGAATCCTTGAACAAGGTTGCCCACACCTTTGTGGAAGCATTGGTACTGGTTATTCTTGTTGTATTTTTATTCCTCGGTTCCTGGCGGGCAACCCTCATTCCTATTTTGGCGGTGCCTGTGTCATTGGTAGGAACTCTCTCCAGTTTCGTTCTGCTGGGATTTACCATTAACACCCTGACCGCCTTTGCCATGATTTTGGCAATCGGCCTGGTGGTGGATGATGCCATAGTGGTGGTGGAAGCGGTGGAACATCACATTCAGGAAAACGGACTTTCGCCGAAAGAAGCAACTTATAGGGCAATGGACGAAGTGTCCGGCCCGGTTGTGGCCATTGCCTTTGTATTGGCGGCAGTGTTTGTACCTGTTGCTTTCACGGGGGGGACGGTTGGCGAACTTTATAAACAGTTTGCCATTACGGTTTCCGTATCCATGCTGCTTTCCGCACTGGTGGCTTTAACTTTGACTCCGGCACTCTGTGCCTTAATTTTGAAAAAGGAAAACAAGGAAGAAATATTTACCGGGGTGATTGGCAGGGTTATCGGCGCCTTCAACCGCTGGTATGACCGCACTTTGGTGCATTATATAAATGTAGTGGAAAGATGTTTGCACATCCGCAAGTCCGTGATGTGCGGTTTGGTGTGCATGTGCGTTTGCATCGGCTTTTTGGTGAAAATTACCCCCTCCGGCTTTGTGCCTAATGAGGACCAGGGGATGTCCGTTGCATCCTTCAGTTTGCCGGAAGGTGCCTCCACCATAAGAACGGTGCAGGCAATGGATGCTTATTCTGAAAAACTTCGTAAACTTCCCGGTGTGAACTATGTTTTGCAAGTTGCAGGTATAGATATTCTTTCCCGTGGTCATAAGGCAAACTGTGGTTTGCTTTTGACGGTTATGAAACCTTATGAGGAACGCTCAAATACTATTCAAGACATTATTCCTATGATGTGGGGACTGGGTGCGCAAATACCCGATGCTAATGTTATGGCCTTTCAGCCGGCAGCATTGCCCGGAGCATCTGATACAGGAACATTGGGATTGTATTTAATGAATTTGTCCGGCGAGGACTCCTTGCAAATGGGTGAACGGGCACAGGAATTTATTAAGGCCGCTATGGCAAGACCGGAAGTAGGTATGCTCTATACAACATTGAACACCAGCACACCTACCTATAATTTTGAAGTGGACAGGGAAAAGGCACAGCAGCTGGGCATACCCGTTGCCAGTGTATATAATGCTTTGCAAGTATTTTTAGGCGGTTATGAAGTCAATGATTTTAATGCCTTTGGCAGAACATGGAAATCTATTATTCAGGCCGGCCCTGAATACAGGCACAGCCATAAGGATATGCAGTTTATGTTCTTACGGAACGGGCAGGGGACTTTAACACCTTTGAATACATTGGTTAAGGTTACCCCTACTAACAGTTCTTTGGTTATGACAAGATATAACGGAGCGAGGGCGATTAAAATTTCCGGTGACCCGGCGGAGGGCTATTCCACAGGACAGGCCATGGAAGCCATCAATCAGGTCTGTGCGGAAGTATTGCCCACGACCTATATTCATGAATGGGTTGACCAGAGCCGGGATGAAATTGAAGCAGGCAGCAGTTCCACAAAGATTTATATAATTTCTTTAATATTTGTGTTCCTGTGTTTGGCGGCATTGTATGAGTCGTGGACAATTCCTTTGGCGGTGTTAATGTCCGTACCCAGTGCGATTTTTGGCTGTTTCTTCAGTCAATATTTGCGGGGACAGAATAATGATGTGTATATGCAAATTGCTATGATTACCTTAATAGGTTTGGCAGCAAAGAATGCAATTTTGATAGTGGAATATGCTAAAATGAATTTGGAAAATGGGATGGAGCCCATTGCGGCGGCATTGGAAGCGTCCAAATTGCGTCTGCGTCCCATTTTGATGACATCTTTTGCCTTTATTTTAGGATGTTTGCCCTTGGCGATTGCCACAGGTCCGGGTGCAGGTTCCCGAATTTCTATGGGTAATGCGGTAGTAGGCGGCATGACCATCGCCACTGGCTTTGGTATCTTCTTAATTCCGGTGCTGTTTGTAGTTGTGGAGAACTTGTTTAGGAGAAAATAGAATTTTAGGTATCAGGTTTGAGGGGTTAGGTATAATGCGGAATGCGTAATTCGCAATGCGTAATTATGGTAGGATGTTCCTGTGATTATAATTATGAATTAAGAATGCAGAATTAGGAATGATGGTAAGATGTTCCTGTGATTAGAATTAGGTTTCAGGTGTGCGGGGTTATGTGAACCCTCGTCCGCCCATAAAGGGGTAGACAGTCCAGTGGACTGTCGCCGAGTAATTTGGGTTTGTCCAGCGAGGTAAAGGACCGTCTAAAGGAACATAGAAAGACGGTGGTGGGGTGAGCAATTAGGTTGATACTTTATCTTGGAAAAATGTCAAAGACCAAATAGCAAAGAATAAATATGGTAATATGTTCCGTTGATTAAAACTTTTTTTCGTTGTAGCAGATAGGGAAATTTAGTCATTATCCTACGAAAATGACTAAATTTCCCTGTTTTTATTTTTCTTTCGCTTTTTATCCAGCGTTAAAAAGTGCTTGGAACAGCAAAATCTCATTTCTAATCTTACGTAAGATTGAGTAAATCTTACGTAAGATTAAAAACCACTTTTCATGCTTTTAACTGCGTTTTTATGACGAGTTAGAATAAAAAAGCGTCAAAAAGTAAAACTGGAAAAATTTTCCGTGAGTGTCAATCTCATATTGAGATTGTTCTAATCTCAATATGAGATTGGACGTTAAAAAAATTAATTAGCACGTAAGTGCTAATTTTGTTTTCTGATTGAAATCATAAAAATTATTTTGTGGCGAAGGACGAAGGTGAAATCTTATATAAGAGTTGGTGAGGTCTTATATAAGATTGAGCTTATGCCGAAAGAAAAATCGGCAAAAGCATTCAAAATGTGAAGTTCTCAATCCCCAGTCAGCCCTTATGTTCCTATTGCAGACAGCCCCTTCACCAAGGGGTCTTATTAGTTTCATCCTCACAATATATAATAGACATGAGATTTGATTTTATAACCAAAAATAAAATATTTTTCAAAATACCCTCACTATATAATAGACATGAGTTATGATTTTGCAACCAGAAAGTGGAAAAAAATATTATTTATCCGTATTACTTATGCCAAATTTTTGACGAAATTTATGAATGTGTTATGGGAGTTGCAAATTGCTAAGAGTTACTATATAATAAGTAAAAAGGATTGAGGAGGATAGTTATGTTTTTCGAAATATTACATGCTAATTTTGATTATGGAAATCTTTCAATCACAACAGTTCAAGAAAGTAAACCTTATAAATATAATACTATGGGGAAAAATACCACGACGAGTATTATGGTCCCAGTATATCATTTAGTTGATTGTGTTTCTAATGTTGATTATGATTTAGAACATACTATTGTTGAGGTAAAGGAAGTTAATTCTGAAAATGAATTTAAATGGGGGAGAAAAGCTGTTGCTGCTGCTGTCGGAGGCGTTGTGCTAGGACCGTTAGGAGCTTTAGCTGCTGGAGCATGTTTTGGAAATAAAAAAAACAGAATAGTTAATATTACTTTGTCGACAGGTCATAAGGTTCAATTGCGTGTTGATAAAGAAGCGTTTAAACTACTTCAAAAATTTTCTCAATCTAATCTATCAAAAGCAGCTAAAAAGATCGCAGAAAATACTGTAAATGTCTCTAATGTGATGAGTAATAATTCTGAAGGTGAGATTGTAAATACTTGTTCTGATACAAAACAAAATGTTGAAGTTGGGTTTATTTCTGCACCAACAGCTGAAAAAGATGTTAGAAGAGATAAATGGTTAAAAAAAGTACGTCAAAAGAATGGGGGAAATGTGTAATATGTCTGATGAAAATACGATGGGGTCTGTAGGGAATTGGTTTTTGGAAAAGGGATTGACTGGCGTTCGTAAGTTTTATGAGAAAAAAGTAGAGTTTATTAATAAGATTAGTGATATAAAACCTGAATGGACTTTTTATGATGGTACGATGTTGCAAGATTATGGGAAACAGCTTGTTGATGAACTACATGAATTGGAAACGACGTTAGGGATTATGGGAGAACAAATAGAAGAAATAGAGAATAGAACATATGATATTGATAAAGATGATTTGGAAGAGATTGAAAGTACTAGAAATGAATTAAAACTTGCTCAGCAGACTGCTGATGATTGTATAGAGCGAATAAAAACTAAAGCAAGTGAGGTTGTTAAAAATTTGGCATTAGTTCCAGGAACGCTTGAACAATGTAAAAATATTGCTAGAGATTATGAGTTGGAAACAGATTTTGTAAAATATGAAATACCTATATTGGAAGCATATGAAAAAGGGGAGATGGATGTAGCGGATGATTTGATGTTTCATTATTATGATAAAATTAATGACAGTAGTGTGGTTGAACATCCGCTAATTTGTTTACGTTTTGCTGAAAAAATGAAAGAGATAGAAGTTTATGAAGATGCAATTAAGTTTATGTCAAAACCCATTTGCTGGCAACCTGAGAATATTGGGTATCATAAAACTTTGAAAGAATTGTATCAAAAATGTGGGAAACATGAAGCGGTACAAATTGAGGAGAAAATTATTAATTTGCTATCTGATGATGAAGGCGATAAATAATTGGCAAAGCAGTTGTGTTATGTAGGAAGGAGATCAAAATGGAGGTTCGTGATAGTATTGGTATACCAATCGGGAGGTTCAATAAAACACCTGGTGGAATGTCGTTTAATTTAGCAGGTTCTCCACAACCCTCTTTTATTATGAGTAATCAGGGGGAAAATGGATTGGTCTTTCGCAGTGGAAATGGTATGGAATTTGGTAGGGTTAAAGTGGTTGGACCAAGTTGGAATAAACGATTTTTAAATGCATATACCGGTCAAGAAATTGGATCCATTTTAGGAAACGGTAAAATTGCTTCCTTTTGTGGAGCAAATGGGTTGCCGACTGGGGTTAGAGCATACAATGGTCCATGTGGGATAAGGATTGGGTGTTAATCTTGGAAAATACAATAGTTGATACTTCACGAAATTCATATCTAGCTAACAATATTCTTACTTACAAACATCCGTTAGAGGATTTTGTGACAAAAGAGTTAGAAGACAGGCTTATTAGTGACAGTTACAAGAATCAAATGATTGAGATGTATAAGGTGTTCGAGGAAGAAACACTAATGCCAGATTTGATAGGTAAGGCGATATTGGTTAACGAATCACAAATGCCTAATATATATGCTCCATTTGCTAAATTTGGGCAGTTGCTTGAAATGAAGGTACCACCAGTATACCTTTTTGAGGGGTTGTATACTGATGTTAATGCAGAAGGACTTGATAAGCCCTGGATTCAAATTACAGCTAGAACTCTTGAAAATTGCACGGCGGCTGAACTGGAATATTTAATTGCAAGACAGATGGTTCATATCAAACTTGGTCATATGAAGTATGAAATACTGTGTGAGCAATTTACAAAATCGATTGGTATTGCAACACAATATGGTTCGTCTTTAGTTTCTTTTTTTCCAGGAGCAAGTACATTGACTCAAGGAGCGTCGGAATTATATTCATTAAATTTCCGTCTTTTAACGAGCCGTTGGAGTCGTGTTAGTGAGTATTCTGCTGATAGATGTGCGTTGGTATTGATTGGTTGGGACATTGAAACTGCTTTAGGGGCTATAAAAAAGCAAATTTTTAATTCTAAACTTTTGGCAGACAATCTTAAACTTTCGGGATATCTTAGGCAAACAGAAGCAATATTGTCATTGAAGAGTCCGGTGGCTAAATATTCCGTAATGGATGAGATGTATCCATATGGACCATTTAGAATGAAAGAATTAATATCTTTTGCAAGTTTGTATTCTGGCTTAAGTATACATTAATGATTGTGAAAAAGTTGAGAGATTTGTCGCGTAAATCGTATATAAAGTTGGGACGGAACTGCAAGAGAGTTCTATAATTTCTAAATAAAAAGCGGCGTGAGCCACATACTTCACTCCAGTCCGAAGAAATATAGCGTTTTGTGTAAAAAAAATCGCCTTTTGCATAGCAAGGGGCGATTTTTTATGTTATAATTTTTATGTTCTATTTCAAAAAAGTTTGGAGGGGAGAAAAATCATGTTAGAAAAATTTTTCCATCTGGCGGAAAATGGCACTACTTTGCGTACGGAAGTTATTGCCGGTATTACCACCTTTATGACTATGGCCTATATTTTGGCGGTTAATCCTGCCATTTTGAGTTGTGCAGGTATGGATGGCGGTGCGGTATTCGTCGCTACTTGTTTGGGCGCTTTTGTAGGCACGATGTTAATGGCTTTCTTATCCAATTATCCTTTTGCTTTGGCTCCGGGTATGGGTTTGAATGCCTTTTTTGCTTTTACAGTGTGCGGACAAATGGGCTATCCTTGGCAACTGGGTCTGGCTGCGGTGTTCGTGGAAGGTATTTTATTCATTATCCTTTCTTTGACCTCTGTCCGTGAGGCAATTTTCAATGCTATTCCTATGGGGTTGAAATGTGGTGTGTCCGCAGGTATTGGCTTGTTCATCGCTTTTATCGGTTTGCAGACCTCTAAGTTTGTGGTTGATAATCCTGCCACTTTAGTAGGTATTTACAACTTTAAGGCGGCTATTGCGGATGGCAGTATTCATTCCACCGGTATGGGCGTTATCCTTTGCGGTTTGGGTGTTTTCCTGATTGGTTTCTTAATGGCAAAGAAGGTTAAGGGCGCTATTTTAATTGGTATAGTGGGAACTTATTTGGCAACGATTGTTTGTCAAATGACAGGTCTTTATGTTCCCAATCCGGCGGCAGGAATGTACAGCGCTTATCCTAATTTCAGCAACTTTGGTATTCCCAGTATTTCTTCCACTTTCTTTAAGTTTGATTTTTCTCAACTTTTCACATTTAATTTTGTAACTATTATGTTGACTTTTATGTTCGTTGATTTGTTTGATACATTGGGAACTTTAATTGGTGTAGCATCCAAGGCGGATATGTTAGACAAGCAGGGAAAATTACCCCGTATTCAAGGTGCTTTGTTAGCGGATTCCATTGCTACGGTGGCTGGTGCTGTTTTAGGTACAACAACGGTTACTACTTATGTTGAATCCAGTGCCGGTGTGGTTGAGGGTGGTCGTACCGGTTTGACAGCCGTTGTTACTGCCGGTTTGTTCCTTATTTCTTTGATTTTTGCACCAATCTTTTTGGCAATTCCCGGTTTCTGCACGGCTCCGGCTTTGATTGTTGTCGGCTTTATGATGGCTTCCGGTTTGCTGAAGATTAATTTTGATGATATCGGCGAAGCGTTGCCGGCTTACATTGCGGCTATTGCTATGCCGTTCTTCTACAGTATTTCCGAAGGTATTTCTATGGGCGTTATTTCCTACACTGTGGTAAACCTTGTTGCGGGAATGAGAGTCAACGGTGTTATGTTGATTTTGACGGTGCTTTTTGTACTGAAATATATCTTTATTTGATGTGAGAAAATATTATGAGTAATCGTATTTTAACGGTTGCGCTTGGAAACGACCCTGCTGATTTGATTTTGAAAAATGGCAGGGTCGTTGACGTTGTAACCGAGTCCATTTATGATGGTGATATTGCTATTGTTGACGGCCTGATTGTAGGGGTGGGCAAGTATGACTTGGGTAAAAAGGTAATTGATTTAAAAGGTGCTTTTGTTACCCCGGGGTTTATCAATGCCCATTTACATGTGGAGTCCAGTATGGCGACACCTGAAGATTATTGTGTGGAGGAACTTAAGTGGGGTGTTACTACTTTAGTTACTGACCCACACGAAATTGCCAATGTGGCAGGGGCAAGGGGCATCCGCTATATGTTGGAGGCAGGAAGTTCCATGCCCGTGAATTATTATGTGCAATTACCCAGTTGTGTGCCGGCTACGCCTTTTGAAAATTCCGGCACGGTTATGCATACTAAGGATATGATTTTGTGTATGGACTGGCCGGGGGTGCTGGGTATGGGCGAGATGATGAATGTGCCCGGTGTGCTGAATCAGGATACGGAAGTTATGCAAAAATTGCAGGCCTTTCGCAGGGAGGGGCGTCCGATTGACGGGCATGCTCCTTGTGTAAGTGGCAAAGAATTGACGGCTTATGTTGGGCAGGGCATAACTACCGACCACGAAAGCATTTCTTGGAATGAAGCCAAAGAAAAATTGCGTAATGGTGTTGCGGTGTGGGTGCGGGAAGGAAGTGCCAGCCGTAATTTGCAAGATATAATTGCAGGGGCAATAAAAGATAATGTATCTTTCCGGCGTATGGGGTTCTGTACGGATGACAAGCATTTGGCAGACATCAGGAAGGAAGGTACGGTACGGTCAATGGTGTTGCAGGCGGTAAAACTTGGTGTACCGGTTTGTACTGCTTTGGCAATGGCAACATTCAATCCGGCACAGGTCTATGGGTTAAAGCATTTGGGTGAAATTGCTCCCGGCAAGCAGGCGGACTTGGTGGTTTGGGATGATTTGGAAAACTTAAAACCATTGTATGTTTTTCATAAAGGTGAAGATGCTCTTGCCAAAATGCAGGAAGTGCAGAAACGGAAGATTCCCAGTGGTTTGCTGAACACTGTACATTTGGCGGATTTTACACAAAAAGATTTGTGTATGGCATGGGATGAAAAGGGAGAGTATCCTGTTATGGAACTTCTGCCCGGTCAAATCATCACGGGTAAATCTTTTGTGAAGGGTAAAGATATTACCAAAAGATTACAGGATGGTTCTTTGGCATATATATCAGTTTTAGAGCGTCATCATGCAACTGGTAATATTGGCAAGGGATTTATCAGTGGTTACGGAATTAAGAATGGTGCTGCGGCTACAACGGTTGCCCATGACAGTCACAATTTGCTTGTAGTGGGTACAGATGCTGTGAGTATGGAAACAGCGGTATTAAGATTGCAGGAAATTGGTGGTGGTTATGCTTTGGCATCGGGAGAACATATTTTGGGAACGGTAGCGTTGGATGTGGCAGGATTGATGAGCAGTCATGGCAGTAAGGAACTTACGGAAAGTTTGGATAAGATAAGTAAAAGTGCTCACGAAATGGGTGTGCCGGACGGGGTTGACCCCTTTGTTAGTTTGTCGTTTATGGCGTTGCCGGTTATTCCCAAACTGAAGATTACGGACAAGGGTTTGTTTGATGTGGAGACATTTTCTTTTATAAATTAAAAATTTTGTTGCTATATTTTTTCAAATATGGTATTATATCAAAACGAAAATAAAACTCGATACGAAAAGAGGTGAAAAAAGTGAAGGAAAAGATTCATCCAAAATTTAATGAAGTAAAAGTTACTTGCGCTTGTGGCAATACTTTTACTACCGGAAGCGTGAAAGATGAGATTCGCGTGGATGTTTGCTCTAAGTGCCACCCCTTCTTTACGGGAGCACAACGTAATGCAGCAGCCCGTGGTCGTGTCGAGAGATTTAATAAACGTTTCGGTAAGGATAAGTAAAAAAAGCGTGCTGCGGCACGCTTTTTTGAATTGTAATGTAGTTTTTGATTATGGCTAAATATACAATTGGTGGTCAGGCGGTGATTGAGGGCATTATGATGCGTAGCCCGAAAATTATCAGTTTGGCAGTAAGAAAAGCAGATGGCAGTATTCATGTGGAGTCCAAGAGTGCTTCCACTATTCGTGACAAATATCAAATTTTGAACAAACCTTTTATCAGGGGCGTGATTGTGCTTTGGGAGTCCTTGCGTGATGGGATGGTTGGCTTGCAACGGAGTGCTCAAATGGCAACTGATGGTACGGAAGAAGAAATGACTACTACAGAAAGTATTTCCACAGTTTTGGTGGCAGTGCTGGTGGCGGTAGGGCTTTTTATTGTTGTGCCGACTTGGTCTGTGAGGTTTTTGCATACTCTTACGGACGAGCCGCTTTATTTAAATTTGTTTGAGGGACTTCTGAGAATATTTATTTTTTTGGCTTATGTTACCGCTATTAGTCAAATGAGTGATATAAAACGGGTTTTTCAATATCACGGGGCGGAGCATAAGACCATTTATACCTACGAGGCGGACGAGGAACTGACGGTGGAAAATGTGCGGAACAAGAGTACTTTGCATCCCCGTTGCGGTACAAATTTTTTAATGATAGTAATGTTGATTAGCATTTTTATTTTTGCCTTTTTCGGCTGGCCTAATGTGTGGGTCAGGATTGCCAGCCGTATTGTGATGATGCCGGTGATTGCTGGGGTAAGTTATGAGATTATTCGCTTTGCGGGCAATCATTGCAAAAATCCTTTGGTACATGCTTTGATTATGCCGGGACTTTTGTTGCAAAAACTCACTACCCGTGAGCCGGACGACAGCCAGATTGAGGTTGCTATAGCGGCAGTAAAAGAAGCACTTAGAGAAAATTAGAAATTAGTAATTAGTAATGAGAAATGACGGTAAGCTGTTCCAGTGATTATATTTCGGGGTTTTAGGTGTGCGGGGTTATGCGAACCCTCGTCCGCCCATAAAGGGGCGGGGGACCGCCTACGGGAGCGTGTTGGCGGTGGTGGGGTGAGCAATTATGCTGTCGCTAATGAAAAGATAAAAACTTAAAACTTAAAGTTTATGAATGCTTCGCATAATGCAAAAACACCCGTCTGCCCCTGTGTTCCTGTTGGCAGCCACCCTCTTTAGAAAGAGGGAAAAAAGTTGGCATAGTGCGGACTCTGTAATTATAATCGGGAATTTTCGCAAAGCGAAAATTGTCCATAATTATTCATTATTCATTGAAAAAAAGTTCCTGTGATTGTAATTAGTTTTTTTCGCATATTGAGGTAGGGAATGAATACAAAGTTTGTTTTTAGCAAAGAATTTTTTAAAGATGTTTGGAGTTTAACCAAGGCATATTTTACCAGTGAAGAGAAGAAAAGGGCTTGGGGACTTTTTATTGCTATTATCGTTCTGACTCTTGCTATTGTTTATATTTTGGTGCAGTTGAACCACTGGTATAATAGTTTTTACAGTGCTTTGCAGGCGTATGATGCTTCCAAGATTTATAGTGAACTTTTTCATTTCAGTTGGTTGGCTGCCATTTACATTGCTTTGGCTGTGTATGCTTATTACCTGCGTCAAAAATTAATTTTGCATTGGCGGGAATGGCTGACCAAACGTTTCATTGACGAATGGCTTGCTCACAAGACCTATTACAATTTACAGATGTTCGGTACGGATACGGATAACCCGGACCAGCGTATCAGTGAGGATGTAAAACTCTTCGTCAATATGACTTTGAATTTGTTTCTGGACTTTTTGAAGTCCGTAACAACTTTGGTAAGTTTTGTCGCTATTCTGTATAATTTGAGCGGTACTCTGGAGTTTAATTTCTTAGGCAAACATTGGGTGATTGACGGTTATTTGTTCTGGGCGGCTTTGCTGTATTCCATCGCCGGCACTTGGGTTACTCATATTGTGGGTAAAAAATTGGTGGAACTGAACTATGTTCAGCAACGCTATGAAGCTGACTTCCGTTTCAGTATGATTCGTATGCGGGAGGCAGCGGAGTCGGTTGCTTTCTACAATGGTGAGGAACGGGAGAGTTTGGTATTCAAAGACCGTTTCGGCAAGTTGTTAAAGAATTTCTGGAAGTTAGTCAACAAACAAAAGGAATTGATTCTGTTGGGCTCCGGTTATGGTCAGATTGCGATTATTTTCCCGTTTGTGGTTGCGATGAGCCGTTATCTTAATAAAGAGTTCACTCTGGGCGGTCTGATGCAAGTTAATTCTGCTTTCAGTAGGGTGCAGGAATCTTTGAGTTTCTTTGTGGATGCTTATAGTACCATTGCGGAATGGCAGTCCGTAGTAATGCGTCTTTCTCTTTTTGGTAAACATATGGGAAGTATTACTAAAGACATGGAAGATTATCATGTGGAGTCGGTTACAGGTACAGTTGTAGCGGCAGAGGGTTTGAATGTGACTTTGCCCGGCGGCAGCGTACTTTTGGAAGATGTATATTTCACTTTGTCAAGTGGGACTAATGTTTTGATTAAGGGGCCGAGCGGTTGTGGCAAGTCCACATTACTCCGTGCCATCAGCGGCATTTGGCCTTACACTAATGGTAAAATAACTTTGCCGCCGAGAGAAAGTATTATGTTCATACCGCAAAAGCCCTATTTGCCTTTGGGAACATTAAGGGAAGTGCTGACTTATCCTGGGGCTGATGCGGAGGATGATACTATTCGCCTGATGATGGAAAGATGTTGTATTGCTTATCTTGGGGATAAGTTGGATGAGGTGGCGGACTGGAGCCATGTGTTAAGTGTGGGTGAGCAGCAGCGGGTGGCCTTTGCCAGGGCATTGCTGATTCAACCCCAGTGGTTATTCTTGGATGAGGCAACAAGTGCTTTAGATGAGGATACGGAAAAGATTATGTACACTAATTTGGGTGATTATTTACCACAGACAACAGTTATTAGCGTTGGTCATCGTTCTACATTGTCTGTGTTCCACAGGGCAGTACTTGTAATCAGGGATAGGAAGTGCTTTTTGGAATAGTTAGGTTTCAGGTATCAGGTTAGAGGGTAAAGGAATTAGGATTTAGGAATTAGGGGAAGGATAAGGCGTAGAGCGTAGGGCATAAGGTATAAGGCATAGGGATTGTAAAATGTTCCTGTGATTATAATTTTTTATAGGAACTTATTACCATAATTATTCATTATTCATTATTAATTATTCATTGAAGTCAGGAGGGCTGAGTTATGGACTACCTTAGTTTAGACATCGGACGGGCGGCATTGCAGATTGCCATGAGTAAAAACCGTGAGGAAGAAAACAAAATTAAAAAAGAGTTGTCAGAAAAAGGTCTTCGTATTACGGCGGTGGATTTTGGGGGAGAGTTTATTGATGTTATCCCCAAAATCACAGAGCGTGCTGTTGTGGCTGCCCAACGTGAAGGACTTGTTTCTGAATCCCATGTGGGGGCGGGTGCGGTGTCCGGTGCAACTCATACTGCCATCGGCCAAATCAGCAACCTTGCTACCGGGTTTAACATTGGCGGTAAGATCGGCATTGCCCGTTGGGATGAGCATCTTTGTGTAGCCATTTATGCCGGAGTTGGTGTGCTTAACCTTAACGAAATTTGCGTAGGCCTCAGCCACAGAACTTTGAGTAAGGATATGTAAGTTTGTGATTAAGTTTTATGCTCCGGAGTATAGGGAAAAAGTTAAACATTTGTTGGGCCTTTTACTGCCTGTAATTGCTACGGAATTGGCCATGTTTGGTATGAATTTTTTTGATGCCAGCATGAGCGGACAGGCAGGCCCTGTGGAATTGGCAGGCACGGCTATGGCGGGGAATGTATGGATGCCGCTTCGTGCCGGAATGGGAACTGCTTTAATGGCAGGTACGCCCATTGTTGCCCAGTTAATTGGTGCTAAGAAGACGGAAGAAATTCCCAAAGTTATACAGCAAGGATTATTTCTGGCTGTTTTTTTTGCTTTGGTAGTTATTGTGCTTTTGTCTTTCGGGGCACCGCTTTTTTATGATTATCTGAATTTGGAAAGTGATGTTAAACATGTGGCGGTTTGGTATGGTATTAGCGTAGGGGCAGGGGTGCTGCCTTTCTTTCTGGTCGGCCCTTTACGTGCTTTGGTGGACAGTTTGGGTCACACGGATTTGACAATGAAAATATTTTTACTGACACTGCCTATTAACGGTATATTAAATTACATTTTCATTTTTGGCTGCGGGTTCATTCCTGCTTATGGTGGGATTGGCGCAGGCATTGCTACGGGAATTACATATTGGATTTTATTTTTTATGTTTGTCTGGAGCGTGCATTGTCTGCCGGGGTTAAAAGAGTTTCATATTTTCAGGCAGATTGCTTTGGCATATAGGCAATTTTGGGAATATTTGCGGATTGGTATTCCTATGGGGGTGGGCGTTTTTCTGGAGTGCGGGGTTTTTGCCATAACTTCTTTCTTAATTGCCAAGTTTGGCACTGCCTTCATTGCGGCGGATATGGCTGCCACCAACTTTTGTACTATTATGTATATGATTCCTTGCAGCATTTCTATGGCTGCCACAATTTTGGTTGGTGTAGAAGTGGGTGCCAGGCACAAAGAGGATGCTCATACTTTCGGAATTTTGGCATTGCAAATCAGTTTGGCGGCGGTGTTTATTTATACCGCTCTGGAATTTTTGTCCATAGAGTGGATTGCCAGAATATATACGGACAACAAAGAGGTAATGGCCATTATTGTGAACTTTATGATGTATGGCATTGTGTGGCAGTTCTTTGATGCGGTAGGTTCCCCTTTACAGGGCATACTGCGTGGATATAAGGATGTGAAGTTCACTTTTCTGATCAGCGTTTTTGCCTTTTGGTGTGTGTGTCTGCCCTATGGTGTTTTTATGGATTATGTACAGGGGCGGGAGGCCTACTGTTATTGGGAAGGAATTAATCTCAGTTTATTTTTGAATTCTGTAGCGCTTTTCTGCCGGTTAAGATATAGGGAAAAGCAAGAACTTGAGAAAGATATTTGAAAAGGTGTTTGCAATAGCAAGCACTTTTTTGGTATAATATTAAAAATATTTTTGGAGGGAGAGCCATGCCTGAAAGTTTTTTTGGTTGGGTACTGTTCTTAATAGATAAATATGGCATGATTTTCTTGAAAGGTGCAGGGGTGACTTTGGCCCTGGCGGTGGTTGGCACAGCCATCGGTTGTCTGATAGGTTTGGTGGTTGGCCTTTTACAGACCATTCCTGTTGACCCGGAGGACAGCATTGTTAAGAAAATCGGCGTCAAGGTTTTGAAATGGATTTTGGATGCTTATGTGGAAATTTTCCGTGGCACGCCAATGATTGTGCAGGCCATGGTACTTTATTATGGTGCCATGAGTATGTTTGATATTGATATGAGCCCCATGTTTGCCGGCTTCTTTGTAGTCAGCATTAACACCGGTGCCTATATGGCGGAAACAGTGCGTGGTGGCATTGAAAGTATTGACCCGGGACAGAAGGAAGCGGCCATTGCCATTGGCATGAATCATGTTCAGACCATGCGTTGTGTAGTGTTGCCCCAGGCATTAAGAAATGTAATGCCGCAACTTGGTAATAACCTGATAATCAATATTAAAGATACATCCGTACTGAATGTTATTTCCGTAACAGAATTATATTTCGCTTCCAAATCAGCGGCAGGTGTGTATTACCGCTATTTTGAAGTATTCTTTGTAACCTGTGTTGTTTATTTCATTATGACTTTTACTGCCAGCCGGATTTTGCGTTGGTGGGAAAGCAAGATGGACGGTCCCAGGGATTATTCTTTGGTTGATGTTGACCCCATGATGGACCCCTGCGGTGCAGTGCCGTTACCAGTGAAGAAACAGAAAGGACGGATATAAAATGGAAAAAGAATTATTGCTGTCCGTCAAAAATTTGCAAAAGAGTTTCGGCGAACATGTGGTCTTGAAGGGAATTGACTTGGATGTACATAAAGGTGATGTAATTTGCATTATCGGTCCTTCCGGTTGCGGAAAGTCCACTTTTATCCGTTGCATAAACTTTTTGGAACAGCCTACGGATGGGGATATTCTCTATCGTGGTGAGAATGCTAAAAAGGCATTTAAATCTTTGCCCATGTACCGTACCAAGGTGGGAATGGTGTTCCAACAATTTAATCTGTTTAACAATATGACGGTGTTGGAAAATTGTATGGTTGGGCAGGTAAAGGTATTGAAACGGGCTGAAGAAGAAGCAAGGGAAAATGCCATGAAATATCTGCGTCATGTGGGTATGAGTGCGTATATAAATGCTAAACCCTATCAGTTAAGCGGCGGTCAGAAACAGCGGGTTGCCATTGCCCGTGCTTTGGCGTTGGAACCGGAAGTGCTTTTGATGGACGAACCGACCAGTGCACTTGACCCTGAGATGGTTGGGGAAGTATTGAATGTTATGCGGGACTTGGCAAAAGAAGGATTGACAATGGTGATTGTTACTCACGAAATGGCCTTCGCCCGTGATGTATCTACAAAAGTAATAATGTTTAATGATGGCATTATCAGTGAAAGCGGCAATCCGAAAGAATTCTTTGCCAATCCTGAGACGGACAGGGCAAAAGAGTTTTTGAGCCGTTTTCAAAATTTATAATATTTAGGAGGTAGAGAAATGATTTCAGGAACTTTGGATTATGTGGAAAAGTATGCACCCTATTTGGATTACAGAGTATTGCGTGCTTTGGAATGGCTGCAAACTATGGACTTTACGGGATTGCCGGAGGGTGAATACGAAATTTTAGGTGAAGACCTTTTTGCCCGCATCAGCGAATATGACACCCAACCAAAAGATGAGCGTGGGGCAGAACGCCATGAAAAATATATTGATGTGCAATATATTTTGGAAGGGCAGGAAACAGTTTATTACACACCTTACAAAATTTCCTACAAGTTAGATGTACACGGAGAGATGAAGGAAGACACACTCTTTTACAAAGATGTGAAAGAAGAAAACTGCGTACACATTAAAAACGGTGATTTTGCAGTGTTCTATCCCTGGGAGATTCACAGACCGAACTGTTTTTATGCGGACAAAGCGGAACATGTTAAAAAAGTTGTAGTGAAAGTTAAAGTTTTCGCATAAATAAAATTATTTTCTTGACAACAAGATATTCGTAGGGTATAATATTCCGCGTCTAAAAAATTGGACAGGTTCCCGAGTGGTTAAAGGGAGCAGACTGTAAATCTGCCGCGTTTCGCTTCGTTGGTTCGAATCCAACCCTGTCCACCAACATCGCGGGGTGGAGAAGTGGTATCTCGTCAGGCTCATAACCTGAAGACCGGTGGTTCAAATCCGCCCCCCGCAACCAAGTTTTTAGGCTGATGTAGCTCAGTCGGCAGAGCGTATCCTTGGTAAGGATAAGGTCACCAGTTCAATCCTGGTCATCAGCTCCATTTATGGCGGCATAGCTCAGTTGGCTAGAGCAAACGGTTCATACCCGTTGTGTCCGCGGTTCAAATCCGTGTGCCGCTACCAGAAAATCATCCCCTGCAACAGCGGGGGATTTATTTTATCAGGAATCAGGAGTCAGTGATGAGGGAAGATAATGCGTAATGCGTAATTAGCAATGCGTAATTGAGGTAATATGCTCCTGTGATTATAGCAGGATAGTAAGCATAGAGCGGACTTTGCTATTTTAATCCGAGGAACTTCTTAACGCAATTTTGAGTTTTCAACTTTTAATTTTTAATTTTTTCTTGACATATACTTGTATATATGGTATCTTATTAAGGCAACAAATTTTGTTGCTCTTTTAATTTGCGCTAAGCGAGGTGTAAAAAATGCGTGATTATGTAACTTTGGAATGCACAGAGTGCAAACAAAGAAATTATCAGACTAAGAAAAATAAGAAGAACGACCCGGATCGCATTGAGTTGCAAAAGTATTGCAAGTTTTGCAAGAAACATACTTTGCACAAAGAAACGAAGTAATCGTTCTTAAGGAGAATCACTGTGAGTGGCTTAATTGACTTTATCCGTGGAACAATTGAAGAACTGAAAAAAGTAACTTGGCCCACGAAGAAGGAAGCCATCAACAGCACCATAGTGGTGCTCATAGCTGTGGTATTCTGTTCGGTGCTGATTTGGGTAGTTGACACATTGCTCAGTATTGGTTTCCGTCTGATTATGCAGTGATTGTAAGGAGAATGTTTCATGGGTGAAAAACATTGGTATGTTGTGCATACCTATTCCGGTTATGAAAACAGAGTTCAGGATAATCTGATGCGTAAGGTGGAATCACTTGGCATGCAGGACCGTGTGTTGCGTGCCGTTGTTCCTATGGAAAACGTAGTTGAGGAAAAGAACGGCAAACGGGTTATCGTGCAAAGAAAACTCTACCCCGGTTATGTCTTGGTGGAAATGGTGGTGGAGCCCGATACCTGGTACGCAGTGCGTAACACTCCGGGTGTTACTGGCTTTGTAGGTTCAGAAAAAGTTCCCGTTCCCTTGACGGACAGCGAAGCAGAACGGCTTTTGCGTTCTATCGGGGTTGAGATTGAGGACAAACGGGAGAAAATTGAAATTAAAGTTAAAGTCGGCGAAAATGTACGTATCCGTGAAGGTGCCTTCACAGATTTCATTGGCAAAGTTCTTGAAATCAATGAAAGCCGTGGTACCATCACCGTGTCCATTGATATGTTTGGACGCGAAACCCGTGCAGAAGTTGACTATTTCCAAATTGAAGAAATTCAGTAAAAGGAGGTGAAACAATGCCGAAAAAGGTTGTCAAGGTAGTAAAGTTACAGGTTCCCGGTGGCAAGGCTACTCCGGCACCCCCGGTTGGTCCCGCACTTGGCCAGGCAGGTATTAACATCATGGCCTTTGTAAAGGATTTCAACGCTCGTACCGCACAACAAGCAGGACTTTTGATTCCTGTTGAAATCAGCGTATTCGAGGACCGTTCCTTTACCTTTATCACCAAGACCCCGCCGGCTTCTGTATTGCTTTTGAAAGCAGCAGGACTGGAAAAAGCGTCCGGTACCCCTAACAAGGTAAAGGTTGCAAAAGTGGGACGCGAAAAGGTGCGTGAAATCGCACAGTTGAAGATGGCGGACCTGAACGCGGGCAGTGTTGAAGCAGCAATGCGTATGGTTGAAGGCACAGCCCGTTCTATGGGGATTACCATCGAAGGATGAGCAGTGGGAGGCGAAAGCCGTTAATACCACAAGGAGGAAAAAATGGGTAAAAAGTATGATGACGCTTTAAAGCTGATTGAAGCGGACAAACTCTACAGCCCGAAAGAGGCAGTAGGACTTGTTAAGAAAACTTCCGTAACGAAGTTTGACAGCAGTGTGGAATTAGCAGTTCGTTTGGGTGTTGACCCCAAATATCCTGACCAACAAGTTCGTGGTGCAATGGTTCTTCCTAACGGCACAGGCAAAACTAAAAAAGTTTTGGTATTTGCCAAAGGCCCCAAAGAGCAAGAAGCATTGGCAGCAGGTGCGGACTTCGTAGGCGGAGACGAATTAGCAGCCAAAATCAAAGGCGGTTGGATGGACTTTGATGTTTGCGTAGCGACCCCGGATATGATGGGTGTTGTGGGCAAATTAGGCAAAGTTTTGGGCCCCCGTGGTTTGATGCCTAACCCCAAGGTTGGCACCGTAACTATGGATGTAACCAAAGCAGTCAACGAAATCAAATCCGGTAAGGTTGAGTACCGTTGCGACAAAGCAGGCAATGTACAAGTAATCATCGGTAAAGTAAGTTTTGATGAAGCAAAACTCTTGGAAAACTACCTCGCATTGGTAGATACCCTGATTAAGGTTAAACCTTCCGGCGCTAAAGGCACCTATATCAAGAGTGTAACCCTCAGCACCACAATGGGACCTGGGGTTAAGATTGACACATTGAAAGCTAACAGCGACAAATAACCATTCAAACTAAATCAGAAGATAATCGGGCCAAAGACAACAGGTATCGCAAGATGTAAGCAAGGCGCCTGTCGAGGCCGGAGAAGGATATATACCACTGACCTCCGGCTCTGGCCGAAGGTCTTTTTGATTAACAAAATCAGTAAAGGAGGTAAAGTATATGGCAGTAAGACCGGAAAAAGCAGCAAAAGTTGCCGAAATTAAGGAATTGCTTGAAAGTTCCAAAGCGGTGATTTTGGTTGACTTTAAAGGTTTGACCGTTGCAGAAGATACCGCTCTCCGTGCGAAAATGCGTGAAGCCGGTGTAAAATACACCGTAGCAAAGAATACCTTCATTGGCATTGCCGCAAAGGAAGCAGGCATTGAAGGCATGGACGTAGCTTTGGCACAAAACACAGCTATTGCATGTGCTCCGGAAGATCCGGTTGCAGTGGCCAAAATTGTTAGTGAATTCGTTAAATCTACGAATAAATTAAAGGTTAAACTGGCAGTACTTGACGGTGCAGTTGTAGATGCAAAAGCGGTTTCCGCATTGGCAAACCTGCCCCCGAAAGAAGTCTTGCTGGGCAAAATGCTTGGCAGTATGCAAGCCCCGGTTACAGGGTTTGTACGTGTTCTCAATGGTACACTCTCCAAGGTGGTTTATGCTTTGGAAGCAGTACGCAAACAAAAAGAATCCGCATAAGCGGCAAATTATTTTTAAGAAAATTGGAGGATTTTAAAAATGGATAAGGCACAAATTATTGAAGCTATTGAAAAAATGACCGTTCTGGAATTGGCTGAACTGGTTAAAGAATTGGAAGAAAAATTTGGTGTTAGCGCTGCTGCTCCCGTTGCAGTTGCTGCTGCTCCTGCTGCTGGCGGTGCTGCTGCCGGTGGTGAAGAAAAGAGCGAATTTGACGTAATCTTGGCTGAAGCTGGCGGCGCAAAGATTAACGTTATTAAAGTTGTTCGTGAAGCAACTGGCTTGGGCTTGAAGGAAGCAAAAGATTTGGTTGACGGCGCTCCCAAACCCATTAAAGAGAAAGTAAGCAAAGCAGACGCTGAAGCTTTGAAGAAGAAATTGGAAGAAGCTGGCGCTAAAGTTGAATTGAAATAAGCTACGCTTCAAAATTGTAAAAAACCACCTTATATTGCAATATAAGGTGGTTTTTTGCTATAATATAAGAGATGAATACAATAAACTAAAAGGAGGGCTGAAAATGAAAAAATATACTTATGCCTACGGACGGGGAACAATGGATTTTGAAGTGGAGGAATCTAAAGTTCTGAAAGAAATCCGCACCAAAGAATTTCCCGTAATCAAAGACATTAAATCTGCAGTGCTGGATGCTATCAACCATCCCAGCGGCGGCAAATCATTGGCGAAAAAAATTAAACCCGGTGATACGGTGGCCTTTATATGCAATGACCCCACAAGGGTGGCGAACAGTTTTGATTTTATGCCCATTTTGGTTAACGAAATGAACCGGCTGGGGGTGAAGGACGAGGATATGAAGATTGTCTTTGCCCTGGGAACCCACCGGCTTATGACGGAAGAAGAAATGAAAGAAAGTGTAGGGGCGGAAGTGGCAGGCCGTCTTAAAATGATTAATTCCAATGCCAAGATTAAAGAGGACTTTGAATTTCAGGGTACTACCAGCCGTGGCACGGATGTGTGGATTCATAAAGAAATCTGTCATGTTGACCATGTAATTCTGACCGGTACCATTGTGCATCATTATTTTTCCGGCTATGGTGGCGGCCGCAAAGCTATTATGCCCGGCTGTGCCTTGTGGGAAACCGTACGTCATAACCATTCCTTTATGTTGGACCCCAGATCAGGATTGGGAAAGGCGGAGGGCAATCCGGTTTATGACGACCAGATGGAATCTGTGGCACTCTTTGCCAAAGGACGGGATCTGTTCCTGTTCAACGCTATTTTGAATGCCAAGCATGAATTTTTGAAAATCTTTGCCGGTGACTATATTGCGGCACACAAAGAGGCCTGCAAGTTTGTGGATGAAGTATATGGAGTGCCCATTAACAAGGAAGCAGATGTAGTTATCGTTTCCTGCGGCGGCTATCCAAAGGATATCAATGTATATCAAATGCAAAAAACAATGGACAATGCCCAACTGGCAGTCCGCAAGGGCGGCGTGGTTATTCTTTTGGCAGAATGCGAAGAAGGAAGCGGCAGTGCCATTTTGGAAGAAACCTTTAAGCGGTTGGGTTCGGCGGAAGCCATTGAGACAGAATTAAGGAAGAACTTTGAAATCGGCGCCAACAAAGCATGGGCAGTAAGCCGGCTGATGGTGAAAGCAGATTATGTGCTGGTAAGCGGTTTGGATAAAGCAATGGCAAAACAGTTTTTGTTTGCGGACTGTGTGGATACAGTGGCAAAAGCATTGGAATATGCGGAGAAGAAATTAGGCAAGGATTACAGTGTGATTCTCATGCCGGAAGGCAGTTTGACAGTACCGCTCTTAAAATAATGCGTAATCTAATTAAGAATTAGGAATGCAGAATTAAGAATGATAGTAAGATGTTCCGGTGATTATAATCGGGAATTTTCGCAAAGCGAAAATTGTCCATAATTATTCATTACTCATTATTAATTATTCATTATAAAAAAAAACTCACTGCCACAGGCAGTGAGTTTTTTTTTTATAATGGTGCTCCGTGTATAATTTCAATCTTTACACAGTTAAAATCAATCATATTCGTAATGTGCGGTTTGACCCAGTCGGGTTTTTGATAGGAGCGGGGCAGGGTGGCGAGGCAATAGGCGGTGGCATCGTTCTCCGGGATTTGTTCCTTCTCTTTTGCCAGTCGCCGTGCTACAAAGCGTGCCACTTGTAAGACAGCGGCGGCTTCGTCAACAGGGTCGTCTGTTGCCAGTTCAAGGGTCTGCAGCATTGCGGTATAGGCCTTTTTCATTTTATCGGTGACTTTTTTTGCTTCTTGCTTGTCAGTCCGTGTAGCGGAAATGTCTTGTTGCAAGTCCGTGTCGTTCTCTAAAAATATGTTGGTACGGTAGGTGCTTAAAGAGAGTTTTGCTTGCTTGTAATCTTCTTCTGTCCAGTTGTAGGGCAGGTTGATACTATTATCAAGAGCGGTTTTAATTTCACGAGGGGTGTGGGAAGAGGTGCGTGATTTTCCCAATTCCCATGTTCTAAAAATCTTGTCCGCCGCTTCCTGAAGTTTTTTCTTTAAGCGATAACGCTTGCAATAATCGCTGTTTGAAATTCTCATTTTAAAAAATCCTCCTAAAACACTAAAATTCAGTTTTCAATCTGTCAACAGATTCATTCAATGTGGCGACAGATTGAAAACCGATTTTCACGCTTTTGATTGCGTTTTTCTGACGGGTAAATTATAAATCATTTGTTTTGAAGAGGCAAGAGGGAATTGAAATTAATGAGTAATTAGTAATGAGTAATTTTAGAATAAATGTCAAAGAACAAAGAGCAAAGAACAAATGTGGTAATATGTTCCTGTGATTATAGTAGGAAAGTTAGCATAGTGCGAACCTTGCCCTCTTGGTGAAGAGGGTGGCTTGCCTAAAGGAACAAAGAAAGTCAAGACGGGTGATTGTACACTTCGCAGTTCTCAATTCTCAGTCGCCCACCGAATAAACCTATCGGCGACAGCCCCTTCACCAAGGGGCCTTAAGTTCGCATTAAGCGGACTTATTTTTGTGTCTTTTTCAAAATCCTCCAAAAAAATGAAAAAAAATGCTTGCATTTGAAAAAAAGTGGTAGTATAATGAGACAAAATGGTTGAAAGTGGAAGAAAGTGGATTTTAACTAAATCGGCCGGAAAAGGAGGTGGCGCTTATGTTTAACGGTGAATATGCCCATACGATTGACGATAAGGGCCGCTTCACTATGCCTACAAAGTTGCGTGATGCTTTGCGGGACGGTTTTTATATTACCAGAGGTCTGGACGGCTGTTTGAATATGTATGACAGTGAGCAGTGGAAAGTTTTTGAAGCAAAACTTGCTGCTTTGCCTACCACTAACAAGAGCGCCAGGGATTTTGTCCGTTTCTTTGTCAGCGGTGCGGTGGACAGTGCTTATGATAAGCAGGGGCGTGTGCTTTTGCCGCCAAATTTGCGTGAATATGCTAAGTTGGACAAGGATATTATTATTGCCGGTGTGATTACCCACTGTGAGATTTGGGATGCTGTGGCATGGCAGGAGAAACAGAAGGGTGTTGTGGGCAATATTGAAGAACTGACGGAGCAGATGTCCGATTTTGGTGTTTGAGTGCTATGGAATTCAAGCATCGCAGTATTCTTCTGCAGGAGAGTGTAGATTTCCTGGTAACTGATCCTTCAGGAATTTATGTTGATTGTACTTTGGGCGGTGCGGGACACAGTTCCGGCTTTGTAGCCAAACTTTCTGCGGAGGGGCATTTGGTCGGTCTTGACCAGGATGGGGATGCTATTGCAGCCAGCAGGGAAAGGTTGACGGGCAAGTTCCCCTGCAAGATTGATTTGGTTCAGGTTAATTTTAAAGATTTTCCCCAAACATTGGATGAATTGGGGATTGACGGTATAGACGGTATTTTCTTTGATTTGGGTGTATCCAGTTATCAGCTTGACAATGCTGAACGTGGCTTCAGTTATATGCAGAACGGGCCTTTGGATATGCGGATGAATCAAAATTCTTCCCTCACTGCGGCTCAGGTGGTGAATGAATATGGAGAGGGCAAATTACGGGATGTGATTTGGCGCTACGGGGAGGAGCGTTGGGCGAAAAGGATTAGTGAGTTCATTGTTGCCCAGCGGAAGGAAAAGAAGTTGACCACCACAGCAGAACTGGTGGATGTCATAAAAAAAGCAATTCCGAAAGGTGCCCGTAAGGATGGGCCACATCCTGCCAAGCGTACTTTTCAGGCCATAAGGATTGAAGTGAATAATGAGCTGGGGATTTTGGAAGATACCATACGCCGTGCGGTAAGCCGCTTGAATAAGGGAGGACGTATCGGTGTCATTACTTTTCACTCTTTGGAGGACAGAATTGTCAAGCAGGTTTTGGCAGAGTTGCAAAAGGGTTGCACTTGTCCGCCCCATCTGCCTTGTGTTTGTGGCAAGAAGCCGGTGTTGCAGAAGGTGGGGAATATTAAACCCGGTGCTTTGGAAATTGAGGAAAATCCACGGGCCCGCAGTGCCCGGTTAAGGTTTGGGATAAAGATTTAGGGAGTATGTCATGCGTGGTAAAAGGGAAATAGTTTATCAAAGTTTGAATCACAATTGCACATATGGAAATTTGGCTTCGGACGGGTTCTGGGATAATGCTGTTGAGGAGGAAAGGGTACGCCGTGAGGAAGAACGGCGTGAACGGGAACAAAGGCGGCAACAACAAAAGCAGAGCAGTGTCCGTGTTTATGAACCTTTGATGAAAAAGGCGGAACAGCCCTTAATAAGGGATGTGAACAGGGTTCAGCCGCAAGTCCGGCAGAGTGTTACCACAAAACTGGTTGATGAAATTATGCTGAAACTTGCCGGAGGTATAGCGGTTGCTGTTTTGGTTTTGGCTGAATTATGTTCGGTGATTGTTAATCAGCAGATTATGAATGTGCGTACAGAACTGGTTGCTTTGCAGAGAATGGAACGGGAACTGATTGATGCCAACAATGAGATGCGGATTGCGGTGGAGCAGCTTAAGGGGCCTGAACGTATTAGGGATATTGCAACTAAAGAACTGGGACTGGTGGTTGCAAGGGATAATGTGTATGTGAGCAGTGCGAAAATAAGAACGGTCGGGGATTATTACCGTGAGGGAACGGGTAAAGAAAGCAATGCGGTATATGCAATGAGCCGCTAACCCCGGTTGCGAGTGAGCAGAATTTGAAAGGCAGCCGGTGTGCTGCCTTTTGTCAATTATGGAGGATGTATGGCTAAGCATTTGTTGGAGATTGCCAACCAGTTACAGAATAAAGAAATATATGGTGATGTAAATGTCCTGATTGAGGATGTGTCCGCAGACAGTAGGGAGATTAAGTCCAATGGGCTTTTTATTGCTTTGAGAGGGGCAAGGGTTGACGGGCATAATTATTTGGAAAATGCCATAAAGGAAGGGGCAAAGGCGTTGGTGGTGGATACTTTGCCGAAGAAATTGCCTGATAATGTGGCAGTTGTTCTGGTGCCTGATACCCGTGAGGCAATGGAAATTATTGCTCCTTATTTTTATGATTATCCTGGTAAAAAACTGAGAATGGTCGGGGTTACGGGTACCAACGGAAAAACAACTACCACCAATATTGTGCGTCAGGTTTTGGAAAAGGCAGGGCATAAGGTGGGGATGATTGGTACTATCAATATTGTGATTGGGGACAGGGTACTTGTCAGTCATAACACTACTCCTGATGTGGTGGATTTGCAGAAATCTTTGGCAGAGATGGTGGCATGCGGCTGTGATTACTGCGTGATGGAAGTTTCCAGTCATGCTTTGGCTTTGAAACGGGTCAGCGGTATTGAATATGATTGTGCGGTTTTAACGAATATTACACAGGATCATTTGGACTTTCATAAGACCATGGAGAATTATCGGGATGCAAAAAGTTTGTTGTTTGAAAATCTGCACTCTGGCGTAAAACCCAATAAAATGGCGGTTTTCAATATGGACGATGCTTCCAGTGAGATTATTAAAAGCAGGACGAAGACCAATGTTTTAACTTATGGTATGCAAACTGTTTATGATATTCATCCTGAGAATGTGAAGATTCATGCCAAAGGTATGGATTTTGTTTTGCATACGCCAAATGGAAAAATGAATTTAACAACGAAAATTACCGGGGCTTTTAATGTGTATAACATTATGAGTGCGGTTGGGGTTTTGCTGGCAGAGGGAGTTGATTTAGGTCTGCTGGAAAAGGAAATCAATGCTTTTGTCGGGGTGCCGGGACGGTTTCAATTAGTGGAAAAGGGTCAGAATTTTACGGTAGTTGTGGATTATGCCCATACTCCTGACGGGTTGGAAAATGTGTTGCATACTGCAAGAGAAATTACTAAAAATAGTTTGTGGGTAATTTTTGGTTGCGGTGGCGATAGGGATAATACGAAAAGACCTGTTATGGGCAGGATTGCCAGGGAGCTGGCGGATAGGATTGTGGTAACCAGCGACAATCCACGTACGGAGGATCCGGAAAAAATTTTGGACCAGGTTTGTGTGGCTTTTGACGGTATGAAGGATAAGGAGTTTCACAGGATTGTGGACAGAAGGGAAGCCATTGAGTTTGTTCTGAAAAATGCAGCGGCAGGGGATGTGGTTATGATTGCCGGCAAGGGGCATGAGGATTATCAGATTTTGAAAGATAAAACAATTCATTTCAGTGATAAAGAAGTGGTGGAGGAGTATTTGGAAAATGTTAAGTGCCGTTGAGATTGCCAAGACCTTAAACATCAGATACGAGGGAAAAAATTATGAATACACCGGGATTACTACGGATTCCCGCAATATGGAACCGGGTCAGATTTTTCTTGCTTTGCAGGGAGAAAAATTTGACGGGCATAATTTTTTGAGGGATGTGGTTACTGCTGGGGTTAAGGCGGTGATTATTTCCAAAGATGTTGATTTGCCAAGTGATGTGGTGAAATTTGTGGTGCCGAATACTTTATATGCTTATCAGAAGTTGGCATCTGCTCATCGTTTGAGTAACAAGCAGGTTCATGTTATTGCTATTACCGGTTCTAACGGAAAAACTTCCAGTAAAGATATTTTGGCGCATGTTTTGGCAGCAAAATACAAAGTTGTAAAAACCCAGGCGAATTTTAATAATGAAATTGGAATTGCCAAGACCTTGTTCGATATTCGGGATGATACGGAAATTGCTGTTGTGGAAATAGGGATGCGGGGTTTGGGCCAGATTGCAGATTTGTGCAATATTGTTTATCCTGAAAGTGGAGTTGTTTCCAATGTGGGGGAAACTCATATAGAAATTTTGGGCAGCAAAGAGAATATTGCGAAGGCGAAGGGTGAACTGGTTGAACGTTTGAACAGTAGCGGGTTTGCCGTTCTCAATGGAGATAATGAATATACCCGTGCTATGGGCAGTAAAACTAATGCCCAAGTATTTTATTTTGGTTTGAACAAAGAAAATGATTATTATGCTACGGATATAAAGATGAGGTCCACTGGTACGGATTTTGTGTGTGTAGAAAAGGTCAGTGGCAAAAAGATTAATGTACATATGCCTATTTTAGGTATCCATAATGTTTATAATGCTCTTTCTGCTATGGCGATGGCGGTTTGCTATGGTATGGATATTGCGGAAAGTGCAAGGGCTTTGGAAAATGTTGTTTTGACACAACGCCGTCTGGAAATTATAGAAAGTCAGGGTGTAACTTTTATAGATGACAGTTATAATGCCAGTCCTGCGAGCATGAAGGTTGCTTTGGAAACTTTACAGTTGGTAAGACAAAGTGCGGAGCCGGAAAAGCAGGCACGGAGTATTGCGGTTTTGGCGGATATGTTGGAATTGGGCGAGATTGCCGAATCTGCCCACAGGCAGATTGGCAAACAGTGCGGTGATACAAAAGTAGATTTTGTTTTTTGCTATGGCAACAGTGCCAAATATATTTATGAAGAAGCAAAGAAATGTGGGGTGCAGGCACAACTTTGCGAGAATGTGCGGCATGCATATCAATGTTTGGATCATGTGTTGCGCCCTGGGGATATTGTCCTTTTGAAGGGCAGTCATTCAATGGAAGTGCATAAGGTGTTAGAGTATTTTGGATAATCGTATTCTGTGGTTGGGACTTACTGCTTTTATCATCTGTTTGGCTTTAGGCCCGGTGGTAATTCCCCTTTTACACAAGTTCAAATTTGGTCAGAGTATTCGTGGCTGCGGCCCGGAGGAACATAAGAAAAAGGCAGGTACTCCCACTATGGGCGGACTGATGTTCCTTTTTGCTATTTTGGTGGCATTGGGAATTTGGTGTGAATTTACACCAGCCCTTTTGGTGGCGGTTTTTCTGACTTTTGGTCATGCGGTAATTGGCTTGCTGGATGATGGGATTAAGATTGTCAAACATCGTAATTTGGGCCTGACTGCGAAGGAAAAATTATTTTTGCAAATGTTGTTGGCAGCAGGGTTTATTTGGTTTGCAGAGGTAAATAATTTTTCCACTGTACTTTGGATTCCGGGTTTGAATTGGTACTGGGATTGGGGTATGGTTTATTATGTTTTGGTGTTTTTGCTTTTGGTCGGGACAACCAATGCGGTAAATTTAACAGACGGGTTGGACGGATTGGTGTCTTCTGTGTCTTTGCCGGTGTTTTTCACTTTTGGTGTTTTTGCTTTGGCACAAAATCAAATGGATATGGCGTATTTTGCTACGGCGGTTTTAGGCGGCGTGGCAGGATTTTTATATTTTAACCTGCATCCTGCCAAGGTGTTTATGGGGGATACGGGTTCTTTGGCATTGGGCGGAGCGGTTGCGGCTTTGGCAATGCTTTTGAAATGTGAAGTTTTGTTAATTATTTTAGGCGGTGTTTATGTGGCGGAAACTATGAGTGTAATTTTGCAAGTGGGCTATTTTAAGTTGACTCACGGTAAAAGAATTTTTCGTATGGCACCTTTGCATCATCATTTTGAATTAGGCGGTTGGGGCGAAGTGAAAACAGTGGTGATTTTTTCTTTAGCTTCCTACGTTCTGTGTGTAGCAGGTTTTCTGCTTTGGCTTATGAAATGAAAAAAGTAATTGTTTATGGTGCGGGCATCAGCGGTCAGGGTGTTGCTGATGTTCTGGAACATCAGGGGTGGGAAGTGAAGATTTATACCGATGATATGGGCGGTTTTGAACAACTTCTTGATGGGGTTGAACTTTTAGTTTTGTCACCTGGTGTTGCTCCGGACAAGCCGGAAGTGCAGTTGGCACGGGAGCGTGGGCTGAAGGTTTTGCCGGAAATTGAAATTGCTTTTAATCAGTTCAAAGGCAAAATGGCAGGTATTACGGGTACGAACGGCAAAACGACTACTACAACTTTAGTGGGGGAAATGCTTAAAACGCTTAATGTTCCTGTAAAGGTTGCCGGAAATATCGGTTTGAGTTTAACAAAGGAACTGGAAGGGCTGGGGGAAGATGCATGGGTGGCAGCGGAATTATCCAGTTTTCAGTTGGAAACGGTAGAAAAATTTGCGCCACAGATTGCTTGTGTGCTTAATTTAACTCCCGACCATTTGGAACGACATCATACTTTGGAAGCATATTATGCTGCCAAGCAGAATATTTGTAATAAGCAGTCAGGGGAACAATATACTGTACTGAATTATGACGATACAAATTTAGCCACTTGGAGTATGAATTTGCATAGTCAGGTTTGCTATTTTAGTCAAAAAAGAGATTTGCCTGAGGGCGTTTGCGTACAGAACAATAAATTTGTTGTCCGTTGGGGAGGTAAAGAAACAACGGTTTGTGCTGTCAAGGACATGCAAATTTTTGGTTCACATAATGTAGATAATGTTTTGGCTGCTATTGCGGTGGGTTATCTTGCCGGTTGCAGTGCGGAAAATATGGCAAGAGTAATTCGTAATTTCCCGGGTGTGGAACATCGGTTAGAGTATATCCGTACAATCAATGATGTGAAATATTATAATGATTCCAAAGCAACGAATACGGACAGTGCTGTTAAAGCATTACAGGCATTTCCTAATAACAAGATTGTTTTGATTGCCGGGGGGCATGACAAACAGACAGATTTAGGGGAGTTTATGCGATGTGTACAAGAGCATGTGGCAGAACTTATTTTGTTGGGCGAGGCCAAAGAACGGTTTGCTAAAGCGGCTCAAGGTTTAGGTATAAGTAATATTCATATAGTAAATGATTATGAAGCAGCGGTCAGCTTGGCTCATAAGTTGGCAAAACCTGCTCAAGTTGTGCTTTTAAGCCCTGCTTGCAGCAGTTATGATATGTTCAAAAATTTTGAGGAACGGGGAAAAAAATATAAGGAATTGGTAATGGCATTATGAAAATTATGATTAGTGGCGGTGGTACGGGGGGACATATTTATCCGGCTCTTACCATTGCGGATGAATTGAAAAAAATAATTCCCGATGTGGAAATTATTTACGTTGGTACTGCTGTCGGTCTGGAAAAGGATATTGTGCCACGCTATGGCTATGATATGCGTTACATTGAAGTTGCAGGTTTCCGCCGCAGTTTGAGTATGGACACATTGAAGAGTTTTTATTTGCTCTACAAGGGCTTGAAGCAGGCGAAAGAACTGATTGCTTCGGAAAAGCCGGATCTGGTGATCGGTACCGGCGGTTATGTGTGCGGACCGATTGTTTATCAGGCGGCAAAGGCAGGCATTGTAACTTGTATTCAGGAACAGAATGCAATGCCCGGTGTTACCAATAAAATTTTGGCCCGTTATGTGAACAGAGTATTTTTAGGTTACGAAGCCGCAAGAAAATATTTTTCCGGTAAGGCCGGCGTAGTTTATACCGGTAATCCTATTCGCCGTGAAATTGTCAATGAAGATAAGGGCGCATCCTATGAAGAACTGCGTCTTAATCCTAATATGAAAACTATTTTGGTTTTTGGCGGCAGCAGGGGAGCCAAGAGTATAAATAAGGCCATGGTGGGTGTGGAACTGAAATTAAGTGGCAGGACGGATGTACAGATTTTGCATGCCACCGGTGAAGCAAATTATACGGAACACATGAAGGCATTGGGAGCCAGGGGCGGGGTAAAAGATAATATTCATGTAGTGCCTTATTTGCATAATATGCCTGCGGCACAGGCAGTGGCTGATTTTACTGTTTGTCGTGCAGGTGCCATTGGTTTGGCAGAAATTGCTGCTAAGGGGATTCCCGCAATTTTAATTCCTTTCCCGTATGCTACGGCAAATCACCAGGAGTTTAATGCCCGGGCGGTTGAAGAAAAGGGCGCTGCCAAGGTTATTTTAGACAAGGATATTAACAGCACCGTTCTTTTGGAGGAAATTGAATTTTTGTTGGATAATCCTGAAGAACTGGGAAAAATGCGGAGGGCTGCTTTAAATTTATCAAGTTTGGGAGCCGGCGAGAATGTTGCCCGTCAGGCACTTGGTGTGTGGGCAATGCATAATAAAAACTTGCATTTTGTTGGTGTGGGCGGTGCCGGGATGAGTGCCATTGCCAGTGTGTTGTTGGCAAAGGGTATTAAAGTTCAGGGCAGTGATGTTAATAAGAGTGAGATTGTTGACCGTTTAATCAGTCAGGGTGCAAAGATTGCCGTTGGTCATGCTGCCGAAAATATTAAAAATGCGGATGCTTTGATTTTAAGTACTGCTATCCGCAGCAATAATCCGGAAGTGGTGGCAGCAAAGGAAAAGGGACTTCCTGTGTTGCATCGCAGTGATGCTTTGAGTTGGTTGGTTAATGACGGGGATGGGGTAACAGTGGCAGGTGCTCATGGAAAAACTACCACCACATCCATGTTGGCATGTATTGCACAAAAAGCAAATTTGGGCGCAACTTCTTTAATCGGTGGTGATGTTGTACAGTTAGGCGGTAATGCTGTTACAGGCAAAGGCAACTGGGTTATTGCAGAGGCGGATGAGAGTGACGGTTCATTCCTGAAATTCCATCCCCAAATTGCAGTTGTTACCAATATTGAAGATGATCATTTAGACCATTATGGCAGTATGGAAAATCTTTGTGATGCTTTTAAACAGTATTTGCATAATCTGAAACCGGGCGGATTGGCAGTGCTTTGTGCAGACAATCTTAATACGGCTAAATTAGCAGAACTGGTCAGTGTGCCGGTAGTTACTTATGGTATTGAAAATGGAGATTATACTGCCAAAGAAATTGTTTACAAAGGCAAGGAAACAACTTATAAACTTTATTGTGACAATGAATTTGTTGCCGATGTAAAATTGGTTGTGCCTGGCAGGCATAATGTGGAAAATAGTGTAGGTGCTTTCGCCGTTGCCAAGTCAATGGGCGTTGATGAAAAAATTATTTTGGAGGCATTGGCAGATTTCCACGGAGCCAAACGTCGTTTTGAAACTAAAGCGTTAGTGAATGACATTTGGTTTGTAGATGATTATGCTCATCATCCAACGGAAATCAAAGCGGTCTTGAAGGCGGCAAAGCAAACAGGCAGCAAGAGAATTGTGGGGTGTTTTCAACCTCATCGTTATACAAGAACTAAACTTTTGTTGGAAGAGTTCAAACATGCTTTTGATGATTGTGATATTTTGGTGGTTACGGATGTATATGCTGCCAGTGAAGATCCTATAGAAGACGGTACCAGCGATGTGTTAGTAAATGCAATCAAAGAAGCAACGGGAAAAGAAGTAATTTATACTCCAAGTTTTGATGAGGCATTTAATTATTTAAAAGATATTATCAAATCAGGAGATTTGGTAATGAGCATTGGTGCAGGTCGGGCGGATTTGATTATTGAGAGATTAGCAAAAGAGGAGGAAAGAAAACATGGATAAGAAAACAAAAATTGCGGTGGTGATGGGCGGACCTTCGGCAGAGGCAGAGGTCAGCCGCCATACGGGAACAGCGATTTTACAGGCATTGTTAAGCAAGGGGTATAATGCAGTTGGATTGGAACTGAAGCCAAAGACATTAGTGAATGATTTGCTTTCTCAAAAAATTGAAGTTGTGTTCAATGCCTTGCATGGTTTATATGGTGAGGATGGCAGGATTCAAAGCATTTTGGAAGCGCTGAATATTCCCTATACGGGCAGTGATGTGCTTGCCTCTGCTATTTCTATGGATAAATCAGCAACAAAAAGATATTTGCAATCCGCAGGCATACCAACAGCGAAGTTTTTGCTTTTCAATAAACGCTTTGACAGTAATATTGACGAAATTGTCAAAAAAATTAAAAATTATTTTTGCGGTGCCGTAGTGGTAAAGGCGGCAAGCCAGGGCAGCAGTATTGGTGTGGAAATAGTTAAGAATTTGCAAAATCTTCCGCAGGCAATTAAATCTTGTTTTGAATATTGTGATAACCTTGTTGTGGAAGAATATATTGATGGTAAGGAATTGACTTGTGCAGTTATGGTTAAGGACGGAAAACTTTGCCCGATGCCGCTGGTTTGGATTGAATTACATTCCGAAACTTTTGATTTTCACAATAAATATACTAAAGGGGCAACGAATTATCATTGTCCGGCACCTTTTGGGGAAAAATTAACTGAACAAATTCAAAAATTAGGAGTTGATACTTATCGTGTTTTGGGGCTTTCCGGGGTTGCCAGAATTGATATGATGATGGATAAACAGGAAAATGTGTATGTGTTGGAAGCCAATACGGTTCCCGGTATGACGGAAACAAGTTTGGTACCGACAATGGCGGCAGCAATGGGGATTTCTTTCCCTGAGTTGTGCGAAATTATTTTATTGGGTGCAAAGTAAGAGGGAAAATTGGATAATACTTTTCGCGGTGAATTTTATAAACGCAAAAGAAGACGTCGCCTACGAATGTTGCGAAATCTTTTCATTTTGGTTTTAGTAGTGGGGTCTTTGTATGAGGCATGGTCCTATGTCCATGACCCTGATTTTGCTTTTGGCAGTATTCAGGTCAGCGGTACCCGCAAATTATCTAATGATGATATTTTGCAAATGTCAGGGGAGAGGAGGCCAATAAATATTGTCAATTTGAACAGTACCCGGGTTGAAAATGCTATTAGCCATGATGTGCGGTTTGTCAGTGCCAAATGCCGTTATGAATGGCCGGCAGTTTTTCATGTGAGTGTGGTAGAGCGTTCACCGGCTATCTATGTAAGTGATAACTATGGCTCTTATGTTAAAGTTGACTACGAAGGTATTATTATGAGCATTACTAAGGGTGTGCCGGACAGCAGTGCGCCTGTTTTGCTCAAGGAAAGTTTGGAAAATAGTTTTGTAGGGGATAAGGTCAATAATCAGAGAATATTGTCAGTATTGAAATTTATGAACGGTTTAAGTTTTGAAGCATGTTCGGATTTGGCAGAAATCAGCATTGATGAATATGATAATCTGCAGATGGTTTTGAAAACAGGAGTAAAATTAGTTGTAGGTTCGTTGCCTGAAGCTTACAGCAAGGCATCAACATATATGACAATATACAATGAGATAAAAGGAAAAGTGTTGGATGTAGAGTTTGTTGATATGCGTTATGATAAGCCCTACATTCGGTTGCGTCAGGGGCACAAGGCAGAAATAAAAAAATAAAAAAGATAATTGCTAAAAATTCAAATATGTAGTATACTTATATGCGAAAAAAACTACATATTGTGTTTTTGGTTCAAAATAAAGTTTTATTCAAGGAGAGCAAAAATGGAAAGTATGTTTGATGATTTTATTGGAAATAATTTGGCAGACGGCACTGCTGATTTAAAAGTAATTGGTGTTGGCGGTGGCGGCGGTAATGCGGTGAACCGTATGATTGAAGCCGGAGTTAAAAATGTTGATTTCATTGCAGCCAATACGGATATGCGTGCTTTGAGCAGTAATCTTGCAGGTAAAAAGATTCAATTAGGTAAGGAATGTACCAGGGGTTTGGGGGCAGGTTCCAAGCCGGAGGTTGGTGCTAAGGCGGCAGAGGAAAGCCGTGCGGAAATTGAAGATTTGGTCAAAGGTGCAGATATGGTATTTGTTACTGCCGGCATGGGTGGCGGCACTGGTACAGGTGCGGCTCCTATTGTGGCTGAATGTGCCAAGGCGGCAGGTGCAGTTACCGTTGGTGTTGTTACCAAACCTTTTGATTATGAAGGTTCCCGTAAAATGAAAGTGGCTATGGAAGGTATTGAAAAACTGCAAGAAAAAGTAGATACTTTGTTGGTTATTCCTAATCAGAAACTTTTGGAAGTAGTTGATAAAAGAACAACTATGTTAGAGGCTTTTCACATGGCGGATGAGGCATTGCGTATGGGCGTGCAAGGCATTTCCGATATTATCAGTGAAGAAGGTCTTATCAATGTGGACTTTGCAGATGTGAAAACAGTTATGAGTGAGCAGGGCGGTGCCTTGATGGGTATCGGTTCTGCACGTGGCGAAGGGGCTGCGGAACAGGCGGCTATGGCGGCGATTCAATCAAAATTATTGGAAGAGAGAATTGATGGTGCTAAAGGTGTTATTATCAATATTGTTGGCGGTCATGATTTGGGATTGCAAGATTATGATGCAGCTTGCAGAGTTATCAAACAGTCCTGTGCAGAAGATGCCAATGTTATTTGCGGTCTCAGAATGAATGAAGGTATGGGTGATGAGATTCGGGTTACCGTTATTGCTACAGGTTTCAAAAGAGGCATGTTCTCTGAAAGACCGAAACAACCTAAACCATTTACTTTTGGTAATCCAAGCACAACAGCAGCGCCTATGGAAGAAAAAAGCAGTGATGATGGGGTAAACAACAATGCTCCTTTTTCTAATGTACCGGCATGGTTGAAGAATAAGAGGTAAGGGAAATGAAATGTCCTTTTTGCGGATTTGAAGACAGCAGGGTAGTTGATAGCCGTAGTGTTGACGAAAATAGCACTATCAGGCGGCGCAGGGAATGTCCGGAATGTGGCAGGCGTTTTACCACTTATGAAAAATATGAAGAAACTCCTTTGGTAGTAAGCAAGAAAGACGGCAGACGTGAACTTTTTGACGATAAAAAACTTTTGGGCGGTTTGCTGAAGGCCTTTGAAAAAAGACCTGTATCCTATGACAGAATTAAGGAAATTGCAGATGCCATTGAAAGGGAATTACGTCTGACTGGTGACAGCGAGGTAACTTCTAATGCCATTGGTGAAAAGGTTATGCAGTATCTGGAAAAGACGGATCAAATAGCTTATGTGCGTTTCGCCAGTGTGTACCGTCAATTTGCAGATGTGAATAATTTTATGCAGGAAATTCAAAAAATGATGAAAAGGAATGAAAAAAAATAAAAGTAATTTTTCTTACCGCCTGAGGGCGGTAATTTTTTTTTGTATATTTTGTTGTATATAAATTAATTCTGTGCTAAAATATAACATTATATAAATAAATACATTTATAGGATGGGTATATGGGGTTTAGAAAAAAGATTTTGTCCGCTGTCCGTAAGGTACAAAAAACCTTTAACGAAGAGGCGGGGACAAAGGAACAGAATAAGAATTTGCCTGAAGTTGAGGATCAAGTTACAACTAAGGATGAAAATTTGAATGTTGTGACGGATAATACTCAGCAGCAGGATGTTGGCGACATTAAGATTGCCACAGAAGTAATTTGTGTTGTTGCTTCTATGGCGGCTCTGGAAGTTCCCGGTGTGCTGGAAATGAGTGGCGGTCTGGTGGATGATGTGGCAAAACTTATGGGTAAGGAAAAAACATCCAAGGGTGTGCGAGTGGATTTTGAAGGAAAATTATTGCACTTAACTTTGTATCTGGTGGTTGAGTTTGGCTGTAATATTCCTGAACTGGCACTAAATGTGCAGGAGCATGTAAAGTCACAGGTTGAGGTTATGGCAGGTTACGAAGTGCAATCTGTGGATGTGCATATAGAGAATGTGAAGAAAAAAATGGAAAAGGAATTAGAAGATACAAAGGAAGTTGAAGAAGTGAAGAATTTGGAAGACACGGAGGAGGAAAAGCATGAATCTGATTGACAGGATTATTCTCACAATATATACGGCTTTTATGGCCTGTGTTTCAGCGGTAACTGTGCTTTGCAGTTTGGATTTAATTCCTCACAGATTTATTGCATCTGTTATTGCAGGAATTCCTGGCAACACTATGTACTGCGTGGGCGGTGTGATTTTGTTGCTGGTCAGTGTAAGATTATTGATTGCCAATGTTAGTCCCAGCAGCAGTTCCTTGCTTTTGAATGATTCTGAAAATGGCAGGGTTCAGGTTGGCATTAGCGCCATTGAGGATTATGCGGCGGCATTGGCGCAGGAAATATACGGGGTGTTTAATGTGAAGGCGATTGCGGAACGGAAGGATGAAAAAATTTCTATCCGCATTAATGCCAGTATTGAACCGGGCGTAGTGATTCCCTCTGCCAGTGAGGATGTGAAAAACAACGTGCGTGAGGGTTTGAAGAAAGCTACTGCCATTGAAGTTGACGGTGTGGAAATCTACTTCAAGCAGATTAAGGCACAGGAATAAGGAGGCGGAAGATGTTTAATCAGATTTTAGCTGATTTGTGGAATAATTTTCGTGGTCGCCTTATTTGTTCATTGTTTGGGGCTTTCACAGGATTTATGTTCATTTGGTTGGGGGTATTGCAGACCCTGTTTTTACTTTTCTGTATTGGGTTTGGTTTCTTTTTGGGAAACAAACTTGATAAAAAGGAAGATTTGTTGGAATGGTTGGATAGGTTGTTGCCGGCGGGTTATCACAGATGAGAAGATTAGCAAGGGAATTGGCGTTGCAAGCACTTTTTCAAATTGAGTTTTCTCAAAAAGTTACTTTGGATTTGGCTTTAGATTGTGCTTTGGCAGCAGAACATAATAATAAAATCAATAAAAAACAAGAGGCAGATGTACTTGATTATGCCAAAATTTTGGTGGCAGGTGTAAAAGAACATTGTTCGGAAATTGATCAGATTATTTCTGTAGCATTGGAAAATTGGCGCATGGAACGGTTGGGAAATGCTGAGAAAATGATTTTACGCCTGGCTGTTTATGAAATACAATTTGCTGTTGAAAAAGTACCTGCAGGAGTTGCGGTCAATGAGGCAGTAGAACTGGCTAAGATTTATGGTGATGATGCGGCATCTAAATTTGTTAATGGAGTTTTAGGCAAAATTGTCAGGGCGGCAGGTCAGTAAAAGTGAAGGTCTATTTAGGTATTGATACCAGTTGCTATACCACAAGTGTTGCGCTTTTGGACGAGCAGGGCAATTTAGTTGCGGATGAGCGGCGTATCCTAAAAGTTAAGCAGGAAGAATGTGGCTTGCAACAGAGCGAAATGGTGTATCAGCATGTGCGTGCTTTGCCGGACTTGTTGGAGAAAGCACTGGTGCCGTATTACGAAATTGTGGGTATCGGTGTCAGCGAAAGACCAAGAACTTTGGCAGACAGTTATATGCCGGCTTTCTTGGTTGGGTTAGGTACAGCAAAAACTTTGGCGCAAGCATTGCAAGTAAAATTGCATTTGCAAAGTCATCAGGAAAATCATCTTTTGGCAGGGCTTTGGTCCGCAAAAGATTTTAAAAGTGACAGTTTTATTATGCTTCACGCATCGGGCGGCACGACGGATGTGCTGTTGGTGGAGAGCAAAGGAAAAAATTATTCTTTAACACAAATTGGTGGCAGCATTGATTTACATGCTGGTCAGTTTATTGACAGAGTGGGTGTGGCATTGGGATTGCAGTTCCCGGCAGGGGCGGCTTTGGAAAAATTAGCAGAGGATGCTCAGGCACCAGTCACTTTGCCCGTAAGTGTGAAAGATAACACTTGTTCTTTAAGCGGGCCTGCTACTCACGCCTTACGGCTCTTGGAAAAGGGCGAGGATAAATGCGGCATGGCTTTGGGTGTGGAAGAATGTTTGGGTAAGACATTTGGCAAAATGTTGGTGAACACGGCTAAAAGTAAAGATGTTCAGGATGTACTTTTAGTCGGTGGTGTAAGTGCCAATAATTATATTTGTGAGATTTGTAAAAATATTTTGGCAAAACAGGGAATTGGTTTTCATCGGGCAGAGGCAAAATACAGTTCCGACGGGGCTGTAGGTAATGCTTATGGGGCATTGAGGAATGCTTAAAATGGATTTTAAAGAATATTATGCAAAACAACTGAAATTGGTGGAAAATTATTTGGATCAACGGACTAAGAAAAAAGGTATCAGCCGTGTGGATGATGCTATGCTTTACAGTTTGCAGGCAGGGGGAAAAAGGATAAGACCCATTCTTTTAATGGCTACAACGGAGGCACTTGGAGTCAAGGGATATAATTATTTGCCAGTGGCCTGCGGTCTGGAAATGATACACACCTATTCTTTAATTCATGATGATTTGCCCTGTATGGATGATGATGATCTGCGTCGTGGCAAACCTACTAATCATAAAGTTTTTGGTGAAGCAATGGCGGTGTTGGCAGGGGACGGACTTTTAACTTTGGCCTTTGAAGTAATGCTGGAACAGAAAAATGTTGATGGTGCAGTTTTAGTTGATGCAGTACGGGAAATTGCAATGTGTGCCGGTAATTTTGGTATGGTAGGCGGTCAGGCATTGGATTTGGATGCGGAAGGAAAAAGTATTTCTGCGGAAGAATTGCGAAAACTTCATTCTGCTAAAACTGGTGCTTTATTTATCGGCGCTGTGCGTGCAGGGGCACGTCTGGCCGGTGCTAAGGATGCAGAACTTTTAGCATTAACGAAATTTGCGGATTTATTAGGTTTGGCTTTTCAAATTACGGATGATGTGCTGGATGTGGAGGGTGACACGGTGGCATTGGGGAAAAATGTTGGCAGTGATGAGAAAAATAAGAAAACCACTTATGTCACTCTTTATGGTTTGGAAGCGGCCAAGGAATTGGGAAAGAAGACCATTGCAGAGGCACTGGAGTGTTTGGAAATATTTGGTGAAAGGGCGGATGCCTTGCGCGGTATTGCCAGTATGATTACGGAGAGAAAGAATTAATGAGTGAGAATATTCTTGCGGGGATTGA
The DNA here is from genome assembly GCA_030531205.1 of Phascolarctobacterium sp. Taxonomy (GTDB): domain Bacteria; phylum Bacillota; class Negativicutes; order Acidaminococcales; family Acidaminococcaceae; genus Phascolarctobacterium_B. Next base: position 65,905 of record JAUNOC010000002.1, read on the forward strand.
TTCTCCGGAGGATGTTAAGAAATTAAATACGAAAGAACTTAAGCAACTGGCGCAGGAATTACGCCAATACATTATTGAGGTTGTAAGCAAAAACGGAGGACATCTGGCTCCCAGTTTGGGGGTGGTGGAGCTGACATTGGCTTTGCACAGGGTGTTTTCCACGCCTAAAGATAAAATTATTTTTGATGTGGGACATCAAAGTTATGTGCATAAAATTATTACGGGGCGAAGGGAAAAATTTAAAATCCTGCGCCAATATGGGGGCTTAAGCGGTTTTCCTAAACGGACGGAATCGGAACACGACGCTTTTGGCACAGGACACAGTTCTACCAGTATTTCTGCGGCCTTAGGCATGGCGGTAGGACGTGATTTGCACAAGGAGGATGGTCATGTGGTGGCTGTCATTGGTGATGGTGCCATGACTGGGGGATTGGCTTTTGAAGGGCTGAATGATGCGGGCATTGCCAATAAAAATCTTATTGTTATTTTGAATGATAACGAAATGAGTATTGACAAAAATGTTGGTGCTATGAGCGAATATCTCAGTGCTTTGCGTACTGGTGAGGTATATAATTCTGTTAAAGATACGCTTGCTAAACTTTTGAAAAGTATGGATGTGGGGGATGACCTTCTGCATTTTGTAAAGCGTTTGAAGGGCAGTGTAAAATATTTGATTGTGCCTAATTCCCTTTTTGAAGAATTAGGTTACACCTATTTAGGGCCTGTGGACGGACATGATATTAATACTTTGACGGATGTGTTGGAAGGGGCAAAAAAATTACATGGACCTGTGTTAATTCATGTGCTGACCAAGAAGGGTAAGGGTTATGAACCGGCGGAAAAAAATCCTAACAGTTTTCACGGTACAGGACCTTTTGAAATTGCTACGGGGAAGAAAATTGTGGCAGAAAATGCTGTGCCATCTTATACAGAAGTTTTTGGCAAGGCATTGGTGGCTGAAGGAAAAGCGAATTCTGAAATTGTGACCATTACAGCGGCTATGCCGGAGGGTACGGGCTTAAATTATTTTGCCCAAGCATTGCCTGACAGATATTTTGATGTGGGCATTGCGGAGCAACATGCAGTAACTATGGCGGCCGGAATGGCTGCGAATGGTTTAAGACCAGTTGTGGCTGTATATAGTAGTTTCTTGCAAAGGGCTTATGATAATGTTTTACATGATGTATGTTTGCAAAATCTCCCTGTGATTTTTTGTTTGGACAGGTCGGGATTAGTTGGTGACGACGGCTCTACCCATCACGGAGTTTTTGATCTTAGTTTTTTACGGAATATTCCGAATCTAAAAATATTGTCGCCTAAAGATGAAAATGAACTGGTGAGCATGTTGCACAGTGCGATTGTGTGGAAATGTCCTGTGGCTATCCGTTATCCTCGTGGCAGTGGTGTGGGTGTGCCAGTTGAGAAACCGCAACTTCTACTTTATGGTAAAGCGGAAGAATTACGTCAGGGTGAAAAACTTTGCCTGTGGGCGATTGGCAGTATGGTACAGACCGCATTGCAGGTGGCGGATGAATTGCAAGCCGAAGGTATGAATGTGGGTGTGGTAAATATGCGTTGTGCCAAACCTCTTGATGAAATGTTGCTTTTGAGTCATGCTCAAAAATACTCTCATATCGTGACCTTGGAAGAGGGAGTATTAAGCGGTGGCGTTGGCAGTGCTGTTTTGGAATGTTTGAATAAAAATGGAATGCTCGCAAATTGTCAGGTGCTGAATTTGGGAATTGGTGATGAATTTGTGCCTCACGGGGCAAAAAATATTTTGCTAAAGAATTTACAGTTGGACAGTGAAAGCATTGTACAAAGGATTAGGAATTGGCTAAAATAAGATTGGATGTTCTTCTGGTGAACAGAGGACTTTTTGAAACCCGTTCCCGGGCCCAGGCAGAGATTATGGCAGGGAATGTGCTGGTAGATGAAGTGAAAATAGACAAGCCGGGTACGCCTACGAAAGAGGATGTAACCATCAGAATTTTGGGAAGTAAGATTCCTTATGTGAGCCGGGGTGGTTTGAAATTAGCGAAAGCGCTTGAGGTTTTTCCCATCAGCGTACAGGATAAGGTTGTGGCGGATATTGGTGCTTCTACAGGTGGCTTTACGGATTGTGCCTTGCAGAATGGTGCCCAAAAAGTTTTTGCAGTGGATGTGGGCTATGGACAGTTGGCATGGAAACTTCGTCAGGATGCACGGGTGGTGAATTTGGAAAGAACCAATGTGCGTTTTCTGAAACCGGAAGATTTGGGGGAACTGGTGGATGCGGCTACCATTGATGTGGCATTTATTTCTTTAGGTTTAGTTTTGCCCGCAGTTTGGCAAATTGTAAAAGACAATGGTTTTGTTATTGCCCTCATAAAACCTCAGTTTGAGGCGGGAAAGGAAAATGTGGGTAAGAACGGCGTGGTGAAGGATGCTGCCGTGCATATTCAGGTTATAGAAAAGGTTATTGCCCAATCCAGAGATTTTGGTTTTTCAGTTCAGGGTTTGGATTTCAGCCCTATTAAAGGGCCTGAGGGAAATATTGAATATCTGCTCTACTTGGATAAGAGCGGGCAGGATAATTTTGCAGACGGTGAAACGGAAAAAATTGTGGAGAAAAGTCATCAGCTATGATTAAGAAAATTGGTATTTATCCCAACTTGAGAAAAGAAGTGGTTGTTAAGCAACTGGAGCATATTGTTACTTTGGTGAAGGAGGCAGGTTTAGTGCCATATCTTCCCGAAGATGTTGCTGCCAAGTATGAGTGTCAGTCCTATGTGCCCGGAAACGAGGAAAGTTTGCGTCAGGTTGATGTTTTTATGTCTTTGGGCGGTGATGGGACTCTGCTCAGAATGGCAGATTTATTGGTGCGTATCAATATGCCGGCCTTCGGGGTGAATTTCGGGCATTTGGGTTTTTTGGCAGAGGTGGAAACACACGAATTGCCCAGTGCTTTGAAAATGATTGGGCAGGATTTTTACACGGTGGAAAATCGTTCTATGTTGAAGACCATGGTGTTACAGAACGGTAAAGAAATTAACAAGGCACATGCTTTGAATGATATTGTTGTGTCTAAAGCCAAGATTTCTAAGATGGCTCATTACTTCATAGAGGTGAATGGAAAACAGGCCGCCTCCATTGCGGCGGATGGAATTATTGTAGCGACAGCCACAGGTTCTACGGCTTATTCTTTAAGTGCCGGCGGACCTTTGGTACATCCGGATGTGGATGCTATGGTGATTACCCCAATTTGTCCTCATTCAATTTCCAACCGTCCTTTGGTAATCCCGATGGATTCTATGGTAGAAATTTCAACGGAAAGAGATAGGGAACAGTTAATTTTGCAGGCGGACGGAAAAATATTAGGTCCCATTGAGGATGACTGTGTTGTGAAAATAATCAAGAGTAATTATAAAATGCAATTATTGCGGGTAACTACAGAAGATTATTACGATAATTTGCAGGAAAAACTGATGCGATAATGTTAGACACTTTGCATGTGCACAATTTTGCACTTCTGGAAGATGTTAAGGTTGATTTCACAAAGGGCTTTAATGTTTTCACGGGAGAGACAGGTGCGGGGAAATCCATATTGATTGATGCCTTGAGCGTGGTACTGGGAGGAAGAGCCAGTACGGATTTTGTGCGGGCAGATACGGACGGGTTTTGGGTGCAGGCGGTCTTTTCTTGTGATGGTAATGAAGAATTAAATGCAATTTTGGCAGAACAGGGCATTGAGCAGGAAGACAGTTTGTTTTTGAAACGGATGGTGTCTGCCAACGGCAAATCCAAGGCCAGTATTAACGGGGTGCAGGTGCCGTTGCAGGTGCTACGTCAGGTGGGTGCAATTTTAGTTGATATTCATGGTCAGCATGAAAACCAGTTGCTTTTGCAGGAAGATGCCGCCCGGATGCTTACGGATAAATTCGGTGAGCAGGAACTGGCATCTTTGTTGGAAAATTACGAGACGGATTATGAAACATATACAGCGCTTGTACGTAAGGTTAAAGAATTGCAGGCGGCGAATAATGACAGGGAACATCTTTTAGAGTTGTACCAGCATATTCAGGAAGAAATTGCGGCGGCGGAATTGCGTCCTGGAGAAGAGTACGAACTGAAAAGGGAAGCAACACTGATGCAGCATGGGGAAAAAATTGCTAAGAATGTGAATACGGCATATAACATTCTTGATGGTGAAAGCAGTGTACTTAGCATTTTGGCTGATGCCAAAAATCAGTTGGCGGAAGTGTGTGAATATGACGGAAGGTTGCAGGAATTATTTAACAGTTTGGAGTCCGCGTGGATTAACATTGATGAGTGCCGCTCGGAATTAGGTGATTATGCGGAGCAGATTGATTTTAATGAGGACAGGTTTAACGAAATCCAAAACCGTTTGGATTTGTTCTATTCTTTGGAGAAAAAGTATGGTAGCACCATTGAGGAAGTAATTGCCTATGGCGAAGAAATCAGCCGGAAGTATGAGGACTTGGAAAAGATTAGCGAAACCATTGCCAGAGCAGAGCAGGAATTACGGATGGCGGAAGACAAATTAGCCGTTACTGCCGCCAAACTGAGTAAGGCAAGGAAAAAGGTCGCTAAAGAACTGACTGCCACTATAACAACGCATATTAGGGATTTGGCAATGCCGGAGGGCAGGGTGGAAATTGCTTTCGGTGAAAGTGAAAACTTCACGAAGTATGGCAAGGATGTAATGACTGTTCTTTTCAGTGCTAATAAGGGTGAACCACTTTTGGAACTGGTGAAGGTTGCCAGTGGCGGTGAACTGAGCCGTTTGGCTTTGGCGGTGAAAACCGTAATGTTGGGTAAGGAAAAAGTATCCTGCATGGTTTTTGATGAAATTGATTCCGGGGTGGGAGGTGTAACTGCAGAGCGGATGGCGGAAAAAATTGCCATGCTTTCCCAAACAGGACAAGTGCTCTGCATTACCCATTTGCCGCAGATTGCCGCTTTTGCTGACAGGCATATTTACATTCAAAAAATGGTGGCAAAGGAACGCACTATTACTAAACTGGATGTGCTTTTGGAAGCAGGCAGGGTGGAAGAATTAGTCAGAATGGCTGCGGGTTCCAATAAGACCATGGCGGCTATACAGACAGCGGAAGAAATGCTGAAAAAGGCAAGAGGATTCAAGAACAATATTAAGGAAAATGCAGGAAAGCCGAAAGCAAAAAAATGATTAAGAAATTTTCTGACAAGGATTTGGACGAAATCCGTATCAGTGGAAAAGATATATATGACGGGTGTTTGCTTCATGTGATGAAAGACAGGGTAAAACTGCCGGACGGAAAAGAATCAGAACGGGAATTTATCCGTCATCCGGGAGCAGTGGCAGTGGTGCCGGTTTTGGATGATGGCAGAATTGTTTTGGTTAAACAGTGCCGTTATCCCTTGAATACGGTAATGTGGGAAATTCCCGCAGGTAAACTGGATCACGGGGCAGAGAATCTGGAGGATTGTGCCCGCAGGGAATTGAGTGAGGAAACAGGTTACGAAGCAAAGGAATGGCGGTTTTTGTGCAGCATAGCCACCACTCCCGGCTTCAGTGATGAAATCATCCATCTCTTTGAGGCAAAGGGACTTACTGCCCATGCCCAGCATACGGATGAGGATGAATTTATAGGTGTACAGGCCTTTACCTGGGAGGAAATCAATAATATGATTTGTCGGGGAGAACTGTTTGACGCTAAGTCCATTTGTGCGTTTCACGCACTGGAAATAAAAAAATAACTGTGTGTTGTAGGCACATTATTTTAGGAGGAAAAAAATGAAAGTAGCTTTGAAAGACGGCAATGTGAAAGAATTTGCCAACGGCATTTCCCTTTTGGAAATTGCCAAAAACTTGAACCAAAAATTAGGTAAAACTGCACTTTTGGCAGTGGTGGACGGTAAGAACAGGGATTTGACCGACACCCTTGACCATGATGCTACAGTGGAGTTTGTTACCCCGGATACACCGGAAGGATTACACGCCATCCGGCATACTGCATCCCATGTGATGGCTCAAGCGATTCAACATCTGTTCCCGGATGTAAAATTTGCCATTGGGCCTGCCATTGACAATGGATTCTATTATGATTTGGACAGCGAGCATGTGTTCACTCCCGATGACTTGGCGGCCATTGAAAAGGAAATGGCAAAGATTGTGAAGGCCAACCTTCCTTTGGTGCGTAGTGAAATTCCCAGAGCCGAGGCGTTGAAGAAATTTGAAGCTGCTGGGGAAAAATATAAAGTTGAACTGATTAACGATTTGCCTGAGGATGCAATTATCAGTACCTATACACAGGGTGACTTTACTGACCTTTGTGCCGGCCCTCACTGCCCAAGTACAGGCAGAGTGAAGGCATTTAAGTTGCAAAGCATCAACGGCGCTTATTGGCGTGGCAATGAAAAAAATAAAATGTTACAACGTATTTACGGCACTGCTTTTAATTCCAAAGAAGAATTAGATGCCTATTTACATATGTTGGAAGAAGCGGCTAAACGGGATCACCGCAAACTGGGAAAGGAATTGGATATTTTCTGTATTCTTGATGAAGGCCCCGGTTTCCCGTTCTTTATGCCCAACGGCATTATTATTCAGAATGAATTGATAAATTATTGGCGTCAGGTACACCGCCGTTACGGTTATGAGGAAATCAAGACACCCATGATTTTGAACAGGGAATTGTGGGAACGGAGCGGTCATTGGGACCATTACAAAGAGAATATGTATTTCACTAAAATTGATGAGGGTGATTATGCGGTAAAACCAATGAATTGTCCTGGCGGTATGTTGGTGTATAAACAACATCTCCATTCTTATAAAGAGTTGCCTATTAGGGCGGGGGAATTGGGCTTGGTACACCGTCATGAATTGAGTGGTGCCTTGCACGGTCTTTTCCGTGTGCGTTGCTTTACTCAGGATGATGCCCATATCTTTATGATGGAAAGCCAGATTAAGGATGAAATTCAAAATGTTATCCGCCTCTTTGACGAAGTATATGCAACTTTCGGTTTGAAATATCATGCAGAACTTTCCACAAGACCGGAAAACAGCATGGGCAGTGCAGAAACATGGGAACGCACCACCAATGCTTTGAAAGCGGCTATGGAGGATTTCGGACTGGAATATGTCATTAACGAGGGCGATGGTGCTTTCTACGGGCCGAAGATTGACTTCCATTTGCAGGACAGCATTGGCAGGACTTGGCAATGTGGCACTATTCAGTTGGATATGCAGTTGCCGGAGCGTTTTGACTTGACATATACAGGCGAAGACGGACAAAAACATCGTCCGGTTATGATTCACAGGGTTGTTTATGGTTCCATTGAACGCTTTATCGGTATTTTGATTGAGCATTACGCAGGAGCGTTCCCTGCTTGGTTGGCTCCCTGTCAGGTTAAAATTCTTCCCATTACGGATAAACATGCAGAATATGCAAAGAAAATTTATGATAAGTTCTTTGCATTGGGAATCCGTGCCAAACTGGATGACAGAAATGAAAAACTTGGTTACAAGATTCGTGAGGCACAAGTGCAAAAAGTGCCGTATATGTTGGTAGTTGGTGATAAGGAAGTGGAAGAAGGAACGGTTACTGTCCGTCATAGGGGTGAAGGAGACATCGGTTCAATGAAGATAGATGAATTTATTGCTAAATTGCAAAAGGAGATTGAGGAGAAAAAATGAGAAAACATCAGGGTTTCAGCTTGTTGGAAGTAGTGGCTGCAGCCGCACTTATTGGCGTAGTCATGACTTTTATGGCACCGTCTATTAAAGGTGCTTATGGTAAGGTGAAAGACAGCAAATTAAGAAATGATTTGACTGCAGTGGGGCAGGCAGTTCAGGTATATCACATGGAACACCAGGCATATCCCGATTCTTTGAGCAAACTTTTTGAGGACAAATATATTAACACGGATGAGTTTAAGGATGCCAAAGGTGCAGATATGACTTATGATTCTTCTACGGGTGAAGTATCCGGGGAAAAATATGATGGAGGTTCGTTAAAGTTTAACGGGTATAAGTTGGTTGAAGTTAGTGGAAGCTGATTGTATAACGGGTAAAAAAATTTCTGTAACCTACTTTTTGCTGTTTTTGGGACTCCTTTTATATATAGGAGGACATAATGCGTAATGCGTAATTCGCAATGCGTAATTATGGTAAGATGTTCCTGTGATTATAATTTAGGCTTTAGGTTATAGGAAAGTCAGCATAGTGTGAACTCTTGCCTCCCAGTTAGGGGAGGTGGCTTGCCGATAGTTTTTAGGTGGGCAAGACGGAGGGGTTATAAGTAAAAAGACCAAATAATCAAAGAGCAAAGACCAAATGTGGTAAAAAGTTCCTGTGATTAGAAATAGTCACAGGATTTTTTCATTTAGAACAGCAAAATCTCAATTTCAAAATGGCGACATTTTATATCTTGAATTGTCAAACTAAGTGCAACGATTTGGAATAAAACACTTCAAATGGTGTTCTGAAATTAAGACATTTTCTCGGACGTAAATTTAATTCATCAAATATTTTCTGAACATAGTCGTCCGTTATATCCGTCAAGTCCTTACCTTTAGGGAAAAATTCCCCTAACAAGCCATTTATATTTTCAACGGTTCCCTTTTGCCAAGGATGGTGCGGTAGCGGAAAATAGAAAGGTACATTGCCGAGGGCTTTTGAAACTTCCCTGTGTTTGGCGAACTCATGCCCCCTGTCTGGGGTTATGGACCTTAAGGGCATACCGGAAAGTTTGAGTATCATTACTTGGTTCACATATCCTGCCTCTTTGTTTTGTGCCTTGCCGCCACACAGGAAACGGCTTTTCCTGTCCACCATTGTTACAAGACATGCTTTTTTAAGTTTCCCCAACATTGTGTCACTTTCCCAATGCCCTATACAAGAACGTTGTTCTGCTGACAACGGCCGGTCACAGATATTATTGCTTATGATTATTTTCCCCCTGCGTTCCTCATAATTTTTTGAATGCCGTTTTTTCCCGTGATGCCTGAGTTTGTGAAGCACAGCATGAAATGCTTTCTCTGATGTACCGACATTGAGCAGTCCTTTATATATGGCACGGTATATTGTGTTATAACTTATCAAATTTTTGTTGTTTTCCTCCGCAAGTCTTCCCGATATTTGTTCGGGGGACCAGTTATGGTTAATGATTTTATCCCTGACAATGTTGAGCAGTGACAAATTTGCGAGTTTGTTTTTGGGTTTGCATGCTTTACGACGTTGTTCATACATATTTTGTGCCTTTACTGGGATATATTGTTCCTTTGAATTACGTCGGATTTCCCTGTAAATTGTCGACCTGTTTCTTGACAGAAATATTGCTATTTGGGAAACGGGATAATGTTTTGCCAAAAAAAACATTAGCTTTTCCCTTTCAATTAGTGTAAGATGTTTATAATGGCACATGGCTACCTCCTGTTTTATGTTGTCTTTTGCAAACACCATTTTAACAGAAGTTTCTGTGTGTCATTTTATTTTGTTGCACTTAGATTGTACATTCGCCATCAAAATGTCGCCATTTTGAAATTAACTTTTCACGATTTTAATTGCATTTTAGTGACGAGTAAAAATAGAAATGTGTCTGAAATGATATAAGACCGCATCAGTATGATATCATTTTGACACTGTAACAAAAAGCAAAATGAAAAACTATTTTGATTAGAATTGGGAAGTTAGATGAAAGCGAAAGTAACTCTCTCCTTGGGGAGAGAGTACCCGTAGGGGGAGTGTGGAGAAACATTTGATTAGGTTGTTACTTTCTGTTGAAATTGTGAAAAGTGCGGAATTTTCCCCACACCCTTTTATTCCCTCTCCCCAGGGAGAGGGGCAGTCAGCATCAAGCGGACTTTTTTTTAATCACAGGAACATTTTACCATAATTATTCATTATTATTTACTAATTATCCATTGCTAAAGACCGTTTCGGCTTTTGCTTTGGCGTAATGAAAAATAATTAACATTTCTCTTGCCAAAACAAGACGGGGGGGCGGTATAATGTTAATCAAAAATCGGATTAAACAATATTTGTTTTTCAGGAGGAAATTAAAATGAAAATCAATTTGAAGAAAAAGGTTGTGCTGGCGGTGCTGGCAGGCGGTATGTTATGCGCCAATGGGGCATTTGCGACGACATGGTATGGTTCAAGTAGTGATGCTACTATGTGGACAAGTAATTTTAATGAAGGGCGTACAACAGGGGCAAATCTTATTTTGGACGGAACTGCCAGCCAGGGTTTAACATCAATAAGTAACGGTGATCAATTTTATGCCGGTTTTGGTTATTCAGCAGTTTCTGGTAATAATTTAAGTATCACCGCTGGCAATTATACGAGCAACTCGTTTTATGCCGGTAAAAACAACAGCAATGAAGGGGGTGCAAGTAATAATCATATTATGGTTACTGGAGGATCCATATATGGCGGTGATGGTGGTAGTCATGATGGTTATGTTGCGGAGAATACAATAGAAATTAATGGGGGAGAATTTACAAATGTTAAAATTTGTGGCGGAAATTCCGGAGGTATGATGTCTGGTGGATGTGTTAATAATGAAGTGACTATTGTGGCTGGAACTTTTCACGACGGAAATCAGTTTTATGGTTATGATAGTTCATATGGTGGTAGTCCGTCAGGTAATACATTAAATTTAAAAATCAAGATGGGAGGGAAGGCGCAAAGCGTTAACCATTTTGAAAAAATAAATTTCACTTTGCCAAGTGATATTGCAGATGGTGACATTATGTTGCATACAACTGATGTGTGGTATAGTGATACTTTGATAGGCGTTGAAGCTGCTGATGGGGTTACTTTAAAAAAAGATGATGAAATTTATTTGATCAAAGCAGATAGCGGAAGCGGCAGTATAAGCAATAATGGAGCAACGGTACTTGGGGGTGCGGGGCAAATTAGTTTAGATGGTGTTAATTTGATTTTAACTATGTTACAGAATTACGGAGGCGGTGGCGGTAGTGAAGACCAACAGAAAGCCCCCGTTGAAGGTGTGGCTGCGGCTGCGGCTATGGTGAATGCCAGTGCGGATTTGGCAAGCGGTGAAGGCATGAGCAGTTTGGTTGCCAATACAGCTGGCGGCGGGACTGACACCTTCGGTGCCATGAGTGCGGGCAGCAGCAAATACAAGACCGGCAGCCATGTGGATGTGGACGGCTGGGGCGTTATTGTGGGTGCTGGCAATACGAAAAAATGGGATAACGGCAATGCCACAACCTACGGACTGTTCTTTGAATACGGCAAAGGGGACTTTGACACCTACAACGGCAATGTACACGGTGACGGCAATTCCGAGAACAAGGGTGTGGGTATTATGATACGCCATCAATTAGCGAATAATACTTACTTCGAAGGTAATGTTCGCTATGGCAAGCAGGAAACGGAATGGAGCGAAAGTGATTTAGGCGGTTATGAAACCGACAGCAAATATCACGGAGCAATGGTAGGTTTTGGCAAGATTTACAAAAAAGGTAATAACAAACTGGACACATATTTGAGATATGCTTACGGTCATGTGGGGGCATGCGATGCAACACTTAAAGACGGTACAGAATATCACTTTGAGAGCGTGAAGAGCCACAGGGTGCGTACGGGTGTAAGATATACGTTCGGTCAGCGTGAAACGGGCTTCAAACCCTATATTGGGGCGGCGTGGGAACATGAGTTTAACGGTGAAACAAAGGCAAGCATATCGGGCATAGGAGAAGCACCAGCACCGACGTTAAAAGGTAATACAGGAATATTTGAACTTGGTTTTGACTGGGATGATGGCTCCAAATGGGTTTTAGAAATTATAATTAAAAATTAAAAACGAAAAATTAAAAATTGTGGTAAAGAGTTCTGGTGATTAGATTTTGGGAAGTTCGATGTAAGCGAGGGTCAGTCAGCATCAAGCAAACTTCCCCTTACATCTGAAACCTCAAACCTCTATAACTGGTTCTACATAACTTGTTTTGTTGTTGGTGAAGATGACGAAACCGGGTTTGGAGCCGTTGGGCTTTCTTACATATTTTCTCAAAACCATATCCACCGGTATATTGCTTGAGTTGCGTGCTTTGGAATAGTAAGCCGCATACTGCATTGCCAGTTGGATATTTTTTTCACTCTGCTCCCCGCAAAGAATCACATGACTGCCGGGGATATCTTTAGTATGAAACCATAAATCAGTGGGTTTTGCCAGTTTGAAAGTAAGATAGTCGTTTTGTCGGTTATTTTTACCGATATAAATGACAGCATCCGGCAGGATGATTTTCAGCGGCTCGCTTGGGGGCGTGTGCTGTTTTTTGTTTTTCTTTTTCTTCAAGATTCCGGCATTAATCAGTTCCTGATTGATTTCTTCAATTTCATTCCGTTTCAGGGGCAGGGAGAGAGCGGTTTCAATACTGTCCAGATATTCCAGTTCTTCCTCAGTTAAACTGATTTGTTTTGCCAGTTCCTTCTGCGCCCTTTGATACTTGTTATAGCGTTTGTAATATTGTTGGGCATTCTCGGCAGGTGTAAAACTTGGGTTTAATGTAATTGCTAATGTCTTACCGTCATAAAGATTGGGCAAGGTAATATTTTCTTGCCCTTTTTTTATTTTAGTAAGGTTGCTCATAAGGGTGTCCGCCTTAATGCGGTATTCATCTGCATTTTTTGCTGTGGCAAGTTCCTCTTTAAGTGCCTGTAATTTTTTTGTATTCTTATTTATTTCCCCTTTGATAATTCCCTGTAAATTTTTTTGTAAATCAATTTGCAGGGGTGTGGCAGCAATTTTCTCAATAATTAAATCATTGATACGGCTGTCAGCCGGTGCAGAATATTTATCCTGTAATTTTAGCAGTGCGGTGGTCAAGTCTTCTGCCTGTGCTAAAATTTCCGCCGTATGATTGCCTATGCCCAGCAAAGTAGCGGTGATTTTTTGTTTCAAAGTCGGTGCGGTGTTGGCTTGAACGGCTTGTGCGAGTTTGCCCGCCTCAATAGCCAGGGGATGTAGCCCTTTTTGTTCCACAGGTGTAGCGTGAATTTTTCTTAAAGAGCCAAGTATTTTTTCTTCCTGACGCAGAATAATATTGTTGTTGCGTCCCATCAGTTCAAAAATCAATACTTTAGGAGTTGTTTTATCCCCGGGAATGGGAGCATTGACGGTCATTTCTATAATTCTGTCAAAGTTTTTTTGCTCTAACATAACAATATGGCCGTCTTCCAAATGCTTGCGTAACAGCATACAGAAATTCAAAGGACTGTCAGGAGTTTGTGGCAGTTCTTTAGGAAGATAAAGGGCGGGCCCGTTCTGTCCCAAATCACAAAGCAAATACAGGTTTTTATCTTTGTGGCATTGCAATAAAAGAGATGTGGGGGTGGGCATATAAATTTTTTGGATACGCGCTCCTTCCAATTCCTTGTGCAAATATTTAGTTTGGACAAATAAATCAATGGCTTCTAAATTCATTTACAAAATACTTAAAAAAAAGAAAGATAATCTTAAACAAATGCAATGATTTTTGAGAAAATTAAAAATAATGTCTTTTTTCCTTTATATTATACTACAAATTTTAGTAGAATGTTTCCTGCACGTTAAAAATTTTAGGAGGAATTATGTTAAAAAGTATGACCGGTTTCGGCCGAGGTGAATATGACAGCGAAGAATTTACCATCAGAGTAGAAATTAAGAGTGTCAACAGCCGTTATACTGATTTGAATGTTAAATTGCCAAGATTTCTTAATCCTTTGGAAGACCGTATCCGTAAAGAGATTATCAAAAACATCAATCGTGGCAAGATAGATGTTTTTATTACTGCCGCTTATGAAATGGGCGATAACTGCACCTTGAAGGTGGATGGCGCTTTGGCAATGGCTTATCACAAGGCATTGGCAGAGATTGGCACAGCTATTGGTGCAGACAGCGGCACTATCAACAAGGCACAGGAAATTTTGTATTTGGCAAAGACACCAGATGTTATCAATGTGAAAGAAGCACTTTTTGATGTGGAAAGTGTGTGGCCTTGCGTACAGGGGGCAGTAACGCAGGCATTACAGGGACTTATGGAAATGCGGAGCAAGGAAGGGGAAAACATTAAGCAGGATTTTATCCGACGGGAGGAGATTATTTCAGGTCTTGTGGATGAAATTGAAAAACGCAGTCCTCTTGTGGTGTCAGAGTATCAGGAAAAATTGCATCAGCGTTTGTCGGAACTTCTGGAAAGTGAAAAAATCAAAGTGGAGCCTGAGCGAGTTTTGCAGGAAGTGGCAATTTTTGCCGACCGTACTGCGGTAACGGAAGAAATTACCCGTCTGCGTAGTCATCTTAAACAGTTTCGGGAGATTTTGGAGAGCAAGGTTCCTGTGGGGAGAAAATTAGATTTTCTCATTCAGGAATTTAACCGTGAAGTTAATACCATTGGTTCTAAGGCAAATGATTATGCAATGGCACAGATCGTAGTTGATCTGAAAGCGGAGATAGAAAAAATCCGTGAACAGGTACAAAATATTGAATAGGAGATATTATGAAAAAAGGTTTATTGATTGTTTGCAGCGGTCCCAGCGGTGTGGGAAAGGGCACTGTGCTTGCCAAAGTTTTGAAGAAAAATCCTAATATGCAATATTCTATCAGTATTACAACCCGTGAACCACGTTCTGACGAGGTGGAGGGTATAAATTATTTTTTCAAAAGCAAGGTGGAGTTTTTGAAAATGATAGATGCTGATGAAGTTTTAGAATATGCAGAAGTATTTGACAATTTCTATGCCACACCGAAGGCCTATGTGGAGGAAAAATTGCATGAGGGCAAGGATGTGGTTTTAGAAATTGATGTGCAGGGGGCAATGCAGATAAAGGAAAAAATGCCTGAGGCAGTGTTAATTTTTCTCGCACCACCCAGTTTTGAAGAATTGGAACGGCGATTGCGCGGCAGGGCGAGCGAAAGCATAGAAGTGATTAGCAGACGGTTGCAGGATGCGCATGGTGAACTTGCCCAACAGGACAAATATGATTATGTAATTGTTAATAAGACGGTGGACGAAACCGTCAAAGAATTTATGGCTATTGTTGAAAAAGAAAAGGAGAAAAGAAAATGAGCATGATTGACCCTTCCATTGATGAATTGGCAAAGAAGGCGGACAGCAAGTACACTTTGGTTATTTTGGCTGCCAAGCGGGCAAGAGAGATTACCAAAGAACATCCTAATGAAAACCTTAGGGAACGTGAAGTTTCCACTTCCTTTAAGGAGATTATGGAAGATTTGATTACCTATGACAGGAAGAAAAACTTGACTATAGAGAGGTAATTTTATGCTGAAGAACAAGAAAATTTTGGTGGGGGTTTCCGGCGGGATTGCCATCTATAAGGCACTTGATTTAATCAGTCGTTTGCGAAAGCAGGGGGCTGAAGTGCGGGTGGTAATGACGGAACATGCCACAAAATTTATTAATCCGACTTTGTTTCGGGAGATTAGTTGTAATCCGGTGGCGGTAACCCTTTGGGATGAGCAACCGGAGTTTTATGCCGAGCATATTAAATTGGCAGAGTGGGCGGATATTTTGGTGGTTGCCCCTGCAACTGCCAATGTGGTGGGAAAAATGGCACATGGCTTGGCGGATGACTTGCTCAGCAGTGTGGCTTTGGCAATTCCTGTTACCAAACCCATTTTGCTTTGCCCGGCCATGAATTCAAATATGTATGCCAATGTGGCAGTTCAAGACAATTTGGACGAATTGCTCGTAAGAGAAAATTATTTTGTGGTGGAACCGGCGGAAGGCGTTTTGGCCTGTGGTACAGTGGGACTGGGGCGTTTGCCTGAACCACAAGAATTGTTGGAACATATTGATGCCACTTTGGGGGAATGGTACGGCGATTTGGTCGGCAGACACATTTTGGTTACCGCCAGCGGTACACGGGAAGCCATTGACCCGGTGCGTTACATCGGGAACAAGTCCAGCGGCAAGATGGGCTTTGCAGTTGCAAGGGCGGCACTCAGCCGGGGTGCCTTGGTAACTTTGATTGCCGGCCCTACAAAAGAGGTTGCACCAGTGGAGGCAAATGTAATTAATGTGCAGTCCACACAGGAAATGTATGATGCCTGTTTGGAAGCATATCCCAAAGTGGATGTGGTTATCAAGGCGGCGGCGGTGGCGGACTATGCTCCGGCTAAAGTGGCGAAAGAAAAAATAAAGAAGAACAATGAAAAATTAGATTTGACTTTGAAGAAAAACCCGGATATTTTGAAAGAACTGGGCAGACAAAAGAAAAAACAGATTTTGGTTGGCTTTGCGGCAGAAACTACCAAAGTTTTAGAATATGCAAAAAAGAAGATTAAAGAAAAAAATCTTGATTTTATTGTTGCAAATGATGTTTCCCAGCCAGGAGCAGGGTTTGATGTTAATACTAATATCGTGAAACTCATAGATAAGGCGGGAAAGGTTGAGGAATTGCCGCAACTTACTAAAGATGAAGTTGCTCACAGAATTTTGGATAAGGTTTTGAAAATAGAAAAACAAAATGTTTCCCGGAAAAAGTAATGTCTTTGATTTTGTAAACGAATTTTATGAACAGGACCCTGAATGGAACAGCATTATGCAAAGAAATGTCTGCGAAACATTTTTGCGTAAGGAAAGTTGGGACGGACGTTCGGATGAAGAACTGATTAAAATATGGAATCATATTTTAATGTTTATTCTTTACTGCGGTCATGCAGAAACCATGCCGGGGGACATGACGGTGGATGACTGTATTCAATGTGTGGGGTGGTGCAGCCGTAACATTGGGGAATTTGAACCGCAAGGGGAATACATTAAGGACTTTTTAGATTCTTTGATATTGTTTTATAAACACCTTGTAAAGAGCAAAGTTGTGATGCCGACAGAATCTTTTAGCATTGCCAAAGAAAAACTTTTTGCCAAAGATAAATTCACGGCAATGGGCGTGGATGGCTATTTTACAGGCAAATTTGAGCGTTTTAACAATCAGGGAATCCCCAACCTGCCGTCAAAAATATTCATTGATGTTGGCGAACAGATGGTCAAGTTCACCGATTTGATGAAGATAGAGTTTATGAAAAAAAACTATCCCCATGATTACAAAAGAGCAAGGCATATCTATGACAGCGTGTCGGGGGACGGCGTTGATTGGCGTTCCAGTCCGGAACAAATGGAACAGGCATTTGCGGACTATTTCTTTTTTGATTACAAATTGTTGAAAACCGGCAAACCTGTTATAGAAGATTTGGTAGAGCAGATTGAGGGGGATATCAGCGGCAAATATTCCCGTGCCTTCATCCAGTTAATGAAAGAATTAACCAAGGTAAAGTTACTGCTTTTTAAGGTGAAAAAAGACCTTGGGGACGGTGTATATAGTGTTATTGATGTTTTGCGAAACCAAAGTTATGTTTTGATGTTGCCGTTGGAAGCGGATGCCGATGTGGAAAATGTGTTGTTTTGCGGACATGCTTTTAATGACGACACCATGATTGTGAATTTCTTGCGGGGAACGATTTTTTCGCAGGAGCAGTTAAAAAAATTAAAAGACATTTTGCGAAATGCCAAACAATACTATGCCGTGCGTCAGGGCGGCAAATGCACTTGGGATGACTTTATTCAGAACAATCAATTGTTGGTGCGCAGTTTGCCAATGCTTATTGTTACAGGCATACCCTTGATTGAGAATTTTACAACTAATATCACTGGTTATAAGAAAGCCAAATTGGCAGAGGACGATTTTGTGGTGCCGGTATTGCCAAAACTTTTTCCGAAGGAATTATTCAGCGTGAAAGATGTGGAACTGGCTTTACAAATGTGGGCGGATGTGCAGGCGATTGATACGGAGGATGGTGAGGAGAAGGAAGAAGACCCCACCATTTTGGCAATTGCCTTAAGCAGAATATATATTAACCTTTGCGGAATATACAGTTTTCACAATCCCCCGCCTGATACAGAGGAAATGCGAGAAATGAAAAAGGATATTGACAGGGTTACTAAGGAAATTACGGAATTGTTACAAATTGAGAAATATGACCCACGCTATGTAAATGAAGAAGGTCTTTTTATGGCACATATTGCGGAAGCAAGGGAGAAATATCATGGATGGTGATAATAGCAAGATTTTAAGTGAGGAAGAAAGAGATTCCTTCACAGGTACAACTATAGATGAAAACGGCAATGCCCATACTTATGAGGACAAGCAAAGGGATGTCTTCCGTGACAGGGTGGAGCAGGAGGCAAATAGCGGCGGATTTCGGGTTTATACTACCCGGGGTAGTGGCTGCGGTTGGCTTTTGTTTTTGGCATTAATTGTTGGCTGTATGTTCTTGGGAATGTTTATATTTGTTTTGCCTTGGTTCATTATTGCCGCAGTTGTGGCGGCACTTATTGGGGCAGTGATGAGATATTTTAGGTAATTTTAATATTGAAAATGCTTTTAGTGTGAAGAAAACGTTTATTTATTGTCAATGCGATAACATAAAAAAAACTCCCGTGCTTTGCACGGGAGTTTTTTTATACTCAATTTTACTTAAAGAATATTGATATATAACCTTGAATGTAGATTGCTAATATTCCCAACGGTAAAATGTAGGTGAGGTAAAAGCGTGTGTTTTCAGGCAGGCGTAATCCTTTGCCTTCATTGGCTTCCTTAATAAAATTATCCCATCCCCAACCGCTTTTTCTTGTGCAGAAGAGAATAAAGAGCAATGAGCCCAAAGGTAATACATTATTGGAAACAATAAAATCCTCCAAGTCCAAAACGCAGGAACCGGGACCAAAGGGCTGGAATCCGCTCCAAATGTTGAAACCGAAAATGCAGGGCAGGGAGAACAGCATCAGCAGGGGAGCCAAAATTTTAATGGCCTCTTTCCGTTCCAAATTAAAAATATCAATGCTGGCAGCCACGATGCCTTCAAAGACAGTAATAACTGTACTCAAAGCGGCAAAGAACATAAAAAGGAAGAAGAGTGAACCCCAGAACTGTCCGCCGGGCATGGCGGCAAAAATATTGGGCAATGTAATGAAGAGCAGGACGGGACCTGCCGCAGGGTCAACACCGAAAGAACTGCAGGCGGGGAAAATAATCAGTCCTGCCATAATGGCAATGAATGTATCAAGTGCAATCACCCAGATTGCTTCGTTGGTAAGTGAATGTTTTCTGTCTATATAAGAACCGAATACCATGAGAGAACCCTGACCTACACTTAAAGTAAATACGGCTTGTCCCATGGCGGCGAAAATTACTTCACCTGGGTTGCCACTGAACAATTTGCCAAAGTCCGGCATAAGGTAATATTCCAGACCTGCGGCTGCGTTGGGTAAGGAACAGGAGCGGAGGGCAAGGGCAACAATAAGAAGAAAAAGAACCAGCATCATGGGTTTGGTAATGCGCTCCACACCTCTTTGAATACCCGAATAGCAGGTGCCGAAGCCAAGGGCAGTAACCAACACCATACAAATGATTTGTATCGTGGGGTCACTTACCATATTGCCAAAGCCCGCACCGATTTGCTCCGGGCTAAGATTCATAAAGTCCCCCTTAACCATTTTGTAGAGGTAGTTCAAAATCCAGCCGGAAATATTGGCATAGAAAGCCATAAGAATAATGGTGCCGGCATAAGCAATATATTTGAACCAATGCCATTTGGTGTTTGAATTTTGCAGAACATCCAAGGATTTGCCGATACTGAAAGCACTGGCACGGCCAATACTGAACTCCGCAATGACGATGGGGAGACCCAAAGCCACTAAGAAAAATAGATAAATCAGTACAAAGGCGGCACCGCCATATTTTCCCGTAATATAGGGAAAGCGCCAGACGTTTCCCAAACCGATTGCACATCCGGCGCTTAACAGTATAAATCCAAGTCGTGAAGATAAATTTTCCCTATTCATTGTTGCACCTGTTACTTAAAGAAAATGGAAATGTAGCCCTGAACATAGATGGCCAAAATTAACAGGGGCAGTATATAAGTCAGGTAGGCCTTAGTTCCTTCAGGGAAAAGCAGACCCTTACCGTCATTGGCTTCTTTAATGAATTTATCCCAGCCCCAACCTTTTTTCTGGGTACAGAACAAGAGATAGAGTAAGGAGCCCAAAGGAAGAATATTGTTGGAAACAATAAAGTCCTCCAAGTCCAATACGCAGGAACCGGCACCCATGGGTTGGAAACCGCTCCAAATGTTAAACCCAAAAACACAGGGCAAGGAAAGCACAATCAGAAGTGGAGCCAAAATACGGATGGCATTATTCCGTTGCATATTGAACATATCAATGCAAATGGCAATGATGTTTTCAAATACTGCAATAATAGTACTGAGAGCAGCAAAGAGCATAAAGAGGAAGAACAATGCTCCCCAGAACTGGCCGTTGCCCATAGCCGTAAATACATTGGGCAGAGTGATAAAGAGCAGTACGGGACCTGCTGCCTGGTTAATGCCGAAGGCGGAGCAGGCGGGGAAAATAATCAGGCCTGCCATCAGGGCAATGAAAGTATCAAGCACGATAACCCAAATTGCTTCGCCGGTCAGGGAACGGTCCTTGCCGATGTAGGAACCGAAAATTGCCAAAGCACCAACACCTAAACTCAAGGTGAAGAAGGCCTGACCCATAGCGGCAAAAATAACTTCACCGATACCTGCTTTGAACAGACGGTCAAAATCCGGTAACAGGTAGTAACGCAGTCCTTCCAGTGAACCGTCAAGGGTGCAGGAACGCATTGCCAAAGCGAAAATCAGGAAGAAAAGGCAAATCATCATGGGTTTGGTAACCCGTTCAACGCCTTTTTCTACACCAAAATAGCAAATGCCAAAACCGATTAATGTCATCAGTACCATATAAATAATTTGTTGGGTGGGGTCGCTGACCATGCCACCGAAAGCCGCTCCGATTTGGTCAGGTGTAAGTCCGACAAAATCACCCTTCAGCATTTTTACAAAATAATTGCAAATCCAACCTGATACGGTGGTGTAGAACATCATTAAAGTGGTACAACCGATGAGGGCGGCCCATTTATAAAGATGCCAGGAAGTTCCCGGCGGTTCCAAAACATCCATGGATTTGCCGGCGGATTTTTGGGAAGCACGCCCAACAGAGAATTCCATTACCATAATTGGCAAGCCCATGAGTATCAGGAATGCCAAATATATTAATACAAACGCTGCACCACCGTAAGCACCGGTGATGAACGGAAATCGCCATACGTTCCCCAAGCCGATTGCACATCCGGCGCTTAACAAAATAAAACCAAGACGGGAAGATAAACTTTCTCTATCCAAGATATGTACCTCCTTTCTTTATAGTAATACAACAATCTCAGATAGCGAAAATGTTACTACATTTGCAGATTTTATGCAAGAAATTTTTTAGGAATCAAAAATTTCTCTTTACAAATTTTGAAAAGTGTAATAAAATAACAATGTTTTGAAAGGAAAGAAAGAGATTGTTTATTAGTGTCAGTGCACAAGTTAATTGCTGTTGTTGTGAAGCATCCTGCTGTGATGCTTGTTTAGTGTGCAATTAATGTGTTCTGACCATAGTTTGAGATAATCTGTTTCTTGTGTGGAAATTTGTATCGGGCTATGGGCCCGATTTTTTTTATATTTTGGCAAGTTAAAAATTATAAGTTAAAAGCTAAAAATTATGGTGAGATGTTCCTGTGATTATAGCGGGAAAGTTAGCATAGTGGTAAAGTAACCCTCTCCCCGGGGAGAGGGGCAGGGGTGTGGGGAAAAGTACGATAGCAATTAGAAATGTGAAATGATGGTAGGATGTTCAGGTGATTATGGCAGAGAAGATGGAATAAAGCGAAAGTTTCTGATTTTAATCGAAGGAACATTTCACCATAATTGGTCTTTGATCTTTGATATATTGATGAATTGAGAAAAGTTTATTATGGATTATGATTTTATCGTCAACAGCATACCGCTTTATGTGAAGGCCGCAGAGTTAACCTTAGTACTGAGTTTTTGGGGTATTCTTTTCAGTATGATTTTAGGTATTGTCTGTGCGGTGGTGGAGTTCTACAAAGTTCCCGTACTGAAAACCATTGTAAAAGTTTATGTGGAAATCAGCAGAAATACACCCTTGCTCATTCAACTGTTTTTCCTCTACTATGGCCTGACTCAGTTCGGTATCCGTTTGGAAGCAGAAACCTGTGCCGTTGTGGGGCTGACTTTCTTAGGCGGTTCCTACATGGCGGAGGCCTTGCGGAGCGGTTTGGATGCAGTCCAGAAAATTCAGATTGAATCCGGCTTGTCCATTGGGTTAACCAAAATACAGTTGATGCGTTATATTATTCTGCCTCAAGCAGTTGGTGTGGCAGTGCCTTCTATAGCAGCGAATGCCATATTCCTGATGAAGGAAACCAGTGTGGTGAGTGCGATTGCTCTGGCGGATTTAATGTTTGTGGCTAAAGATTTAATCGGGATGTATTACAGGACCAGCGAAGCACTTTTAATGCTGGTCATAGCATACTTAATTATTTTATTACCGATCAGTATTGCTTTTACTCTCCTGGAGAGGAGGTTGCGACGTCATGGACTCGGCACTAATAATATTTGACGGCGCCAACTTCAGCCGGCTTTTGGGTGGCTTGGGAGTAAGTTTGCGCATTGCAGTTCTGGCAGTTGTTATTTCCCTTTTTGGCGGTGTACTTTTCGGAATGCTGATGAATTCAAAAAATGTTTTCATCCGTGCCTGCTGCCGTGTAATTTTGGAAACTGTGCGGATTGTCCCCCAACTGGTGTGGCTTTTCGTGTTTTATTTTGAAATGACGAAGGCTTTTCATATTCATTTGGATGCTAAAGTGGCAAGTATTATAGTCTTCAGTTTGTGGGGCATAGCGGAAATGGGGGATTTGGTGCGGGGGGCTATCACTTCATTACCCTTACATCAATGGCAGTCCGGCAGGGCGATTGGCCTGACTAAAACTCAGTTATACCGATATATCATTCTGCCCCAGGCGGTACGGCGGCTCCTGCCACCGGCCATCAATCTTGTAACCCGTATGATTAAGACCACTTCTTTAGTGGTGCTGATTGGTGTAATTGAAGTTTTGAAGGTAGGGCAGCAGGTGATTGAGGTGAGCATTTTCAGTGCGCCCTCAGCCGCATTTTGGGTCTATGGTTTTATTTTCTTTTTGTATTTTATCGTTTGCTGGCCTGTGTCTTTGGCAGCAAAAAAATTAGAACAATACTGGGCTCGTAGAGGAGTATAAAATGGTTGATGAAAAAATTCTTTTGGAAGTAAAACATTTGCAAAAAAAATACGGAGGTAATGAGGTGCTGAAGGATGTATCTCTAAGCATCCATCAGGGAGAGGTCATTGTTCTTGTGGGCCCCTCCGGTTGCGGCAAGTCCACCTTTTTACGATGTATGAACGGACTTGAGCAATATCAGGGCGGGGAAATACTTTTGGACGGTGTGCCTGTGCCGCGGGAGGAAAAGGATTGGCCTGTCATCCGGCAGAAGATTGGCATGGTGTTCCAGTCCTACGATTTGTTCCCTCATATGACGGTTTTGGAAAATGTTTTGCTGGGACCGATGAATGTGCAGAACCGCAGCCGTGAGGATGCTCTGAAGGAAGCACAAGCCCTTTTGGAAAGAGTTGGTCTTTGGGAAAGGCGTGATGCTTATCCTGCGGAGTTGTCCGGCGGGCAAAAACAGCGTATAGCTATTGTGCGTGCACTCTGTATGAATCCTGAGATTATGCTCTTTGATGAAGTCACTGCATCCCTTGACCCGGAAATGGTACGGGAGGTCTTGGATGTAATGCTGGAACTGGCAAAACAGGGTATGACCATGATTATTGTGACCCACGAAATGAGTTTTGCCAAAGCGGTGGCGGACAGGGTACTTTTCCTTGACGAGGGGATTGTGGTTGAGGAAAACAGTGCTGAAGAATTTTTTGACAATCCCCAAACAGAGCGTGCCCAAAGGTTTTTGGACACATTCAATTTTGAAAAGTAGGAAAGTAGGAAGGAGAATTTAAAATGAAAAAATTCGTGAAGTTTTTAGCAGTAGGTCTTTTGGCGGTAGTCGGTGCTTTGGTACTGACCGGCTGTGGCAGTGAGAAAAAAGCCAACGGGCCTGAAGAATTGAAAAAAATAGGAAAAATCCGTGTAGCGGTTTTCAGCGATAAAATTCCTTTTGGTTATGTGGATAAAAATGGTGTGAACAGGGGTTATGATGTGTATTTTGCCCGCCGCATTGCCAATGATTTGTTGGGTGATGAAAACAAGGTGGAATTTGTTTTGACAGAGGCGGCTGCCCGTACAGAAGTTTTGGAAGCGGATAAGGTGGACTTGGTTTTGGCCAATTTCACGGTTACCAAAGAGCGGGCAGAGCGGGTTGATTTTGGTCTTCCTTATATGAAATGTATGTTGGGCGTTGTTTCAAAAAGTGGTATAATAACAGATGTAAATCAGTTAAAAGGAAAAAAACTGATTGTGAACAAAGGCACTACGGCAGAAATTTATTTCACTAAGAAACATCCTGAGGTTGAACTTTTGAAATATGACCAGAATACTGAGGCCTTCCAGGCATTGAAGGACGGACGTGGTGTGGCTTTGGCACATGACAATACGGAAGTATTTGCCTGGGCAAACAGGAATCCTGGCTACAAGTGCGGTATTGAGAATTTAGGTTCTTTGGATGCCATTGCACCGGCGGTAAAAAAGGGAAACAAAGCACTTTTGGACTGGGTAAATCAGGAAATTATTGCTTTAGGTAAGGAAAACTTTTTCCACAAGGCCTTTGATGCGGAATTGAAAGTGGATTTCGGCTCCGTAAGTCCTGAAAGCGTTGTGGTTGAAGGCGGCAAGATGTAAAAATATGCACAGATTTTTTGTTGAAGAAGATTATGCGAAAACAATAACTTTGAAGGGCAAACTGGCACATCATATCGGTGTTGTTTTGCGTATGACTGTGGGCGAAGAACTGGAACTGGTCTTTGATGATGGTGTGATTGCCAGATGCACTTTGCAAAGTTTTGAAAAGAACAGGGTAACTGTTGCAGCCCGGGAAATTCTTGCGCAAGGCAATGAACCGTCTGTACAGGTAACATTGGGACAGGGACTTGCCAAGGGTGAGAAAATGGATTTGGTGGTGCAGAAAGCCGTAGAGGTTGGTGCCACTACGATTATTCCCTTGGCATTGGAAAACAGCGTGGCACGCTTTGATAATGAGCGTTCCCAAAAGAAGGTGGAACGCTGGCAGAAGATTGCTTTGGAAGCGGCCCAGCAGGCCAAGCGGGATGTGATTCCTAAAGTTGAGCCGGTACAGGATTTGCAACAGGCATTGACAAAAGATTATGATTTGATTATTATGGCTTATGAAGGGGAAACCCAGGTTACGCTGAAAGATATTTTGGCAGGGCAGAAGTACGGGAAAATACTTTTGCTGATTGGCCCCGAAGGTGGTTTTGCGGAAGAAGAAGTAGAACTTTGCCGCAGTAAGGGAGCAAGAACTGTGACCTTAGGCAGCCGTATCTTACGTACAGAAACAGCAGGAATTGTGGCCATAAGTTGCATATTCTACGAATACGAGTGATAGGGGAATTAGCAATTAGTAATGAGTAATTAGTAATTATGGTAAGATGTTCCGATGATTATAGCTGGAAAGTTGGCATAAAGCGGACTTTATAATTTTAATCAAGGGAACATATCACCACAGTTTTAAGCTTCAAGTTTTTAATTTTTAGCTTATTTTCTAACATCCGACAAGAAATGAAAACTATCGCATTTTACACCCTTGGCTGCAAGGTGAATCAGGCGGACACGGCCAGTATGGAAACCTTGTTCAGACAGGCGGGGTACACAGTTAAAGATTTTGCAGATAAAGCTGATGTGTATTTAATCAACACCTGCGTAGTCACCAATATGGGTCAGCGGAAAAGTCGGCAAATCATTAACCGTGCCATCCGTTCCAATCCCAATGCGCTCATTGTGGTTACGGGCTGTTATGCCCAGATTGCTCCTGAAAAACTTGAGCAAATAGAGGGTGTGGATGTAATTGTCGGGAACCAGGACAGAAGCAAGATTGTTGAACTGGTGTCTAAAAAACTAAATGCAGTAAAGTCCTTTGACAAACCTTGTTTTGAGGAACTTCCTACGGGGGATGTGGGGGGCAGAACCCGTGGCTTTTTGAAAATACAGGAAGGTTGTAACCAGTTCTGCACCTATTGCATTATTCCTTATGCCCGTGGCCCTCTGCGCTCCCGCAGTTTGGCGAATATTAAGGAAGAAATTACCAAACTGGTGGACAAGGGATACCGGGAAATTGTGCTTATCGGTATTCATCTTGGCTGTTACGGCAAGGAAGACGGGACGAAAACTCTTTTCAATGCAGTTGAAACTGCTCTTGCAGTATCCGGCCTGACACGGCTCCGCTTGGGTTCTTTGGAGTCGGTGGAAGTGGAGGATGCCCTGCTGGATTTAATGAGTAAGTCGGACCGGCTCTGTCATCATCTCCATTTACCCTTACAGAGTGGCTGTGACAAGATTTTGGCAGCCATGCACAGACCCTATGACACGAAAAAGTTTCAGGCATTGATTGAAAACGTTCGTAAGAAAATACCGGATATTGCCATTACCACGGATGTGATTGTGGGCTTTCCCGGGGAAACGGAAAAGGATTTTGCTGATACCTGTGCCTTTGTACAAAAGATTGGTTTTGCAAAAATGCACATTTTCCCCTACAGCAAAAGGGAGGGTACTCCGGCGGCGGCCATGCCTAATCAGTTGACGGAAGCGGAAAAGGCGGAACGGGCGGAACAGCTGGCGAAAATTGATGCCACCATGCAACAGAATTTTGTGAAAAAAATGGTGGGCACGGAGGTTACAGTTCTTTTTGAAGAAACTGCGGGGGATGGCTGTATGGAAGGGTTGAGCAGTAATTATCAAAGAGTGAAGTGTCCCGGCGGCAAAGAATTAAATAATCAAATTGCCCGAGTGAAAATCACAGGTATGGAAGGTGAATTTTTGACGGGTGAAATAAAAGAAATTATGAGAAAGGAATGAAAAAATGAGCGATTGTATCTTTTGTAAAATCATTAAGGGTGAAATTCCCTGCGACAAGGTTTATGAAGATGACAAGATGATTGCCATTAAGGATGTGGCTCCCGTGGCACCGGTACATGTTTTACTGATTCCCAAAAAGCATGTTCCCAACATTTTGGCAACGGAGGCGGATTTGCGTTTGCATTTGTCCAGCAAAATGAAAGAACTGGTAAAAAAATTAGGAGTTGAGGAAAAGGGCTTCCGCCTGGTAATCAATACAGGTGTGGATGGCGGACAAACCGTTGAACATTTGCACATTCACCTTATTGGCGGAAAAATTTTAGGTTGGCCTCCCTGTTAATACTTGACAAGACATCCAATAGGATATATAATTTACTAGTCAATTTTTTGCGAAAAGTGAAAATGAGATAATTTTATTGGAAAATACCCCAAAGACGGAAGGGGGGATAGAGATGACTGAGATTAAAGTTGGTAAGAACGAAAACCTTGAGAGCGCATTACGCCGTTTCAAGAGAGCGACCCAGAAGGCAGGTATTCTTTCCGAATTAAGGAAACGTGAACATTACGACAAACCCAGTGTTGCCCGTAAGAAAAAATCTGAAGCAGCAAGAAAACGCAAGTTTAAGTAATGGAGGCGGACTGAATGTCTATCAAGGAACAGTTGACTGAAGATATGAAAACTGCCATGAAGGAACGTGAGGCGGGGAAACTTCGCCTGAGCGTTATCCGTATGGTACGTTCTAATATCAAAAACACCGAAATTAACGAGAAACGGGAACTGAATGATGATGATGTTCTGGCAGTGTTAATGAAGGAAGTCAAAATGCGTCAGGACTCTTTGGAAGAGTTCAAAAAAGCAGACCGACAGGAGTTGGTTGCCCAGGCAGAAGAAGAAATTGCGATTTTGAAAAAATATCTTCCTGCCGCATTAAGTGATGAAGAACTGAAAGCGATTGTTGCTGAAGTTATTGCTCAGACCGGTGCTGCCGGCCCCAAAGATATGGGAAAGGTAATGCCCGAAGTAATGGCAAAAACCAAAGGCCGTGCTGACGGCAAACGCATCAGCGCTATGGTTCGTGAGTTGCTGAAATAATCTTAACCGTGCCAAGTGGCACGGTTATTTTTTACTGAAAGGAGATTTGATTATGACACAATTTTTGAATGAAGTACTAAATGGTGGTGGAATCTATATCATCGGTTTCATTTTCCTCATTATTTTTCTGAATTTTGTTCCTGTAAGATTGTGGATTACTGCTATTGCGGCAGGTACCAAGATTTCCATTGTTGATTTAATCGGGATGCGTTTGCGTCAGGTTACACCGGAACGCATTGTCTATCCGTTGATTGAGGCAAACAAAGCAGGACTGGATATTAAGAGCAACCAGTTGGAGGCACATTTGTTGGCCGGTGGCAGGGTTGACCAAGTTGTAAATGCTTTGATTGCTGCCAACAGGGCACAAATTGATTTGAGTTTTGAACGTGTCTGTGCCATTGATTTGGCAGGACGTGATGTGCTGGAAGCGGTGCAACGCAGTGTTAATCCTGAAGTTATTGAAACACCTGTTGTTTCCGCTGTTGCGAAAGATGGCATTGAACTTAAAGTAAAAGCAAGGGTTACTGTCCGTTCCAATATTGACAGATTGGTAGGTGGTGCCGGAGAGGCCACTGTGCTTGCCCGTGTTGGTGAAGGCATTGTAACTACTGTAGGCAGCAGCAGCACCCACAGTGATGTGTTGGAAAACCCCGACTACATTTCTAAAACAGTTTTGAACAAGGGATTGGACGCCGGTACTGCCTTTGAAATTCTTTCCATTGATATTGCGGATATTGATGTGGGCAGGAATATTGGCGCATCTTTGCAGATTGACCAGGCGGAAGCGGACAAGCGGATTGCCCAGGCAAAAGCGGAAGAACGGCGAGCTATGGCGGTTGCCAAAGAACAGGAAATGAAAGCATATACTCAAGAAATGCAGGCAAAAGTGGTGGAGGAACAGGCGAAAGTTCCGGAAGCACTTGCCAAGGCGTTGCGGGACGGAAATTTGGGTGTGATGGATTATTACAAAATGAATAACATTAACGCCGATACTAAAATGCGAAAAAATATTGCTTCTAACAGTACCGTAACAGAGGAGTAAGATGGATTTTTTTGATGATGTTTTAGGCAGGATTATTCCTTTAATAATTGTTTTTGTCATTTTCCGTAACCTGCTGACAGTGATTTTTGGTGGCAGGCGTGGCAATGATAGCGAAACTGAAGAAGAACCAGTAGAGTATGATGAAACGGGAAATCCTGTAGAAACAGAACCAATTGAAGACGAGGGAGAAGACCCTGTAGAAGCGGAAAAACGAAAGATTTTGGAAGAGTTTGAACGGGTGATGAAACTTCCTAAAGAGCCGTTGCCCTATGACCCGGAACTGTCGAAGCCACAACATCCGGCCAAAAAAGAACAGAAAGTTATTCGTGACAGTGACTTGACTATCCACAGGGAAAATGAAACACTTACCCATGATACCAAAGGCATTATCCACAGGGACGGGGAAACTTTGGAACATGACAAATCAAAGATTTATACGGAAAAACCTCTGATTGAGGAAGAACAGATTGAGCATATAGAGGTTACGGAAAAACACCCCGTGCAACGAAAATGTCCTGCCCGTCCCCAATTAGTGAATGCGGTAAAATGGATGGAAATTTTAGGCAAACCTAAAGGGTTTTGATTGTTTATGCACAGTTATCTTGTGAGAAAATCTTTAATTAAAAAAGCCGCCGCTGAATGTGGCGGCGTAAAGTTTCAGGCCGGCTTACGTAAGCCGGTTGCTTTTGTTTATCCTAATTTGTATAAGGTTGGGATGAGTAATTTGGGCTTGCAGATTTTGTATAAGATTTTGAACGACCGGGGAGATGTGGCTTGTGAGCGTTATTTTTTGCCTGAAAAGGAACTGATTGCCGAACACAAACGCACCCGTACTCCTTTGCTGAGTGTGGAAAGTCAGCGGCAGTTGGCAGATAATGACATAATTTTTGTAATGCTCAGTTTTGAAATGGATTATGATAATCTCCTGACGGTTTTGGATTTGGGGAATATTAAACTCCGTGCTAAGGAGCGGAACGGGAAAGAACCTTTAATTATTATCGGAGGCCCATGTGCTACCTTTAATCCCCTGCCTCTGAGCAGGGTTGCAGATGCCTTCGTTATTGGCGAAGGGGAAGAAATTATCAATAAAATTATTGAAACAGATACGGGCGATAGGACAGAAGTTTTAGACAGGTTGGCAAAGATTGAAGGGGTCTTTGTGCCAATGCGTAATGAGCAATGCGTAATGCGGAATTGGCATAAGGATTTGGAAGCGTATCCACACACCTCTGCAATTTTGGCGGAGCATACTGAGTTCAGTAATATGTACGTTGTGGAAGTGGCAAGGGGCTGTGGCAGGCATTGCCGTTTCTGTATGGCAGGTTATTGTTTCCGCAAACCCCGTCCCAGACCGCTGGCAAATATTATCCGTGATATAGAAAACCGGCCTGAAGGTACGGAAAAGATTGGTCTTATGGGTGCGGCGGTGTCCGATTATCCCCAAATTGAGGAACTGACGGACTATTTGGTGGAGCATAAAATAAAGTTTTCTGTGGCATCCTTACGGGCGGATACTCTGACGGAAAAAATGTGTTCTGCTTTGGTGGCAAGCGGTCAGCATACCTTGACTGTGGCACCGGAGGCAGGAAGCGTAAAACTGCGGAATTTGATTAACAAAGGCATTACGGTGGAACATATTTTTCATGCTTTGGAATTAGGCAACAGGGCAGGGATTGATAATTTTAAGTTATATTTTATGATTGGACTGCCCGGTGAAGATGACGGTGATATTCAAGCCATTGTTGATTTAGTGTTGAGAATCAGAAAGAAGATGGATGAACAGGGGAATAAGGGAGAACTGATTGTCAGTGTTAATGCCTTTGTGCCGAAACCCTTTACCCCTTTCCAATGGTGCGGACTGGAAAAACCCACTGTGTTACGCCACCGTTTTAAGATGTTGAAGGATGGCTTTAATGGTGATAAGCGGATAAAATTATTGTTGGAAAGTTTGAAAGAAACCTTAGTGCAGACCTATCTTGCCAAGGGGGATGTGGAGGCAGGAGAATATTTACTTCTCAGTCACGAAAAGCAAAAACCGCTGAAATATCTTTTGCAGGAAAAGAATATGAATATGGAAGATATTTGTACTCAAACTTTGGCATTGGATGAGGAATTGCCCTGGGATTTCCTGGATATGGGTTTTAGCAAGGCCTATTTGCAGCAGGAATGGCAAAAAGCACAGAATCAGGAATATACAAAACCTTGTTTTGAAGGGTGCAAGAGATGCGGAGTATGCTTAATTTAATGCGTAATGCGTAATTCGCAATGCGTAATTATGTAGGATGTTCCTGTGATTAAATTTTAGGTTTCAGGAAAGAAGTTAGCATAATGCGAACTCTTGCGTCCCCTTGCGAGGGGAAGAGGGCCGATAAGGGAGCATGGAGCGGCGAAGGGGTAGTTTGCGGCAGCAAGTTAGGTTGATACTTTTAAGTTACAAGTTATAATCTATTTGAAAAAATATTTTGTCTGTAACCTACTTTTTACAGTTTTTGGGACTCCTTTTATATATAGGGGTAGGTAAAATTAGTAATTAGTAATGAGTAATTGTGGTAAGATGTTTCTGTGATTATATAGTTAAATTTTGTTTCTTTGTCGCAATTAGGGAAATACCTGAATTTTCTTTGGGAAATTCAGGTATTTCCCCAGTTTAGAATTTTACCGGACTTTTTCTCTTTGTTGTCGCAAGTCGGGAAATTTAGTCATTTTCATAAGAAAATGACTAAATTTCCCTGTTTTTATTTTTGTTTCGCTTTTAACTCATCGTTGAAAAGTATTCAAAACAGCAAAATCTCATTTCTAAAATGGCGACATTTTATATCAAAATGTCGCCATTTTGAAATTAACTTTTAACGCTTTTAATTGCGTTTTAGTGACGAGTAAAAATAGAAATGTGTCTGAAGTGATATAAGACCGCATCAGTATGATATCATTTTGACGCTGTAACAAAAAGCAAAATGAAAAATTATTTTGATTAGAATTGGGAAGTTGGCATAAAGCGAAAGTAACTCTCTCCTTGGGGAGAGAGTACCCGTAGGGGGAGTGTGGGGAAACATTGGATAAGGTTGTTACTTCCTGTTGAAATTATGAAAAGTGCGGAGTTTTACCCACACCCTTTTATTCCCTCTCCCCAGGGAGAGGGTTAAGTTCGCATAAAACTAACTTTTGGCTGACACCTGATACTTAACTTCTAATCGCTAAAAAATCTCATTTCCCTCTTGCAATATATCTTTATAAAGTATTATAATATTGATTATCTATTTTTACGTATAGAAAGGGGTACGGTTATGCCTTATTTGATTTTGACGAGTGTTATCAGTATTATTGTGGCTTTGTTGGCTTTGCAAAATGGTGCCAATACTTCTTTGAATTTTATTTTGTGGCAATTTGAGATTCCTTTGATTTGTGTAATTTTAGGTTCTTTCTTGGCCGGGGCTTTGGTGTCCAGTTTGATTTTGATGTACAGCAAACTGCAACATTTGGTAACCAACTACAAAAATAATCAGGAAATTAAGCGTTTAAATAAGCAGGTGGATGATTTGAAGGCCAATATTGCTCTTTTAACTGAACCTGTGCATACGGTGAATGTGGAGAGTGAAGAAGTGAAAGTGGAGGATGCTACCACTACTCCGGTGGATAAACCCGCAGAGGAGAAGAAGTCAGAAGAGGTAGTTAAAGTTCAATAATGATTTTCAAAGAGAAGATTTTAGAGATTAGTGAAATAGATAGTCCAAAGGCAAGGCAACTGGCGGATGTTCTTGGTGTCAGTTCTTTGGTTACAGGTGTTCTGCTTTCAAGAGGTTTTGCAGATGTGGCCGCTATGCGGGATTTTTTATTTGGAAAAGAGAAACCTTTTTATGATCCTTTTTTGTTAAAGGATATGGATTTGGCATGTGACCGTATTGAAAGGGCTCTTGCCAATAATGAGAAGATAACAGTTTATGGTGATTATGATGTGGATGGGATTACGGCTTCCAGTTTGCTGATTCAATATTTGCGGAGCCGTTCTGCCAGGGTGGAGAGTTATATTCCACAAAGAAAGAATGAGGGGTATGGTCTGAACGGTGCCGCTTTGGAAAATATTGTTGCGGGTGGGACAACTCTTTTGATTACGGTGGACTGCGGTATCAGCAATCATGTTGAGATTGCCGGTTGTCCTAAGAGCATGGATGTGATTGTAACTGACCATCATACGGTGCCGGAAACTATTCCTGTGGCAGTGGCGGTAATTAATCCCCATCGGCCTGACTGCATTTATCCTTTTAAGGAATTGTGCGGAGTTGGTGTGGTATTTAAGTTGTGTCAGGCGCTGGCACAAAGACAGGGCAAGGAGTGGCAGGAGTATTTGGAATTTGTCACTTTGGGCACTGTGGCGGATATTGTTCCTCTTTTGGATGAGAACAGGGAGATTGTACGCTGTGGTCTGAAAAATTTTGTTAATACTAAGTCCGTGGGGTTAAGGGCTTTGGTCAATAAGTCCCTGCCGGATAATGCTAAGGTTAATGCGGACAGGATTGCTTTTACTTTGGCACCCCGTTTGAATGCGGTGGGCAGGTTGGGAAACGCCAGTTTTGCGGTGGAACTTTTGACAACGGAGAATGAGGAACGGGCAGTGGAACTGGCTAATTTATTGGACAGCGAGAATTTGGAACGGCAACAAATCAGCACTGGGATTTTGGAAAAGGCGGAGCAACTTTTGTCCCAGGAAGAGCATGTGGATACTGCCATCATTTTGAAGTCACCTAACTGGCATCAGGGGGTTATTGGTATTGTTGCTTCCCGTCTGGTGGAGAGGTATCATTTGCCGGTAATTTTGTTCAGTGAGGATGGTGATGTCTGCAAGGGCAGTTGCCGCAGTATCGCGCCTTTGAATATTTATGATGCTCTTTGTGCTGTGGCTGGGGATATTGAGAAGTTTGGCGGTCATAAGCAGGCGGCGGGGCTTTCCATTAAGACGGAAAATTTTTCTGCGTTCAAGCAGCATTTTAAGGAATATGTGGCAAAAACTTTGCGGCCTGAGGAGTTCCGTCATGTGCAGCATGTTGATGTTGAGCTTAAGGACAAGTACATTACCATCAGGGATGTGGAACAGATGAGTTTGCTGGAGCCATACGGTTGTGATAATTCTGCGCCTATTTTTGCTTACAGAGATGTGAAAATACGCAATTACCGCTATATGGGAGCGCAAAAAAATCATCTGAGTTTTGATGTTGCCAAGGGGGAGTCGGCTTATCGTGGTGTGGTTTGGCATCAGCCGGAGTTTGCCAAGGTGTTGGATACTCAGGGGACGGTAGCGGATGTAGCTTTCCAACCTTTTGTTAATGAGTGGAACAACAGTGTTTCGGTGCAGTTGAATGTTTTGTCCATGGTTCCCCGGCTGGCGGTTTTTGATTTCCGTCACGGTGAAAAAGATAAATTAAAGACCTTGGTGGAACTGGTGCATGGGGAGAGCAATCTGGAAGTTCTTGTCAATGGTGATAAGAATGTGTGCCGTGATGTGTTTGCCAGCCACTTGGGGAATAATCTGCAATATTTGAGTATTCGCAATTATGACGAACTTGATGCAGTCAGCGGTACAACGGTGGTGTTGTATGATTTGCCAAATGTGAGGGTTAAGGAACTTATCCAAAGTTTGCCGGCACAGGTTAAGCGGATGATAATTCTCTACAACAACGAGGATTACAAACTGTTTTTTGCCAGTCATCCGGATTTGAATTCTATGCGGAGTATTTATTTGTTTTACAGGAGCATTTTTGATAAGAACGGCAGTTTTAATTACAAATCGCTCATAAATGAAAACTCCAATCTACATATTGCCAGTATGCAGGTTTTGCAGGAATTGGGACTGGTGGAATTGGACGGGGATATAGTGAAGGATATGAAATTTGTCAAGGTGGATATTGCTTCTTCCCCCCTGTTCGTATCTTTGAATGAGATAAGACAGAAATATTCTAAAATTTGTTCAGAAAATTTGCGCATCAGCCGTTATGATATGTTACGGTGAACTGAGGTTTTTTAGATGCATAATGTTGCCGGTATTGTTGCTTTAGACGATATTTTCTCAACAATTGAACAATATATGACGGATGAGCAGATTGACTTTGTGCGTAAGGCCTTTGAACTGGCACAGGAAGCGCACAAGGACCAGATGCGGATGTCGGGTGAACCTTACATTACTCATCCTGTTGGGGTTGCAGGGATTCTGTCCGGTCTTAGGATGGATGAAAAATGTTTGGCAGCGGCTTTTTTGCATGATGTGGTGGAGGATACTTCTTTTCCCATTGAGGATATTAAGCAGAAGTTTGGGGACGAGGTTGCCCTCTTGGTGGACGGCGTTACCAAACTTGGAAAGATTGCTTATGTCAGCACGGAAGAGCGGCAGATTGAAAATTACAGAAAAATGTTCTTGGCCATGGCCAAGGATATCCGGGTGGTGCTGATTAAATTGGCGGACCGGCTGCATAATATGCGTACTATTAAATATTTGCCGGAGTATAAGCAAAACAGAATCTCTGAGGAAACTTTGGAAATTTATGCTCCTTTGGCAAATCGGCTTGGTATTCATGCTATTAAGTGGGAACTGGAAGATTTGGCGTTTCGTTATACTCAACCGGAAATTTATGCCCAGTTGCAACAGGGTGTAAAGGTTAAGCGTCAAGAGCGTGAGGCAATGGTCTTTGCGGCCATGGAGGTTCTGAAAAAGAAACTGGACGAGGCCGGTATTCACTATGAAATTCAGGGGCGTCCGAAGAACTTCTATAGCATTCACAGAAAAATGCTGAAATATAGGACTACGGATATTAATGAGATTTATGATTTGCTGGCAGTTCGGGTTATGGTGGATACGGTACAGGACTGTTATGGGGTTCTCGGTATGGTACATACACTTTGGAAACCCATTCCCGGTAAATTTAAGGATTATATTGCGGTGCCTAAATCTAATGGTTACCAATCATTGCACACAACAGTGGTGAGCAATGGAGGACAACCTTTGGAAATTCAGATTCGTACCTTTGAGATGCACAGGGTCAGTGAATATGGTGTTGCTGCCCATTGGCGTTACAAGAAACAAGGTAATTCTGAAGGGGGCAGGGACAGCAAGTTTGATGTGAAGTTAAACTGGATCCGTCAACTTTTGGAATGGCATAAGGAAGTTAATGATGCCAATGATTTTGTGGATACGGTAAAGACGGATATTTTTGGTGATGAGGTTTTTGTTTTCACTCCCCGTGGAGATGTTATTGATTTGCCGCAGGGTGCTGTGCCTATTGATTTTGCTTACCGTATTCATACAGATGTGGGTAACCGTTGTACTGGTGCCAAGATTAATGGGCGTATTGTACATCTTGATACCAAGTTGAAAAACGGTGATATTGTGGAAGTTATTACTTCCAAGACGGCTAATGGCCCCAGTCGGGACTGGATGAAGATTTGTGGCAGTAATGATACTCGTAACAAAATCCGCAATTGGTTCAAAAAGGAGCGGCGGGAAGAAAATATTGTTAAGGGCAGGGAAATGCTTGAGGATGAAATCAAGCATTTGGGCTATGATGTAAAGACCTTTGCCGCTGCTGAAAAATTAGAAAAAATCTATACCAAACTGCATATTGATAATGAAGAAAATATGTATGCGGCCATTGGCTATGGTGGTTTGACTGTTCATACAGTTATAACCAAACTTGTTGATTTTTATAAAAAAGAGCAACAGGTAAATAATTCCAAGGACTTAACCACCCTTTTGGCTGGGCTTAAGCCACGTGTTTCAAAATCTGCTTCCAGTCATGGAATTTTGGTGAAGGGTGAGGGTGGTATTATGGTAAAGTTGGCCCGTTGCTGCAACCCTATTCCCGGTGATGCTATTGTGGGGTATATTACCCGTGGCAGTGGTGTCAGTGTGCACAGAAAAGATTGTGTGCATGTTTTGAAAAATAATTTTTCTGAGCAGGAACGGATGATAGACGTTTCCTGGGATGTCAGTTTGGATAAGATTTACAAAGTCAATATTATCATTGTTTCTGAAAATAAGCCGGGAATGATGGGAGATATTATGACCATTACCACGGATGCTAAATTAAATTTGTACAGCGTGAATTGCCATATTGAGAACGCATCCAAAAACGCTATTACTACTTTAGGTATTGAGATTACCACTTTACAACAATTAGAGTATGTTATGAACCGTATTCGCAGGGTAAGGGGCGTATTCAGTGTGGAAAGGGCAACCTTTGTTTGAGGGAGGATTTTATGAAGGTACATCATGTGGAAGTTGCTCCCATTGGCACTAATTGCTATGTTGGGGTGAATGAAAAAACTAATGAAGCCGTTGTGGTTGACCCGGGGGGCAGTCCTGAGTTAATCATTGGTCTTTTGAAGCAGTTGAATGTGCAGGTTAAGGCAATTTTTCTGACTCACGGTCACATGGATCATATTGGGGCATTGAACGAAATCAAGGAATATACAGGAGCAAAGGTTTATGTCAGCAAGGAAGATGCACCTATGCTGAAAAATCCTCAGAGCAGTTTGGCAGCGTTTTTCGGCACGGATTTGGTCTGCCCTGACCCGGATAAGTTTTACGGGCAGGGGGATGAGGTTACAGAGGCAGGTATGACCTTCAAAGTGTTGGCAACTCCCGGACATACTCCCGGAGGTGTTTGCCTTCATTCCGGGGATGTGGTTTTCTGCGGGGATACCATTTTTTGTGAATCTGTTGGCAGAACAGATTTTCCGGGTGGGTCTTACAAGCAACTTTTGCAAAGCATAAAAGAGAAACTTTTGATTTTAGACGATAAAACCAAATTATTGCCCGGTCATGGGCCGTCCACCACTGTGGATTGGGAAAAGCGGAGGAATCCATTTTTGCAATGATTACTTTTTCACAATTTCGTAAAAGTGTAGTTTTCAAATTGTTTGTTGCAGTAGCCGGTTCATACTTTTTGTATGTAATTAGCGGTTTTTTGTTTCCGTTATTTTTGGCTTTGGCATTGAGTTTTCTTTTGGCGCCCATTGTACGGTTTTTTGAAAAACTGACTATGGGACAGGGAACGATTCACATTTCCCGTGGTGTAGCTATTTTTTTGAGTTTTGTGGTTTTCGCTCTTTTTATAGCCATATTAGTTGCAGTAATTGCGCCCCCGTTGCTTGACCAGGTTAATGAATTAATCAGTCATTTTCCTGAGTATGCCCAAAGGGCGCATGTTCAGGACTGGCAGAGTATTCTTCGGGACGGTAATTACCCCACATTGCCCAGTAATTTAAATAACATTGCGGACAGTTTAGTGGGCTGGACTATGGGAATTATCGGTAATATGCTCCGCCGTCTGATTTCTTCCAGTATGGATATTGTGGCCAATATTGTGGGACTTATTGTGGTTCCGTTTTTGAGTTTCTATTTTCTCAAAGATTGGCGGGAACTTTGCCAAATGTTTGTGAATCTTTTTACCCCTGAGGTACGTCCCAAAGTTGAGGATATTTTGAAAAATTTGGGGGAAACTTTAGGAAATTATGTCATTGGCTTGGGAAAACTTTGTCTTATTTCCGGAATTGTTGTAATGTTTGGCACTTTTTGCATCGGCATCGGTTATCCTTTAGTATTTGGCTTTGTGGCGGTTTTGTCAGAAACAATTCCTATTTTCGGGCCTGTTTTTGGTGCTGCGGCAGCGATTTTCACGGCTTATGATTTGAGTATTACTCACGCAATTTATACAGCCCTTTTCTATGGCGTGTACTATTTGCTTGATGCTAATGTGCTGATGCCGAAAATCATGGGTAAAACCATTGATTTGCCGGCGGTAGTATTATTGATTTCTTTGATGATTGGTGGTAAACTATTTGGCATTTTAGGTATGCTTTTTGCAGTACCTGTGGCAGGGGTTTACCGTGTACTGTATAAAGAATTGTGGCATGAGGAGGAGAAAAAATGCTGACAACTGCTCCCAGGGGAACGAAGGATATTTTGCCGGAGGAGGTTGGTTCCTGGCGTTATTTGGAAAATATTTTGCGTCAGGTCAGTGCATCTTACGGCTTCAAAGAAATACGTACTCCTATCTTTGAACATACGGAGTTGTTCAAGAGGGGAATTGGAGATGCTACGGATGTGGTGGAAAAAGAGATGTACACTTTTTTAGACAGGGGAGAACGTTCCGTCACATTAAGGCCTGAAAATACGGCCAGTGCTATGCGTGCTTATGTAGAGCATAAACTTTACGGAGAGCAACAGGCAACCAAATTGTTTTATATCGGCAGCATGTTCCGTTATGACAGGCCTCAGGCAGGGCGGCTTCGTGAGTTCCACCAATATGGAGTGGAATCCATCGCTTCAGCAAGTCCCAGTGCGGATGCGGAAACTATTTTGCTGGCTTTGGAAATTTTAGAAAAATTGGGACTGAAGGACTGGGAGCTGAAAATTAATTCCGTTGGTTGTCCGAATTGCCGTCCCCAATACGGGGAAAAATTGAAAGAATATTTCCGTCCGCATTTGGATAAACTTTGTAAGGACTGTCAGGAAAGATTTAACAAAAATCCTTTGCGTTTGTTAGATTGTAAAAATGATGCCTGTCATGCTGTGGCAGTTGGGGCACCGGCTTTGGAGGAATGTTTGTGCCCTGAATGTGCAGAGCATTTTGCAGGGGTGAAAAAACTTTTGGATGCAGCAGGAGTACCTTATACGGTTGACCATAGTTTAGTACGCGGGCTTGATTATTACACTAAAACTGCCTTTGAAGTGCAATATCCACCTTTAGGTGCGCAGAGTGCAGTGCTGGGGGGGGGCAGATATGATGGCTTAATTGAGCAGATTGGCGGCCCACCTACACCGGGAATTGGATTTGCCATGGGTATGGAACGTGTGCTTTTGGCATTGGAAAAGCAAAATCTTTTGCCTTCCCAATCAGATGGGGCTGACGTATTCGTGGTGGCAACCGGTGCAGAGGTTTTCCCTGCGGCCTTCAAAACTGTTGCCCGGTTGAGGCACGGGGGATTAAAAGTGGAGTTTGATTTGGCTCAGGGAAGTATGAAGTCCCAGATGAAAAAAGCCAATCGGGCTCAGGCAAAACAGGTTCTTATTTTTGGCGAGGAAGAATTGGCACGTGGTTCCGTGATTCTCAGGAATATGGCAACTGCTGAACAGAAAGAAATCGCCGTAGAGAATATTATAAAAGAACTAGGAGAGGTGGAAAAATGATTAGTGCAAAGAGAAATGCCCATTGTGGCAAATTGACCGCGGAGCAAGCGGGGCAAAGTGTTGTTTTGTGTGGTTGGGTATCCAAACGGAGAGATCATGGAGGTCTGATTTTTGTGGACTTGCGTGACCGTAGTGGTATTGTGCAAGTGGTTGCAGACCCTGATACAACTGCCAAGGATTTCAAGGTGGCAGAAGATATTCGCAACGAATATGTCATTAAGGTCAGCGGTAAGATTCGTCTGCGTGATGAAGCAACTGTTAACCCCAATATCCCCACTGGTAAGATTGAAGTTGTAGCAGATGCCATTGAGGTTTTGAATGCGGCTAAAACACCGCCTTTCTACATTCAGGACGGTATTGATACGGATGAGAACTTGCGTCTGAAATATCGTTATTTGGATTTGCGCAGACCGGAAATGCAGAAGAACTTAATTTTGCGTCATAAAGTTACCAAACTTATGCGTGACTATTTTGACAGCAGGGGCTTTATTGAAGTGGAAACTCCTATGCTTTGCAAATCTACGCCTGAAGGGGCAAGGGATTATCTTGTGCCAAGCCGTGTGAACCCCGGCAAATTCTTTGCTTTGCCCCAATCCCCACAAATCTTCAAGCAAATTTTGATGGTGGCAGGCATGGAAAGATATTTCCAAATAGCCCGTTGCTTCCGTGATGAGGATTTGCGTGCAGACCGTCAGCCAGAATTCACTCAACTGGATATTGAAATGAGCTTTGTTGAGGTTGATGATATTCTGGATATGATGGAAGGCCTGATGCAACATATTTTCAAAGGTGCGTTGGACAGAGATATTAAGGCACCTTTCTTACGTATGACTTGGGATGATGCCATGAATACCTATGGCAGTGATAAGCCGGATATGCGCTTTGAAATGCCCCTTTTTGATTTGAGTGAAACTGTGAAGGGCAGTGACTTTAAGGTCTTCAACTCTATTCTTGAGTCCTGCGGTGTTGTTAAGGGAATTACCGTCAAAGGCGATGCAGGCATTGCTCGCAGGGAATTGGACGGTTTAGTTGAGTTTGTTGGTATTTATGGTGCAAAAGGGTTGGCATGGATTCAGGTACAAGGGGATGGCAGTATTAAGAGTCCTATTGCCAAGTTCTTCAGTGAAGAGCAAATGGCAAAGATTGTGGCTGCAGCAAAGGCAGAAGCTAATGATTTGATTTTGATGGTGGCCGATAAATGGGCAACTACTGTGCAAGCATTGGGTGCATTGCGTATTGAAATGGCAAAGCGGATGAACTTGATTGACCCGGATAAATTGGCATTCCTTTGGGTAATTGATTTCCCAATGTTTGAATATAGTGAAGAAGACAAACGTTGGGTTGCTATGCATCATCCGTTTACTATGCCGAGAGAAGAAGACCTGGATAAGTTAATGACTGACCCTGGCAAGGTTTATGCTAAGGCCTATGATATGGTATTGAATGGTACAGAAATTGGCGGCGGTTCCATTCGTATTCACAGAAGGGATATTCAAAAGAAAGTATTTCAGGCCATTGGTCTTTCTGATGAAGAAGCAGAAACTAAGTTTGGCTTTATGATGGGTGCCTTTGAATATGGTGCACCTCCTCATGGAGGTCTGGCTTTTGGTTTAGACAGATTAATTATGATTATGGCAAAACGCAGTTCTATTCGTGATGTTATTGCTTTCCCGAAGACCAAGGATGCATCCTGTCTCATGACCGGTGCTCCTGATTTGGTTGTGGAAAAACAAATGCGTGAACTCCACATTAAGACAGTGGGGCTGAAAAAATAAGAATAAAAATTTTGTAAGGCTTAAGAGAGCATAAAAAAACACCTGAATTATTTCAGGTGTTTTTGCATATTTAAATGTATTTGATTATCGATATCGTCCAACTTTTCAAAGCGCCGTCTGTGCTGGGCCCGTTTTGAAGGTTTCAGTTCTTCCATAGATTTGCGGTGCTCAGCAATGGGCATTTTATAAAAACGTTTGTCTTCAGAAACTTGACCTTCACATTCAGTCCAAAACTCTTTGAAATCTGTTTTCAATTTTCTGTCAATGCGGATACCATTCATGGCATAATATCCGTCATTGGTAACTCCGTAAATGGCATCACAGTCAAGTACTTTTGCGAAAGCACGCAGGCAATAGAAAATAAGGTTTTTGGTTCTGTAACCAAAATATGCTTTGGTAAGTTCTTTTATGATGCCTGTACCATTGGGGAGTCCTTGAATAGCACCAATGTAGATGTTGGGGTGGGATGGGCTGTCTCCGAACCAAAAAATAATCTGATAGAGAGGGTCACCATCATCCAAGTATAGATTCAAACTCAGGCATCCTTCTTTTCTTTGACCGCCGTTAAAGCTGATTTTAGCAGATAATTTCTGTTCTTGATATTCGTCTTCCCAAATGGTGATGGAATTATTTGTATAAAAATCTTTAATTGTATTCGGAACAAACTTGTTTTCTAAGATTTCAATATGTTTTTGAATAAGAGCAATACGCTCCTGCCATGTGGAATGGTAATAAAAAAAACTTCTAGTAACCTGCTCCAAAAAACAAGGATTAGCCAGTAAGAGTTCCTGCCTGAATGAGGACTCATCAAAGAATTTCAAAAAATTATCTATTTCTTTTTTATGCCACCAGCAACGGAAACGGAAAAACAGATAGCGTTTCTTTCCTTTCCAGCGGTAAAGATGATAAAGTTTTTTACCAGTATACTCAACCATATTCATGGGTGCATTATACTATATATTAAAAAAATTTTCAAATTATTGCTACACAAAGTATTGTGGTTATGCTATAATATATCCATACATTTAGTATTATAGGAGGAAAATTATGAAAAAGTTTTTCAGTTTATTGACTGCTCTGGTATTCAGTTTTGTGATGTTTGCTCCAGGTTTTGCGCTGGCGGCTGATAATGCGGCTCTTTCTACCAGCCAAAAATTAGAAAAGGTTGAACAGATGCTTTATGGCAATACCCAAGGTGGCAGTTTGATTCAACGGATGGATATGATTGAGAATGATGTTTATGGTATTGCTACTGATGACCCTGTATTGGGTAGAGTAACAAGAATGTATGACTA
Organism: Phascolarctobacterium sp.; assembly: GCA_030531205.1. Lineage (GTDB taxonomy): Bacteria > Bacillota > Negativicutes > Acidaminococcales > Acidaminococcaceae > Phascolarctobacterium_B. Next base: position 109,266 of record JAUNOC010000002.1, read on the forward strand.
TTTGGTGGGGATTCCCTCCAATGGTGAAGCAAGCTTCGCTACCAAGTTGAATATGGTGGAATGGCGTTTGAAAGAAAGTATGAGTGGGGACCCTGCCAGAAGCAGAATTGAGGAAGCGGAAACTATGTTGAATGGTACACCATCAACAGGCGCTTTTGCCATTCGTTTGGAAAATTTATTGAAATTAACTGCTTATGCAGATGGGGTTGTGCCTGTGCAGATTGTTACTTTGCCGAAAGACAGCTTGCTTAAGATTACTTTTACCGAAGAAATCAGCAGCCGTAACAATAAAAAAGGTGATGAAGTACGTTTCAAAGCAGCAGATAATCTTTATGTGAATGATGTACTGGTATTGCCTAAGGGAGCTAATGGCATTGGTACTATTAAGAAGATTCGTAAGCCCAGCGCCTTTGGCCGTGATGCTCGTGTTGATATTGAATTCATGTATGTTTATGGTATTGATGGAACAAAGATTCCTATTTATGTAGGTGAACTGGCTGAACAGGAAGCAAAGACTATTGCAGGTGCTGCAGGTGCCAGCATTGCTGGGTGTATTGCATTGGGACCGGTTGGTCTGATTGGTGGTGCATTTATAAAGGGGAAACAAGTTGTAATTCCTGCAGGTACTTTGAGTGTGGTACAAACTTCCGCTGACAAAGAGGTCCAGGGTGCAATTTATCAGGGCCAATAATTGAAAGACAGAGGAGAGTTATAATGACTAAATCAGTTGTAATGTCAATGATTGTGTGTGCTTTAATGAGCAGTGTTTATGCCGCCAATGGTGTTCCCAATGAATATGGCGGTGGGGATGTGCGTTCAATTCCTAATCAAAATGCTGCAAAAGAAGAAGTTGGGGAAGCAAAGATAACGCCTAAAAAAGCTGAGAGTGCTGCTCCAATGAAATTGGATGCGGATAAGGCAGAGTATGACCAGGAAACAGGCGACTTTTTTGCTCAAGGCAATGTGGTGTTAAGACAAAATGGTCAGGTAATTCGTACGGATTATGCTGAAGGAAATATGAAGACAGGTCAGGTTTTCTTAAAGCAGGGTGGCGAGTTGTCTGAAAATGGTGTGGTAATGCATGCCGACTGGGCATACTATAATTTTCTTAGTAAAACAGGAGAATTGCAAAAGGTATCTGGAACTAATTACACTAAGCAGGAATGGTATCAGGCACCTGATGCAGTGATTAAGGATGGTAAGATGGTTGCAGAACATGGTGCTACCATGAGCCGTTGTCCTTCTGTAAAACATCCGCCTTGTCTTAGTGTGGTTGCTAAATCCTTCGAAGTTATTCCTAATGATAAGATGATTGCTAAGGATTGTTGGGTAAAAGTCCGTGGTGTCAAAATTTACCATAAGGACAGATGGGAAAATGATTTAACTAACAGGCATCAATCTAAATATATGCCCCATATTGGTTATGACAGTGATAAGGGTATTAAGCTTGAGTTGGATATTGAGCATCCTTTGTGGGAAGGTGGCACAGCGGGTGCTGACTTGCATTATTATGGTCATGACCATTGGAAACCTAATTTCTGGATTAAACAGGATTTCAAAGATTTTGTTGTGGGTGTAAGTGACGGTTGGCAGGAAGATGACGATGACTGGTACAGGAAGGATACAAATTGGACTTTTAATTGGAAACGTCATCGTCTGATTAAGGGATTGCCTTTGACTTACAGTGCCTATGCAGAGCATGGTTTGTGGAAACGTCGTTATGATGATCCGCAACCAGGTCAATCCCGTTATAGTGACCGTAGTTGGCATACAGAGTATGGTGGTTATATTTACCATGATCCTATTCATTTCTTCGGCAGTAAACGTAACAGTTTGAATCTTTATGTTGGCAAAAAGTACACAAGGGAATCTTTGACAGATGAACATACCAGTTCCAATCTCTATGGTGCAACTTTATCACAAAAGATTGGCAGTAATTTAGATGTTTGGATTGGTTTCTATGATGAAAAAGTTAGTGATGATCGGCTCTTTGATATCGGACAAGCGGATATGAGCAGGGAATGGCGTCCTGGGTTTAGATATATCACTCACAACAAGCGGGATGAAATCACGGGTGTGTACCGGCTGAATGCTAAGCAGGGAGTGTATAATAATCGTGAATATGGTCACCGTTATGAATTTGATTTGACTTGGACTCACCATTTCTGTTGTTGGGATTTAGAGTTCCGTTACGAGAAGGAATTCTACAAGAATGATCACAAGTTCACCGTTCATTATTATTTCAATTTCTTCTGATGAGGTTAAAATGCGAAAATTAATTGGTTCCAAAATAGCGGAACATATTGTTTTGGCTGATGCTCTTGGCAAAGGAAAAATTCCTGAACAGATAGAGAGTATTGCCAAAAAGATTAGAGCAGCGTTGAAAAACGGTAATAAGATACTTTTCTGTGGTAATGGTGGCAGTGCGGCAGACAGTCAGCATTTGGCAGCGGAGTTTGTTGGCCGTTTTCAAAAAGAGCGGAATGGTTTGCCTGCTATCGCCTTGACCGTGGACACCAGTATTCTCACGGCGGTTGGTAATGACTATGGTTTTGAAAAAGTTTTTGCGCGTCAGGTAGATGCTTTAGGTAACAAAGGTGATGTACTTATTGGTTTTAGTACCAGTGGCAATTCTAAAAATGTTTTGTTGGCTGTTGCTTTGGCTAAAGAGAAAGGTCTTTTCACAGTTGGCTTTACGTCAAACAGTGGAGGACAGATGGCAAAAGAATGTGATATTAATGTAAATGTGCCTACTAAGGTTACGGCAAGGGCACAGGAAATGCATATTTTGTTAGGACATATTTTGTGTGAATTAGTGGATGGTGAATGATGGCAAATATTGCGGTTACCACCTTTTTGACAGATAGAGTTCAAAAACTTAAGATTGCGGTTATTGGAGATGTAATGTTGGACCGTTATTTCCGTGGTGAAGTTAAACGGATTAGTCCTGAGGCGCCTGTACCCATCAATAAGATTAGTGACACTAAATCTGTTTTAGGTGGTGCAGCCAATGTGGCAGCAAACTTAGCCGGATTGCAGTGCAAAGTATTTATGGGGGGCGTTACAGGTGATGATGACAACCGTAAATTGCTCCTTGAGATTATGCGTGATGCAGGAATTAACTGTAAGGGACTGGTAAAATCCAAAGCACGGAAAACTATTACAAAACTTCGTGTTGTGGGTGGTGCCCAACAGATGTTGCGTATGGATTTTGAAGAAACTGGTGAACTGCTGCCTGGAGAGGTTAAAGCATTGCAGAACTGGCTTCTTGATTTACTGAATGATGGTCTTGATGGCATCATCATCAGTGACTATGCAAAGGGAGTTTGTGCTAAGGATTTTACTCAATGGATTATTGCTCAGGCACATAAAGCAAAAATCCCTGTTTTGATTGATCCTAAAGGAAATGACTGGCGGAAATATCGTGGCTGTGATTTTATTACTCCTAATGTGAAAGAAATGAACGAGGCATTGGGGAAAAATAAAGCTAATGAAGATACAGAAATTGTGACCATGGCCCGTCAGGCAGTAAAAAAATTTGGCATTAAAAATGTAGTGGTTACACGTTCGGAAAAGGGTATGAGTTTGGTGAACAGTAAGCAAGTAATTCATAGTCCTGCAACTGCTATTGAAGTGTTTGATGTGAGCGGTGCCGGAGATACGGCTGCTGCAACTTTGCTGGCGGCGGTAGCAGGTGGTATGAGTAAAGAACAGGCGGTATATATGGCTAACCGTGCCAGTGGTATTGTGGTCGCTAAAGTTGGTACCTACGCTGTGCACCGTAACGAACTTTTAAAAGATGTCTTGGAAGAGGAACGAAAGGAAGGCAAGGGGTACCGTACTTTAAGTTGGGAAGAAATAGCCAATTTGGCAGCAACATGGCACGCCTGCGGGGAAACCATTGTTTTCACTAATGGTTGTTTTGATTTGCTTCATGTGGGGCATGTAACTTATTTGGAGAAAGCAAAGGCCTTGGGCAAACATTTAGTTATTGGTTTGAACAGCGACAAAAGTGTTCGCCGGTTGAAGGGCAAAACAAGACCTTTGGTACACGAAATGGATAGGGCAAGAGTGTTGGCGGCTTTAGGGTGTGTGGATGCAGTTGTTCTTTTTGAACAGGACACTCCAACAGAGTTGGTTAAGTTAATTCGTCCTGATATCTTGGTTAAGGGCGGTGATTACAAGGCATCGCAACTTGCCGGGCGGCAGTATGCCGGTAAAGTGGAAATTTTGAGTTATGAAAAAGGTTATTCCACTACAGGGGTTGTGGAGAAGATTGCAAAACTTGCTAAGGAGGGTAAAATATGATAATTGTTACTGGAGGTGCAGGTTTTATTGGCAGTAATATTGTACGGGCTTTGAACGAAGAAGGCCGCAGCGATATTTTGGTTGTGGATAATCTGACTAAGAATGAAAAATTCAAAAATATTCAAAACCTTCAAGTGATTGATTACATTGATAAGGTGGATTTTCGTGATGCTTTATTGATGGGAGATTTTGATGATAAGGACATTGAGGTTGTTTTCCATGAGGGAGCTTGCAGTGATACAATGGAATATAATGGCAAGTACATGATGGACAACAATTTCACTTATACAAAGTTGTTGTTTCATTTTTGTCAGGAGCACAAAATTCCTTTTCTTTATGCCAGCAGTGCTGCGACCTATGGCGCAGGCATTAAAGGATTTAGGGAAGAACATGAATGTGAAGGGGCATTGAATGTCTATGGGTTTTCTAAACTTTTCTTTGATAATTATTTCAGAAAATACCGGGAAAATCACAAATTGACGGCTCAAGTAGTTGGCCTGCGTTATTTTAATGTTTATGGGGCCCAGGAAAATCATAAAGGTAAGATGAATTCTTTGGTTTATCAGATGTGGAATCAGTATAAGGCGGAAGGTAAAGTCCGTCTGTTCGGTGCTTACGGAGGTCCCGGACCGGAGGGAAAATTTGTGGATTATGGCCCCGGTGAACACACACGGGATTTTATTTATGTAAAAGATGTAGTGAAAGTTAATTTGTGGTTCTGGCGGCATCCGGAGAAAAGCGGTATTTTTAATTGTGGCACGGGTAATGCCCATCCTTTTAAAACTTTGGCTGAAGGAGTTTTGAAACATTTTGGTGCACCCATGAGTAAGTTGGAGTTTATTGATTTTCCGGAAGCTCTTAAAGGCAAATATCAGTGTTATACTCAAGCAGATGCTACCAAACTTTTAGCCGCCGGCTATGATGGCGGTTTTACACCCATTGAGGAGGCCATAGAAGAATATTGTACCCTCTTGGATAAAACAGGGGGATTTTACGAATATGCCAAATAAGGCGGTTCTTTTTGACAGGGACGGTACATTAAATATTGATACAGGATATCTTCATAAAAGGGAGGAGTTCCGTTGGACGCCGGAAGCGCCTTTGGCTTTGGTTTGGCTTAAGCAACATGGTTATGATATCTATGTAATTACCAATCAAAGCGGTATTGCCAGGGGATATTTTACCTTAGAAGATATGCAGAGTTTGCATCAGTTCATGAATGATGATTTAAGTCATAAGGGAGTGGAAATTAAAAAGTTTTATTTTTGCCCTCATTACAAAGAAGGCAAAGTGCAGGAATATGCGGTTGATTGTGAATGCCGTAAGCCAAAACCGGGGTTGGTATTGCAGTGTTTAAAGGAAAATAATTTAGCGCCAGAAAATTGTGTTATGATAGGAGATATGCCTAAAGATGTGGAATGTGCAGAAGCGGCAGGCATCAAGGGTTATCAGTATCAGGGTGGCAGCTTACTGGAGTTTGTGAAAAAAATTGGACTATAAAAACATTCTCTTAATTAAAATGAGTTCTTTGGGGGATGTAATTCATACACTGCCTTTTGTGCATGAATTGCGTAAATTGTATCCGCATGCCAAAATTACTTGGCTGGTACATCCTCAGTTCAGTGACTTCATTCCCATGCAGGTGGTGGATGAGGTTATTTATTTTGACAAAGTAGCTTTTAATAAGGAATCCATTTGGGCAGAAATTAAAGACTTCTTTGCCATGCGCAAAAAATTGCATGCTTGTAAATTTGATTTAGTTATTGATTTGCAAGGCCTTTTCAAGTCTGCAGTTTTGGCTTTTATCAGCGGCTGTTCCAACCGGTTGGGCTATGCAGAAATGCGTGAAGGAAGTGGTCTGGTAAGCAAAGTGATTAAAGGCGAGCATGTACATGACCACGTGGTGGAACGGTATTTGGATGTGGCAAGATATTTAGGTGCAAAGGTGGAGAGTGTGGAATTTCCTTTGCCTGATTTGCATGTGGAAGAAGCAAAAATTTTACATAAATTAGAAAGCTATAATTGCAAGGACTATGTTGTGATGGTACCAGGTGCCCGTTGGGAAACCAAGTGCTGGCCGGTTGAACACTATATTGAATTGTCAAAGCGGATTACTTTGGACGGTAAATTTGTAGTTGTGGCGGGGGGACCTGATGATATGGTGAAGGGGTCTCAAATTGCTACAGCAGTGGGAAATGACAAAATTATTGATTTAACAGGTCAAACTACTTTGAAAGAATTGGTTGCCTTAATCAAACATAGCTCCGTATATATCAGTGCGGATACGGGCCCATTGCATTTTGCCGCTGCCTTGAAAAAGCCATTGGTATGTATGTATGGTCCTACGAAAGCGTACCGTACGGGACCTTACGGGGGAGTTAATCAAGCCATTATTCATAGTAGTGCCAAATGCGCCGGCTGTTTAAAAAAACATTGTCAGGACTGGCATTGTATGTATGATATTAGTGTGGATGAGGTTTATGCTGCCTATAAAAGCAAATTGCTGAATGAAAATTGAACTGGATAACAAAAAAATATTGGTAACATTTTTAATGCATTTGGGGGACTTGATTTTAGCAACCCCCTTTATTCATGCCTTGCGCAAGGCCGCACCCCATGCGAAAATTGCTTTTCTTTGTGATGAAAAATTAAAGGAAGTATTACAGGGGAATCCTTATTTGGATGAGGTGTTGACCATTGACCGTTATGGCATGGATAATAATATTCCTGCTTTGTGGCAATGTGCCAAAAGATTAAGCAAGGGTAATTATGATGTGCTGATTAATCTGCATCCCAATGAGCGTTGCAGTTTTATTGCGGCTTTTACCAAAACGAAACGGAGGGTGGGTACAAGTCATTTTCTTTTCAAATGCTTTTGGGATTATTTCGCTCCTCTTAACCGTGAACTTCATGCAGCTACCATGTATTTAGATGTTCTGAAACAGTTGGGGGTGGAAAAAATTGAAGATGAGGGGTTGGAAATATTTCCGTTGCACGAGCATTTTGAGGCAGTACAAAAATTTTGGGATAAAGTAAATGTTAGGGAAAGTGATAAACTTATTGGCTTTAACATTGGCAGTGCAGTACTGACGAAGCGTTGGGCACCTGAACGGTTTGCAGAAGTTGCAGATACCTTGGCAGGAAATGGTTATAAAATAATTTTCTTTGGTGGCAGTATGGATAAGGAACTTGTTAATGAGGCAGTAAGCAAAATGCAGACAAAGCCCATTATTGCCACAGGGGAATTTTCTTTAGGACAACTGGCGGTGGCCATGAAGCGTTGTTCTTTAATTATTACCAATGATTCCGGGCCTATGCATGTAGCCATCAGTCAAAAAGTTCCCGTTGTGGCGCTTTATGGTCCCAGTCGTGTGGACCTTTATGGGCCTTATAAGGCAAATGCCACTGTGGTAAGGGCGGATCCGCCATGTGATGGATGTAGTGCCAGAATGAAACACAAATGTGATGATATGCGTTGTATGAAAAATTTGACTGTGGAACAGGTGCTTAAAGCGGCTTTAGGCAAAATTTCATAATTTTATTAAAAATATATTGATTTAATATTTTAATATGCTATAATATTACACATAATTTATGACTAATGGAGTGGTACCCAAGCTGGCTGAAGGGGACGGTTTGCTAAATCGTTAGTCGAGTGATCGAGCGTGGGTTCGAATCCCACCCACTCCGCCATGGGATTTATGCGCAGGTGCGCATCGTGATATAAGAAAAAAGAGGAGGGTAGAAAATGCCAAAAGAGTTTACGTATGAAATCGTAAAGAACATTGGTGTGCTGAGCGAGTCCACCAAAGGATGGCGCAAAGAGTTGAACGTAGTGTCCTGGAATGGAGGCAAACCTAAGTACGATATTCGTGACTGGGCTCCGGAACATGATAAGATGGGCAAGGGCATTACTTTGAATGAAGAAGAACTTCAACTCTTGAAAGATTTCATAAAAGGTATTGAATAATCAGGTAGGATGACATGAACGGCGGCGCTCTTGCGCCGCCGTTTTTCTTTATTACTTTTTAAATATGAAAATAATAGAAATTTTAGCAAATGGGAAATTAAATATTTCTTGCGAACTTTTTCCGCCCAAGCAGGGCAGTGAACTGGAGAATATGCGGCAGATTGTGGCGGAAATTGCGGGTTTAGCACCTTCTTATATGAGTGTGACCTATGGGGCAGGCGGTAATACTGTTGGTACTTCTGTGGAAGTTGCAGAGACCATTGAAAGTTTGGGTATTCCCAGTTTGGCACATCTTACTTGCGTTGGGGCGGATGACCAAAGCATTACACGGGTACTGCAAAAATTACAGGTGGCCAAGGTGCAGAATATTTTAGCATTGCGCGGGGATTTGCCGGACGGTGATGCGTTGGGAACATTTCGTCACGCCAGCGATTTGGCTTGCTTTATTAAAAAGCAGGGAAATTTTTGTTTAGGCGGTGCGGCCTATCCTGAAGGTCATCCTGAATCCGGTTCCTTGAATGAAGATATTGAAAATCTTAAATATAAATTGGATGCAGGGGTGGATTTTTTAGTTACCCAAATGTTTTTTGACAATACTATTCTTTATAATTATTCTATGCGGCTTATGCAGGCGGGAATTAATGTACCATTGGTGCCTGGAATTATGCCGGTAACCAATGCCTTGCAGATTAAGCGTATTTGTGCTTTGAGCGGTACTAAATTGCCTGTGAACTTCAGCCGGATGGTGGAAAAGTTTCAGCAGAAGCCGGCTGCTCTTAAACAGGCGGGAATTGCCTATGCCACGGATCAGATTATTGATTTGTTTGTGAACGGTTTTCACAATGTACATATTTACACTATGAATAAGCCGGACATTGTGGGTGGCATTATGAAAAATCTTTCGGAGATTTTAGGATGATTTATAATCAAAAGGAAGCCCTGCGGCTTATGTGTGCAAAAGAAGATGACAGGGAGGCGGCTAATCTTTGTGATTTGGTCTATCTCAAACTGCGTAATGAAGTACAGGTACGTCATCTGATTAAACGCATGGATTGTGATATTTGGCCGGACGGAGTGCAGGTTGGGGAAATCTTTTTCAAATCCACATCTTTGGCAGAATACTTAAAGGGATGTGAAGAAGTTTTACTCTTTGCCGCAACTCTTGGACCAAAGGTGGATAGGGCATTGAAACGGATTGTGTTAGCTTCTTTGGCAGAGGGCAATGCGGCGCAGGCAGTGGCAGCATCCCTTATTGAAAACTATAGTAATCAGGTGTTAGAGGATTATATTACGGAAGGACAGGTACAACTGCCAAGATTTTCTCCCGGTTACGCTGACTGGGATTTGACGGAACAAAAGAAATTTTTTCAAATTATGGATTGTGCCAAAATCGGCTTAACCCTGACGGATTCTTGTATGATGGTACCCATGAAAAGTATTACGGCGGTGGTGGGACTCAGCAGGGAAAAAAGCAGTGTACATTCCAGTTGTGAAATTTGCGGTTTGGAAAATTGTATATACAGAAAATGAAATTAACAGATTTAACTGGTAAAAAAATATTGTTTTTTGATGGTGCAATGGGAACAGAACTGCAAAAGCAGGGTCTGAAACCCGGTGTCATTCCTGAAACTTGGAATGTTTTGCATGCGGATGTGGTGCAAAGTATTCACAAGGAATATTTGCAAGCAGGGGCAAGGTTGCTTAAAACTTGTACCTTTGGTGCCAACGATTTGAAATTTCAAGGTACGGAATATAATTTGCAGGAAGTGGTACAGGCGGCCATTCACAATGCCCGGATGGCAATGCAGGATTATCCTGATGCTTTTCTTTTTTTGGACATAGGCCCTTTGGGAAAACTTTTGCAGCCCTATGGAGATTTGCCATTTGAAAAAGCAGTGGAACTCTTTGGTGAAGTGGTGCGTGCAGGTGCAGCAGGGGCGGATGCAGTGCTCATTGAAACAATGGGTGACACCTTGGAAATGAAGGCAGCAATTTTGGCGGCTAAGGAAAATTGTTCCCTGCCTGTTTTTGCCACTTTCACTTTTGATAATGACGGAAGGATGTTGAATGGGGCGGATGCAGTAACTGCTTGCTGCCTGGCTGAAAAACTTGGAGTGGTGGCTGTGGGCTTTAACTGCGGTGTTGGCCCGGCACAGGTGAAGAATCTTGTGGCACAAATTGCGGATAAGGTCAACATTCCTATTATCGTTAATCCTAATGCGGGACTGCCTAAAGAAGTTAATGGCAAGACCGTTTATGATGTAGAACCCCAAGAATTTGCACTCTTGAGCAAGGAACTGGTGTCATTAGGTGTCAGTATTTTGGGCGGCTGTTGCGGCACTAATCCACACTATATTGCGGAATTGGTGCAAACCTGTAAAGATTGTTCACCTGTTGTACGAAAAGTAAATAAAGTTACGTCTTGCAGCAGTTTTGCCAAGACCGTTGTGATTGATGATGATCCGAAAATTGTTGGGGAGAGGATTAACCCGACGGGAAAAAAGACCCTGCAGGCCGCTTTGAAGAATAAGGATTTAGATTATATCTGCCGGCTGGCTTTGGAACAGGGTAATGCAGGTGCGCACATTCTTGATGTGAATGTGGGGATGCCCGGTATTAATGAGGAAGAATTATTGCCGCAGGTGGTGCAGGCCTTGCAGGGCATTACGGATATCCCTTTGCAAATTGACACGGCTAATCCGGTGGCGGCGGAGAAGGCATTGCGGATTTATAATGGCATTCCGCTTTTAAATTCTGTTAATGCCAGTGCCAAAAGCTTGGATGCAGTGTTGCCCCTTGTTGCCAAATATGGCGCAACTGTAATTGCGCTCACTCTTGACGATAAGGGTATACCGGCTACGGCTGAGGGACGGCTAGTCCTGGTGGATAAAATTTTGGCAAGGGCGGCTGAGTATGGCATTGGTAAGGAACGGATTATTGTGGATCCATTGGCGCTCACCATCGGTGCAGACCAGAACAATGCTAAAATAGTTTTAAGTGTGTTAGGAATTTTGAAAGAACGGGGTATACGTTCTTTGCTGGGAGTTTCCAATATCTCTTTCGGTTTGCCTAACCGGGCTCAGGTGAACAGCACTTTCTTTGCCCTGGCATTGCAGGCGGGTCTGTCTTTAGGCATTGTCAATCCGCAGACACAAATGATGCTTGACACCTATTATGCTTATCGGGCATTGGGGGGACAGGACAAAAATTTACAGGATTTGACCAATAAATTAGGAGAACAGAAAAATATACCGGTGACACAGGTACAGGATATATCCTTATATGATGCCATTGTACAGGGGCTGGTGGATTCGGCGAAAACTGCCACTGCTAAAGAACTGGGCGTAACTGCGCCTATGGATTTGGTGAACAACAGTTTAATTCTTGCACTTAATAAGGTGGGGGATGGATTTGAACAGAAAACTGTCTTTTTGCCCCAGTTGCTGATGAGCGCGGATGCTGCCAAAGCGGCTTTTGAAATTATTAAACAGCAGGTGGGCGGTACGAAGGCGGAAGGACCTACAGTGCTTTTGGCTACGGTGGAAGGTGATATTCACGACATTGGCAAAAATATTGTTAAAGCAGTAATGGAAAATTACGGCTTTCGGGTTGTAGATTTGGGCAAGGATGTGCCGGTGGAAAAAGTAGTACAGGTGGCACAAGCGGAAAAGCCATTGGTAATAGGCCTCAGTGCCCTTATGACAACCACTGTTCCTGCTATGGAAAAAACTATTGCAGCCCTTAAAAATGCCACTATAAATAGTAAGGTTTTAGTTGGCGGGGCAGTGCTGACGGCGGAATATGCGGCTAAAATCGGTGCGGATGCCTATGCCCCTAATGCGGTTGCTGCGGTAAATTTTGCAAATAGTCAAAAAAAATAAAAAATGTTTGACTTTTTGACTTTAAGCGATTATAATAAGGTTGTGGTCAGAAACCACAACCTTTTAAATTGAGAATGAATGAGGTGATGAAAATGGCACAAGAATTAACTAATGAACAAAAGCAACAGATTATGGAAAAATTTGGTCAGGATTTGACGCAAAGAGCAAAGGACGGCAAACTGGACCCGGTGATTGGCAGGGATGAAGAAATCCGCCGGGTGGTGGAAATTTTAAGCCGTAGGAAAAAGAATAACCCGGTGCTGATTGGGGAGCCGGGGGTAGGTAAAACTGCCATTGTGGAAGGATTGGCAAGAAGAATTATTGCTGGGGATGTGCCGGAAGGATTGCAGAATAAAACCCTTTATGCCCTTGATTTGGCGGCATTGGTGGCGGGTGCAAAGTTCCGGGGTGAATTTGAGGAACGGCTGAAACTGGTTTTGAAAGTGGTAACGGAAAGTGCAGGGCAAATCATTATGTTTATTGATGAACTGCATACTGTTGTCAGTGCGGGTGCCGCAGAAGGAGCAATGGATGCGGGGAACATTTTGAAACCCATGCTGGCAAGGGGTGAACTCCGTTGCATCGGTGCCACAACTTTGAATGAATATAGAAAATATATTGAAAAGGACAGCGCTTTGGAACGGCGTTTTCAACCCGTGCTTGTCAATCCCCCCAGCGTGGAGGACACCATCAGCGTGCTTCGTGGTCTGCGTGAGCGCTATGAAGTGCATCATGGGGTCAGAATTAAGGACGCGGCTTTGGTATGTGCGGCAGTGCTTTCCGACAGATATATTAATGATCGTTTTTTGCCGGATAAAGCCATTGACCTGGTGGATGAGGCAGCGGCACGTTTACGTACAGAAATTGACTCTTTGCCCGCAGAACTTGACGAAGGCAAACGGAGAATTTTGCAACTGGAAATTGAGGAACAGGCACTGCAAAAAGAAGAAGATGCGGCCTCCCGTGACCGGCTTGTGAAATTGCAGGACGAGCTGAAAAAAATGCGCAGTGATACGGAAGAACTGGTAAAACGTTGGGAAAGCGAAAAGCAGGGTATTACCCGTGTCCGGGAAGTGAAACGCCAGATTGATGCGGTAAAACAGGAAATGGAAACCGCAGAGCGGGAATATAATTTGAATAAACTTGCAGAATTACAATATGGCAAACTTCCCGCCTTACAAAAAGAATTGGCAGAGTTGAGCGGAGGCAGCGGCGGCAACAAACTGCTCCGTGAAGAAGTGGATGAAGAGGATATAGCAAGAGTTGTGGCTACCTGGACGGGTATTCCCGTAAGCCGTTTAGGGCAGGGGGAAAGGGAAAAACTTTCTCATTTGGAAGAAATTTTGCACGAACGGGTTATTGGTCAGGACGAAGCCATTAATGCGGTTAGCAAGGCGGTTATCCGTGCCAGGGCAGGGATTAAAGACCCAAACCGTCCAATTGGTTCTTTTATATTCTTGGGGCCTACGGGTGTGGGAAAAACGGAACTTGCCAAAACCTTGGCAGAGGTGCTTTTTGACGATGAACGTAATATGGTACGCATTGACATGAGTGAGTATATGGAAAAGTTCAGCGTTACCAGATTGATTGGCGCACCTCCGGGCTATGTCGGTTATGAGGAAGGGGGCCAGCTGACGGAAGCAGTCCGCCGCCATCCTTACAGCGTAATTTTGTTGGATGAAATTGAAAAGGCCCATGCTGATGTATTTAATGTACTTTTGCAGGTGTTGGATGACGGACGACTTACGGACGGGCAGGGCCGTATTGTGGATTTCAAGAACACAATTATTATTATGACCAGTAACCTTGGCAGTCAGGAGATTATGGCACAGGGACTGATGGGCAGGGAAAAAATTCAGCAGATGCTGATGCAGTTCTTCCGTCCGGAATTTCTGAACCGGGTGGACGATATCATTACCTTTAACGCTTTGGGTGAAAAAGAGATTAAGAATATTGTACAGCTCATTTTGAAGGAATTGGGAGTACGGCTGGCAAAGCAGACCCAAATCAAACTTGGAGTAACGGATGAGGCAGTGGCATATTTGGCAAAGACCGGCTTTGACCCGGCATTTGGGGCAAGACCATTGAAACGGCTTATTGTTCACACAGTGGAAAATATTTTAGGCAAAAAAATCATCTCCGCCCAGATTAAGGCAGGGGATGAAGTTCAGGTTGTACTTGACCATGATAATGTGGATGTGGTGGTGATTTAATGCGTAATTCGCAATGCGGAATTATGGTAAAATGTTCCTGTGATTATATTTTAGGTTTTAGGTGTGCGGTGTTATGCGATTTTTTTCCGCCCCAGGCGTGGGGCGGGGGACCGTCTAAAGGAACATAGAAGGACGGTGGTGGGGTCGCTCGGTACGATAGAAATAAAGAACAAATAATCAAATAGCAAAGACCAAATATGGTAGGATGTTCTTGTGATTATGCTTAAGAATGAAGAATTAAGGCAAAAAGTTCCAGTGATTATAATCGGTAATTTTTGCGAGGTGAAAATTGTCCATAATTATTCATTAAAAAATCCGCCTTACGGCGGATTTTTTGTTACTTATCTTCTTCCAACTCCTCTTGCATAGCGTTCTTAATCATCTCTCCACGCATATCAAGATAATGTTTCTTTTGCAGGGCATCCTTTATAGTGCTTATAAACTTGTTGAAATCCTGACCTTTGTATTTTTCGTAGAGCAGGTTCAAGAGTTCCTTGTTCAACCACTCCGGTACGGTGAACTGCATATTCTGTGTCAAAAAGCAAAGTGCCATCTCCGGGCTTGGTTCAACCGTGTCACCATTATGCAAAAAGAGTTCCTGTGTTTCGTTACGCAAAAGATGCAGGGCATATTGTACCCTTGTTTTGGCATCAAGATTGGCGGCGGTCATGGTGTTATGAAAATTATCCAGCATAAGTTTTTTGTCCGCCGGCACATCTTCATAGTTCCGTTCCAAAACCTCAACCTCTAAATCCTTTAACCTTCTCCAGGCACGCTTTAAGTCCTTGTCCGTCCAACGGTAGGGGAGATTAAGTATCTGGTGCAGAATACCGTTAATGTGGATAATATCAATGCGTTGCAGTTTCAGACCTTTGGTGGTTTGCATACGGCTGATAAACTTTGCCGCCGCATCTTTTAACTTGCGCCGTTTTTGAAAACGCCTTTGATGTTCCTTGTAGTATTCTCTTTTTTCCTTTAATTTTCCATCAGTTTTATTTTGTTCGTCATTTTCCTGATTTGTTATTTTTTCGTTCATAATTTCATCCATGATTTTTCCCTCCAATTTGCGTTGAAAAATATGACAAGTTTTTATATAAAAATCGGAGTTTTTATATAAAAACCGCCCCTATTTTATAGAATTTTCTTTTTTAAGTCAAGAGTTTCAATGAATACAGATAATTTTTTTATGGATAAAATTATAGGTTCAGATTTAAGGTTACGGGGGAATGAGTAATTAGTAAATGCGCTAGAAAGTTTCTGTGATTAGAATTATGAATTAAGAATGCAAAATTAAGAATGATGGTAAATAGTTCCTGTGATTATAGCAGGGAGGTTTGAGGTTATGCGAAAGTCACATCCCCTTGATAGAGAATGTGGATTGCTGATAGGAACATAAGTGTGCAAGACGGATGAGTAGAAAAGTAGAGAGTTATGCTTGGTTATGTTTAGTAGCAGTTTCGGGTTTCCTACTAACCCCTGCTCATCCTGAGCAAGGAGAGGGTTAGTTCGCATTAAACGAACTTTTTGCTGACATCTGATACCTCAAACATGACACCTGTAATTCGTACTGATACGAAGATTTTTAGAAAATTGGTAAAATATATTCGTTTTCTTGTTGAGTTATGCCTTTTTTTTTAGTAAAATAAACATATAAGATAATTGGCTGTGGCTTTTGTTCATGGTCTTTTAGGGGAGGGTTTGATGAAGGTTGCTATCATTATGGGCAGTAATTCCGATTGGCCGATTTTAGAGCCGGCGGAAAAGACCTTAAAAAGTTTTGGAGTTGAAGTGGAAGTTGTGGTTGCCAGCGCCCACCGTACTCCTGATTTGGTTCAAAAATTTGCTTCCACCGCCCGTGAACGGGGTGTGGAAGTTATTATTGCGGCGGCTGGTGCGGCGGCTCATTTGGGCGGTGTGGTAGCGGCTTATACTACTTTGCCAGTAATTGGTATTCCTATTAATGCAACTCCTTTGGCGGGTATGGATGCCTTGTTGAGTTTTGTGCAGATGCCATCCGGCGTGCCTGTGGCTACCATGGCGATTAACGGTGCCAAAAATGCGTCTTTGTTCGCTTTGCAGATTTTGGCTACGGGTCATAAAGAACTGGTTGAGAAACTTGCTTTGGACAGAGTTAAAATGCGTGAAGAGGTTGCGGCTAAGGCGGCCAAGTTAAAGGAAGTGCGTGGGGAATAATGAAAGACGAGTGTGGTGTTTTTGGTATTTTTAATCCTAAAGTGAATGTTGCCCAATATACTTACTGGGGGCTTTTCAGTTTGCAGCATCGGGGTCAGCAGTCCGCCGGTATTTGCGTTGCGGACGGGAAAAAGATGCGTAGCAAAAAGGGCAAAGGTCTGGTGTCTGAGGTTTTTCACCAGGGATTTGATGATATGAGCGGACATTTGGCTGTGGGTCATGTCCTGTACAGTAACGAGGGTTTGGATCAGGAAATTAATATCCAGCCCCTTCGTGTTTTTTATGATGACGGTGATTTGGCTTTGGCCTGCAATGGTACGATTAATAATGCGGGTGAGTTGCGTCACAAATTGCAGAAGCAGGGGGTAATTTTTAATACAACGGTTGACTGTGAAGTAATTATGCAGTTGATTGCCAAGAGCAAGAAGCGGACTTTGGAAGGCAGGGTTGCGGATGCTTTGATGCAGTTAAAGGGTGCTTTTGCGATTGTTTTGATTACGGATAATAAGTTGATTGCGGCACGCGACAGGTACGGGTTCCGTCCTCTTTGTTTGGGCAAGATGGCAAGCGGCTGGTGTGTTGCCAGCGAGAGTTGTGCTTTTGATTTGATTGGGGCGGAACTGGATACGGATGTGCAGCCCGGTGAAATGGTGGTCATTAACAGTTTGGATGAGGGGCTAAAGAAAAAGTTGTGGTGTACGGCTATGCCAAAGAAATGTGCCCATTGTGTATTTGAATATGTGTATATCGCACGGAATGATTCTTTGCTTGACCATCAGCCGGTGTATGAGGCAAGGATGAATTTGGGCAGGCAACTTGCCCGAGAAACGAAGGGAAAATTTAAGGCGGATGTGGTAATTTCTGTGCCGGACTCCGGTACTCCTGCGGCACATGGTTTTGCGATTGAGAGTGGTTTGCCTTTTATGGAGGGGCTGACGAAGAATCGTTATGTGGGTCGGACTTTTATTCAGCCAACTCAGGCACAGCGGTTGAACTCTGTGCGGTTGAAACTTAATCCTGTGCGGAGCGTGGTGAAGGGTAAATCTTTGGTTGTTGTTGATGATTCCATTGTGCGAGGTACAACCAGTGCCAAATTGATAAAATTGTTAAAGGCGGCGGGAGCGAAAGAGGTACACATGGTGATTACTTCTCCGCCGGTTATGGATTGTTGCTATTACGGCGTTGATACAAGGGACAAAAACACTTTGATTTCCACAAGGTATAATGTGGACGAGATTTGCAGGGAGATTGGGGCAGATACTTTGGATTATATTTCTTTGCAGGGAATGAAGGAAGCGTGCAATGAGCAGAAAACCGGCGGTTTCTGCTGTGCTTGTTTTGATTCTAAATACCCGGACGGCAGTGACAAGGTTGCTGCGGCGGATCCGGTACCGTCTTGGTTGGAGGATTAATTATGGCTGATGAGAAGATTTTGACTTATGCGGATGCTGGTGTGGATATTGATGCCGGCAATAAGGCAGTGGAACTGATGAAGGATAGTGTGAAGTCCACTTACCGTCCTGAGGTTATTGGTGATTTGGGCGGTTTTGGGGGACTGTTTGCTCTTGACCTTGCCAAGATTAAGGATCCGGTTTTGGTTTCCGGCACTGATGGTGTGGGGACAAAACTGAAACTGGCTTTTATGATGGACAAGCACGATACCATCGGTCAGGATGCGGTGGCTATGTGTGTGAACGATATTCTGGTGCAGGGGGCGGAACCCTTGTTTTTCCTTGATTATATTGCTGTTGACAAGGTGGACAGTCAAAAGGTGGCAGATATTGTTGCCGGTGTTGCCCGGGCCTGTAAGGAAAGCGGTTGTGCATTGATTGGTGGCGAAACAGCAGAAATGCGTGGTTTCTATGCTAAAGATGAATATGACATTGCTGGCTTCTGCGTGGGGGTGGTTGACAGGAGCAAGTTGATTACAGGTGCCAAAGTGCAGGCGGGTGATGAACTGATTGGTCTGCCTTCCAGCGGTGTGCACAGCAACGGTTTTTCTTTGGTTCGGAAGATTGTTTTTGACAAGATGGGCTATAATCTGAAATCTTATATTGCAGAGTTTGGCAAAAGTTTAGGTGAGGAGTTGCTGACTCCTACACGGCTTTATCCCAAGACCATTCTGCCCATGTTAAAACGGTTTAACATTCATGGGATGGTACATATTACGGGTGGCGGCTTCTATGATAATGTGCCGAGAGTGCTGCCGCCGGACTGCGATGCGGTGATTGATGCGGGTGCTTGGGAGATTCCTGTTGTATTCAAGAAATTAAAGGAATGGGGAAATGTGCGGTGGGAAGAAATGTACCGTACCTTCAATATGGGTATTGGTATGATTATTGTGGCTGATGCTGATGAGGCACCATACGTAAGAAAATATCTGCAAAGTGCCGGTGAGGTATATTATGATTTGGGTAAGGTTGTACCAGGCAATAAGATGGCAGTTTTGAAAGGCGGGGTATTCGGTGACTAAGAAAGTCGGTGTGCTGGTCAGCGGCAGGGGCAGTAATTTGCAAGCCATTATTGATAAGATTGCAGAGGGAACTTTGCCTTTGAGCATTAGTGTTGTGATTACAGATGTTCCCGGCGCTTTTGGTTTGGAGCGTGCCACTAAAGCGGGGATTAGAACCGTAACGGTGAACCGCAAAGAGTTTCAGGACAGGGCTGCTTTTGAGGAGCAGATTAATGCTGCACTTGGAGATGTGGACGGGGTTGTGCTTGCTGGGTTTATGCGGATTTTGAGTGCTGACTTTATCAATAGATGGTATCATAAAATTATAAATATCCATCCTGCTCTGTTGCCCAGTTTCACCGGGTTACATGCGCAAAGGCAGGCGGTGGAATATGGTACGAAGCTGGCAGGTTGCACGGTGCATTTTGTAGATGCGGGAACTGATACGGGACCCATTATTTTGCAAAAGGTTGTGCCTGCGTATTTTGAGGATGACGAGGACTCTTTAGCTGCAAGAATTTTGGAACAGGAGCATATTGCTTTGCCGGAAGCCTTGCAACTTTGGGCAGAGGACAGGTTAGAGATTGTGGGACGGAGAGTTAAAATTAATTAGCAATTAGTAATGAGTAATGTGTAATTATGGTGAAATGTTCCTGTGATTATATCAGGGAAGTCAGGATAGAGTGAACTTTTTCCGCCCCAGGCGTGGGGCGGGGGACCAGTGACAGTTTTTCGGTGGCTGGTGGTGGGGTCGCTCTCTGCAATAAGAATAAATTCAAAAGAGCAAATTTGATAAATTGCTAATTGAATTAAAGGGGGGGAGAAAAAATTATGAAAATTAAACGTGCATTGGTGTCCGTATCGGATAAGACCGGTGTTGTGGAACTGGCAAAGTTCTTGCATGAAAATGGAGTGGAAATTGTTTCCACAGGCGGTACTATGAAAGCCATTAAGGATGCTGGGATTCCTGTAACTTATGTGAGTGATGTGACAGGTTTTCCGGAGATTATGGATGGCAGGGTAAAGACATTGAATCCTAAAATCCATGGTGCAATTTTAGCAGTTCGTGATAATCCTGAACACATGGCTGCTTTAAAAAAGCATAATATTACTCCTATTGATTTGGTAGTAGTAAATCTTTATCCTTTCAAAGAAACTGTGGCAAAACCCGGTGTAACTGAAGCGGAATGTATTGAGAATATTGATATTGGCGGCCCTGCAATGGTGCGTGCTTCCGCCAAGAATTTCAAGGATGTAATCATTGTAACTTATCCAAGCCGTTATGCAGGACTGATGAAAATGTTGGCAGAAAAGGGCGATGTGGATTATGCCACCCGCAGGGAATTGGCTTACGAGGCATTTGCACACACCCATGAGTATGATGGGATGATTGCGGAATACTTGAGAAAATAATGCGAAATGCGTAATTCGCAATGCGTAATTACGGTAAGATGTTCCTGCGATTATATTGGGGTTTCGGGTGTGCGGGGTTATGCGAACTCTCGTCCGCCCATAAAGGGGCGGGGGACCGTCTAAAGGAACATAGAAGGATGGTGGTGGGGTGAGCAATTAGGTTGATATAATCAATGGAGCATATTTCCGCAATTTTTAATTTTTCGTTTTTCATTTTTAATTTCACTTGAGGAGTATAGGGTAATGAAAGTTTTACTTATCGGCAGCGGTGGCCGTGAACATGCGCTGGCTTGGAAACTGAGTCAGGATACCACAGTGGAGCATATTTATTGTCTTCCCGGTAATCCCGGTATGAGTTCCGTGTCTAAATGTGAAAATGTACCTTTTGACATCAGCGACTTAAATGGTCTGGCAGATTTTGCTGAACAGCATAAGGTGGATTTGACTGTTGTTGGTCCAGAGGCACCACTGGTAGCCGGTATTGCTGATGTATTTGTGGAAAGAAAATTAGCAGTTTTTGGCCCCAGCAAATTGGCGGCTCAGTTGGAAGGAAGCAAATCTTTCAGCAAGGAATTGATGGCAAAATATAATGTTCCTACCGCTTTTTTCAAAATCTGTAACACTTCTGCGGAAGCCAAGGCCTTCATCCGTACCAAGGGTGCTCCCATTGTAATTAAGGCGGACGGTTTGGCGGCAGGCAAGGGTGTAGTGGTTGCCATGACATTGGAGGAGGCCTTTGCTGCAGTGGATATGATGATGGGGGACAGGAAGTTTGGTGAGGCAGGAGCAAGAGTTGTAGTGGAAGAGTTTATGCCCGGTGAAGAGGCAAGTTTGCTGGCTTTCACAGATGGTAAAACTGTTGTGCCTATGATTGCCGCCCAAGACCATAAGCGGATTTATGATA
This sequence comes from Phascolarctobacterium sp., assembly GCA_030531205.1. Taxonomy (GTDB): domain Bacteria; phylum Bacillota; class Negativicutes; order Acidaminococcales; family Acidaminococcaceae; genus Phascolarctobacterium_B. The sequence continues at coordinate 130,600 of JAUNOC010000002.1, forward strand.
ATGACAGAGGTCCGAATACAGGCGGTATGGGGGCTTATGCTCCGGCGCCGGTTGTGACGGAAGAGATAAAGCAAAAGGCAGTTGAAAAAATTTTGAAACCTGTTGTAGCTGCCATGCGGAATGAGGGGATGCCATATGTGGGATGCCTGTACGCAGGGCTGATGATTGCCAATGGTGAACCAAAGGTGGTGGAGTTTAACTGCCGTTTTGGTGACCCGGAAACCCAGGCGGTGTTACCTTTATTGGATGGTAATTTGGCAGAGATTATGCTTGCCTGTGCCGAGGGGACGCTGAAACCGGAAATGGTAAAATGGCATGATGGGGCGGCAGTTTGTGTGGTTATGGCATCCGGCGGGTATCCTGATGTTTTTGAAAAAGGCAAGAAAATTAAAGGGTTGAGGGATGTCAAAAAAGTGATGTCTGCCGAGGTTTTCCATGCAGGGACCAAGCAAAATGGTGAAGATGTAGTTTCCAATGGTGGCAGAGTTTTAGGTGTAACTGCTATGGGAAAAACCATCCGGGAGGCAAAAGATTCTGCTTATGAGGCAGTTGCATTAATTGACTTTGAGAAAAAATATTTTAGAAAAGATATTGCGTGGCGTGCATTAAAAGAGTAAAATAGATGAAATATTTTTATTTGTAAGGAGATAAGAAATGGCTTTTTATTACGATGAACCGGCCCGTACTTTTAATGAGTATCTTTTGGTGCCCGGTTACAGCAGTGAACAATGTATTCCTACCAATGTATCTTTGACAACATCATTGGTGAAATTCAAAAAGGGTGAGAAATGCCCTATTACATTAAATATTCCTATGGTGTCTGCGATTATGCAGTCCGTCAGTGGTGAAAAATTGGCAGTGGCTCTCAGTAAAGAAGGTGGTATTTCCTTTATTTATGGAAGCCAGTCCATTGAGGATGAAGCCGCAATGGTGGCAAGGGTGAAGGCCCACAAAGCAGGTTTTGTACCTTCCGATTCCAATATTAGTCCTGAGGCAACTTTGGGCGATTTGTTGGACTTGAAGGCGAGAACAGGTCACAGCACTACTGCGGTTACTGTGGACGGAACTGCTCACAGTAAGTTGGTTGGTCTGGTTACCAGCCGTGATTATCGTCCCAGCCGTATGAGCCGTGATTTGAAAGTTAAGGAGTTTATGACTCCTGCGTCCAAATTGATTTATGCCAATAAGGATATTACTTTGCAACAGGCCAATGATATGCTTTTTGAGAAGAAGTTAAACACTTTGCCTGTGTTGGATGATGATGGCAGATTGTTGTATTTTGTATTCCGTAAGGATTACGCAACTCACAAGGAATATCCTTTGGAACTTTTGGATGCCAAAAAGCGTCATTTAGTTGGTGCCGGCATCAATACCCGTGACTATGCAGAGCGTGTTCCTGCTTTGGTTGAAGCAGGTGTGGATGTGCTTTGCATTGACAGCAGCGAGGGTTACAGCACATGGCAGGCTCAGACCTTGAAATGGATTCGTGACAAATATGGGGACAGTGTTAAGGTTGGTGCAGGCAATGTGGTTGACGGAGAAGGGTTCCGTTTCCTGGCTGAAGCAGGGGCTGACTTCGTAAAGATTGGTATTGGCGGCGGTTCTATTTGTATTACCCGTGAGCAAAAGGGTATTGGACGTGGTCAGGCCACAGCGATAATTGATGTGGCAAGGGCACGGGATGAATACTACAAAGAAACAGGCATTTATGTTCCTATTTGCAGTGACGGCGGCATTGTATATGATTATCACATGACTTTGGCTTTGGCAATGGGGGCAGATTTCCTGATGCTGGGACGTTATTTTGCCCGTTTTGATGAAAGCCCGACAAACAAAGTTATTATCAATGGTTCTTATATGAAGGAATATTGGGGCGAGGGCAGTGCCAGGGCAAGAAACTGGCAACGCTATGATTTAGGCGGAGCACAAAAACTGAGCTTTGAAGAGGGTGTAGACTCCTATGTTCCCTACGCCGGCAGTTTGAAGGACAATGTGAACATGACTTTGAGCAAGATTCGCAGTACTATGTGCAACTGCGGTGCCCTGACTATTCCAGAGTTGCAACAGAAAGCAAAACTTACTTTGGTTTCTGCTACCAGTATTGTGGAGGGCGGAGCTCACGATGTGGTGCTGAAAGACAGTGTGGCAACAACTGACAGATTTCCGAAATAAAGTATAAAAAACCTCGGCTTTGCCGAGGTTTTTTTATGTCATTATAACATTTCTTGTTTGACTAAGATTCTTATCATATCCTTTTTGCCCATGAGCCAAATCAAATCGTTCTTTTGAAATTCCAAATCTGGGTTAATGTCCACTATGGTATAACTGCCACGAATGACACCGATTACGGTTCCTTTCAAATTATTACGGAAAAGCTGGCTCCGCATGGTTTTGCCAATTAGACCTGTGTTTTCATCAACTAAAATACTGTAAGGATAGAGCCGGTGTTCTTCAGGCATTGTATCCATAGTTTTGGTAAATTCTGCAAGAGTAATATTGCTTTTTTCTTCTTCCAAACCGACTAAGTTATTTTCAATAGCAACTTTTAAAATACGGAACTGTTCATTAGTTCCGACCAGGAGTAAAGTATCATTCATTTGAAAAATATACTTGGCATCGGGCAAATCAATTGTCTTGTCTTTATTTTTAATTTGCAAAATATTGCAACCATAAGCAAGACGGAATTTGGATTCAATCAAGGTTTTGCTGGCAAGATTGGAATTTTCTGTAAGGCGATAATAACCTAATTTTAATTCATTTCCAAAATATGAACTGTTGGAAATCCCATTTGCCAGGCGGTATTCCTCAATATGTTTGGCATTTAAATTAATAAGAAAATGTGATTTAATGTTGAGATATTGGCTCAATAACCAATTAGATTTGGAAATATAATAAATTACAACAAATGTCAAAGGTATAACAATGTAGAGATTAATTTTGGCTATCTTTACCAAAGTAATACCAATAGCGGCAAGGGCAATTACAAACTTCAACCCTGCTAAAAAAGTTAGGGGAATTTTGTTGGCTTTATTTTTTAGCCATAACACAGTGAACAGCGAGTCGTTGTTGGCGTGCAGTGTTAAGACTCTGAGGATGGGGGACATAATGAGAATTGTCAGCAGTGCCGCCATATAGAAATGATATGGTGTTTTAATAAATGAGGCGGTGAAATCAATCAAATAGAAATGACCTGCCACAATGATTGCCACTAAAAGTGTAACAGAAATTATCATTCTGATAATCAGGTTAAGCAGATAATTCTGCCAGTCGGAGCCGTTATGGATAACTTTTTCCGTATTGGCATTTTTATCTAAGAAACTGATTATTTTCTTTGGCAATATTTTTCGTAAAACAGTATAACCGTATTCTGCGCTGTTTATGAAATAGGGTGTGGTAAATGTTGTTAAGACGGAAACGGCAACAATTATAGGATAGAGAAACTCACTGGTTACTCCCAAACTTGTACCGAGACCAGCAATGATGAAAGAAAATTCTCCGATTTGCGCCAAACTGAAACCCGCATGGACAGAGTTTTGCAAACTTTGTCCGCCCAAAAGTACGCCGCTTGTGGAGAAAATCAATTTGCCGATAATGGTTACTAAAATAATAATGATTATGGGAAACCAGTATTCTATTAAAAGCACAGGATTAACCAACATTCCTACGGATACGAAGAACACTGCTCCAAACAAATCCTTAACAGGTTTAACAAGATGTTCAATGGTGTGCAAATTGGGTGCTTCCGCAATAAGGGAACCCATAATAAAGGCTCCGAGAGCAGAGGAAAATCCCATATGGGTTGCAAGTACAGCCATTCCCAAGCATAAGCCAATAGAAACAACCACCAACATTTCTTCATTCATAAGATTTTTAGTTTTCTTGTAAAACGAGGGAATCAGGTACATTCCGCAAACAAACCAAAGCACTAAAAAGAAAATTAATCTGGCAACACTCATGGCAAGTTCCGCAGAGGAAATACCGCTGGAAGCGGTGGCAATTGTGGAAAGCATAACCATCATTACAATGCCCGCAATGTCTTCAACAATGAGCATGCCAAAAACTATTTCTGTAAAGCTTTTGCCCCGCATACCTAAATCTTCAAAGGCCTTAATAATAATGGTGGTGGAACTCATACTTAGCATACCGCCCAAAAATACGGAATCCATATCGTTCCAGCCAAGACATTTGCCTGCCACATAGCCCATAAAGAGCATACCAAAAATTTCGCAGGTTGTACCGATAAAGGCAGTACTGCCAACAGATTTTAATTTGTAAAAACTGAATTCCAGTCCTAAAGCAAACAATAAAAATATAACACCTATTTCTGACCAGGTGGAAATGTTGACAGAGTCCGCAACCGTTGGAAAGTACTGAAAATTAGACCCTGTAATGAAACCCGCAATAATATATCCCAGCACTAAGGGCTGATTAATTTTTTTGAAAAGAATGGTAGTGATTCCTGCAACCAGCAGAATCATTGCCAAGTCACTGATGATGGCAGGTAAGTGCATTTTTTAACCTCCTGAAAGATTTTTGAATATACCATAAATATATTGTATTATTTTCATATTTGTTATAAAATATAGTATACTTGTCTTGGAAGGATTTGTAAATATTTTTAATTATATATTTTGGAGGGAAGTATGGAGCAAAATTTAATTTTAATCAACGGTGAGATTATGCCCTTAGAGGAGGCAAAATTAGATTATTTGGACAGGGGGCATATTTTTGGTGATGGGGTGTTTGAAATTGTGCCCGTATATAACGGACGTTGTTTTGCTTTGGTACCGCATATGGAAAATTTATTTGACTATACTATTAAGACCAAGATTCCCGGTATCTATACAGTGGGTGAACTGATTGAGTTTCACGAAGCATTATTGGAAGCTACCGGCTTAACAAGTTGTGAGATTTATACCCAAATTTCCCGTGGCAGTGCACCCTATGGTTTGGGATTTCCTACCCAGTCCATTCCTGAATTGATTATGTTTGCCTTGCCGGTAGACAGGAAGACAGCAAGGGAAAAGGTTACCAATGGTGTAAACGTAATTACAGTGGAGGATGAACGTTGGGCAAGTTGCGATATAAATACTTTGAACAGGATGCCGGAAGTAATGGCAAAGGAAAAGGCCATTGTGGGCAGGGCTTATGATGCTCTTTTTGTGCGTGACGGCAAAATAACGGAAGGAACAGAAGCAAGTTTCTTTGTCTATAAGGATGGTATTTTGTGGACACATCCTGACGGAAAATATATTCACAGAAATATTACCAAGCGCCTGCTGAAGGAACGGCTTTCCGGCGGTTTGGATTTGCAGATTATGGAACGTCCCTTCACAAAGGATTTTGCTTTGGAGTCCGATGGCGCATTTCTTTGTGGACCCCGTTGTGAGTTTGTGCCGGTTACAAAAATTGACCGCAGTTTAGTGAACGAGGGAAAAGTTAATCCTGTTGTAGATAAGATTCGGGACGCTTTCTTTGATTTTGTTTTAACAGAATGCCCAGATAAGGCATAGAATATAGGGCATAGAGCATAGGGCATAGGACAGGGATGAAGGTGGAGCGTTTTGTTAAATTTTCAACTGGTAAGGTTAGAGGATAAAGATTTTTTTCATAAATATTTGTGGCAACAGGGGATGTATGGTTGTGATAATTCCTTCGCCAATTATTTCATTTGGCAGGAGGCCTATCATACGGAATGGACTTGTTACCGGGATGCGTTGCTGGTGAAAAGCGAACATTGGGGTAAGAATTATTTTATGGTTCCTTTGGGAATGAAGCCGGAGGATTATCGGCCGGTAGCAGATGCACTTCTGGAATATAATGGCGGCACTTTGAATTTTGACGGTGTTTATGAAAATCATTTACCTGTAATCAAAGCCATGTTTCCTGATGCAGTTATTACAGACGATTTGGATAATACGGACTATATTTATTTGCAGAAGGAACTGGCAAGTTTCGCCGGACGGAAATTTCACGGACAGAAAAATCATTTAAATGCTTTTTACCGTGCCCATCCAGATGCAAGTTATGAACCCATCACCAAGAGCAATGCGGCAGAATGTTTGGATTTTGCATTGAACTGGTGTGATGTGCAAAGTGCCAAGGATATAACCATTTTGGATGAAAAACTGGCTTTACAAAAGGCCTTTCAATATTTTAATGAATTGGAATTTCGGGGTGGTGCCATCCGTTTTAATGGCAAGATTCAAGCCATGAGTTTGGGTGAAAAGTATTTGGATGATATTGCGGATTTGCATTTTGAAAAGGCGGACCGCAATGTACGTGGACTGTATGTGGCCATGTGTCAGGCCTTTGCCGCTAATGCCTGGAATGATGTGATTTATTTGAACAGGGAAGAAGATATGGGGATTGAGGGCTTGCGTACTGCCAAGCAAAATCTTCATCCTGTTATGTTATGGAAACGCTATAGTGCGGTAATCAAATGATTTTTAGAATAGTGAACGAAAAACGCTTGCCGAAGGTAAAAGAACTTTGGGCACAATGCTTTGAAAAAGATGGTGATCCCTTCTTTGAATATTATTTCAGCGAGTATTGTCTGAAGAACAATACGGTGTTGGGTGGCTTTGATGAGCAGGATAATCTGCTTACCATGTTGCATCTTAACCCTTATATGTTGCGTTTGCGTGGAGCAGAAATACTTACGCCTTATATAGTTGGTGTTGCTACAGCGGAGAAGGCAAGGGGAAAGCATTTGATGGGGGAACTTTTGCAGATGGCTTTTCAAATTCTCCGTTCTCAAGATTTTCCGTTTGTATTTTTAATGCCCATAACCAAAGAAATTTACGAACCTTACGGATTTGCATTTGTGGATTTCCGTCAGGAATATGATTTAGCAAAGATACATTGGAATCCCCAGTATCAGTTTGAGAAAATAGAACCGTCTCAAAAGGTTTTAGCGCCTTTGTATGATGTTTTTACCAAAGATTGTAATTCCGTTTTACGTACGGATTTCCAATGGAACAAATTGCTCAGTGTGGCTAAGGCGGAAAATACACAATGTGAGTTGATAAAAGACAACGGAAAAGATATTGGCTATCTTTTCATTGAGAAGGATAACAAGGTCACAGAGTATATCAATTTGCACAATGAAGCAACTGGCGATGTTAAGCCCTTTATGATGGCAAGGTGCATAGATGTACGGGCGGCTTTTACAAAAATGAATGTGACCAAATGCCCCGATTGCAGTTTCATTATTTTAGTTGGGGATGACTTTATAGAGGAAAACAATCATTTGTTAGAGGTTACAGTGCAGGATGGAAAATTAAGTTATGCCAGCACTGATGGGGAAGAAGATTTTGCTATGGATATTGATGTTTTCACCCAGTTATATTTTGGTGTGAAAGATGTTCTGGACTTTGTAGAGCAGGGCGAAATTTTAGTAAAGAATTCTTTGAAACTGGCGGCCTTGAGCCGACTATTCCCAAAGAGTAAAACATATATTAATGAATATTTTTAGTGGGGGTTTTTATGGGGACTATTAAAAGAATTTTTGTTGAGAAAAAAGATAATTTTGCGGTGGAGGCAAAGGGGCTTTGTAGTGATTTGCGGAATAATTTGGGTATGCAGGGCATTACAGGGATTCGTATTTGTAACCGTTACGATGTTATGGGTTTGAGTGAAGATGAATTTGCTATGGCAAAAAAACTTGTTCTTTCCGAACCGCCTGTTGATGCAGTTTATGACGAGCAATTACCTGTGCCTGAGGGTGCACGAGTTTTTGCTGTAGAATTATTGCCGGGTCAGTATGACCAAAGGGAAGATTTTGCCGAACAATGTATTCAACTCATTACTCAAAAAGAACGCCCTATTGTGGCATCTGCCAAAGTGTATATTATCAGCGGTAAATTAACTGACAATGAGTTTACACGCCTGAAAGCATATTGCATTAATCCTGTGGAAGCACGGGAAGCAAGTTTGGAAAAACCATTCACTCTAATTGCGGAGAGTGAACAACCTGCCAAGGTTAAGCGTTTGGATGGTTTTATGCAAATGTCTAAAGAACAAATTGCTGACTTGCGACAGGAAATGGGTTTGGCAATGAGTGTGGAAGATTTGCTTTGGTGTCAAAAATATTTTTGTGAAGAAGAAAAGCGGGAGCCATCTGTTACGGAAATTAAAGTTCTTGACACTTATTGGTCTGACCATTGCCGTCATACAACTTTTATGACCGCTATTGATAATATTGAGATTGAGCAATCACTTTACAATAAACCGGTGCAGGATGCACTGACAAAATATTTGGCAGCCCGTCAGGAAGTTTATGGCAAGGATACGGACAGACCAATTACTTTGATGGATTTGGCATGTATTGAGACCAAAAAATTGAAGAAAGAGGGAAAACTGCCGGATTTAGACCAGTCCGAAGAAATCAATGCCTGCTCCATTGTTGTTCCTATTGAAGTGGATAGCAAAAAAGAAGATTGGCTGATTATGTTCAAGAATGAAACGCATAATCATCCAACGGAGATTGAACCCTTTGGCGGTGCGGCTACATGTTTGGGCGGTGCAATCCGTGACCCGCTTTCCGGTCGCAGTTATGTTTATCAGGCAATGCGTATTACCGGTGCGGCAGACCCAAGGGCAAGTGTTGAAGAAACATTATCCGGCAAACTACCACAACGCAAAATTACAGTGGGGGCTGCTGCCGGCTACAGTTCCTATGGCAATCAAATTGGCTTGGCGACTGGTTATGTGCATGAATATTATCATCCCCGTTTTGTGGCAAAAAGAATGGAAATTGGTGCGGTTATGGGGGCAGTACCAAAAGATGCAGTCCGCAGGGAAAGCCCTGAAGCAGGGGATATTGTTGTTCTTTTAGGTGGTAGGACAGGTCGTGATGGGTGTGGCGGTGCTACGGGTGCTTCCAAAGAACATACAACTGAATCCTTGTCAACTTGCGGAGCAGAAGTACAAAAGGGTAACGCTCCTACGGAACGGAAATTGCAACGACTTTTCCGCAACAAAGAAGTTACATCAATGATTAAACGTTGCAATGATTTTGGTGCCGGTGGCGTTTCTGTCGCTATTGGTGAATTGACGGAAGGTTTGGAAATTAATTTGGATTTGGTGCCGAAAAAATATGAAGGTTTGGACGGAACAGAACTGGCTATTTCTGAATCCCAGGAGAGAATGGCAGTTGTTATTGAGGCTAAGAACAGAGAAAAATTTATTCAGTATGCAGACAAAGAAAATTTGGAAGCAACTGTGGTGGCGGAGGTAACAGATAAAGGTCGTTTGGTAATGACCTGGCAGGGTGATAAGATTGTGGACTTGTCCCGTGCCTTCCTTGATACCAATGGTGTGCAACAGCATACTAAAGTCGTTGTCAGTGAAAACAACACTAAATCTGTTTTTGCAACGGTTTCTGAAGAAGTAGCAGGTGCTAAAGATTTACAAACAAAATGGTTAAATAATCTTTCTCGTCTTAATGTTTGCAGTCAAAAGGGTTTGTGTGAACGTTTTGACAGTACCATTGGCAGGGGTACAGTACAAATGCCTTTTGGTGGCAAGACCCAGTTGACACCAACTGAAGGTATGGTAGCAAAGGTGCCTGTACTGGGCAAGAAGACGGATGCGGCAAGTATTATGGCTTGTGGTTATAATCCTGATGTGGCATGTTGGAGTCCTTTTCATGGAGCGATGTACGCAACGGCGGAGGCAATTACGAGGGCAGTTGCCTGTGGCGCCAATCCGTCAAAAATTCGTTTGACTTTGCAGGAATATTTTGCCAAACTGCATAATGAGAAAAGTTGGGGTGAGCCATTTAGTGCTTTGCTGGGCGCTTTTGCTGTTACGGACGCTTTAGGACTTCCGCCAATCGGCGGCAAGGATTCTATGAGCGGTACTTTTATGGACAAGGAAGTGCCGCCTACATTGGTGGCCTTTGCGGTTGATGTTACGGAAGGTAAATATACACTTAGTCCTGAGTTTAAGAAAGCGGGCAGTAAAGTTGTATTTTTGCCCTGCCCGCGTAATGAGGCAGAGGTTTTTGATTTTGCTGTTTTACAAAAGAATTTGCAGGCAGTTCATCAGGCGGTTTTACAAGGAAAAATTTTGTCCGCAGGAGTAGTGAAGGACGGAGGCATTGCTGCCCTAATTACCACCATGTGCTTTGGCAACAGTTACGGTTTTGCATTTGCGGATAAATTAACAGATGAAGCACTTTTCGCTTTGCAACCATGCGGTATGGTTTTGGAATTGGCGGATGCTGAGGCAGAAAAATTATTTGCAGGACTTAAATATACTGAACTGGGCAAAGTCATTGATCAGCCGGAAATTGAAGTTAATGGTTCTGTCATTGCCTTGAAAGATGCTTTGGCTGCTTATACTAACACTTTACAAGGTGTTTTCCCGGATAAATTAGCACAAGTTGCAGAGCCACAAGACATTCAGCAACCTGTGTACAAAAATAAATTACCTTTGACTGCACCGGTGAATATTGCCAAACCTCGTGTGTTTATTCCCGTATTCCCTGGCATTAACTGTGAATATGACAGTGCAGCGGCCTTTGAAAATGCAGGTGCGGCAACAGATATTTTTGTGGTACGTAATCTGACCGCCAATGCCATTGAGGATTCTGTTAAGGCAATGGTGCAGTACATTGACAATTCACAAATCATAATGATTCCCGGCGGTTTCAGTGCAGGGGATGAGCCGGATGGCAGCGGAAAATTTATTGCCACCATGTTGCGCAATCCCAGAATTAAGGATGCTATTACCCGTCTTTTGAATGAGCGGGACGGACTGATGCTGGGTATCTGCAACGGATTCCAGGCTTTGATTAAATTGGGTTTGGTGCCGTATGGTGAAATTCGGGATATGGAAGAAATTTCCCCGACTTTGACCTTTAATGATATTGGGCGTCATGTTTCCCAAATTGTTACAACTAAAGTTGTTTCCAATAAATCCCCCTGGCTGGCGCTTTGTGAACCGGGAGAAACACATAGCATAGCCGTATCTCACGGCGAGGGCAGATTTGTTGCGCCTGAAGCCACAATTAAAGAACTCTTTGCAAGAGGTCAGGTGGCAACTCAGTATGTCAATCTGGAAGGTCAGCCCACCATGAATACACCTTTTAATCCTAACGGAAGTATGTATGCTATTGAGGGCATTACTTCCGAAGACGGCAGGGTACTTGGGAAAATGGGTCATAGCGAAAGATTTACGGACGGCTTATTCCGTAATATTGCTGGCAATAAGGACCAGAAGATATTCTTGTCAGGTGTGAACTATTTTAAATGAGTAACGAGTAATGAATAATTAGTAATTGTGGATAATTTTCGCCAAAGGCGAAAATTCCCGAATATAATCAACGGAACATTTTACATTAATTACTCATTACTAATTTCTAATTACTAATTACCAAATAAAAAAAGGAGCATGTTATGCGAGTACTTGTTAATGGTGCCTTAGGGCAGATGGGTATGGAAACTGTAAAAGCCATACTAAATGAAAAAGATTTGGAACTGGTCGCTACGGTGGATGTGGCAGATGGTTCTGTGGGCGGTATGAAAGTTGAGCAGGATTTAGTTACAGCGATTAAAACTGCCAAGCCGGATGTAATGGTTGATTTCACTAAACCCGCCGCAGTTATGGATAATTTACGCAAGGCATTAGCGTTGGGTATACATTGCGTTGTGGGGACAACGGGTTTTTCCCAACAGGATTTGCATGAAGTTGATAAATTGGCAAGGGAAAATAACACTTCCGTTTTAATTGCACCGAATTTTGCTTTAGGTGCAGTTGTTATGATGAAGTTAGCAGTTGAGGCGGCTAAGTATTTTTCTAATGTGGAGATTATTGAAAAACACCACGATAAAAAATTAGATGCTCCCAGCGGTACGGCAATTATGACAGCCAAGAAGATTGCCGAAGTGCGGAAGAAAGTGCAACAGGGACATCCTGAGGAAAAAGAAACTATGGCAGGGTGCAGGGGTGCAGATTATGAAGGGATGAAAATCCATAGTTTGCGTTTGCCCGGGTATGTGGCATCTCAGGAAGTTATATTTGGAGGACAGGGGGAAACTTTGCGAATTTCCACAGAACCTATTAGCAGGGAATGTTATATGCCGGGAGTGATTATGGCTTGCCGGAAAATAAAAAATTATCAGGGATTAGTTTATGGGTTGGAAAATATTTTATAGTGCGTAATGCGGAATTCGTAATGCGTAACTAATTAAGAATTATGAATGCAGGATGTTCCGATGATTAAATTTTAGTTTGTCAATTTATCAAAGACCAAAGACCAAATATGGTAAAAAGTTCCTGTGATTATAATCGGGAATTTTCGGCAAAGCCGAAAATTGTCCTTAATTGGTCTTTGACCTTTGTTCAATTATTTATGGAGGTTATCTATGAAAAAGTACAATGTTGCGATTTTAGGTGCTACGGGTGCGGTTGGTACGGAATTTTTGAAACTGATTGAGGAAAGAAATTTTCCTTTTAACAAGTTACGTCTTTTAGCGTCCAAGCGGAGCGCCGGCAAAGTGCTGAAGGTTTGTGGCAAGGATTATACAGTTGAGGAAGCAACCAAAGATTCTTTCAAAGGCATTGATATTGCCCTGTTTGCAGGCGGCAGCATTTCCAAAGAATTTGCTCCCTATGCAGTTCAGGCAGGGGCAGTGGTAATTGACAACAGCAGTGCTTTCCGGATGGACCCGGATGTTCCCCTGATTGTGCCGGAGGTTAATCCTGAGGCAATTTTAGGGCATAAGGGCATAATTGCAAATCCTAATTGCTCAACAATCATTATGTGTATGGCATTGAAACCACTTTATGATTTAGCAAAAATTAAACGGGTGGTGGTCAGCACTTATCAGGCAGTTTCCGGGGCAGGTAAAGAAGGTATTGAAGAACTGGAGCGGCAAGTGGGTGAATATGTGGCCGGAAAACCTATGACGGCGGAACTTTTACCTACGGGCAGTATGCCAAAACATTATCCCATTGCCTTTAACCTCATACCTCAAATTGATATTTTCCTTGAGGACTTGTACACTAAAGAGGAATTGAAAATGGTGAACGAAACCCAAAAGATTTTCAACGATAAAAACTTTAAGGTTTCTGCTACCTGTGTCAGGGTGCCGGTGTACCGCAGTCACAGCGAAAGTGTGAATATTGAATTTGAACATGATTTGGATTTGGCAGAAATGCGTAAGGCCTTGGCGGCTTTCCCCGGTGTGCAGGTTTTGGATGATACAGTTAAACAGGAATACCCAATGCCCTTGTACACCAGCGAAAAGAATGACTGTTTCGTTGGCCGTTTGCGGCGGGACGATACCCGTCCAAATACTTTTAATCTTTGGGTTGTGGGTGACCAAATCCGTAAGGGCGCTGCGTTGAATACTCTGCAAATTGCAGAAGTTATGATAAAAAATCAATGGATTTAATGGGGTGAAATGATGAAAATTATTGTTCAAAAATTTGGTGGTACCAGTGTTTCCACTTTGGAAAACAGAAAAGCAGTACTGCACAAAGTGCAACAGGCAATACAAAATGGTTACAGTCCTGTAGTTGTTGTTTCCGCTATGGGTCGCAAGGGTGATGCCTATGCTACAGACACACTTATTGACACACTAAAAGCAGAAAATCCCTCTGTAAGCAACAGGGAAATGGATATGCTGATGTGTTGCGGTGAATTGATTTCTTCTTGTATTATGACTGCCCATTTGCAACAAAATGGTATTAAGGCAATGGCATTGACCGGGGGGCAGGCAGGCATTATTACGGATAGTGAATATGGGGCGGCCAGGATAAAAAATATCAAAACATCTAATTTGTTCCGGCTTTTGGAAGATGGTTTTGTACCTGTGGTTTGCGGTTTCCAAGGTGTTACTGAAAACAATGGTAATTTCACAACTTTAGGCAGGGGTGGCAGTGATACTACTGCTGCGGCTTTAGGTGCTGCCCTCCATGCGGAATGTGTGGAAATATATACGGATGTGAACGGCATTATGACTGCTGACCCAAGAATTGTGAAGAATGCCAGCACTTTAGAAAATGTTTCCTATCAGGATGTGCAACAAATGGCAATTAATGGTGCCAAAGTAATTCATCCGAGGGCTGTGGAAATTGCTATGAGCAGTAATATTCCTTTAATTGTGAAGTCCACATTTACGGATGAGGCAGGAACTGTAATTAGCAATGACAGGTCTAACGGTAATATTGGTTCTGATGTGGAAATGAGTAACAAGATTGCCAGTGGCATTGCCAATATGGGTAATCTTGTGCAGTTTAGGGTTACGCTTAATGCCAAAGACGGGGCCGCAGGGCAGAAGGTCTTTCAGGATATTGCCAATGCCGGCATTTCTGTCAGCTTTTTGAATTTGTCTGAAAAAGAAGCCATGTTTGCTACTTTCAATGATGATGCGGATAAGACCTGTAAAGTGTTGGATACCAGTGGTTTTGAATATGTATGCAATAGAAACTGCGGTAAGGTTACAGTTATTTTAGCGGCACGCAGAGGAATGTACGGACTTATGGCAAGTTTTGTTACTGCCTTAAGTTCTGAAGGGATTGCTATTTTGCAGACCGTTGACAGTGATAATACAATCAGTGCAATTATCAAAGAGGATAATATTGAAAAGGCAGTAAGGGCGTTACATAAAGAATTTAAATTGTAAGGAGGGGAATGATGCGAAATCCTTATTTTGGTCGTCTTTTAACGGCTATGGTTACTCCATTTTATGAAGATGGTGTAAATTTGGCTGCTGCAGGTGAATTGGCAGAATGGTTGCTGGCACATGGCAGTGATGGTTTGGTGGTTGAAGGCAGTACGGGCGAAGCGGCCGCCTTAACTAAAGAAGAAAAAGTTGCTATCTTGAAAGAAGTTGTAAATAAGGTTAGAGGCAGGGCAAAAGTTGTTGTGGGAGCAGGTACCAATGTTACTGCAGAAACCATTTATTTAGTAAAAACACTTGAACCTTACAGACCTGACGGTTTTCTGATTGTTGGACCTTATTACAATAAACCTACACAGGAAGGGTATTATCAGCATTTTGCCGCAGTGGCACAATCCACAAAACTTCCAATCATTGTTTATAATGTTCCTGGCCGTACAGGTTCCAATATTCTGCCCGCTACGGTGGCACGGCTGGCAAAGGATTTTAAGAACATAGTGGCCATTAAGGAAGCCGCAGGAAATGTGGCACAGGTGGCGGAATTGTATCAACTTTTACCCCGTGATTTCACTATTTATAGCGGTGATGACGGGTTAATTCTTCCTTTTATGAGTGTGGGGGCAACCGGCTTGATTTCCGTATTGGGAAATATTAACGGTAAGATTTTACAAAATCTGATGCAGGCGTACGAAAACGGTAAAGTTGAGGATGCAAGAGAACTTAATGCTAAAATGCAACCTCTTGCCAAAGCCATGTTTATGGAATCTAATCCTATTCCAATAAAATATGCAGTTACCAAAGTTACAGGTATTGATGTGGGAAAACCCCGTTTGCCATTGACACCCTTGAGCAAAGAGTTTTGTAAAAAAATGGATGATATTTTAAGAGAATATAAAATGATTTGATGTAGCAAAAGGAGAAAGATTTATGTTAAACAATTTAGAAATTAAATTAAAAAAAGGTAAAATTAATTTTGATGGAATTTTGTTATTCTTATGTAAGGAATGTGAAGCCCATTTGCAGATGGATGTTCTGCCAAAGCAGGCGGCTGCAACTTTACAGGCCTATTTGACAAAGAATAGGGAGTTCTTTAAAGTTGGTAAAATTGCCAACCTTACCTATGTTGAAGGTAAAAATTTGCAACAGATATTTGTGGTTGGTTGTGGGGAAGGCAAGGAATGTACTTCCCAAAATTTCCGTAAAAATGCCGGTGAAGTGGCAAGATTTATACAAAAACAAGGTGTAAAAAATATATTGCTCTATGCCCCCATTTTGAATAATCCTGTTCGTGGCAAGCATTTGCAAGCCATTGTGGAAGGAATGTATTTGGGCGTCTATGATTTTTCTGAATTTAAGACCGCTCTCAAGAAGAAAGATGTAATTACTTTCAATATTCAAACTACAATTAAGGATGCTGCAGATATTATTAAGAAAGCAACAATTATTGCAGAATCCGTATGTTTTGCCCGTAATTTGATTAACAGACCGGGCAATGTAGTTTATCCAGAAATTATGGCAAATTTTGCAAAGCAAGTTGCCAAAGAAAATAAATTGAAAATTGAGATTTTAGATGAGAAAAAATTGCTTGCCAAAAAGATGAATGCTATTTGTGCTGTGGGTCAGGGCAGTGTTCACAAACCCCGCATGATTGTGCTTAAATATAATGGTAATGGCAAAGCACCCTATACGGCTTATGTTGGCAAGGGTATTACTTTTGACAGCGGTGGCATTTCCATTAAACCTACTGATGGTATGGGGGAAATGAAAGATGACATGAGCGGTGCTGCAGATGTATTGGCAACCATTCGGGCAGTTGCACAATTAAAATTAAAAGTAAATTTGCTGGTAGTATTGGCTTGTGCGGAAAATATGCCCGGTGGCAATGCCCAAAGACCCGGTGATATTGTGAAAGCCGCCAATGGCAAGACCATTGAAGTAATCACAACGGATGCCGAAGGCAGAATGGTGCTTGCGGATGCAGTGTGGTATGCTTGTGAATTGGGTGCAACAAAAGTGGTGGATATTGCCACTTTGACTGGTGCGGCTATTATTGCCCTTGGTAGGGAAACCGCTGCTATTGTAGCAAACAATGACGAATTGGCTCAAAAGGTTATTGATGCAGGTAAAGCGGTTGGCGAATCTTACTGGCAATTACCAACTTTTGAAGAATATCATGAACTTATCAAGAGTCCGGTAGCAGATTTGAAAAATAGTGGTGGACGTAGCGGAGGAACTATTACCGGCGGACTGTTTATCGGTGAATTTATCAAAAAAGGTGTGCAATGGGTTCATTTGGATATTGGCGGTACCAGTTTTGTTGATAGAACGCATGGATTTAAGCCACAGGGTGGCAGTGCTTTCGGGGTTATGACTTTGATTAAACTGGGAGAAAATTAATGTCATTGGAAATAGTTGCTTTCGTAGGACCAAGCGGTACGGGTAAAAGCCATCGTGCCATCAGTGTTGCTTATCAAAACAAATGTGATGGTATTATTGATGACGGACTTTTGATTAAAGGTACTAAGATTTTAGCAGGATTCTCCGCAAAAAACGAGGATAACAAAATACAGGCCGTTAAACGGGCAATTTTTGTTGATGATGCTCATGCCAATGAGGTGCGTTTTGCTTTGCAAAATAGTGGTATTAGCCGGCTTTTGGTTATTGCCACCAGTGACCACATGATTGAGAGAATCCGTGAAAAATTGTCTTTGCCTGTCCCTGTTAAAACAGTTTATATTAACGAAATAGCGACTAAATCAGAGATAAAACATGCCAAATATTCTCGGATGCAGGAAGGGAAGCATATTGTTCCTGTTCCTTCTGTGGAACTAAAACCCCATTTTACTGGTTATTTTGCAGATTTGCCGTATAATATCTTTTCTGGTGATAAAAAAGAAGGGCATTTGGATGCCAACTGTTCCATAGTAAGACCAAACTTCAGTTTCTATGGTAAATTACTTATTGCTGATACGGTGCTACAGGATATTGTGAACATTGTTTTTGAAGATAACCCAGAGATTAAGAAAGTTACGGATATACGTATCCGCCGCCGTAGTGATGGCAATAAGGGAATTACAATATTAGTGGAAGTAATCATTTATTATGGTAGCAAGATTAGGGAGGTCATCCGAGATTTTCAAAACAAAATTAAGACCTATGCTGAATTCATGACCGGCTTACAAGTTTTGAATGTGAATGTATCGGTAAGAAATTTGGCAATGAGGGAAAATTAGGTTTCAGGTGTGAGGTGTCAGGTTAGAGGAAAAGTTAGCATAAAGCGAACCCCTGCGTCCCCTTGCGAGGGGAAGAGAGCCACGAAGTGGCGAAGGGGTAGTTTGCGTAGCAAGTTGGTATGGTGGGGAATGAGTAGAAAAGTAGGTTTTGAAAAAATATTTTTTTCGTAACCTACTTTTTGCTTTTTTTTGGACTCCTTTTATATATAGAGGGAAAATATAATGCGTAATGCGTAATTCGCAATGCGTAATTATGGTAGGGATGTTCCTGTGATTAGAATTAGGTTTCAGGTGTGCGGGGTTATGCGAACCCTCGTCCTCCCATAAAGGGGCAAAAGTAAATGAAAAGTTAAAAATTAAAAATGAAAAATTACGGTAATATGTTCCGTTGATTATAATTGGGAATTTTCGGCTTTGCCGAAAATTGACCATAATTTACAACTTTTAATTTATAATTTTTAATTTTGTTATGGGTGGTGGGGTGAGCAATTAGGATGTCGCTAATGAAAAGATAAAAACTTAAAACTTAAAGTTATGGTAAGTTGTTCCTGTGATTAGAATTAGGTTTCAGGAAAGTTGGCATTGAGTGTACCTCCCTCTTTTGAGGGAGGGGGACCGACTCAGTTTTTAAGTAGTCGGTGGAGGGAGTGATTAGGCGGTGACAATGTTTCTGCGTAATCCGCACCCCCAGTCGCCTTTCCTTGTTCCTTTAGGCGCCAGCCCCCGCAAGGGCGGGGGCTATTGTACAGTTAGAAGTTGTAAGTTAGAAGTTATAAATTAAAGGTAAATAGTTCCTGTGATTAATCTTCATTCCTTTGTCGCAGGCAGGGAAATACCTGAATTTTCTGAGGGAAATTCAGGTATTTCCCCAGTTTAGAATTTTACCGGACTTTTTCTCTTTGTTGTTGCAAGTCGGGAAATTGGGTAATTATCCAAGGGAAATTACCCAATTTCCCTGTTTTTATTTTTGCTTCGCTTTTAACTCATCGTTGAAAAGTATTTAGAACAGCAAAATCTCAATTTCAAAATGGCGACATTTTGATATAAAATGTCGCCATTTTGAAATTAACTTTTCACGATTTTTTCAGTTTTGAATGAGAGAATTTTTTTTGAAATGATTTGATAAGTTAAAAGCGAAAAACTTAAAACTTAAAGTTTGGGAATGCTTCGCATAATGCAAAAACACCCGTCTGCCCCTGTGTTCCTGTGGGCAGCCACCCTCTTTAGAAAGAGGGAAAAAAGTTCGCATAGTGTGGAGTTTTCCCCACACCCTTTTATTCCCTCTCCCCAAGGATAGGGTCAGTTCGCATTATGCGGACTTTTTTATTTTAATCAATGGAACATATTACCATCATTTCTAATTTCTAATTACTTCAACGGTGTATTTAAAGAATCTGCCTGCTCGAAGATGAAAGCAGGGGATGGATAGACGAAAAGGCAATACTGAAAATCCGTGGTTTCTGTGGCAAAACGTTTGCGCAAGCAGAAATCTGTCTTTTCTTCAAAATCAATTAAATTGTCTTTATTAATGTCCGCATCCCTTACAAGAACCAAGAGATAAGGTTTTGCTTCCGGGGCATCTTCCGGCAGTTGGTTTCTGTCCGTTGGGAGCACGGGCATAATTTGTAAATCGCCAATGGGCTGGTCGTTTTCATTCAATAGACGAGCCCGATAAACATTATCGTATAATGTTCTTGCTAATTTAACGGAATACGCTTGTTTACTCATTTTTTCACCTCATAAAATATTTTTATTTATTTTAGCATAAAGAAATGTATTTATCAATAAAATTTAGTTTCAGGTGTCAGGTTCAGGGTAAAGGAATTAGGGAAATAAAAGGCGTAAAGCGTAGGGCGTAAGGCATAGGGATGGCAATATGTTCCTGTGATTAAAACATAATCAACGGAACATCATACCACAATTACTCATTACTAATTACTCATTCAAAAAAATTTCCGTTGCTCTTTTTAATATGCCTTTCATTTTGGCAATTACAATGCCGTAGTTTGTGAAAGCTATGTCACAATTCTTTGTTTTGTTAAGGCGGTTTTGCATCTCTTTTTCCGTCAGCATACAACCGCCACAATGAATTATTAGTTTATATTTTGATAAATCTTCTGGGAAGTCGTTGCCGGCGGTAAAGGTAAATTTAGGATTTGCCTTTGTGTATTTTTTAATCCAGTTAGGAATTTTTTCCGTGCCAATGTCCCCACATTGGCGATGGTGGGTACAACCTTCGCCGATTAAGATTTCTTCATTGTCTTGAATACTATCCAAAACATTTACCCCAGCAATGGCACCATCCAAGTTGCCTTTGTAGCGGGCAAAGAGAATGGAAAAACTGGTTAAAGGTATTTTGGGGGGTAAAATTGTATTGACTTCTTCAAATACTTGGCTGTCTGTAATTACCAGTCGGGGAGAAGATTTAAGGTTAGAAAGGGTATCTGCCAATTCTTCGGGCTGTGTTACTATAGCAATGCCCTTGTAATCAAGAATATCCCGCAAAACCTGTTGTTGTGGCAAAATCAACCGGCCTTTGGGGGCGGATAAGTCAATGGGAGTTACTAAAATAATGATATCTTTAGGATTGAATAAGTCATGTACTAAGGGGTTGATATTTTTTTTCGGTTTTAATTTTCCCAAGAGGTTTTTCAGTTCTTCAATATTTTCCATAGTTTTACAAGAAACAGAAATAGTTGGGAAATCAAAAGCGGGAATAGAGCGGTTGCCCTTATCTGATTTATTAAATATAACCACACAAGTAATACCTTGTTGTTTGATTTTTTTTAAGAGTTCTGCTTCTGCACTGCTCCAACCCTGAGCAGCATCCACAACAATAAGAGCAATATCAGTTGTAGTTAAAACATCATACGCCCGCTTAATTCTTTCTTTTCCAAGTTCTCCCATATCATCAAGACCGGGTGTATCAGTCAGCATAATGGGGCCCAAAGGAAAAAGTTCCATTGCTTTTTTTACCGGGTCCGTAGTGGTCCCCGCAATAGAACTTGTAATAGCCAAATTTTGTCCTGTAAGAGCGTTGATTAAACTTGATTTTCCAGTATTAGTTTTGCCAAAAATGCCGATTTGAATTCTTTCGGCATTGGGGGTGCTTTGCATTAGTCCACATCCTCCAGACGAGGATTGGGCATATATTTGCGCCCGACTTTAGCACAGGGGTTGCCGTCCACCATAACTACATCTGCAGTAAAATTAATATTTCCGTCAAAGAAGAAGGAGCCAACAGCATAGGTATCTACGGGTACATGTTCTGCCTCAAAGGCACGGATGCGTTCCGGATTGAAACCACTGGAAACAATGATTTTTACATAATCAAATCCTTCCTTATCAAGGGCTTTTCGCACATTCCAAACCAATTCCTTGCAAACACCGGTAGGGGAGAACATCCCGTTGGGATTTTGCACAGATTTATCCACCATATTGGCGCTGGTGTCAAGGCGTACACCGGCTAATTTTTTACCTAATTTCCGGGCAACTGCCAAAGAAGTATTAACACAGTCATTGTCAAAATCTACCAAAGCAATCCGGGCAATATTGGGGTCAATATATTTGTCAAAGGCGCAGGTGGCTGCCACCGTATCCCCATTATAAGTACAAATCAAAGCGTGGGGGATGGTGCCCAGTCCTTTGCCGCCGCTGGCTTGGGCATTGGCATCCGTGCTAAAGCCCTTTAAACCGCCAATCAGGGCAGCATAGCCATCACTTTCCTGTGTCTGCCACAAATCATAACGGGCAGGGAAGAACAGGACATTTTTGCCGTTTGCTGCCTCAATGGCATTGCGTACATTGGTGGCAATGCGGCTCTGACGGGCCAAAATGCCTAAATAAATAGTTTCCAAATGGGCGAAATCTGCCAAATCGCCCTCAATGGTCATAAGGGTTTCCCAAGGTTCTATCTTATCGCCATCGTGTAAAGCACGAATTTTTATTTTTTCAGGGTTATGGGAACAGGTTTTCAGGAGAGCGATTACTTCATCAATGCCACAGACAATCATTGGTTCACGAGTAAAGATTTGCATCAATACTTGGGGATGGTTGTTGTCCTGATTTAAGATTTCTGCTGTACGCATAAAATAGGCATCAGTATAGTAGCCCATTTTTATTTTTTCCACAGGGAAATGGAAATTATCAATAGGTAATCGTGTTCTCATAAGTACCTCCAATTTCACTAAATTATAACATATTTTTTGGTATATTTCTATAAAATTGTTGACATTATAAAAATTATATATATAATGTAAATATATTTATTACAATATATGTGAGGATGTTTTTTGGAAAATGTTTATTTAGCTGCCTTGGCAGAAGTTGTTCCCGGATTAGGGCGTTCCCATATTTTAGAAACAGTCAGACAACTTGGTGGGGCGGAAGCAACTTTCAAAGCTACAGGAGAACAGTTGGCAGCATTGGGAGTTTACAATGAAAAGAAAATTGAGAATTTTCTTTTGAACCGTAAAAACATTGACCCTCTTCAGTTGGCGGAAGTTTGTCGGCAAAAAAGCATTAAAATAGTTTCTTATTTTGATGATGAGTATCCCAAGTCATTGAAGGAAATTCATGACCCGCCTTTGGCTCTCTATGTATTGGGTAATTTGCCACAAGATGCGTATAGTATCGGTATTGTTGGTTCACGTTTGGCAACTGCCTATGGAATTAAGACCGCCCGGTATTATGCCAAAGCAATGGTGGCAGGAGATATTCCGGTTATTAGTGGTGGAGCTGTTGGGATTGATTCGGCGGCACACGCAGCGGTGGTGGAGGAAGATGGGGTTACAATTGCGGTGCTTGGCTGTGGTGTGGATATAGTTTATCCTGCGACTAATGCCCAACTTTTTAAGGGTATATTAAAACGTGGTGCCATAGTCAGTGAGTATCCGCCGGGTACACAACCCCAGGCAAGATTCTTTCCGGCAAGAAATCGTATTATTGTTGGCTTGAGCCGAGGGGTTATAGTTTGTGAGGCGGCTGTTAAAAGCGGAGCTTTGATAACTGCCCATTGTGCGGCGGACGAGCAAAGAGAAGTATATGCAGTGCCAGGGAACATTTTTGAGCCAACCAGTATAGGATGTCATACATTAATTCAACAGGGTGCCCATCTTATAGCTGATGCGAGAGAGATTTTTTTGGACAGGGAAGCGTTTTACCAGAAACTCAATCGTGGTGGAACTGTGCAAAACTTGTCCAAGAATAAAGAAAAGATTCCACCGCCAAAGGAAATCAATAATCCTGATTTAAGCAGTATGAGTTCCGATGGCAAAAAAATATATCATTTGTTGGGGCAGGGAGCCCTTTCAATGGACGATTTAATAGAACAATCCGGTTTGGATTTCACGCAAATCAGTATAGAGTTACTTGATTTGCAAGTAATGGGATTGGTGGATACAGACCAATCCCAAAAATATTTTAGAAAATAGGAGATGTAAATGGCTAGTTTAGTAATCGTGGAATCACCCACAAAAGCAAAGACAATTAAACAAATTTTAGGAAAGGATTTTGAGGTAACTGCTTCTATGGGGCACCTTCGTGATTTGCCTCGCAGTACTTTTGGTATTGATATTGAGAAGGGTTTTTTACCGCACTATATCAATATTATTGGCAAGGCAGATTTGATTAAAAAATTGAGGGAGGCCGCCCGTAAAGCCGATAAAATTTATCTGGCAACGGACCCTGACCGTGAGGGGGAAGCAATCAGTTGGCATTTGGCTAATTTGTTAGAACTTGATCCTTTAACAGCACAACGGATTGAAGTACACGAAATCACTCCAACTGCTATTAGAGAAGCGATTAAACATCCCCGTTCTATTGATCTTGATAAATTTAAGGCACAAGAAGCACGCCGTATTATAGACAGAATTGTGGGTTATGAATTGAGCCCCTTGTTATGGCATAAGATTATGCGCGGCTTAAGTGCTGGCAGAGTTCAATCTGTTGCAGTAAAGATTATTGCTGACAGGGAAAAACAGATTGATGCCTTTGTTCCACAGGAATATTGGTCTATGGCGGTGGAATTGACGGAAAAAGGACAAAATCATAAATTCACTGCCAAATTAAGTAAAATTGCTGGAGTAAAAGCAGAACTGAATAACGAAAATACTGCCAAATCCATTGAAAATGAATTAAAAACTTTGAATTATATGGTGAAAGAATCAAGTGTTAAGCCCAGAAAGCGTCATGCCTTGCCTCCTTTTACAACTTCTACTTTGCAACAGGAAGCAAATAAACAGTTGAATTTCAATTCCAAACGGACTATGAGTGTTGCCCAACAACTTTTTGAAGGTATTGCTATGGGGGCAAATACTTTGGGTTTGATTACTTATATGCGTACGGATTCTGTGCGTATTGCTGGGGAGGCATTGGAGGAGATTCGTCAGTTCATTGATAAAAATTATGGCGGTAATTATTTGCCTGAGAAACCTAATTTTTACGCAACTAAGAAAAATGCTCAAGATGCTCACGAAGCCATTCGTCCTACAAGCATTTTCAACACACCGAAGTCCGTTGCCCAATTCTTGAATAAGGAACAATTAGAACTTTACACATTGATTTGGAATAGGGCAGTTGCCAGTCAAATGAAGGATGCGGTTTATGAACAAACTTTGATGGACATTACCGCAGGGAAATATGAATTTACTGCAAGTGGCAGTGTACTTACTTTTGACGGTTACCGCAAAGTGAATAATGTGGACACCGAGGAAGATGCAACAGAGAATATCCCTTATATAAAAGAAGGTACAGCATTGGATTTGGTGGGAGAACCAAAGGGGGAACAACATTTCACCGAGCCGCCGCCACATTATACTGAAGCAAGTTTGATAAATAAGTTAGAGTCAGAGGGAATTGGTCGTCCCAGTACCTATGCACCGACTATTCAAACCATTGTTTCCCGTAATTATGTAAGCCGTTCCGGAAAGAAGCTGATGATTACTGAATTAGGAAATAGGGTTAATGATTTGCTGACTGCTCATTTCCCCGGCTTGATTGACTTGTCATTTAGTGCGGAAATGGAAGAAGATTTAGATAATATTGCGGAAGGAAAAATGGAAAAGAACAAGGTTATTGAACACTTCTATGTTCCTTTCAAAAAGAGTATGACTTTAGCGAAAGATGTTATTGAGAAGACGCCGCCACCTGTTGAGGTCAGTGATGTAAAATGTGAAGTTTGTGGCCGGATGATGGTAGTTAAATCGGGCAAATTCGGTAAGTTCTTGGCTTGTCCTGGATATCCCGATTGCAAGAATACAAAACCGATTTTGATAAAAATTGGTGTTCCGTGTCCTAAATGCGGTGCTGAAGTTTTGGAGAGAAAAACAAAAAACGGCAAGACCTTCTATGGGTGCGAAATGTATCCAAAATGTGATTTCAGCACTTGGGATAAACCGGTTAACGAAAAATGCTCTCTTTGCGGCAACATCATGGTGGAACGTCATGATAAGGGCAAAAAGATTATCCACAAATGCAGTAATCCGGATTGTGAAAACGGTGTAAAACGCCGCATTATTAATCGTAAGAAGAAAAGTGAATAATGTTCATATTATCGGTGCCGGGTTAGCGGGGGCAGAAACGGCATGGCAGTTGATAAGGCGGAGCATTCCTGTTGTTATTCACGAAATGCGTCCTGCTAAATTTACCCCTGCGCATAAAAGTTCTTTTTTTGCTGAATTAGTATGCAGTAATTCCTTGAGAGCCGCAAATGTGGAAAATGCTGTGGGACTTTTGAAAGAGGAAATGCGGCTTTTAGATTCTCTCATTATGCAGTCGGCGGACAAGCATCAGGTACCTGCCGGAGGCGCTTTAGCAGTTGACAGGGAAGGTTTTTCCAAGTATATTACGAAAATTTTATCCACTCATCCATTAGTAGAAATTTGCACTGAAGAAATAACCGATTTAGAAAAATTAGAGGGAATTGTAATTGTCGCTTCAGGACCTTTGACCAGTGAGGCATTGAGCAATAATATTCAAAGTTTAATTCAGGAAAATTATTTACATTTTTTTGATGCTGCGGCTCCCATTGTTACGGCGGAGTCCATTAATTATAGCAAGGTTTTCCGTGCCAGCCGTTATGACAAAGGGGAGGCGGACTATCTTAACTGTCCTTTTGAAACCAAGGAAGAATATGTGGCCTTTCGGGATGCTTTGGTGAATTCTGAAAAGGCAGAATTACACGATTTTGATAAAAAGACCTTCTTTGAGGCCTGTATGCCCATTGAGGAAATGGCGGCACGTGGCGAAGATACTATGCGGTTTGGCCCTTTGAAACCTGTGGGACTGGTTAATCCGGCAACCGGAAAAGAGGCCTATGCGGTGGTGCAATTACGGCAGGATAATGCAACGGCATCTTTGTATAATATTGTGGGATTCCAGACCCATCTGAAATGGCCGGAGCAAAAGCGTGTTTTTGGCATGATTCCCGGATTGGAGAAAGCAGAATTTGTCCGTTACGGAGTAATGCACAGAAATACTTATTTGAATTCTCCCCAACTTTTAGACTATCGTTTTAATCTAAAGAAAAATGGCAGATTTTATTTTGCAGGTCAAATGACAGGGGTGGAAGGATATGTGGAAAGCGCTGCGTCCGGACTGATGGTTGGCCGTCATGTGGCGGCAAGGGTGTTGGGTGAGCCGGAATTAGAGTTTTCAGCGGTAACTTCTCACGGAGCATTAGCTCATTACATCAGTAATCCGTCCGTAGAAAATTTTCAGCCCATGAATGTTAATTTCGGTCTGTTTCCGCCGTTGGAAAAACGCATCAGAAACAAAAAAGAAAAAAATACGGCTCTGGCGCAAAGGGCCTTAGAAAAAATAAAAGAATTGCAAAATTAGGAGGAAATTATGGAAGAAGCAGTATTGTATCAGGTAAAAAATCACATCGCTACTATCACGTTGAACCGTCCCAGCAGTTTGAACTCTATGAATGACGGTTTGATTGACGGAATTCATGCTGCCCTGGACAAGGTAGAATGTGATGCAGATGTCCGTTGTGTAGTGCTGACCGGTAACGGCAAGGCCTTCTGTGCGGGCGGGGATTTACCCTTTTTAAACGGTATTGCCACTAATGCAGAAAAACGTGCTTTCATTGCTAAAGTCGGCAATGTGGCAAAGCGGATTACAACTATTGAGAAGCCCTTTATTTGTATGATTAATGGTGTAACCGCCGGTGCCGGTGTTAATCTGATGTTGGCCTGCGATTTGGTTTATGCTACAAACAAAGCAAGATTTGCCCAAAGCTTTTCTAAAGTTGGTTTGATTCCTGACTGTGGCGGCTTGTATTTCTTGCCTAAGGCAACAGGTGTATTACGGGCGAAGGAACTGATGTTTACCGCTGATTTAATTGATGCAGCAACAGCCGAAAAATATAATATGGTTAATCATCTTTGTGAAGAAGATAAACTTGTGGAAACAACCTATGCTATGGCAGAACGGCTCGCTAACAGTGCACCCTTGTCAATTGGCTTGATAAAAAAATATTTGAACAATACCGCTCTGACCCTTGATGAAGTGCTGGCATTTGAAGAAAGCACCCAGGCACTTTTAATGGGAACGGAAGATTGCAAAGAGGGTATTGCTGCTTTCAAAGAGAAAAGGAACCCGGTATTCACCGGTAAATAATGTCCGGTTTAATCAGTGGCATTAAACCTCATAGTTTGGCCGGGGAACTGGATATTCGTCCGGGGGATGAACTTATTGGCGTGAATGGTATGGCGGTTCAGGATATAATTGAGTTCAGTTATCTGACTGCCTGTCCGTCTTTTGAAATGCAAATTTGCCGCAAGGGGCAGGTACATACATTGAATATTGAGAAAGACCCGGACGAAGATTTGGGACTGGAGTTTGAGAGTGCTGTTTTTGATAAAGTCCGTCTTTGCCATAATCATTGTATTTTTTGTTTTGTGGACCAAATGATACCTGGCATGCGAAAAGGACTTTATGTACGGGATGATGACTTCCGTTTAAGTTTTTTGTACGGAAATTTCATTACTTTGTCCAATCTCACTCAGGCAGATTTTCAACGCATTATTCAGACGCATATGTCACCAATGTATGTTTCTGTACATTCTACTAATCCGGAACTTCGTTGTTCCATGATGGGGAATAAGAAGGCAGAGGATATTTTAGAAAAATTACAATATTTGATTGATACGGGTATTGAAATTCACACGCAAATTGTTTGTTGTCCTGACTACAACGATGGTAAGGAATTGTTAAAAACTGTTAATGATTTGCGTGCCTTGATACCGGGGATTGCCAGTATTGCTATTGTTCCGGTTGGGTTAACCAAAAATAGGGAACATTTGACTAAATTGAGGACTTTTACTTCGGCAGAAGCTAAAAGTATTTGTGAAAATATTGTCAAAATTCAAAAGGAATGCCATAAAGATTTTGGCAAAACAATGGTTTATTTGGCGGATGAGTTTTATCTTTTAGCTGGTGTTAAAATACCTGCCGTAGAGGATTATGACGATTTTCCCCAAATTGAAAATGGGATTGGTCTGACCAGGGCATTTTTAGAAGATTGGGATAAGCAATTTACCTTGCCTAAAACTGAAATTCACGATAATGCAGTGGTGGTTGTGGGTGAGGGGGCGGCGCCAGTACTCACACCACTGATAAATCAGTTCAATAAAAAATATGGCACCAAACACAAAGTGCTTGGGGTAAAAAATAAGTTTTTCGGCGGTGCGGTAAATGTGACGGGGCTTTTGAGCGGTGGGGACATTTTGAATGACGCTATGGATGCACGGCGTGTTATTTTACCCGCTGTGGTGTTGAATAAAGATAATCTGTTTTTGGATGATATGAATCTGGAAAGTTTCAAGCGACAGTGTTCTGGCAAGGTGGAAATTGCCCGTAATGCTTCTGATTTAATTCATTTGTTGTAAAATGTTGCAAGTATATACAGGCACGGGCAAAGGAAAAACTACGGCCGCTTTAGGTGCGGCTTTGCGGGCCGGCGGTTATGGAATGAAAACTATTGTTTTTTCTTTCCTAAAAGATGATCCGGAATATGGCGAAGTCCGTGCTGCTAAAAATTTAAATTTTATAGAAATCCGTCAGGTGGGACGCGACTGTTTTGTAAATTTCCGTAACCCTGACAAAATTGATTTGGATTTAGCCCGGCAAGGATGGGAAGAGGCGAAAAAAGCCATTCTCAATAAGGTGGCGGATGTAATTATTTTGGATGAAATCAATCTTGTCCTGGCAACAAAAATGTTACCCGTTGAGGAAGTTGTAAAATTTTTAAGTCAGGCAAAGAATGACATAGAAATTATTACTACGGGGCGTGGGGCTCCGCAAGAATTAACAGATATTGCTGATTTGGTGACGGATATGCAGGAAGTAAAACATTATCTGTCTCAAGGAATTACCAGCCGTAACGGCTTTGATCACTGATTAGGAGGGTTTATGCCTAAACCGATAGTTGCCATTGTTGGTCGCCCTAATGTGGGAAAATCAACATTGTTTAATATTTTTGCCAACAGCCGTATTTCCATTGTGGAAGATACTCCCGGTGTTACACGTGACCGTATTTATGCCAGCGGTGAATGGCAGAATAATGAATTCATGATGGTGGATACGGGCGGTATTGAAATAATGAATACGGATTCCATTGCAGTTTCCATTCGGACACAGGCACAGATTGCCATCCGTGAGGCGGATGTTATTCTTTTTCTTTGTGATGCCCGTACGGGAATTACGGATGAGGATGCACAGGTGGCAAAACTTTTACGCCAATCTAAAAAGCCCATTGTTTTGGCAGTGAACAAGGCGGATTCTCCCAAACAGGAATTGAATGTTTATGAATTTTATAATCTTGGTATTGGTGACCCCATGCCCATTTCTGCTACCAACCATTTAGGGTTAGGCGATTTGTTGGATGCGGTGGTGGGTAAATTTAAGGAACTTAATTTGGATTTTGATGATGAGGAAGAAGATATAATTAAAGTTGCCCTAATTGGCCGTCCTAATGTTGGTAAAAGTTCTATTTTCAATCTTTTAGTAGGACAGGAACGCAGTATTGTCAGCAATGTTCCGGGAACTACAAGGGATGCCATTGACACGGAAGTAGTCAAAGAGGGGCAACATTTTCTGTTTATTGATACCGCCGGCATGCGTAGAAAATCCCAGGTGGAAGAAAATATAGAACGTTACAGCGTTATGCGTGCCTTGCGTGCAGTCGACCGTTCCGATGTGGTTTTGATGGTTATTGATGCGGTTGACGGAGTTACTGAGCAAGACAAGAAGATTGCCGGCTATGCCCATGAAGCGGGAAAAGGTGTTGTTCTGGTGGTGAACAAGTGGGATTTATATGAAAAAGAAAATGATTCCACCATCCGTTATACTGAAGAATTGAGAAAAGAACTAATCTTTTTGCAATATGCTCCTGTTGTTTATGTCAGTGCCTTAACCAAGCAACGTATTAACCGTTTACCGGAACTGATTAAGTTTGTAGCTGAACAGTGTGCAATGCGTATTGCCACGAATGTTCTTAATCAATTAATTGAGGATGCAGTGGCACTTAACCCAACCCCGTCTGACAAAGGTGTGCGTTTGCGTATTCTTTACGCCACACAAGTAAAAATAAAACCGCCCACATTTGTTATTTTTGTGAATAATCCTGAAATTATGCATTTTTCTTATCAGCGTTATATAGAAAACAAATTACGTGAATCCTTTGGTTTTGAAGGAACACCTATTAAATTGATTATTCGTGGGAGAGAGGAAGATAAATAATGAATCTGCCACCAGTTCCGGATTTGCTGGAATTAGAATTACTTATAAATGTTTTTGAACTTTTGTCTTTACCAATAGTTTATTGTCTGTTCATTGGCTATATTTTTGGTTCCATTCCCAGCGGACTTTGGATTGTTAAATCTTGGTATAATATTGACATCCGTGAATATGGCAGCCATAACATTGGTGCCACCAATGTCTTTCGTACAGTTGGTATTCCTGCTGCCGTTGTAGTGCTTATCAGTGATATGGCAAAAGGAATGGCCGCTTGCTGTATTGCCAGCTGGATTTATCACATGAATTTCCTGACGGTTATTGCTGCCATTGGTACCATTATCGGACACAACTATTCCTTGTTCCTTGGACTTAAAGGCGGTAAAGGAGTAGCCACCGGATTAGGACTTTTGGTTTATCTTATGCCGGAGGTCAGTTTGATTGGTTTTGGCGTATGGTTTCTAATTGTGCTTTTGACAAAATATGTTTCTTTAGGTTCCATTGTAGCAGCCAGTTTGGTTCCTGTATTGGCCTGGGCATTTGGCTATTCCCGTTCATTTATCGCTTTGGCAATTGTTTGCGGGTTGTTTATTATCATTCGTCATAAAGAAAATATTATCCGTTTAGTCAACGGAACAGAAAATAAAATTAAAGTGGGGAATGTAAAAAAATTATGAATAAACATCAAAAATTTTATCTCGTTGAAGAGGAAATTTTACCTGAAGCCATCCGTAAAACAATTAAAACAAAGGAATTATTGAGGCTGAATGATGATTTAACCATCAATGATGCTGTAAAACAGTTGGGGTTGAGCCGGAGCGCCTTTTATAAATACAGGGATTCCATCTTTCCCTTTTATGAGGCGACAAAAAACAAAATTATCAGTTTGTCCATCCTGGTGGAGGATAAGCCCGGCGCTTTGAGCCGTCTGCTTAATTCCATTGCGGAGGATGGAGGCAGTATTATTACCATTAATCAAGGTATTCCTTTGCAGGGCATTGCCCATATTACTCTTTCCATTGATACCAAAATTATGAATGTGGATTTGGAAGCGATGTTGGATAAATTGCGTATGTTGCAGGGCACTAAACGGATTGAAGTATTAGGTCAAAGTTAAAATAAAAAAGGAGAAATAAAATGAATGTGATTAAAATTGCTCTTTTAGGAGCGGGCACTGTAGGTGGCGGTGTAATTAAGGTTTTGGAAAAAAATTCTGCGGATATTTGCAAAAAAACTGGGGAGCAAATTCAGCTTGTCAAAATCTTCGGGCAAACCAAAGATATGGAACACTACAAAAAAGAGTATGGTTCCAACTACACTTACACCGATAAAATTGAGGATATTTTAGAGGATGAAGAAATTAAAATTGTGGTGGAATTGATTGGCAGGGAACATCCGGCAAAAGAATTTATTGAGGATGCCTTGCGCCATGGCAAATCCGTTGTTACTGCCAATAAGGATGTGGTGGCAAAATATGGTAAGGAACTTTTCCATATTGCGGAAGAAAACGGCTGCGATTTACTTTTTGAGGCCAGTGTAGCCGGCGGTATTCCTATTATTACCCCTTTGAAAACCAGTTTGGCTGCTAACGAAATTCAAACTGTTATGGGTATTGTGAATGGCACAACTAACTATATGCTTACCAAGATGACACGGGAAGGCATGGATTATAACGATGTTTTAAAAGAAGCACAGGCGAAGGGTTATGCAGAAAGTGACCCCACAGCTGATGTGGGAGGTCTTGATGCTGCCCGCAAAATTGTTATTCTTGGTTCCATTGCCTTTAATACCCGTCTTACTCTTGACGATGTAGTTGTGGAGGGCATTGAAAAAATTTCTATTAAAGATATCCAGTTTGCACAGGAATTAGGTTATGTGATTAAACTTTTGGCGGTTGCCAAACGGGATGCGGAACACGGCATTAGCGTTGCTGTGCATCCCACCATGTTGCCTCAATATCATCCCCTTGCTAATGTAAACGATGTTTATAATGCAATTTTTGTGGTTGGAGATGCAGTTGGCGATACAATGTTTATGGGTATGGGGGCAGGCCGTTTCCCGACAGCCAGTGCGGTATGCAGCGATATTATGGAAGCCGCAAGGAATATGAAGAACAAGGATAGCGGGCGTATCAGTTGCACTTGTTTCAATGAGAAAAAACTTTGTCCTAAAGAACATATGTTTGCCCCCTGTTATATCCGTATGCAAGTTACGGATGAACCGGGTGCTTTGAGTGCCATTGCTGCCGCTTTTGCTTCGCAAAATGTATCTTTGCGTAATGTGGTGCAAAAGGATTTGCCCGGACAGAGTGCAGAAATTGTGGTTATTACCCACAGGGTATCAGAAATGAATCTGGAAATGGCTCTTAACTTATTAAAAGTTCTGCCCGTTGTCGCTGAAATCAATAGCGTTATTCGGGTGGAAGACAAGGAAATGGATTGATGAAAAAAGTTACTCTGCAAATCCCGGCCACCAGTGCTAATTGTGGGCCTGGATTTGATTCCTTGGGTTTGGCACTTAATTTTTATAACGAAGTAACCTATGAAATTCTTGACCACAATGGTATGGAACTGACAGTTCAAGGCGAAGGTGCAGATTATCTGAAACCCTTTGGGGGCAATCTTGCTTTTCGTTCGTTTTATACTGTGTGGAACGAATTGACGATGGGTGAACACATCGGTCTGAAGGTTAGTATGGTCAACCGTATTCCTTTAAGCAGAGGACTGGGGAGTAGCAGTGCCTGTATCGTTGGCGGGGTTATGGCTGCCAGCATTTTGAGCGGGGCAAATTTATCACAGGAGCAACTGCTTCATTATGCCAATACTTTGGAAGGGCATCCGGACAATGTGGCACCCGCAATTTTTGGTAATTTCACTATCAGTTATCTGGACGGTCAAAACAATCCCCATTCTTTAGTCATTAAACCGGCAAAACCTTTGAAATTTATTGCTCTTGTGCCGCAATTACAATTATCTACAGAAGTGGCACGTCAGGCCATTCCTGCCTCTGTGCCTCACAAGGATGCGGTCTTTAATACCAGTCGCAGTGCCTTGCTGGTGGGGGCGATTTTAAGCGGAAATTATGATTATCTTGCTGCAGCGCTGGAAGACAAATTACATCAACCGTACAGGGCACATTTAATACCCGGACTGAAAGAAATCTTTGCTGCCGCACGTCAGGCAGGGGCATATAACGCTATTATCAGCGGGGCAGGTTCTACAGTTATGGCATACGCTTCGCCGGAGGCAGATTGCGAAAAAATAGGCAAAGCCATGCAAGCAATCTTTACTAAAAATAACATCAAGTCAAACTACCATATCTTTGATTTGGATAAAATTGGAGCAAAAGTGCTTGACAAGACGTAATAATACTCATATAATACAATATTGTGATTCGGGGCGTGGCTCAGTTTGGTAGAGCGCTTCCTTGGGGTGGAAGAGGCCGTGGGTTCGAATCCCGCCGCTCCGACCAAGTCGCAAATAGGCCTTTACGGTATCCCCGTAAAGGTCTTTTTTATATCAAAAATTAGGAGGGAATATGATTCGGGAACTGATTTTCAAATGCAGTGAATGTGGTAAGAAGTTTCAGCCCAAAGGCAAACTCTTTTACCGTGACGAATATTTAACCACCAATATTCAGGACACTAAACTCATTTGTGACAAATGCATAGAGGCCTGGCAGGAAAAATGGCAGATTAAGTCCGCCACCTTCCACGAACAGGATTGTGTTATGGCTGTGGATTTAGTTTTGCAGGACGGCACCAAAATTATGGCTTTGGACTGTACCCCTCTGGAAGAAAATCAGACCGTAGTTGTGGGTGAGGACATTCCCTTGACGGCACAAAAGAAATTATTTAAGTTTTATGAAAAATGGGACAAAAAACGCAAAAAAGATGTTTTGCAAAAATGCACTTTTGAAGAAGCATTTATGCGTACCACCGTCAGCTGTGAAACCTATGGTGGTGAAAAATATGAAAAAATTGCTTTTCGTATTAACCGGCGTGGGGAACTGGAAACAGAAAGTACGATGCCGGACTATATTAAAGAGCAAGTATTAGAGCAATATGCCATTTATGAAACTAAAATGGCAGCAGCAGAAATGAATGAGGGAAAGACAGATGACTGAATTACAGGAAAAAATTGCCAAACGCCGCACCTTTGCCATTATCAGCCATCCTGATGCGGGCAAAACAACTTTGACGGAAAAACTTTTGCTCTATGGCGGAGCCATCCATTTGGCAGGTTCTGTTAAAGCACGCAAAGCCAATAAACACGCTGTTTCCGATTGGATGGAAATTGAAAAACAGCGTGGTATTTCGGTTACCAGTTCTGTTCTGCAGTTTGATTATGACGGTTATCGAGTGAACATTCTTGATACCCCCGGACATCAGGATTTCAGCGAGGACACTTATCGTACCCTTATGGCAGCGGATAGTGCAGTAATGCTTATTGATGCGGCAAAAGGTGTGGAACCGCAGACCAAAAAACTCTTTTGGGTCGCTCACCGCCGTCATTTGCCAATTTTTACTTTCGTGAACAAATTGGACCGTTACGGACGGAACCCCTTTGATTTGATGGATGAAATTGAAAAACTTTTGAATATCCGTGCCTTTCCCATTGACTGGCCCATCGGCATTGACGGACATTATCAGGGCGTATATAACCGTCTGGCAAAAACCATTGAACTTTTTGAAGAAGACGGAAGTCACGGCTCTAAAAAATTGCAATCAACTACCGGCACTTTGGATGACCCGAAAATCAAGGAAATGTTGGGGGAAGAACTTTACCAAAACCTTTGCAATGATATAGAACTCTTGGACATGGCAGGGGATGAATTCAATATGGACTTGGTTACTAAAGGGGAACTTACCCCAATGTTCTTCGGCAGTGCTATGACAAATTTCGGCGTTGAAGGTTTCTTGAAAAAATTTTTGGAATTAAGCCCCGAACCCCAACCGAGAGAACTTTTGGACGGTAATATTATTGAGCCGGAAAATGAGAGTTTCAGTGCCTTTGTTTTCAAAATACAAGCCAATATGAATCCTGCCCATAGGGACAGAATCAGTTTTATGCGGATTTGCAGTGGTATTTTTGATAAAGGTATGACAGTGTATCACACCCAAAGCGGTAAGCCAGTAAAACTGGCACAGCCGCAACAATTTATGGCACAGGAGCGTACCATTGTGGAAAGGGCATATCCGGGGGATATTATCGGTGTATTTGACCCGGGCATTTTTGGTATTGGTGATTCCTTGAGCAATGAAAAACTGAAAGTGCAGTTTGAGGAATTTCCCGTTTTCCCGCCGGAAATATTTGCCAGAGTGCAACCTAAAGACAGTTTAAAACGCAAACAATTTGAAAAGGGCATCTTGCAACTCTCACAAGAGGGGGCAATTCAAGTTTTCCACCAGGAAGGAATGGGCATGGAGTCCTTTATTGTTGGTGTGGTGGGAGAATTGCAGTTAGAAGTATTGGAATATCGTTTGGAAAATGAATATAATGCCCAATTAGTTATGACCAGGTTGCCTTATGGAGTGGCACGCTGGGTATATACCGATAAACTGGAAACCTTAGATCATCTTAAAGGTATGGACAATGCAATGTTAGTTTTGGATAAAAAAGAACGCCCTGTTATTTTGGTTAATAATGAATGGGCGCTGAACTGGGTTGTGGAGCGTAATCCCGGCATTGAACTGACAATCGTTCCCAATGACGTGGCGAGAGTTTAAGATAATGCGTAATGCGTAATTCGCAATGCGGAATCTAATTAAGAATTATGAATGCAGAATTAAGAATGAAGGTAGGTTTTTCCTGTGATTATATTTCAGGTTTTAGATATCAGGGGTCAGGTTACAGGAAAGTTGGCAGAAAAATATGGATTTTTTTTCATTTTTAATTTTTAACTTTTAATTTCTAAAGATGGTAAATATTCTTAATGTTCCTGTAAGTTCTTTATCCATGCAGGAAACGGTCAATTTTATACAAGAACGACTGCAAAAGCAGGAACAGACATTTGCAGTTACCGCCAATGCCGAAATCATTATGATGGCACAAAATGACTCTGCCTATCTTGAACTTTTAAAGCGGACGGATATTATTACACCGGACGGGGCAGGGGTTGTGTGGGCAGCAAAACATTTAGGCAGTCCTGTACCTGAACGGGTGGCCGGTTATGACCTGTTTCATCAACTTTTGCAATTAGCGGCAAAGACACAGAAAAAAGTTTATTTCTTTGGCGGCAAACCGGGCATTGCAGAACAGGCAAAAGCAAAGGCCCTTGAACTTTATCCGGGTTTGAAAATTGCAGGTTGCCGTAACGGTTATTTTCAGACAGAGGAAAATGAAACTATTATTAATGACATAAATAACAGTGGAGCAGAAATGCTTTTTGCCGCATTGGGAGCACCTAAACAGGAATTTTGGTTGGATGAGAACAAAGCAAAATTACATACAAATTTATTAATGGGAATAGGCGGCAGTTTTGATGTTTTAAGCGGCAAAACCACAAGGGCACCGCTTTGGGTGCAAAAAGCAGGACTGGAATGGCTGTACCGCCTTATGAAAGAACCTTACCGCTTTAGGCGGATGGCAAGCACATTGCCACAGTTTGTATTGAAGATTTTGTTTGGTAGATAAAATGCCGAAAAAGACAAATGCTGCCCGAATTTTAGATGATTTGGGGATTGAATACAAACTAATTGAATATGCAGTTGATGAAGAACATTTAGACGGAGTTCATGTGGCACAGGAGGTTGGACTGCCGGCGGAGCAGGTTTTCAAAACCTTGTGTGTTCACGGTGATAAAAACAGCGTACTTTTTGCGGTTATACCAGCCAATGGGGAAGTGGACTTAAAGAAATTGGCAAGAGCAAGTGGCAATAAGCGTTGTGAACTGGTCGCCTTGAAAGAGTTATTGCCCTTGACGGGATATATTAGGGGCGGTTGCAGCCCTTTGGGAGCGAAAAAAGCATATCCCGTATATTTGGACGAAACCTGTATTCTTTTTGAACAGATTGCCATTAGTGCAGGACAAAGGGGGTTACAATTCTTAATCAAACCCGATGACTTGATTAAGGCAACCAAGGCGACAGTGGAGGAAATTTGTAATTCGTAATGCGGAATTTAATTAAGCATTATGAATGCAGAATTAAGAATGAAGGTAAGAAGTTCCTGTGATTAGATTTTGTGAAGTTAGCAGAGTGAGAACTCTTGCCCTCTTGGTGAAGAGGGTGGATTGCCTGAAGGAACATAGAAGGGCAAGACGGGTGATTGCACACTTCGCATAGCAGATAAGTTATCAATCCTCAGTCAGCCGCCTATGTTCCTATCGCTGACAGCCCCTTCACCAAGGGGCCTTCAAGTTCGCGCTATGCGGACTTTTTATTTTAATCTCAGGAACATCCCACCACAATTATTCATTACTCATTACTAATTATTCATAAAAAAAAATCCGCCGCAAGGCGGATTTTTTAGTCCTCTTCTTCCAATTCTTCCTGCATAGCATTCTTTATCATTTCTCCCCGTATTTCAAGATAATGTTTCTTTTGCAGGGAGTTTTTTATTGTGGTTATGAATTTGTTAAAATCAGCACCTTTATATTTTTCGTAGAGCAGTTTCAAAAGTTCTTCGTTAAACCACTCCGGCACAGTGAATTGCATATTCTGTGTCAAAAAACAGAGTGCCATTTGTGGGCTTGGCTCCACCGTGTCGCCGTTGTGCAAAAAGAGTTCCTGGGTTTCGTTACGCAAAAGCTCAAGGACGTACTGCACCCTTGTTTTGGCATCAAGATTGGCGGCGGTCATAGTGTTATGGAAATTATCCAGCATAAGTTTTTCATCCGCCGGCACATCTTCATAATTCCGTTCTAAAACTTCAATTTCCAATTCTTTTAACTTTCTCCAGGCACGCTTTAAGTCCTTATCCGTCCAACGGTAACGGAGATTCAGGATTTGGTGGAGAATACCGTTGATATGGATAATGTCAATGCGTTGCAGTTTCAGACCTTTAGTGGTCTGCATACGGCTGATAAACTTTGCCACCGCATCCTTTAATTTTCGGCGTTTGCGGAAACGCTTGTGGTGTTCCTTGTCATATTCTCTTTTCTTGGCTAATTCTTCTTCTTCTTTATTTTTTTTTACTTCTGAATTATCTTGCATTGTTTTTTCCTCCGCAGTTTAATTTTATATTGTGTTTTTGACGTCATATTTGAAATTATGACGTCAAAAACACCATTTATTTTATAGAATTTTTGTTTTGAAGTCAAGGATTTCAATGAATACAGATAATTTTTTAGGAGGTAAAATTAAGGGATG
Organism: Phascolarctobacterium sp.; assembly: GCA_030531205.1. Lineage (GTDB taxonomy): Bacteria > Bacillota > Negativicutes > Acidaminococcales > Acidaminococcaceae > Phascolarctobacterium_B. The sequence goes on from JAUNOC010000002.1 coordinate 169,521, forward strand.
TTAAAAAAATTACACGGAAAAATAAGGTAGTTTCTTAAAGATTTTAATTTTGAGGAAAATTTTTGTGAAAATTTTCTGATGTACATATTTTTGCATATAAAGAGATGTGTAATATATGCATTTGGAAGAAAATGGGGAAGTGTTAGTAAAATCTTCTTTGAAATATAGACGCTTTAGGAACACTTCGTCAAACCCATATTAATGCTTTTGAAATAATTTTATAATAGTGCCGAAAAGCGTGTAAAAAATAACACCCTCGCTCTAATTGGGGAGGATGTTGTTTTTCATTTGTAGAAATTATACACATCATAATTTTTCAGTTTTTTAAGTTCTGCTTCTGCAAGTTTAATCTCTTTTATCAGCCGTTCTTTGTCATCAGGTAATGTACCTTTGAAATTAACATAATTGCTGTAATGATTGGAGCGGAACAATGTTCCGTAACCTTTCGGCAGTTCCAAGTTTTCCATCATAATACCCAGTTCGTGCATCAGTCCATAAGGTGGCAGGGGATGAAACTCGCCCCGCTCAAACTGTTCTTTTAGTTCTGACCCACGGTAGAGCATCAGGCATAAGGCACTGAGCATATTGGGCTTGATGATATTCAATGCTTTGGCTGTTGCCAAAGCATTTCTTTCGCTGTTTTCCGTGCCCGCAATTCCAAGAATAATCATTACGGAAAGGGTTATTCCGGCTTCCACAGTCCGCCGTCCCGCCTCAATGGTTTCCTCTGCATCAACACCTTTTTTAATCGCCTTTAAAGTGGCATCGTCACCGGTTTCCATGCCATAATAAAAAAGTTTTAACCCTGCTTCTTTAAGTGCCTTTAATTCCTCAACACTCTTGCGGAGCATATCCTTTGGGGCAGCATAAGTGGAAACACGCTCTAAATTGGGGAAAGTGTCATACAATATATTGAGTATTTTCAAAAGTTTCTCGGTTTGTAAAACTAATGCATCACCGTCTGCCAAAAAGATACGGCGGATTTGATTTTTATAAGCGGTTGCTAAAGCAATTTGCCTTGATATTTCTTCGTCTTGCAACATAGCAAACTGTACGCCCCGATACATATTGCAATAGGTACATTGATTGTGGGCGCAACCCCTTGTAACCCGCAGAATAAAACTGTCCGCTTCTGAGGGCGGGCGAAAGCAGGGGATGGTTTCGTCATCAAAAAATAAGTTCATTTTTACCTCCGTTTTGTTTAGTTTTATGATAGATAATTTTTATTTTGCTGTCAATATGAAATTCTTTGTGTATTTTTTCCTCTCAAGTGCTATAATATAGAAAAAATTTAGGAGGGCGGTAAGATGCAAGTTACTGTTTGTGATCATCCTTTGATAAAGACCAAATTAACTCATTTACGCAATGAGAAGACGGGAACAACTAATTTTCGCAGGATTATCAATGAGGTGGGGGCGTTGATGACTTATGAGGTTTTGAAGGATTTGCCCGTACGGAAAATCAAGATTCGTACTCCCTTGGAGGAATGTGAGGGCTACGAAGAAGATAAAACTATTGTGGTAGTGCCGATTCTGCGTGCCGGTTTGGGTTTTATGGAAGGTGTGCTGATGGTGGCTCCCCAGGCCCATGTAGGGCATATCGGGATGAGCCGCAATGAGGAAACTTTGCAACCGGAAGAATATTATTACAAAATGCCGAAGGATAAGGAAGCGTACTATGTAATTGTTGACCCTATGTTGGCAACGGGCGGCAGTGCAGTGGCGGCAATAGATAATTTGAAAAAGCGGGGCATTAAAAATATTCGTTTTATGTGTCTTGTTGCGGTGCCGGAAGGTATTGAAGTAGTGAATAAAGCCCATCCTGATGTTAAGGTTTATACCTGCGCCATTGACAGGGGCTTGAACGACAAAGGATATATTCTTCCCGGTCTTGGGGATGCAGGGGACAGAATTTTTGGAACTGTATAAAAAAAGCGTTGGCTTTCAGCCAACGCTTTTTTAATCCCTTATTCTGAATATTCTGAACATCAAACACATTATTATTGCCACCAAGGTTGCTAACACCATACCCTGTACGGAGAAGGCACCGAAGGCAATTTTTGCACCACTCAGACCCACTGTCATTATTACAGCAGTCATAATCAAATTGCTGGATTTGGAATAGTCAACATGGCTGTCAACCAAGATTCTGAAACCGCTGGCGGCGATAACACCGAACAGCAGAATACAGATACCGCCCATAACCGGTACGGGAATGGAACGGATGAGGGCGGCCAGTTTGCCCACAAAACTCAAGAGAATGGCAAAGCAGGCTGCACCGCCGATGACCCAGGTGCTATATACTTTGGTGATTGCCATAACACCTATGTTTTCACCATAGGTTGTGTTAGGTGTAGCACCTGCAAAGCCGGAAATTACATTACTTAAACCGTCAGCAAAAAGGGAACGAGCCAGTCCCGGTTCTTTCAGTAAATCCCTGTCCACAATGTTGCCTGTAACAGCCAGATGACCGATATGTTCTGCCAAAACCACTAAAGCGGCAGGGGCAATAATCATAATGGCATTGAAATTAAAGTCAGGAGCATAGAAGTGGGGCAGTTGGAACCAGGGGGCAGCTGCCACGCTGGCAAAATCTACAATGCCTAAGCAAGCGGCAAAAATATAACCGCAGATAACTCCTACCAAAATGGGGATGATGCTTAAAAATCCCTTGAACGCAACGGAACCGATAATGCTGACAATAAGGGTGAATATGGAAACCATAACATTATTGAGGTTAAATTCCCCGGTCAAACCTGCCATATTTGCCGCCACAGGTGCCAGTTCCAAACCGATAATTGCCACAATGGCGCCCATTGCCGCCGGCGGGAAAATGACATCAATCCATTTTGTACCAACATAATGAATAATTATGCTGAAGAGCATAAAAAGCAGACCGAAAACAATAAAGCCGGACTGGGCTGCACCATAGCCGTATTTGTCCATAACAATCAGTACGGGACTGATGAAGGCAAAGGATGAACCAAGATAAGAGGGGATTTTGCCTTTCGTCAAAAAGATATACAGCAAAGTACCGATACCATTCATAAAAAGACAAATGGTTGGGTCAACTTTAAAAAGGAAGGGTACCAAAACCGTACTGCCGAACATGGCAAACAAGTGTTGCAAACTTAAAGGAATGTTCAGCAAGAGGGGAGGACGTTCTTCCACCTGAATAATTCTGCGTTCCATAATTAACCTTCTTTCGTGATTTTTTTTCTATTATACAACATTACCACTTTAATTTGTGAGATATTTTTATTATTGCAAAATTTTTTAAAAATAAAATGACACAAATTTGACACAATTTACTATTAAGCTATAAGAAATCTTTTATATATAATAATATCTTGTAATTTGGCCCGGCTGTGCTATAATAGTGTAGTATTTTATAAGTGTACAAGGAGGAACAAAATTATGACTATGATTTGTGCAAGACATGCTGAAGGGAAGAAAATCTTTGATAAGATTTTTGAGGCAAGTGCTGCCTGCCAGGCCGCTATTGCCAAGTTCGGTAAGGATAAGGTGGTAAATGCCACTTTGGGAGCGATTTATGATGAAAACGAAAATTTAGTTTGCCTGCCCACTGTGGAGAAGGTGTTTAAGTCCATTGCCATGAAGGATGTTACGGCTTATGCACCCATTGCCGGCTTGCCTGAATATTTGAGTTTGGCTCAGGAAGCAGCTTTTGGTAATTTCCGGCCCAATCTGTTCACTGCTGCAGTACAAACACCCGGCGGCACCGGCGCTTTGCATCATGTGGCTTGGAACTATATGGATGAGAACGATACTGCGCTTTGCGGTGACTGGTTCTGGGGAACTTATAAAAATATTTGTGTTGATTTGAAACGCAAATTTACGACCTATAAGATGTTTGACGAAAATCTGCAATTCAATTTTGCTGAACTGGAAAAGAAGATTGCAGAGATTCTGCCTAAACAGCAAAGATTAGTTGTTTTCCTGAACACTCCCGGTCACAATCCCACCGGTTTCAGTGTGAACGAAACTGACTTTGGCAAGATTTTGGATATTCTGCAAAAACAGAGTAAAGCCAATAACAAACCTATTATTTTAGTGTTGGATGTGGCTTATATTGATTATGCAGGCGATAAGGATGAAGTAAGGAAAATTTTCAAGCAACTGGAAACTTTGCCAAAGAATATCTTTACCATTGTCTGCTATTCCATGTCCAAGGGTTTCACCCTTTATGGCCAGCGTTGCGGTGCTATGATTGGCTGTTCCTGTGACAAGGAAATTGTGGATGAGTTCTTTGAAATTAATAAATTCTCCTGCCGTACCACCTGGTCCAACGGCAGCAGGGCCGCTATGCAGACCTTGATTACCATTCAAAAGGATCCTGCATTGTTGGCAGCAGTTCAGGCAGAACGGAAACAGAATTTTGATATGATTCGTGCCCGTGCTGATATTTTCACAGCGGAAGCGAAGGAATGTGGCTTGAAGATGGTGCCCTATGTGGCCGGTTTCTTTATGTCCATTCCGGCTAAGGATTCCGATAAGGTTTGCGAACTTTTAAAGAAGGAAAATATTTTCTGTGTACCTTTGGCTGCCGGTGTCCGTGTGGCTGTATGCGGCGTACCGCTGCCTAAGGTTAAAGGTATGGCAAAGAAGATTAAAGCGGCTATGGATGCAGCCGGTGAATAAGGAATGATTAAGGGTTTTGATTATTCCCCGGTAGTTGAAGATATCTTTCAAGAGCAGGAAATTTGGGCTCAAAGAATTAAATGTACCAATATTCAGGAACTGAATGAGGCGGTAAAAAAAGGTTATGCTTCCGGCTATATATTGATTAGTGAGGCATTGCAGGAACGGAAGATTGCTAGTATTGCAGACAGGGTAGCGCAACATCCTGATATTAAAATTATTTTGATTGCGGGCCCTTCTTCCAGCGGCAAGACCAGTTTTACCCAACGGCTCAGAGTACAACTTGGAGTGGATGCCATCGGTTCTGAGTTCCTTTCTATGGATAACTATTTTGTGGAACGGGAACATAATCCTAAAAATGCTGACGGCAGTTACAATTTTGATACTCCTGATTCTGTTGACAGGGAACTTTTCAATCAGCAGTTGCAACAGTTGGTAAATTTGGAAAAGGTTCAAATTCCACGTTTTGATTTTCTTACAGGACACAAGGAATATACGGGGCAGACCATTCAACTTGATGAACATAAGGTTTTGATTGTGGAAGGTATTCATGCCCTTAATCCTGAAATGACCGACAAAATTCCTGCCAAAAATAAATTGTGTATTTATATAACTGCGCTTAATCCTTTGGATTTGCCGGACGGGACTAATGTGAATCCTGCGGATGTGCGGCTTATCCGGCGCATTGTGCGGGACAATCAGTATAGAGGTTTTACCGCAAGACAAACTCTTGATTTGTGGCAGGCAGTCCGTGAAGGAGAAATGAGATACATTTATCCTAATGCCTATAATGCGGATGTGGTTGTAAATACGTCCTTGATTTATGAATTAAGCGTGCTTAAACCCTATGTAGTACCCTTGTTAGAACCAATAATAGAAGAACGTACTTATATGGGAGATAAAGCCCGTCTTCTGCTAAAAATGTTGGATGAGATATTTGAAATTCCCATTGATGATATTCCCCTGACCTCCATTATGCGTGAATTTGTTGGAGGAAGTACTTTTAAAAAGCATTTGTAAAAGAGGAAGATTATGTTTATTCAAAACAGGAAGTTAAGAATTTTAGGAATAATTTGTCTGGTATTGCTGGTTATTATGGGCTGGCGTATTATTTCCAATATGATTAAGGCCAGGGAAAGAGCCGCCATGATTTCCCTTAACCGGCCTATTGTTGTGCCACTTGGTCATCCTGTGCGTGCTAGCGTTGTTCCTACTATTAAGTTTAGCGGTACCTTAGAGCCGGACTGGCAGGCACAGGTAGCCGCCAAGATTGATGCCCGTCTGGAAAAGGTCTTTGTACGAGAAGGGGACTATGTAAAGAAAGGGCAAGTGCTTTGCCGTTTTGAAAAAGTGGATTCCGATGCGGATTTAATGAATGCCCGTGGGGCTTATCAGGATGCTAAGGCAAATTATGAAAAGGCCCAACTGGATTTTGACCGCTACAAAAAACTTTTTGAACAGGGGGCTATTTCTGAACAAAGTTTGGACAATTACCGGTTTGCTCTCAGTAATGCGGAAGGTAAATTTAAGTCCGCACGGGGAACATTGCAAGGCATGCAGTCCCGTTTCAACGAAACTGAATTGACTGCTCCGGCAGACGGTATCGTATATAAGCGTTATTATCAGGAAGGGTATTATGCTAAGGCAGCAACTCCTGTTTTTGCTATTGCTGATATTTCCAAATTAAAAATAACCATTCACATTCCTGAAGGAAATATCCGGGATGTGGCAGTGGGGAATAAGGCGAAAATTAAAATTGATGCTTACCCTGATAAACAAATTGACGGATATATTACCCGCATTGCGCCTGTGGCAGATTTGCCCAGCCATACTTTTATGGCAGAGGTTGGTGTTCCTAATTTGGAAAATCTTAAAGCGGGAGTTTATGCTACGGTTTATCTTACCGGCGTACCCCGTGAAAATGTTTTGACTATTCCGCCTCATGCTTTGGTTATGCGTGATGACCAGCGAACTGTTTATATGGTTGATGAAAGTGCTGTTGTAACTTCTAAAGTTATTGATATCGGTTATGTTGATGACCAGTATATTGAGGTTGTGAACGGCTTGACGGAAGCAGATGTTATTGTTACCGGAGGACAGAATAAAATCCGTGAGGGTAACAAGGTTGTTTTGGATAATGACGAAAATCAGAAAAACGGGGATAAAAAATGATTCGTAATATGATTCATACCTTCATAACCCGTCCTGTATTTACCACCATGTTCGTTTTGGTCCTGGTGGTTTTTGGCATACGCTGTTACCCAGAGTTAGGGCTTGATTTAAACCCTGATGTTGATATTCCCATTGTAACAGTGCGTGTTACTTATGAAGGTGCCAGCCCTGAAGAAATGGAGACCTTGATTACCAAACCCATTGAAAACCGTGTCAGTCAGGTCAGCGGTGTGGTAACTTTGAAGTCCACAGTTCTTGAGGGATTTAGTGAAACATCTTTGGAATTTCCGCAAGGTATTGACCCTCAGGAGAAAGCGGCAGAGGTGCGGGAAAAGGTTTCCACCGTACGTAAGCGTCTGCCGGATGATATTGACGAGCCCACGACTCAAACGGTTGACTTGTCCTCCCGACCGATTATGGGTATCTCTTTCTTTTCAGAGGTAAGACCAAGAGCTGAAATTCGTCGCTTTGTGGAAGACCATTTGAATGATGAATTGCAGATGGTGGAAGGCGTAGCGGAGGTTAACGTAATCGGTGCTTCCAAACGTGTTATCCGTGTTGTCATGAAGCCGGAAAAGATGGCTCAGTACAATGTTACTTTCCAACACATTTACAATTTGGTCAATGCAGAAAACTACAATACCCCCGGTGGCAAAGTCCGTACCCCCAGTATGGAAATTACAGTCCGTACTATGGGTAAGTTTAATTCTATAGATGATGTGCGTTCCCTTGTGGTTGCAAATGATAATGGCAGACCTGTATATTTAACACAGGTTTGTGATGTTATTGACGGTTGGGAGGATGAGGATACTTATTCCGAGATAAACAGGGAAGGTGCCGTACTGGTTTTAGTCCGCAAGCAATCACGTACTAATACGGTTGCGGTCAGGGATGCTGTGGTTGATAAAATGGGAGAACTGCGGCAACGGATTATTCCACAGGATATTAAGACAGAGATTGTCTTTGACCAAAGTCCTTTTATTCGTGATAATGTGGCAGATGTGTGGAACACCATTATCTTTGGCGGTTTCTTGGCATTGTTCATTACTTATATGTTCTTAGGTAATTTGCGCGCCACCATTGTAGGCGGTCTTTGTATTCCCACATCAGTTATTTCTACCTTTTTCCTGATGCGGGTCATGAATTTCACATTGAATAATATGAGTTTGATGGCTCTTTCTCTGGCAGTCGGTATGCTGATAGACGATGCCATCGTGCTTATTGAAAATGTCTTCCGGCACATGGAAAAAGGGGAGAAACCTAAGGAAGCATCCGAGAATGCCACCGTGGAATTGGCACTGGCTATTATGGCAACATCTTTGGTGTTATTGGCGGTGTTTGTACCTATCGGTTCAATGGGCGAAATGGTGGGTGAATATTTTAAACAATTTGGTTTGACTGTTGCTTTTGCAGTTATGTTCTCAACCATGACAGCATACACCTTAACTCCTATGGTGGCTGCTTATTGGTTGGATGAAAACAGTGCTAATCCTTCCCAAGGACGCAATAAATATTTGGAACTGGCATTGCAAAAGTTTAATGCTGGTTTTGAACATATCAGGGTTTTCTATGATGAAATGATTGTTCTAGCTTTGAATAATCCTGTAAAAGTTATAGTTGTCGGTGTAATTGCACTTGTAATTAATTTTGGTCTGACTCCTTTTATTGGGGTTGAAAACCAGCCGACTTATGATTCAGGCCAATTTTCTATTGACTATAAATCTCCCATTGGCACAAGTTTGGAAAAAACAGTGGAACTGGCAAGGGAAATTGAAGATAAGGTTTTAGCACATCCTGAGGTGGATATTGCATCTTTGTATATTGGCGGTACCCGTAATCCTGTAAATTCCGGTTCCATGTTTGTCAAACTGCATCCTGTAAACAAGCGTAGTAAATCCATGCAGACCTTAATGGATGAGTTGCGGGCAGAGTTCCGTAATATTGAAGGGTTACAGGTCAGCGTGCTTTCCAATCAGGGTTTACGCCGTGGCCGTCCTGTGCAATGCGGTATTCGTGGCAGTGATTATAAATTGTTACGGGAATATGCTTTGCAGTTGGCGGACTTAGTCCGTACAATTCCCGGTGCAACGGACGTGGATATTTCTGACTCTGACCAGGAGCCGGAAATTAAAATTAAAATTGACCATTATCGTACAGCGGCTATGGGACTTAATGCCAGCGATATTGGCACCCAAATTGAAATTGGCTTTATGGGTAAGGATACCTCCAATTCCTATACTATCGGAGATAATGACTATGATGTGGTTTTGCAAATGAATCCTCAGGAGCGGATGAATATTGAGGATGTTAAGAATTTCCGTATTTCTTCTGCAAATGGTGATTTTATACGGTTGGGAGATGTGGCAGAGGTTTATCTGGATTCCGGCCCTACACGCATTGAGCGTGAGGATAAGCAACGTCAGATAGTGGTTTATGCCAACACGGTTGGTATTTCTCCCGGTGATTTGATTCAGATTATTGAACGGGATTTGATTAAGCAGTTGAATATGCCTACGGGCTATTCCTATAAAATGATAGGTGAGGCACAGGATATGGCAAAGATGTTCCGGGAAGTTGCCAAGGCCTTAATTTTAGCGGTTGTAGTTGTATATATGGTTTTGGCGGCAGAGTTTGAAAGTTATATCCAGCCGCTCATTATCATGGTTTCTTTGCCGTTCTCAATCATTGGCGGTGTAGTCGGTCTGTTGTTGGCAGGTCAGACCGCCAACATGATGAGTATGATTGGTCTTACTATGCTTTTAGGTTTGGCATCTAAAAATGCTATTTTGTTAATTGATTATGCCAATCAGCGCAGGGAGCAGGGATTGTCTATTCGTGAGGCAATTTTAGAGGCCTGCAGTACCCGTCTGCGTCCAATTTTTATGACGACTTTTTCCACAATTTTAGCTATGTTGCCAATTGCCTTTGGCTTGGGCGAAGGTGCAGAATTACGTCAGTCCATGGGTGTGGTTATTGTAGGCGGTCTGTTCAGTTCCACTATGTTGACTTTGTTAGTTATTCCAGTTCTTTATTTGTTGGTGGAAACATGGCAGGAAAGGCGTAAAGCGAAATAATTGCAATGAATACCCTTGATTTAGGATTTGCCAAAATAGATATGGAACGGGAAAAAAGACAGGGGTTTCCTGAAGTTATTTATTGTGCAGGAAAAACTCCGGAGCAGAGTGCAGAAATTTTTTTGAAACTCAGCGAACACAGTCCCAATGTTTTAGCAACAAGAGTTGATGAGGCAACGAAGGATGCGCTTTTAGCGAAGGTGCCTGATGCTAAATATTACGAGAAGGCGAGAATTGTTGCCTTGGAACGGGAGCCGCAACCAAAAGATAAAGACAGAGTTATAACCATTCTTACAGCAGGAACAAGTGATATTCCTGTGGCGGAAGAGGCCGCAGTAACTGCCAGTATTATGGGAAACGAAGTGGAAGTAGTTTATGATGTGGGTGTTGCGGGGATTCACCGTCTTTTTGAACAAATGCCTGTTATTAAGAAAGCCAATGTTCTGATTGTCATTGCAGGTATGGAAGGTGCGCTTGCCAGTGTGGTGGGCGGTCTGGTCTCTAAACCGGTTATTGCTGTTCCTACAAGTGTCGGTTATGGGGCAAGTTTTGATGGTTTGGCAGCACTGCTTGGCATGATGAATTCCTGTGCAGCAGGTGTAGCCGTAGTAAATATTGATAATGGTTTTGGAGCCGGACGTCTTGCCAGCATCATTAACCATATGAGGTAAAGGATGAAAGCAATTTATCTTGACTGTTTTAGTGGTATAAGCGGTAATATGTTCTTGGGAGCCCTGCTGCAGATGGGGTTCAGTTTTGATGCTTTACGAAAAGAAATTGCCAAACTGAATTTAGGGAAATATGAACTGACTTACGAAGATGTAACAAAATGTAGCATATCTGCCAAGTATTTTGATGTTAAAATTCTTGAAAATCATCCTCATGAAAGGCATTTAAGTCAAATTGAAGATATTATTAAAAAATCCACTTTGCAAGAAGCTGTTAAAACAAAAGCAATTTCTATTTTTCGTGAACTGGCAAAAGCAGAATCTGAAGTACATGGAATTAGTATGGAAGAAGTGCATTTTCACGAAGTGGGTGCCATAGATACAATTATTGATATTGTAGGTGTACTTTTGGCTTTGGATTACTTAGAAATCAAAAAAGTTTACTTTGGTAATGTGAAAACCGGCTATGGTTTTGTTGAATGTGCTCATGGAACTTTGCCCATACCTGCTCCCGCCACTGCTTCTTTGTTAAAAGGTATTCCGTGTGAACCAGGAAAAGTAGAGGGGGAATTACTTACTCCCACAGGGGCTGTACTTTTAAAATGTTTAGGAGAGTATTGTGAGCAACCTTTTGTAGCTGACAAAATCGCTTATGGTGCTGGTAGTAAGGAGTTGAGTATTCCTAATGTTATACGGCTTTATATGGGTGAATGCGATAATTTAGAAAGTGACACAATTATAGAGAGCAGTTGTAATTTGGATGACGAAACCGGGGAAGTGATTGCTTATACAGTAAATCGCTTGCTTGAAAAAGGTGCATTGGATGTTTGGACAGAACCTGTCTTTATGAAAAAGGGGAGGGTTGGCACTAAACTTTCTTTCTTGGCAACAAGTGATACCCACAAAAAATTATGTGAAATAGTTTTGCAGGAAACAAGTGCTTTAGGTTTGCGTTTTGTTAAAAAAGAACGCTATATTTTGCAACGGAAGATTATAGAAAAAGACACACCTTTTGGCAAAATCAAAGTTAAAATTGCAGTCCGTCCTGATGGTAAAGAAAAACTTGCCCCAGAATATGAGGACTGTCATAAGTTAGCAGAGAAATTTCATGTTTCTTTGAGAGAAATTTATAATTTATTTAGATTTGAAAGTGGGGGATTTAAGTGAAAAAATTTTTTCTAGGTTTTTTGTCTGGTATTTTAATTAGTGCGGCATCAATTATGTCATTCGGTTTTTTCTATGCTAATGATTCAAAAAGACCGCCAGAGGAAATGATTGGATTTACAAAAATAGAAAATGGAGAAAGTATTGCGTGTAAACAGATAAAGATTTTCCAAGTTTTAAAGTCAAATGCTGCATTAGCGTATCTTCATAAAAGTTCAGAACTCTATGACTATAATGTTGTTCTTCTTATAGGTTGTGATGGGGATAATTTTTATGATGAGCAAAAAATTACTGTAACTAATGGTAAAACCGTCAGAAGAATAGGAACTTATACATATCACACAAAGGAAATGCAAAAAACTGTTCCTGCAGTAAAAATATACTAGTTTAACATTTGTAAAATGATTATTTTCAAAGAATTTGTTGATGATTTACGCATTAAATTTCAGAAGATTGCTACCGTAACTGCTGAAAAAGAAATTTCCTACGGACATCAGCTGACCTGTGAACGTGATGGGGAACGTGCTTTGGTGTCTGTTTATTACAATAAAAAAAATCAGTTTCGCATTGTTTGGCCGACAAATAAAAATCAACTCTGTTTGGATTTAATGGCTGAAGTAGGTGTATTGGCTAATCGGGACGAGGATTTTAATAACATTTGGGCAGGTAGTGATGAGTCAGGGAAAGGGGATTTCTTTGGCCCTTTAGTTGTTGCAGCGGTAGTATTAAATAAGGAAATTGCAACAGAACTATTGCTTGCAGGTGTTAAGGACTGCAAAGAAATGACGGATAAAAAAGTATTAGAATTAGAACCATTTGTTATTGAAAAAGCATTAGCGTTTTCGGTTTTGGAACTTACGCCAAAACAATATAACTATCGCTATACACAACTGAAAAACTTGAATACATTGAATGCCAGTGGTCATTTCCATGCACTTAAAGATGTTTTGGAACAAGTGCCGGAAGCAGAGGGAGCGTTGATTGACCAGTTTCTCAATACTGATATTATAATTCGGGAATTGCATAAAATTTTTCCTGAAAAAAAATTTCTTCAAAGACCAAAAGCAGAAGAAAACACAGCAGTAGCTGCGGCATCACTTTTGGCAAGAGCAAGATTCTTACATAGTATGGATTTACTTGCCAAAAAGGCAGGATTGAACTCATTACCAAAAGGCAGCGGGCCTGTGCAGGCAGGAGTGGCAAGGAAAATAAGTAATAAATTTGGTAAAGATATTTTAGTAAAATTTGTAAAAACACATTTTTCAACCTACAAAGATATTTAATAGGGGGATTATGAAAAAATCTTTGGCGTTGCGACTGGGATTGGTTTTTCTTTTGGTGATTGCCATTTCTGCCGCAGCAATTTATTTCACATTTGATATAAAGGCACTTACCTACATCCACATGTTTAAAGTGGATTGTTTGCTTTTGGCATTTGGTTCCTTGTTTATCGGTCTAATCTTTGATGGCATCCGCCTGAAGACATTGACAAGTATAACGGGGGAGGTATTGCCTTTACGCCAAGTTGCCAATGTGGTATTAAGTAATTATTTCCTGGCTTTAGTTACCCCGGGGGCATCCGGCGGTGCTATTGCTCAAATAATGTTTATGAAAAAAGCAGGCATACCCGTTGCCAAAGCCAGTGTAGTTGTCTTAGTACGGACTATTTTCAGTATTATCTTTTTAATGTTGTTAGTTCCCTTTGTTTTGCATTTGGACCCGGATATTGCCTCCTGGATGAGTCCTGCATTGATTACCTTTGTTTCTATGATTTTTACGGCTTTACCGATTGTGGCAATTATTTTAATGAACACTGTTTATCCTGAAAAATGGATTATTGCCTGCACTCGTCGTTTTTCTCAAAAAACACAATACAGAAGTTTGCTCTGGTATCATGAATTTAAAAAGGCCTGCTTCGTTATTGGCAAAAGTCCATGGAAGGTACTTCGTGCGTTTTTTGAATCAGGTCTCAGTTTACTGTTCATTTACGGTTGTGTGCCCGCATACTTTAGCGGCATTGATTTTGACTTTAATTTTGTGCAAGTTATGGGGCGAATGGTGCTTTTAAATTTAGTACTTTATTTTTCGCCAACTCCGGGTGGCAGCGGTATTGCTGAGGCAGGTTTCGTTGTTCTGTTCAGTAAAATCCTGCCGGATGGTTTGGCCGGAATTATGGCGGTTATGTGGCGTTTTACCGCTGAATACGTGCCGTTTTTAATTGGCGGTGCATTCTGTATTAAGGCGTTTGGTGCAGATGTTTTGAATTTATTAAGTAAGAAGGAAGAGCCGCAAGAATGAGAGAATTTGATAAACACACTTTTTTTATATTATTGTTTCTTTCATTTGGATTATGTTTTTTTGCCATCAATACTTCGCCATTATGGGAACCTTTGGAATCTGTTTATAAAGGAACTGTTTGTGATTATTTTCCACCATTATATTATGGGCTTCTTACTCTAATCCAAAAAACAGAAATGCTCCCAGATATAACTCTGAGAGCACCTTCTGCTATTGCTGTTGCTTTGACTGCCTTTTCTCTATATTTGTTTTGTACAAAAATTTTTGATCAACAGGTAGGGTGGTGGTCTTGCATTATTTTATTAACAACCGCTATAGGAATTTTTGTTGCAAAAATGACTTTCACATTGCCGGTCTATGTTCTTTTTTTGACAATTACCGTCTTTTGTTATTTACGTAAGCAATATTGGCTTATGTATTTTTTTATATTTTGGGGAGTAATAACAGTAGGAATTTTTGGACTAATATTCCCGTTGGCATTGATCATTATACATTGTATTCTTATAAACAGAATTGAAAAATTTGAAAGTATGCATTTGATACTAGGAACATTACTTGTTTTAGCATGTGCATCACCTTGGTTTTTCATTAAATATTCCCTGTATGGAAGTATTTTTCTAAATGAAGTTTTTTCCTGTCAGCACCTGGCACCTTTATACAATGTTGTAGCGAGAAATCACAGTTATTACTATTATCTTATTCCTTTGTTTATAGCAATTTTTCCTTGGACAGGAACTCTTCCCGATGCTTTTTTTGCTTCTTTTAGCGATAGCCGCAATGATGATTTTGAAAATCTTAGCATAATGCATATTTGGTGGATAAGTGCTTTTATTTTTCTTATGGTTTATCCTTTGAAATTTTTCACTATGCTATGGCTGATTGTTCCACCGTTAAGTGTGATTCTTGGGTGGAATTTTTATCGCCTTGAGAAAATTGTTAATGAGTATAACATTTTTCAACAAATAAAAACTTATGTATGGGGAAGTTTAATTACTTTTCTTGCTATGGCGTTTTTCTGGTTTGTTTTGGGAAAGTTAAATACGGAACTGGAATTTTCGGGAATTGTGATTGTGTTGGTTACATTAATAATTTATGCCATATCTGTCATCTGTCTTTTTCAGTTTAAAGACATCCATTTTTATTTGATGTTGCATGCCGGAGCAGGGGTAATGAATTTGGTATTTTTTTATATTTTCTTTTTCCCTGTTATTGTAGAGCAATTAAATCTGAAAAACTATTTGAGCAAGATTATAGGTTAAACATTATTTCAGACTTGCTAAATATGTTTTTAATGCTTCATCAAGAAATTGATATTCTTGTCCTGCTGGGATTTCACCTAATTCCCGCACCTCTTTATGCATTAGAGAATAGAAAAGAATGATGCCTTCTACAGTGAATGCCACATGAGTTGGGGCAATATTGGTGGAAAGTTCACCTGCTTCCTTCGCTTTGGCAATCAAATCTTTCATAAAAACATGCAATATATACAATTTTGTTCTAACAAAATTTTCAAACATAGGTTGGGGACTTAAGATTTCCCGATAAATTAATTGAACATGATTAGGATTATCTTCCTGGAATTTTGCCAAGGCATTTACATAAGTCAATAATTTTTCCAACGGACTGATTTCTTTGGCCTGTATAGTTTGAATTAATTCTTTGAAAACCTCCATTTGAGTGTTGAGAACATTCAAATAGAGATTTTTTTTGCCATTATAGTAATAAGATATCAATGCAGAATTAACACCACCAAAATTAGCAATTTGCTTGATAGAGACATTGTCATAACCATACATGGCAAAAAGTCGTGTAGCCGCCTGCAAAATTTTACCGGCTGTGTCTAATTCATACTCATCTTTTTTCATAAATACCTCCTTGATTAAGCAGTTAATTAAGATAAAAAATATTATATATCTCTTGCAGAGATTTTTCAATAGTAATATAATGTATACATTATTTCTGTTTTTAGGGAGGAATATTTTATGAAAAAAATGACTGGTAATGAGATCAGAAAAAGTTTTCTGGATTTCTTTCAAAAGAAAGAGCATTTGCTTTTACCAAGTGCCAGTTTGATACCGCAAGATGACCCAAGTTTACTTATCATTGGGGCAGGCATGGCTCCTTTTAAACCATTCTTTACAGGAAAGGCAACACCTCCTTCTGTGCGTATTACTACTTGTCAAAAGTGTGTGCGTACTGGAGATATTGAAAATGTAGGGCGCACTGCAAGACATCATACATATTTTGAAATGTTAGGTAACTTTTCCTTTGGTGATTATTTTAAAAAAGAAGTCATTCCCTGGGCTTGGGAATGGCTGACGGAGGAACTGGAATTACCGAAAGATAAATTGTGGGTAACTATTCATACAAAAGATGATGAAGCATTTGATATTTGGACCAAGGATGTAGGATTTCCTGCAGAGCGTATTGTCCGTCTGGAAGACAATTTCTGGGATATTGGCGGCGGTCCCTGTGGTCCTGACAGTGAAATTCATATTGATTTAGGACCTGAACGTGGCTGTGGCAAGCCAACCTGTGGACCGGGTTGTGACTGTGACCGTTTCCTGGAGATTTGGAATTTGGTGTTCACCCAATTTGACCACAGGCCGGATGGCAGTTATCCGCAACTGAAAAATAAAAATATTGATACGGGTGCCGGTTTGGAACGTATTGCAAGTGTATTGCAGGGCTGTCCCTCTAATTTCGAAACTGACTTAATGTTTCCCATAATTGAATACGCATCCGCTCAAAGCAATAAGGAATATGGTAAAGACAAAAAGACAGATATTTCCTTAAAAGTTATTGCGGACCATGCCCGTTCCATGACCTTTATGATCGGCGATGGCATATTGCCTTCCAACGAAGGACGTGGCTATGTATTACGTCGCATTTTACGCCGTGCTGTTCGTCACGGCCGTCTGCTGGGAATTGATAAGATGTTCCTTGCTGGTGCAGTTGATGTAGTGATTAAAATGTTTGGTGAAGTATATCCTGACCTGAAAGAAAAACGGGACTATATTCAAAAAGTTATTGAAATGGAAGAAACCAGTTTCTTACGCACTTTAAAACAAGGCACTGAGCTTTTGAATGAAGAGATTGCCAAACTGCAGAAAGAAAAAAAGACAGTCCTTGATGGTGGTGCTGCTTTCCGTTTGAATGATACATTTGGTTTTCCTTGGGAACTTACTTTAGAAATCTTGGAAGAAAACGGAATGACTATGGACAAAGATGGCTTTGATAAAGCATTGGAAAAACAAAGAAAAATGGCCAGAGATGCCCGTGATGATAAAGCCGGCAGGCCTGTGATTTATAATACACGTGGATTGACAGGGTTAAAGGTTGATGAAACTGCTAAGGGTGGCAAAATCATACAACTTTTCCCGGTACGTGATGCCCAACCAATTGAGATGGCAGAAGATGGTAAGGATGTGGCTGTGGTAACTGATGTAACTGCTTTTCATGCGGAAGGTGGCGGACAGTTAGGTGATTTGGGAACCATTGTTTGTCCTACAGGTAAAATTGTTGTAAATACAACCAAGAAATTGGCTGATGGCGTGGTAATTATGCTGGGTACTGTCAGCGAAGGTACAGTTAAAGTTGGTGACAAAGTTACCTTTGATATTAATTATTCCCGTAAAAATGATATTGCCCGCAATCACACAGCAACACATTTGATGCATGCTGCCCTTAAGAAAGTGCTTGGCAGTCATGTCAATCAAGCAGGTTCTTATGTAGGTCCGGACAGATTGCGTTTTGATTTTAGCCATTTTAGTTCCGTAACTACAGAGGAATTGGCAGAAGTGGAACGGTTAGTGAATGAAGAAATATTGGCAGCAAAGAATGTTGAAATTGAAGAACTACCCATTGAAGAAGCCAAGAAAAAAGGGGCAACCGCACTTTTTGGTGAAAAGTATGGAAAGATTGTACGGGTAGTAACGGTTCCTGAATTCAGTATGGAATTTTGTGGCGGAACCCATGTAGCCAATACTTCCCATATCGGTATGTTTAAAATTCTTTCCGAAAGCAGTAGTGGAGCAGGGGTTCGGCGTATTGAAGCAGTTACAGGTCATGGTGCGGTAGAGTATGTCAAAAATATGGAAAATATGTTGAACATTATGGCAAACGATTTGAAATGTCGTTTGGATGATGTACCGACACGCTTGAATGTGTTGCAGGACGAATTAAAAGCGGCACATAAAAAGGCCGAAGAATTGGCAGGGGAAATTGCCAAATCACAAATTGATGATGTGCTTGATAAAGTTCAAGATTTTGGCGGTGTAAAAACTCTTGTGCAAAAGGTACAGGCAGACAATATAGATGCCCTCAGAAATTTGGGCGACCAACTCCGTGACAAAGTTAATGGTGCGGTTGTACTTGCCGCAGAAATGGATGGCAAAGCTGTGATATTGGCTATGGCTACCAAAGAAGCGGTGGTAAA
Source organism: Phascolarctobacterium sp. (assembly GCA_030531205.1). GTDB lineage: Bacteria > Bacillota > Negativicutes > Acidaminococcales > Acidaminococcaceae > Phascolarctobacterium_B. The sequence goes on from JAUNOC010000002.1 coordinate 187,996, forward strand.
AGGCATTCATGCCGGAAACATCGTGAAAGAAGTTGCCAAACTTTGCGGTGGCGGAGGCGGTGGCAGACCGGATATGGCTCAGGCAGGTGCTAAGGATTTATCTAAATTAGATAATGCTCTTAAAACAGCTTGGGATATTATCAAAAATCAAGTTAAGTAAAGGATTGTTATGAATCTAAGCGACAGGATTAAGCAATTAGAAGTTGAGGCCTGTTTGGCATTAAAAGAAAACCAGTTGGATAATGCAAAAAGAGTTTGGCAGAGTATGACTATACATGCCAAAATTCAAAGGGATGATGCCAAAACAGAGTATGAGAATGAGAATGTGGAGAAGGCGGAAGAAGCCGATGCATCCATTATTGTTTCTTTGCAAAACCTTTTGAGCAGTGCTGTTCGGACTCATAATGTTGCCTGCTTTGAGGAGTGGCTTTTGCCCACATGGCAAATTGTCAGAGAATTACCTTTTTATGAAGAATTAGGTCAATTTGTTTGTGCTATGGGTTTTCTAATCAGTGATCGGCAAATAGAAACTTCGCTTCATAAATTGGAAACGATTTTTAAGGAATATTTGCTAATTGCCAAATATTATGAATTTTCCTTAAACAAATTTGCTTTTGAATGGATGAACATTTCTGCACAAATCACTTCAAGGGAAGTGAATAAAATTAGTTTGACTTTAATCCGATGCTTATTGAAAGTAATATATCACGCACAAGATTGGCGTTTTTTACAACAAATACTATGGCAATATTATTTTCACATGCAGGTATATGCCCAACGGAAAGGATTTGAAGAAACATTTAAGGCCTATGGTTTGGTGCATTATTTGGAAATTGTCCTTTGGGAAAAACATAAGGATTTTCGCAATACTTTGCTTTGTGGTATCCGTGATTGGATTGCCAACATTTCAAGAATAACCCATAAAGACGAAAGTAATGTTATCAAAACATGGAAACAATTGGTAATTGAAAATGCCAAACCAAAAACAGTTGAACGTTTTGAAAATTTATATCAAGCGGAATTAGCATATTGGGCGGCAACCCGTCCTGAAACTTATGAAAGATTAAAATCCATTTGCTAAAGGAGGATGGCAATGAATAACTTTAGTAAGGAATGTGTAAATACTTTAAGATTTTTAGCGGCGGACCAAGTGGAGAAGGCCAAAAGCGGTCATCCCGGTTTGCCTTTGGGAACTGCCCCTTTGATGTTTGCTATTTGGGATGGTTTTATGCATTACAATCCTGCAAATCCAACTTGGTTTAACAGGGACAGGTTTATTTTGAGCCCCGGTCATGGCAGTGCTTTGCTTTATGCTATGCTACATTTGGCGGGTTATGATATTTCCCTTGATGATTTGAAAAATTTTCGTCAATGGGGTTCTAAAACTCCCGGACATCCTGAAGTTGGACTAACTCCAGGTGTTGATTGTTCTACAGGTCCTTTAGGTCATGGATTTGCAATGGGTGTAGGTTTTGCTCTGGCAGAAAGTATGCTGGCTGCCAAGTATAATAAACCCGGCTATAAAATTATTGACCACTACACTTTTGGCATTACATCAGACGGTGACCAAATGGAGGGCGTGACTTCTGAAACCGCCTCCCTTGCTGGTACTTTAGGCCTTGGTAAATTGATTTATCTGTATGATGATAACAAAATTACCATTGAGGGTAGTACGGATTTTGCTTTCCGTGAGGATGTGGGCAAGCGTTTTACTGCCTATGGCTGGCAGGTATTACGGGTTAATGATTCTGAAGATTTGGATGCCTTACGCAAGGCCATTGAAGAAGCAAAACAGGATACAGAACATCCTTCTTTAATTATTGTCAGAACTCACATTGGCTATGGCAGTCCTAAACAGGACAGTGCCGCCGCTCACGGTGAACCACTTGGAGCAGAGGCATTAGCTGCTACCAAGGTTAAAGCAGGTTGGGATAATAATGCTATGTTTGTTGTACATGATGCAGTAAAAAAATATTTCAATGATAAATTAGCAGATTGTCAACAACAAGAAGATGACTGGAATATGTTGTTCCAAGGGTATTTTGTCAAATATCCTGATTTGGCAATGGAACTGCACAACAGAATGTGTAATGAATTTTCCATTGATGAAAATGAGTTACTGAAAATATTTGAGAGCAAAGACAAGATGGCCACCCGTGAGGCGAGCGGTGAAGTTATCAATAAATTGGCGGATATGCTTCCTAATTTTTATGGTGGCAGTGCGGACTTGGGTCCTTCCAACAAAACTGTTATGAAGAATTATGGGTATTACAGCAAGGAAGATAACACTGGTCGTAATATTCATTTCGGTGTACGGGAACATGGCATGGGTGCGGTGCTAAATGGCATCAATTTACATGGCGGCTTTATTCCTTTTGGTGGTACTTTTGCAGTATTTGCTGATTTCTTGCGTCCTGCTATTCGTTTGGCTGCCTTAATGCGACAGGGTAGTATTTTTGTACTTACCCATGACAGTATTGCAGTAGGTGAGGACGGTCCCACTCATCAACCTATTGAAACTATTATGTCTGTAAGGATGATTCCTAATATTTCAGTTTTACGTCCTGCGGATGCATTGGAAACTGCTTTGGCATGGAGCATAGCTTGCAAAAATAGAAACAAACCGACTTGTATTTTCTTAAGCCGTCAAAAATTACCTATTTTACAACAATATGCCTCTGCAATCAAAAAAGGGTTTTCTAAAGGTGCTTATATCATTTGCAATGCACAGAAAAAAGTGCAAGTAATACTTGTAGCAACTGGCAGTGAGGTAAGTTTGGCTTTGGCGGCACAAAAGAAATTATTGGAAGAAAATATTGATGTAAATGTTGTTTCTATGCCCAGTTGGGATATCTTTGAACAACAAAGTGACGAATATAAAAAGAGTATTTTCCCAGACAATTTACCTGTACTTGCCATTGAGGCAGGTACTACTTTTGGCTGGGAACGTTATGCTGATAAAGCCATTGGCATTAATTGTTTTGGGGCATCCGCACCAGGTGATATCGTTATGGATAAATTTGGTTTTAATGTTGATAATGTTGTTGCAACATTGAAAACTCTGTTATAAAAATGAAACATCTTCTCACAATAGCAGGAAGTGATTGCAGCGGTGGGGCAGGTATTCAAGCGGACTTAAAAACCTTTGCTGCTTTAGGTACATATGGAATGAGCGTTATTACCGCTGTTACCGCTCAAAATACTACTGCTGTTACTGCTATTCAAAATATTGAACCGCAAATAATTCAAGCACAAATTGCCGCCATCTTTGATGATATTCAAGTTGATGCGGTGAAGATTGGCATGTTGTCCTGTTCAGCAACTGTTAAGGCAGTTGCTGAATCTTTGCGTAAATACGCACCCAAGATAATTGTTATTGACCCGGTAATGGTCTCCAAGAGCGGTTCTTATTTGTTGCAGAATGATTCTGTTCATTGTTTGATCAATGAATTGTTCCCTTTGGCAACTGTCATTACCCCGAATATTCCAGAAGCGGAAATTTTGGCAAAAATGAAAATCAATAACCAACGGGATATGGAATTGGCGGCCGCAAAAATTTTGAAAATGGGACCAAAATATGTTGTTTTAAAAGGCGGACATTTGACAGGAAAATCTTGTGATGATTTGGTTCTTGGCAAGAATATTCAGGAAGTATTTTCTACCACTCGCATTGATAACAAAAATACACACGGAACAGGTTGTTCCCTATCCAGTGCTATTGCTGTTTATTTGGCAAATGGGAAAAAGATAACTGCCGCATTAAATGCTGCAAAAAAATATGTGGCAATTGGTATTGAACATGGTTTGGACGTGGGGAAGGGTACAGGTCCGATTCATCATTTTGTAGAACTTTATGAAAAAGCAGGTATTTTAGAATGAATTTAAAAGAAGATTTTCTCACAACTGTGAAAGAATTACGGGTAACTAAACCCATCGTTTTACATCTTACCAATTATGTCAGCATGGAATCCTGTGCTGATATTACTTTGGCTGCCGGAGCATCCCCCTATATGATAACTGATTTGGGAGATGTGCAGGAAGCCGTCAATAAATGTGATGCGGTGGTAATTAATTTAGGAACCTTAACCGAATCCCAAAAAGATATTGCCATTGAGTGTGCAAAAGTTGCACAAGAGCTTGAATTACCCGTGATTTTAGACCCCTGTGGTGTTATGTGTTCTACTAACCGTTTGCATTTTGCTTTAGATTTATTGGAGCATGGCTTGGTAAGTATTGTGCGTGGCAATATGGCGGAATGTTCTGCCCTTTTAGAAGAAAAAGCACAAGGCAGGGGTTTGGATGTTATTCAGGAATATACAAAAGAAGAATCATTAAAAATTGCCAAAGAGTTGGCGGCTAAATTTGGTGTTATCGTTGCCGCCACCGGAGCAGTTGATTATATTTCTGACGGTAAAAAAGCTGTTGTGTTGAACAATGGCAATCCTTTGTTAAAAGATATTACAGGAGCAGGTTGTATGACTTCCTCATTAGTGGGGTGCTGTGCTGCTGTAACAGATGATTATTTGACTGCTGCTGCTTTGGGTGTGGTGATTATGGGACAAAGTGCGGAACTGGCAGCAAACTTTTTGGAAAAGAAGGATGGCCCGGGAATGTTCAAAGTCCGCCTGATGGATGCGGTTTATCATATTACGACTAAATTTGATGTGTTGAACTTGGAACCAAATAAACTTTAATTTGTAGGAGCGAATTATGCCGGAAATTAGTGGCAATATTAAGGGTATTAAAAATTTTGTTCTTAATGATTTACAAAAATTATATGATTTTCAGGTTGATAAATCACAGTTAGTGAGTGTTGAGTTGTGTTTAGAAATAGCACGACTGACGCAGGAAATTAATCGTGAAATTTCTGTTTTCCTTGACCGCAGTGGCAAAGTAGAGGCAGTCAATGTAGGGGATAGCAATACTGTAAATCTGCCGAATTTGAACAGTCGCCGTGGCACCACCCGCTTAAATGGTTATCGCTGTTTGCATACCCATCCTGATGGGAACAGTAATTTGAGCAGTGTGGATATTAGTGCCTTAAAACTTAACCGTCTTGATGCCATGATTGCCATTGGCGTTGTTCAAAATATAGAACAATCAGAATTAAGCTTTGCTCTCTTGACAGGGATTGACGAACATGATGATTTTCTTGTGGGAATCTTTGGCCCGGCCGCATTGACGGAAGCGGAGCAAATATTCTTTCCTAATCTTGTTGCCACAGTAGAAAAAAGCATTGCCAAAAACAACGGAACTAATTTAGCTGATGGCCATGAACGTGCCATTATAGTAAGTTTGGAATATCAGGGCATGGGGGATATGCTTGGCTGGACTATGGAAGATTCTTTAGAAGAATTAAAACAACTTGCTGATACCGCCGGTGCTGAAGTAGTCGGTCGTTTTATGCAAAAAAGACCTAAGCCAGACCCTGCTTTTTATATTGGACATGGTAAAGTGCATGACTTGGCACTTTATGCTCAGGCCAACGAAGTGGATTTGTGTATTTTTGATGACGAACTTTCGCCGGCACAACAACGGAATATTGAGGAAGCACTGGGTATTCACGTTATTGACAGAACAGGTTTGATATTGGATATTTTTGCCCAAAGAGCCAGAACAAATGAAGGAAAACTTCAAGTTGAACTGGCACAACTGCAATATATGTTGCCACGTATTATGGGAAAAGGGTTAAGTTTGTCCCGTTTAGGTGGCGGCATAGGTACAAGAGGTGCGGGGGAAACCAAACTGGAACTGGACCGCCGTCACATCCGTGACCGTATTGCCTATATCAAAACTTGTATTGAGAAAGTGAAAGGTGTGCGTGATTTGCATCGTGCCGGACGGGCGAAAGCCAATGTTCCAACCGTTGGCATCGTGGGTTATACAAATGCCGGTAAATCAACTTTGTTGAACACCTTAACTAATTCTGATATATATGCTATGGATCAACTTTTTGCTACCCTTGACCCAACCAGCCGTCAACTTAATTTGCCCAATAATCAGGAAGCAGTCCTGACGGATACAGTTGGCTTTATTCAAAGATTGCCGCATCAACTTGTTGCCGCTTTCCGTTCCACATTGGAAGATACCATTGAAGCAGATTTGCTTTTACATGTTATTGATGTGAGCCATCCGCTTTATGAGGAGCAGAGTAGGGCAGTATATAAAGTATTGGAAGAAATCAATGTTAAGGACAAACCGATTATTACGGTTTATAATAAGATAGACAAGTTACCTGACGATTCCAATTTGGCCGAACAATTGGCAAAAGAGGAAAACACCATTTGTATCAGTGCCAAAAAAGGATTGAATATGGATAATTTGCTGAAACTGATTGCTGAAAAAGTTAAAAGCAAGTCGTTAGAAGCAGATTTTTATGTTCCTTATGCAGATTCCAGTATGGTTGCCAAATTACATCAAATTGGCAATGTCACAAATGAAGAATATCTTGAAGATTGTACCAAGGTTCATGCCACTATACCTGCTATGTTTGAGGAACAATTCAAAAAATATATAAAATAATTAACTTACAATTTTAAAATTTATTATATATAATTTGTTATAATTCACTTTTGATAAGGAAATAAAAATGGACTTAAAAGATATTGAGATTCAAGCATTAGAAAAGGTTAATCTTGCTTCCGAAAGGTTAAATGAGATTGCTTATTTCAATACAGAAAAAGTAATTAAAGCATTTCGTGAAAATAAAGTTTCGGATTTTTATTTGAAACCCTCAACAGGATATGCCTATAGTGATATGGGCAGGGAAAAATTAGATGCTATCTTTGCCCAAATTTTCAAAGCAGAGTCCGCTTTGGTACGCAGTCAATTTGTCAGCGGAACTCATGCTTTGGCAGTAGCTCTTTTAGGAAACCTGCAGGCAGGGGATGAATTGGTTGCAGTAACCGGCACCCCCTATGATACCATGCAAACTATTATCGGTATTAAAGAAAATGGGGGTTTCAACAAGGGGTCTCTACAGGATTTGGGTGTAATTTATAAGGAAGTGCCTATGACAGGCAGTATTCCTGATTATACGGCCATAAAAAAAATAGTCACCAAAAACACGAAAATGGTACACATCCAGCGTTCCTGTGGTTATAGTGCGATAAGGAATACTTTAACTGTTGCGGAAATTGGCAAACTGATTAAAACTGTAAAAGACATTAATTCTGAAATAATTTGTTTTGTAGATAATTGCTACGGAGAATTTGTAGAAAAAATAGAGCCCACAGAAGTTGGCGCTGATTTGGTGGCAGGTTCCTTGATTAAAAATTTAGGTGGGGGACTTGCGCCTACGGGCGGATATATTGTTGGCAAACAGGATTTGGTGGAAAATGCCTCCTATCGTTTGACCGTTCCCGGTTTGGGCGGGGAAATGGGAGCGACTTTGGGGGATACTGCCCGGGAGTTTTACCAGGGGCTCTTTTTAGCACCCCATATAGTAATGCAGGCCGTAAAGACCTCCATTTTTGCTGCCTCTGTTTTTCAGGCATTGGGATTTGCAGTTAAGCCCGATGCCGAGGAGTTACGTAGTGATATAATTCAATGCATTACATTAAAGAATAAGCAAAAACTCTGTCAATTCTGTGAGGCAATTCAGTCCAACTCTCCCATTGATGCCCATGTAAAACCTGTACCTTCACCTTTGCCCGGCTATCAGGATGAAATTATTATGGCTGCAGGAACATTTGTACAGGGGGCATCCATTGAATTAAGTTGTGACGGTCCGTGCCGTGAACCCTATAATGTATATTTGCAAGGTGGACTGACTTTTGAACATGGACGTTTGGCAATAATGGCAGCAGCAAAAATAATTTCAAATGATAAGTAAAGACCAAACCATCAAAATTAAGAACTTAGAATGATGAATTAAGAATGAATATAAAATGTTCCTTTGGTTAAAATTAAAACAGGTAATATGCAAACTGGAAAAATTTAATCAGAGGAACTTTTTTATTGGTGTCTATGTTAAAGAGTGTTATTGATATAAGTTTATATAATACCTTATTTAGCGTATTTTCACGCATCTTCTTCTTGACAAATTTTATCTAACGTCCTATAATATAAAATATAGGACGTTAGATAAAAACGCAAAAATAGAAATTTGAGATTTAAGTAATGAATAATTAATAAAGAATAATGAATAATTATGGTAAATGGTTCCTTTGATTAAGATAAAAAAGTTCGCACTATACCAACTTCCCTGATACCTAACACCTAATTTTTGAAAGGAGTTTTCAAATGCTTCCTGACAATCTTCCCCCTAAGAATAATTCCGCCCTTGATTTTTTAATCAAGTCCAATACGGAAAAGGAAAATATTTTTCTTACCAATTACAAAGAAGTCATGGCAAAGTATATTGCAGATGGTAACCCGTCCCAAGATACTTTGAACAATTATTTTGGACGAATTGATGCTTACCTGACTTGGTGCGGCTTGAACCGCATTAACCCCTTACATATTGGTGAGGAACATATTGTACTTTACCGGGACTATTTGCGTCAGGAAGGTTCTAAGGCCTCCACCATTTATGCCAATTTAATCAGTTTGAAAAAGTTTTATCATGTGGCACAAAAATTTCATTTTATCCAGGACAACCCTGTAGCGGATGTTAAGTCGCCCCGCGACCCCGATGCTTCAATTATAAAATTCCCCTATTTGACCGCCGGCAAATTAGAATACCTTTTGCACATAGTACCTACGGATAGCGAAAAAACTTTGCGGGACAAGGTTATAATTGTCTTTATGGCTTTGGAGGGGTTACGTACGGTGGAAATTCACCGTATGAATCAGGGAGATATAAATTTTGGACAGCAAAGCATTTTTATTCACGGTAAGGGAAAAAACGGTATCATTTATCCCCGTTCTGACACTTTTAAATTGTTACAACATTATTTGCAAATGAAGGATAAATCTATTTTGGCACAATATGCGGATGCCAAAGATATTCCGGTTTTTACCAGTACATCACATAATAAATATGGCAGTCGCATTGACAGACGCAATATTCGCCGTGCTATTGATAACTGGTTAAAGGAAGCAGGACTCAAAGAACCGGGCAAATCCGCCCACATGTTACGCCATACTTGTGCTACATTATTATATAAGGAAACAAAGGACTTAAAAGTTGTCCAAGAAACCCTGCGGCACAGTTCTATAAATATGTCCGGAAAATATGCTCACCTTATGGAACGCGAAGAAAACAGATATACCAAGAATATACCAATAGAGTTAGAATAAAAAATAATTAATTACATATAAAAAAATGGCTGTAACAAAAAGATGTTACAGTCATTTTTTATGAATAGTTTTATTTATTTTTTAAATTTCTTAATTCTTCTTCCAACTGCCTGATACGCAAGTCCTTCTCTACTAACTCCGCCCTTAATGCTTTGTTCGCACTCTCCAACAAGTCAATCTTGCCGAGCAAG
>JAUNOC010000012.1 GCA_030531205.1 Phascolarctobacterium sp.
AGAGAAAGGACATCCTGCAAAAAGCGGTGCTGGGGATACTGGCGACGGGCATGGTGGCGTGGCCGTCTTTTAGTCCTGTGTATGCGGAGACAACAATAACAAGAACGGATGGAGGACCGGCTGTTGTAGTGGATGGGAATGTGCATAAGGTTTATGCAGGTCAGGCAGTGGGCAACACGGGCGTGAACCGTTTTAGCGATTTTAACATTGGCAGCGGTCATATTGCCAATCTTTATTTTGGTACTTCCTCAGCGAATACAGCCCAGTTCAACACCTTAATGAATTTTGTAAATAATCGTATAAACATAAACGGTACGGTAAATGCTATTCGTGGCAGCGGCGTTGGTGGTCATCTGTTTTTCCTCAGTCCCAATGGTATGGTGGTGGGGGCATCGGGTGCTATTAATACGGGTTCTTTGACGGTTATGACACCGACTAATGCTTGGTGGAATAACAAGTTTAATAACAATGTAACACAGGAAGTTGTGAATGCGGTTTCCGCTATGGCGGTGCCCATCAATGCCAGCGGTACTATTGCTATTCAGGGTAAGATGAATGCTACGGATGACATTCGTATCAAAGCGGGAAAAATCAATATTGGTATGGATGAAAATGATGCCAACAAAACAGCGGCGGCCTTGGCTACGGGGGTAACGGACTTTTCTTCTGTGGTTAATATGAATAGTACGGAACTGACAAATGCGGGTGTAACTAATCTGACTGCTGTCCGTACTGCCAACAGCGGTGATATTGAACTGAAAGCAGAGGTAAGTTATAACGAGAATACGGATGCGGCGAATAAGACAGTAAAGGCCATTGTGAATGTGGACGGGAACAGTACAATCACAGCGGCAAGAAATGCCAATATTACAGCCAAGGCAACCAACAATGTTAAGGATTTGACTGTTGCGGAATTTGAAGCCAATTACAAAGCAGGTTGGAGTGCGGGTCAGGGCTTTGGCTGCACCGCCACCACTATTGCAGAAGTGAATATAACCAAGGGTACAGTGGAGGCCCAGAAGATTGTTTTGGATGCTTATGCGGAACAGAAGTTTGCTAACAGTTATTCCAAATCAATGAGTGGTGATTGGGGTGAAAAACTGACACAGGGTTTTACAGGCATTTTGGTGAACGGTGTGGATGTATGCGTGGGTGACCTTACCAATAAGGCCACTGTCAATGTGGGAACAGATGCAGTTTTGACTGCATCCAGCACGGAAACTGATGCATTAAAGGTGAATGCGAATGCCATTGTGGATTGTGCTGTGGGTACCCAGGCCATGAGTTTGGCGCTTTTGGGAACTTTATACAGCCAAAATTTTGACTTCTTCCCCAGCGTGAATGTAAATTCGGTTCATGTGGAGAACGAAGCCACAGTCAATTTGAACGGCACACTGACGGCTGAGAAGAGCAATATTGCAGTTGAGGCAAATGCAAAAGATACTTTAACATCTACAGCAAGCACAGGATTGGGCGGTATTGTTTTAACAAGCGGTGCTGTGTTTAACTTTGGTTTTAACAAGGTGGGCGGCAGCAATACAAGCAATATCACGGTTGGTGAAGGTGCAAACTTGACCGCCAATAAGGGGATTTCCCTGTATTCGGATGCCACAACTGCTTTGAATATGACCACGGATTTGGCTACGAACAATCAGGCGGTAACTGCTTTTGTAATCAACTATTTGGACTACGCTAATATATCCAATGTGAATATTAAAGGTGATATAACAAGTGATACGGGGAATATTGTGGTCAATTCTTTAGGAACATATACGGAAAACACTTTCAGCGGCAGTGCCAGCGCGGGGGCAAGTTTTTTAGGCGGCATTGTCAGCGATGGTCTTGGGAACAATGGTTTGGATGACTTGGTGACAGGTAAGTTTAAGAATTGGATGAGCGGGAATGCAGGAAATAGAAACGCTTTATTAGCCCAAATTTTTGCAGAATTAGATAATGAGGGACTGGGACTGGGTGATGTGCCGGGAGAGAATCCATTGCCTCCGGGAGAAATTGGGGATGTTCCGGCAGAAGAACAGGGCAAATCTTTCAAGGAAAAGGTGGCGGATATGTTCAAACTGGGTTTGAGTTTCGGCTATATGAAGGAAGCCAACAAAGCCACCGTAACAGTGGGGAAGGACGCCAAGATAAACGCCAAAACGGGAAATTTGACCGTTAATGCGGTTACGGACATGAAGGATATTTATACGGCGATTACCGGTGCCACCAAAAATCCTCAGGAATATCCGGGTTCTGATCCGTCTAATCCAACAGTTTTAGCAAATGGAGCGATCTTCTTACGTACGTTAGATTATGATGCAAGCATCATTTTGGAAGGGGGAGCGGCAACTGACACCACACTGAAAACTATGGATGCTAAAACCATTTCCTTAACAGCAGAGGCAAAATCCCTTTACAAACGCATCAATAAAATGGTGGACAATATTAAGAAGTTCAGTGGTGTTTCGGAAGCCGATTTCAAAGCAAGTTTGGGAGATTTATCCCCTGCGGAGAAGGAAATTATTTGGCAGGCCTATAAGTCGGTACGGGACAATCAAAAACTGAAGGATTTGAACAAGGTTTATGATGCCAATGGCAATTTGAAACCCGAATATACGAACGGGTCTGAAGAATATCAGGCAGTTATCAATATGGTCAGAAAACTGCAGGAAGAGGAAAGTGTCAAAAAGTTCAACGAATTTTTGGATACGGGAAAATTTACCTATACAGACCAAAGCGGCATATCCCATACTATTGATATGCAGGAACACGGAGGGCTTAAAGGGTTCTTCACCCAGTTGCTCCTCAGTGCTTTTGCGTTCCTTTCGCCGGCCAGCTATGTCAATTATAACTTGGCATCCTCAACCAGCGGCAGGGACGACAGTGCCGCACTGGCAGTGAATGTGGGTGTGGGGCTTGACCATGTGAACAACAACGCCCGGGTAATGGTGGGCAGTTCCAGGGAAGTGGCATCCACCGAAGGCAATGTGAACATTAAGGCAATTACAGATTACGGCAATCTTGATTTGGACGGCACATATTATCCCACCACCGGGGGCGGCAGCAGTTTCAGCGGCGGCGTGGTAGTGGGTATTCACCATTTGAACAACAATAGTATTGTGGCAGTGGCGGAGTCCGCAAATTTGAATGCGAAAAAAGATTTGTCCGCACAGGCGGAAACGGATGTTTTACATATCGGCCTTAATGTGGGGATGGGCATGGCAAAAAAGAATGTGCTGACCGGCAGCATTAACCTTGTGAGTGCGGACAGCAACAGTATTATTTCCATTGATGATGAGGCGGTTCTTAATGCCATAAATTTGCAGATGGGCGGATACAACCGTACCACTTCCGTAGCGGTTACGGGTGGTTTTGTTATGGGTGGCACCAGTGCTACAGGTGCGGCAGTCAGCGTAGTTAGCGTGAAACGGAATAATATTCTCGGCATTATGGATAATGATAGTGTAGGTACTATGTCGTTAGATGATGCTAAATATAAGTCGGATGATGAAACTGATGCGGATGATGATGAAAAACGTCAGAAAAAAGTGTTGCGAAAGTTCAGTGGACTGACAGATGCACAGAGAACGGCTTTCTTTGGGACGGCAACGGAAAAAACCGGTTCTGTAACTGTACGTACTTTGGACGTGGGTACTGTGACTATGGGTAATATCTACAGCATTGATGCGGATGTTTCCCTTATTTTGAACGGTAATGGTTCGGCTCCGGGCATTGGGTCAAAAATAGGTACGGCCTTTACCAATTTGCTGAACAAGCCCAGAAATCTGATAAGCAATATGAATGCGGGGCTTATGCAGTTGTTCGGCTTAAATCCAAGGAATATAGCACCGTTCCCAACCGATAATGAACCGACCAATCCCAGTGAAGGAGTACCTTTGCCCAAATTAGCATTCACAGGTATTGGCAGTGTGGGGGTGAATAATGTGGATGCCAAGACAGCGGTGGTTTTGGACAAGGCAAAGATAACTTTTGATAAAAACAGTGCGGCAGGAAGCAATGTTTTGAAAATGTTTGCCTTTGATGACAGCACTATTGTTGTTGCATCCGGCGGTGCTACGGGGAATACTTCTGAGGATTATATTGGCACGGGAGGGGATAAAGCATGCTTCACCGGCGGCGCTGCGGTCAATTTGGTGAACAACAGCGTCCATGCCATTATTGAGGACAGTACCATTGACAATGCGGACGAAATCAAAAATCTTGCGGAGCAGGACGGGGCATTGGGAGCGGGCGGTCTGGCCATAAATGTTACCAAGGAAACAGGCGGGCTGGCAAGCACATATAGTTTGGTGGGTGGAGTTTCCGTCAATATCGGCAATTACAACACTATGGCCCTTTTGAAAAACAACACGGTCAATGCCAATCCCGAAAGAACCAACAAGACCAATATAATCAACAGGGCAACGAACAAGTCGTTGCAGGTTACGGCGGGGCTGGACATCAATGCCAACCAATCCTACGGTACGGGCATTGGTATTGGGGCTGTTTTCGGCTGGGGTATTGTGCATAATGCCACTGTTGCCACAATGCACCAGGGCAACTATACCCAAATGGGGGCGGTGTCCAACAATGCCATTACGGATATGACGGAAATCAGTGGCGTGGTTGGCATCGGGGTGGAAGATACGGTGAGCGGCGGCGGATTCCAAGGGGCAGTGGGCATCAACAAGTTTGATAATGATGTGCAGGCACTGGTACAGGATGTTACTTTGACCGGTGACAGTTTGACCGTGTATGCTTATGACACCACCTTGGAAAAGAGTGATGAGTACAAAAAATATGACAAAGAAGGCGGAGAGAATAAACCGTCCACTTCAGAAAAACTGAAAAAATTACGTTTTGACACTACGGGTGATGGCTACTTTAAGGACGCAAAAAAAGGGGCAGACCAGGAGAGTGATACAGAATTCCTGAAAAAACATGGCAACAGCATTGTAACGGCGGCTGTGGAAATACAGGCAGTTACAGGGGCGGGTGCCAATGCGGCAATTGGGGCGGCAGTTGTTCTTAATGATATTGATAATGATTTTACAACAGAAATTTCCGGCAGTACCCTGACTTTGACCGGCGGGGTTAATGTTAAGGCAGAAAGCACTACCCGGGCTGTTGGGGTGGCGGCCGGCGGTACCGGTACCAGTTATGGTGTTGCCGGCGCGGGCTCTGCAACCATTGGCATGTTGAACAATGATGTAATCAGCAAGGTTGTGAACAGCACCATAAAGACAACTAATCTGGTGGTGGATGCTTTCCAACGCAATACGATTGTGAATGTGGCGGGCCAGGTGGCAGTGGGCAACAAGGTTATCGGTTTAACTTGGGCTTACAATTATATGAACACTTTTACCGGCGCTTATCTGAACAACACTTCGGTGTCCACCAAAGATGACGGCAAGAGCAAGGCCTCCGTAACTGCGGAGGATGATGCTTTGCTTTATGCGGTGGCGGTAAGTGCGGTGGCGGCAACAGCAGGGGACGGAACCGGTGCAAGTTTTGGCGGCAACGGGGCGGTGGGTATAAACCTTGGCCACAACAATGTGGAAGCAGTGGCAACGACTGACAGCGACAAAGTTTTGAAACTGACAGATTTTACAGTACACAGCAAGGACACTACGGATTTGCGTGCAGGGGCAGGAGGACTGAATATTGGTAATGCCAAGGTGGCTATCGGTGGTGCGGTGGCTGTGAACCGTATCGGCAGTTTGAAAGTGCTGAAAAGAGATGCTGACGGAAATATCATTTATGATGCAGAAGGTAAAGCAATCGTAATTGAGGATAATGTCAAACAGAGCAATCTTGCCAAGGTGGAAGGATATACTTTGGAACTGGGCAACAAGTTGGATGTTAAGGCGGAGGATGCTGCCAAGTTCACCACTGTAGGCGTGGGCTGCGGCTTGGGCACAGGAACAGTTGCCATTCAAGGGGCGGACGCCACAACCAAACTGGATAAAACAACCACAGCGGATGTGGCGGATGTGAATATCAATAACACGGGCGACAACAAGGGCGTTGTTTCCGTAATTGCAGACACAAACAATAGCACTAAAACCATTGGCATAGTAGGACAGCTAAAGTTTGGGGATAAACCCGCTGTCAGTATCGGTATGGGCACTTCACAGAATTTGTTTAGTGCAGATACGGAAGCAAAACTGCGTGGTGGTACATACAAGTTAGATGATTTGCTGTTAAAGAGTACTTCGTTGCAGACCATAGAAAATGATACTATCGGTGGCGGGATTGTGAAGGATATTGTTAGTGTTGGCGGTTCTGTAACTGTCAACAAGATTAGCAATAATACAAAATCACTTTTAGGCGAAGTTGGAAAAGATACAACAATTACAGCCAATAATAACGTGGGCGTAATCAGCCAAAGTGACGAGGATGTGGACAACTATACGGGTGAAGTAAAAGTTGGTTTGGGTAATTTTGCTAGTATGGGTACCAGTATTGCTTCCAATGATGTTACGGGTGATACCATTGCTTTGGTGAAGAATGCCTCCGTAACGGCGGACGGCAAGTCCCAAACCGGGCTCAGCGTTCGGGACAGTGCCAACGGAACAAACATTACTTTTACAGGTTTGGTGGTGGATGCGGATGCTAAACACGATTTCTTTAGTGCAGTGTTCACAGCTAATCTCTCTGCTGGGTATAACAGTTTGGACTGGGATGATGCAGGGGGAAAGATTGTTTCTGTAGGTGCCAGTGCAACCATCAATACGGATGATATTAAAGGCACAACCAAGGCGGCAGTGGAAGACAGTGATGTCAACAAGGACAGAACAGAAAATTTAGGCAATGTTACAGTAAAGGCAACGGACTATATCTACCAAAAGACCAGCAATACTAATGCGGTAGCAAATATTATTTTTGGCGACGGCGTGGCAATTTCCTTAGGTGGCGGTATCAGTGTTAATAAGGATGTGCGGACTATTGATGCTCATATTGATGGGGATACGACAGACCCGCATAGCGATAAGAAAACAGTTAATGCCAATATTTTGAAAGTGCTGGCTAACAGTAAAGCACAGGCAACTTTGACCAATACGGCGGCAACTGTATCTGCTTCTGCACTTGGTTCAGGCGGGGTCAATGTGGGTGTAACTTATCTGAAAATGGACGAAACCACTAATGCGACTATTGGCAATGTGAAAACGAAAAACAATGGAATGAGTGTCAATGCCAAGCATGTGGATGATATTACACTTTATGCCACTACGGTGACAGTTTGCGGGTCTTATATCGGAGTCGGTATAGGCACTCATGTGGCAACGGTGGACAATTTTGCCCAAACCAATGCTTTGGTGGATAACAGTGAAGTGGAACATTACAGCAATAATACGGCTGAGGATGAGGTGAAGGCGGACAGTGATTCCACTACCCATACCCAATCCAATAATACAGCAGTGTCCATTTCTTTGGGTGCAGGTGTTGGCGTTTTGGTAGCCAACAATAATTTGCAGCAGACAGTTTCTGCTGTGGTGAAAAATTCTAACATAGGAAAAAATGATGTACGGGCAAAGAAGGCAGATATTCTCAGTAACAATATAGTTACAACTCGTTTCAATAACCAAAACATTGCTGGGTCAGCAGTGGCAGGTATCGGTGTGGGTGTTGGTACTAACAAGGTGGATACGGCAGTCCGCTCTGACGTGGCAGGTTCCGCCATTTATTCCGCAGGTGATATTTCCATTAAGGCGGAGGAAACCAAAAATATCAACGGTACTATGGTGGCTGCAACGGTAGGCGGTATCAGTACCGAAGTCAGTGTTTTGCATAACTATATCAGTTTGGCAACAGTAGGTGAGGATTACACAGATCTTAATGATTTCACTAAAGTTAATGAAAAAATGGATGATGTTACATCCAACGACTATGATGCAGCACGTGTAGAAAGCATAACAAGTGATGCAAAGACAAAAGCCAATACAACTTTGCAGAATATGAGAGAAAAAACTGCTGTCAGTCAAAGCGAAACGGACAATACCACTATTCCTACAGAATCAGGAACGGGAGGCGGCAGCAATAAAAATGTCGCTGCGGGCAAAGAAGGTGTGCAGACCAATGTATTGCAGGCCAATCTTTATGCCACTAACAAGATTGATGTTTTGAGTAAGGTTCATACAGATACCAACACCACACTTGGCGGAGGTGGTTTAGGAGTTGTGAATGTAAATGTGGAATTGAACAACCAACATGTGAAGGAAAAAGTTGGCAGCACTGTTACGGACGGCTTGATGCAGACGGAAAAGGGCGATATTTCCGTACAGGCGGTTTCCGACGGTGAATTGAAAAATGATACGATACAGATTGGTGCATTGTCTGTTGTAGGTATTGGAGTTACAAAATCTGAAACATTAAAGCAAGGCGAAGGTTTACAAATTGCCCTGACTAATGTAAATATGCAGTCAGGTAAGGATTTGGATATTAAGACCAGTGATAAACTGGCAGTGTTGAATAAGGTAGTTGCTGTTAATGTGGGCGGCTTGACCGCTGCTGCTTTGACCGGCAAGGCGGAAGATAATGCTTCCAGTAAAATTTATTTGAATAGCGGGACTTTGCAGGCACATGGCAAATTAACTGTAGAAGCATCCAGTACACCTAAAGTTAAGGGCGAAACCACAGCGGTTGAAGTGTCCGCTGTTCAAGGAAGCGGTATGCTGAACACAGTGAAAACTTCCGGCAATACAGAATTGACAGTGGGCAATGGTATTAAAATTTATGGCAACACGGTTGATTTGGGAGCAAAGATTTATAAACCGTCGGACGGACATAATTTGGATAGTGATGTACATGCGGTGGGAGTTAGTGTTATTGGGGTAAGTGTTGACAAATCTCGTACGATTTCAGAGAGGACAGTAAAAGTTAGTACCGGTTATATTGATTTTACCTTCTTGGATGTGGATCCGACAAAACCTATTGCTGCCATAAATTCCGCTAATATTTATGCTATTGATGGTACGGATATGCACAACTATATCCGCACAACAGCAGTGGGAGTAATTGCCAGTGAAAGTAATTTTTCGCAATCAACTCTAAAAAACAAAGTAAGCGCCCAAGTAGATACTGGCACGGAGAAGATTAAAGGTGTTGATAATTTGCAGATTTCTGCTACTTCAAGCACTAAAGTGAATGACCATGCCAAGGCGTCCAGTGGCAGTACCATTGGTATTATGCCCTATGCCGCACAGGTTGAAAACAAAATAGACAATGATGCCACCCTCACGATAAAAGGAAATTATGAAGTGGGTTCGGCAAAACTTTATGCGGAACAGGTCAATGAGATGCAATTGTGTGCGGATTCCTTGACGGTCACTTTGGCAGGTGGTTCGGGTACAAGAACTTATAATGATGTAACTTATGATACTACAACCAATATTACGGGAGCTAAAATTACTGCTACAAATGGTGATGTGCGGACTTATGCCAACACTTTGGCTTATTTGAATAAATTAGAAGAAGTTGACCCAAATAAAAAATTTGAAGATAAAAACGCCAACTGTTTGGTTTTGGGTAATGGTGTGGGCGGTTTTGATATTGAAGTTGCCAAAGGCGATAACAAGATTACTTTCAATGACACCTTGAATATTACAAATTCAACAATTACCGGGGCGGGAGATATTATTTTAGGTGCTTCTTCCAACGGTATTCTCCGTTCTCAACTGTTTGACTATACGGTAAATGCCATTGGGGGAGGTCAGTTACGTCTGTATAATACTATCAATTCCACAAACAAGATTAACTACGAAAACACAATTATCAGGGGAACAAAAGCAGAGAAGGATGTTACAATATCGGCAAGTGACGGACTGGAAATTACAGCGGCAACTTATACGGAGATGAGTGCGGGTGCGGCAGGTGCCACAGAAGCAACGACCAATAGTACTGTGGATAGAAAGAATACGGTTAATTTAACATCCGGTGAGATTTACAGTATGCGGGATGTCAATCTTTATTCCGGCAAGGATGTAACGGGAAATTTCGGTTTGTTTGATTATATTGGTAGGGCGGAAACCTATTGCGGTGCCTTGGTTCCTTTCAGTACCAATCCTACACTAAATAACACGCTGAAGCAAAATAATGAAGTTAATGTGGAAACTGGTATGAAAGTTATGTCCGTAAGACATAGCAATCTTTACGGGGATAATGGTAGGGAACATATAAAACTTTTGGAAGCCCGTCATTCTATGTGGAGGGATAAAACTAACAAGGATGTTTTTGTGGCTTCGGAAAAAGGCGACCTTTCGGAGGCAGGGGAAGAATATAAGAATTATGTAAAAGTTGATGGTAGCATTACCGCCGGCATTAGCAACATTATCAGTATTACTATTGGTGAAACTGGTATGTTCATTGTGGCAGATGCGAATGAAAAGAATATGATTACAAATGGTGGTTCTGGTTATACGGTTTATACTTTTGATGAATTTAAAGAGCTAGCTACGGGTGGTTTGACAATTGTTGCGGATGAAAGTGCCAAAATTACCAAGGATAAATTTCAGTTTGGAGTTGAAGATTTTATCAGCAATTTAAGTGACAGGGTGGGTGAATTAAAAAAATTAAAGAGCGATGCGGAGATGAATGCCGACAAAACTCTTTATAATGCCTATGCGGCAGAATTGGATCGGGTTGTTAGATTGAAAGCAAAGATGGAAAATATGGTGGAAGGGCAGGAGAGACAGATATATGATGCCTATATTTCTATTCCTGATTTGGCGGCTTCCGGCGGTAATGTGAATGTAGATTCTGGTACTTTTTATGGTGGTGGTGCAGTTACAGCCAAAGGCACACCAAGTATTACTATAACTAATAACACGAATTTGGAATTGAGGGTGAACAATGTTATTATAGATGACCCTGGCGGACTATTTAATTTTAATAATAATGCATTGTCAGGAACTTCTGCAGAAATTACCAGTGCGGTCGCTGCAAAAAATAAAGATACAGGTAAGAGTGTCAATAGCATGACCGTTATTGTTCCCGGTGCTGGTACTGTAAATGAACTTAAAATTGAGGGTAATTGGGCAGGGTCAGTAGTTAGTTATGGAGCAAGCAGTTATACGGATGATAAGGGACAAACTGTTCAAATTGATCCAGGAACTATGTATGCTTTGGCAAATATTGAAATTAATGGAAACATTAACAGTAAGCAAGGTGTAGTAAATATTTATTCAGCCCATAATGACATTATTGTTGAAGGGCGGACTGCCAAAGACAGCGTGAATGTACGTGGCAAGGAAGTTCACATGAATGCTCCCTTCGGTTCCATTACTCAAGGTTTCACGAAGGGGATTGTCAGCATTGGCGGAAATGTGCAGAGCCAGTTCAGCAACCTTTATGGCAATTTCATTACCAACAATAAAAATAAAGGTTCTTCAACAACAACTTATCAATATTCCGATGGAAGTGCAATTCCCTTTGGCAGTGGTCGGATTGACGGAGGCGAAATATACCTTAATGCTTTAGATATTAATATTAACGGCATTTTGCAAAGCGGTTATGAAAAATATTTTGTTAATATTGACAGTGCCGCCCAAGCCAAAATAGACAATTTGAAAAGCAGCAATAAGAACAGCGATTTGTCGGATGTAGCGGTTTTGGGCAACCCCAAGTATTGTGTCGTGGAAGGCAAGGATGTTGCGCATGGCAATGCAGGTTATTTTGACCGGCAGTTGGCAGTGTATTACAATCCTGCTACGGATACCTTGTTGGTGGAAAATGTGGATGCTTCCGGTGGAAAAATTTATTTGAGCGGACGTATCTCAAGCACGGGCAGTGCGTTATCGGGCACTGGCACTGGAGCAATTTATTGTATGGATGGGGCTTATAATATTGATATTACAAACCAGTTGCCCTATGACTTGAAGACCAACAGTTTGGTTGTTAATGATGTATCCGGGTTAGTGCAGTTCACAAATTTGGAAACGGGTGTAAAAACTCAGGTTACACGGGACGGAATAAAATACTTTAAATTTAGTCAGACGGAAGGGAAGGAAGTGGAAATTTCTGCTGCAGAGGCAAAAACCCAAGTTTACACGAATAATGGTGTATATTTTAAACCTACAGCAAATCTCAGATATACATGGAGTACTGGTTATGCATTGACGAACTATCAGGATTTTTACAAAGAGTTTATGGCAAAATGGTGGGGGTTGGCTGATGGACAAGAAATAAATAATGCAACATTACTTTCTTGGTCGGACAATCCCATTGGGCAACCGGTGGTTGGGGCATCTGAAGACAGACCTAATGGGGAGACAATAGCAGTAGGAACAGGTAGCGGACAGGTCTCCATTCACCATGATTACACAATTCCAGATACTCCGACTACTCGTCTGCTTGATACCCGGCGTTGGACTACGGGTTATTTGGGATGTCACAAGCGTTGGTCTTACACTTGGAGGAAAACTACTGGTACAATGCAGGCAGATACAATCAGTGTGAAAGCAGATAACAATATAGGTATTAACTTCATTGGTTCATCTGCGGACAATTCCTATGTCAAGGTGCAGTCCACTAATAACGGAGATATTATTCTTGCCGGCAATACAGGGAATATGTTGAAATATACGGTTACAGATAAACCGTATATTGAGGAAAAGGGCAAGGTAATTATTGATGCCCAAAAGGGTTCGGTACTGCAAAAGGGTGGAAGTATTTATGGCACAGCGGTGGAACTGGGGGCTGTTGAAGATATTAATATTTCTTCCATTGTGAACGGTCATGATTTGACATTGTCTGCGAATGTTACACAGGGTGGGTCCATTGATATCACGGCTAAAGACAGGATTGGGGCTTCTGCAGGTGATGATATCAGCAATATTAAAATTGCGAAATTCGGCGGTGTTAATGTGGACACATTAAACTTGCGTGCGGATGGCAATATTGTACAACAGGCAAATGCACCGGTTTCAGCAGCAGACAGAATTAATCTTACCAGTACCCTTGGAGGAGTATATGGAGAGAATAATTCTTATTTTCGTTTGCAGGGTGGACAACAGATTGTGGGCGGTGACAGTTTGAGCGCCAGTGTGAATGTGACGGCAAGTAAAGACATAAGGGTGCAACAAACTTCGGGTGATTTGCGTATCGGCAAATTCCATACGGATAATGGGGATGTTTATATTTCTGTTCCGCAGGGCGGCATAGTGGATGCCCTGCCCTATGTGGAAAGAACGCCTATGGAAGAAAATGAACTTTTAGATTTGTGGAAGAGTATGGGCATGATTGAAGGTGGGGACAGCGATTTGAACGCTGATAAGAATAAGGCATTGGCAAACACTAATGGAACAGTTTATGAAAACTATTGTGCAGGAGTACAAGAGGCATTTAGTAGATTTACTACAATTAGTGCTAAACCAGAAGCAGACCGCACACAAGCGGAAAAAGACACTTTAGCGGTTTATCAGAAACAATTTAAGACACCGGACAGCCCGGATGATAGTCCGGCATATTTTGCTTCTGCCGCTGATTTCTTGGCACAGGATACACAGGCAGCAAAATTGGCTGAAATCGGCCAGACCAGACAGGAAACCTACAAAGTTTGGGATAAGGACTTGTTGCTTTATCAGATTGATGATGCCATTGTCAATCATCATGCAGGTGTGGTTTTGCCGGAAAAGGATCCTAATATTTTTGGCAAGAACATCAATATTTCTGTGCAAAATGGTGTGGGACTGAACAGCGATAAGGTTACGGAAATCAATATGGAACATTTGGATAAGAACAGTTTGAAGTTTTTATCCCAAGTTGACCCCAGTACGGTTACATGGAAAACAAACGAAAGCAATGAAAGTATTGCTGTTATTACAGACCGCCTGGCAATTGGCTTGCAGCAAAGTGGTGTTGGTTCCATCAATATTACTACCGCCGGCAATGCAAAGAGTAATGTCTTTTTGGAAAACCGTTTGGATGACACCCTTAATTTGGCTGACCCCTATAAGAATTTGGATATTGCCAAGATTTTGGCAGGGGCAGGCAATGTTACGGTTACCAGTTTAGGCAGTATCTATGATGTGAATACCCTTACGGGCATTAATGCCAACGGCTATGCCACTGTTGCCACTATTAGCGGTAATAATGTTATGCTTATGACCGGCGCTGTAGGCACTAATAATGGAAATATTGGTATGGCAGGGAATTTTATTCGCCTGAATATGAGTGGCAATTTGACTGCTACTGCTACAGGGAATATTTATTTGGAGCAGGCGGCAGTGAACGGCAGCGCTAAGAATTTGAACATTCTCACCATGACGGCAGGGGTGGATGGTCAATCATACAGCACAACTTCCGGAAACATTTATCTGAAAGCGGCAGGGAACATTTATAGTGTAGTTCAAGACAGCAGGGTGCAGGGATATATTCGCAGTGACAGTCATGGTCAAATCAGTTTTGATGCGGTCGGTAATATCGGTTATGCAGAAAAAGCGGACGGCAGTATAGATTTCACAAAAACTATCCGTTTTAAAAATTCCACTGTTGAGGCGGAGGTTGTGAGTGGAGAAGTTCAAGCCCATGACACGGTTAAACTCCATAGCACAGCAGGCAGCATAAATGTTGAAGGTGTTAGTACTGCAACTATTGATGATGACAAAAAGCAGGCGGCAGGTGGTTATTTCAATTTAGTTGAATTAAGTGGAACGCTTGACAATGTGGTAATTACTCAAAATGGTACATTTAATTTGAAAAATGATGTTGAGGCAACTGGAGCATTTATTTTGAACATAAATGAGTATGCAGATATAGGTAAGAGCATCAAAGCTAAAAATATCATTATTAATGCCACGAGTAGTATAGAATTGGCAGACGGTATTATATTGAAAGCAGAAACAGTTACATTATCTACGGATAAAGTTCCCGATTTAACTTACGGCACCATTGCTGATAGTTTAACTTCTGGAGGTCTTATTGCACAGGGAGCGACAAATAATTATGACGATGTTTCTGGCAAAATGCATTTTGAAGCAGGAGGTAATACGGGGGATGTGTTTAGTACTACTTCGGCAATTCAGGCAAATGAATTGCAGGCAACTGCATCCCAAGGTATTTTCTTAGGCGGAAAGAATGATTGTAACAATGTAGCTTTATATAATGCTCAAAATAGTGTTGTGTATCACAATGTGGCGGATGTTGATCCGAATGAAACGGGAGATGTTTTGACTGTCGGAGTTTTGGATTTTCTGCATACAAGTGGTTCTGATGCTATAGTGGGTAGTGTTTGGATATATAATGAGGCAAAAACAGAAACAGCAGCTTCTGGACAGTTAACAAAACCGATGGCGGTCACCAGCGGGGTTTATGCAGTTAATGATATAGATTTAAAGTCCAATGGCGATTTAGTTAATCAATATGAGATAGAATCCATTCAGGGGTCAGTTTATCTTGAGGCGGGTTTTGAGAACGGTGGTTATGTAAAGGAAGGCAATCTTGAAAATTATGGTTCAATAAGTACGGGTAATGAAGGTAATAATGAAGTAGAGATTTATGCTACTGGTAAGTTACATAATCATGCTGAGGGATTAAACGGCGAGGGGAATTATATTTGTGGCGTTGACGGTGTAAAGATTACTGCATATAAGGATGTAATTAATGACGCACATTTATATGCTTTGACAGGTGATGTAACAGTTGGCAATAATGCATCAGGCACTGGGATAGAACCAGGTAAAGTAGTAAATAATGGTAATATTTATGTTGGAGAAAGTGGAGATATACAACTTAATTCTGGCTTTACACTGTTTAATAGCGGTGTAATTTACAGTAATAGAGGAGCGGTAAATTTGTTTGCTCAAAATTCAATGGAAAATACTGGAGATATCTATTCTGTTCAAGGTGATGTTGCCTTGCAGTCCTATATTGATGGTTTGCAAAGTACGGGAAATATTTTTTCGGGAAATGGTTCAGTTACTTTAAAAGCGAAGGAAACAATTAAAAATACAGGTGATATGTTTGTTCATGGAAATGGTTCTAAAGTAACGATGTTGTCTGAAAACAAAGATATTGTTAATACTGATGATTTGCTTTTTAATTCAGATGTGTTTAAATCATTGACTGGAATTGAGGGACCAACGCAAAGTATTTATGCTTATGGAGGCATTGAATTCCTTGCTGAACAGGGAAATTTGTATAATTCCAAAGAATTGAAATCCCATGGTGATATTGTGCTGAAGGCAAAAGGGGATATTATTATTGAGTCAGACCCTGGGCTGGATGACGCTGCTTATTTGGATGAAACCAGTAGCATGACCCGTATTAAGAACATTAAGACCACAGGGGGAAAGGTTACTATTAAGGGCAGGAATGTTATTAACAATATGACCGTTGAGGCGGACAAGGGAATTACTGTCAAGGCAACGGCGGACAGGGATACCGGCGGAAGTGTTGTGGCCGGTACGGGCATTATTAAGGTTCAGGGAAATAACGGACATTATAAGACCAATTTTGGTGATGTAAAATTGGAAGCGGACGGATATTGGGAAAATTCTGCTTATGAAGGTAATCAAAAATTCAGTATCAGTAACGGCGGTGTGAACGATTTGATTGCAAAATGTGGCGATATAATTTTGAAAGGTGAATATTCCGTAGAAAATGTGGGGGATATTATAGCAAAGAAAGGGGAAGTCCCAAACAGGGATGAATCAAAAGGCAATGCTTCCCTAACCTCTGTCCAAGGCAATATCTATAACTATGAATATGCAGATGAAAGTGAATTAGATTTTGATGAAAAAACATTGAATTGTGGTACTTATATTGGTCCGGCAGTTAAACCAGGTGTTATTAAACCACGTGCTATTGATGTGGAAGGGAGCATAACTTGGACAGCCATTAAGGTCTTTAATAAGGCAGGACAGTATTCAGGTAATGATGTTATTATTAATGTGGTGAATGGCGGCAGTAATCATCAAAAGATAAAGGCGGGAAGAGACATCATAGTAACTAATGTCAATAATGACTTTAGTTTTGCCGGTTCTTTAGAGGCAGGCGGTAACATTATTTTGAAAAACACCAATGGCTCTTTCACCATTCTTAATGGTGCATCTGTGTCGGCAGGCGGTAAAATTGATATTAATGCAGGTGCTTATGTGGATTCCGGTATTAAAATTGAGGCCGGACAAGGTGTCAGCGTATATTCAGAAAATGGTTATGTAAAATTGGATAATGGCATTACAGCCAATGATGGCTTGATTCGTGTATATTCCCAGAATGATACAGCAGCTACGGGAGCAACTACTCACAATGTAGAAATTGGCGGTACACTTTATTCTGCCAACGGTTCCATCAATATCAGCACCAACAGCGGTGGCATTCAGGCAGAAAATATGTTAGCAAAAGATTTGGCAGCAGTAGCATCTTTGGAAGGCAATGTTAAGATTACAGGAAATACCAAAGGACAAAAAGTTACCTTCTATACAGAGGACGAAGCGGCTGAACTGACTTTCAATAAAGTACAGTTTGGTGATGAAATTATTATGGCTGCCAATGGCGGCGAAGGCGGTCGCTCCATTGATATGAGTAATGTGGAAGCAATGAGTGACAATTACAAGATGGGGCTTTATGGAGCAGGCCGCACTAAAGGTAATGGCAACTACACCCTTGATTATGAAGGTATGAAAGGCAATGTTACTATCAGCCATTTGAATGGTGATATTATCAATATTGTTGCTGATGGGGAAGTAAAGATTGATAATGTTTGTGTCAGCAAAGAATCCAACATCTTTACTATGGGCACCAAAACCAAGATTTACGGCAAGGTAGGCCCAACGGATGCAGCAAGTAATGTTATTTATTATGCACCGGGCGGAACCCAGTCCATAGATTTGCACGAAGTATTCTTTGATGATGAGCATATTACTCCGGTAGATCCTGAAAACCGTAACCCAAGCAAATATCCTCAAGTACAACGGATGATGGAGGACAGCAGTCAGTTTACAACCAATTATGGCAATGGCAAAGGTATGCGGCTGCATATTGTGGACAGTTCCTTGCAATATGGCAATGGTACGGTATTGATGGATACTTATGGTTCTGATGCCAGCCCAAATCGTTACAGCGCAACGGACACAATGATTTTCCTGGAAAACATGAAGGCACACGCACAATTTGATAACTACTTTAACATTGGCTTCAACTTCTATGAGCGTTACAACAATATCTACATTCCTGATGTTACGGTGAATAGTATTGCTTTGACAAATAAGGGAATGGAAAACAATGGCATTGTCATTGTGCCGGCGAAAGATAGTGATGAATATGAATTCTAAAAAAATCCCGCCTCTCGGCGGGATTTTTTTAGAATTATTTTACAAAAAAGTTTATTTCCCAATCGGGAACATAGGGGTGTTTGCGAAGATAAATCTGGTAGTTGGGGTTTAGTTGATGTAATAAAAGGGGAATATCAAATATGTCTTCGTTGAAGTGATACCCCGCAATTAGCATTTTGGGTTTGTATTGCTGAATAGCATTTGTACCTCCGGCAAGTGCTTCTTTCTCCGCCCCCTCCAAATCCATTTTGATATAAGTTGGTATGAGTTTTGTTTTTTCTACTATTTTGTCAATAGTGGTGCAGGTGATGGTGGAGGATTTTGCTCCGTAGATGGAGGCCGCCCTGCCACTTTGGCTGCTGAATTGAATATGTCCTTCTTCTTTCCAAATGGCAGCGTTGATAAGAATGTTATTATCTGATTTTGGCAAATTGTTTTGCAATTTGCCAAAATTTTTATAATCCGCTTCCACTAAAACCCGTGCTTTAGCAGGCACTTCCTCTGCCGTGTCCCCAGTGTAGGCACCTAAATCGTAATAAATTTCATCTTGCTTCAAATCTAATAATTGCAAATCGTCCTGTCGTTGGGTAACATGGTCAAAGAGATAGTGGATTTTGCCACTGAATTTATAATTCAACATATCCAGAAAAACCTTTTTGCTCCAATCATCTGCCAAATTATCATAGGCATATTGCAGTTCTTCCTGATGTTTGGCAAACCAGTCCTCATCAAGATTTTCATCTTTGTATAATCCCAAATGAGGTACAAGGGTTGTATGGGCTTTACTTAAATCTTGAAAGCGTTGCAGGACTTCAGGCAGTTCTGAAGCAAAGGCAATGATTAAAAGAAAATCTTTACCAATTTTTTGGACAATTTCTTTATAAGTTTCTACTTTATAACCACGAAAAACCTGCTCCCGGCAAAATTTATCACTGACAAAAATACCGGCAAGACGGATATTGTGTTTTTCGCAAAAATCAATAATTTTGTCTGCCCCGTTGCCCGTGCCATAGAGGGCAATGGGTTTGCCGTTGCGGGCAGTTTGCTTGATATTTTCCCAACAGGAAATACTTTCACTAAGGTAAAACATAATGAATATATTATAGCAATTTTTAAGCGTTTTGTGCTATAATATTAAAATATTAAAATGGAGTAGAGTATGCAGAAAGCTAAATTACATATTATATCTAAAACAACTGACAAAGATGGTACTTCTGATTTGGAACAATGGGTTGTGGGGGATTTGGGAGAGAAAGACGGTATCCATTATTTCTTTTATGAAGAAACAGTAGAAGGTATGCAAGGTACCAAAACAACCTTAAAATGGGGACAAGATTTTTTAATCATTAACCGCAGCGGTACCATTGAAAACAGGCAGGAGTTTCGGGAAGGTCAGCGGTGTCAGAGTGTTTATAAAACTCCTTATCTGCAAATACCATTGGTAAGTACTACAAAAAAACTACAGATTGAAGCAAAGGGATTAAAACATCGTTTGGATGTGGCGTATGATTTGCAGTATGGGGAAGAACCCTATGGCAAAATGGAAATAGTTATGGAATTGGAGGAGCAGAATGAATATTAAAGAAATACTGGCACAAGCCATAGTAGCAGCAGCCACAAAAGCACAAGGTGCAGGGGCGTTGCCGGCAGGGGATTTGGCAACTGCTGCTTTGGAAGTTCCTCCGCAAAAAGAGTTTGGAGATTTTTCCACTAATTTTGCCATGAAAAATACCAAAATTTTGAAATGCAATCCTCGCTTAATTGCACAAGCGATTATTGATAATTTGGATTGTCCTTTTGTGGACAGAATGGAAATTGCAGGCCCCGGCTTTTTGAATTTTTATCTTAAATCCGATTGGCTCTATGTGATGCTGGGGGAGATTGTCAAAGCGGGCAAGAATTATGGCAATTTGCCGAAACGCAATGATGGGCAAATTCAGGTGGAGTTTGTCAGTGCCAACCCTACGGGCCCGTTGCATGTGGGGCACGGACGGGGAGCCGCTTATGGCAGTGCTTTGTGTAATTTGCTGGAAGCAGCAGGTTATGATGTAGAACGGGAATATTATATTAATGATGCCGGCAACCAAATGAATGGTTTGGCGGATAGTGTAGATTTGCGGTACCGTGAATTATTGGGCGAAAAAATTAACGAAGAAGAATTGGTTTATCATGGTGAAGATATTATAGAAACTGCCCAAAGAATTGTGAAAAATTATGGTGATAAGTTTTTGAAACTGAGTGTGGAAGAAAGACGCAAAGAATTTCTTTCTTTGGCATATCAAGAGAAATTGGCGGCAGTCCGTGAGGACTTGGCAAATTTCAATGTTACCTATGACGTGTGGTTCAGTGAGAAGACCTTGCATGAAACAGGGGCTATTAAGTCCGCTTGTGATTTGCTTAAAGAGCGTGGCTATATGTATGAAAAAGACGGTGCTTTGTGGTTGAATGCTACAGAGCATGGGGACGATAAGGACAGAGTAGTAATCCGTGATAATGGTGTGCCTACTTATTTTGCGGCAGACATTGCCTACCACAAAAATAAGTTTGAGCGTGGTTTTAAGAAGGTCATTAACATTTGGGGGGCTGACCATCATGGTTATGTTGCCAGGATGAAAGCGGCTATTGGTGCTTTGGGGTATGAACCTGAACAGTTGGAAGTTTTGCTTTTGCAGATGGTTTCTCTTTTCCGTAACGGGGAAATGGTGAAACTTTCCAAGCGTACCGGGAACACAATCACTTTGAAAGAATTGATTGAAGAAGTGGGTGTGGATGCGGCAAGATTTTTCTTCGTTATGCGGAGCATTGACAGCCAGTTAGATTTTGATATGGGACTGGCAACAGAAGAATCTAACGACAATCCAGTGTATTACATTCAATATGCCCATGCCAGAATTTGCAGTATTTTCCGTCAGTTGCAGGATGCCAATATTATGGTTAAGGATACCCAAAATTTGCAAGTTTTGACGGATGCAACAGAAATTGATTTGATTAAAAAATTAGGTGATTATCCGGAAATGTTGGCAGGTGCCGCAGAGGACAGAGCAGTGCATCGTGTGGCCACCTATGTTCATGAATTGGCGGGCCTGTTTCATTCTTTCTATAATCAATGCCGCATTTTAGGTGTGGATGAGGATGTACAGCAAGCAAGAATTGCTTTGATTACAGCGGTACGTCATGTGGTTGAACACGCTTTAGGCATTTTGGGCGTATCCGCACCGGAACACATGTAAGTTTAGGGATTAGGGTTCAGGAACTAGGAATTAGGGACTAGGGATAAAAATGAAGAATGAAAGACTTAATTACATTAAATTAAGATGGTTGTGTTAATGGATTTTGAAGGGAGTGATTTGTATGAAACTTGATAAACAGCAAAAAGAATTAGTGAAAGATATTGAATTTGCCGAACAACTGTACAAAAATTTGATAAAAATTTTACCGTCTTTTAATGTTACCGATAAGAAAGTATTGCCATACGGATTAAAACCGCACACTCGTTCAGTAAGTTGGTTGGTTGAACAAGTTATAACTCAACAAAGCAAATATCATTGTAAAGAACTTGGGTTAGAAGATGTGAATTTTGATATGCCTGATACATGCTTGCATGATTGTATTGTCAGAGCCAACAAGAAAAATTACTACATTAACATAAAAGCACATAATTATGATGGGAAAGAAAATCAAAATGATATTGCAGCAGTAGAAAAACTTTACATGAACTATAAAGAATGTTCGGAATATAATGTGATTTATGTTTGTGTAGGCATTCATTTTGAGGGGATAAAAATTGTGTTTGATGAAGAATATTTGAAAGTTTTTACCGCACAATTTTTGCCTATTTATGTGAATCCAAGAAATGACAAGATACAAGCGAAGTATAGTCATACACCAATATTACGAAGCAGAAAGCAATTTCTTGATGAATTGGCGAATTCATCTATGAGTATTAAGTTGAGGTGAAAGATGAATAGTTTATTAAACAGGATTTTTAATGAAGATTGCATTGAAGGCATTGATAAAATACCTGATGAAAGTTTAGATTTAATTGTTGCTGACCCGCCATATTGTTTAGGTAAGGATTACGGGAATAATTCAGATAAAATGGATCCACAGGAATATTTGATGTGGACTTACAAATGGATAGATAAAGTGATTCCTAAGTTGAAAGATACTGGCAGTTTTTATATTTTTCTAACTTGGAGATATAGTCCTGAAATTTTTTCGTATGTAAAAAAATATTTAACTATGATGAATGAGATAATTTGGGACAGAAAGGTTCCAAGTATGGGCGGCAGTACGAGAAGTTTTACATCGGTTCACGATAATATTGGTTTTTTTGTTAAATCAAAAAAATATTATTTTGATATAGATGCTGTGAGAATTCCTTATGATGCTGAAACAAAAAAAGCGAGGACACGAAAACTTTTTGAAGGTGCAAAATGGTTGGAATTGGGATATAATCCAAAAGATTTATGGTCTATATCACGGATACATAAACAAGCACCAGAAAGGGAAAATCATCCTACGCAAAAACCATTGGCTGTTATTGATCGGATAATAAAATCAAGTTCTCCGATTAATGGTGTTGTTTTAGATCCATTTATGGGAAGCGGAACTACGGCAGTTTCATGTATTAATAATAAAAGGAATTACATAGGGTTTGAAATAAATGAAGAATATTGTAGATTGATAGATGATAGAATTCGACGAATTGAAGCAGATTTATTTGATTTTGCAGTAGTTGCCCAGTAACTTTTGTTGTTATTTTATGTGTGAAAGGGGTATTTGTGATGGCTATGAAGTACATTTTTGTCACTGGCGGGGTGGTTTCCAGTTTGGGAAAGGGTATTACTGCCGCATCTTTGGGTAGATTGCTCAAAGCAAGGGGTTATAAAGTTACTATTCAAAAGTTTGACCCTTATATCAATATTGACCCCGGTACTATGAGCCCTTATCAGCATGGGGAAGTTTTTGTTACGGATGACGGAGCAGAAACAGATTTGGATTTGGGGCATTACGAAAGATTTATTGACATTAACTTGTCCAAGGCATCCAGCGTAACGGCGGGCAAGATTTATCAGAGCGTAATTACCCGTGAGCGTAAGGGTGGTTATCTGGGCGGTACAGTACAGGTTATTCCTCATGTGACTAATGAAATTAAAGACAGAGTTTATCATGTGGGTAAGGAAGACCAGGCAGATTTTGTTATTACAGAGATTGGTGGTACAGTTGGCGATATTGAGTCCTTACCATTTTTGGAAGCGATTCGTCAAGTAAAAAAAGAAGTTGGTGCAGAAAACACTCTTTACATTCATGTAACTTTGGTGCCTTATATCAGCGCGGCGGGGGAATTGAAATCTAAACCCACCCAGCACAGTGTCAAAGAATTGAGGAATATCGGTATTAGTCCTGATATTTTGGTATGTCGGGCAGAGAAACCTATTCCTAAAGATATGTGCGAGAAAATTGCCATGTTCTGTGATGTGGATGCGGATGCAGTTATCCAAAATTTGACTGCTCGGAGCATTTATGAAGTACCTTTGCTTTTGCAGGAGCAAAACTTGGATAAGATTGTATTGCGTAAATTGGGGGTGGAAGATAAACCTGCGAATATGCAACAATGGACGGAGATGGTTAATAACATTCTCACGGTACATGACAAAAAAGTGCAGATTGCAGTAGTAGGCAAATATGTAGAGTTGCAGGATGCTTATATTTCTATCACAGAAGCGTTGCGTCATGCGGCCTTGCACAATAATAGTGAGTTGGAAATTAAGTGGGTGAATGCGGAAAAGATAGAAGAACCTGGCACGAATTTAGACGAGGTGTTCAAGGGTATGAATGGTATTCTGGTTCCGGGAGGATTTGGTGACAGGGGTATTGAAGGGAAGATTGCCGCTGTGCAGTATGCCCGGGAACACAAGTTGCCTTTCTTTGGCATTTGTTTGGGAATGCAGGTGGCAGTCATTGAATTTGCCCGTCATAAATGTGGCATGGCGGATGCTAATTCCAGTGAGTTTAATCCCCGTGCGGAATATCCTGTTATTGATTTGATGCCGGAACAGGTGGATGTGGAGGATAAAGGCGGTACTATGCGCTTGGGTTTGTATCCTTGCAAAGTTGCTCCTGATACCTTTACTGCTAAGGCTTATGGCGGCAACGAATTGATTTATGAGCGTCATCGTCATCGCTATGAATTCAATAATCAATTCCGTGAGAAATTGGAAAATGGGGGATTGGTTGTAGCAGGCACATTGCCAAACGGACGCTTGGTTGAAATTGTGGAATTGCCAAAGAGTGAGCATCCGTGGTTTGTGGGTTGTCAGTTTCACCCGGAATTCAAGTCCCGCCCGACTAAGGCGCATCCGTTGTTCAGGGACTTCATTGCGGCAGCGGTTGGAGAAATTAAAAATTAAAAGTTAAAAATGAAAAATTGTGGTAAGATGTTCCTGTGATTATATTTTGGGTTTCAGGTGTGAGGTGTCAGGTTTTAGGGGAAAGTAGGAATATTGCGAACTTTGCCCTCTTGGTGAAGAGGGTGGCTTGCCTAAAGGAACATAGAAGGGCAAGACGGGTGATTGCACACGGCGAAGTTCTCAATCCTCAGTCGCCCGCCTGAAAAACTTATCGGCGACAGCCCCTTCACCAAGGGGCCTTAGCATTACGCATTATAATAAGTTGAGGTGTTTTATGTTAAAAAAATTATTTGTAACAGCGGTTTTGCTTTTGGCGGTACTCAGTTTTGTGGTGAGTTTGGTCAAAGGCAACAATAATAAGGACATCAGTTTGAATGTGCCGGAATGTGTGGCGGTAATCGATATTACAGGGCCGATTGTGAGTGGCGGCGTGGATGCCGGTCTGCTCAATCAGGTCAATGGAACGGGCAGCCGTGACATTATGGCACAGATTCGTGATGCAGCGGAAGATATAAGTGTCCGTGCTTTGTTGCTCAATATTGACAGTCCCGGGGGCAGTCCTACGGCGGCGGAAGAAATTGCCAAGGAATTGGCACGGTTCAAAGCGGAGAGCAAGAAACCTGTTGTTGCAACTATGGGTGATATGGGTGCCAGTGCTGCTTATTGGATTGCGGCAGCAGCCAGTGATAAGATTTATGCCAACGCTACCACTATGACTGGTAGTATTGGTGTGTATATGCCTTACATGAATGTAAAGAAACTTTTGGACACTATTGGTGTGGAAAGTGGCATGATTAAAGCGGGCAAGAATAAAGGAATGTTCACTGTGGACAGGGAAATGACGGAAGAAGAAAAAGCCATTGCTCAAAATATTGTCAACGAAATTCATGAGGAGTTTATCCAAGTGGTTGCTGAAGGCAGGCACATGGACGGTCAGGAATTACGCAAATTGGCAGACGGTAGAGTATATACGGGCAAGCAGGCAAAAAATGTTGGCTTAGTTGATGAAGTTGGCAATTATTATGATGCTTTGGCAGAAGCCGCTAAATTAGGTGGCATCAGTGGTACACCCATTGTGAAGAGCAAACCTAAAGCATCTCCTTTGGAAGCACTTTTAGGTGCTAAGATTGTAGATGCGGTGAAAGCACAATTTTTACAAAGCATTACCACCGATATTGAAGGAACAACATCGAGGTAAGCACCTTGCGTAAGGAAAGTTTTTCGGTTCTTTTTGAAACTAAAGAAGGAATGGCAGAACTGGTAAATCAACCCTGTATGTGGCGTAGTGCAATTTATTTTGTAGCCAGCATGGGACTTTTTACCGGGGTTTGTACTAACACATGGCTGATGAGTCAGCCATTGGAAGTTAGAGCCGGTGTAGTTTTGAGTACCATTTTGTTTTTGGTCATTGGTCTATTTCTTTATGCCATGCTTCTGCACGGAATTATGGAAACCTTTGGCGCTTTGGCAGGGGATGCCAAGGCCTTGATTTGCATTCTGGGTTATACAGCATTGCCCTTTTTGGTTTTAACGCCGGTGGCTCTTTTGGCAGGGCGAATGGGCTTGGGGGGATTGCCGTTATTAGCAATTATTGCCATTTGGGGATTTATTTGGATGAACTATCTTTTAGTCAGAGCGTTGGAAGTTGTTTACATTATCAGCGTCTGGCAGGCCTTGGGAGTAATTTTATTCAGTTTAATTTTGCTCTATGTGTTTTTCACCTGGCCTTTCAGGGTTGGTATTAATCTGTTAAAAGTGATAATGCAAAGTTTGTAATGAAAGGAGAAAATTATGAACAGAGAATTAGCATTGGAATTTGTAAGAGTTACGGAGGATGCTGCTATTGCTTGTGGCCCCTTGGTTGGTCGTGGCGACAAGAATGGTGCGGATGGCTTGGCGGTTGAAGGAATGCGGAGGCGTTTTGACTCCGTGCCTATCAGCGGTACTGTGGTAATCGGCGAAGGAGAATTGGACGAAGCACCCATGCTTTACATTGGTGAGAAGGTTGGCTGTGGTGGCCCTGAGGTGGATATTGCAGTTGACCCGGTAGAGGGAACTAATTTGGTCGCTAAGGGCAGACCCGGTGCCATTGCGGTTTTTGCCTGTGCTCCTAAAGGATGCCTGTTACATGCTCCCGATATGTATATGGATAAAATTGCAGTCGGCCCCAGGGCAAAAGGTTGCATTGATATTGATGCTCCGATTGAGGAAAACCTCCGCAATGTGGCAAAGGCCTTGAACAGAAAAATTTCTGATTTGAACGTGGTGCTGCTTGACCGTGAACGTCATGAGGAATTGATTAACCGCATCCGCAAGGCAGGTGCCCGCATCAGTTTAATTACTGACGGTGATGTTACACCTATTTTGAATTGTGGCATTGAAGGTACTGGTGTACACATGTATATTGGCAGGGGCGGTGCACCGGAGGGTGTTATTGGTGCGGCTGCCATCAAGAGTTTAGGCGGCGATATGCAGGCACGGCTCTATCCTGAAAACGAGGAACAAATCAAGCGTTGCATTAAAATGGGCGTTGAAGATTATCACAAAAAATTATTGTTGGATGACTTGGTTAAAGGTGATGATTGCATGTTCACCGCTACCGCTATTACGGATTGTGGCACGATGTTGAACGGGTTAAGATATTTTGGTAATGGTGTGCGTACTCATACTATTATTACCCGTTATGCAACAGGAACAGTGCGTTTTATAGACACGGTACATAGTTTTGACAAGAAAAATATGCAGGTCAAATTATAATTAGGTATCAGGTCACAGGTGTCAGGTTAGAGGAAAGTTGGCATAGTGCGAACCCTTGCCCTCTTGGTGAAGAGGGTGGATTGCCTAAAGGAACATAGAAGGGCAAGACGGGTGATTGCACAGTTCGCATTGGAGACAAGTTATCAATCCCCAGTCGCAACCACGTTCCTAAAAGCGACAGCCCCTTCACCAAGGGGCCATATCATATAATCGGGAATTTTTGCAAAGCGAAAATTGTCCAAAATTATTCATTATTCTTTATTAATTATTCATTGTCTTTAATTTTCTTGGCGGTGGTGAAATTATGCAAAAAACTTGTTTATTAACAACAGAAAATATTGATACACTTTCGGCGGATATTCAGGAGTTTTTAAAGAAACAAAAGCAACAAAAAGAACACATTATCAAAGCACGCTTAAGTGCGGAAGCAGCATTGTTGCGTTGGTTGGAAGGTGGCTATCAAGATAAGGAAATTACATTAGAATGTAATGTGAAATTCGGTCGCCCTGTGGTGCGTTTGCTTGTCGTGGGGGAGCAACTTGACCCGCTGGAAGTGAAAGATGAATATGATGATTTTGTTAATGTACTTCAAGAAAATCTTGGTAATACCGTAACTTACAGTTATGCCAGAAAAACTAATGTTGTAGAGATAAAACTGCCCTTTAAGCCCTTTGCTATGTGGCAAAAAAAATATTGTTGCAGTAATCTTGGCGGTTATTACCTGGGGAATAATCAGTTTTACAATACCTTCTATAGCACCGGTATTGAATAACCAGTTCATTACCCCGACCTTCAAAATGTTAATGGGACTGTTGAAAGCTTTGGCTTCTTTTATGGTCTTTTTCAATGTTTTGAATGCCATTTGCCACATGGGGGATGTGGATACTCTTTCCAAACTGGGTGTCTCCTTGATTAAAAAAGCGGAAAAATCCAATTTTTCTGCTACAGTGCTTATTGGCATTGTGGGTTATTTTGTTTTTGATGTGGTGAGTACGGACGGCTCGGTCAGTGTTGGGGTGTTTGGCGATATTTATAAAATGCTTTTGAATATAGTTCCCAACAGTTTGGTGCAACCCTTCATCAATGGCAACAGTTTGCAGATATTGTTTATAGCGGTTTGTGGTGGCATATTGCTGTTGATTTTGGGTCAGCAGGCACAGACAACTTTTAAGTCGGTGGGGGAACTGAA
Organism: Phascolarctobacterium sp.; assembly: GCA_030531205.1. Taxonomy (GTDB): domain Bacteria; phylum Bacillota; class Negativicutes; order Acidaminococcales; family Acidaminococcaceae; genus Phascolarctobacterium_B. The sequence goes on from JAUNOC010000012.1 coordinate 28,629, forward strand.
CAGTTTGTTTATGATGGCTATTGTCCGTTCCTGTACTTTTATTCCTTTGGTAGTATATTTGAGTTTTACCTCCCTTTTGTTGAGTGACAAATTCAGTTTGCTTTTGAAAATGTGGAAAATTCCCACGGTGGTCTATGGAGTGGGAATAACCTTTTTCTTTTTGGAATTTTTGTATATTGCCACAAAAAACAGGTTTAATTTCAGCAATTATTTTGGAAAAATCTTTCCCGTTGCTTTGCTCGGTTATACAACGGCATCCACTATGCCTTGTATTCCTTTGATGACGAAAACCTTAAAAGAAGGTGGCGTACGGGATAATTACCGTGATTTTGCTTTGCCGTTGTGTCAAATACTTTGCCCTTCAGGAATTATTATCAGTATGTCCACAGTAGCAATGGGCTTGGCGGAAATGGCGGGTATAAAATTGTCCTTGTCAACTTATGTGGTCATTATGTTCAGCGTTTTTCTCTTGGCACAGACCGTACCGCCGGTAACAGGGGCTTCCATTTCTGTAATGATTTTAATTTTGGCACAGATAAATGTACCGCAGGAATTTATTGCACCCTTTGTATCCATTGACTATTTTCTGAATATGATGCGGGTGGCGGTGAATAAAGCCAGTGCTATGAATGTGGTCTTTGATGCTGCAAAACATGAAGGGGAAATGAAATAGGTTTCAGGAAAGTTCGCATAATGCAAAAGCAACCCTCTCCCCGGGGAGAGGGGCAGGGGCGCGGGGAAAAGCACGATAAAAAGTTATAAGTTACAAGTTAGAAATTAATGGTAAAATGTTCCTGTGATTAGAAATAGTCACAGGATTTTTTTCATTTAGAACAGCGAAATCTCATTTCTAAAATGGCGACATTTTATATCAAAATGTCGCCATTTTGAATTTAACTTTTCCCGTTTTTAACTGCATTTTGTTGACGAGTAAAAATAAAAAAGCGCCAAAATTATATACACTTGACCCTAAATGTATATAATTTTGACGCTAAAGCAAAAAGCAAAAGGAAAAAATTTTTACGTGATGTCCAATCTGATATCAGATTGGGGTAAGTCTGATATCAGATTGAGCGTTAAAAAAATTAATTAGCACGCAAGTGCTAATTTTTATTTTCTGATTGAAATCATAAAAATTATTTTGTGGCGAACGCCGAAGGCGAAATCTTATATAAGATTGAACATACACCGAAAGAAAAATTTTGTAAAACTTTTGGTGATGGCTGAATATCATATGAGATTAGGTGCAATCTCATATGATATTGGACGTAAAAAAATAAATGCCATGTTTGCCCTCTTGGTGAAGAGGGTGGATTGCCAATAGGAACATAGAAGGGCAAGACGGGTGATTGCTCACTGCGAAGTTCTCAATCCTTAGTCGCAATCACGTTTCTGAAAGCGACAGCCCCTTCACCAAGGGGCCTTTCTTATTTTTTTTTCTTACTATATATAATAGACATGAGAATGAATTTTATAACCAAAAAGGCAGGAAAATTTTAATTTTCTTCATTATATACAATAGACATGAGTTTTGTTTTTGCAACCAAAAAGGAAAAGAAATATTTAATTGCAGAATTAAAAAAGTTTTTCGCTTGGTGTGGTTTTTAATCTCTAATTTATACAAGACAAAAAAAGATGATGAATTGTTGACAGATGCATGAAATTTTTTATTTTAATCACGGGAACTTTTTACCACCATTTTTAATTCTTAATTAGATTCCGCATTGCACATTACGTTCTATAAGTGTATAATACATAAAATATGCAGAACATAGTTGTGAACGCTGTAAGGGCAAGCGGGGATGTTCAAACTGCTCTTGCGCTGCATAAAAAAAATAAAGGTGTTAATCTAACCGGGTTGGCAAATTCCGTCAAGTCGGTCTTTTCTGTTGCCTTGGCAGAGGAACTTAAGACCTGCGCCAAGATTTTTTGTGTTGCCACACGGGATGAAATTAAATCTTACAGGGCAGAGTTGGAATATCTTTTTCCCAAAGAAACTATTGTGGAACTTTATCCCCGTGATTTGTTAAAGGTGCGTTCCGAAAGTCAGAGTTTGGAAGTTGCCACCGCTCGTGCCAGTGCTTTTCGCATTATGCGTGGGGAAGCGGCGGGTGTGATTTTCGTTACGGCAGAGGCACTTTTGCAAAGACAGAGCAATATGCAGAGTGAAGCTGTTCCTTTGCAGTTAGCGGTGGGGGACAATCATGACCAAACAGTGCTTATAGAAAAATTAGCTAAAGTTGGTTACGAACGGACGGATCAGGTTGAGAGCGTTGGTCAGTTTGCGGTGCGGGGCGCTATATTGGATGTGTTCCCATTGGGTTCGGATGCACCTTTGCGGTTGGAGTGGTTTGATACGGAAATTGAAAGTATGCGTACTTTCTCTTTGACAGACCAGCGGAGCAAGAAACTTTTGCAGAAGGTGAGCATTAGTCCCATCCATGTGGAAGAAGGGGAAAAGACCGCTACTATTTTTGATTGTTGTGCTAAAAATACGCTAATTTTCTTTGATGAGCCCAGCAGGATTTGGGAGATGCTGGAACGGCTGGCTAAGGAAAATTTGAATTATGAACAGGAAATTTTCCGCCCTGAGGAATTGGAGAGTGCTGCCAATAAACTTACGGCTATTTCTTTCAGTGCTTTAGGTCATACGCATTTCCGTTCTTATGAGCAAAGGTCTGTATCGGTGCGAAATGGCACATCTTATAATCATAATTTGAATTTGCTTCAGGAAGATTTGGCAAGTTATTTGTCAGATGGGAAAACCCCTTTGATAATGCTTGCCAACACTATGAAGGCACGGGCGTTTGCGGATAATTTGAATGCCAATTCTTTAAGTGCGGTTTATAGTGACGAAAAGATTACCAATGGTAAAATAAATTTGTTGACAGGCAATTTGGAACATGGGTTCCGTTTTTGGAATGAGAGCTGGGTGCTTATTGCCGAGAATGATATTTTCGGTTTGAAAAAACGCAAGTCACCTTATGCCAAAAAGATGGGTGAGCAGGTGCGTTATTTTAGTGATATTAAGGCAGGGGATTATGTCGTTCACGCCATTCATGGTATAGGCCGTTATGAGGGTGTGCAGAATATGGTGCAGAATGGTATCCACACGGACTATCTGACAATTTGCTATGCGGATGACGGACGTTTGTATGTTCCAGTAGATCAGGTTGGGCTTTTACATAAATATGTTGGCAATGAGGACAGCACACCCCGACTTTCCAAAATGGGCGGTGAGGATTGGAAGAAAACGAAAAGCAAGGCAGCCAAAGCGATTACTATTTTGGCGGAGGAACTTTTGCGGCTTTATGCCCAACGTACGGTGGCAGCAGGACATGCTTTTGCAGCGGACACGAATTTTCAAAAAGAGTTTGAAGCGGGATTTCCTTTTGAGGAAACTCCTGACCAGTTACAGGCGATTGCAGATATCAAAAAAGATATGGAATCCAGCCGACCTATGGAACGGTTACTTTGTGGGGATGTTGGTTATGGCAAGACGGAGGTGGCACTGCGGGCGGCTTTTAAGGCAGTAATGGATGGTAAGCAGGTGGCGGTGTTGGTGCCCACAACGGTCTTGGCACAACAGCACCATTTAACTTTTACGCAAAGGATGCGTGGTTTTGGCCCCAATGTGGCTTTGCTCAATCGTTTCACCCCGGTTAAACAACAAAAACAGATTTTGGCTGATTTGGCAAAAGGGGATGTGGATATAGTTATTGGTACACATCGCCTTTTGCAGAGTGATGTGATTTTTCACGATTTGGGACTTTTGATTATTGATGAGGAACAACGCTTTGGCGTGGGTCAAAAAGAAAAAATAAAAAAGTGGCGTACGGGGATTGATGTGCTTTCCTTAAGTGCTACACCTATTCCCCGCACTTTGCATTTGGCACTGGTGAACGGCAGGGATATGAGTGTTATTGAAACCCCGCCTGAAGACCGCCTGCCGGTGGAAACTTTTGTGGCGGAATATGACGATAATATGGTTAAGGAAGCCATTGAGCGTGAACTTCGCAGGGGCGGACAGATTTTCTATATACATAATCGTATTGAAAATCTGCCTGCTATTGAATTGCGTTTGCATCGTTTGGTGCCGGGTATGCGAATTGTGATAGGTCATGGCAGGATGCCGCAGGGTCAGTTGGAAGAGGCCATGATGGATTTTTATAACGGGGAATGTGATTTGCTGTTGTGTACCACGATTGTGGAAAATGGTTTGGATGTACCCAAAGCAAATACGATGATTGTGGACGGTGCTGACCATTACGGTTTGAGCCAACTTTACCAAATGCGTGGCAGGGTAGGCCGCTCCAGCCGTTTGGCCTATGCCTATCTGCTGTACAGAAAAAATAAAGTGTTGAGTGAAGTGGCATCCAAGCGACTGCAGGCCATCCGTGATTTTACGGAATTGGGAGCGGGGTTCAAGATTGCTATGCGGGATTTGGAAATTCGTGGGGCAGGTAATATTTTAGGAGCAGAACAGCACGGACATATTGCCGGGGTCGGGTTCCATGAATACTGCACTATGTTGGAACAAACTATCCGCCGCTTAAAGACGGGGCAGGAAGCAGAGAATGCTGAGCCGCAGCCAGTACTGGAAATACCTGTGGATGCGTATATTTCTGATGACTATATTGAGCAGCCACGATTCAAAATGGAAGTGTACCGGCATTTGGCGGAATTGGAATATGCAGAAAAGGATGAGTATTTGCAGGAACTGGAAGACAGGTTTGGCAAACCGCCGGAAGAAGTAATTACATTGTGGCGGGTGGCATGTTTAAGGGCTTTATGCCGCAATTTAAAGATTCGCGGTATTCATGTACATACGGGGGAAATCCGTATTGTGTTTGCGCATCAGTCGTTGGTTAATCCTCAAGAGTTGGTAAGTTTAATCAGTGCACATAAGAATAAAATGCGTTTTATTCAATCCCACGAGCCGGTGTTACTTTACAGGGACAGGGATGTTGATATACATGCTTTGCAGTGGTTGGAGGAAACATTACCGAAATTAGTATAAGTTTGCAAGTAGCAAGTTAGTGAAAATTGTGCTACAATAAAAACAGAAAAGGAGATGAAAAAATGAAAACAATATTAAAATCTGTTTTAACAATTATTTTAGTGGCAATTATTGCTTTTGCAGGGTGGTTCTTTATGGTATTTTCCAAGACACCTTTGTATTCTTTGGGGATGGTTGGTTATGCTTATTACACCAAGGACTTTAACCGTTTTGAACGGCATGTGGATTTGGGTGCCATTGTGAATAATGGTTATTCCACTTTGGAACAGGCCTATTTCAAAAATGTGTCCCAATCTGCTAAGACCACAGTGGCAAAAGCGGTTGCCAAGGTGTCTGCCAAGAGTGCCCTTTTGGGTGCATTAGTTGGCAAACAGGCCAACAAGATTGTGCAAAAAGCGGAAGGAACGACTAAAGACAAGATTACAGCAGAAGTACGCAAATATGCCAAGGCCTATTTTGCAAAGCCGGAGGAAGCCGCAGAAGAAGGTACTGAATCTCAAAGCAATTTGAAGTTGAAGGACTTAAAGCAAATCAGCAAAACAGATAATTCTGCACTGATGAGCATTGTTTTGGAAAATGGTAACAAGGAATGTTTGCCCATCAATTTAAGTATGTCCAAGATTGATAAAGATGAATGGAAAGTAGTTGCCATTCAAAATTTGGACTATATTGTTGCTAATGCCAAAAAATTTAAGGAATAATCACTGACTGATGGCAAAGATTGTAATGTCCATAAGTAAAGATGAGACCCGTATGGCGTTGTTGGAAAATGACCGCCTGATGGAGTATATTTTGGAACGGGGGAATGGTAACAGTTTGGTTGGCAGTGTCTATAAAGGTATTGTCAGCCGGGTGGTACACAGCATTCAGGCCGCGTTTGTTGATATTGATCAAGACCAAAATGCTTTTCTTTATATGGGCGACAAACCTTTGACTGAGGGACAAACTGTTTTAATTCAGATTGATAAGGATGCCAGGGGGACGAAAGGTCCCACTGCTACACGGGGAATTACTCTGCCGGGGAAATTTGTTGTTTTGCTGTTAAGTGCAGATTATGTCGGCATTTCCCGTAAGATTGCGGATGTAGCAGAACGTCAGCGTTTGGAAACAATTTGTAATAAATTGCGCCCGCAGGGAATTGGTGTAGTGGTACGTACTGCAGCGGAAGGAGTGTCCGAAGAACTTTTACGGCAGGATTTGGATGATTTGCTGGAGCAGTACCGGGTTTTAAGCGCCAGAGAAAAGGTGGCAAAGGGGGCAACCCTTTTGCATCGGGAATTAGATTTGCCTATTCGCATTATCCGTGATTACCTCAGCATGAATTTGGAAGAAATTATTGTTGATGACAAGCCGACTTTTGACAGGGTGAAGGAACTGTTAGATTCCTTGTCCATACAGGCCCCAACATTAAAATTTCATGAAGGGGAAGATATTTTCAGTTTCTATCACTTGAATGAGGCAATACAGGAAACTGCAAACAGACAGGTGGCTTTGCCCGGTGGTGGCACTTTGGTTATTGATAATACGGAAGCTATGACGGTTATTGATGTGAACAGCGGCAGTTTTAATGCCCGTAGCAATTTAGAAGAAACCACCTTGGAAATCAATCGTCAGGCGGCAGTGGAAATCGCCCGTCAACTTCGCTTGCGTGATATTGGCGGTATCATTGTAGTTGATTTTATTGATATGCATCGTGATGCCCAAAAATTAGAGATTATGAGTACCTTGCAGGCGGCATTGGAAGGGGACAGGATGCGTCCAAAAGTGCAGGATATAACTGTGCTGAATTTAGTGGAAATAACTCGCAAAAAATCACGCCAAAATTTGAGCACGGCTCTTTTTGAGGAATGTCCGGCATGTCACGGTTCAGGAAAAATTTTTAGCAGGGATACATTGATTTTAGATATTCGCCGCCGGCTCAGGTCTTTGATGAAAAAGCAAGGCAGTTCCAAAAATTTGCTGTTACAAGTGCATCCATGGCTTCAGGATTTGCTGCGGGAACGGGTTATTAAAGAGTGGGGAAAAGAATTCGCCTGCAGTATTGCAGTGGAGTTTCACCAAGAATTTCATCCCGACACTGTACAAATTCTTGATAATAAGGTTGACAAGTAGAACAATTTATAGTAATATATGTGGACATGGATTCAAACGAGTCCGTCCCAAACCGCACAAAGAGGTTTCTAAAACCCGTGAGGGTTACCGTATTTGGCGAGTAATTGATGAAGGGAGGAAAACAGATGTACGCAATCATTAAAACTGGTGGCAAGCAGTACAAAGTTGCTGAAGGCGACACTTTGCAGGTTGAAAAATTAGCTGCAGAGGTTGGAACGGAAGTTGCTTTTGACCAAGTGCTTACTGTTGTTGACGGCGCTGACGTCAAAATTGGCAAGCCACTTGTAGCTGGAGCGAAAGTTACTGCTAAGGTTGTTGAACAAGGTAAGGCGGAGAAAATTTTTGTTTTCAAATATAAACACAAAGTTAACTACCGCCGTCGTCAAGGTCATCGTCAACCTTTTACTGCAGTAGAAATTGTGAAGATTGAATTGTAAGATGATAACCATTAAGGTTGATTATGATTCACAAGGAATGATTACCGGTTACAAGGTAGAGGGACATGCGGGACTGGCAGAGGCAGGAAAGGATATCCTTTGTGCAGCAGTCAGTGTTTTGACCCAAACTCCTATTCTTGGACTGGAAAGGCACTTGAAAAGCAAACCTCGCTATAAAGTTGAGGATGCAACATTGCAAGTGCAGTTGGATAGGGCGGATGAAACCACCCAGGCCATCCTGATGACTATGGTTTACGGACTGCAGGATTTGGCAGAGAAATATCCGAAAATTGTCCGTATTGAAAACGAGAGGTGAAAAAATGTTTAAGCTTATATTGCAACTGCACGCTCATAAGAAAGGTACTGGTAGCAGCCATAACGGTCGAGATTCCAATGCGCAACGTTTAGGCACCAAGTCCTATGAGGGTAAAGTAGTTAAAGCCGGTTCTATTATCGTGCGTCAACGTGGTACCCGGTTCCATCCGGGTTTCAATGTTGGCATTGGCAAAGATTACACAATTTTTGCTACCATTAATGGAGTGGTAAGATTTGAACGTCTTGGCCGTACCAAACGGCAAATCTCCATTTACCCTGTTGAGGCGTAAAAAAATTAAAAACCCGTCGCATTGCGGCGGGTTTTCTAATATGGATTACATCTTATGAAATACATTGCTTGTTTTGGAGACAGTTTAATAGAAGGATATCCTTTTGGACCTGAATGCAGTTGGTGTAAGGTGGCAGAGGAAGACAGCGATTTCCGTTTGCTCAATTATGGTGTCTGCGGAGAGTGTTGTGATGAAATTTTCTGGCGGTTGGAACACACCCCATTGCAGGAAAATCTTTATGGCATTATTTTCTTGGGTGGTGCCAATGATGCCCTCTGCGGACGTCCGCCCCAACTGGCGGTGCAGGACATTGACAGGGTGGCAAAGTTTGCTGCAGAACATAAATTGCGTTTTGCGGTGGTGCTGCCACTAATCAGTAATGATTTAGAACTGAACAGCCGTTTGCGGGAAGTTACCAATCTGTTAAAAACCAGATCTTATTTCTTTATCGATTTGCAAGAAGGAATTGGTTACGGGGCAGACGAATTGGCAAGGGCTTATGTGGACGGAGTGCATCCCACCATTGCGACTTATGCTAAAATGGGTATGGTTGCGAAACTGCAGATAGAACAATTTTTGGAAGGTGAATGATAAATGAAAATTGAAAAACTTATTGCCCGTATAAATGAACTGGCGAAGAAAAAACGGACTACAGGCCTTACAGCAGAGGAAACAACTGAACAAAAAGCATTGTATAAAGAATATCTTGGCAATGTGAGGAAATCTGTGAAAGCACAACTGGATAATATAGAAGTGGTAGATAAATAATGATAAGTATTACAGATGAAAGTTTGTTAAACAATTTTATAATAGATGTTTACCACCGCATAATTGTGCATCATTCTATGTGGTATGAAGAAGTGGAAAAGGAGTTAGGGAAGCAGAAAGCATTTTCCGCTTTGGAATATGCCTGGTCAAGGACAAGCAAGAATATGTTGCAACGTTTAGGTTCACTCGCTGGTTTCAGTAATGAAAAGGCAGTGTTGCAACTTACTCACGATAAGAAAGAAACATTGTTAAATGAACTTGCCAAATGCTGGCTGGCACAGGATGGCGTGTGGTTTCAGGCAGTTGAATTTACTGAGGGAATGACAGTTGCAAAAAAATGTAATGATGCTACTTGGGAACATTTCTCACCCTTTGAAGCATGGTCGGTGAGATGTTTACTTGGCTTGGAAGATAATAGCGGGTTAACAGGACTGCAGCGTGCTTTGGACTTTCGTGTGTACAGTCGTTTGAATAAACAAAAAAGTTATTTTGAAAACAGTACTTTGATTTTTCAAATGAATGATTGCCGTGTGCAGTCCGCACGAGTACGGAAGGGACTTGCGGATTATCCCTGCAAAAGTGCCGGAATCGTGGAATACAGCTGTTTTGCAAAAGGCATTGATAGCAAAATTACAACGGAATGTTTGGGGTGTCCCCCTGACAAACATCCACAAGAGTGGTTTTGCGCTTGGAGATTTACTTGCTAATACACCTATCTATAGTGGTTTGACGAAGAAAAACTGCTACAGTTTGCGTAATAAAAAATTTTTAAAAAAAATATTGACAAGACGACTTGTTTTTAGTATCATATTGCAAGTCGCCTTTTTTAGGGGCGACGAAAGAACCTTGAAAACTGAACAATAACCTAGAAAAAGCGAATGTGCGGGTA
>JAUNOC010000007.1 GCA_030531205.1 Phascolarctobacterium sp.
CCGAGAAATTTGGGTTTGTCCAGCGAGGTAAAGGACCGTCTAAAGGAACATAGAAGGACGGTGGTGGGGTGAGCAATTAGGTTGTTACATTCTGTTGAAAATATGGAATGTGCGAACTTTTCCCCACACCCGCCGTTGGCACCCTCTCCCCAAGGAGAGGGCAAGTGACCTAAGTTTTAATCACTGGAACATATTACCTAATTTGCTCTTTGGTCTTTGATTATTTGTTTATTTGAAAGGATGTGAATTGTATGTTAGTACGGAATGTTAAACAGGTTTCGGCAGAGGAGTTGCTGAAGATGGCAGAGGCGGCGAGGGGGAAAATCCACACGATTTTCCTTCACTGGACTGCCGGCACTTATGGTCAGGTTTATGATGATTATCATTTGTGTATTGGTAAGGACGGAAATATTGAGGCACCTTTGGCTATGTTTGATTTGGCAGCGGTGAAAGCCCACACTTGGTTGCGGAATACTGGGGCGGTGGGGATTGCGATTGAGGCGGCACGGGGTGCTAAAATCAACAAGGATTGGTTAATCAGTTTTGGCAAGCAATGTCCTCCTACTCTTGAACAGGTTGATGGCTTGGCTTTGGCAGTGGCGTTGATTTGTAAAGGGGCAGGTATTCCTATTGATAAGGACACGGTTATGACTCACGCAGAGATTGCGGATGTGGATGGTTACGGGGTTTATGACAGCGACCCGGATATGCGTTGGGATTTGCTACGTTTGCCTTTTGCTCCTACTGTCAGTGGAGGGGACTATATCCGCAAACTTGCTGCCGGCAAGTTTGCGGCAATGAGTAATTAGTAATTAGTAATGAGTAATCATGAAAATAAATGTCAAAGAACAAAGAGCAAAGAACAAATATGGTAGGGTGTTACTGTGATTAGAGCAAAGGAAGGTAGAGGTTTTGAGAAAGTTTTTCCCGCCCAGGCGTGGGCGGGGTGGATTGCCAAAAGGAACATAGAAAGGCAAGACGGGGTGGGTCGCACACTTTGATTTCTGTCGTAGCGAGCGACCCCACCACCAACCTAAAAAACTGTGTTGGTCCCCCGCCCCACGCCTGGGGCGGAAAAAGTTAGCATAGTGCGAACTCTTGCCCTCTTTGTAAAGAGGGTGGATTGCCAAAAGGAACATAGAATGGCAAGATGGTGATTTTTTATTTTAATCACTGGAACATATTACCTTATTTGGTCTTTGGTCTTTGAAAAATTGATAATTTGAAAGGAGTTGATTTTTTGGAATTAAACGAGATACTACAGAGTGTCAGTAATTATGGTTTTCCTATGCTGATAAGTTGTTATTTGCTTGTGAGAATGGAAAACCGTATGAACGAATTGACGGAGGCACTAAACAAACTTTGTGTGGCGTTGGAACACAAATAAAAAAATACCCGTGGCTATGCCACGGGTATTTTTTTCATTTAACTTATTAAAATTTTACAGTCAGTATTTCCTTATCAATATACACCTCTTTACGTCCTCTACATTCCGCATAGACCGCTACATCAAATTCGGGGCATTCTTTCATAAGGTTTTGCACATCTGTGTCCGTTGTACAGTCCCGTGCGATGGCGGTGAAACGCAAGACCAGTTCCCCGCCTTTATTCGCCGGTACTAACATTGCTTCAAAATAATCATCATTGCGTAGCCGCTCCGAGTCATTCACACGGGCGGAAATATGCAGTTTGTCATATTGCTCGTCCGGCAGATAGACCCTTGCCCAAGTGTCTAATATGGTCAGTTCCTGACTGCCGATATTTTTATATGGCACACGGATTTCAAATTCCTGCATAAAGTTTTTGTGGGGTGTGTCATTCTCAAAATATTTGATGGGGCTGTGCTGCTCCAAATCCAATTTTAGTTTTGCATCTCCAAAGAATAAATCTAATAGCATAGCGTTTCTCCTTAAAAAAATTTCAGGTGTCAGGTTAGAGGGTAAAGGAATTAGGATATAGGATTTAGGGGAAAATATAATGCGGAATGCGAAATTCGCAATGCGTAATTATGGTAGGATGTTCCGGTGATTATAGTAGGAAGGTTCGCATAAAGCGGTCTTCCCCTAAATTCTAAATTCTGAATCCTGATTTCTGATTCCTTTATCCATGCATATAATTTTTAATAATACAGATTGGTGTTTTTTGGCTGTCGTTGCCAAAGGGGTTGTCAATCAAAATTTGTGCCACAAGAGCGGCATTCACTCCGGCACTGGTACCAAGTATATGACTGCGTTTTAAGTCGTTCACATCCGCAATGCAGGCACCGAAAGCACCGGTGGCGGTCTTAATTTTTTCGCTGACTCCCACAGGGTCAAAAGGCCCGGGCACAATGTGTTTGTCAAAGGGTGGCATGGTTCCCGTTACATCGTCAATCAGTCGTGCCTGATAGCCCGCTGTGCGATAGAACACACCGGCGATGCCAAGACATTTGGCAAGTGTGCCTAATATAACAGCAAAGAATACTCTTAACCCGCCGCTGTAATTAATAAGGCACTGCATAGAGTAAGGACTGGAAATGCTGCCTTTGGCAGGAAAGAGGCGGCTGAGGAATTTCGCCAAAAGTGTTGGGTGCAGGTAATCGCACCGCACTGCACTGCCTTGTGTAATAGCCACCACAGATTCTGCTACGCATACCACATCATTGGCGGTAATTTTATCGCCGCCATATTTTACAATGGCATTGGTAATGTCGTCATGATGCGTTAGGATAGGTGTTTTAATTGGAATAATGTCATACATAATGATATTATTATAAACTCTTGCAATTTTTTGTTCAAGATATTATAATAAAAAAGTTAATACGCCTGTAGCTCAGTGGATTAGAGCGTCGGCCTCCGGAGCCGTGTGCGCAGGTTCGATTCCTGTCAGGCGTACCATTTTTATTTATGAAAATATTAATGTTTATTACAACTGTAGATTTGCTGTTGACGGTGCTGACTTATGTGTATTACCGGTTGGTGTTTAGGTTTGCCAGAAGCACTGCCTTTTTATTTTTCTATGTGTTGTTCAGTGCTAATGTTATTATAAGCAGAGTACTTTCTGACCGTTTCCCGCTTACTTTGTTGTGGGCGGAATCCTACATTAGCGGTATTTGGTTGACGGTTTTATATTATTCGTTGTTGTTGGCAATTCTTCATCTTGCCTTTTTTATTGTTTTTAATTTACTGCATTTGCGGTTGCCCCATCAAAGGTTTGCCCAAGTGGTGCTGGCATTTTTTACGGTTTTGAGTGTGTGGGGCGGCTGGCGGGCTTATCATCCGGTGGTGCGGGAGGAGATTGTTTCCACAGCGAAACTGGAGCAAGGTACGGAGCTGAAGGTTGCGTTGGTAAGTGATTTGCATTTGGGCAGGACGTTGGTGCGCGGTTACAGTTGGGATGTGGTGGAGTTAATCAATGCCCAACAACCTGATGTTGTAATTATTGCCGGAGATTTGCTGGACGGGAAAATAAGTCATGTCCTGCGTGCCAATTCGTTGGAACCGCTTTCCTATTTAGAAGCGCCTTTGGGAACTTATATGGTCATGGGTAATCACGATTATATTGATAATCCTTCAAGATTACAGCGTTTGCTGAAAATGATGAGAATCAAAGTGTTGCACGGAAATAATGTGGGACTTCAAAATGGTACGGTTAAGATTACAGGTTTGGTGGATTTTAGCAGGGATTCCGGTACGGAGACATTACGCCAACTTTCAGCGGGCAATAATGATTTTTTCAGTATTATAGTTGACCATCAGCCCAGACGCTTTTTGGCAGCACAGGAGGAAGGTTATGACTTGTATTTGTCAGGACATACCCACACGGGGCAGTTGTGGCCGAACCGTTTGTTCACTTTTTTCATGTATGATTTGGACTATGGGCGCAGGGAATATGGGGAAATGACTGCCATTGTGACCAGTGGTATAGGTTTTTGGGGGCCGCCAATACGGTCAACAGTTTCTCCGGAAATTGTACTGATTAAAGTGCAGGGGAATGGCGAAAGCAAAAATAGCTAAAACAAGCAAATGTTACAATAAATGCGAATTTTTTATAAAAATTCGCATTTATTTAGTTTTCATTACAGAAAAAATCTTGTTAAGAAAAAAAAATAAAAAAAAGTTTGACACAAGTCCGCTGTTTTGATAAAATTGCGAACGTTCGCCCTCTTATGTATATATATATAAGAAATTGCTAATAGATAAGAGTCCGATGAAAATCGGATTTTTATAAAAACAACTAACCAAGTGTGAGAAAGGAGGTGCTGATGTGCCAACAATCAATCAGCTGATTCGTAAGGGACGTAAGGTTTTGACGGATAAGTCCGCTTCACCGGCATTGAAAGAGTGTCCGCAAAAGCGGGGGGTTTGTACCCGTGTTTACACCACTACGCCGAAGAAACCTAACTCCGCATTGCGTAAGGTAGCCCGTGTGCGTCTGACCAATGGTCTGGAAGTAACGGCTTATATCCCCGGCATTGGCCACAATTTGCAAGAGCATAGCGTGGTTATGATTAGGGGCGGAAGGGTTAAGGACCTTCCTGGTGTGCGTTATCACATCATTCGTGGAGCTTTGGATGCTGCCGGTGTTGCAGACCGTCAACAGGGTCGCAGCAAGTACGGTGCGAAGAAACCTAAAGAGAAAAAGCAATGAGCATAGTGCTCACCATTGAATGAAAGGAGTGAAAAAGCATGCCGAGAAAAGGCGCAGTTCCAAAGAGAGATGTATTGCCGGATCCGGTGTACAACTCCAAGTTGTTGACAAAGTTTATCAACAATGTCATGTATGACGGCAAGAAAGGTATTGCCGAAAAAATCGTTTATGATGCTTTCGATGAGATCCGTTCCAAAACAGGCAAGGATCCAATGGAAGTGTTTGATGCAGCAATGCAAAATGTTATGCCCTTAGTAGAAGTTCGTGCACGCCGTATTGGTGGTGCCAATTACCAAGTGCCGGTGGAAGTTCGTCCGGAAAGAAGAACTACCCTGGGAATTCGTTGGATCGTAATCTACAGCAGGGCTCGTAGTGAAAGGGATATGGCAAGCCGTGTAGCAGCTGAAATTATGGATGCCGCAAATGGCACAGGTGCTTCCGTTAAGAAACGTGAAGATACTCATAAGATGGCTGAAGCGAACAAGGCATTTGCTCATTATCGCTGGTAATAAGGAGAAAAAATGGGCAGAGAATATCCACTTGAAAAAACAAGAAATATCGGCATTATGGCACATATTGATGCCGGCAAGACAACTACCACAGAACGTATTCTGTTCTATACTGGCAAGACCCACAAATTGGGAGAAACCCATGAGGGCGCTGCCACAATGGACTGGATGGTTCAGGAACAGGAACGTGGTATTACCATCACCAGTGCGGCAACAACTTGCTTCTGGTTGGGCAACCGTATCAATATCATTGATACCCCGGGCCACGTTGACTTTACAGTAGAAGTTGAACGTTCTCTCCGTGTATTGGATGGTTCTGTAGCAGTATTTTGTGCCAAGGGCGGCGTTGAGCCCCAGTCCGAAACTGTATGGCGTCAGGCGGACAAATATAATGTTCCCCGCATGGCATACGTAAATAAAATGGACATTACCGGTGCTGATTTCTATCGTGTGGTTAGCATGATGAAAGAGCGTTTGGGTGCTAACGCAGTTCCCATTCAACTGCCAATCGGTTTTGAAGACAGTTTTGTCGGACTGATTGACTTAATAAAGATGAAGGCCTACATCTACCATGACGATTTAGGCAAAGAGCAGGAAGAAACTGATGTTCCGGCAGATATGTTGGACAAGGCAAAAGAGTATCGTGCCGCATTGGTTGAAGCAGTTGCTGAAGCAGACGATGAATTGATGATGAAATATCTTGATGGTGGCGAATTGACCGAAGATGAAATCAACGGTGCCATTCGTAAGATGACCATTGCCTGCAAGTTGACCCCGGTATGTTGCGGTTCTTCTTACCGTAACCGTGGTGTACAACATTTGTTGGATGCAGTAGTTGCCTATATGCCGGCTCCTACCGATATTCCTCCCATCAAGGGCGTTACCCCAGACGGGAAGGAAGCAGAGCGTCCTTCCAGCGACGAAGAACCCTTCAGTGCGTTGGCATTTAAGATTATGACCGACCCCTTTGTCGGTAAGTTGGCATTCTTCCGTGTATATAGCGGAACTTTGGAAGCAGGCAGTTATGTATATAACTCTACCAAGGGCAAGCGTGAACGTATCGGTCGTATTCTGCAAATGCATGCCAACCACCGTGAAGAAATCACTAAGGTTTACAGCGGTGATATTGCAGCAGCAGTTGGTTTAAAAGATACAACAACAGGTGATACTTTGTGTGATGAGAATAATGAGATTATTCTTGAATCCATGGTGTTCCCTGATCCGGTTATCAGCGTAGCCGTAGAACCCAAGACCAAGGCAGACCAAGAAAAAATGGGTATTGCATTGGCTAAGTTGGCGGAAGAAGACCCCACTTTCCGTGTTCACACAGATCCGGAAACCAATCAGACAATTATAAGCGGTATGGGCGAACTTCACTTGGATATTATTGTGGACCGTTTGCTCCGTGAATTTAAGGTTGGTTGCACTGTGGGTAATCCCCAAGTTGCTTATCGTGAAACTATTCGTAAGTCCGTTAAGTCCGAAGGTAAGTTTATCCGTCAGTCCGGCGGTAAAGGTCAATATGGTCATTGCTGGTTGGAACTTACCCCGAAAGAACCGGGAACCGGCTTCAGTTTCGAAAGCAAAATTGTCGGTGGCGCCATTCCTAAAGAATACATTGCGCCTATTGAAAATGGTGTTAAGGAAGCAATGGAGAACGGTGTTTTGGCAGGTTATCCGATGGTAGATATTGCTGTTACCGTTTATGATGGTTCTTATCATGAAGTGGACTCCAGTGAAATGGCGTTCAAGATTGCGGCTTCCATGGGCTTCAAATCAGGTGCAGTTAAAGCCGATCCGGTTATTTTGGAACCGATTATGAAGGTTGAAGTAACTGTTCCTGAAGAATATATGGGCGATGTAATTGGTGACTTGAACAGCCGCCGTGGCCGCATCAATTCTATGGACGCAAGAAATGGTGCCCAAATTATTGACGCTTTCGTCCCGTTGGCTTCAATGTTTGGTTATGCAACAGATTTGCGTTCCAGAACCCAAGGTCGTGGCAACTACGTAATGCAGATTGACCACTACGAAGCAGTGCCGAATAATATTGCGGAAGAAATTATCGCAAAGAACAAAGGCACCACTGCTGAATAAAAAAAACATTCTGTCGAGCAATGACAGAATGGAAAAATAAAATTTTATTAAACTTTTTGAAAGGTTTTAAAGAAAAAGGAGGATTTTCAAAATGTCTAAAGCAAAGTACGAACGTACAAAACCCCATCTGAACATTGGTACCATTGGTCACGTTGACCATGGCAAGACCACCTTGACTGCTGCCATTACCAAAGTTTTGGCTGACAAAGGCCAGGCAGAATTCATGGACTATGCAAACATTGATAAGGCGCCGGAAGAGCGTGAACGTGGTATTACCATTAATACCGCACACGTTGAATATGAGACCGAAACCCGTCACTACGCACACGTTGACTGCCCGGGCCATGCTGACTATGTAAAGAACATGATTACTGGTGCAGCACAAATGGACGGTGCAATTCTCGTTGTATCCGCAGCCGATGGTCCTATGCCTCAAACCCGTGAACACATTTTGTTGGCTCGTCAAGTAGGCGTTCCCGCTATTGTAGTGTTCTTGAACAAATGTGATATGGTTGACGATCCTGAATTGTTGGAATTGGTGGAAATGGAAGTTCGCGAACTGCTCAGTAGTTACGAATTCCCTGGCGACGACATTCCTATCGTTAAGGGTTCCGCACTGAAAGCATTGGAAGGCGATGCAAAATTTGTTGCCGCTATTGATGAATTGATGGCAGCAGTTGACAGCTACATTCCTATGCCTGAACGTGCAAAGGATAAACCCTTCTTGATGCCTGTGGAAGACGTATTCACCATTACCGGTCGTGGTACTGTTGCTACCGGCCGTGTAGAACGTGGTACCATTAAAGTTGGCGACACCGTTGAAATCATCGGTTTGGCTACTGAAAACAAACAAACTGTTGTTACTGGTGTAGAAATGTTCCGCAAATTGTTGGACGAAGCAATGGCTGGTGATAATATTGGTTGCTTGCTCCGTGGTATTGACCGTAAGGAAATTGAACGTGGTCAAGTTTTGGCAAAACCCGGTTCCATTAAACCTTTGACCAAATTCAAAGGCGAAGTTTACGTATTGACCAAAGAGGAAGGTGGTCGTCATACCCCGTTCTTCAATGGTTACCGTCCTCAATTCTACTTCCGTACTACCGACGTTACCGGTGTTGCTAAGTTGCCTGACGGCGTTGAAATGGTTATGCCTGGCGACCATGTAACTATTGAAGTTGAATTGATTACCCCGATTGCTATTGAACAAGGTTTGCGTTTTGCTATTCGTGAAGGTGGCCGTACTGTAGGTGCTGGCATGGTATCCGAAATTATGGCTTAATGTTGGTATATAGATAACATATACATTATATATGGGTGTTGGCTCCGCCGCTTAATGGCGACGGAGCAGGTATGCCCTTTGACTGTGAAGTGGGAGGTTGCACGCCCTGGTTGCGTGGTTTTCCCACGGAGTAAGTCCAAATCGTATGAGTTTGGGCGAATAGGAGGAAAAGAATTTAATGGCTAAGTCTCAGAAAATCAGAATACGTTTGAAAGCGTATGATCACAAGATGTTAGATCAGAGTGCGGCAAAGATTGTGGACACTGCTGAGCGTACAGGCGCTTTGGTATCTGGCCCGATTCCCTTGCCGACTGAAAAGAACATCTATACTATTCTCCGTTCTCCTCATGTTAACAAGGATAGCAGAGAACAGTTTGAAATGCGTACTCACAAAAGATTAATCGATATTTTAGAACCCAGTCCTAAGACAGTTGACAGTTTGATGCGACTTGACCTGCCTGCCGGAGTGGATATCGAAATCAAGGTACTGTAATTGTAGGGAGGAATAAAGAATGGCTAAAGCTATTATTGGCAAGAAGTTGGGCATGACCCAAATCTTTGCAGAAGACGGCAAGCTGATCCCTGTTACAGTTGTGGAAGCAGGTCCTTGTGCAGTACTGCAAGTTAAAAATGTGGAAAACGACGGCTATGATGCTGCTGTCGTAGGTTTTGGAGAAATTAAAGAAAAACAAGTTACCAAACCTATGGCCGGCGTATTTGCCAAAGCCGGTGTTAAAGCAGTTCGTTGGTTGCGGGAACTCCGCAGCGACAAAGCCGTGGAATACAAGGTTGGCGACCAAATTACCTGTGATATTTTCGCAGCAGGTGATGTGGTGGATGCCTTGGGCATTTCCCGTGGTAAGGGTTTTGCCGGTACCACCAAGCGTTATCACTTTGGTCGTGGTCCTATGAAACATGGTTCCAAGAGTCATCGTGAGCCCGGTTCAATGGGCCCCCGTTACTCCGGCCCGGGCGGTCGTGTAATGCCCGGCAAACGTCTCCCCGGTCATATGGGTGTTGACCATGCAACAGTTCAACATCTTCGTATAGTAAGGGTTGACAAGGAACGGAACCTGTTGTTGGTAAGGGGTGGAATCCCTGGTGCAACTGGAAGTTGCGTAATGATTAGAGAAACAATAAAGCCGATTAAACCGCCACAAGTTCAGGCGGCTAAAAAGAAGGCTAAGAAAGAGTAAGGAAGGAGGTTGCTTTTAGATGGCTAAAGTATATGATTTGACTGGCAAAGAAGTCGGTGAAATTGAATTAAATGCTGAAGTATTTGGCCGTGAATTTAATGGCGGTTTAGTACATCAGGCAGTAGTTATGCAAATGGCTGCAATGCGTCAAGGCACTTCTTCCACAAAGAAACGTGGTGAGGTGCGTGGTGGTGGCAGAAAACCTTGGAAACAAAAAGGTACCGGCCATGCACGTTGCGGCAGTATCCGTAGCAGCATTTGGGTTGGCGGCGGTGTAACCTTTGGTCCCAAACCCCGCAGCTATGCGAAGGATATGCCTCGCAAAATGCGCCGTTTGGCAATTGCCTGCTCCTTGAGCAGCAAGGTTGCCGCAAATGAATTGGTGGTTGTTGATGGTATGAAATTTGATACCATTAAAACTAAAAAAGCAGTAGAGGTTATAAAGGCCTTTGATGCTGCTGACAAGAAAGTACTCTTTATTACGGTAGTTGGCAACACTAATGTGGAGAAATCCGCAGCTAATTTGCCGAAAGTAAAAGTAATTTCTAATATGGGCTTAAACTGCATGGATATCTTGAACGCCAACAAGGTGCTTTTGGATAAGGCCGCAGTAGCAGCTATTGAGGAGGTGCTGGGATAATGGCAGTTAATCCTCGTGATATTATAAAGCGTCCGGTTATTACCGAAAAGACGCAAGCCATGATGAACGAAAACAAATATACCTTTGAAGTTCCTATGACTGCAAACAAGGTAGAAATTCGTCAGGCCATTGAAGCGATTTTCAACGTTAAGGTTGAAAGAGTGAACACCGTGCGTGTGCTTGGTAAAACTAAACGCATGGGTAGATTCCAAGGCAAGCGTAGCGATTACAAGAAAGCAATCGTAAAACTTGTTGAAGGATCTAAGATTACCCTCTTCGAAGGGATGTAAGGAGAAGAGAAATAATGGGAATTAAAAGTTATCGCCCCACGTCGCCCAGCCGTCGTTTTATTACAGGCAGCGACTATACGGAGCTCACAACGGACAGACCGTATTATCCGTTGACAGAAAGGATTACGGAAAAAGCAGGCCGCAATTACACCGGTAAGATGACCGTGCGTCATCAAGGTGGCGGCAACAAGCGTTTGTATCGTATCATTGATTTCAAGCGCAATAAGGACAATGTTCCTGCTATTGTTAAGACCATTGAATATGATCCTTATCGCAATGCCAGAATTGCTTTGGTAGCATATTTAGATGGTGAGAAACGCTACATTCTTGCACCTTTGGGATTAAAGGTTGGTCAAAGAATTGTTAGTGGCGAAATAGCAGATATTGTGGTTGGGAATACTATGCCTTTGAAAAACATTCCCTTGGGTACTGAAGTACACAATGTGGAAATGAAAATTGGCAAGGGCGGACAATTGGCACGTAGTGCCGGCGGTTTTGCCCAACTGATGGCAAAGGATGGGGACTATGCTTTGCTCCGTCTTCCTTCAGGTGAAATCCGTAAAGTACATATCAATTGCCGTGCTACCATCGGCATTGTTGGTAATCTGGAATTTGAAAACATTCACATCGGTAAAGCAGGCCGCAACCGTTGGTTGGGTATCCGTCCTGCAAACCGTGGTGTAGTTATGAACCCGAATGACCATCCGCATGGTGGTGGTGAAGGTCACAGCCCGGTCGGCCGTAAGCGCCCGGTTACCCCTTGGGGCAAGTGTGCATTTGGTACCAAGACCCGCAAGGAAAAGAAAGCTTCTACGAAGTTAATCTTGAAGCGTCGTAATGGTTAATGAATAGGGAAAGGAGAAACCAGAGTGTCTAGATCAGTTAAAAAAGGACCCTTTGTCCAAGAAGCGCTGTTGAAAAGAATTGAAGCGCTCAACGCCGCTAATGATAAGAAAGTTTTGAAGACCTGGAGCCGTGCTTCCATGATACTTCCTTCTTTCATTGGTCACACTATTGCGGTACATGACGGACGCAAACATGTTCCCGTGTTCATTACCGAGGATATGGTCGGTCATAAATTGGGAGAATTTGCTCCCACCAGAACCTTTAGAGGCCACAGTGATAAGGCCACAGAAGTTGGCGCAGGCAGTGCACCGGCAGCTCCGGCAGCACCCGCAGCCAAGAAAGAGTAGGAGGGTATAACATATGGAAGCATATGCAGTTGCTAAAAATATCCGTATCAGTCCCCGTAAGGTTCGCATTGTAGTGAATCTTATCCGTGGCAAAGCGGTTAATGAAGCTTTCGCAATCCTGAAGTTTACCCCCAAAGTAGGCTGTGAGGTTGTGGAAAAAGTGTTGAAAAGTGCCGTTGCTAATGCAGAACATAATTTCGATATGGATAGCGAGAAGTTGTTTGTAAACGAAATTTATGTAGATGCAGGCCCCACATTAAAGAGGATACATCCTCGTTCCCGTGGACAGGCATTTAGTATTTTGAAAAGAACTTGCCAGGTAACCGTTAAGGTTGGCGAGAAGAAGTAAGAGCGAAGGAGGAAATCAGAAATTGGGACAAAAAGTTAATCCGCATGGATTTCGGGTTGGCGTAATTAAATCTTGGGATTCCAAGTGGTATGCCGACAGAGATTATCAAAAATTCCTGTTAGAAGATATCCGCATTCGCGAGTTCGTGATGGAAAAATTATTTCTCAGCGGTATTAGCCGTGTGGAAATTGAGCGGGCTTCCAACAAAGTTCGTGTTTCCATCTACACCGCAAAACCCGGTATGGTTATTGGCCGTCAAGGGGCAAATATTGAACTCTTGAAAAAGGACTTAAAAAAACTTACTACCGGTGATGTGGATGTTAATATTAACGAAATTAAGCAACCAGATTTGGATGCAAAATTGGTAGCAGAAAATGTTGCAGCACAATTGGAACGCCGTATTGCTTTCCGCCGTGCTATGAAACAAAGTGTAGGCCGCACCATGCGTTTGGGCGCAAAGGGTATTAAGATTACCGTAAGCGGTCGTTTGGGCGGAGCAGATATTGCCCGTGCAGAATTCTGCCGTGAGGGTTCCATTCCTCTGCACACTTTGAGAGCGGACATTGATTACGCTACCGCCGAAGCACATACAACTTATGGTCGTATTGGTGTTAAGGTATGGATTTATAAGGGCGAAGTTTTGCCAGAGTCCAAGGACGTGGCTAAAGCATCTCCGAAGAAGGAGGAGGCCTAAAATGTTATTACCAAAGAGAACAAAGTACCGCAAGGTACAACGTGGTCGTATGAAAGGCCGTGCAATGCGTGGTAACAAATTGGCTCATGGTGATTATGGTTTGGTAGCATTGGAACCAGCATGGATTACCAACCGTCAGATTGAAGCAGCCCGTATTGCCATGACACGTTATATCAAACGTGGTGGCCAAGTATGGATTCAAATATTCCCGGACAAACCGGTTACAGCAAAACCTGCTGAAACCCGTATGGGTTCCGGTAAGGGATCCCCTGAATACTGGGTAGCAGTTGTTAAACCCGGCCGTGTATTATTTGAAATGAACGGCATATCTCTTGAAGATGCCAAAGAAGCAATGCGTCTTGCAGGTCACAAATTGCCGATTAAAACCAGATTCGTGACCAAAGAACAACTTGCTGCAGAAATTGCTGCACGTGAAGGTGGTGAAGGAAAATGAAAATTAAAGAAGTTCGTGATTTGTCTGCCGCAGATTTGGAAAAGAAATTGGCAGAGTTGAAAGAAGAACTCTTCAATCTCCGTTTTCAAATGGCAACCGGTCAATGCGAAAATCCCACCAAAGTTCGCGATATTAAAAAATCTATTGCGAGAATTAAGACCATTCAGCGTGAAGCTGAGTTGAAGGCCTAAGAGGAGGATGCAAGATGACCGAAGAAAGAAATGCACGCGTAAGCCGTCAGGGTGTGGTTGTAAGTGACAAGATGGATAAGACCATTGTGGTTTCCATTGAAAGAACTGTGCAACATCCTGTGTATGGCAAGGGTGTAAAAAAGACCGTTAAATTTAAAGCTCATGATGAGAACAATGAAGCTCATGTGGGAGATACAGTGGAGATTATGTCCACACGTCCTATCAGCAAGGATAAAAGATGGCGTTTGACCAAAATTGTTGAAAGGGCAAAATAATTTCTTTATGTAACGAGGCCTCGCTGTTACGAGGCAGAATGAATCAGGAGGATTTAAGATGATTCAGCAAGAAACAGTTCTGAACGTCGCTGATAACTCCGGCGCGAAGAAAGTTTTGTGTATTCGTGTAATGGGCGGTTCCTACCGCAAGTATGCGAATATCGGCGACATCATCGTCGCTGCCGTCAAGGAAGCGGCCCCCGATGGCACCGTCAAAAAAGGCGATGTTGTAAAATGCGTTGTGGTTCGCAGCGTAAAAGGGGTACGTCGTGAGGATGGTTCTTACATCCGTTTTGACGAAAATGCTGCTGTGCTTATCAAAGACGATAAGACAACAGTGGGAACCCGTATTTTCGGGCCTGTAGCACGCGAATTGCGTGATCACGATTTTATGAGAATCGTGTCTTTGGCACCTGAAGTGCTTTAATCTGAAGGAGGAATTATCATGAGTATTAAAAAAGGTGATACCGTGCTGGTTCTTTCCGGCAAGGATAAGGGCAAGCAGGGCAAAGTTCTTGAAGCAATGCCGAAGAAGGACAAGGTCGTTGTGGAAGGTATTAACGAAGTAAAACGTCATACCAAACCCAATGGGGCCAATCCTCAAGGCGGCATTATTACCAAACCAGCACCAATGACGAGTAGCAAATTGCAGGTAGTTTGTCCTGCTTGCAAAAAAGCAACCCGTGTAAAGAAGATTGTGGTGGCTGGCAAATCCGTCCGCGCTTGCAAGCGTTGTGGCGAAGTAATTGATAAAGAAAAATAATCGAGGAAGGAGGAAAATAAATGGCAAAGACTAGACTTCAAGAGAAGTACTTGTCCGAAGTTGTTAAAGGACTTCAAGACAAGTTCAAATATAAAAATGTTATGGAAGTGCCCAAGGTTGAGAAAGTTATTATCAACATGGGTGTCGGCGAAGCCGTAAGCAATCCCAAGGCATTGGAAAATGCTGTGGCTGACTTGACTTTGATTGCAGGCCAAAAACCTGTTATCACTAAAGCAAAGAAATCCATTGCGAACTTTAAAGTTCGTGCCGGCATGAACCTTGGCGCAAAGGTAACCCTGCGTGGGGATAGAATGTACTATTTTCTCGATAAGTTAATGAACCTGGCATTGCCCCGTGTCCGCGATTTTCGTGGTGTAAGTGCAAAAGCATTTGACGGACGTGGCAACTATGCATTAGGTTTAAAAGAACAGCTGATTTTCCCGGAAATCGATTATGATAAAATCGACAAGGTGCGTGGTATGGATGTAATTATTGTTACCACCGCTAAAACCGATGAGGAAGGTCGCGAGCTGCTTCGATTGATGGGCATGCCTTTTGGCGCAAATTAAGGAGGTAACAACTTTGGCTAAGAAAGCATTGATTGAAAAATGGAAAGCTGAACCGAAGTACGAAGTTCGCCGCTACAACCGTTGCAAAATCTGCGGCAGACCTCATGCTTATATGCGTAAGTTCGGCATTTGCCGTATCTGTTTCCGTGAATACGCTTATCAAGGCGTAATTCCCGGTGTTACGAAGGCAAGCTGGTAAAGAGAGGAAGGAGGACTTTTAAGAATGGTTATGACTGATCCAATTGCAGATATGTTGACCCGTATCCGCAATGCAAACTCTGTTCAACATGAAAAAGTTACTATCCCCGCCAGCAAGGTTAAAACGGCTATCGCTGAGATTTTGAAGAACGAGGGATATATTAAGGACTTTGAAATGGGAACTGAAAATAACCATCCTGTTATGACTGTAAGTTTGAAATACGGTCCTAATCAGGAAAAGGTTATTACAGGCATTAAGAGAATTTCTAAACCCGGCTTAAGAATTTATGCTCAAAATGACGAGCTCCCCAAGGTATTGGGCGGACTTGGCATTGCATTAGTTTCTACAAGTCAGGGAATGATGACTGACAAGGCAGCCCGCAAGGCAGGCCTTGGCGGCGAAATTGTTGCTTACGTTTGGTAATGGAGGTAGGTTAAAATGTCAAGAATTGGTAGAAAACCCATCACCGTACCGGCAGGCGTAACGGTGACAATAAATGATAATCTGGTTAAAGTTAAAGGCCCCAAAGGGGAATTGCAACGCCAGATTTCCAAACAAATGAAATTGACTTTGGACAATGGTGTTCTCACTGTTGAAAGAAGCAATGATGAAAAAGAAAGTGTTGCACTTCACGGTTTGAGCCGTACCCTTATCAATAATATGATTGTTGGGGTTACCACCGGTTATTCCAAGACACTTGAAATTATAGGTGTCGGTTATCGTGCAGCAATGCAGGGCAAGGCTATTAACTTCAATTTAGGTTTTAGTCATCCTTGCGTAAAAGAACCCCCTGCAGGGATTACCTTCGCAGTTCCTCAACCCAACCAAATTGTGGTTAGCGGAGCAGACAAGGAATTGGTTGGTGCAGTTGCGGCGGATTTACGTACATTGCGTTTGCCTGAACCTTACAAAGGAAAAGGCATCCGTTACCAGGGCGAATATGTACGTCGTAAAGTCGGCAAGGCTGCCGCTAAGGGTAAGTAATAGGAAGGAGTGACGATTTTGTTTAATAAAGTTAACAAGAACGCTAAGCGCGTAAAACGTCATGGCAGGGTGCGCAGATATATTCAGGGCACCGCCGAAATTCCCCGCTTGAATGTGTTCCGCTCCTTGAGTAATATCTATGCACAGATTATTGATGATGAAAGCGGCAAGACATTGGTTGCTGCCAGCACCATAGAAAAATCTGTGAAAGAAACCTACGGCGGTAACATTGAAGCAGCAAAAGCGATTGGCAAAACTATTGCTGAAAGAGCTTTAGCAAAGGGCATTAAAAATGTAGTATTTGACCGTGGCGGTTATATCTATCATGGTCGTGTAAAAGCATTGGCAGAGGCCGCTCGTGAAGCTGGCCTTGAGTTCTAAGAAAGGAGGAATGACAAGTGGCTGAAGAAGAAAAGAAAGAAGTGCAGGCTGAAAAAGCTGAAACAAAAGAAGTAAAAGAAGTTAAACAAGGCAAAGAACAAAAAACAGAACAACGTGGCGAACGCAAACCGCGTGGCCGTAAGAATGAACGCCGTGACCGCAAGGACCGTCGTGATGACAAAAAAGACCAAAACGAAATGATTGAGAAGATGGTCTTCTTGAATCGTTGTGCTAAGGTTGTTAAAGGTGGTCGTCGTTACTCCTTTGCAGCGTTGATGGTTGTTGGTGACGGTAAAGGTCATGTTGGCATGGGTTTGGGAAAAGCAGCTGAAGTTCCTGAAGCAGTACGTAAAGGAATTGAGGATGCTAAAAAGTCCATGATTAACGTACCGAGAGTTGGTACCACCATTCCTCATGAGAACATTGGTATTTTTGGTGCAGGCAGAGTATTATTGAAACCCGCCAGCAAAGGTACCGGTGTTATTGCTGGTGGTCCCGTGCGTGCGGTATTGGAATGTGCAGGGATTAGTGACATTCTCACCAAATCTCAAGGCAGTGCTAATGCCGGCAACATCGTACGTGCTACCATGGAAGCATTGAAAAATTTAAAATCTGCTGAAGGTGTAGCTGCATTGCGTGGCAAGACCGTAGCAGAAATTGTAGGTTGATTGGAGGGAATTGATTATGGCAAAACTTAAAATTACATTAGTAAAGAGCGTAATCGGTTATACCGAAGATCAAAAACTGACTGTACGGGCATTGGGATTAAGAAAAATCCGTACCAGTGCAGTGCAAGAGGATACACCTGTTATCCGCGGGATGATTCACAAGGTACAACATCTCGTTAAAGTTGAGAATGCTTAAGGAGGAGAAGGATGTACTTACATGAACTGGCACCCGCTGAGGGTTCCCAAAAAAAACACATCCGTGTAGGTCGTGGCCTGGGCTCCGGCTTTGGCAAAACTGCAGGGAAAGGTACAAAAGGTCAACATTCCCGTTCCGGCGGTGTTAAGCGTCCTGGTTTTGAAGGCGGTCAACGTCCTCTTTACCTGCGCTTGCCGAAACGTGGTTTCTATAATAAGTTTGGCAAAGAATTTACCGAACTTAATGTTAGCGATTTGAACCGTTTTGATGACGGCACCACTGTAGATGCAATTCTTCTTATTGAAGAGGGCGTGGTGAAAAACGTCAGGGACGGTATCCGGATTCTTGGCAAAGGTGAGCTGACCAAAAAACTTACCGTACAAGCAGCCGGATTTAGCAAAGCAGCTGAAGAAAAAATTTTAGCTGCAGGCGGTAAGGTAGAGGTTATTTGAAAACTTTCTGCAAGAAAGAGGTAATCAATGTTATCTGAATTTGCAAATGGTTTCAAAGTAACTGAGCTCAGAAACAGAGTAATTTTTACCCTGGTAATGTTCTGCTTTTTCCGTTTAGGAGCACATATCCCCGTACCCGGAGTGAATGCAGAAGTTATTGAGCAGTTGTTCAATAGCGGAAGTTTGTTCGGAATGCTGGATATGTTCAGCGGCGGTGCCTTGAGTAAATTTTCCATCTTTGCAATGAGCATTACCCCGTACATTAATGCTTCAATTATTCTTCAACTTTTGAAGGCGGTAGTCCCGACTTTGGATCAATGGTCAAAGGAGGGCGAAGAGGGCTTTAAGAAGATTAACAAGCTGACCCGTCAATTCACAGTAGTTCTGTGCTTTGTACAGGCGTATGGCATGGCTTATGGCCTTCGTATGGCAATCAATAACCCAGGCATTGCTTCAATGCTTATGATTGCCTTAACGCTCACCGCAGGAACAATGCTCCTAATGTGGATTGGCGAACAGATGACTGCTAAAGGTCTTGGAAACGGTATTTCGCTCATCATCTTCGCGGGTATCGTCAGTCGTCTTCCGGATGGGTTGAAGGTAATTTATGAATACCTGAATGCGGGCACAGTTAATCTGGTGAATGTGATCTTGTTCGCGGTGCTTGCCCTAGCCATAATCATTTTTGTAATAATGATTACGGAAGGGATTCGCAAGATTCCCATTCAATATGCCAAACGCATTGTGGGACACAAGTCCTATGGTGGTTCAAGCAGTTATCTACCTATGAAAATAAATCAGGCAAATGTTATTCCGGTCATCTTTGCATCCAGTGTGCTGATGTTTCCAGCCACTATTGCACAGTTTGTCAATGTGCCGGCAGTAAGAAATTTTGCTGAATATCTTCGTTGGGGCAGCCCGCTGCAAACCACACTATATGTTCTCTTAATAATTTTCTTCACTTTCTTTTATACGGCAGTAATGATGAATATAAAAGATTTGAGTGAGAACTTGAAAAAGAACGGTGGCTTTATTCCGGGGATTCGCCCCGGACAACCCACAGCGGATTATCTTGATGGTGTTATGAGCCGCATCACCATGGCAGGAGCAATATTCTTAGCCATTATTGCGTTGACGCCGAATGTCGTCGCTGGAATTACCCATATCGAAGGCATTTACTTTGGCGGCACAGCTCTGCTGATTGTGGTGGCAGTGGCTTTAGACACACTTAAACAAGCGGAAAGTATGGTAATCATGAGGCATTATCATGGTTTCATGAAGTAGGAGGAATTATGTATATTCTATTAATGGGACCTCCGGGTGCAGGTAAGGGCACCCAAGCTGAAAGGCTGATCAGCGATTTCAAACTCCCCCATATCTCCACAGGTGATATGTTCCGGGCAGCAGTAAAGGCAGGCACGGCAATGGGGAAAGAAGCCAAAAAATATATGGATGCAGGCGGTCTGGTGCCGGACGAAGTAACCATTGGAATTGTTCGGGAAGGATTGGCAAAACCGGAATGTGCAAAAGATTTTATGCTGGACGGTTTTCCACGCACTTTGGAACAGGCAGTGGCGCTTGACAAAATTATGGCAGACATGGGCAAGAAATTGGATGCAGTATTGAATATCAATGTACCCGATTCAGAACTTGTCAGCAGGGTAACAGGCAGACGCATCTGTAAAGAATGTGGTGCAACCTATCACGAAAAATTCAACCCCACCAAAGTTGCAGGCAAATGTGACAAATGTGGCGGAGTGCTGTATCAACGTGATGATGATAAAGGTGAAACGGTACTTAACCGTTTGAAAGCTTATCATTCCCAAACAGAACCCCTCTTTGACTATTACAGAAAAGCAGGCATTTACAAAGAAGTGAACGGCTTGCAGGACATTGAGAAGGTTTATCAGGATGTTAAGCAAGCGTTAGGCAAGGCATAAGGAGGAAGCCGGATGTCGAAACAAGATGTTATCGAGGTTACGGGAGTAATTCTGGAAGCGTTGCCGAACGCAATGTTCAAGGTTGAGCTGGAAAACAAACATGTGATTTTGGCTCATATCAGTGGTAAAATTCGTATGAATTTTATAAAGATTCTTCCCGGGGACAAGGTTACAGTGGAACTTACTCCCTATGACCTGAACCGTGGCAGAATCACCTATCGTTTTAAGTAATTACAGGAGGAAAACGTAAATGAAAGTTAGACCATCTGTAAAACCGATTTGTGAAAAGTGCAAGGTAATTAAACGCAAGGGCAAAGTTATGGTTATTTGCGAGAATCCCAAGCACAAACAAAAGCAAGGTTAAGAGGAGGTAAAAGAATGGCTCGTATTAGTGGTGTGGATTTGCCAAGAGACAAACGCATCGAATATGCACTTCCCTACATTTATGGAATTGGCTTGACTCTTTCCCGTTACATTCTCAGCAAGACCGGTATCAACCCTGATACCCGTGTGCGGGATTTAACAGAAGAAGAAATGGCTAAAATCCGTGAAGTGATTGAAAAAGACGAAATCAAAGTTGAAGGTGATTTGCGTCGTGAAGAACAGATGAACATCAAACGGTTGATTGAAATTGGCAGCTATCGTGGCCGCCGTCATCGTGCCGGTTTGCCTGTTCGCGGACAAAACACCAAGAATAACGCCCGTACACGTAAAGGTCCGAAAAAGACCCCGGGCGCAAAGAAGAAATAAGGAAGGAGTGATTTAATTTGGCAGTTAGAACTGGTAAGAAAAAAGTAGTTAGAAAAGTTGCTACCGGTGTTGCACATATCCGTAGCACTTTCAACAATACCATCGTTAGTATTTCTGATACAGATGGCAGAGTATTGGCATGGGCCAGTGCCGGCGAAATGGGCTTCCGTGGCAGCCGTAAATCCACTCCTTTTGCCGCACAAATGGCAGCTGAAACAGCCGTAAAGAATGTTATGGAATACGGCTTGAAAGAAGTTGCTGTATATGTAAAAGGGCCGGGAGCAGGCCGTGAGTCCGCAATCCGTGCGTTGCAAGCAGGCGGTTTGGAAATTACTGCAATCAGGGATGTAACACCAATTCCCCACAATGGTTGCCGTCCGCCCAAGCGTCGTCGCGTATAATGAGGAGGTAAAATATGGCATTAGAAAAAGGCCCTGTGTTGAAGCGTTGCCGCAGTTTGGGCTTGGCACCTCAGTTTTTGGGCGTAAATAAAGAATCCAAACGGCAAGCACGCCGTTTGTTGAAGAAGAAAAGTGAATATGGCATTCAATTAAACGAGAAACAAAAGGCCAAATTCATTTATGGCGTATTGGAACGTCAGTTCCGTGGCTATTACGAAAAAGCTAAAAAGATTGAAGGCGTAACCGGTACTAACCTGTTAGTATTGTTGGAACGCCGTCTTGACAATGTAGTATATCGTATGGGTTTGGCAACTACCCGCCGTCAGTCACGCCAAGTTGTCCGTCACGGACATATCGCTGTAAACGGCAAAAAAGTTGATATTCCTTCTGCTCTCGTCAGCGTAGGTGATGTGGTAACTGTTGCAGAGAGCAGCAGATCTAAAGAATACTTTAAAGGAATGGATGAGAAACTCGCCAAGGTTGCTGTTCCCGCTTGGATTGAACTTGACGCTACCAATATGAGCGGCAAGATTGCACGTTTTCCGCAACGGGAAGAAATCGATGTACCCATCGAGGAGCATTTCATCGTCGAGTTGTACTCCAAATAATAACTTTCAATTTTCAGTTGTTGTTTACTTTGTTGCGTGGTGCGACAAACGAAAGGAGTGTAATACGATATGATTAAAGTTGTTAGACCTCATTTGCTGGAAAACTTTGTTAGTGATGACACAAGTTACGGCAGATTTGTTTGGGAACCTTTGGAAAGAGGTTTTGGTATAACCTTGGGCAACAGCTTGCGCCGGGTACTTTTAAGTTCTTTGGACGGCCTGGCTGTTTATCAAATTAAAATTGACGGGGTTTTGCATGAATTCACTTCCGTACCCGGTGTCAGGGAAGATGTTACCAACATCATTCTCAACATCAAGGGCTTGAATTTCAAGGCATTGGCAGAAGATGTGGACGAAAAAGTTTTACATCTGGAAGTCAAGGGCGAAGGTGAAGTTACTGCCAAAGATATAGAATGTCCTTCTGACGTTGAAATCTTGAATCCCGAATTACATATTGCTACCTTGGACAGAGGTGGTTCTTTGAAAATGGATATCTTCATTAAACGTGGTGTAGGTTATGTGCCTGCAGAGCGGAACAAAAGTGGGGATATCATTGGCACCATTCCTGTGGACAGTATCTTTGCCCCGGTGTTAAGAGTTAAGTTTGGTGTAACCAATGCCCGTGTCGGCAATGTTACCAACTACGACCGTCTGACCCTGGAACTTTGGACTGACGGCAGTATTGACCCTGTGAGCGCAGTAGATAAGGCAAGCGGAATTCTGAAAGAATATTTGGATATGTTCCGCACCACCCGTGATATTATCCTGATGACGGATGAAGATGAACAGGGTGGGTCTAAAGAAGAAACCCACAAGAGTGCCAGCGTGGAAGACCTGGACCTCTCCGTGCGTAGCACCAACTGCCTGCGTAGGGCTGGCATTGGCACCATTGATGACCTGTGCAAGAGAACGGAAGACGACATGATGAAAATCCGTAACCTGGGCAGAAAATCTTTGGACGAAATTAAGAAGAAGTTGGCCGGAATGGGCTTGGGCTTCAGACTCGTAGATTCAGAAAGAGAAGAGGAGGAATAAAATGTTCTATAGGAAATTAAGTAGAAATACTGGCAATCGCAAAGCGTTGTTCCGTAGCATTTTGGTTTCCTTCTTTAGATATGGCAGAATTGAAACTACCATCGCTAAAGCAAAGGAAGTTGCAAAGCACAGCGCCAATATGATTAGCGTGGCACAAAAGGCAACCTTGGCTGCCCGCCGTCAGGTAATCGCTGAACTTCAGGACGAAGAAGTTGTAACGAAACTTTTTGATGAAATTGCCCCCAAATACAAAGACCGTAAGGGTGGCTTTACCCGCATTTACCGTAAAGGCCCCCGCCGTGGGGATGCGGCTGAAATGGCTATCATTGAGTTAATCTGAAAGAAGGCCGCACTTTGGTGCGGCTTTTTTGCATTTATATTTTTTGATTTTAGAAGATTATGCTGACTAAAAATGTTGTAGAATTTTTATATTCCACCGCTTCTATGCAACGGTGGAACGACCATATCAGGGTGGACGGCTTCACAGAACTGGACAAGCAGGCACACAAGGCAATGATTCTTTATGTCTTGGGCAGACACGAAGAAGACGAAGGGACAAAACCTAACTGGCGGGTTTTGGTGGAAGGGCTTATCTTTGAATATATCCACCGTTCTTTTCTGACGGACATCAAGCCGCCAGTCTTTCACGAATTAGTGAGAGAGTGCAAAAGGGAACTGAATGATTGGGTTTATAAACAAGTTGACGAAAGAGTGCCCGACCTGGACAAGGGACTGCGAAGCCGTATGGAAGATTGGTTTGACAAAAGCGACAACCCGTTGGAAAAGCAGTTGGTGCGTGCCGCACACTATTTGGCAACCCAGTGGGAATTTGCGGTCATCTATCGTTTGAACGAGGGCCGTTACGGCATTGAGGAAACTAAAAAAGAAATAGAGTCAGAACTCTTAAACCACAAGAATTTGGCAGGCACACGCCAAGTTGTTTTTGGCGGGCCCACCAAAAATTTTATTGATTTAGTCGGTCAACTGCGTTATCAAAAACGCTGGGCACAAAGCGAACGGCTGCCCAGCACCAGCGTTTTAGGGCATAGTTTGATTGTCGCCATGTTTGGCTATATGTGCAATTTGCAGCGTGGCCGCAAGGATGCAGAAACATTGGAAGATTTTTGGCGTGGGCTGTTTCATGACTTGCCGGAAGTTTTGACCAGGGATATTGTCAGCCCGGTCAAGAAGAATGTGGCAGGATTGGATGAAGTAATAAGCAGGGTGGAGAATAAACTCATTAACGAAAAAATTTTACCGCTTTTGCCGGAACACTGGCGTAAGGATATGCTTCGCATCACGCAAGGATTTGATGCCGCATCGTTGATGAAAGCGTGTGACAATTTGGCTGCCTATATGGAAGTCAAACTCAGTCAGGAAAGCGGTGTTACCAGCAGGCATATGGAGGAAGCCGCCAAAGCGATGGAAAAGCAATATAAGGATAAAGTTATAGACGGAATTGACTTTGGGAAACTGTTTGTGTAATTAGCAATTAGTAATGAGTAATTAGTAATTGTGGTAAAATGTTCCGTTGATTAGATTTTTGGGTTTCAGGTGTGTGGAGTTTTGCAAACCCTCGTCCGCCCATAAAGGGGTAGACAGTCCGGTGGACTGTCGCCGAGAAATTTGGGCTTGTCCAGCGAGGTAAAAGACCGACACAGGTTTTAAGGTCGGTGGTGGGGTGAGCAATTATGCGGAGGATAATGAAAAGATAAAAAATTAAAGCTTAAAGTTATGGTAAGATGTTCCTGAGATTATAGCAGGATAGTTAGTATAGCGCGAACTTAAGGCCCCTTGGTGAAGGGGCTGTCAGCGATAGGAACATAGGTGGCTGACTGAGGATTGGGAACTTCGCATTATGCGAAAGTATCGCTTTAATCTGCACCCCCAGTCGCCTTTCTATGTTCCTTTAGGCGCCAGCCCCCGCAAAGGCGGGGGCTACTCATGTTCCTGTAATCTGTAATATAATCATAGGAACATATCACCATAATTAGTCATTACTAATTCCCTTAACACCTGAAACCTGACACCTGAAAAACTGTGCATAGCACAGTTTTTTGTTTCATAATTTACAGCGAAAAAAACTCTTATGTATACAATGAAAAATAGGGGTTTAAGTATTGCATTTTTTGATTTTAGGACTATAATTTATTAAGATAAAAAATCACTTAGGAGGATTATTATGGATTTATTTGAGATGGCCAAAGTTCCTATGGCCGCTGCTGAAAAAGCAATGAACCTTGACCCCGGTGCTGCAGCAATCATTGCAGAGCCCGAGCGTGTTTTGGAAGTACATATTCCCGTAAGAATGGATGATGGTTCCCTGAAAGTATTTACCGGTTTCCGTGCCCAACACAGCACAGTGCTTGGCCCGGCAAAGGGCGGTGTACGTTATCACCCCTCAGTTTGTTTGGACGAAGTAAAAACCTTGAGTTTCTGGATGACCTGTAAATGCGCAGTTGCCGGCTTGCCCTATGGCGGCGGCAAAGGCGGTATTATCTGTGACCCGCAAAAAATGAGTCAAAGAGAATTAGAGAGAATGACCCGTGGTTACATTGACCGTATTGCTCCCTGTATCGGCGAGAAATTGGATATTCCTGCCCCTGATATGAACACCAATGGTCAGGTAATGGCGTGGATGATGGACGAATACAGCAAGATTAAAAACCAATATGAACCGGGCTTTATCACCGGCAAACCTTTGGGCATGGGCGGCTCTGAAGGCCGCACTGCCGCTACCGGTTTGGGTGTAGTGGTTGCAGCAATGGAAGCAATGAAGGTTAAGAAAATTGACCCCAAGAAAGCAACCGTTGCCGTGCAAGGCTATGGTAATGTAGGCAGTTGGACTGCTAAACACTTTGCCAAGAGAGGTTGCAAAGTGGTGGCACTTTCCGATATCAAGGGCGGCATCTATAACCCTAAAGGATTTGATATGAAGAAATTAGATGCTTACTATGAAAAGAAGAGAACATTACACGGCTTCCCCGGCGCTAAAGAAATCACCAATGCAGAACTCCTGGCATTGCCCGTAACCGTTTTGGCACCCTGTGCAATGGAATTGCAACTGACCAAAGACAATGCGGACAAAGTAAGGGCAAAGATGATTGTGGAAGGCGCTAACGGGCCTACCACTCCGGATGCAGACAAGGTATTTGACAAGAAAGGTATTTTTGTAGTGCCTGATATTCTTGCCAACGGCGGCGGTGTAACCGTATCCTATTTTGAATGGGTGCAGAACCTGTACCGTTATTTCTGGACTGAAAAAGAAGTTGTAGAAAAACAGACCGAAATGATGAAACGGGCATTCAAGAATGTTTATGAAACATCCAAAAAATATAAAGTTAATATGCGTGTGGCCGCATATTGCGTAGCATTGAATGCAATGGCAATGCCGATGAAAATGCGTGGCATTTATTGATAAAAAAATCCGCCGAAAGGCGGATTTTTTGTTGCGGCGGTGCCACAATGAAAAGTTAAAAGTTAAAAATGAAAAATTATGGTAGGATGTTCCTGTGATTATATTTCAGAATGTTTTATGATATAATATTAAAATAACCATTCAAAAAATAATTAAGCGGAGTATAAGAAATGAAAAATTTATTGTTGGCTTGTTTGACAGTTTTATATCTATTGGCAAACACTTGTCCTGTTGTCCAGGCCATGTGTCGGGAAGACATAGCAAAGATAAATATCAGACGGGAAAAACATTTTAAGTATTGGACGGCGGATTCAAATGCTAAAAAAATTTTGGTTGAATATGTTAAGGATGTTGTTAATCCCAACAGCCAAAATTTTATCCCCGTGCCGGAGAGGATTGCGGTATTTGATTGTGACGGCACTTTGATTGGTGAGCGTAACCCTTACTATTTTGAAGGACTGATGCTTTTGTACCGTAATGCCGACCCCAATGTACCTCTAAAATGCAAAAATGCAAAAGCAACGGCTCAAATAAGGTCAATAATTGACGGAGGTTCTATGCCGTCACAGGTGTGGCAGGAATTGGAACAGGCATATGTGGACTGTTTAGCGGGGCAGACACCTGAGGAGTACAGGGAATATGTACGGCATTATATAACTACCGAAAAGGTTGAAGGTTATTCCAATCTTAAAATTGGGGAAGAGTTCTTTTTGCCCATGGTTGAAATAGTATCTTATCTGCGGAATAACAAGTTTTCAATATATATTGTTACGGGGAGCGAGCGGGACGAAATGCGTGTTTATTGTGAACCGCTGAAGATACCCTATCAAAACATAATTGGCAGTGACCACAGCATTACAACGGAGAAAATGGGAAGTTCTGACAGCAGCAGATATTTTTATGGTGCTGCCGGAAATGAAAAAATAGTGCGTGGCAACGAACTGACTGCAAAAAATCTTAATTTCAACAAAATTATCGCCATGAACAGGGAGATTGGCATGCGTCCTGTGCTGGCATTTGGCAATGGCTCCGGTGATATGGGAATGTTCAATTATACGGTTATGAATAATAAGCACCGTACTTTGGCTTTTGCGGTGTTGTGCGATGACACGGAACGGGAAAACGGAAGTTTGAAAAGTGCGGAGAAGATGCGGAAGAATTGTGAAAAATATGGATGGATTCCCATTTCTATGAAAAATGACTTTGCCACTATTTATGGCTATGATGTGAAAAAACTATAATTACTGCTCACTGCATTTTTCTGACGAGTAAAAATAAAAAAAGCGCCAAAATTATATACACTTGACCCTAAATGTATATAATTTTGACGCTAAAGCAAAAAGCAAAAGGAAAAAATTTTTACGTGATGTCCAATCTGATATCAGATTGGGGTAAGTCTGATATCAGATTGAGCGTTAAAAAAATTAATTAGCACGCAAGTGCTAATTTTTATTTTCTGATTGAAATCATAAAAATTATTTTGTGGCGAACGCCGAAGGCGAAATCTTATATAAGATTGAACATACACCGAAAGAAAAATTTTGTAAAACTTTTGGTGATAGCTGAATATCATATGAGATTGGGTGCAATCTCATATGATATTGGACGTTAAAAAAATAAATGCCATGTTTGCCCTCTTGGTGAAGAGGGTGGATTGCCCATAGGAACATAGAAGGGCAAGACGGGTGATTGCTCACTGCGAAGTTCTCAACCCCTTCACCAAGGGACCTTTCTTATTTTTTCTCTTACTATGTATAATAGACATGAGAATGAATTTTATAACCAAAATGGCAGAAAAATTTTAATTTTCTTTATTATAT
This sequence comes from Phascolarctobacterium sp., assembly GCA_030531205.1. Taxonomy (GTDB): domain Bacteria; phylum Bacillota; class Negativicutes; order Acidaminococcales; family Acidaminococcaceae; genus Phascolarctobacterium_B. The sequence continues at coordinate 27,981 of JAUNOC010000007.1, forward strand.
ATAATAGACACGAGTTTTGCTTTTGCAACCAAAATGGGAAAGAAAATCTCTAATTTCACGATTAAAGTATAGTTTCTGTTTCATTTGGTGTAGTTTTTATGATATAATATTTATATCTATTCTCGCCCCCAGTCAGGGGAGGGGTTGTTTGCAGTTGTAAGTTAGATAAATGTGTAGAAAGGATATCTGCATAAATATTATGGCTAAATATACATTTGCAACCAAAGAAGGTAAGGCATATTATTACAATTCAATACCGGATTTTATTAAAGATGATGGTAATAGCATAATAGGGCAGTTAGTAGAACATTCTTTTCAAGTTGAAAAGGAGCAAACAGATGCTTGGAGTTATCAAATTACTGAATTGCAAACTCGTTTACAGGATGCAGGAGTGAGTGGCGATATCATTTTTGAATATGACATTGTACGTCTTGGTAAACGCATTGATGTCATTTTATTAATACGTCACATGGTATTTTCTATTGAGTTTAAAAACGGTAAGAATATTTTTACTGCGCAAGACGCTCAGCAAGCAGAAGACTATGCTTTAGATATTAAAAACTTTCATAAAGAGTCCGAAAATCTATATGTTTGCCCCATATTGGTAGCTACACATGCTCCTAAATATCATAAAGAGCAAGAACTTAAATGTTATACTGATAAACAAGTGTATTTGCAAAGGGAAAATATTGAGACATTAATACCTAAAGTAAATGAAGTGGCTAGTAAATATGGCGATGATGAAAAGATTGATTTTGAAAAGTGGTTTAATTCGCCATATTACCCAACACCGACTATTATTGCAGCAGCCGTTGAAGCATATAAAACCCATAATATTAGTGATATAGCAAAATCAGCTGCGGGACAAGCAAATATAGAAGCATGTGAAAAGGAAATTAATGACATTATTGAGTACGCTAAAAGTAATCATAAAAAATGTATTTGTTTTGTAACAGGTGTTCCTGGTGCAGGTAAAACGCTTGTTGGTTTAGATGTAGTAGCAAAAAACCTTGATAAAGGCGAAAAAAATATGAGCGTTTATTTATCTGGTAATGGTCCATTAGTTGAAGTTTTACAAGAAGCACTTATTAAGAGTACGAAGATAAAAGGAACTACAAAACGCGAAACGCAAACGGCTGTATCAGCGTTAATTCAAGGAAGTTATGCATTCAAAAAAGCGCATGCTAATGATGAAAATCCCATACCTGAAAATATCTTGATTTTTGATGAGGCACAACGTGTTTGGAATGTTCAAAAGATGGCATCTAAACACAAAACAGAAGGAATGGCTGTCAGTGAATCGTATTTATTTTATAAGATTATGGACAGAAAAAAGGACTGGGCAGTAATGATTTGTTTAGTAGGGCTCGGGCAAGATATTTATGATGGTGAAGTAGGCATTAATGAGTGGTTTAGATGTGGCATTAATGATTTTAAAGATTGGGAAATATTCTATTCGTCAGATATTTTTGATCAATTAGAAGATAAGAACATTGATAGACAAGCGATTGAAGGATGTAATAGATGTCATATTAAATTAGGATTACATTTAAAAACGTCTGTAAGGTCATTCCGTGCGGATAAGCAGAGTGCTTTTGTAGATAATTTGTTGGCAAATAATTTAGTAGATGCATCTAAACTATATGAACAAATAGTGCAGAAATATCCTTTATATATTACTCGTGATTATTCATTGGCTAAATGGTGGGTACGTCAACAGGTTAGAGGTTCACAACGTTGTGGCGTTTTGGCAAGCAGTAGTGCACAGCGGTTAAAACCAGAGGGAATTTATATTCCTAAAGATATTGATGTTAAAAATTGGTTTTTAGCTCCAAGCACGGATTTGCGGTCGTCAAATAGATTGGAAGTAGTTGCAAGTGAGTTTGATGTACAAGGATTAGAAATTGATTGGGGACTTGTATGTTGGGACGCTGATTTAAGACGTAAAGGTGATGATTGGGATTACTACAATTTTAGAGGAGCAAAATGGACTAAACGAAACAAAATAGAAACGCAGCGCTATTTGTTAAATTCTTATCGTGTGTTATTAACACGTTCAAGACAAGGTATGGTAATTTTTGTTCCTAAGGGTGTAAATAAAGATGAGGATGAAACAAGAAACTATAAGTTTTATGATGGTATTTATAATTACTTGTTGTCATGTGGTATTAAAGAACTAAAGAAAAAGTGAATTGGTTTGTCCTTCCTTTAATGCGGGGGTTATAACAGGTGATATGTGGTTGTTTATTTTGGGGAAATTCCGTAATTTCCACGTGGAAATTACGGAATTTCCATTTGTTGAAAAAAATTTAAAGGCGAGGTTTTTAACCTCCTATATATACAAGACGAAAAAATATTCAAATTGTAGATATTGTCAAAAAAAAAATTTTAAAAAAATTGTTATGTACCATATTTGACCCACTCCTTATGCTATCATAAACCCATAGCAAGAAGAGAGAACTCTTCATAAAATTTTAAGGAGGTGCGGAAAATGTTGGAATGTCCACGCTGCGGCAGCAGCAAATTGGTTACGAAGAGTGACAAGCATAATTTTTGGTTGGGTACTGACAAACTGAAGATTAAAAAGGATTATGGCTGGGGTATGGGAAATACCAGTGTGCCAGATGATAAGGTGGTTTGTCAGGAATGTGGTTATGTGTTCAAACCCGGATGGAGTAGGTAACAAAAAAAACGGCGAAAGCCGTTTTTTTGTTAGTTAAAAGAGATAAGAGATGGTAAGAGGTATCAGGTGTCAGGTTTCAGGTTAGAGGGAAGTTAGCATCAAGCGGACTTTGCCCTCTTTGTAAAGAGGGTGGATTGCCTAAAGGAACATAGAAAGGCAAGACGGGTGATTGCATACTGCAAAGTTCTCAATCCTCAGTCGGCTACGCCGCCAGCTCCTTCACCAGGGAGCCAAAAGTTAGCAATATGGTGAACTTAAATAATTTCAATTACAGGAACATATTACCATCATTGTGAATTATGCATTTTGAATTGTGAATTACAATTGTGAATTATCAATAATAGTGGTATAATATAAAAAAATATTCTAAAAAGGAGATTTGTGATGGTTACTAAAGAGGATGTAAAATACATCGCAGCGTTGAGCCGCTTGACTGTTCCCGAAAATGAATTGGAAAAATTCACCGAGCAGTTTAATCAGATTTTGGATTATGCGGACAAACTGCAGAAATTGGACACCAAGGGGATTGAACCCACTGCTAATGTGCTTCCTGTGAGCAATGTATTCCGTGAGGATGTGGCGTTGCCCGGTGTGAGCCATGAGGATGCTTTGAAAAATGCTCCTGCAGAGCATAATGGGGGCTTTAAGGTTCCCCGTGTGTTGGAATAAGGAGGGCTGCAATGAACTTGTTTGAACTGACAGCCCACGAGGCACACGAAAAGTTAGTGAAAAAAGAGGTCAGCAGCGTTGAACTTACAAAGGCGTTGTTTGACCGTATTGATAAGGTGGAAAAGGATGTCCGTGCCTATGTAACTTTGGACAGGGAGAATGCGCTTGCCCAAGCGAAAAAGGTGGATGACTTGTTGGCTGCCGGTAAGGCAGTTCCTGCTTTGGCAGGTGTGCCGGGGGCTATTAAAGATAATATTTCCACTTTGGGTTTGCGGACAACTTGTTCCAGCAAGATTTTGGAAAACTTTATTCCTATTTATGATGCTCATGTTATTGCCAATCTCCGCAAGGATGAAACAATTTTCTTGGGCAAAACCAATTTGGATGAATTTGCTATGGGTTCCACTACGGAAACCAGTTATTTTGGTGCCAGCCACAATCCTTGGAAATTAGATTGTGTGCCCGGTGGTTCCAGCGGTGGCAGTGCGGCTGCCATTGCGGCAGGTGAAGCGGTTTGGACTTTGGGCAGTGATACGGGCGGTTCCATTCGTCAGCCGGCATCATTCTGCGGTTGTGTTGGTTTGAAACCTACCTATGGTCGTGTAAGTCGTTACGGCTGTGTGGCGTTTGCTTCTTCTTTAGACCAGATTGGCCCCATCACCCGTGATGTTACGGATGCGGCTTTGGTGTTGAATACAATCTGTGGCAAGGATGTTCACGATGCTACCAGTTTGGATGTGGAAGTTCCTGATTTCACAAAGGCGTTGGTAGCGGATGTGAAGGGGATGAAGATTGGTCTGCCGAAAGAATATTTTAGCGAGGGTGTTGACCCGAAAGTTAAGGACTGCGTTATGGCGGCGGCAAAGAAGTTTGAGGAGATGGGGGCAACGATTGTTGATATTTCCCTGCCGCATACGGAATATGCTGTTACCACTTACTATATCATTGCTCCGGCAGAGGCCAGTGCCAACCTTGCCCGCTTTGACGGTGTGCGTTACGGGCATAGGAATATGGAAGCGGCAAGCGCTCCCGAAATGACGGCTATAAGCCGTACTGAGGGCTTTGGTGCAGAGGTACGCCGCCGTATTATGTTGGGCACTTATGTTTTGAGCAGCGGGTATTACGATGCTTATTACAACAAGGCAATGCAAGTGAGAACTTTAATCCGCCGTGATTTTGAAGATGCCTTCAAGAAGGTGGATGTAATTCTTACTCCCACTTGCCCTGTAACTACTTTTAGTTATAGCGACAAGATGGATCCTTTGAGCATTTATATGTTGGATGTAAGCACTATCCCTGTGAATATGGCAGGGCTTCCCGGAATTTCCGTTCCTTGCGGTTTTGTGGACGGTAAGCCGGTGGGACTGCAACTGATTGGTAAGGTGTTGGATGAAAACAGTATTTTGCGTGCTGCCTTTACTTATGAGCAGGCAACTGATTTTCACAAACAATTTGCACCTTTGGGAGGTAACAAATAATGGCTAAATATATTACAGTTATCGGCTTGGAAGTACATGCTGAATTGAAAACTAAATCCAAGGCGTTCTGCTCTTGTTCCACAGAGTTCGGCGCTACTCCCAATACTCATGTTTGCCCTGTGTGCTTGGGTATGCCAGGAGCGTTGCCGGTGTTGAACAAGCAGGTGGTAGAGTTTGCTATTCGTGCGGGTTTGGCTTTGAACTGCGAAATTCAAAAGTTCAATAAGTTTGACAGAAAAAATTATTTTTATCCTGACTTGGCAAAGAATTATCAAATTAGTCAGTGGGAAGAACCGATTTGCCTCAAGGGGCATATTGATATTAATGTGAATGGGGAGGAAAAGCGGATTGGTATTACCCGTATTCACATGGAAGAAGATGCGGGGAAATTGGTACACAGCGGTGCCACTATTTCCACTTCCGACAGCAGTGCGGTGGACTATAACCGTGCCGGTGTTCCGTTGATTGAAATTGTGTCTGAGCCGGATATGCGGAGTGCGGAAGAAGCCCGTGCTTATATGGAGAACTTGAAAGCAATTTTGGAATACACGGATGTGTGCGATTGCAAGATGCAGGAAGGTTCCTTGCGTTGTGATGCCAATATTTCCATTATGCCGGAAGGTGCAAAGGAATTTGGTACCCGTGCGGAAATTAAAAACTTGAATTCTTTTAAGGCATTGGTGCGTGCCATTGAATATGAAGTTGAGCGTCAGAAAGAGGTTATTGAAGATGGTGGTCATGTGGTGCAGGAAACCCGCACTTGGGATGATGCCAAAGGTGTAACTTTGAGTATGCGTTCCAAAGAGGAAGCCCATGATTACCGTTATTTCCCTGAACCGGATTTGGTGCCTGTGGAAATTGATGATGCGTGGATTAATCGGGTTAAGAGTGAATTGCCGGAATTGCCGGTACAACGTCAGGCACGCTTGATGGAGCAGTTCGGTTTGCCGAGTTATGATGCGGGACTTTTGGTTTCTTCCAAAGCGATGGCAGAATATTTTGATAAGGCAGTTAAAACTGCCAAGGATGCGAAGGCGGTTTCCAACTGGCTTTTAGGTGATGTTTCCGCTTGGCTCAATAATGAGAATAAAGAGATTGGGGACTTTGTGGTTATACCGGAACATTTGGCAGAGTTGACAAATTTGGTTAAAGACGGAGTGTTGAGTTCCAAATTGGCAAAGAAAGTTTTTGCTGAAATGTTGAAGGGCAACAAGGCACCGAAAGATTTAGTTAAGGAATTGGGTTTGGAGCAGGTGAGTGATACGGGTGCCATTGAAAAATTTGTAGATGAGGCATTGGCAGAAAACCCGCAATCAGTTGCGGACTACAAGGCAGGCAAGGATAAGGCGATAGGTTTCTTGGTCGGACAGATTATGAAGAAATCCAAGGGCAAGGCAAATCCGGGCATGGTGCAGCAATTATTGAAGCAGAAACTTCAATAATTCAGGTTTCAGGTATTAGGTGTCAGGTTAGAGGATAAAGGAATTAGGATTCAGGATTTAGGGGAAGGATAAGGCGTAGAGCGTAGGGCATAAGGCATAGGGAAGGTAAGATGTTCCTGTGATTATAGCAGGAAAGTTGGCAGAGTGCGAATTCTCGTCCGCCCATTGAGGGGCGGGGAACCGCCTATGGGAGCGTGTTGGCGGTGGTGGGGTGGCGACTGCATAGCGAAAGTATCGCTTTAATCGCCACCCTCAGTCAGTTGCTACGCAACTGCCAGCCCCCTCTAAGGGGGCACGAGAGTCAGCATTGTGCTAAATTTTAATCATTTTAATCATTTTAATCAAAGGAACATATCACCATAATTTTTCATTTTTAACTTTTAATTTTTAATTTTTAATTGTTAAAGGAACAGAAGTATGAAGTATGGTTTGACTTCCGCCGAGGCGAAGGCCTCGGCGGAATTATACGGGAAAAACACTTTATCCAGTTTGCCCAGGGCAACTTTTTGGGATAAGTTTAAGGACAATTTGCGTGACCCGATTATTGAAATTTTAATCGTGGCCTTGATAGCAGATTGTCTTTTTGCTTATATGGGTTACGGCGATTGGCTGGAAGTTTTGGGTATTTTAGTGGCAATTTTACTTGCCACTTTTGTTTCCACTTACTCGGAATATTCCAACGAAACTGCTTTCCAAAAATTGCAGGAGGAAGCCAGCCGCATTTATTGTCGGGTGTGGCGGGATGGGGAACCTACGCAGATTCGCATTGATGAACTTGTAGTTGGTGATGTGATTATGCTGGGGGCAGGTGATAAGATCCCTGTGGACGGTGTACTGGTGAAAGGGAATTTAGGCCTTGACCAAAGTGCGTTGAACGGAGAAAGTGATGAGGCGGAAAAGGTTGTTGCCCCCACCGATTTTCAATGGGACGGTAAAATTGATTTTCTCAATGAGTACCGGTTATATCGTGGCAGCGTGGTGGTCAGCGGTGATGCCATAATGGTTGCCAAATGTGTTGGGGATAATAGCGTTTACGGTCAGCTGACTAAGGAACTGCAGATTGAGGAGCGTCCAAGCCCTTTGAAAATTAAACTGGAGCATCTTGCCAAGCAGATTGCTAAATTTGGGTATGCCGCAGGTTTTCTGATTGCGGCGGCGGTATTCATAGAGAAATATTTGGCAAAGGAAAATTATTTTGCCCAACCTATGCAGATTATTGGCGGAGATATGGTCAGTGCCATTATTGTGGGTATTGTTATTATTGTAATGGCGGTGCCGGAGGGGCTGCCTTTAATGATTGCCATTGTCAGCAGTTTGAATATGAAAAAGATGTTGCATGACAATGTGCTGGTGCGGAAATTGGTAGGTATTGAAACAGCAGGCAGTTTGAATTTGCTTTTTACAGATAAGACGGGGACTATTACCAAAGGGCATTTGGAAGTTGTGAATTTTCTTACGGGCAACCGTGAAGAGTTCAAAACTTTTGCAGAATTGCCGGCAACGATAAAGAAATATACTTATGAAAATATTGTGGTGAATACGAGTGCCACCGTGACGGAAGATGCCATTCTTGGCGGCAATATGACGGAGAAGGCACTTTCGGATTATATCGGAAAATATCGTACAGGGGTTCCCCAACGGTTGCAGTTCCGTCCTTTTAATTCAGCTGATAAATATAGTTTGGCAGTAACAGATGGAATGGAGAAATTGTTAGTGAAGGGTGCGCCGGAAAAACTTTTGCTCAGTACAGATTACTATTGGGATAAAGACGGGCAACGTCAGATATTGACGGATGCCATGAAGCAGAACCTGGATTACCGTATGGTAGAATTGGCACGGCAGGCAATCCGTATGTTGGCACTTTGCACAGCAGAGCAGGAACAGAATGGTGTGGAGAAGGGACTGACATTAGTAGGCATTCTCTGTATTCGTGACGAAGTCCGTGCTGAGGCGGTGAGTGCAATTAAAGCAGTACAGGATGCGGGTGTACAGGTGGTTATGATTACAGGGGACAGAAAAGAAACCGCCGCCGCTATTGCCAAAGATGCAGGATTGCTTCGTCATCCGGAAGAATTGGTGTGGACGAGTGCAGAGTTAGCCGCTTTTAGTGATGAGGAAGTAAAATTGATGTTGCCCAAACTGCGGGTGGTGGCACGGGCGTTGCCAATGGACAAGAGCCGCTTGGTGCGTATTGCACAGGAACTCAATTTAGTTGTTGGTATGACGGGCGATGGTGTGAATGATTCGCCTGCATTGAAAATGTCCGATGTTGGTTTTGCTATGGGCAGCGGTACGGATGTGGCGAAGGAAGCGGGCGACATTGTTATTCTTGATGATAATTTTTTAAGTATCAAACAAGCAATTCTTTATGGTCGTACTATTTATAAATCCATCTGCAAATTTGTTACCTTCCAACTGACTATCAATGTGGGGGCGGTGGCAGTGAATTTAATTGCACCTTTCTTGGGAGTGGAACATCCTTTAACGATTATTCAAATTCTTTGGATTAATTTGGTGATGGATACTTTGGCTGCCATTGCTTTTGGCGGCGAGCCGGCTTTGGAAAAGTATTTGCAGGAAGTGCCAAAAAAGCGGACGGAGCGGATAGTCAGCCGTTCTATGTTGACACATATTGGCATTGCCGGTGCGGTAACTTTACTGGTATTCAGTTATTTTGTGCCGGAGAGCCGACACATCTATTTTGAAAATGGCATTTTCTTTACCGTTTTCATTTTGCTGGCTGTTGTCAATGCCTTCGTGGTGCGGGCAAACGGTTGGCGGGTGTGGGAAGGTTTGAGTAAGAATAGGGGCTTTTTGTCCATAATGTTTTTGATTGTGGTAGTTCAAGTCGCACTTTTGAAAATTGTATATTAGTTACAAAATTTTATATATTTTTCTTGCAATTATATAAATATTAGTATAAAATATGAACGCTATGGAAATTTTTACCATCGCTAAAGATGTTAAAAACGAGATAGTAATTGAAAAAAGTCGTTTTATTTGTACTTTGAAAAAAGTGCAGACGGAAGCGGAAGCCCAGGATTTTATCAAAGCTATCAAGAAAGAATATTGGAATGCTACCCACAACTGCAGTGCTTATTTGCTGAATGAGCAGGCACAAAGGTCAAGCGATGACGGGGAGCCAAGCGGTACAGCAGGCATACCTATGTTGGAAGTGTTGCGTAAGAAAAATGTTCAAGGTGTGGCTGCGGTGGTAACCCGTTATTTTGGCGGGGTAAAGTTGGGCGCAGGTGGTTTGGTAAGGGCATATACTAATTCTGTGGCAGAGGCAATTAAAAAAGCAGGCCGTGCCAAGAGAGTGGAATTGGGTGTTTTTGTTTTTACAGTCAACCCCAACGATTCGGGAAAAATTTTAAATATGCTTTATGCTGACAATCGCTATGCAATTAAGCAGGTGGCTTATGAGGAAAGAACAAAAATTACTTTCCTTATCACCAAAGATGAACAGCAAGAGGCAGAACAATATTTGACACAACTTTTGCAGATGTCGGTGGAACTGGAGTTTGTGGAAAGTCAATTCACAGAGATTGCAGTGGAACAGTGAGAGGAATATGATTAGAGCATTTCACACAACTTGGAATTTTTTGAAATCAATGGTTTGCAGGGATAAGACCTACTCTGTTATGGTGGTACCTAACGACGGTGGGGAAATGAGCAACCATGATTTTGATGGCAATGAGGTACGCACCCTGATTAATGTTATAGCAGGTGTGGTGGCTTTCATTGCTTTTAGTGTTGGCACAATGTATTATGTCATTTACACAGGTTGGGCGGACAGAAATGAACTGAAAGAATATTACGCTGCCAAAGAAATACAGGACAAGCGGTTGGAAGATTTGCAGAATTTGACCGATAATGTGCAGAAAGAATTGGCAGAACTGCAACAGATGAAAAAAGATGTTATCAGAGAGATGAAGAAGGCAGGCATGGAACCGCCGACTTTGGCAGATGAGAAGGATAAACGCAGTGGCAAGGGTGGACCGATCTTTGGACTTACAGACCGCATGGGTTCCAAAATGCGTGTTTTGGAAGAACAGAATGAGAACCTTGCTTTCAATATTGAGATTGATAAACAAGATATAAAGAAACTGTATAAAGTAATTCGTCAAGACAACTACAAGAAAGAAGTAACTCCGGATATTTGGCCTGTGGATAATGGTTGGATTTCCAGTGAGTTTGGTCGTAGGCAAGACCCTGTAACTGGTGCGTGGGGTGATTTCCATCCCGGTCTTGATATTGCTGCACCTTATGGCGAACCGGTATATGCCGGAGCCAGCGGCAGGGTAACTCATGCAGGTTGGTACAGTGGCTATGGCAAATATATTGAGATTGAACATGATTACGGTTATAGCACTGCTTACGGACATTTAAGCACTATTGCGGTGAATGTGAATGCCTATGTAGTAAAAGGGCAGTTCATTGGTAGGGTTGGCAGTACGGGTTATTCCACAGGACCACATCTGCATTACGAGGTAATTCTTTGGGGCGAACAGATTAATCCGCGTGGTATGATCAAAAGATAGCATTAGGGTGAACTTTTATAAACATAATCACTGGAACTAATTACCATGATTTTTAATTTTTGAAAGGGCTTCAATTTTGAAGCCCTTTTGTGTAAGGAGCAAATATGCGTTTGAGAAAAAAACCTTGGATTGAAAAAGCGATGGATGCTGTGCGTGGCAAAACTTTGTTGGACCAAGATTTAGATAAGATGCAGGGGCATTGGCAGGAGTTGTTCCCCGGCAAAAGATTATGTTTGGAGATTGGTTGTGGCAAGGGCAAATTTGTTATTGGAATGGCGAAACTGCATCCGGAGTGCGCTTTTGTTGCAGTGGAGAGCCAACATGATATTGCCTTTTATCCGGCACGGGCGGCATTGGAAGATGAACTAAATAATGTGCGGGTCATTCATGCCGATGCGGCCGGGCTTTTGGAATGGTTTGCCCCGGGGGAGATTAAAGAAATATATCTAAACTTCAGCGACCCGTGGCCGAAGGCAAGGCACGCCAAACGGCGGCTTACTTACCGAAAATTTCTGGAAATTTATAGGCAACTTTTGGGCAAGGGCGGTCGTTTGCGTTTTAAGACGGACAACAAAGATTTATTTGAGTTCAGTTTGGAAGAATTTGCCGAGGTGGGAGTGAAGATAGTGCAACTCACCCGTGATTTGCATAACAGTACGGTTGTAAACGAAGTGCAGACCGAGTATGAAGAAAAGTTTAGTGCGAAGGGCAACAAGATTTACTTTGTGGAAGTGGAGTTTTAAGTTGCCGTTGACTTAATAGCGTATATAGGGTAAGATATACATTATGATTAAATTAGAGAATGTAGAAAAAACATATTTTAGCAAAGCGGGGGATGTTCACGCTTTGAAACCGGTATCCTTAGAAGTTCAACAGGGAGAGATTTTTGGTATTATCGGTTTGAGCGGTGCGGGTAAGAGTACCCTTGTGCGTTGTATCAATATGTTGGAAAAACCCACTGGCGGCAAGGTTTTCGTGGACGGGGAAGAAATGACTGCTATGACGGAAGAAGAACTTCGCCATGCCCGTCAGACCATTGGTATGATTTTCCAACATTTTAATTTGCTTGCCAGCCGTACGGTAAGACAGAATATTGCTTTTCCTTTAGAGATTCAAGGAAAAGATAAAGCATATATTGCTAAACGGGTTGAAGAAATGTTGGAACTGGTGCAGTTGGAAGGTCGTGGCGATTATTATCCCAGTCAGCTTAGTGGCGGTCAAAAACAAAGAGTAGGCATTGCCCGTGCTTTGGCATCCGACCCTAAAGTTTTGCTCTGTGACGAGGCCACCAGTGCTTTGGACCCGGCAACTACCAAGTCCATTTTGGAATTGTTGAAAGAGATTAACAAAAAATTAGGATTGACCATTGTGATGATTACCCATCAAATGGAAGTGGTAAAGCAAATTTGCGACCGGGTGGCAGTAATTGAAAATGGTGTGATTGTGGAAGAAGGCAGTATGATTAATGTTTTCACCAATCCGCAACATCCGACGACAAAAAGTTTTACTGCCGCAGTAACCAACGCAGAATTACCTGAGATGGTAAAACAAATGAATCTTAAGCAAGAATATACACCTGGCACAAAATTGATAACCCGTATTTCCTTTATTGGCGATTTGGCAGGGGAACCGATTATCAGTGGCATGGTAAAGAAATTTGATGTGGACGTTTCCATTCTTTATGGAAATATAGACCAGTTAAAAGATACGGCTTATGGCACTTTGATTTTAGAAGTAAGCGGCGACGAAACTGCTTTGAGGGCGGCACATGCTTACTTACAAGACAAGGGTGTTAAGGGGGAGGTGATTGGCTTTGAGTCCTGATATGTGGGGGCTTTTGCTGGACTCCTTCTGGGAAACTATGTATATGGTTATCACCAGTACAGTGCTTGCCACTGCCATTGGTTTGCCCTTGGGTGTTATTTTAACTGTAACCCGTTCCAATCACATTCTGCCCAACGTGGCGGTGAACAGTGTGTTGGGGGCAATAGTGAATGCGGCCCGTTCTACACCTTTTATTATTTTGATGGTAGCAATTATTCCCCTGACCCGTTTAATTGTGGGCAGCAGTATTGGTACAACAGCAGCGATTGTGCCGCTTACCATTAGTGCGGCACCTTTTATAGCAAGGGTTATTGAAGGGTCTTTGTTGGAAATTGAACCTGGTGTTATTGAGGCGGCACAGGCCATGGGGGCCAGCCCTATGCAAATAATTATGAAGGTGCTTTTGCCTGAAGCATTGCACAGTATTGTGTTGGGTATAACTTTGGCAATTATCAGTTTGATCGGTTATTCCGCTATGGCAGGCGCTTTGGGCGGCGGCGGACTTGGAGATTTGGCAATCCGTTATGGTTATCAGCGGTTCCGTCTGGATATTATGATAATTACGGTAATAGTGCTGATTGTTATGGTTCAGACCATGCAGTCCATCGGTGATTACGCCAGCAAAAAATTGAATAAGAACAAGTTATAATCAGGTGATTATATTTTGAAAAAACTCCGCAAGAGCGGAGTTTTTTATGTTATAATATTAAATTATGATTGACAAGTTACAGGTCTTGGAAGACCGGTTTTTAGATTTGGAACATAAGATTGCAGACCCGGATGTTATTGCTGACCAGACGGCATGGCAAAAAGCCATGAAAGCACGTGCGGAACTGGAAGAAGTGGTGACCGTGTTCCGTGAGTATAAAAATCTTTTGCAACAGTATGATGATGCCAAATTGCTGTTGGAAGATGCGGATTTTGCTGATGTGGCGAAAGAGGAATTAAAGGAACTGGAACCGAAGTTGGCTGATATATCAGAACGGCTGAAAATTTTGCTTTTGCCCAAAGACCCTAATGATAACAAGAATGTTATTGTGGAAATCCGTGGGGGTACAGGCGGTGAGGAAGCCGCTCTTTTTGCAGCTGATTTGTTCCGCATGTATAGCCGTTATGCGGAAGGCAGGGGCTGGCGGGTGGAAGTAATGGATTCCAATCCTACTGGCATCGGCGGCTATAAGGAAATTGTTTTTATGGTTACGGGGGATAATGTTTATAGCCATATGAAATTTGAAAGCGGCACTCACCGAGTTCAGAGAGTGCCGGAAACGGAGGCTCAGGGACGCATTCACACCAGTGCTGCAACTGTGGCAGTGTTACCGGAAGCCGATGAAGTTGATATTGAGATTAAACCATCAGACCTTAAGATTGATACTTTCCGTGCCGGTGGGGCAGGCGGGCAATATGTGAACAAAACTGAATCCGCTGTGCGGATGACTCATATTCCGACAGGAATTGTGGCACAATGTCAGGACGAAAAAAGCCAGTTGAAAAACAGGGAAAAATGTTTGAAGGTTTTGCGTGCCAGAGTATTGGAAGCGGCACAGCGCGAACAGCAGGACGCCACAGCAGCGGACAGAAAAAATCAGGTTGGCAGTGGGGACAGAAGTGAGAAAATTCGTACTTATAATTTCCCGCAGGCCAGAGTAACTGATCATCGCATTGGTTTTACCAGTCATAATTTACCGGCCATTATGAATGGGGATATGCAGGAAGTTTTTGATGCTTTAATCGCCGACCATCAGGCCAAATTAATGGGCAAGTGAAGGTTTCAGGTGTGTGGGGGTTATGCGAACCCTTGTCCGCCACTAAAGGGGCGGGGGACCGTCTAAAGGAACATAGAAGGACGGTGGTGGGGTGAGCAATTACGCTGATGCTAATGAAAAGATAATTAAAGTTACGGTAAGATGTTCCGGTGATTAGAACATTGGATATTGATGTGCTGGGTTCATTAGTTCAGTTGGAGGGAGCGACCCACCCCGTCTTGCCCTTCTGTGTTCCTGTAGGCAATCCACCCCGCCCACGCCTGGGCGGGAAAATGCAGTTCGCAATAAGCGTAGTTTTTTGTTTTTATCAATGGAACATATCACCATAGTTTTAAGTTTTCCATTTTTAATTTTTAATTTATAAAATGACTTGGACTATTAAGAGTGTCCTAAATTGGACACAGGAATATTTTGTCAAACAGCATATTGACAGCCCTAGAGTAGATGCGGAAATTCTGTTGAGCTCAGTATTGCAATGCAATCGTGTGAAATTGTATGTTGAGCAGGACAAGCCCTTGAGTCAGCAGGAACTGAACACCATGCATGAACTTGTAGAACGGCGTGGCAGGCATGAACCGATTGCATATATTTTGGGCTGCAAGGGTTTTATGCAGGATGATTTTGTGGTTTCTCCTGCGGTATTAGTGCCTCGTCCGGAAACGGAACTTTTAGTAGAAAAAGCGGCTGCGATTTTCCAAAATGAGAGAATAGAATTTTTAGATATCGGTACAGGCAGTGGGGCGATTGTTATCAGTTTGTTAAAACTTTTGCCCAATGCTTATGCTACTGCTGCGGATATCAGCAGCGATGCTTTGGCGGTTGCCATGACTAATGCACAAAATCTTGGCGTGGCGGACAGAGTGAAGTTTGTCAAGACCGATGTATATCAGGGGCTGGACAGTCAAAAATTTGACTTAATAATTTCCAATCCGCCTTATATTCCTAACGGGGATATAGATTCTTTAGATGAGGATGTAAAAAAAGAGCCCCGTCTTGCATTGGCGGGGGGCGTGGATGGCTTGGATTTTTATCGCCGTATAATTACCGGAGCAGATAAATATCTTACTTCTGATGGTGTGCTGGCAATGGAATTAGGCATTCATCAAAGTCAGGCAGTAGCAACGCTTTGCCGTGAGGCGGGATATACTATAATTAAGGTCACTAAAGATTATGCCGGCATTGACAGAGATATTTTTGCGACTAAGGAACAGGGAAAATATGCAAACAAAATTTTGGAACTTAAGTGAAAATAGTGATGATGTTTTTCAGCAAGCAGGTGCCTTGATAAGGGCAGGGAAACTGGTGGCTTTCCCTACGGAAACTGTTTATGGGCTTGGCGCCAACGGCTTGGACAGTGAGGCAGTGGCAAAGATTTATGTTGCCAAAGGCAGACCCAGCGATAATCCTATCATTCTGCACATTGCCAAATTGGATGAACTCAATTCCCTGACCATTAATTTAAGTCCAATGGCAAAAAAGTTAGCTGAAAGTTTCTGGCCGGGCCCTATGACTTTAGTAGTTCCAAGAAGTAAAATTGTTTCTGATATAGTTACAGCAGGGCTTGACACGGTGGCGGTGCGTTTGCCGGGCAATGAGTATGCCCGTAAACTGATTGCAGCAGCAGGGGTGCCTATTGCGGCGCCCAGTGCCAATATCAGCGGCCGGCCCAGCCCCACAACGGCGGTGGAAGTTAAGGAAGATATGGACGGGAAAATTGCCGCAATTTTAGATGGCGGTGCCTGTGAGGAGGGCTTGGAGTCCACTGTTATTGATACTACGGGGACAGTGCCGGTTGTATTACGTCCCGGTGGTATAACCCAGGAAATGATTAAGCAGGTTATGGGAAATGTGGAACTGGACAAGGGATTGGTTGACAGTAACAGGACACCAAAAGCACCTGGAATGAAATATAAACATTATGCACCAAAAGCGGCTATGCACTTGTGCCGCACGGAAGAAATACTTTATATTTGTGCCGGTACGGCATTGGCAAAGGCCTTGAAAGTTGGGGTGGTGGCACCATTTCCAATCGGAGGTTGTGTGAATAAAACCTATACATCTTTGGAAGACTTGGCTAATAAACTATTCTATTTTTTGCGGGACTTGGACAGGGCAAAAGTTGATGTAATCTATGCTTTGGCAGTGCCGGAATGGGGACTGGGTCTGGCGATTATGAACAGAATGAAAAAATCATGCGGAGGTAGTATCTTATGAAATTGTTAATGGGCAGTGACCACGGAGGTATTCATCTCAAAAAACATTTGGCAGAATATTTGAAAGCCAAAGGATATGAGATTATTGATGTGGGAACGGACAGTGAAGCAAGTTGTGATTACCCGGATTTTGCTGCCAAACTTTGTGGCGAAATTGGCAAGGGGACTGCTACAAAGGGTATTTTGGTTTGTGGCACGGGTATTGGTATTTCCATTGCGGCCAACAAATGCAAAGGCATTCGTGCCGCCGTGTGCAACGATGTGTATAATGCAAAAATGAGCCGTTTGCATAACGATGCTAATGTGCTTTGTATGGGTGAAAGAACTATTGGTGTGGGTACGGCGGAATTAATTGTGGATACTTGGCTGAATACAGAATTTGAAGGCGGACGGCATGCCCGCCGTATTGATAAAATAATGGCATTGGAAAAATAAGGAGGGAAAAAATGGACAGACCGACATGGGATGAATATTTTATGGAAATGGCGGAAGTGGCAGCCAAACGCAGTACCTGTATGCGCCGCAAGGTGGGAGCAGTAATTGTGAAGAACAAACAAATTCTTGCTTCCGGTTACAATGGCACTCCTATGGGCTTGCCCCATTGTGAGGCAGTGGGTTGCTTGCGTGAACAGTTAAATGTACCCAGCGGCAAAAATCATGAACTTTGCCGTGGCGTACATGCAGAGCAAAATGCGATTTGTCAGGCGGCTTTTCACGGCGTCAGCGTGAAGGGGGCAACTATTTATGTGACCAACCAACCCTGTGTAGTTTGCACAAAAATGTTGATTAATGCGGGAATTGAAAGGGTGGTTTACGCTAATCCCTATCCGGATGAACTGGCACAGGAGATGATGGGTGAAAGCCAAATGACGATTGAGGTATTTAAGCCCAATGGCAAAAAATGAGGATTTGAACGCTATTGCCCACGCAATTTATGAGGGTGCTTGTGAAGAAAAACTAAAGACCGTTGCTCAAAGAAAACCAAAGGATAACGAGAGTGATTATCATAATGAAAGTATACGGGGAAAGGTGGCTTTAAGCGGCGAAAATGCGGCCTGTCAATATTTGCAGGAAAGGGGGTTTGAGATTGTCAAACGCAATTACCGTTGTTATGTCGGGGAAATAGACATTATTGCCAGTCATAACGGTGCCCTGCATTTTGTGGAAGTCAAAACCCGCAGCAGTGAGTTGTACGGACTTCCACGAGAAGCAGTAACCTGGACGAAACAGAGAAAAATCCGCCGTTGTGCGGAAAGTTATTTGGTAATGACTAAACTTATCAATAATATGCCACCTTTGAGTTTTGACGTAATTGAAGTCATTCTCACAGCAGGACGGGTGCAAAGCATAAATCATTTAATTGGATGTTTTTAACGAAAAAAGCCATCGGCATCGCCGATGGCTTTTTCGTTAATGAAAAGCTAAAAACTTAAAACTTAAAGTTGTGGTAATATGTTCCTGTGATTATATTAGATTACCCCTTCATTTTGGGAGGGGAGGGCCGATACTGGAACGTGGACCGGCGGGGTGAGCGATTATGTAGTGACAAAGTTTTCGGAGTAATCTGCACCCCCAGTCGCAACCAAGTTCCGAAAAGCGACAGCCCCCGCAAGGGCGGGGGCTACTTATGTTCCTGTAACTTGTTATATAATCACCGGAACATTTTACCATCTTTCTTAATTATGAATTCTTAATTCATAATTGAAATTGCCCATTATCTGAAGTAGCTGTTGCAGGCAACATAGGCCTTTGCCGGTAATGCTTTGTCTTTATCCCATTGTAGTTTAATATGGTTGAGAAAGGCCTGAATTTGGGATTCAGCACAATTGGGGGCTTGGGGTGGGAAGAAGATGTCACAACATTCTTGTAACAAATACACTCTTTCGTCAGCTATTTGCCAATCCGTTAATGCCCCAAGTAATTTCTTCCCCCGTTCACTCTCTAAGTTTTTTTCCGGGTCAAGGCCTTCTTCAGGCACAAAGACCTCAAACCCCAAACGGGAATCATACTGGTTGTCGGGCATTAAGTTCAAGCTGACTGTAATTTCCCTGAAGTTTAAATTAATCAAGTATTGTAGTTGTTCCTTCATAGATTTAGTCAAAGGACTGTGTTGAATATTTTTTAAAAGAGTTTCTATATCTTCTATTGAGCAGGGCAGGTGCTGGTCATTAACAGAAATTTTAGTAAAGATAAGTTTCAAGGGTGAATCGGGTCTGCTGGGCATTAAACCGAGGTAGAGTAACTGCCAATCTTGTGGAAGGTTGTTAACAATTTCCTGCGCTTTTGCCCATTGGGGAGGTTCAGAACCTTTTATCCAAAGTTTGGAAAAAACAGTTTCAACACAATCGGTACAATCAAAAAACACCGCAGGAATTTCCTGATTGCCATTGCCGGTATCCAATTCAACATAAACACTATTGTCTGCAGGCAACAACATTTGCAGATATTGGAACAGCGGTTGAATTTTTTTCCCCGGTGTGCTGTTGAAAAAATTATTGTGCAGATTATGCAAACTGTAACTGAAGGAAATATCCGTATAGGCAGTACCAAGCAGGGGAATTTCCAGCAGGGATTGCTGCATATCTACCGGATTAGCCAGTTGAAAATCTTTGGCGGCTTCCAAAATAGTTGCAGGATTTTCGCCAAAAAGTTTTGCAACAGTATCCGCAAATAAACTGTTAAGCCAAAAAGCAAAAATGTCAGCAGTGGGAGTATTTTGCAATATATTGTTGTCAGTAATGTTAGAATTCATTTTATCTCCGCTCGCATAAACTTTATATTATTATATCATTATCCTGTGCATTTGCAACAATAGCAAACTGACCAATGGCATGGTTTCACATACAAAGAAGACGATAATGTAATTATTTTTATTAGGACCACAAAACCTTGGCATATTGTGGTATAATATATAAAACAGAGTTAACTAAGGAGGGCAAAATGTTTGCAAAAACATTAGGAGAAACCACAGTAGGCATTGACGGGGCGTTAATCACTGTGGAAGTGGATATCAATAATGGTTTGCCAAAATTTGATGTGGTAGGTTTGCCAACAACGGCCGTAAAGGAAGCAAGGGAGCGGGTAAAGTCCGCTATAACCAATAGTGGCTTTGTTTTCCCAATGGGAAACAATGTAATCAATTTAGCTCCTGCGGATTTGAAGAAAGATGGCAGCAGTCTGGATTTGCCAATGGCTATTGGTGTATTGGTTGCCAATAATCAGGGCATCGGTCAGGCAGAAGTTGATGATAAAATTTTTGTGGGTGAGTTGTCTCTTGACGGTGGAATCCGTAAGGTGAGCGGTGTGTTGCCCATGGTTATGGAGGCACAACGGCTCGGTTATAAAGAGATTTTTATTCCCGCTGAAAATGAAGCGGAGGGAAAACTTATTCCTGGTATTGATGTCTATGCGGTAAAAAATCTTTCTCAATTAGTTAATCATTTGCAGGGTGTAAGTCCCTTGATTCCTTTGCCCAAGAAAAATATTTTGAGTAATATGGAACGGGCTTATAGTGTGGATTTTGCTGATGTGAAGGGGCAGCCGGTGGCAAGGAGGGCTATGGAAATAGCGGCAGCCGGCGGTCATTCTATTTTAATGGTTGGCTCTCCGGGTTGTGGCAAGACCATGTTGGCACGGCGTTTGGTAACTATTATGCCACCTATGACTGAGGCAGAGGCCTTGGAAGTTACGAAAATTTATTCCGTCAGTGGGAAATTAGGCAGTGGCGGTATTATGCTGGAGCGACCTTTCCGCAGTCCCCATCATTCTACTAGTGCTAATGCTCTGTTAGGCGGTGGTACGGTCCCTAAACCGGGTGAGGTTACTTTAAGCCATAACGGGGTGTTGTTTTTAGATGAGTTCCCGGAGTTTGAACGCAATACATTGGAAATGCTCCGTCAGCCCTTGGAAGATGGGGAAGTAAGTATTTCCCGGGTAAAGGCGCAAATGTGTTTCCCCAGCAAGTTTCTTTTGGTGGCAGCACAGAACCCCTGCCCTTGTGGTTATTTAGGCGATCCTTTGCGGCAATGTACTTGCAAACCTAAGGATATTGAAGGGTACAGGCGCAAAATTAGCGGGCCGCTTTTGGATAGGATTGATATTCAAATAAACTTGACACGAGTCGGATTTGATGAATTGCAGACGAAGGCGGCAGGTGAATCAAGTTCAGTGGTCAGGCAACGGGTTATAGCGGCAAGAAATTTGCAATTAGACAGATTGGAAGGTACAGGCATTTATTGCAATGCCCAAATGACCCGTAAGGAAGTGGAAAAGTTTTGTGCATTGGATGAGGCAGCACAAAAAGTGTTGGAAAAATATTTTAGTGCTTTACATCTTTCTGCCCGTTCCCATGACCGGGTTTTGAAGGTGGCGAGGACCATTGCAGATTTGGATAATTCAGGGCAGATTCAGCCAAAACATATTGCGGAGGCCATTCAGTTACGGACCTCCGTCAATGCCTAAATAGCGATAAACAAGTGAAGGAGAAAGATTATGGCAGAAGCAAATAACATTCCTAAGACCTATGACCCGGAGGCGGTTGAGAAAAAATGGTATAAAGTGTGGGAAGACAAAGGTTATTTTCATGCTGAAGTGGAGAAAGGAAAAGAACCTTTTACTATCGTCATTCCGCCCCCAAACATTACAGGTCAGTTGCATATGGGGCATGCTTTGGATAATACTTTGCAGGATATTTTAATCCGTTGGCACAGGATGATGGGACATAACACTCTGTGGATGCCCGGTTATGACCATGCTGGTTTGGCAACTCAAATTAAGGTTGAGGAAGTAATCAAAAAAGAGGAAAACAAGACCCGCTACGATTTAGGCCGGGAGGAGTTTTTGAAACGGGTTTGGGTGTGGAAAGAACAATATGGTGACCGCATTATTAACCAGTTGAAATGTTTGGGCGTTTCCTGTGACTGGGAGCGGAAACGTTTCACTATGGATGAGGGGTGCAGCCGTGCAGTACGGGAAGTTTTTTGCGCACTGTTTGAGAAGGGTTTGATTTATAAAGGTACACGCATAACCAACTGGTGTGTTAACTGCAACACGGCTCTCAGCGATATTGAAGTTGAACACAAGGATGATGCAGGACATTTTTGGCATATTAAGTATCCCTTTGTGGGTGAACCGGATAAATTTCTGGTAATTGCTACCACCCGCCCGGAAACCATGTTGGGCGATACGGCGGTGGCAGTTAATCCTGATGATGAACGTTACACAAATTTGGTGGGTAAGAAATTGTTGTTGCCCTTGGTGAACAAGGAAATTCCTATCATTGCTGACAGTTATGTAGATAAAGAATTTGGAACTGGTGCAGTTAAGGTTACTCCTGCCCATGATCCCAATGACTATGAGATGGGATTGCGTCATAAATTAGAAAATATTGTTGTTATTGGCATGAATGGCAAGATGACGGAAGCATGCGGCAAATACGCAGGCATGGACCGTTATGAATGTCGTAAGGTCCTCTGCGAAGATTTGGAAAAAGAGGGTTATTTGTTGAAAGTGGAAGACCACACCCATGCAGTTGGTCATTGCCAACGTTGTGGTCATGTGGTTGAACCCTTGGTTTCCACCCAATGGTTTGTGAAGATGGAACCCTTGGTTAAGGCGGCGGTAGAATGTGTCAATGACGGCAGATGTCAGTTTGTACCTGAACGTTTTACCAAGACCTATACGGGTTGGATGGAAAATATTCGTGACTGGTGTATCAGCCGTCAAATTTGGTGGGGACATAGGATTCCTGTGTGGTATTGTGATGACTGCGGGGAGATGAGCGCCAGCCGTACGGATTTAACTAAGTGTCCTAAGTGTGGCAGTACTCATATCCATCAGGATGAGGATGCTTTGGACACATGGTTCAGCAGTGCCTTGTGGCCCTTCAGCACTATGGGATGGCCGGATAAAACGGATTTGTTGCAACAGTTCTATCCCACCAGTGTGCTGGTAACTGGCTATGATATTATTTTCTTCTGGGTTGCCAGAATGTTGATTATGGGTATGGAATTTATGAAGGATATACCCTTTGAAAAGGTATTCATTCACGGCTTGGTAAGGGACAGTCAGGGCAGGAAAATGTCCAAGTCCCTGGGCAACGGCATTGACCCCTTGGAAGTAGTGGAAAAATATGGTGCAGATACCTTACGGTTTATGTTGATTACGGGCAATACTCCGGGTAATGATATGCGCTTCTACTGGGAACGGGTGGAAAGCACACGGAACTTTGCCAACAAAATTTGGAACGCTTCCCGGTTTGCTCTAATGAACATGGAAGGTTACAGTGAGAAAGCAAAACTGGCACCTCTTAATCTTTCTGATAAATGGATTTTATCCCGTCTGCAACATACTGCGGCAGATGTTACCAAGATGCTGGAAAAGTTTGAATTAGGCGAAGCGGGCAGGATGATTTATGACTTCATTTGGGGAGAAGTTTGCGACTGGTATATTGAACTGGCAAAGCCACGTTTATATGGGCATGAGGGTGATAAGGCACGGGCAACTGCTCAACATGTACTGGCAGAGGTATTGACAGGCGCTATGAAGTTGTTGCACCCCTTTATGCCGTTTATTACCGAGGAAATATTCCAATGCCTGCCTCATGAAGGCGAAACTATTATGTTGGCAAAATGGCCTGCGGCGGACAAAAATAAAATTGATGAAGATGCAGAAAAACTTATGGGTGCCATTATGGAAACCATTGGTGCTATCCGTAATATGCGGGCAGAAGTGAACGCAGTTCCCTCCAAAAAAGTTCCTGCTATTTTGCTGGCAGATGAAGCATTGCGTAAAGGTATTGAGGAGAATGCGGCATATATTCATTTGCTGGGGGGTGTGGATGATTTAAAATTGTTGCCTTTAACCACAGAAAAGCCGGCTAATGCCATGACAATAGTAGTTAATGGGGTTGAAGTATATTTGCCATTGGCAGGACTGATTGACGTAGAAAAGGAAACCGCCCGTCTGACCAAAGAAGTTGCTGATTTAGATAAGGAATTGGCGAGGGTAAACGGGAAATTGAATAACAAGGGATTTTTGGCAAAAGCACCCCAGGACGTGGTGGACAAGGAAAAGGCCAAAGCTGCAGAGTTTGAAACCAAGAAAAAAGCCATCGTGGAACGGCTGGAGTATTTGAAAGGACTATAAAATAAAAATCCCGTCGGATAATGACGGGATTTTTGCTTTTGTCATATTTTTGTCACAAGTTTTGTTATAATTAGGGTTAAGAACGAAAGTAAGGCAGGTGAGAGATATGTTGAATTTCATCAAGAGAAATAAGTATATTGCTATCGGTTTAGTTGTTCTTATGGCGGGATGCTGGGGCGGTTACAATTATTATACCAATTCCAAAACAGAAACCGCTTCCATAAAAACCGGTGTGGTGACCAAAGGTTCTTTGGTTAAGTCCATTAGTGCTACTGGCTCTTTGAGCGCAGTAAATAATGTGGATATTTCTTCTAAAATTACGGGCAGGATTGTGGCTGTAATGGTAGAAGAAAACCAGCATGTGAATGCGGGTGATGTACTTGTTCGTCTGGATGACACGGCTCTCCGTGCTACTATGAACCAAATGAATGCCAAACTGGTTAAGGCAGAAAATGATTTTAACCGTTATAAAACCCTGCTGACTAAAGGGGCCATCAGTGCTTCCGATTATGATGAATATGAATCTAATTATTTGGTTGCGAAAACGAATTATGAAAAGGCAGCAAGTGATGTAAGCGATACGGTTATTATCAGTCCTATTGACGGTTATGTTATTGGCAAGCCCACCCCTGTGGGTCAGACGATTTCCAGCGGTATCAGTACACCTCAAGTTATTATGAGCGTTGCTACTTTGGATAATATGCAGATTGAAACTTTGGTTGACGAAAGTGATATTGGTCAGGTTAAGGTAGGGCAAAGGGTGCGTTTCACCGTTGATGCATATAGCAATGAAACTTTTACAGGAACGGTGCGTTTGGTGAGCCGCCAGGCCAAGACAGAAAACAATGTAATTTACTACACAGTATATGTTAATGTGGATGATTCCAAGGGCAAGTTGTTGCCAACCATGACTGCCAGGGCGGAAATTATTGTGGATGAATTGGACAATACTTTGGTTGTGCCGTTGAATTGTATCAATGTAGAAGGCAAAAGCCGTTTCGTGAATGTGTATAATACTAAGACAAAAGAAACTCGTAAGGTGTCTGTACAAACCCGTATGGCAAGTGACGATGCTTTGGCGGTATATAGTGATGAACTTAAAGAGGGAGATGTGCTGCTGGCACGGAAGGCAGTAAAGAAGCAGGCAGGCGTGCGTGTTGGAGGGCCAAGGTTATAATGTCAGTAATTGAGTTGAAAGATATAATGAAAACATATCAGATGGGGGACAGCATTGTACATGCTCTTTTCCATGTGAATGTAAAAATTGATTATGGGGAGTTCACTTCCATTATGGGCCCTTCGGGCAGTGGTAAATCTACTATGATGAACATTTTGGGATGTTTGGACAGACCTACAAGCGGTGAGTACTATTTGGACGGCAAGGAAATTGCGGGTTATAACGATGATGAACTGGCTCATACCCGTAATGCCAAAATCGGATTTGTATTTCAAAATTTCAATCTGTTGGCAAAACTGACTGCTCAGGCCAATGTGGCTTTACCTTTGGTTTATGCCGGGGTTGGAGAAGAAGAACGGATGGAACGGGCAAAGGTTGCTTTGACAGCAGTAGGATTGGGTGCCCGTTTAGACCATAAACCATCGGAGATGAGCGGAGGCCAGCGTCAAAGGGTGGCTATCGCCAGGGCTTTGATAAATAATCCTGCTATTATTATGGCGGATGAGCCCACCGGTAATTTGGACACTAAATCCAGTTATGAAATTATGGATATTTTTGCCCGGTTGCATAGTGAGGGGAAGACCATTGTGATGGTTACTCATGAGCCGGATATTGCAGAAAAAACCAAACGTATTCTTGTAATGCGGGACGGACAACTTGTAAGCGACGAGAGAAGGTGAGCAATTTGTTTAATGAATCAATCAAGATGGCTTTAGACGGAATGTTGGGAAACAAAATGCGCACACTTTTGACCTTGTTGGGTATTATCATTGGTGTTGGAGCCGTAATTGCCATGGTGTCTTTGGGGTTTGGTGTTAAGGAGAGTATTAAAGAAAATATTTCCAAACTTGGCAGTAATACATTGATGGTAATGAGCGGGGGGCGTACTGCCACTGGTGCCAGAATTGCCAGTGGGGAGGGCGCAAAGTTGACAGTTGATGATATGGAAGCCATTTCTAAACAGGTTGATGATGTTGTCGGCATCAGTGCTACGGTGAGCCGCAGTTATCAAATGGTTTATGGTAACCAAAACTGGACGAGTCGTGTGGAAGGCACTACTCCCAGTCATTTCAGCATTCAAAATTATGAATTGTCTGATGGAAGAATTTTTGGTCAAAGGGATTTGAACAGTCGTAATCGTGTTGCGGTGCTTGGTAAAACAGTGACCACTAACCTTTTCGAAAGTGAAGATCCGATAGGTCAGACCATCCGCATTAACAAGGCACCATTTCAAGTTATCGGGGTGTTGAAGGAAAAAGGTCAGGCCGGCGGGGGGACGAATCAGGATGATGTGGTTTTTGTGCCTTTGACTACCGCCATGAACCGAATGATGGGTATCACTTATGTGCAAAGAATTACTATTCAGACCAAGAATGAAAATGTAATTGACGATGTGCAGGCAGAGGTGGAAGAGGTTTTGCGGATGCGGCATAAGATAAAGGATGGTGCTTATGATGATTTCACCATCAACAATATGGCGGCAGTAATGGAAACCATGATGTCCACAGCTAATACAATTACGATGCTTTTGGGATGTATTGCGGCAATTTCCTTGTTAGTTGGTGGTATTGGAATTATGAATATTATGTTGGTTTCAGTAACAGAACGGACCAGGGAAATTGGTATTCGTAAGGCATTGGGGGCGACATACGATAATATTCTTTTACAATTTTTAATTGAAGCCATGGTTATTGGTATAGTGGGAGGCTTCTTTGGTGTGGTATTGGGTGTAGGCGCAAGTTATGCTATCAGTTTTTTCCTGGATTGGAAAACAGTTATCAGTGTTGGTGCTATAGTAATTGCGGTGGCTTTCAGCGTGGGAATTGGTTTGTTCTTTGGTATTTATCCTGCAAGGAAAGCGGCACTTTTAGACCCAATTGATGCGTTGCGATATGAATAGTAAGAATTCTTTTTCGGAATATTTGGGGGCATTGTGGCGATATTGTCAGACTCCAAAAGCAAAATTTGACTTAAAGGATCGGGCGAAAGCACTGGTCCTTTTCGTCTTTTTAATATTTGTGGTTCAATGGCTTGTTAAGTTGATTATGAAATGGTATAATATAAAATTATATTGATCGGGGTATTTATGAAATGAAAGCATTGGGCATTTTGGGTGGCAGTTTTGACCCTATTCATAGGGGACATATAATGCTTGCCCAAAATGTTTATGAAAAATTAGATTTGGAGCGGGTTATTTTTGTTCCTGCTTATGTGGCACCTCATAAAATCGGACAAAGTTACGCTTCGCCTGAGGACCGTTACTGTATGACGGAATTGGCGGTTGACGGAATTTCACATTTTAGTGTAAGTGATGTGGAATTCAAAAAGAAAGGCATAAGCTATACTTTCGAAACCTTGCGGATAATGAAACAGCAATTCCCAAATCAGGATTTGTATTTCATTATAGGTGCAGACGGTGTGCCGCAACTTGACAGTTGGCACCATATTGATGAGATTTTTGAATTGGCAAAGTTTGCAGTGGTATATCGTCCTGGATATGAGGAGGAGATTGCTCTCGCCAAACAGCGTTTTGGAGAAAATTCAAAAAAAATAATCATGATTGAAACTCCTGAATACCCTGTTTCCAGTACTTTGGTACGGGAAAATATTGTAAAAAAATTACCCTTGACAGGATTAGTTGCTCCGGCGGTGGAGCAGTATATCCAGGAGTGGCGGCTTTATCAAAAATGAATTTTGAAGAAATGCGTATAAAACTGCAAAGTGAATTAAAACCATCCCGTTATGCCCATTCCTTCAGGGTTTATGAAACGGCTATGGAAATGGCAAAATGGTATGGAATGCCGACTGAAAAATTGGCAGTGGCGGCACTTTTGCATGATTGTGGCAGAAAGATTGAAGTTCAAAACAGTGTACATCAGGCATTGGTTTGGAATCTTGGTGTTGATGATGTGGAACGGCAACAACCGATTTTACTCCATCAAAAATTAGGTGCATATTTGGCAAAACAAGAATATGGCATAGATGATGAAGAAATTTTAAATGCTATTGCGACACATACTACCGGTGATAAGGGGATGAGTATGATGGCGCAGGTGGTGTATTTGGCGGATATGATAGAACCGGGCAGGGTATATGACGGTATGGAAGAATTGCGGGAAGTTGCTAAAAAAGATTTGCAATTGGGGATGATTAATTGTTATGCTCATACTATGAATTATCTTTTACGGCAGGGACTGTTGATTCATCCAAAGTGCGTAGAGGGATATAATGAGCTTTTATTTCAAGGAGATAAGTAGTTAGGGAAATGGACGAAAAAGATTTACTTGCGATTAAACAGGAGATGGAAAGAAAACGCCTGGAAATCGAAAGGGAAATTGAAGAAAAGCGGAAAGCGGTTGAATTGGAAATTGCCAGCAAACACAAGGCATTGGACGACCGACTGAATAGCCAGCGAAATGAAATGCAACGCCGTCATGACGAGCAAGTTAGAAATATGAACCGGCAGATTAATGCCAGGGAACTTGCCGCCCGTATTGAGGCGGAGTTTAACGCAGGCAAAGAATTGGTGGAGTCCGGTATTGTTGCGGGTGAGCAATATGCGCCTGTGGCACAGACTAAGAATGTGACTGCAGATGCCGATATTTTAATGCAAAAAATGCTGGCGGAAACATTGGCTGAAGAAGAAGCAAAGCGCAAAGTAGAGGAAGAAACGAAGCGTCAAGCCGAAGAAGAAGCAAAACGCAAAGCAGTGGAAGAGGAAAAGCGTCAAGCTGAAGAAAAAGCAAAACGTCGTTTAGAAGAGGAAGAATTATTACGCAAAGCAAAAGAAGAAGCCCAAAAGAAAGAGGAAAACGCAAAACATAAAGCAGAGGTAGAGGAAGTAAACCGCAAGGCGAAAGAAGAATTAAAAAGGATAGCAGAGAAAGAACTGGAAAGAAAGCAAACTGCAGAAAAAGCTAAAATAGAACAGAAAAAACAAGAAGTCGAGAAAGAAACAATAATAGCTGCTACGGCATTGTCAGGAGATGATGGTGGGCAAAAAACGGAAATGAAGAAGAAAAGTAAAATTCACTGGGGTAGGTTGATTATTTTTATTGTTGCAGTAATCCTGGTGGCACTGATTTTCTTTTTTGGTACGATTTTTGTTGTTCGTCAGTTCGTACAAAATGAAGATGTGGGCGTGGTTTATCCCCGCAGTAAAGTTGTTACTTTAACGGATGAGCAAGGCAATATTTTAGATAGCGGAGAAAAGATTGAATCAGTAGCGGACGAACGCATCAATGTTTTGGTTATGGGGAGTGATTATGGAGATAGCGAGGCGGAGAAGGACGACCCCAAGCGCACGGATGCCATGATGCTTTTGAGCTTTGATCCACAAAACAAAAAAGTTTCTGTGCTTAGTATCCCACGGGATACAATGGTAATTTTGCCAGGACATAAATTGCCGGAAAAGATTAATGCGGCATACGCTTTTGGCGGGGTGATGATGGCAAAGCAGACCGTTGCTAACCTTTTGGGAGTACCCATTACCCATTATGCTTTGGCGGACTGGCAGGCATTTACCAAAGTTGTGGATTTAATGGGCGGTGTGGATTTGTTAGTGGAACATGATATGAAATACGATGACCCCTATGCGGATTTACATATTGATTTGAAGAAGGGTTTCCAGCATTTGAACGGCAAACAGGCAGGTCAGTATGTGCGTTACCGCAGTGATGAATTGGGGGATATTGGCAGAGCCCAACGCCAACAAAAATTCTTGCGGGCGGCGATGGACCAAGTGTTTAGTGTTGCCAATATAACGAAGATTCCTTCCCTTATCAGCATGGTCTGCGATAATGTGGAAACGGATATGAATGTCATGACAATGCTGAAAGCATTGAACAGCATTAAATTGATTGATAAAGAGCGTGTAAAAACAGGCACTTTGGGTGGGGACTTTGTGGAAGAGAATGATATAAGTTATTGTAAAACAGACGAAGCCGCCATCAGAAAAGCGTTGAAGGATTTGGAAATACCCAGTAGTAAATTGAAATAAAAATGCAAGCAACAAATGGTGTGAAGAAACTTAGACCCGGTGATGTGGTGACTTTGAAAGTTGCACGATTGGCGGAAATGGGAGCATTTCTGGATGCGGGTACGGGCAATACTCAAGACGATATTCTTCTTCACAAACAACAACAGAACAGAGAACTGAAAGTTGGGGATGAGGTAACTGTAT
Organism: Phascolarctobacterium sp.; assembly: GCA_030531205.1. GTDB lineage: Bacteria > Bacillota > Negativicutes > Acidaminococcales > Acidaminococcaceae > Phascolarctobacterium_B. The sequence continues at coordinate 58,105 of JAUNOC010000007.1, forward strand.
GGCTTTATCTCAATAATCGTTCCATGCTTACGGCAAGCACTAAACTCCCTAAAATGAAGGAAGGTCAACTTGGTTATGTGAAGGTTTTGAGCATAACCAAAGACGGAGGTTTTGTGGATATTGGTGCGGAACGTGGTGTTTTTATGCCTTACAGCCAAATGCGGGGGCGTGTGGAGCCGGAGCAAATGGTGTGGGTAAAACTCTATCGGGATAAGAGCGGACGGCAGGCAGTTACCATGCGGGTGGAAGATGATATTCTTGCAGCGTCCCGTCCTGCTGAAGGTATTAAAGTTGGGGATATGGTGGAAGGAACTGTTTATAACATTCTTCCAGAAGGATTTTTTATATTCACCCGCAAACGAAATATTGGCTTTTTGCATCGGGATGAGGCATTGGGTCAGAGATTGGATTTTGGACAAATGCTTAAGGCAAGGGTAATTTTTCTGCGTGAAGACGGGCGGATGAATTTGTCTTTGCGTTTGCAGAAAGAGGATGCCTTGGGAGTTGATGCGGCAGCAATTTTGAATATTTTACAAGGACGGGGTGGCAAGATGCCTTATGGTGATGATACCCAGCCCAATATTATTAAAGCAAAATTCAACATTAGTAAAGCCGCTTTCAAAAGGGCTTTAGGGCATTTGATGAAACAGGGCAAGGTTAAGCAGGAGAATGGTTGGACTATACTTTTGGACAGCAAAAGTTAAAAGTCAAATTTTTACAAAAAAGTTTGACTTTTAACTTTTTGATGATATAATAATTCCTTGGGCAGGGTTGCCTAAATAGTGTTTTTTATAATTTTTATAGAAAAGCGAAGGAGGAGAAAAAATGTTAAAACCGCTTTCTGACAATGTTTTGGTGGAGGTTGTGGAGCAAGTTGCGAAAACAGCCAGTGGTATCTATTTGCCGGATACTGCGTCCAAAGAAAAACCCCAAACAGGCAAGGTTGTTGCTGTGGGAGATGGACGTTTGATGGACAATGGTACAGTTGTCAAGGTTGATGTTGCTGTAGGTGACGAGGTTTTGTTTGCCAAGTATGCCGGGACCGAAGTCAAGATTGAAGGCAAGGATTATTTGTTAATTCCCGGCCGTGAGATTTTGGCAAAGTTTGAGAAAACAGCAAAAACAAAAAAGAAATAAGAGGTGAAGAAAAATGGCTAAACAAATTAAATTTAATGAAGAAGCACGCCGCAGTTTGGAACGAGGCGTAAATGTTTTGGCAGATGCCGTAAAAGTAACTTTGGGACCCAAGGGTCGCAATGTGGTGTTGGACAAAAAATTTGGCGCACCATTGATTACCAATGACGGTGTTACCATTGCCAAAGAAATTGAACTGGAAGACCCCTTTGAAAATATGGGAGCGCAACTGGTTAAGGAAGTTGCCACCAAGACCAATGATGTGGCAGGTGACGGTACCACCACCGCAACCCTTTTGGCTCAAGCCATGATTAGAGAAGGGATGCGGAATGTGGCAGCAGGCGCTAACCCTATGATTGTGAAGAAGGGAATTCAAAAAGCAGTGGATGTGGTTGTTGAAGAATTGAAAGCCGTATCCAAGACCGTGAAGACCAAAAAGGCGAAAGCACAAGTTGCTGCCATTTCTGCAGGGGATGAAGCCATTGGCGAATTGATTAGCGAGGCAATGGAAAAAGTTGGTGATGACGGAGTTATCACTGTGGAAGAATCCAAGACCATGGAAACCATGCTGGAAACAGTGGAAGGCATGCAGTTTGATAGAGGTTATATCAGTCCCTATATGGCGACCGACCCGGACAAAATGGAAGCCGCTATGAACAATCCTTTAGTTTTGATTACTGACCGCAAAATAAATATGATTTCCGATATTATGCCGGTCTTGGAAAAAGTTGTGCAAGGCGGGCGGGAATTGTTGATTATTGCCGAAGATGTGGAAGGAGAAGCGCTTGCTACATTGGTAGTGAATAAGTTGCGTGGCACATTTAAGGCAGTTGCCGTTAAAGCCCCCGGCTTTGGCGACCGCAGAAAAGCAATGTTGCAGGATATTGCGGTTTTGACCGGTGCAACAGTTATCAGTGAAGAAGTTGGCAGAAAATTAGATTCTGCCACTTTGGAAGATTTGGGTCAGGCAGGTCAGGTAAGAGTTTCCAAAGAAATGACCACCATTGTTGAAGGTATGGGCAACAAGAAAGAAATTGAGGCAAGAATTGCCCAAATCCGTACTCAAATTGGTGAAACGACTTCTGATTTTGACAGGGAAAAATTGCAGGAACGCTTGGCAAAATTAGCTGGTGGTGTTGCCGTTATCAAAGTTGGTGCTGCAACAGAAGTGGAATTAAAAGAAAAGAAATTGCGTATTGAAGATGCTTTGAATGCAACCCGTGCCGCTGTGGCTGAGGGGATTGTCGCCGGTGGTGGTACTGCTTTGTTGCAAACCCAAGCCGCTTTGGAAAAACTTAAAGTTTCCGGTGATGAAAAGACCGGTGTGGAAATTGTAAAACGCTCCATTGAAGAACCGGTACGCCAAATTGCCAATAACTGTGGTTTGGAAGGTGCGGTGATTGTGGAGGACATCCGCAAGGGTAAGAAAGGCGTTGGCTTTGACGCTTTGAAGGAACAATATGTGGATATGATTGTCGCAGGCATTGTTGACCCGACAAAGGTTACTCGCAGTGCTTTGCAAAATGCAGCAAGTATTGCCGCTATGGTTTTGACAACGGAAAGTTTGGTGGCAGACCTTCCGCAAAAGGAAACACCAATGCCCAGCGGAGCACATGGCGGAATGCCCATGATGTAATTAGAACTAAAAAAATGACTTCGGCATTGCCGAAGTCATTTTTTTAGTTTTGGGAATAAAATTTTTAAAACAATTTTTAGTTGCATTATATATATATATAGTTTATAATATACCATAATATAAAATGTTTCATGAAATTTTTAGCCGTCGGGGAACGGAATTTTAACTGATAGAGGAGGAAAAATGAAAAAGAGCAAATATCGTAATTTGACTTTGGCATTAATGAGTTTGCTGATAGCGGTTCCTGTTTTTGCGGAAACTAACCCCAGCAAGGCATCTGTGCAGGATGGAGCTTATGTTCCTGATGTCAACTTAGTTGATTTGGAACGGGTGGTGGAATCTCCCCGCGAAAGAAAGGAACGTGAGGCACGGGGCGAGAAGTTGCCGGCGGAAATTAACCCTCCGGTAATTGAAGAAGATGATTTGATTATCCGTGAGGCGGAGCAGGAAGCACCGAAAGAATTGACTGAGGCACAAAAGGCATTGTTGCCTTATATTGGTAAGACCATTGTCAGCCAAAAGGTTTTAGGTAATGTTAATGTTACCGAAGAACAGGTAATGGCTATGTTGCGGCAGAAGAAAGGTATGCAACTGACTGAGGCAGGTGTCAATGAGGATTTGCGTGCTATTTATGATTCCGGATTTTTCTATGAGTTGCGTCCGGATTTCAAAATTGTGAATGGTGGTGTAAGCATTACTTATGAAGTTCATGAAAACCCCATCTATAACGGTTTTGATATTCAGGGGAATACGATTATAGACCAGAAAAAGATTAATTCCTTATTCAATATGCAACCCGGGCAGGTGGCAAACCTTCGTGAAATCAATAAAGCGGTGGCTGATTTGGAAGAGGAATATCGTTCCAATGGTTATATTCTTGCCCGTGTTAATGATGCTCATTTGGATGATGAGGGTATTTTGCGGGTTGATTTGAACGAAGGCATGGTGGAGGACTTTAAGGTTAAGGGTAATGTAAAATGTAAAGACCATGTAATTTTACGGGAACTGACCCTAAAGAAAAATCATCCATTCAATGCAAAGTTGGCCCGCCGTTCTATGCAGAGGGTACAAAACCTTGGTTATTTTGAAGATGTTAATATTAAAATGAATCCTGGCCAGGCACCGGGAGCGGTTGAGGTAGAAGTTGATGTTAAAGAAATCAATACTGGACAGTTTGGTATCGGTGCAGGTTATTCTAAGGCGGATGGTTTTGTAGGTCAATTGTCCATTGGTGATAAGAATCTCTTTGGCAGTGGCGACAGTGCCAGTATCCGTTGGGAATTTGGTGGTGAAGATAATAAGAACTATGATTTTACTTATTCCAAACCTTGGATTGATAAGCACGAGACCCGTATGACCATCAATTTATATGATGTAACCAATGAATATGAGGATTATGATATTAATGCAGAAAGTCTTGCCCGTTATGATAAAAAACGCAGAGGACAGGAATTGACTTTTAGTCGCCGGGCTGAGAACGAATTTATTAGTAATTATGTAACGCTTAAGAATCGTGAAGATATTTATGAAGGAATGGCGGATGATTATGACCGTGATTTTCAATACTACGAGAAAGGTTATAATAAATATGGAACCGATGAAAATGCACGTCTTTCTGGAGATAAGAAGATAAAGGATTATTATCCAAGTAATTATCAGGATCGTAGGGATGAGAATTTTGGTAAAACGAGATCTATTACATTAGGACGTATTTTTGATAACCGTGATAATATTTATGATCCCCATGAAGGTAAGCGTTTGGCGTTCAGCATTGAAGATGCTCATGCATTAGGTGGGGACTTCAAATTTACAAAATATACGGTGGATACCAGATATTATTTCCGTGGTGGCGGAGAAAATGTTTGGGCATTAAATCTCATGGGCGGTTATGCCAGCGGTGATATGCCACTTAGCCAACGTTACAGCATGGGTGGCAGTGAAACCTTACGTGGCTTTGAAGATGATCAGTTCCGTGGCAATAGCATGTTGAAAGGAACATTGGAATACCGGTTCCCCATTGTTAAGAAAATTCAGGGTGTAGTGTTTAATGATAATGGTTATGCTTGGGATAAGCGGTTTGAAAATAAATTCCATGTGGGAGATACCAAGAGTTCTGTAGGTTTGGGCTTACGTATTAATTCGCCCTTAGGACCTATCCGTCTGGATTATGGCTGGCAGGTTCGTCGTGGTGATGATTCTGGTAGCCGTGGCAAGTTCCACTTCAGTTTTGGCGGACAATTCTAATTTGATTTTGGGAAAGAAGGTTGAGTTATTATGATGAATTTATTTGGCGGTAAGAGAATGGCAAGAATTTTGGATATTTTTATTGCTGTTCTGTTTTTGGTCGGCTGTTTTGCATTCAGTATGAATCAAAGCAGTTTTGGCAGTACAAGCGTTGCTGAAGCCGCTGCCAATAGTGCTATTGGTGTAGTGGATTTTCAACGTCTGATTACCTCCGCCCCCAATATTGATAATGTTCGGACAACTATGAAAAATGAAGTCGCTGCGGCAGAAAAAGATTTTGCCAATAAAGCAAAATCCATGAGTGAGCAAGAAAAACAAAATTTTGGCAAACAATTGCAGACCCGTTTAATGAACAGGGAAAATGAGTTAATGACTCCTGTACTGAATTCAATCAATGCTGCCATCAAATCTGTTGCCAATAAGAAGGGTTTAAGTGTAGTCGTTCATAAGAATGTTGTTGTTTTAGGTGGTTTGGATATCACTGAAGAAGTTGTAAAGGCAATGAAATAAACTCAGACATCGGGTATTAAGTATTTGAGGTTATGATCAGATGGTTAAAAAATTAGCTGTAGCTTTTTTGTTAGTAGTTTCAATTGGTTTGGTTGGTTGTGGCAGAAGTTCTGAATTTGGAGTTGTTGATTTGGCTAAGGTGGAAAGTGAAGCTGCCCAACTGAAATCCATTCGTGAGGAAGGCATTAAAGAATTAGGTAATCTGCAAAAAGAAATGGAAAAGGCATTGAAAAACAAATCTGGAGATGCCAAAACAAAAATCATTGAGGATTACCGTGCCAGGGCTCAAGTGGTTCAAGGAAATATGGCCAACAGAATGCGTAACCAGTTAGATGGTGTCGTGCATCAGGTGGCACAGAAACATGGTTTAGGTGCTGTTTTGGCAAAGGAAGCAGTTCCTGATGGAGGAACTGACCTTACAGCAGAAGTTTTAGAAGCGTTGAAATAGTATGCAGAAAACAGTTCAAGAAATTGCCAAATTGGTTAATGGCAGTTTGGAAAATGATAATCCTGAATTGATAATAACTGGGGTGAACGGGTTGGTGGAGGCAGGACCAACAGAAGTGAGTTTTGCGGTTCCCCCCTATGTTGATGAATGTCACAAGTCGAAGGCAGGCGTTATGTTGCTTGCCTTTGATGACAGGAAATTAGAGGATCGTCCAGTCATCCGGGTGCAAAATCCCCGGGTGGCTTTTGCTGTTTTATTGGAACTTTTTCGTCCTCAGGCAGATGTGGAAAGAACGGTAAGTAAATATGCTTTTATTCATCCAGCAGCACAACTGGGAAAAAATGTGGCTGTACAGGCATTTGCCTATATTGATGCAGGGGCGGAAATTGGTGATAACACAGTTATTTCTGCCAATGTTTTCATTGGTAAGAATGTTACTTTAGGGTGTGATTGTTTTCTTTATCCTAACGTAGTCGTAAGGGAAAATTGTGTTCTTGGCAATAAGGTGATTTTGCAGGCGGGTGCTGTTGTTGGGGGTGACGGATTTGGCTTTGTTACCCAGCCAGATGGCAGCCACACTAAGGTTTTGCAAACAGGAAATGTGATTATTGAAGACGATGTTGAAATAGGGTGTAACAGCACGGTTGATAGGGCAACGGTGGGACATACCATCGTGGGCAAAGGCACAAAAATTGATAATTTAGTGCATTTGGGTCACAATGTGGTTGTGGGTAAAAATTGTTTTTTATGTGCCCAAGTTGGAGTTGCGGGCAGCACAGTAATTGGAGATAACAATACTTTTGCAGGGCAGGTTGCAGTAAATGGGCATATTAAGATTGGCAACAATAATTTATTTGCAGGCAGGACTGGTATTACCAAAAATGTGGGTGACAATATGCAAATGGGCGGCTTCCCGGAGCGTCCGCTTAAGGAATGGATGCGGCATGAGGCATGGCTGAATAAGATTGAGGCATTGAGCAAACGGGTAAAAGAGTTGGAACAAAGAATTAAAGAATAAATTTAGGTACCAGGTTTCAGGTGTCAGGTTATAGGGAAGAACAAGGGGTTATGGTTTGTGGTTGGTTATTGGGTTATTAAATTTGTAAGTAAGGTTTTATGTTGCCTGCCTGTCGGCTGGCAGCATAAAATTGGAAATATATTGGGAAATATTGCCGTAAAAATTTGCCCGTCTTGGCGTATGGATATGGCAAGAGCCAATATCCGTGAATGTTTGGGGGTGGATGCGGAACGAGCGGATAAAATCGCCAAAGAGAGCGTCAAACGCTTTGGCAGGATGGCTGTGGAAGTTCTTTGCTTTCCTAACCTGAACAAGGATAATGTTTTGGATTCTGTGGATATGGAAGGCATTGAACATTTGCAAAATGCTTGCAGTTTGGATAAAGGTGTCATTATGGTTACAGGGCATTTTGGTAATTGGGAAATGCTAGGAGCCATTGTAGGTCTTTTAGGTTATCCGGTGCTTTCCATAGTCAGACATCAGAATAAGGGCAGTATGAACCGTTTGATCAATGAATATAGGGAAATGGTGGGGCAGACCATTGCCTATAATCGTGGCGAAAACAATCTTTTGCAGGTTGTGCGGATGTTAAAAGCAAAGAAGATTGTAGGAATTTTGTATGATCAGGATACTAATGATATCGGCGTAAAGTTGGATTTATTTGGAAAAACATGTATAGTTCCAGATGGGGCTGTGGCATTGAGCAGAATTAACAAAGCGCCCATTGTTCCAATCTTTATTCATAACAGGGATGAGGGAAAATTTAAAGTTAAAATTTATCCGGCACTTACTTGTGAAAGTAAAGATAAGTACGATGAAGTAATGGGAAAATTAGTAGATATTCTTGAACAGGAAGTGCGTGAAGACCCGGCCATGTGGTTTTGGGTACATGACCGTTGGAAAGACGGTCATCAAAGATTTGATAAAGAATATGACGAAAATAAGCATGGGCATCATCCATAATTAGTAGTTAGTAATTAGTAATTAGTAATGAGTAATTATGGTAAGATGTTTCGGTGATTATAGCAGGATAGTTGGCAATAAGTGGACTTTGTATTTTTAATCAAAGGAACATATTACCATAGTTTTAAGATTTAAGTTTTTAACGGCGAATGTACAATATAAGTGCAACAAAATAAAAATGACACATAGAATTCTGATAAAATAAAGTTGTAAAAAATCAAAATATCAGGAGGTATCTATGCGTCATTACAGACATCTTACACCAGTTGAACGGGAATGTATAGCACTTTTTCATTTTTTTGGATATTCAATTACAACAATATCATGTGTATTGTGCCGTAACAAATCCACAGTTTCCCGGGAACTTAAGCGTAACAACATTTTGGACGGTATATATATGGAATTTTTTGCGACCAGACTGTATAAAGAACGAAGGACAAAATGTCACCGCAAGAAAATTCTGGACAATCCGGAAATCTGCAAATATGTTAAAGAAAAATTTCTTGACCACCAGTGGTCACCGGAACAAATAGCAGGACGTCTTGCATTGGAAAAACACAAGAAAATTATTAGCTATAACACAATTTACAGGGCAATTTACAACGGGATACTGGATGACGGACATTCCCGCCGTACAAACAGAATAATTATTCGCAAACTACGGCATAAGGGCAAAAAACGGCTCAAACATAGCCACATGAAAAAAGAGGCATATTCCCTGTGAGCAATCCAATATCATCACGTCCGTTAAGTGCCACAAACAGGTCAAGAAAAGGACATTGGGAAGCGGACACTGTAAGGGGAACCTATAATGGGGCATGTATAGTGACTTTGGTTGATAGAAAAAGTAAGTTGTTATGTGGCGGTAAAGCAGAACACAAAACAGCTTACGATGTTAATAATGTCATTGTTTCGGCTCTGCACGATCAACCTTTACGTTCGGTAACACCGGACAGGGGGAAAGAATTTGCCAAACACAAAGAAGTCAGCGAAAAATTGAAACAGGTAAAATTTTATTTCCCTTTGCCGCAACATCCGTGGCAACGTGGTACAAATGAAAACACAAATGGTCTGCTAAGGGAATATTTCCCTAAAGGAGTGGACATTTCAAATTTATCAGAAGAATATATTCAGTCAAAGTTTAATGAGCTAAACCTTCGTCCACGTAAATGTTTAAATTACAGGACTCCGTTTGAGGTTCATTATTCTAAAGTGTTGCACTTGTTTTGACAATTCAAAACTTTTAATTGCTGTGATGTTCCTGTGATTATAATTAGGTGTCAGGTGTCAGGTATCAGGTTTGAAAAGGTAGGAAAATGAAACAAAAAACTTTAGCAAAGGCAATAACATACAGCGGTAATGGTTTGCACAGTGGTTTGAAAGTTACTATGACCTTGCAACCGGCACCGGTTAATAGCGGAGTTGTATATAAACGGGTGGATTTGCAAAATCAACCCTTGATTCATGTCAGACCTGATTTGGTCAGTAGTACCGTAAGGGCAACTACAATTACGGAAAATGGTGCGGAAGTTTTCACCGTGGAACATTTAATGGCCGCTCTCAGTATGATGGGCGTGGATAATGTGGTGGTGGAAATGGATTCTCCGGAACCCCCTGTGACGGACGGCAGTGCCAAAGTTTTTTGTAATTTAATCAAGCAGGCAGGACTGGTAGAACAGGAAGCAGAAAAAGTTGTTTATGCTGTGGATAAGGAATTTTCCGTGTATGACGGAGACCGTTACATTATTGTTAAGCCCTATGACGGTTACAGAATTTCTTTCACGTCCATTAACAAACATCCCTTGTTGGGAACCCAGTATTTTGATTTGATTTTAAATCAAGAAAATTTTGAAAAAGAAATAATGAGTGCCAGAACCGTGGCATTTGTGGAAGAACTGGAAATGTTGAAAAAACTTGGTTTAGGTAAGGGTGGGAATTTAGAAAATTGTGTGGTTTTTGACAAGGACAAAATCCTCAGTCAACCACGTTTTGATAACGAATTGATACGTCACAAGATTTTGGATGTAATTGGCGATTTATATCTTTTGGGCAGTATTAAGGCCCATGTAATTTGTGTTACTACAGGGCACGCCTTCAACAGCGCTGTAGCAAAACAAATTCAGTTGTATAGAGAAGGTAAGTAAAATGGAAGCAGAGCAAAATAACATACCAAATTATCAACAGATGCCGGCATTGCTGGATTATGCGGAGATTAAAAAAGTTCTTCCTCATCGTTATCCTATGCTTTTGGTGGACAGGATTGTGGAACTGGAACCAATGAAACGGGCGGTGGGTATCAAATGTGTTACGGGAAATGAGGATTTTTTTCAGGGGCATTTTCCCAATTATCCCATTATGCCTGGGGTATTATTGATAGAAGCAATGGCACAGGTGGGGGGCGTGGCGTTGATGTTTCCTGAGGAAAACCGTAATAAAATGGCGGTTTTTGGTCGGATTAACAATGCAAAATTTAAACGTCAAGTTGTTCCTGGCGATGTATTGGTTACGGAAGCGATTATAACTAGGGTTGTGAAAAACACTATGGGCATTGTAAAATGCGTGGGAAAAGTGGATGGTCAGGTGGCATGTGAATGTGAGTGTCATTTTGCCTTAGTCCAACCAAAAGATAATTGATGGAGGGTAGAAGATGGTTGCGAAAGAGTTAATTCATCCTACGGCAATCATTAGTCCCGATGCAAAATTAGGGGCTAATGTGGAAGTTGGGCCTTATGCAATTATTGATGGAGATGTGGAATTAGGAGACGGGTGCAAGGTTATGGCCCATGCTTATATCCACCGCTATACCAGGGCTGGCAAAAATTGTGTTTTTTGGCCAGGATGCAGTATTGGAGCAGAACCACAGGATTTGAAATTTGTGGGGGAAGTTAGCTACGCAGTTATCGGTGACAATTGTGTTTTTCGTGAGTGTTGCACGGTTCACAGAGGCACGAAGGATGGCAGTGGTATTACAAAAATCGGCAATAATGTGTTGATGATGGCCTATACCCATGCGGCTCATGATTGTGAAGTTGGAGATAATGTTATTATGTCCAATAATGCAACATTGGCAGGTCATGTGGTGGTGGAAGAACGGGCAATTATCGGCGGGCTGGCGGCGGTACACCAATTTACCCGTATTGGCAGAAATGCTATGATTGGGGGAATGGCAAGAATTACTCAAGATATTCCTCCCTATATGATTGCGGCAGGTGACCCTGCTTATGTCAGCGGATTGAATGTAATTGGCTTGGAACGGGCAGGATTTGATGAAGAAAAACGTTTGAGTTTGAAAAAAGCATTTCGTATTTTATACCATCAAAAAAATCGCTTGGAAGTGGCTATTGAAAAAATAGACAGGGAAATCAATCACAACGATGCCACAGAGCATTTGCTGGAATTTTTACGTAAAGAATTAGAAGGCGGACGGGGTATTCTCCGCACCCGCAGAGGATAAATTAAGTCAAAAGTTAAAAATTAAGGTAAGATGTTCCTGTGATTATAATTAGGATTTATTCAGGTGTTATTTATGGAAACTTTAGGGATTTTATGCGGTGTTGGGCATTTGCCGGTGGAAGTTGCAAACAGTGCAAAAGAGCAAGGAGTCAGGGTAGTCGCTATCGGCGTAGTGCCCGGTATTGATGCGGAACTTAAAGATGTTGTTGATGCCTATTACGAAATCAATATCGGTAAAATAGGTAAAATTTTCAAAACTTTAAAGAATGAAAAAGTTGTTGATGTGACTATGATTGGCAAGGTCACAAAGGAAGTGCTTTACAAAGCGGGCATGATAGTTCCGGATTTACGGGCATTGAAAATTTTGGCAAAAGTGCCGGACCGCAAGGATGACACCATTATGAAGGCCATTGTTCAGGAATTGGAAGGGGGCGGCTTTCGGGTTATGAATCAGACGGAACTGATAAAACCCTTGTTGCCAAAATCAGGAGTGCTGACCAAGCGTGAGCCCACAGCAGAAGAACTGGCGGATATGGAGTTTGGCTTTCAAATGGCAAAGGCCATCGGCGGTTTGGATATAGGTCAGACCGTGGTTGTTAAGAACAGGGCGGTGATGGCGGTGGAAGCCATTGAAGGAACGGATAAATGTATTTTGCGTGGCGGTGAGTTGGGTAAGGGCGGTGTGATTGTTGCCAAAACTGCTAAGCCAAACCAAGACCAAAGATTTGATATACCGGGTTTTGGTGTTACTACTTTGGAAAGTATGGTTAAAGCAGGGGCTACGGGGATTATTTTGGAGTCCGGCGGTGCCTTGATTGCTGAAAAAGAAAAGACCATTGCTTTTGCCGATGAGCATAATATTACGATTGTTGTTAAATAGGTCTCAGGTTACAGGGGAATTAGGTTCCTGCGATTAAAATAGATAAGTTAAATGTTATGCGAAGTTTTCCCTCTTCTTGAAGAGGGAGGACCGTTTATAGGAACATAGAAGAACGGTGGGTGTTTTTGTCTACACGAAGTGTTTATACACAAACCATGAATATAGAAATCAGGAATAAAGAAGGCAAACCAACTGAATATGTAAAAATTCTCTATGAACAACATAACAAAGAAAATTCCCAACGCTTGCGAAGAGAGCAAACCAAAGAAGAAGGGAAACTTTGGTATATATATTTGCGTAAATACAAAGTAACCTTTACAAGACAAAAGCCACTTGGCGAATACATTGTGGATTTTTATTGTCATAAGGCGAAATTAGTAATAGAAATAGATGGGGCTCAACATTATGAATCGGATGTGATGCTTCGTGATGAAGAGCGGAAAAAATATCTTGAACGAATGGGATTGAAAGTGATTAGATTTACCAATTGGGACATAAATCACAATTTAGAGGGTGTATGCCTGACGATTGACAGAGAAGTGACGAGCAGAATATGAATGCTCCGCATAAACAAAAACACCCGTCTGCCCCTGTGTTCCTGTGGGCAGCCACCCTCTTCAAGAAGAGGGAAAAATATGGTAAAATGTTCCTGTGATTAGAAATAGTCACAGGATTTTTTCATTCAAAACAGCAAAATCTAATTTTATCGTTACGTAACGTTATGTAAATGTTACGTAACGATAAAATTCACTTTTCATGCTTTTGATTTTATTTTGTTGAAAAATAATTTTAGTGATGAAAATGCCTTCAGTGTGAAAAGGACTTTTATTTTCGTTCAAAATCATAAAAGTAAAAAGTTTCGGTGTCGACATTATCGCTGAAAATGTCGACAGTGGAAATTTATTGTTTCACGATTTTTTTATTTTGAATGAGAGAATTTTTTTGAAATGAAAGTGAAGAGTGAAAATAAAAAAACGCTTGCGATTGAATGTCGTAAGCGTTTTTAGTTTTGTTTAATGAGGTTGATAAATCGTGTTAATGCTTGAGATTGTTCGTAATTTAAAATGTTTTTGTGTTCTTCAAGAGTAACAAAGATTTCTTTTTGCTTTCCTAATAGATAATCAACACTACAATTATACAAGCAAGAAAGTGCTAAAAGTTGTTCAACACTTGGTGTTTTATCACCTGTTTCATAACCGCTAATTGAAGATACAGAAGAATTAAGACGGTCGGCAACTTGCCTTTGAGATAATTTGTACTTTAAGCGTAATTCACGCAGTTTTTCTGCTAAACCATTTACCATAAATTATCACCCTGATGTAGTATATCATATTAAATTACACTTAAAAGATAGTTTCTCTTATTAGTGGACATAATACACTAAAAGTGATACAATATGCTTTAAGTGAAATTATTTTAACGAGAAAATGTATTTTGTAGAGATACCTGTTCTAAATTTTTTTGTAGTACTCTATTGTTAGTTGATGAAGGACATCAACGAAAATTAATTTGAAAGGAGAATGAATATGGACAAGGATCTTGAGGTATTAAGAAAATTTTCTGCAGAAGAATTGAAAGTTTTGGTGGAGCTTATGGAGAAAAAACTTTCTTATGATTTGCCGGACAATGCTGGGATTTATCCGACTAATCATGTGGAGGAAATTGCAGACGAATTTTGCAAATTTGGTGGCAATACAATTGCCAATATTTTGAGAGGAGGTGAAGGGGTTTCATATCGTGAGGTTTTGACAGATGTATGTAAAGATCTTAAGGTGCCTTTTAATGTTAATAACAGTATTGAGCATATTGAACGGAATTTGTTGGAAACGGTTCTTGAATCAGCATGGGAGAATATGTCTGAAGAAGATAAGCAACAATTGCTTGTTGAATTAGGATATAAAGGTAAAATGCCTAAAGGTGGAATTTGGGGGCTTTTTGCACTTCAAATTGGTAAATCTGCGGGATTTACTACTTATCAAGTTGCACTTATTATTGCAAATTTTGTTGCTAAGCAAGTAACAGGAACAGGATTGGCACTTGCGACAAATGCTGCATTAACAACTGTATTAAAAGGTGCGTTGCAAATACTTGGACCAGTTTTGTGGGCTTGGACATTGGTAGATATTGCTAGTCCCTCCAAAAAGGTAACTATTCCGGGTTGCATCTATATCGCAGCATTAAGACAAGTAAAGGAGATTGATGAACAGTAATTAGCAGAATATGACACCCCAAGAGTTTATAAGTAAGAGAAAGCAATTATTGCGGAGAAGAACTTTACCGATTTTGCTTAATGAGTTGATAAGAAAACACAAAGGCGAACATATAGAATGGTTAGATGCTAATGGAGAAGTTATCAATTCTAGGATATATAAATCGGTGGACTTAAAAAGAAATATTTTTAGTAAGATGCTTAGTAATGTGGATTATCATCCGGAAAAGTATAATGTTTGTAAGGTGGTGTTTGCTTTGCAACTAAATTTAGAAGAAGCACAGGAATTATTATCAGTTTGTGGATATGCCTTTTCGCCGTCTATCAAATTCGATATTATTGTCCAAGCATTTATACAAGCTGGTGACTTTAATGTAGATAGGTTGGACAATGAATTGTTCCGTGAGAACCAAAAAACTTTTATGGGAATTGAAAAGTGAAGAGTATCTCAATGGAGATAATTTGAAAAATTTATTGTTAAAAAATAGGAGGTATGTATGAAAACTTTTATTAAATGTGAATGTGGTTATGAAGAGGAATTTAACAAATCACTTTTAGCAAAAATTATAGGTGGGGCTATGGTCGGAGGTGGATTTTGGGCATGGACTGCTTATATTTTCGCGGGAACAGGTTTTGCTATGCCGATTTGTATTGCTATTGCAGTTGGGGGATTAGGGGTTATGGCTTATGCCGATACTATTTCCAAGTGGATTAGTGGTAAATATAGTTGTCCTATTTGTGGCAAGAACAAGTGGCATATGGTGAAAAAATAACATATTTTTTATTACAGGTATAAAAAAATAAAACTGAACATATAGATGTAAAATAAATTACCTAATTTTCTCCTAAAAAATGGAGAAAATTGGGTAATTTATTATGTTGGGGATTTGAGGCAAGGGGTTGTAAAATATTTTTAAAATTTATTGCTGATTGTTGAACGGGAAAATTATCTAATTTTCCTGCTTTTTATTTTGGTAATATGAAAATCATTCAGTCGTTGCTTTTGTATTTTGTGTTGTTTTTTCTTAATAATGTGGTATAATATATTAAAACTATAGTATATATTTATATAAATAATTATGAACATTCTTATCAGTGCGGGAGAAGTGAGCGGGGATTTGCATGCTGCTGCTATTGCACGGGAGTTAAAAAAAATAGATAGTGATATTCAAATTTTCGGCATGGGTGGGGAAGAATTGCGTAAGGCCGGCGGCGAGGTGCTTTTTGACATTAAAGAACACAGCGTCATGGGTTTTATTGAGGTTATTAAACGTTTGCCGAAACTTTTTAAGTTGAAAGCGGATTTTGGAAAGTTGATGGATGAGAGAAAACCTGATTGCTTCATCACTATTGATTATCCCGGTTTCAATATGAAATTGGCAAAGATGGCTCATGCTAAAAATATTCCGGTGGTGTGTTTCATTCCTCCGGGAGCGTGGGCTTGGCACAGAAGCAGGGCCAAGGCGGTGGCAAAGTTTGCCACTAAAGTGGCTTGTATTTTTCCCTTTGAGTACGATGTCTATAAAGAAGCGGGAGCAGATACAGAATTTGTAGGTCATCCTTTGGTTGATATAGTACATCCTTCCATGGGGGCAGAGCAGGCCTGTGAGTTTGCGGGCAAGCGGCAGGGGCATCCCTTGGTTCTGATTATGCCCGGCAGTCGGCTGATGGAAATTGAAAAGATGCTGGACACACTTTTGGCAGGGGCAAAGATTTTGCAGGAGAAACATCCTGAAATTGATTTGGCAATGCCCCGGGCAACAACGATTCCCAAAGAACTGTTGTTGAACAAGATTAAAAAATACGGATTGGATATAAGGATTACGGAAGGCAATAACTATGATTTGTTCAGCGTGGCAGATTTGGCTTTGGCAACCAGCGGTACGGTTACTTTGGAGGCCGCCATTCTCGGGCTGGGGAGCGTTATTGTCTATCGCACCAGTTGGCTAAATGCGTTTATTGCCAGATTGGTTCTGAATATTCCTTTTATTGGTCTGCCAAACATTGTGGCAGGTCGGCAGGTGTTGCCGGAATTGTTACAGGAAAACTTTACAGCGGAAAAGGTTGCGGCGGCGACAGAAGAACTTTTGGAGCTGGAACGTAATAAAGTTATGAAAAATGATTTGGCGTTTGTTCGTCAGAAATTGGGGGACAGCGGGGCGGTACGCCGGGTGGCGGAATTGGTTTTGAGGGTCGCAAAATCAAAGAACAATAGGGGTTTGTGATGAGATTATATCTTCGGCTTTTGAAAAATATATTGCCATATAAGTTCAGGTTGTTCTGGGCGGGAATTTGTACAATTTGTGCTAGTGCCGCCATGGTTTATTTGCCTTGGATTATTAAGAACATTGTTGACCAGGTTTTGCAGGAGAAGAATGTGGAACGGCTGACCTACATTGCATTGAGCATTATTGTGGTGTTCATTCTTCGTGGCTTTTTCAGTTATGGCCAGCATTATTTGATGAGTTATGTGGGGCAGCGTGTGGTTATTGATATGCGGCAACAGGCATTTGAAAAATTGCAACGCTTGCCCATGTCATTTTACGACAAGAATAAAACAGGTACCATCATGAGTTATGTGACCAACGATGTGAGTGCTTTGCAAACTGCTTTGGTAGATAATGTTGTGGAATTGGTTACGGAGAGCGTGGTGCTGGTTGCCAGTATTGCGGCTATGATTTATTTGGACTGGAAATTATTCCTTTTCACTGCCGCAACTTTCCCGTTCGTTTTGTTATTTATTGATTATTTCGGCAAAAAGATTCGTAAGTCCGGCGCCCAAATTCAGAGCGTGGTGGCGGATATAACCAGTGTGTTGCAGGAAAGTGTTTCCAGTGCCCGGGTGGTGAAATCCTTTGTGCGTGAGAACTATGAAATTGAACGCTTTGGCAAAGAGAACATGGACAACTTTTATGCCAATATGAAAAATGTCCGTTTGAATGCCATCCTTACTCCTGTGATTGAGTTGGTGGCTGCCATTGGTGTTACGGCTATTCTTTGGTATGGCGGCAACAGTGTAATCAACGGATATATTACTGCGGGTTCTTTGGTGGCTTTCCTGACTTATGCGGTTAATATCAGTAATCCCATTAAGCGGCTCAGCAAGGTTATTGCTGCCATTCAAAAGGCATTGGCGGCGGCACAGCGTGTTTATGATTTGTTGGATTTGCCAGAAACAGTACAGAATACAGAGGGGGCAGTTGCATTGCCGCCGGTACAGGGCGTAGTGGAATTCAAACATGTGGACTTTGCTTATAATGAGAACGAGCTGATTTTGGCAGATATTAATTTTGCATCCCGTCCGGGACAGGTGGTGGCATTTGTCGGTCCCAGCGGTGCGGGGAAGAGTACTATTGCCAGTTTGTTGCCTCGGTTTTATGATGTTACGGCGGGTGAGATTACCGTTGACGGGTACGATATCAGAAAAGTTACTTTGCAATCCTTGAGGGAACAGGTGGGTATTGTGCCTCAGGAAACTTTGTTGTTTAACGGCAGTGTGTATGATAATATTCTGTACGGCCGTTTAGATGCTACGAAGGAAGAAGTGGAAACGGCGGCCAAGGCGGCTAATGCTCATGACTTTATTATGGAATTGCCCAATGGTTATGAAAGTATGTTGGGGGATAGGGGTGTGAATATCAGCGGTGGACAGAGGCAGAGAATTGCCATTGCCCGTGCTATTTTGAAAAACCCTAAGATTTTAATTTTGGACGAAGCAACCAGTGCTTTGGATACGGAAGCAGAACGGGTGGTACAGGAAGCATTAGATCGCTTGATGGTGGGACGTACCAGTTTTGTTATTGCCCATCGCCTTTCCACGGTTAAAAATGCCAATAAGATATTGGTGTTGGATAAGGGCAGAATTATTGAATCAGGGAATCATGAGGAACTTTTGGCAAAAGACGGATTATATGCTCATCTTTACCAAATTCAATACAGGAATAAAGAAAACAATGAAATGGATGTAGTGGGGTAAATAATGTACTTTCTTTATAATGTGCTTATAATTTTGGTATTAATTTTCTTCGTGATACCATACTATACATACCGTCTGATGACGGAAAAGGGCTTTAGCAGGCGTTTCCGTCAGTCCATGGGCAATGTTAAGGACAAGGAGATTGCGAAGGTTATGCAGAAGGACTGCGTATGGATTCACGGAGCAAGCGTGGGTGAAATTGTTGCCACCAGTCCTTTGGTAAAACAGATTCGTAAGGAAATGCCGGGACGGCCGATTTTGGTCAGCGCCTTTACGGTGGGCGGTTATGATATGGCAAAGCAGATTATTCCTGAAGCGGATGCCATTATTTATTTCCCTTTGGATTTGCCTTTCGTTTCCGAGTCCTTGGTTAAAAGAATAAAGCCCGGTGTGTTTATGCCGGTGGAAACAGAACTCTGGCCGAATTTTCTGCGTTCTTTGCGGGAACGTCATATACCTGTCATGATGGTGAACGGACGTATTTCCGAAAAGTCCGTTAAGACATACCGTTATATGTATGGCATTTGGGATGACATTCTTAACACGGTTACAAGGTTTTGTATGCAGTCCAGCATTGATGCGGATTACATTGCATCTTTAGGGGCAGACAAAAGTAAAATTTTTGTCACAGGTAATACGAAGTTTGACCAGACCTATGCGGAAGTTACGGATGAGGATTTAAAAAATTATCGTCAGCAGTTAGGTATTGAAGGGGCATATCCGGTAATTGTGGCTGGTTCCACTCATCCTGGTGAAGAAAAGGCATTATTCAGGGTTTTCAAAGAAGTCCGTAAAAACTTCAAGGATGCCCGTTTGTTGATAGCACCACGTAAACCTGTGCGTAGTGCAGAAATTGCGAAACTGGCTGAAAGCAATGGCTTTGATGTTGGCTATCGTAGCAAGATGTTAGAGCATGGGGCGGAAACTCATAGTGTAGTAATGTTAGATACCATAGGAGAATTAGGCAGAATCTACGCAGTGGGGGATTTGGTTTTTGTGGGCGGTTCTTTAGCAACTACCGGTGGTCATAATGTGCTGGAACCGGCAGCACATGCCAAGCCGATTTTGGTTGGACCTAACATGCAGAATTTTAAGGATTCTTATGCTTTGCTTAGCAAGGTTGGGGCCTGCAAGATGATTAAAAATGTGGAGGAACTTGTTTCTGAAACATTGGATATTCTTCAGAACGATGAACGCCGTCAGAAAATGGGAGATACCGCATGGCAAGTAATTCAGGAAAACAGGGGAGCAGATGTGCGTTCCATTGCTTACCTAAAGGACTTGATGCAGTTATATGAAAAGCCATCCCAGCGTTATGCGGATTATCCGGTCAATGTGCGTAATCTTACAGAAGCAGGGAGTGGGTCTTTGCGGCACGGGGATGCGCTCATTCAGTATATGACACAACTGGCATACGGACCGGACACGCCCTTCAGCGGCTGGTTGTTGCTGGTATTCTTACGTTTGATAAGTTATCTTTATAAATTTGCGGTACAGGCAAAATTGTCTTTGTTCAACTGGGGAATTTTGCGCAAGGTAAAATTACCCGCTTATGTAATTTCTGTTGGCAACCTTACAGTTGGCGGTACGGGCAAAACACCTACGGCTCAGAAAATTGCAGAAATTATGAGCAAGCGTGGGTACAAAGTTGTTATTTTGAACCGTGGTTATCGCTCCCATTGGGATAAACATATTGGCGTGGTAAGCGATGGTAAGCAAATTTCCATGACAGCTTATGAGGCAGGGGATGAAGCATATCTTATGGCTAAAACCCTTCCCAATATTCCAGTCATTATTGGTAAAAACCGTGCGGTTACAGGTAAGTATGCGGTGGAGCACTTCCAGGCAGAAGTTATTGTTATGGATGATGGGTATCAGCATTGGCGTCTGGCACGGGATTTGGATATTGTTTTGGTAGATACCATCACCATGTTTGGCAATGGGAATGTGTTGCCCCGGGGTATTTTGCGTGAACCCTTAAAGAATTTGAACCGTGCTGATTTGTTCGTATTCACGAAGACCAATCAGTCCAGTGCTATGAATAAGATTTTGTTAAGGGAAACTATTGACCGTTATAACAGCAAGGCACCTATAGCAGAGTCAGTTCACAAGCCACAGAATTTTGTGGAAATTGGGGATTGGTATAAGGATGCCGGAAAGCAAATTTCCTTAGAGTCCTTACAAGGCAAAAAAGTCATTGTCTTCAGTGCCATCGGTAATCCTGTTTCTTTTGAGCAAACAGTGGTGTCCATGGGTGTGACCTTATTAGAGGCAGTGCGTTACCCCGACCATCATGATTACGGCATGAGTGAAATGCAATATATTAGCGACAGGGCGAAGGAACTTCAGGCGGTGGCGGTAATCACCACTACAAAAGATGCGGTAAAGATTCCTACAGAGTTCATTTATTCCGACAGGGAAATGCCGCTTTATGTGCTGAATATGGAAATTGAAATTACAGACAATTACGAGAATATAGAAAAAATAATCAGTCAGGATATGACAAAAGAAGGCGTTAAAAAGTGAAAAAAATTTGTATTATTCCGGCCCGGTATGCTTCCACCCGTTTGCCGGGAAAACCTTTGCAGTTAATAGCAGGGAAGCCCATGATTCAAAGAGTGTATGAACAGGCGGTCATGGCGCAAAAAGTTTCGGAAGTAATTGTGGCAACGGATGATGAAAGAGTTTTCCAGGCAGTGGAAAAATTTGGCGGGAAAGCTGTAATGACAAGTCCCAAACATCGCAGCGGGACAGACCGTCTGGCAGAGGTGGCATTGCAGTATCCGAAAGTTGATGTAATTATCAATGTTCAGGGGGATGAACCCATGATTCCTCCCAGTATCATTGATGCTTTGGCGAATGCTTTTGAACAGGATAAGAATCTGGTTATGGCCACCATGAAATGTCCTATGCTGGAGGAAGAATATGATGACCCGGCGGCAGTGAAGGTGGTTACGGATTTGAATGGTTATGCACTTTATTTTAGCCGTAGTTTGATACCCTATCCACGCAACAGGGAAGATTTCAAAGTGTATAAGCATGTGGGGATATATGCTTACAGAAGGGATTTTCTTTTGCAGTATGCAGTTTTAGAGCCAACAGAGTTGGAAAAAACAGAGTCCCTGGAGCAACTTAGGGCATTAGAAAATGGTTACAAGATAAAGGTTTTGGAAAGTGATTTCCGTGGCGTGGGTGTAGATACACCTGAAGATTTGGCGAAGGTTAATAAGATTTTTGAGGAGAGAAAATGAACATTGTTGAAGTTGGTAAATACAAAATTGGCCAAGGACAACCTTTGGCATTATTGGCAGGTCCATGTGTGTTGGAGGGCTTGGAACGGAGTTTGATGATCGGTAAGGAAACTAAGAAAATTTGTGAAGAATTGGGGATTCCGTATGTTTTCAAAGCAAGTTTTGACAAGGCCAACCGTTCCAGTTACAGCAGTTTTCGTGGCCCTGGCATTGAAGAAGGGTTAAAATTGTTAGCGACCATAAAAAAAGAATTACGGGTGCCGGTGGTAACGGATGTACATGAGCCCTGGCAATGTGAGAAGGCCGCAGAGGTTGTGGATATTCTGCAAATACCGGCATTCCTTTGCCGTCAGACAGATTTGGTTTGGGCGGCTGCCAAAACTGGTCGTTGTGTTAATGTAAAAAAAGGCCAGTTCCTTGCGCCTTGGGATATGAAAAATGTTATTGGCAAGGTGGAGGAAATAGGAAATAAAAATTTGCTTTTGACTGAGCGTGGTTCCAGTTTCGGTTATAACACTTTGGTAACGGATATGCGTGGTTTGGCGATTATGCGGGAACTGGGGTATCCCGTAGTTATGGATGCCACTCATTCTGTACAAATACCCGGAGGTAAGGGAACCAGCAGTGGCGGTCAGAGTGAATATGTGCCTCACATGGCAAGAGCCGCCGTAGCAGTGGGTGTGGATGCCTTGTTCCTTGAAGTGCATGATAACCCGGCAGAAGCACTGAGCGACGGACCGAATATGGTGGCGTTAAAAGATTTGAAGAAATTATTACAGGACGTTTTGGCGATTGATAAGATAGTTAGAG
This sequence comes from Phascolarctobacterium sp., assembly GCA_030531205.1. Taxonomy (GTDB): domain Bacteria; phylum Bacillota; class Negativicutes; order Acidaminococcales; family Acidaminococcaceae; genus Phascolarctobacterium_B. The sequence goes on from JAUNOC010000007.1 coordinate 80,637, forward strand.
GATAAGAAATGATGCGTAATGTGTAATTCGCAATGCGTAATTATGGTAAGATGTTCCTGTGATTAGATTTTGTAAAGTTAGCATAAAGCGAAAGTAACACTCTCCTTGGGGAGAGGGGCAGGGGTGTGGGGAAACATACGCTGAGAAGGTTGAAATAGTTTTTAGGGAGAAAATCATGGAGAAATATTTAGAGCAGGCACAAGAGACCTTGCGCTTGGAAGCGGAGGCCATAACAGAATTAATTCCTCGTGTTGATGATAATTTCCGTGCCGCAGTGGAAATGATTGTTAATTGTCAGGGGCGGGTGGTAGTTACAGGTATGGGGAAAAGTGGGCATATCGGTAATAAGTTGGCGGCAACTTTTGCCAGCACCGGTACACCAAGTTTCTTTTTGCATCCGGCAGAGGGTGTTCATGGTGATTTGGGTATGGTTACTGCTGCGGATGTGGTTTTGGCTTTGAGTAATAGTGGTGAAACCGCAGAAGTTTTGAATATTCTTCCCAGTTTACGGAGAATTGGTGCTCATGTGATTGCCATGGTTGGCAAGGCGGACAGCACTTTGGCAAAAGCGGCAGACATTATTCTTAATGTAGGTGTGTCCAAAGAGGCCTGCCCGTTGGGCCTTGCTCCTACCAGCAGTACTACCGCTTGCCTGGCTTATGGTGATGCTTTGGCAATGGCTCTTTTGGTACGGCATAAATTTACCAAAGATGAATTTGCCATCTTCCATCCCGGCGGAGCATTGGGACGGAAACTGCTTCTGACGGTGGAACAGGTAATGCATGGCGGAGAAGAAAATCCCTTGGTACATAGCAATACAACAGTTCAGGAAGCACTTTTCGTTATTACGGATAAGGGCCTGGGGGCAGTGAGTGTTGTTGATGGCAAGGGTGTGATGTTGGGCGTGTTGACTGATGGGGACATTCGTCGTGGCTTGCATAAAGGTGTAGATTTTCTGCAAAGGTCAGTATCTGAACTGATGACTAAATCCCCTAAATATATTACCAAAGATAAATTGGCGGCAGAGGCCTTACACATTATGGAATCTAACGTACCGAAACCTATTACGGTTTTGCCAGTGGTGGATGAGCATAAAAAAGTTGTGGGCTTGTTGCATATGACGGATTTGGTCAGAAAAGGTGTTGTATGAATTTGAAAAAAATAAAACTTCTTGTCCTTGATGTGGACGGAGTTTTAACTGATTGCAAATTATATATTGGCGGAGAAGGCGAAGTAATGAAGGCATTTTACGGTTTGGACGGGTTGGGGATCAGCATTGCCCTCCGTAATGGTCTTGAAGTTGCCATTATCACTGGCAGGGACAGTAAAATTGTTCCTTACCGTTGTGGGGAACTTGGCATAAAACGTTATTATTTGAAAATCAAAAACAAAACGGAGAAACTTCTTGAACTTATGCAAGAACTGCATTTGACTAAGGATGAAGTTGCATACATGGGTGATGATTTGAATGATTTGGCACCTATGAGCAGTGTGGGTTGCAAATTGGCACCTGTTAATGCAGTTGCAGAAATTAAAGCAATAGCAGATTATGTTACTGCCGCAGAAGGTGGTAAAGGTGCTGTGCGTGAGGTAATAGAAAAAATTTTGCAGGCACAAAATAAATGGGAAAAGATTGTGGCAGGGTTTAGGATTCAGGGAACGGGAGACAGGCAGTAGAGGAATTAAATGTTATATTTCACACTTAAGACATTAAGCAAAATAATTAGTTGTTTGCCATACTCTTTTGTCATTGCTTTGGGCAAAGGGGCAGGCGTGCTGTATTATTTTATTGCCAAAAAGCAGCGTGTAAGGGCAGAGTTGACCATTCGTGAACGGATGGGGTACACCGAAGAAGAAGCGAAAAAAACTATTCACGAATTGTGTCGCAATCTTGGTATGACTTTTTTGGAAATTCTTTACATGCCTGCCTTGAACAAAGAGAACATTTGCCGTTATGTACATTTTGACCAGCAACAGATTTTGTGGGAAGCACTGGGAAAAAAGCATGGCGTGGTTTTAGTTGCCTGTCACATGGATAACTGGGAGTGGTTGGGAGCGAGTTTGGCACTTAATGGCTTTCCTTTGAGTTCCGTGGAAAAACCTCAACCTAATCGTGTCTATTCTGATTTTATGAATGAATTACGGCGAGGGGTGGGACAGGAAATATTCAGCCGTGGCACCAGCGAAATTTTAGGATGTGCCAGAGCATTAAAAAAAGGTCGTATGTTGGGGTTAGTGGCAGACCAAGATGGCGGTTATGATGGCATCTTTGTTCCTTTTTTAGGCAAGATGGCATCAACACCGGTGGGACCGGTATATTTTGCCAGAAAATTTAACGCACCAATTATTCCTATTTTCATTGTACGCAATAATGATGGTGTGGGTCACAGGGTGATTGTGGATGAACCCATTGAGTATGTTAATACGGGCAATAAAGAGCAGGACGATTACAATGTAACTTTGGTCTATACTCAAAGGGTGGAGGCAATTATCAAAAAATATCCTTCTAACTGGATTTGGTTCCAGCATCGTTGGAATACTCCATATGGGGATGAGGCAGAGGGGTCTAAGGAAGAAATTAAAGTTGCGAAAACAAGCGCTTTTGAGGATATAAAAGATTTCTTGGGAATGATTCATATTCCTAAATTTGTACGTTACATTTTAGCAGCCATATTGTTCGCGGCGGCGATTATCTCTTGGCTGATGTTTAGCGGCAAGAGTCCCATGGAGGTTGCTTTAGATAATGGTGTAAAAGCAAAATTTAGTGCTACTTTGCGTGATTCGGAAATTTCCAGGGAAAAGGACGGTAAACCTTTGTGGCATTTTAAGATTGATGAAATTGTTAATGATCAGGTAACGAGCAAGACATTCCTCAAAGGAATTAAGGGAAAGGTCTATCGTTCTGACGGTACTTTTGTTGATGTGAGTGCGGATGAAGGGGAAATGGAAACTGACAGCCAAAATTTCCTGCTCAAAAAGAATGTGATGGCTGTTCATTCTGGCGATGGCAGTAAAATGACAGCGGAAGAAATTTTTTGGGAACAAAAAACAGAAGTTGTCAAAGCAGAAGGAAATGTGCAGTTTTGGAAGGGTGACTGGTATGTGAGAGGTGATAAGGCAGAGAGTACCAGTGAGTTTAAAAAGATACATTTGGTTGGAAATTGTAGGATGGAGAGGAAGTAAGATTTGGGGAAATTAGTAATGAGCAATGGGTAATTATGGAAAGGTGTTCCAGTGATTATAATTTATAATTGGAAATTTTGCGAAGCAAAATTGTCCTTAATTGTTTTTTTATGATTTGGTAGTTTGAAAATTTGATGTGTAGAGGAGAAAGAGTATGAAAAAAACTTTTGCAATTGCTTGTTTGGCTATTTGCTTAAGCAGTCCGGCATTTGCCGCATTTAATTTAAGCGGTGATGAACTTGATTTTGATATGGAAAGCAATCTTGGAGTTGCGAAGGGGAATGTAATTCTTGAACAGGACGGGGCAAGGGCTACAAGTGATTATGCCCAATTTAATAATAAGACCCGGACAGGTTATCTGCAAGGACATGTGGTGGCGGATAAGGATGGTTATCATATAACCGCTGATACTATGACTGTACATAGTGATGACCACACCAGTGCCAGTGGCAAGGCAGTGCTGACGAAGGATGGCAGAAAATTGGAGTCCCCTTTGATTGATTACTACAAATCTTCACAAATTATGACTGCCAGTAATGGCAGGTCAACACTGACTGATACGGATGGCAGTACAGTACAGGCGGATAATATTGAATTTGACAATTTGAAAAAAGTGGCTACCGCTACAGGTAACGTGTATATTAAGTCCGATGTAAAGAATCTTACGGCATCTGCGGATAAGGCAATTTATCGTACGGACGGAAACACAGAAAAAAATTATTTGGAACTGATTGGTAATGCTACAGCAACTCAGGACGGAAATACGGTTCGTGGAAACAGGCTAAAATTAAATAATGCCAGAGTGGCAAGTGCTGATGGCAGGGTGTCCATTGACTTCATACCGAAAGAACCCAAAGCGAAACCGGCACCTGCAGTAGAAGAAAATAAAGCAACGGATAAACCTTTCCGCAGAGTGCGGGCTTATCCTGATGCCCCGGAGGAAGCATGATTATTGAAACTCATGATTTAATCAAAATATATGGTGAGCGGACTGTTGTTAATAATGTAAACATTAAAGTACAGCAAGGCGAAATCGTAGGTCTTTTGGGGCCTAATGGTGCCGGTAAAACTACTACATTCTATATGATAGTTGGTATTGAACATCCCAATTCCGGTTCTGTAACTTTGGACGGGAAAGATATTACTCCCATGCCTATGTTTGAACGGGCACGGGCTGGGATTGGCTATCTGCCTCAGGAAGCCAGCATTTTCAGTAAGATGTCTGTGGAAAACAATTTGTTTGCGGTGTTGGAAACCAACACATCTTCTTCACGGCAGAGAAAAGAAAAAGCGGATGCCCTCTTGTACGAATTTCGTTTGCAACATGTGCGGAAATCCATGGGCAGTGCTTTGAGCGGTGGCGAAAGGCGGCGGGTGGAGATTGCCCGTGCCCTTGCCAGCGACCCTTCCTTTATTTTGCTTGACGAACCCTTTGCCGGTATTGACCCCATCGCAGTGGCGGATATTCAGGGCATGATTGCCCATTTGGCAAAAAGAGGTATTGGCATATTGATTACAGACCATAATGTGCGGGAAACATTGAGCATTGTGGACAGAGCATACATCCTTTCTGAAGGAACAATTTTAACAGAAGGCAATAGCGAACAAATTGCCAATGACCCACAAGCGCGCAAATATTATTTGGGCGATAAATTTTCCATGTAGGAGGACAGCATGAAACTTCGACTCCTTGACAGATATGTATTAAAAGAATTACTTTTACCTTTCCTTTTTGGCGTGGCGGCATTCAGTTGTATTTTTGTTGCCAGCACCATGCTTTTCCGTATTACTAAATTTGTTACTCAGTACGGCGCCAGCATAGACAGTGTGGCACGGATGTTTTTTTATAGTTTGCCGGAAGTAATTAACTATACTTTCCCCATGAGTATGCTTTTGGCGGCACTGATGGCTTTTGGAAAATTAAGCGGCTCTTCAGAAATTGTTGCCATGAAAGCCAGTGGTATTTCCTATCACCGTATCGTAGCACCAGTTTTGGTGGTGGGTTTTTTGGTAAGTATGTTCAGTGTTATTTGGGCGGAAAAAGTTGTGCCGGCGGCAAAGATGCAATGCAGTTATATTATTGATTATGAAATTAAGCATAACACAAAACCCCGTGGCAGCAATAATGTAGTGATTCCGGCTTTGAGCGGCAAAACTAAGCGGATTACCTATGCGCGGGAGTTTGATAATAAAAAAGGCAAACTCTATGATGTAACCATTTCAGAATATGAAAATGGCAAAATTGTTCGGGTGCAGACCAGTAATGAAGCAACCTATGATGAAGGGGCATGGCGGGTTGGCGAAGGGGATATATTCAGCATTAACGATAAAGACGGAGTTACCAGCCATGTACATTTCCATGAGCAGGTTATTCCTATTGATATCAGTCCCAAACAGTTGAGCTGGGAAAATAAGGACTTGGAAGAAATGACCATTCGGGAATTGCGTGAATACATTGGTATTCTGGAAAAGCAGGATAAAGGAACGCACAAACAATGGTGCGAAATTTGGATGAGAATAAACATTCCTTTGGCAAGCTTCTTCTTCGCTATGATTGGAGCGGCACTTGGTACACAAAAGCAGCGTACTTCCAGCAGTATCGGCTTGGGCATTTCCGTCATTGTTATTTTTATTTATTACGCAATTATGACTTTTACAACAGGTTTGGCAAAGGGCGGGGTAATGAACCCATTCTTTGCTTGTATGTTGCCTAACCTGACTTGCTTATGTGTGGGTATCTATTTAATGAAACAAAAGAACTGTTAAAATGGAAAACATCAGCACCGTAGGAATTAGGTTAATAGTGATTTTGGCGCTTATGGGCGGGCTTATCGCCTATATTGCGGATATTTTGGGCAAGCGGATTGGCAAAGCCCATATCCGTATTTTCGGTTTGCGTCCCCGTCAAAATGCCAGAATTATGACGATTATGAGCGGTGTCTTGATTTCCGTACTTTCCATTACGGTGGTGGCAATGACTTCCCAAAGTGCCAGAATAGCACTTTTCGGTATGGAAAGATTATCTAAAGAAATAGATCTTTTGGAAAAGGAAAGGGACTTGGCATCTAACGCCTTGCAACAGGCGAAGGACAGGGTGAAGGAGGCCAACGAGCAGATAAAGACCGCTAACGAAAATGTGCAGGCGGCACAAAAAGAAGTGGCAGAACTTAATGAGGCAAAGAACAAACTGGCAGGACAACTGAATAAATTAGAAAAAAACACAGAGATTTTGAAAGACAGCATTACCTCAATGCGGGAAGGGGAACTTTTCCTTAGAGGTGGGGAAGTTGTTTATGCCAATGTTATGCGTGGCAAACTCAGCCATGAGGAAAACGCAATACAGTTGGATTGGCTTTTGCGTACTGCCAATAGTACCCTTTTGGAACGATTGGGAATTATTACCCGGGAAATGGAACCGGAACAGGTGCCGCAGGCAATTGCTTTCAAGCAAGAAACATTGGACCGGGCTTTAGCAGAATTGGATGTCGCTCAAAGTGACAAATATTATAGAATTCGCACATTGACCAATGTAATGGTGGGGGAAGTTAGCCATTGTTATATTGAGTCATTTGACAACAAACTGATTTATGCACACGGGGCATTGATTTGCAGGGAAGAATATAATCTTCCTAAAGATGTGAAAAATGGCGAAGGGGTTATTATGGACTTTCTGCGTAATGTCAATCGCATCAGTGTGGAACATGGCGTTGTTCCCGACCCATTGACGGGTAATGTGGGCGGTATAGGTGCTGAAGGAGTTTTGAAAGTTACCAACCAACTGCGTAAGGCAGGGCGGCATTTTGTGATAGAGGCAAAGGCGGGTGGCGATATTTATACCGCCGGACCGGTACGCCTGACTTTTAATGTAGCAAGAATTGTGGATGAATAAAATGTTAAAAAAAATTTTTCTATTTATTTTTATTAGTTGCTTATCATTTAGCATCGCTTGGGCAGGGGAAAAAATTAAACCCTGTGCTGCCAATTATACTTTGGCAATTTTGCCGGTGGTGGATATGAGCGGTTTGGAACAACGAATGTTGGAAGCAGTGTCCAATGCTATTGAAGATGAATTGGCAAAAAAATATCCGCCGAAGAAAACAAAAGTAAAGTTTGTGGCAGCGGAAGCCATCAATCAGGTTTTAGCAGCCCAACCTTTTGAAAATGCGGAAGCACCAACACTGGAAGAATTAGTCAATGTGGGACGGCTTTTGGGTGCGGACAGGGTAATGTTCATCAGTATGATGACTGCCAGCGACAAAGAAAGCGGTTTTATGGTGATTGTCGGTTCTGGCACCATCCGTGCCAATGTGATGATGAAGCACAAATTTGTGGATGTGAATAAAGCAAAGTATATTTATAACAACAATACTCAGGCGAAAGGGGCATCCAGTTCTGTTAATTTTTGGCGGATAGGTTCTCCGTCAAAGATAAGGGCAATAAAAAAAGGCGTTGCCAGCGCCATGCATGATTTCCTTATCAGCTTTGACCAAGGGTTTGATGGGGTGGCAGAAAAAGAGTTGGCAGGAATGTAACATTTGGAGGTGGAAAATGAAAAAATCTATTTTAGCCGCAGCAGTGGCGGTGATGTTGGGGATTTCGGCCGGTGATGCTTTGGCGGCGAAGTACACTGAACCGAAGCAGTTGGACAAATATCTGTATGAAATGACCTATACGGATTATGATTATGCTGAGTATCAGGCGGCGATTAAAAAGATTATAAAAATGCCAAAGTTTGCTTGCTCCGGCGCACACAACGGCAATTATTTTGGCAGGAATTTTGATTTTTGTTATAATGACATTCCCCAGTATGTAATTCATGTACCCAAAGCAAAAGACCGTTATGCCAGCATGGGCTTGGCATATTGCTTTGATATGAAGCTCAAAGAGGATATGACCGACGAGGAATGGCAAATGTTGCCCTGGACAATGTTGGACGGTGTTAATGAAAAAGGTGTGGGTATCAGCATCAATGTTTGCCCGGTAGCAGATTTGAAGTTTTATATGCCGGAGGAGGGAACCAACCCCGGCAAAGAGGAAGTGGATATTGCCACTGTGGTCCGCTATGTTTTGGACAAGGCAAAATCTGCCAAGCATGCTGTTATGCTTTTGCAAAATGCCAATATGATTGACAATTTTATAAAAAATCCTTTGTTCAAAGACAGCGGTTTTAGTTTGCACATGATGATTTGCGACACCAAGAACAACTATGTTGTGGAGGTTTGGGACGGAAAAGTGCAATATGTGGAAGATAATGTTATGACCAATTTCTATAATACACTTTACCCGAAATACACTCATCATTCTACTGGTGTGGAACGCTATGCAATACTCAAAGAAAACCATGCTCTTGGCGGCACAAGCATGGAGGGAATGAAAGAACTGATGCGGAAAGCAACCTTCAGTTTTGCTTATAACCCAGAGTATAAACCTGCAAGATATTCAGATTTCTTTGCGGGGCATAAGGATGAAACTGGTAAAGAAATTACCTTGGAAATGCTTAAGGAAAATCCGAAGTATCGCAAAATGGCAACGGATTATTTGAAAAACCTGAAGTTTGAACGGAATAATCCTGATGTTTGGATAACCACCAGCACTTCCGTGTATGACCTGAAGAACAAGAAATGGAATTTGTTTATTCAAGAAGATTATGACAAGTGCTATTCCTTTGAATTGAAGAAGAAATAACAAACAAAAAAATCCGCCGTAAGGCGGATTTTTTTGTTATCAGGTATCAGGTTTGAGGTGTCAGGTTTCAGGTTAGAGGGGTGAAAGATGAAAAGGTGAAAGGGTGAAGGGCTAAGAATAATGCGTAATGCGAAATTCGTAATGCGTAATTATGGTAGGATGTTCCGGTGATTATAATTAGGTTTGAGGTGTCAGGTTAGAGGGCAGTTGGCAGAGTGCGAGAGTTTTCCCTCTTCTTGAAGAGGGGGAACCGTTTTTAGGAACATAGAAAAACGGTGGGTGTTTTTGTCTACACGAAGTGTTTACACAGAAGTTGTGAATATAGAAGTTAGAAATGAACAAGGCAAACCAATGACAGAGAAGTGATTAGCAATTTATGAATGCTTCGCATAATGCAAAAACACCCGTCTGCCCCTGTGTTCCTGTGGGCAGCCACCCTCTTTAAGAAAGAGGGAAAGAGAGTTCGCATTCAGCGGACTTTTTTATTTTAATTTTTGCTTTTCACTCAACATTAAAAAGCATTCCAAACAGCAAAATCTTATTTTCAAAATCTCGCGACTTTGATATAAAATCTCGCGATTTTGAAATTCACTTTCCACGCTTTTAATTGTGCTTTTCTGATTGGTTAAAATAAACAAGCATGAGTGTCAATCTCAATATGAGATTGGACGTTAAAAAAATTATTTTGTGGCGAAGGACGAAGGTGAAATCTTATATAAGAGTTGGTGAGGTCTTATATAAGATTGAGCGTATGCCGAAAGAAAAATCGGCAAAAGCATTTGGCGATGGTTTAATATCATATGAAAAATAAATCAGGGGAAAAACTGAACTTGTCAAGCAAAAGTAGACACAAATAAAAGCATTAAAAGCCCATTTCGG
>JAUNOC010000003.1 GCA_030531205.1 Phascolarctobacterium sp.
AGCAAAATAAAAGTAGGCACTTTTTTGAGTGTCTACTTTTATTTTACCAGTTCAGTGACTGCCCCCGCTTGGCAGAAGCGTATTTAAGCCAAGAGAGTAAGGATTTGAGCATTGTGGAAAGTAATGCTAATTTGGCTTTGGATTCTTATGATGAGCATGTTATCTTTTTGGATATGATTGTTACCGCTTCTCCGCTTTTAGGACTTTTAGGAACAATTTTTGGTATGATTAGTGCTTTTAAAGTTTTTGATTTGCGTGCCGGTCAACCTTTTGCCATTACAGGCGGTATTGGCGAGGCGTTGATTGCCACTGCGTTCGGTTTGATGGTGGCACTTTTGGCTTTGGGACTGCATTGTATTTTGCGTTTTTATTCCGACCGCTTGGTTACAGATATTAAAGAATGTTGTGCTATTTTGGAAATTCGTAAGCAGGACGGGCAAGAGGTATGAAACTGCGTGAAAGAAAAAGGGGACTGCCTGCAATCATTGTTATCCCTATGATAGATATTATGTTTTTTTTGTTGGTCTTTTTCATGATGAGTACCATGTATATGACCAATGTGAAAACTGTGCCTGTAAAATTAAGTGATATGCGTGGTGGAACAGTAACGGATGATGTGGCATTTGCAGTAACCATTGATAATGACAATCATTATTTTGTAGGTGATACTAAGGTAGATTTGGGAGTTTTGCAACAATACGCCCAAAAAGAGGTACAGAAGAACGCCAATGCCTTCATAGTTGTGAGGACGGATGCCAATAGTTCTTATCATGCTTTTGCCAATTTGGTTGATGCGTTGAAGAGTGTAGGTGTGGCCCGTTTTGGTATTGCCACAGAAGCAGGGGAATAAAATGAAAAAAAACAATAAGGGATTATTGTTTGGTTTTGCTGTTTCCATAATTCTACATTTTGTTCTTTTAGGCGGTGCCTGGCTTTTCTCGGATAAAGTGATTTTGGAAGAAACTTCGGATGAGATTTATGAGGCCAGTGATGTGGTGGCAGATTTTGTGCCGGAACTGGATGAGAATACAATTAAGAATGTGCAAAAAATCGCCCGTCGCCATGTTACCCAAATTGAGATTGTACCTATAAATGATGGTGTGTTAGATAAATTGTTGGGAAAAAGCCGGTTGATTGCCCGGCAAGTGGAAGACGAGCGGTTGAAAGCCCAACGCAAAACTATTCCGGTAGTTAAAAATCCTGCTACAAAACCTAAACTTCTTTATCGTACACCTGTTCCTTATCCGGAGGAAGCACAGGGAGAGGTTGGCACTATTGTTGTGTGCTTTTTAGTTGGTTATGACGGAGTTCCTGAATATACTTCTACGGCACAATCAAGTGGTAATCGTTTTTTAGATTCTGCCGCTTTGGATAGTTGCATAAAATGGCGTTTTGCACCCGCGAAGGATGCTCAAGGGCGTTTGGTGCGGTGTTTGGTTTATATTCCAATTACAGTGAAACCATAAAGATGAAACGAAGAGATTTTTTTACAAAGGCATTTCCTGCTTATGTTTATCGTGTGGGGGAAATGGTCGCCAAGGAATCTGGCTTAAACGAAAAAGAGAATAAAGGATATTTTGATTCATTTGAGAGTGCCTATCCATTTTTATCGGAGGTATCTATGGAAATGCTTTATCAGGCGGCAACCCAGTTAGGCATTGACCCTCAAGGGTTGAGCAAATTGGAGTTGGCTAAATTGGTTTATGAAAACAGAGGCAAAGTTTATCATGACGGTTGATGAAGCGTTAACAAATTCATTACTTCTTTTTATGCAAAAAGGAAAAGGTAATGGAATGGAATATGTAAGTCGCTCTCACACTGCCGCTATGGGCTGGTACTATTGGCTTCATGGTGTGGCAGGGGTTTATGAAATTGAATTGGACAATTTGCAGAATGAGGGCAGGCAGGCGGAGTTTTACCTGCGTTATTATCCTGATACAGAGGAAGAGGTTTTGATAGATTATTCCGTAGGGGAGCAACTTTTGCGGTTTAATGAAAACTTTTTCAACGATACAGCAATTAATGTGGAAAACGAAGAACACGAAATTTGCCCCTGCTGTAGCGTGCCGGAAAAAGAGGGGCAGGAGAAACATTCACATCATCATGAAGGGGAGTGCCATTGTCATGAGCATCCGCACCGTAAGGTGGGAATTCCTTTTTTGGCAAAGAAGTTTGAGATGAACAAGAAAATGTTTCTTATTGGTAAAGTCCATGTCCGTATCTTGGAAAATGACAAATGTGAAGCAGATGTTATTACCCAAGAGCGATTAATAGAACGGTCAGAGCAAGGTATCAAGTTAAACAGGGACGGGCAGGAAGTCGAACTGGTCGCCCCGGGTGAAGTGGACAGAAATGTCCCGGGTAACTTTTTGTGTAACCGTTTCATGGAATTTTTTAACAACAAACTTTTAGCTGTGTTGGGCTAAAGAGAAGGGAGAATGCGTATGGAGAACACAGAAATGACCAATGAAAACCAAGGATTTTGTTGGTGTGGCTTTGCCGCCGGCGTTGTGGGTGGTGCGATTTTATTTTTGTTGACGATTTATTTTGTCAAAGCGACAATGTTCTCGTTGACAGCTGCGTAAGGAGGTAAGAAAAATGGCAGTATCTCGTAGAGATTTCTTAAAAGGCCTGGCAGTTGGCGGTACCACCGGCTATTTTGCTATGGCAGGTTTGTCCTCCACTGTTATGAAGGACATGTTTGTTCCCGATGAACCGGTCGGCGATGTGGAAATCGGGGAAGTAAAAAGCATTAAATGTACAGTTGTTTCTGAAACCAGTTGGTTTAACAACAAGGTACTGGTAGGGGATATGATGAAAGCCGGCGGTTTGCTGGTTAACCAGTACATTATTCCTTGGACACGCAAAGGTGTGGCTGATGGCTTTAATGGTGATAACCGTGGTGGTTATTGTACATTAATTGATGTAGAATTTATGGACGGCACCAAAAAGAAAATTTTGTTTGACTGCGGTTGGAACAATGCTTGGATGGATGAATGTTTCCGCCGTGAAGGTGTGGACAAGATGTTGGAAAAAGACCAAATTGATTTGTTCTTTATTACCCATGAGCATTTTGACCATTACTGGGGTGTTGAATCCGTTACCAAACATTGTAACGATATGCCTGTAATTGTTCCGCATGGTTTTTACAAAGAAGGTTATGACCTGCTTTGCGAAAAAGGTCATTGGGAAGTTGCCGGTGTAAAGAATGATTATCCGCATAAGGGTAAAGTTCAAGAATTTGAATCCGGCACAGTACATAAGATTTTCCCGGGTGTAGCATCCATTACTTTTGACTCTTCAATTATTACCCGTGTTAAGGGTGAACAAGCATTAGTATTTAATATCCATGACAAAGGATTGGCAATTGTTACCGGTTGCTGCCACATGGGTATCATTTCTTTGTTGCAAGAAGTTCGTCATCGTGTTAAGGGTGGCGAAAAGATTTATGCAATTCAAGGCGGTTTGCATATTTCACCGTTTGAAGATTGGGATCCGCAATATGATGACTTGATTTTGGCTATACCTAAATATGGTATTGAAGTTATGGGTTGCAACCATTGCACCGGTTATTTGACTGCAGAAAAAATGGTTAAAGCAGGTCTGCCCGTTGTGCAGGGAACAGCACGCTTTAAGAGTAAAAAACCGTTGTATTTAGGCAATGGTGACCAAATTGTCTTTGGTTGATTTTGAATTTTTGGAGGTATTACAATGAATACATTAAAAGAGCATATGTGGCTGGAAAGCCGCCTCTTTGAAGACAAAATGAAACAACCAATGCGTGGTATTGTTGGCGTGATGGTTTCTTTCATTATGTTCTACATTCTTTGGGAATTCTTTATGGATATCCGTCCCTGGGGCGTTATGAAATGGTACACACCCCAATACGGTTACATGTATGTTCGCTGGATTTTGATTGTTGCCATTTGGCAAGCATATATCTTTAATTTCTGGCCGTTCTCTTTGAAATGGCGTGAAAGTAATCATCCTTTGGTTACAGGTGGCATTTTGATTTTGGTAAACTTTGCTATTGTAGGTGCGGTAATTTGGGGATTTTTCTACAATTTCCTCGGTAAATTGTCCATTCCTTATTTGAGCGTTGACCAGTTGGAAAGTTTAGGCATGACAAGATTCTATGCCCGTGAATATTCATCCTTGGCTATTTTGATGTTTGCGGCTATTGCATCTTGGTTGAGCCCTATTGTTCCTGTATGCTTTGGTAATCATCCCTGGCAGAATATGAAACAACCGGCAAGAGGATTTACCGTATTTATGGTAACATTCTTTATGTCCGTAATTTTCTTCTTCTGTCTGATGCATCCGCATTACCATGTATTGTTCTGGCCGTTCCAAGAATATGCTGCTGCTTATCCTTGGTGGTACAGTTTTGCTCACACTTTACACGGCAACTACAATGTAGGTTGGGTAATGTGCGGTACAGTGGCTATTTGGTTGTTGGAATTGACTTTTGAACGTTATCCTTTCCGTTTGATTAAAAACAAAATCGTGCGTGGTTGCGTAGGTTTTGTAGGCGTTTGGCTATTTGCTATGTTGTTGTTCTATATGTTCAACTTCATTCAAGATTTGTCCTGGGGTTATGCAGTTGATGGGGCAAAACGTATTTATGCTCCTGATTGGCGTTATCTGCATAGTGGTGAATTGGCTATTATGGTGTTGATTCCGGCTATGATTTTGAATTTCTATTTTGATAACGGACCTAAAAAATATGGCCCCGCATTGAATATTGCTTTGCGTTTGGTTATTATTTTAGTGGCTACCTGCGTATTCCATTATTTGTATTACAAATTTAGCCCTGGATTGTTGGGTACCCAGGCAGGATACAGTCATCCGCAACAATTCCCGATGGCACCTGGCATTCTGTTCATTTGTACAATGTTGTTTCATAACTGGTTTATGGATTTCTGGCCTGGCAAAAAACGCATTGGTAACAGTGATGTAGAATTAGACGCTGAAGGCGAAGAAATTAAATAAATCTTGAATTAACAGATTTTTTTGGGTATAATACCTAAAACGGGCTGTACAGGAGTCCTGTACAGCCCAATTTTTTGGAGTGAGAAATGAGTATTGGTTTTGGTGAAATATTAATGATATTGTGCGTGGCGTTCTTTGTGGTTGGCCCTAAAGATATGCCAAAAGTAGCCAGAACTTTGGCACGGGGCGTGCGTAAGTTGCGGGAAATGATGAAGTCCGTTACGGAAGATTTTGAAGACGAACTGCAACTGGAAGAGGCAAACAAAGGTATTGCTTCGGCTAATGAAGAATTTAAGCGTGTTCAAGAAAAAGTCAACGAATTGAACAAGGTAATAAAGGAGTGAGATTATGCGTTTAGGAGCAACAGAATTATTGCTTATTCTCGCCATTGCTTTTATTGTTTTTGGAGCAGGCAAACTGACTGGTATAGGCAAGGCATTAGGAACCAGTATTCGGGAATTTAAGCAAGAAATGAAAAATCCAGAAAAGGAAGAAGAAAAAAAGAATGATGGAGCCGACAAACCTGCCGACAAATAATCAAGAAGAATCGGTGGAAGTCGAGCAACTTCAAATGTACGAAAAGCCCATCGGAGAACATTTGCAAGAATTACGCAAAAGATTTTTGTGGTGTTTTGTACTTGTCTTGGTGGCTTTTTTTGCTATTGCTTCATATTGGTCAGAAACTTTAGTGGAACTTTTGTCTGCACCAGTAAAGGCAAAAGGTATCCAATTTATTTATGTAGGACTGGCTGAAGCGTTAGTTGCTCAACTGAAGGTGGCATTTATTGCTGCTGTCGTGGTGGCAAGCCCGTTTATTATTTGGAATATATGGAGTTTTATTAAGCCGGCACTCTATGATAATGAAAAAAAATATGTGTTGGGGTTTACATTTGCTTCTGTTATTCTTTTTATATTGGGTGTAGCATTTGGATATATGGTTGTTTTTTTGTCTGCTATTACATTTTTTGTATATGTGGGTCAGGACATTGCTACACCGATGTTGTCCATTAGTGACTATGTAAGTTTTCTCTTTGGATTTGTAATTCCGTTTGGTTTGGTTTTTGAAATGCCTATTATCAGTTTTGTATTGGCAAGAATGGGGTTAGTAACGGCAAAATCTTTATCAGCATTTAGAAAGTACATTGTCTTAGTAATTTTTGTTGTCGCTGCTTTCTTGACACCTCCCGATGTCTTTTCTCAGTGTCTGATGGCATTGCCAATGTTGATTTTATATGAACTTGGTATTATAGTTGTAAAGATATTTGGTAAAAAGGAATAAAAAAAACCACCTTTTAAGGTGGCTTTTTTATTCCTTATTTTTTCTTTTTAATATCGCCGGTTTTGTTGACTAATTTGGTAGCATAGGCACGCATGGCTTCGTTTGCCTGACGGCGGTAGTCCTCAGGGGGCAGGGCAAATGCCCTGTCCATATTGACTTGGTCGCTTAATTCCACCACATTGTAGCGTGGATTGCCACTGATTTCGTAGCCCTTGAATGTATCTGTGTCTTTGTCAAAGTAGAAATAAATTTCCTTATCCGCTTTATAGCGGCGGTCATAGTCATAGCCGGTAAATTCATCATAGCCGCCCTCCGGCATACTGTCTGCAAAATATGGCGTGAACAGTTCTCTGATACTGCGTACCATACCGGGAAGTTCTGGCAGACGGTCATAGGTCTTGTTCACATAATCAATGCTGTACCATTGGTTGCCTTTGGCAAAAGAATTGACATCCTTGACAATTCTGCCGTAGCCGTCATAGGTGGTCTGGCGTTCTGCACAGATGGCACTTGTCTCGTTGTATTCAAAACGATTGTAGCGTACACGTTCAGCTGGTTTGAGTTGTTTGAAAGCATCGCCGCTTAAGATTTCACTCATATCAATTTTTTGAACAACAACCATGTGGAGATTATGCTTGGTGGTGTCCAAAGTGGTTTCATAAAAGTTCAAGGAACGCTGCCCGATGTCATAAGCAAGGGCGGTTGCTGTAATAGCACCGCTTAACAAGGTAATAGCGAAAGTTGCTATATTTTTTTTCATTTACTTTTCCTCCTGTAAAGATAATATATTATAACATATTGAAATATAGGTGTGCAAGGTGGTAAAATATATTTTAGGTTTCAGGTGCGAGGTGAAAAATGAGTAAGATTTTAATTGCAGATGACAACAAACAGATTGCGGATGTGCTGGCAAAGTTTGTTGCCAAGGAGGGGATGGAGCCGGTTATAGCCAGCGATGGCGAAATGGCTTTGCAACTTTTTGTCAAGCATGCCCCGAATATTGTGATGGTGCTTTTGGATGTGATGATGCCAAAGATGGATGGTTTTGAGGTTTGTAAAACTATCAGGCGGGATTCCATGGTTCCCATCATTATGATTACGGCACGGGATGAGGACTATGACAGGATTATGGGGTTGGATATGGGGGCGGATGATTATGTGGTGAAACCCTTTTCACCGACAGAGGTCATGGCCCGTATCAGGGCTGTGTTACGCCGGATCAAGAGTCCTGCCCAGCCGGGAGGGCAGATTTTGACCATCAGCAATCTTTTTATTGATATTGACCGTTATGAGGTACGGATTGGTACAGAAAGTGTGTCTTTGACAAAAAAAGAGGTGGAATTGCTTTACACATTGGCGAATACTCATATCAAGATGTTCACCCGAGATGATTTATTGGATAAGGTGTGGGGTGCGGATTACGAAGGTACGGATAGGGTAGTGGATACCCATATTAAGCGGCTTCGTGCAAAGCTAAATAATTATAAACATCCCGAATGGGATATTAAGACCGTTTGGGGCAGAGGTTATAAATTTGAGGTACTTTGAAATTGCATTTAAGTAAAATTGCCAGGCGTTTGAGTTTGTATTTTGGCGGCCTTTTGGTCGTATTTGCGGTGGTAATTGGCATTGCCTTCTACCAGTTGCTGAAAACTCAAACGGTGAATTTAAGAACGGAAGAAATGCGGGCTACAGCGGAGCGTATGGCGGAAGTTGTGAGCGATAATATTGATGTGCTGGAATTCTATCATGGACCGGCCATTGCCAGTTCCCGTCTTTCCCAATATTTGGATAATGTGGCACAGGAACATGTGTGGGTTTTGGATGAAACCACAAAACTGACGGATAATTATCGCCGTCTGCCCAAGCATATTAAAGAGAAGGTGGATGAGTGTTTCCGTGGGCAAAAGTTCACTGCTCAGGATTATTCTCCCCGTTATAAAGATACGGTGCTGACTGTGGGGGCTCCAGTCAAAGACAGAGTGGGGCGCATCCGCGCGGTAGTGTTGCTTCATGCCCCGGTGCAGGGAATTCAGCAGGCTGTATTTAATGGCTTGAAAATACTCTTTTTATCATTGGCTATTGCCTTTATTTTGGGGTTGGTTTTCAGTATTTACATGGCGAGAATTTTTACGAAACCTTTGGCAAAAATGGAAACTATTGCCAATGAATTGGGTGAGGAAAATTATGCTGCCCGTTGCGAAATTAAGCAAAATGATGAAATTGGTTCTTTGGCAAATACATTGGATACATTGGCAGAGCGTCTGGATGCGGCTAAGGAACAGCGGGCCCGTCTGGAAAAAATGCGCCGTCAGTTTATCAGTAATATTACTCATGAATTGCGTACTCCTTTGACGGTGGTGCTGGCAAGCTTGGAGGCCTTGAAATTAGGCGTAATTACGGAAGAAAAGGAAGTAGCCGAGTGCTATGACAGCATGTATAAAGAGGGCGTTTTTGCCAAGGAAATGATTACGGATTTGCTGGAACTTTCCAAGTTGCAAAACACGGATTTTCCATTGGATAAGCAAAAGATTAATTTTGTGGATGTGGCGAGGGATGCGGTGGCGGCAGGTATAAAATTGGCTATGGAAAAAAGAATAGTCATTACCTTTGATTCTGATGTAGAAGAATTGTTGATTACTGCTGACAGTCGCAGATTACATCAAATGCTGATGGTGTTTATCACCAATGCCATTAAGTTCAGTAAGGAAGAGAGCAATATAGAGATTGTTTTGAAAGACAGAAATCTCACTATTACGGATCATGGGTGTGGTATGAATAAGGAAATGGCAGAACATGCTTTTGATATTTTTTACACTTCTCATGATGAACGGAACAAGGAAGGCAGTGGTTTAGGATTGGCGATTGCACGCAGTATTGCGGACAGGCACGGATTTATTTTAACTTTGACCAGTGCGGAAAATATAGGCACAACGGTGAGAGTGGTTGTGTAATGAGTAATTAGTAATGAGTAATTAAGGACAATTTTTGCTACGCAAAAATTTCCAATTATAATCATAGGAACTTTTCAACATAATTATTCATTATTATTTATCAATTTGAAAGGAACATAAATCATGGACTACGGAACTAAGAATTTAACAATTGTTATTACCGGCGGGACAAGTGGTATCGGCAGGGCTTGTGCGGAGTTTTTGGCAAGTGAAGGGGCTAAGGTTTTTATATTGGCCAGGCATGAGAAAAAAGTAAAAAATTGTACTTTTATTAAATGTGATGTTACCAAACGTATAGATGTCAAGAATGCAATGGCAAAGGTGGTGAAAGTTACTGGCAGTATTGACATTCTCATTAACAGTGCAGGCGTCTATGCAGAGCAGATGCTGGAACGGAGCACTGACAAGGACTATGATTTGCTCATGGATACAAATGTGAAAGGTACAGTGCTGACAATTCAGTACGCACTCAAATATATGGACAAGGGCAATATTGTGAATGTGGCGAGTGATGCTGGGATAAGAGGAAATTACGGCTGTGCTTTGTATAGCGCAACTAAGGGGGCGGTGGTGGCATTGACCCGTTCATTGGCATTAGATTTAGCACCGAATATACGTGTGAATTGCGTTTGCCCAGCCGATGTGGATACACCATTATTGCAAAAACAATGTAAGGCAGGGCATTACACTTACGCAGATGTGGCAAGTGTTTACCCGTTGCAAAGGGTTGCCAAAGCGGAAGAAATTGCCCATGTAATCTGTTCTGTGGCTTCTCCGGGCAATGGTTTTATGACGGGCAGTATTATTCCCGTTACCGGCGGATTATAATCTTTCTTTGCGCTATCAGAAAAATTATGCTATAATACATTCAATAAATGGACATTTTTTAGGGAGATGACTATGAAAAAAGAAGTAAAACCTGAATTGCCGGAGAAAAAGTTGCCCATAGGGGTTATTGACTCCGGTGTAGGCGGACTCAGTGTCTTGAAGTGGCTTCAGGAAAAAATGCCTCACGAGGATTTTATTTATATTGGCGATACAGCACGTTGTCCTTATGGTAATGCTCATAGTGAAGATGAGATTTTGGAGTTTAGCGCCCAAATGATTGATACACTGGGACAAAAGGGTGTGAAGGCCTTTGTGGTGGCCTGCAATACAATTTCTATGTTGGGTGGAGAAAACCTTCGTTTTGGTTATGAATTGCCTGTAATTACCATGAGTTTGGGAACCCAAATTCTTTTGAATACCAGTCCCACGAAGAAAATTGGTATTATGGCAACGCCTTTTACCATTAGCAAAGATTTGCATCGCAGTGCCATTTTGGCGGCGGATGCTTCTGCAGATGTAAGTGTGGTTGGGTGTCCTGATTTTGTTCCTTTGATTGAAGGGGAAAAATTTGGTTCTTTGAAACTTAGGATGACCATTACCAAATATTGTAAGGAATTCAGAGAAAAGGGTGTGGATACTATCATTCTTTCTTGCACCCATTATCCATTTATCCGTGAGGAGATTGAAAAGGAAATGGGACCGGGAGTGCATATTGTGGATCCGGCAGAGCAGACCGCATTGGATGTTATGGAAACATTAGGTAAAGATTTGCTTAAAACAGAGGGGGCTGGTAAGGCCAAGATTTGTTGTACCGCAGATATATCCAGAGTCCGCCGTCTGGCAGAAAGAATTTTGGACTTAAAGAAATGTGAGTTCAGCGAAATTAAATTAGTTGAGTTATAATAAAAAAATGCAATAAAAAACCTCGTAAGATTTTACGAGGTTTTTTATTGCTTAGTTTGCTTTGTTGGCGGCTTTGGCTATCATATCCTTGGCCTTCATCAGACGCACTGTGCTGGCCCTGTCGTTTTCTTCCAGTTTCATGGTGATGAACTTGATGTTTTCCTGCATTTCGGGAATCATGACATATTCCAGCGCATTAACCCGGCGGCGGGTCTTTTCAATTTCATCAGCAAGAAGATTACAGGTCTTTTCGCACTCTGCCAATTCCAACAGTTTGGGTAACAAATCAGAAAGTTCCACAACCGCATTATCCAGGGAACTGCTGGTAAAGGTGAAGGCATAGGGAATGTTGGTGGCCTTGTTTTCCTGCCCCGTATAACGGATGGTAGGAACATCCACACTCATTACATTATGCTCACCAATTTCATACACCGCTGCCCGTGCCGGGTACAGGAGGGCTTCAGAAACCCTCAAGGCACCCATTTGGGCTTTGGCAATGCTGAACTTGGAGGAAACCGTACTCACTGCTTTTTCCACTTCAAGACGCAGGGTATGGTTTTTGCGAATATGAATCATAAACTGCCGCACCATTTCGTCCCGTTTATCTTTCAGAAGTTTATGTCCCCGCACTGCTGTTACAAGACGTTTCTTCAGGCGGGTCAACTCCATACGGGTCGGATTTACTCGTACAGCCATTGATTATGCCTCCTCTGTAGCCGCTACATAATATTTGTCAAGGTATTCGTCACGGATACGTTTCAGTTCCGCACGGGGGAGAATGCCCAAAAGTTTCCATCCCAAATCCAAGGTTTCCTCAATGCTGCGGTTAGTTTCGTAGCCCTGGGAAACATATTGCTTTTCAAAGGCATCCGCAAATTTTGCGTAAAGTTTGTCAACCTTGCTCAAAGCGGCTTCGCCCAAGATGGTTGCCAATTCTTTGGCTTCCTTGCCACGGGCATAGCAGGCAAAGAGTTGGTTCATAGTGTCCGCATGGTCCTCACGGGTCTTGCCCTTGCCAACGCCCTTATCTTTCAAACGGCTCAAGGAAGGCAGAACATCCACAGGAGGAGTCAACCCCTTACGGTTCAATTCACGGCTCAAAATAATTTGGCCTTCGGTGATGTAACCTGTCAGGTCAGGAATTGGATGAGTTTTGTCATCCTCCGGCATGGACAGGATAGGAATTTGGGTAATGGAGCCCTTTTTACCTTTAATACGTCCGGCACGTTCGTAAAGGGTAGCCAAGTCCGTATAGAGGTAGCCGGGGTAGCCACGACGGCCGGGAACTTCCTTACGGGCTGCGGACACTTCACGGAGTGCATCGGCATAGTTGGTAATATCAGTAATAATAACCAGTACATGCATACCTAAATCGTATGCCAAGTATTCAGCGGCGGTAATGGCCATACGGGGTGTGGCAATACGTTCAACCGCCGGGTCATTGGCCAGGTTGATGAACATAACCGCACGTTCCAAAGCGCCGGTCCTGTTAAAGTCCTCCATGAAGTAGTTGGCCTCTTCAAAGGTAATACCAACGGCTGCAAACACTACGGCAAAGTTTTCACCGGTGCCACGCACCTTTGCCTGACGGGCAATCTGTGCCGCCAGTTGGGCATGGGGCAGGCCGGAGCCGGAGAACACTGGCAGTTTTTGTCCACGTACCAAAGTGTTCAGACCGTCAATGGCGCTGATGCCGGTTTGGATAAATTCCGCAGGATAGTCACGGGCTGCAGGATTCATGGGTTCGCCGTTAATATCACGGTATTGTTCAGGAATAATTTCCGCACCACCATCTTTGGGGCGGCCCATACCGTCAAATACACGTCCCAGCATGGCGGGGCTTACGCCCAGACGGGTGCCGTGACCCAAAAAACGGGCTTTGGCAGTATCAATTTTCAAACCTTGGCTGCTTTCAAAAAGTTGTACCAGGGCATGTTCGCCTTCAACCACCAATACTTTGCCGGAACGGATTTCTCCGTTGGCCTGACGGATTTCTACTAACTCGTCATATTTTACACCCTCTACATTGTCAACCATCATCAGGGGGCCTACAACTTCGCGAATTGTTTTATAGTCCTTAAGCATCAGTTCTCGCCTCCTTCAGTAAGTGCTGCAAAGGCAGCATCCAATTCTTTTGCCACAGCGGCAAATTGTTCTTTCCAGTCCTTTTCGGCAATGTATTTGACACGGCCGATTTGTTCACGGACGGGCATATCAATAAGTTTGTCCAAATGTACATGCTGTTCCAAAGCCGCTTCCGCTTTTTCATACCAAGTCAAGATGATCTTCATCATATCATGCTGTTTCTGCAAGGAAGTGTAAGTGTCCACATCGTGGAAGGAGTTCTGATGTAAAAAGTCCTCACGGATGGAACGGGCACACTCCAAAGTCAGACGGTCTTTGAATGCCAAAGCGTCCACGCCTACCAGACGGACGATTTCTTCCAGTTCCGCTTCTTCCTGGAGAATCTGCATCATCTTGCCCACCATGTCTGCCCAGTCGGGGCTTACGCTAGTGTTGTAGAAATTACGCAGACGGTCACTGTATAAAGAATAACTTTGCAACCAGTCAATAGCGGGGAAATGACGGCGGTAAGCCAGTGCCGCAGAGAGGCACCAGAACACCTTAACAATACGCAAGGTTGCCTGGCTGACCGGTTCGGAAATATCACCGCCCGGAGGGGAAACCGCACCGATGGCGCTGACCGCACCCTGACGGCCGTCAGAGCCGATACAGGTAACGATACCCGCACGCTCATAGAATTCTGCCAGACGGCTTGCCAAATATGCCGGGTAACCTTCGTCACCGGGCATTTCTTCCAGACGGCCGGACATTTCACGCATTGCCTCTGCCCAACGGCTGGTGGAGTCCGCCATAATTGCCACTTTGTAGCCCATATCACGGAAGTATTCCGCAATAGTAATGCCGGTGTAAATGGATGCTTCACGTGCCGCAACGGGCATATCGGAAGTGTTGGCAATCAATACAGTACGTTTCATCAGTGGAAGTCCAGTACGGGGGTCGTTCAATTCGGGGAATTCCATCAGAACGTCCGTCATTTCGTTGCCACGCTCGCCACAACCAACATATACGATGATGTCCGCATCCGCCCATTTTGCCAGCTGATGCTGAATAACCGTCTTGCCGCTGCCGAAGGGACCGGGCACTGCCGCAGTACCGCCCTTGGCAATGGGGAAGAGGGCATCAACAACCCTTTGCCCCGTAATCATGGGTTCGGTGGGGGGCAGTTTGTCAACATAGGGACGGGAACGGCGTACGGGCCATGTCTGCAACATGGGATATTCAGTAACACTGCCGTCTTCGCCCTTTAGTTTGTACACGGGTTCCAAAATGGTAGCTTCACCATTGAAAACCCATTCCAGGGTACCGCTCTTGCCGGGCGGCACCATAATCTTGTGGAGGACGGCGGGAGTTTCCTGAACCGTACCGATAATATCACCGCCTACAACCTTGTCGCCAACTTTGGCAACAGGTTGGAATTTCCATTTTTTCTCACGGTTTAATTTGGGAACATCAATACCCCTGGTAATACGGTCTCCTGCCTCCTGACGGATAACATCAAGGGGGCGTTGGATACCGTCATAGATACCTTCAATCAAACCGGGAGCCAGTTCAACGCTCATGGGCATACCGGTGCTTTCAACCGGTTCCCCGGGACCAAGGCCGGCGGTTTCTTCATAAACCTGGATGGAGGCCTTGTCATCCCTTAATTCAATGATTTCGCCGATCAATCGTTTTTCGCTGACCCGGACAACGTCATACATCTGGACGTCGCCCATACCGCTGGCCACGATCAACGGACCTGCTACTTTAACAATAGTTCCTTTTCCTTTCATTGGCTGTCACCTAACCTTCCTTGAACAGAATATCTGCGCCCACCGCTTTTTCCACATTCTCCCTCAAACGGCGCATCCCGATACCCAACGCACCGGTGGATGAGGGAATGGGAATGATAGCGGGGAATGTTGCTGTAGTGTAATAATCTATAACCTGAGGCACAAGCTGGGCCGTGTTTTCCGTGATATAAATCACTGCATAGCCGGCATCCGCCAGCTTATGAATACGGGCTTCAATTTTCTCCGCTTCCGTTTCATAAAACACGTCCAGGCCGATGGCGTTAAAGATCATTACGGAGCCGGGGTCGCCGATTACTGCAATTTTTTTATCTGCCATAATTATCCCCGTCCTTCCTATGCATAGAGCTCGGGGAGTTCCAGTTCAAAACCGCCCCGTTTTGCTCCGAAAATAACTCTTAAGGCCTTGGCCTCGGCTTCACGTCCCATTAAGTAACCGATGATGGGACCCAGTGAGAACATTTCCCATTTCACATTTCTGAGAACATTCATCAGAGCGGTTTCCATCTTCCGCTTCAAAATAGGGGTGTTGCCTGTGGTTACATATTCTTCAACTGCGGCAGAAATAATCTTACCGTTGGAACCGCGGTTGAACTTCACAGCCAGTTGTTCTTTGGGCAAATCAAAGGACTCAACAAACACGCTGTGGTCAATTTCGCCACCGTCCAGCAACAGGTCTTTCAATCTGTCTGCATCCCAGCCCAGCAGACGGGCCCGGATAACACTGCGGGCATTTTGAAAGTCCGCAGACAAGGAGAAGAATTTTCTTACGAAACTTTGGTCTTTCTGCTGATCAAGCACATTCTTTATGTGGGTGAACATGGCACCGTCTATCTGGGCGCTGAACTTCAAAGGGTCAATATCGTGTTGTAATTCCGCTTCGATTTTGTTCAGCGTTCTCTTAAATGCTTCAGGAAGTGCTTCATAGTTTTTGCTATTGATGCAATCCTTCAGCAGGGGGATCGGAAGAGCCCCGTCCTCAATGAGGATATCGGGAACTTCACGGTCTAACAGACGTGCCTTGAGCAAAGATTTAATGTTGTGGACATCAACCTGCAAAAAGAACAGGGAAGTAAGTTCCGGTGCGGGAGTAAGTTCCCAGACCATTCTCCTGCTCAGTTGTAGCTGGCTGCGGATGACATAGTCAATTTCAGTATCATTCAACTGATCTTGGGATATGCCGCCACCATAGCCGGTTTCCAGCAACATTGCCAAAGCGCTCTTTTCGTCCGGTGCTTCGTGGATACGGCGCAACTGGGCGGAATCAAGCATTTTGGTGGAAAGCTCACTGATGCGGCCCACAGCATATTCATAGCTTGCCTGGGGCATCTATTTCACCTCCGTAAAGAGCATGGCTGCCACTTCTTTTTCCACGTTTGTCCTTACCTGGCTGAGCAAAGTGGGGAAGGAGCCATCATAATCACTGTTTTTGCCTTTGAGGATAAGACCACCGTCAAAGGCACCGGTTTCCTTGGACAAAGACAGATTGCCGGCCTTGCCCGATGCTTTGAGGGCACCGTTCAATTTGTCAAGAAAACCATTTTTGTATTTTTTAACATCCGCTTCAGGAACCACTAGTTCTTCGGAACCGTTTTCAGCTGCCTTCAGAACAATATCAGTAATCAGTGCTTCCCATTTTGCCTGGGGCAAATTGTTCAATTCGGCTGCGGCCTGTCTGAAAGCATCTTCAATAACTTCCCTTTGGGAATTAAGGGAGTTCTTGCGGGAGAGAAGTTCTGCAATAAGAACCTGACGGCGTGCCGCCTCCTCCGCATCTGCTTTCGCCTGGGCACGAATTTCTTCAACCTTGACCTTAGCAGCGGAAATAATCTTATCAGCATTTGCAGTGGCCTTTTTCTTGGCTTCCTCAAGAATGATGGAGGCCTCGGCTGCCGCATCCTGCTGAATCTTTTCTAAAATCTTGTTTGCTGCCATTGGGTTAATCCTCCCAATCAGAACTTAACACCGTTGACCATGATAAAGGAAATCAACAAACTGAGCACTGCGTAGGTTTCAACCATAGCGGTCAAAATAATGCCCTTACCAACTTCCTCAGGACGCTTAGCGGTCAGATAAATGCCGCTGGCTGCAACTTTACCTTGATAAATGCCGCTCATCAGGCCGCCGATGCCGATGGGGATGCCGGCTGCCAGCAAACTCAAACCCTGGAATAGTGTCAAATCCTTAATGTTGCCGTCAATGGCGCCAATGTTCAACACAATGATGAAGGCAATCAACAGACCGTAAATGCCTTGTGTGCCGGGAAGCGCCTGCAATACCAGTACGGAACCGAACTTGTCAGGATCTTCACTGACTACACCGCTTGCTGCCTGACCGGCAATACCAACGCCCATAGCGCTGCCGATACCTGCAAGACCTGCAGCAATTGCTGCACCAAAGAAAGCTAAAGCTGTACCTAAACTTAACATGATTTTTCCTCCTTGAAAAATAAAATTATTTTAATTAGTCACATCTGTGTACTTGGTTCTGAGAGCCAGGGGGACGAAGGCACGGCCTCCGGTCTGGAAGAACTTACCAAAGAACTCAATATACTGCAGACGGCTACTATGCACAAAGGCACCAAGAATATTGATAATGATATTGAAAATGTGGCCGCCAACAAGCACCACCACCGCAGCGGCAATACCTACAGGACCTGCACCTGCCAGCATACCCGCAATGGTATTGATAACCATGGCGATAACGCCGGTTGCCAGACCAAGGGCGAAGAGACGGCTGTAACTGAGCAGATCGCTCAGATAACCGCTGATGTTGTACAAACTCAGCACACCGCTCATCAGGCGGCTGAAAATACCTTTCTTTTCCCGACCGCCGAAAAGCACAATAATGGCCGCTCCAAAAAGCGCAGTCCACTTGCCGATTTCACCGGGCAGAACCGCCATCATGGCAAGCCCTGCAAAGATAATCAGCCAGGAGGCCTCATCAGCAATGGCACCAATAACATTACCGCTCTTCAAATCGCTGTAGAGTTTCAGGCAAATACCAACAATAAGATGGAGACCGCCAAGGCCGAAGCACAGGGCCAGCATCTTCAGGGGTTCCTTCATTGGCACAAACAGTAGGGGTTTCCATTCCAAACCGAACCAGCCGCCGAAAGCGGCCCCCCAGATAATTGTGCTGATGCTGCCCAAAAGAACCACCATAGTCAGTTTGCCCACAAAATCCTTCGGTTTCAGAACTTTCATAAGGATGTAGAGTGCCACGGTCAATACTAGACCATAGCCCGCATCGGAAAGCATCATACCGAAGAAAATGAAGTGGAATGGAGCCATGAACAGGTTGGGATCCATAGTTCCCGGCAAGGGACGGCTATAGAGTTCCACAACTGATTCATAGGGCCTAACCAAAGCATTGTTTTCCATAACGGAAGGAGGAATCTCGCCCTCTGCCGGATCAAGAAAAGTGAGTTCATAGGCATCCGTAACGGATGCAACTGCTTTCTCAATTGCCCCGGTCCGGTCGGCCCTGCACCAGCCCTCCAGGTAGAAGGTCTTATCCGTTTCCGCACCGCCTTGAGCCATACGCTCTTCTTTGGTGGCAAGTTGGTCATAATAAAGTTCCAACTCGCCCTGACGGCCGGAAAGGGTTTTTGCCTCCACCTCCAAATCGTCGGCCACAGTATTTTTCTGCTGGGCCGCCTTTGTCAAATCAACCGCGATTTCCTTAACCAATCCGGTACGCTTTGGAAATACCATATCCAGGAAATCATGCGCTTTCAGAAAGTGTTTGACCTGTGCCACTGAATCCTTGTGGGCAAAAATCAGCAGTGCCCTGCCCTCAGGCGCTTCTTTAAAAGAAATAACTTCCGCATTCAGGGAAGCAATATCCTCCTTGAACACAGGAACCTGGGCATCTTCCATGTAACCTGCAAAATAAGTGGTATTCTCCGTAGGTTGAAGATCCTCCAAAGGAATGTCCATGTCCGTCCAGGCATCCAACGCCGCAACCTGGGCCAGCATGGTTGCCGCTTCGTTGCGTTTGGTGGAAATACGCTCGGACAGTTCACTGAGTTGCTTTGTGAGTTTTTCGCCTTCCTGAATTTCTTTCAGGAAACGGTCATAAGCAACGGTGGGTTTTGCAGAAAACAGGGATTTTTTCGGAGCGTGCAAGTCAACAAACTTCAACACCTCTTTTGTTTGCTGCAACTGATCGGAAATTTCTGCCGCCCCTTCCAGTGGATTCTTTTCCCCGTCGGAAATAAGCATCAGGTCGCCGTTCTTTTGCAATTCCAAGAGTAGCGCGTCACGGTCTTCTTTTAAGGCAAACAAAGTTGCCTTTTTCATAGGAATAAGCATACCTCAGACCATAGCCCTTTCTACAATAAATTTTACCGCTTCGGGAAGGTGTGCCCTGGCTTTTGCTGCAGCACTATTGTCCTCCTGGGAACGCTGGGACACCATAATGGCGGCCTTGCGTTGGGCATCGGACTGTGACTGGGCAACAGTCGCTTTGGCTTCTTCTCTTGCGGCGTAGATTAACTCTGCTCCCTTGGCATTGGCAGTATCCTCGGCTTCACGCAACAAAGAACGGGCCTGTAATTGGGCGTTCTTTTTGGTTGTGACTGCTGCAGTTTCCGCTGCCTTAATGTCATCAAGCATTGACAAATCTTTTCACCACCCTTTCTTATAAAATTTATAAAGGAAATTATGCAAGAATGCAAAATTTCTGTAAGTGCATATATTATAACACTTACTTAAAATAATTACAATATCTATAGTATAGTATTTATAGCATAGTTTTTCCTTACGATGATTTTGCAGATTGCCCGCAGTTTTATATTCTGAAAAAAACGTGATGTCATTTTTCGTTTGCCGGATGTAATGTTTTTTGTTGCTTGACAAAGAATGTGATTGCCACTAAAATATAAAGTAATATTGTACCTAGTTTTAAGGAGGAAAGAAAAATGAAAAAAATTATTATGGCAACTTTGGCCGCTCTGGCGGTTTCTGCTGCAGCGTTTGCTGATAGCTACAATCCTTTCCATGAAATGTATAAGGCACAGGCACACAAGGAAATGCGTAATGGTGTGGCCCAATACAATTTTATGTTAATTGATGAAAGTGCAGAACCCGTTTCCAATGTAACTTTGACCTATGTTAATCATGACAACAAGGTTTTGACCGCTAAGGCAGATGCTAAGGGCAAGGTACATTTGGAATTCCGCCAACCCAATTTCCTGCAATTGGTAAGCATGAATGTGGGCGGTGTGGAATATCGTGTGATTGGTGATGATGTCAGTGATGATGTCAGTTACAAGGATATTTCCAAAGGCGAAGTGGAATATTATGTAATCCAAACCCACAAAGCAAATAAAGCCGCATATATTTACGATGCTGACTAAAATTCGTTAAAATCGTTTTATACTCTAAGAGCCCCTTGACGTACTCAACGGTATGCCAGCGGGCTCTTTTCTTGTCTAAAACGATTTTCTCTTCGTTTTTTTGTGCTGTCTAAATGTCTTTTTACTGAATTGTTATTCTGTGGTATAATTGCGTTAGGAGGAAAAGAATATGTTACTTGGCATAGATGTGGGCGGGACTTTTACGGACGGGGTTCTCGTTGATAGCACAGAAGTTCTTGCCCAAGCGAAAAGGAAAACAACTCATGAAAATGTATTACATGGAATTTTGGCGGCATTGGATGCGGTGTTGGGGAATAATGCTTCCAAAATTGAACGGGTGGTAATCTCCAGTACCATTGTGACCAATGCTTTGACGGAACATAAATTGGACCCCGTATTCCTTGCCACAATTCCGGGTCCCGGCATGAATACTAAAGGTAAGTTTCCGGTGGAAGCAATGGAAATTACAGGATATATTGACCACAGAGGCAAATGCACAGCACCGATAAATTGGACAAAACACAGAAACCTGACCAATATGCAGGGAAAAGGTGCAGCGGCAGTCAGCGGCAAGTTTTCTGTACGGGACAGCAGTTTGGAAAGGGAATTGGCAAGGCAGTTAAAAGAGCAGGGTTTTGCCCCCGTTTTCCGAGGTGCGGCACTTAATGGCGAATTGAATTTTGTCAGACGAACAAATTCCGCTTATTATGCGGCGGCAACCTATGAACTTTTCAACAAATTTTTTCAAGCAGTACAGCGTGCTTTGCAGGAACGTTCTGTAGTCGCCCCCATTTTTATCTTGAAAGCGGATGGAGGAACTTTGCCTCTGGCAGAGGCATTGAAACAACCGGTGGAAGCAATTTTCACTGGCCCTGCTGCCAGTGTATTAGGTATTGAAGCACTGGTGGCACCGGATTTGCCAGCCATATCTTTGGATGTAGGAGGCACTACAACGGACATTGCCTTTTGGGAGCATGGGATGCCATTGATGGCAAAACATGGGGCGACTGTGGACGGTTATCCTACCGCAGTCCGCACTTTCCACATGAGAAGCGTGGGGATTGGTGGGGACAGTGCTATTACAAAAAAAGCAGACGGATCGTATCAAGTAGGCCCAATGCGTCAGGGAACTGCTGCCGCATTGGGCGGCAATGAGCCGACTTTTGGGGATGCTTTGGTCGTCAGTGGCAGGGCGAATTTTGGGGATGTGAATAAATCTGTCGCTGCTCTTGCCAAGTTTGGTGATGCTAAACTTGAGGCGGAAAAAATTGTGGCAGCGGCGGTGGCAACGATTAAAAATACCATTGATACTATGTTGGCAGAATGGGCATTGCAACCGGTATATACGGTGGAAGATGTGCTGAAGGGTACGGAGTTCCAACCAAAACTTTTGGTAGGCGTGGGTGGTGGTGCAACTGGACTTATCAATGCTTTGGGTGAAGAAATGGGACTGCAAGTACAAATTCCACAAGGGGCGATGGTTGCCAATGCCATCGGTGCCGCACTCAGCAGACCGACTTTGAGTGCAGGACTTAGGGCAGACACTACGGAAGGATTTTACCTTATAGCAGAAGAAGGTCAGAAAAGAGAGTTGCCCGGCGGGTTTGGCATGAAAAAGGCAGAAAATATTTTGAGCGAATATTTGCGTAATGCTACGGCAAAATGGAACTTGCCGGACCAAGAGGTTGAGATTATCAGTAAAGAGTTTTTTAACACCATTCACGGTTATTATGACAGCGGTGAGATTATCAATCTCCGTATGCAGCTAAAACCGGGAGTGCTGAATAAATTAAAAGTTAAAAATGAAAAGTTATAAATTGTGGTAAGATGTTCCTGTGATTATATTTTTTGAAAGTTGGCTTTGTGGGAACTTTTTCCGCCCCAGGCGTGGGGCGGGGAACCGTCTAAAGGAACATAAAAAGACGGTGGTGGGGTCGCACGCTACGAGTTATAAGTTGTAAGTTAGAAGTTATAAATTTCGGTGTAAAGTTCCTGTGATTATAGTAATTGTTGGTGCTATGTTAATTTTGTTTCTTCAGTCGGGGAGAGCGACCCACCCCGTCAATCTACCTATGTTCCTAACGATTGCCACCCCGCCCATGCCTGGGCGGGAAAAAGTCAGCATAGGGCGACAGCCCCCGCAAGGGCGGGGGCTACCTAAGTTCTTGTATCCTGTCGTTTAATTACAGGAACATATTACCATAATTGGTCTTTGGTCTTTGATAAATTGCTATTTAATTTGAAGGGAGCATATTATGACAAATACGCTTGGGTTAACATTTTTCCCTGCCTTTGACTGGTACTTGTCTCCGGGGCATCCGGAGCGGCAGGAACGGTTGCTTTATACCCGTGACCAGTTGGAGGAGGAGGGACTGTTTGACTGCCCTGAAATAAAAGAATATCGTCCCCGTATTGCCAAAATTGAGGACTTGCAGAGGGCACATATCGGTGTGCCAAATATCGCACGGCTTATTACCCCTGCTCATTTGACCAGTGCAGGCGGTTGTTTGGTGGCGGCGGATGCTGTTATGAAAAAAGAAGTAAAGCGTGCCTTTGCTCTCGTCCGTCCGCCCGGACATCACGCTATGCGGGTTGTACACGGTATTCGGGGATTTTGCACGGTAAATATTGAAGCCATTATGGTGGAATATTTGCGTTCCACTTATGGCATAAAAAAAGTTGCCGTGGTTGACACGGATGTGCACCACGGGGACGGCAGTCAGGATGTTTTCTACCACGATCCTAACACCTTGTACATTTCTTTTCATCAGGACGGTCGGACACTCTATCCCGGTACAGGATTTCCGGATGAGGCAGGCAGTCCTGCCGCTTGGGGTACAAATATCAATTTGCCGCTGTTGCCGACTACGGGGGATGAAGGATTACACCGTCTGTTTGACGGACTTATCCGTCCTATGTTGGACGATTTCCAGCCGGAAATAGTGATTAATTCCGCAGGTCAGGACAATCATTTCTCTGACCCCCTTGCCAATATGCAGATTACTGCTCAAGGTTATGCCCGTTTGGCGGATAAACTGAAAGCAGATATTGCGGTGCTGGAAGGCGGTTATTCAGTGGAAAGTGCCTTGCCCTATGTGAATACGGGGATTATTCTGGCAATGGCGGGCATGGATTACAGTCACGTGGTGGAGCCGGATTTAAGTGGTTTGCGTCCACAGGACAAGCGGTGCAATGCCCGTGTAGATGAATTGATAAACCAAAGTGGGGAAATTTATTTCAAGCGTGAAAAGACACAAAAAGAACTCCTTGCCCAATGTCATGGGGTTTGGAGTCGCAAGAAACATATTTATTATGATGAGGAAGGCATTCGTGAGGAACAAGTGGAAACCATCCGTTATTGCGATTGTGGTGGTTATTTCACTATTAAAACAGCGGCGGAAGGGACTCGCTTTGGTGACCAAAGTGCCTTTATAGTTTGTCTGCCCCGCACTGCTTGTGAACATTGCCGCAGTATGGCTCATGACGAGGCATTGAAGGAAAAGAAAACGGGCAAGTGGATGTATGTGTTAGTTCAAGATATTGCTACGGGGGAAATTGAGGAGTTGTAGGTTTCAGGTGTGAGGTGTCAGGTTAGAGGGGGGGAAGGAATTAGGATACAGGATTTAGGGGAATGAGTAATTATGGTAAAATGTTCCGGTGATTATGTGATAGATTGCAGGAACGTGAATAGCCCCCGCCTTTGCGGGGGCTGGCACCCAAAGGAACATAGAAAGGTGACTGGGGGTGCGAATTACGCGGTTACTTGTAGTGGCATAAAGAACAAATAAATTAAGACAAAAGAAAGGTGCAGTTAAGAAGAGATGTACGATTACAATTCATACAATGTAAAATTTGCAAGGAAACTTCGTAAGAGTATGACACCTTGGGAAAACAAGTTGTGGTATCAGTTTTTGCGAGGGTATGAAGTACGTTTTTACAGGCAAAAAGTTATTCAAAATTATGTTGTTGATTTTTTCTGTACAAAAGCATTATTGGCAGTGGAATTGGATGGGGGAGGACATTACAACCTTCAAAAGGAAGAACAGGACAAAATAAGGACAGAAAACCTTGCAGCACAAAATATTATGCTTATTCGTTTTTCTAATTTGGATATAGATAATAATTTTTATGCGGTATGTTCGGAGATAGACAGGGTTGTAAAAGAGCGTATCAATCCGCACCCCCAGTCGCAACCACGTTCCTAAAAGCGACAGCCCCCGCAATGGCGGGGGCTACCTATGTTCATGTAATTTGTTATATAATCACTGGAACTTTTTACCTTCATTTCACAATTCAAATTTCTAATTTTTATCGTACTTTTCTCCACACCCGCCTTCGGCACCCTCTCCACAAGGAGAGGGCAAGTGATTTGGATGTTTTGATTTCTTAATAGAGTAACAAAAACTACCCTTTTTAGGGTAGTTTTTTGTTTTACTCTTTCTTATTTCTTGGCTTTGGCAGGACTGCCATAAACGCCTTGACCACTTCCGGGTCAAAGAGCGTACCCATCTTGTCTTTCAACTCTTTGAGGGCTTTTTCGGGTGGTTTGCGGTAGTTCTGTGTTGCCGGATTAATATTGGCATCATAATAATCTGCCACTGCCACAATTCTTGCTCCGATGGGGATATTATTTCCCTTGATATGGTTGGGATACCCCTTCCCGTCCCAAGTTTCGTGATGATTGTGGATAATGTGGACAATATTGCTGAATTCCGGCAAATTTTCCAACATTGCTGCCCCTGCCGCCGCATGCCTTCTGTAGGCGGCGTTCTCCCTGACGGAAAGATAGGGATATTTATCCAAAATGTTATTGGGTACAGCCAAAGTACCAATATCATGCAGCAAAGCACTCATCTTGATACACCCAATTTCTTTTGTGTCCAGCCCTAATTTTGCCGCAATGCTGGCAGCATAATTGGCAACTTGACAACTGTGGGTGTAGATATGCTTGTTTTTAAATTTCAAAAGTTTCATGTAGAAGTCGCACACCTCACGGGTATTGTCTTCAATCAGGAAATCCAAACTTTTGGGAATACTAATCATTTTGACCTCATAAAAAGTTATGTTCGCATATTCTACCAAAACTTCTGTTACAATGCAAGCAAAATTTATGTACATTTTGTTACAAAATTTGTCTATTGCAATGAAAACATTTATAATATATAATATCGTGTAATATGTTCAGGTCTGTGGTTGTAAATCGATGCCAGTTGCGGGCGAAACGATCCACGTAAGCAAACCAAAGAGTTTGTGAGCATGGCGCAGTGTAGAGGTAAGTCCTGCCGCTGTAAAGCGAGAGGGAGAGTAGTGGGGAGCGGATGCTTAGGAGCGAAATTTCCGGCAGGCGGGTGTGGGGGCAAAAACCAGGTCAGCTGAACATATTTTTTTATCTCAGGTATCAGGTGTCAGGTTTCAGGAAAGTTCGCATTGAGCGGACTTTTTTGTTTTTGGAATATAATGTCGCAATTACTCATTACCAGTTATCAAAAATTTTGCTACGATTATATAATCTTTAAACTGAAATACAAAACGAGTTTTTAACGTTAAAAATTCACTTTTAACGTTAAAAATCCCTTTATATTTAAATTCTAATTCTTTAAGATTTACAATAAAATAACTTCTTCAAATTTTATCACAGGAACATCTTGCCATCATTTCTAATTTCTAATTTCACATTTCTAATTAAAGTTGTCAACCTAATTGCTCACCCCACCACCGTCCTTCTATGTTCCTTTAGACGGTCCCCCGCCCCTTTATGGGCGGACGAGGGTTTGCATAACTTCGCACACCCGAAACCCATAATCTAATCACAGGAACGTTTTATCATATTTGGTCTTTGGTCTTTGACTTTTATTCTTGTCTGGGGGAGCGACCCCACCACCAGCCACCGAAAAATTGTCGCTGGTCCCCCGCCCCACGCCTGGGGCGGAAAAAAGTTCTCACTGTGCTAACTTTCCTGATACCTGACACCTGACACCTCAAAATCCCCTTGACAAAACAACTATACATATATATAATATGTAGCGATATGTGGGAGTGGGGTCTGCGGACGAGGTGCCCCATATCAGCGACAACCTAATCTGTGAAATGCATTGGCACGATGCAGTGGAAACATGGCAACACGCGCGGGCAGGCCTGGCTAAAACAGATGACGGTTGAAAAATTTATTTTAATTTCATGAAGGAGGATTTATCATGAAAAAATCTTTGGTTTTGGCTATGGCTATGGCTATGGGCGTAACTGCATCTGCTTACGCTGCTAATCCGTTCTCCGATGTACCTGCTGGTCATTGGGCTTATGACAGCATTGCACAATTGGCGAGTGCTGGCGTAGTTGACGGTTATGGTGCTACCTTTGGTGGCGACAAACTCATGACCCGTTATGAAATGGCACAAATTGTTGCTAAAGCAATGGCAAAAGGTGCTAACTGCGACAAATTGGCTGCTGAATTTGCTGACGAATTGGACGCTCTCGGTGTTCGCGTTGCTAAATTGGAAAAGAAAGTTGACAACGTAAAGATTACCGGTAACATCCGTTACAGCTACAAAGATGGTAGCCATGGTCATGGTACCAATAAGGGTGGTAGTCATGATGGTGCTGCTCAAAAGAGTTACAACCGTTTCCGTACCCGTTTATTTGTGGCTGGTCAAGTAAATAACAACTGGAAATATAACGGAATGATTGAAAATGATCGTTATATGGCTTCTGGTGCTACTGATCAAGACAAGACTATTTTGAAACGCGCCACCGTTGATGGTCGTTTGGGAGGATTAAAGGTTTCTGCTGGTCGTAAATACTTCAACATTCCCACCATGATTGATAGTGAAGCGGATGGTTTGGAAGTTAAGTACGGCTTTGGTAAGGTTAATCTGACAGGTTGGGCAATGAAACATTTGAAAACTGACAGGGTGTACGGTGAATGGAAGAACGCTACAGATGATGACGATCGTGTTTATATGGCAAAAGTTGATGGTAAATTTGGCAAGTTGGGCGCTTTGGCTTCTTATTGGAAAGTTGATGGAAATGCAGTTCGTAAGGGAGACGATGGTGAAATTTGGACAGTTGGTTTAGATTATCCTGTTGCGAAGGATTTAAAATTGGCTGCTGAATATTTCCATGGGGACAAAGGCGATAAGAAAGGTTATGATGAGAACGGTTACTTTGTAGAATTGAAATATCGTGGTGCAAAGGCAGCAAAACCCGGTACTTGGGGCTTGTGGGTTGCTTACCATGATCGTCCGGTTTCAACAATGATTAGTCCTTCTACCATTGTTTATGCTGCTAATTACCCTGATCTCACTAATAACGATGGTTTCAAAGGTTTTGAAGTTGGTGGACAATATACTTTGGCTAAGAACATTGTTGCAGGCCTTCGTTACTATGATTTTGATGGTCGTGAGAAAAAACTTAACGGCGGAAAATCTAACAAGGTTCGCACTGTTTGGGGCGAAGTTATTTTCACATTCTAATCTGACCATAGTATAACTGAAAGGAATTAAAAGATTATGAAAAAATCTTTAGTATTAGCAATGGCTATGGCAATGGGTGTGACTGCATCCGCTTACGCCGCTAATCCCTTTAGCGACGTTCCCGCCGGTCATTGGGCTTATGACAGCATCTCCAAATTGGCGACTGCTGGCGTAGTTGACGGTTATGGTGCTACCTTTGGTGGCGAAAAACTCATGACCCGCTACGAAATGGCGCAAATCGTTGCCAAAGCGATGGCAAAAGGCGCTAATGTTGACAAACTCGCTGCTGAGTTTGCTGACGAACTGGATTCCCTCGGTGTTCGTGTTTCCAAACTGGAAAAGAAAGTTGACAACGTAAAAGTTACCGGTCAAATCCGTTTCACTTATACCGATGTAAGGGGTAAAGCAGGCAAAGACAGTGATGCTAAAATGCGTAACCGTATCTTTGTTGAAGGCAAGGTTAATGACAACTGGACTTACACCGGCATGTTGCAACAAACTCGTACTCTCCTGCATAATGCTGCAGACACCAGCGATGATGTTAAGTTGATAAGAGCATACTTGGATGGTCGTTTGGGCGGTTTGAAAGTTCGTGCAGGTCACTGGAACGAATTCTTCATCAATGAGGCAATCCTTGATAATATGGTTGATGCAGTTCAAGTGTCCTACGGTGCATTCAAGAACAAAGTGAACATTTATGGTTTGGCTGGCAAGTGGGCCAGTGATGCTGATGGTTCTAATATTCGTGGCAAGTACAAAGATGAAGCTGGTTTGCTGGGGGGGCCAGCTAATAAGAAATATGCTTACGGCTATCAAGACGATGCCCGTCTCTATATTTTAGGTGCTGCTGGCAAGGTAGGCCCTGTTGACTTGGCATTCAATTATTTCAAAACTACTGGCGAATTTGGTCTTGATGGCAAGGATTACAGTGGTCATAGAGAAGGACTTAAACGTAACATTTACAACGTAAATGCAAGTTGGTCTTTCTTGAAGGACTTCACCTTGAAATATGATTATATGTGGACCGATAATCGTCTCTATACTCCGTGGGCTGATGACGAAAAATCTGGCTCCAAGGATGGTTGGATTGCTCAATTGTTCTACAAGGGAGCGGATCCTGCTAAAGTCGGTACTTGGGGCTTGCACTTCCGTTACTTTGACCAACCCGCAAGCGTGTTCTTGTTCCCGACCTATGATTTGAACTCGTTTGATGCAGATGGCGGTTACAAGGGTTGGAACGTCGGTGGTGATGTAACATTAGCTAAGAATATTTACTTGAATGTTAACTATTATGACACTGAGTCCAAAGCAAAATATGACAGCAAGAAAGGTACTGATCGCCGCGTATTCAGCGAATTGTACTTCTTGTTCTAATAATCATCAGATTATTAAAAAACTTAAAGAGAGTCGCGTCAGCGGCTCTCTTTTTATGTTGAATGTGAAATCTGACTTGAGATAAGAAAAATCTGACCTAATATTAAGTCAGATTTTTGCAATCTCAGGTCAGATTTAGGGCTAAGGGCTAAGGGCTAAGGGCGAAGAATAATGCGTAATGCGAAAATAAATGTCAAAGAACAAAGAGAAAAGACCAAATATGGTAGGATGTTCCGGGGATTGAAATTTTGGTTTCAGGTGTGCGAGGTTATGCGAACCCTCGTCCGCACCTAAAGGGGTAGACAGTCCAGTGGACTGTCGCCGAGAAATTCAGGTTTATCCAGCGAGGCAAAAAAGCTAAAGGAACATAGAAGGACGGTGGTGGGGTGAGCAATTAGGTTGATACTTTGTCTGGAATAAATGTCAAAGAACAAAGAGAAAAGACCAAATATGGTAGGATGTTCCGGGGATTAGAATTGGGAAGTTTGGAATAAAGCGAACAAGTTTTCTGCGTAATCCGCACCCCCAGTCGCAACCACGTTCCTAAAAGCGACAGCCCCCGCAAGGGCGGGGGCTAAATACATTAAATTGATATTGTTTGTATAAACAAATGTTGACAAATGATAATAATTGATATAAAATAAATATACAAATTTTTAAGGAGGATAAAATTATGGCACAAGCAATAGTCAGTTTCAGGATGGATGCAGAGTTGAAGCGTGGGATGGAGGAAACATGCCGCAGAATGGGGCTTACCATGACCAGTGCTTTCACCATGTTTGCCACAATGGTGAACCGTACCCAAAGCATTCCCTTCAAAATTGCCGTTGACCCGTTTTACAGTGAGGAGAATATGGAGGAATTACGTCATAGGATATTGGACATTAAAACCGGGAATGCGAAAATGGTTGAACATGAACTTATTGAGATGGAATGATGAATATTCAGTGGCTTGATAAGGCGTGGGATGAGTATCTTGACTGGCAGAATGCTGACAGAAAAACTTTAAGAAAAATTAACAGTTTGATTAAGGACATTAGTCGTAACGGATATCAATGTGCTGGAAAACCAGAACAATTAAAAGGTGATTTTGCTGGATTTTGGAGTGTTCGTATTGATAAGAAAAATAGGATTGTTTTTAGAATTGTTGATGGGAATGTGGAAGTTATTCAATGCAGCACACATTACGGAAACTAAGTTTAACTAAATTTTTGTTTCCTTTTTAGATATAATGTAGTATAATATGTAGGTAATTAAGTAAAGGAGGTAACTATGAAAGGTTTTAAGTATATGTTGGCAGTTGTGGCTTTGGTTGTAAGTTTTGCTGCCGTGAAGGTTGAGGCGGCAACGGTGGCTGTCATTCCCTTGATTAACAAGGTGGAATTCAATACGGTGGAAGAGGAAAAAGTTCCCAATATGATTTACATGAATGAGGCATTGAATGTGTTGAAAAACAAGCAGGGTTATATGCTTGTGGAAAATGACCGTTTGCGTCATGCTATCAAGGATAATATTGATCCTTATAAATTGCCAACTAAAGAACAGTTGAAGACCATCAGCAAGAAAGGTAATGTGGACATTGTTTTTGCTATGGAATTGACGGATTATGACTATAATGTGCAAGAGTCAGGGACTACCCGTTTGACAATTATGAATTTGCGGGCTAATTTGGCATCTTACAATCGTCTAACAGGAGAATATTACATTAAAAAATGTGTAGATAACAGCGACGGTGATGAAACCTTTACCAGCCGTTGGGATATTGTGCAAGAAGCATGGACAAAGATGGTAAAGCAAGAATTTGACAGGATTACGAGGTTTAAGAAGAGATAAAATTCAAAGACCAAATGATCAGACCCTCGTCCGCCCATAAAGGGGCGGACAAGGGGTTGTAGAATTCATAATTCTGAATTCTTAATTTTGCTGATAGGAGTGCTTATGAAGAATATAAAAACTTTAATATTACTTGTGGCTTTGATTTTTAGCTGCTTTGTGACACAGGTTGAAGCGGCAAAGGTTGCGATTGTTCCTTTAATTAACAAAGTTGAGTTTAACACGCAGGAAGAAGAAAAAGTGCCTAATCAAATTTTTTATTCTGTTGCATTGGGTATTTTGCGTGAGAATTCTGGGTATATGCTAATTGAAAATGACCGGCTTCGTCATACTATTGAAAACAACATGAAACCGTATGAAGTGCCCACTTTGGAACAAATGAAAACTGTTTGCAAAAAAGCCAATGTAGATATTTTGATTGCAATGGAACTTACTAATTATGGACGTAAACCTGTAAGAAAATCTGAGCATGAATTGAATTTGCAGATGGATGTGAAAGCAAATTTGGTTACATATAATCGGTTGACAGGAAAATATGATAAACGCAAATGCGAGGATGTTTCGTACTATGATGCCACTTTGGAAAGCCGTTATGATAAGGTGCAAGAGGCCTGGACAAAACTTGTGAAACGGGAGTTCATGAAGCTGGTTAACGCAGGGAAACTGAGATAATTAGGGAGGATATTATGCCCAAGAAGCCAAATTATAAGCGTGTTATTCTTAAACTAAGTGGTGAGGCATTGGCAGGAGGTCAGGGCTTTGGCATTGACCCGGTTGTGGTTGCCAAATTTGCCAAAGAGATTAAGGAATTGGTAAAAAAAGGTATTGAGGTGGCTGTCGTTAATGGCGGTGGCAATATTTGGCGTGGCGCCACCGGTGCCAATAAGGGCATGGACAGGGCAACTGCGGACTATATGGGAATGTTGGCAACAGGTATCAATTCCCTGGCTATGCAGGACGCTTTGGAAAAGGTTGGGATTCAAAGCAGGGTGCAGACCGCTATTGAAATGCGGCAGATTGCCGAACCATATATCAGGCGGCGTGCTTTGCGACACATGGAAAAGAGCAGGGTGGTAATTTTCGCTGCCGGCACAGGCAATCCCTTTTTCAGTACGGACACAACAGCAGCACTACGGGCGGCAGAGTTGGAAGCAGATGTAATCTTAATGGCAAAGAACGGGGTGGATGGTGTTTATGATTCCGACCCAAAGAAAAATCCTAAAGCAAAGATGTTCAAAAAATTAGATTATATTGATGTTATTCAAAAGAAATTAAGCGTTATGGACACCACAGCAATCAGTTTGTGTATGGATAACAAGATTCCTATTGTGGTGTTCAATATTGATAAAAAAGGTAATATTTTGAAAGCCGCATGTGGCGAGAGCATCGGCACTTTGATTGGAGGAAAATAAAATGTCAACACAGGATGTTTTGCAGAATCTTGATGCAAAAATGGCAAAATCGGTGGACGCTTTAAAGGTGGATTTAGCAAGTATCAGGGCGGGGCGTGCCAATCCTTCGCTTTTAAGTAAAGTAATGGTTGATTATTATGGCACAATGACACCTATTAATCAGGTAGCCAATGTGTCTGCTCCGGAGCCCCGTTTGATTACGGTGCAACCTTGGGAAAAAACAATGGTCAAAGCTATTGAAAAGGCAATTATGACTTCAGAATTGGGGTTGACACCTAATAGTGATGGGGTGGTAATTCGTTTGAATATTCCACAGGTTACGGAAGAACGCCGCAAAGAATTGGTAAAAATGGTTGGCAAAAAAGCGGAAGAATATAGAGTAACAATTCGCAATGCCCGCCGTGATGCCAATGACGCTGTGAAGAAAATGGAAAAGGCAAAGGAAATCACGGAAGATGAATCCAAAAAATGCATTGATGATATTCAGAAGGCCACGGATAAAAAGATGAATGAGTTGGAAAAAATTGTGGCTGCTAAAGAAAAGGAAGTTATGGAAATCTGATAGGGATTACCTGACACGAAAGGAAAGGAGGTGCAATGATGGCTTTGAAAATTGACAAAGAGAAATGCTTAGGTTGTGGCGCTTGTGCCGCTAACTGCCCCGTAGGTGCTATTAAAGAGAAAGATGGCAAATACGAAATTGGCGATGCATGTGTAGAATGTGGCGCTTGCGCTGCTAACTGCCCTGCTCAAGCAATCAGCAAATAACAAAAGGCAACAATGCACCCGTAAGGGTGCATTGTGCATATTTGCCGAAAAAAATGAAATACCAAATGAACAAATAGTAAAGCCCCTTGTCCGCCCCTTTAGGGGCGGACAAGGGATTGCATAAAATCGTACGCCGTTGATATAATCAACGGAACATTTTACCATAATTACACATTACGAATGACGCATTGCGCATTATTATAAACAATGATACCAAGTCATATAGCAATTATCATGGACGGGAACGGTCGCTGGGCGAAGGAACATGGAAAAATTCGTACAGCGGGACATCAGGCAGGTGCTGAAGTTTTGAAAGACATTGTGAAAGCCGCAGATGCACTTGGTGTAAAAGTTCTCACCGTTTATGTTTTTTCAACTGAAAACTGGAAGCGTCCCCAAATGGAAGTTGATTTCATTATGCAACTTTTGGGGGCTTATTTGAAAAAAGAAATTCCTGAGTTTAATGCCAATAATGTGCAGGTACGTTTTATCGGCAGCCGTAATGGTTTGCCTGAATCCGTACTTGAGGAACTGGATTTGGTTTTGCAGTCAACAGCAAAGAACACGGGAATTATTTTGAATTTGGCAATAAACTATGGAGGCCGCGAGGAAATTGTGTCTGCTACCAAAAAAATTGTGGGAGCAGTGCAAAGTGGTGACCTTAAGGTTGAAGATATAGATGAGAAATGTTTTGAAAACTTTCTCTATACAGGTGATTTGCCGGCACCGGATTTGTTGATTCGTACCGGTGGTGATTTTCGTATTTCTAATTTCCTGTTATGGCAGTTGGCTTATACGGAAATTTGGACAACGGAAACTTATTGGCCGGATTTTACACCAGAACTTTTGCAGACCGCAGTGGCAGAGTTCGGCAAACGGGAAAGGCGTTTTGGGGGATTAGGAAACTAAAATGTTAACAAGAATTATTACAGCAGTTATTGGTATTGTGCTGGCAGTTGGTATAATTACATACGGCGGTTGGGTTTTCGGCCTGGCTGTTTTGGTATTGGGAGTTTTGGCATGGCATGAGTTTTTCCAAATGGCGAAGAATAAAGGTTTTCACATTTATCCATTTTCCGGTGGTGGTGGTGTGGCTTTGTTGCTTGCATTGGTAGGGTATGCTTATACCGAAGGTGTTGACCAATTCTTTCAATATCCTTGTATATTGCTTTTGACAGTTGTGATTTTTCTTTTGATTTGTTTTGAAGGCCTTTTGCGGCATTGTCATTGGCATGAGGAAAACTGGATGGCGGATGCAAGTTATACTGCTTTCAGCTTTTTCTATTGCGGACTTTTGCTGGCTCATGTAATTTTGGTGCGTGGAGTTCCGGGATGGAAGTTTGAACTTTTCAATCATACTATGACTTATGGGGAAGCATTGCTGTGGATGGTGCTTTTGGGAACTTGGGCAAGTGATACTTTTGCTTATTTCATCGGTATCACTTTTGGTAAGCATAAGTTTTGCAAGGTAAGTCCGAAAAAGTCATGGGAAGGGGCAATAGGCGGTTTCTTTGGTTCTATGTTTGTGGTTGTTGCGGTGGGAATACACTTTATGATGATGAGTAGCAGTTTGGCTCATTGTCTTGGTTTTGTCATTGCGTTTTTCGCACCCGTAGGAGATTTGATTGAGAGTGTGATTAAGCGTGGCTTTGAGGTTAAGGATAGCGGGATTTTGTTGCCGGGACATGGGGGAGTGTTGGACCGGTTTGACAGTTTGTTGTTCACGGCTCCTCTCACATACTATGTTTTATTGTTTTGGAAAATGTTTATAGGATGAAGCACATATCTCTATTAGGCAGTACCGG
This sequence comes from Phascolarctobacterium sp., assembly GCA_030531205.1. Lineage (GTDB taxonomy): Bacteria > Bacillota > Negativicutes > Acidaminococcales > Acidaminococcaceae > Phascolarctobacterium_B. The sequence continues at coordinate 34,855 of JAUNOC010000003.1, forward strand.
CTCCATTGGTCGCCAGACCATAGAAGTTGCTCTTGCTAATCCTGACAAATTGAAAATAGTTGCCATTGCTGCCCATAAAAATGTGGCAGAGATGGAAAGGCAGATAAAAGTTTTGCAACCGGAAGTGGCAGTTTTAACGGATGTAACTGCGGCACGGGAATTGCAAAAATGTTGTGGTTCCAAAACTAAGATTTTGGCAGGGCAGGACGGCTTATTGGCAGCAGCTACTTGGCAAAGTGCTGATGTAGTAGTTGGTGCAATGGTTGGTTATGTTGGTTTGCGACCAATTTTGGCAGCGATTGAATGTGGAAAAAACATTGCCCTTGCCAACAAGGAAACTTTGGTGGCGGCAGGGAAGATTGTGATGGAGGCAGTACATCGTAAAGGAGTAACTTTAACTCCCGTAGACAGCGAGCATAGTGCCATTTTCCAGTCACTTCGTGGCGGGGCTAAAACTGAAATCAAAAATTTAATGCTTACGGCAAGCGGCGGGCCTTTCTTTGGAAAAAACAGAAAGGAATTGGCAAATGTCACTGTGGACCAATGTTTGCATCATCCTAATTGGAGAATGGGAGCAAAGGTCACTATTGATTCCAGCACTTTGGCAAACAAGGGTTTGGAAGTGATTGAGGCACATTGGCTGTTTGATATGCCGTACGAAAAGATTAAAGTATTGATTCATCGTGAGAGTATTGTTCATTCTTTGGTGGAGTTTTGCGATGGCAGTGTAATAGCCCAGTTGGGGAATCCTGATATGCGTTTGCCTATTCAGTATGCCTTAAGTTGGCCGGAAAGATATGCCAATTCTTTTGGTACTTTGGATTTGGTTAAGGCGGCAAAATTGAGTTTTGCAGAGCCGGACATTGAAACTTTTCCTGCGTTGCAACTTGCGGGAGAATGTGGTATGGCCGGTGGTGTATTGCCAACCGTATTCAATGCGGCTAATGAAGTGGCAGTGGAAAAGTTTTTGGCAGGAAAGATTAAGTATTTAGATATCTACGAAACCACAGAAAAGGTGGTTAAGCAGTTTTCTGCAAAGGAAAATTATACTTTGGAAGATATTGAAATGGCAGATAAGGAAGCCAGGGATTTGGCGAGGTAAGGATGGATTTTAGAGGTATTATTGTTGCGTTAATAACGATTGGTATTTTGGTAACGGTGCATGAACTGGGGCATTTTATGGTTGCCAAAATGATGGGCATGCGGGTGGATGAGTTTGCCATTGGTTTTGGTCCCGTACTTTGGAAAAAGCAGAAGGGGGAAACACTTTATGCCATCCGTGCTATCCCTTTAGGCGGGTTTAACCGAATTGCCGGCATGAATCCCGATGACCCGTGGACGGAGGACAGTTATAAGGCAAAATCTGTTTGGGCAAGAATGTTCACCATTGTGGCCGGGGCTTTGATGAATTTTGTTCTGGCGGCTGTGGTCTTTGCCATTATTTATTTCTTTTGGCGTAATACGGGATTTTTCGCTTCCGTTTGGGGCGGTATTCTGCACATGGTGAAGGTTACGGTGTGGATGTTGCAGGGATTTTGGACAATGATTTTTGGCAAGGGAGCAGTGGATTTGGCAGGCCCCTTGGGTGTTGTGATGGTGGCAGGAGATGTGGCTGCTCATGGTATGCGGGCTGTACTTAATTTTATTGCTTTTCTAAGCGTTAATTTGGGTATTATCAATTTGCTGCCTTTGCCCGCTTTGGACGGGGGGCATTTTGTACTTTTGCTTTTAGAGGCCTTCCGTGGCAAGCCATTGCCGGATAAAGCCATGGAGTATATTCAATATGTTGGTGTTGCTTTGATTTTAGCCATTGTGCTTTTCAGTACTTATCAGGATATTTTGAGATTTTAAAAGTAGTTGGTATCGGGAGGAAAATCATGAATGTAACTGTGTTTTTGGGTTCCACCTTGGGAAATGATAAAATTTATGCAGAGGAAGTTGTAAAAATTGGTAAGTGGATTGCCAAGAACGGACACACTTTAGTTTTTGGCGGCAGCCGTGAAGGTCTGATGGAAAAATTAGCTGTGACTGTTATGCAACAGGGAGGACCGGCTATAGGTGTACAGACCAAGTATTTGAATGATAAATATGGTGCAGTAGAAAATTTAACTACTTTGGAATTGGTTGACAAGATGGCGGAGCGTATTACTCGTATGATTGAACTGGGTGATATGTTTATTATTTTTCCAGGTGGGGTAGGAACTTTGGAGGAGGCCGCTCAGGTCTTGTCAAGAAATAAGTTGGGGATTATCGGGCTCAAACATATTGCTTTTTATAACTTGAATGGGTTTTATGATGGTTTTAAAAGGTATTTGAAAGGCATGGATAAAATGGGATTTGGGGATGAAAAATCTAACAAAGTAACACATTTTATCAATAGTGTTGCAGAAATTGATAATATTGCACAGATTGTGGTGTCTGACATAAACAATAAAAAACAATTTTGATTAAAACCTACAAAACGACTAAAAAAAACGTCTTGTATAGGTAGGAGGAAAAATTAAATCCGCTTTTAGGTGCCGCCGAAGGGCGGCATGTATTTTTTGTAAAGGTGAAAATTCCGTAATTTTCACGTGAAAATTACGGAATTTTCTCTGTTTTAATACCAATGGTTTTGTGGTATAATAAAAATGTATTAATTATGAAAAGAAGAAAAACGATTCAATTACATATTGGCTCCGTGCCGGTAGGTGGAGATGCTCCTATTGCGGTACAGAGTATGACTAATACGCCAACTCAGGATGCGGAGAAAACTTTAGCACAAATCGGACGGTTGGCGGCAGCCGGGTGTGATATTGTCCGTTGTGCGGTGCCGGATGAAGATGCGGTGACCGGGTTGAAAAAGATTTGTGAAAAGTCACCTTTGCCAGTCATTGCTGATATTCATTTTGATTATCGTTTGGCATTGGGTGCCTTGGCTGCGGGAGTGGCGGGGTTACGTTTAAATCCGGGCAATATTACGGAGCAGGAAAAAGTTGTGGCGGTGGTGGAGAAGGCAAAAGGGAATAATATTCCTATACGCATTGGGGTCAATGGCGGTTCTTTACCAAAAGATTTGCTGGCTAAATACGGGCATCCTACACCGGAAGCATTGGTGGAGGCCGCATGGCAACATATTCATATTTTAGAGAAACTTGATTATCGCAACATAAAGGTTTCCTTGAAAGCACATGATGTGCCTTTGACATTGGCGGCTTATCGTCTGTTGGCAGAGCAATGTGATTATCCGTTGCATGTGGGAATTACGGAGGCGGGGACTGTAAACAGCGGCATTATCAAAAGTGCAGTGGGCATAGGGGCGTTGCTGGCGGAAGGCATTGGGGATACAATTAGGGTTTCATTGACCGGTGATCCGGTGGAGGAAGTGCGGGTTGGCAGGGAAATATTAAAGGCATTGGGACTTAGGGATTACGGCCCGACTTTAATAAGTTGCCCGACTTGCGGCAGGACGCAAATTAATCTTGAAAAAATGGCTTTGGCGGTGGAAGAATATTTGCAGAAGATTACCAAGCCAATTAGTGTGGCCGTGATGGGGTGTGTGGTAAATGGACCGGGAGAAGCAAGGGAAGCGGATGTTGGCATTGCCGGTGGTAAGGGAGAAGGATTGCTTTTCCGCAAGGGCGAGATTATTAAAAAAGTTCCTGAAGACAGGTTGTTAGCAGAATTGTTTGCGGAGATAGACAGAATTCAGGGATGAGGTTTCAGGTGTCAGGTATCAGGGAGCAGGGATGAAAAAAGTTCCTGTGATTAGATAGCGATGTTGTGAGAAAGGATTAGAGTATGAAGGTTACACAATTGTATGCACCGACTTTGAGAGAGGTGCCGGCAGAGGCAGAGATTGTCAGCCATCAAATGTTGATGCGTTCCGGTTTTATCCGTAAGGCAACGGGAGGTATGTACACTTATTTGCCATTGGCTTGGCGGGTAATGAAGAAGATTGAGAATATCATTCGTGAGGAAATGGATGCCAAAGGAGCACAGGAAATTTTAATGCCGATTACGCAACCGGCAGAACTATGGCAGGAGTCAGGACGTTGGGGCGCTTATGGTGCGGAAATGTGGCGCTTGAAAGACAGGCATGGCAGGGAGTTCTGTTTGGGTCCAACTCATGAAGAAATGATTACGGCTTTGGTAAGGGATGAGGTGCGGTCTTACAGGCAGTTGCCTTTAATGCTTTACCAAATTCAAAACAAATATCGTGATGAACGCAGACCTCGTTTTGGTTTAATCCGCAGTCGTGAATTTATTATGAAGGATTGTTATTCTTTTGATAGGGATGAGGCAGGACTTGATAAATCTTATAATGCTATGTATGGTGCGTATAGTCGTGTGTTCACCCGTTGTGGTTTAAATTATCGTCCGGTTGAGGCGGACAGTGGTGCTATTGGCGGTAGCGGTTCCCATGAGTTTATGGCTTTGGCGGAAACTGGTGAGGCAGAACTAGTTTATTGCAGCAAGTGTGATTATGCAGCGGATGTGGAAAAGGCGGAATTGCACGAAATAGTGGCGGCGGATGAGGCGTTGCAAGATGTAGAGGAGATTGCTACACCTGACTGCAAAACTATTCAAGCAGTTTGTGATTATTTGAAGTTGCCCATAGAAAAATCTGTGAAAGCAGTGGCTTTCAGTTCCGAAAAGGGTTTAATCCTTTGTTTTGTTCGTGGTGACCACGAAGTTAATGAAATTAAGGTTGTGAACACAGTTGGCGTGCCGGAAGTTATGATGGCGGAGGACAGCGAACTGGTTGCCGCAGGTACTGCGGGCGGTTATATGGGACCTAAGGGATTGGACTCAAAGAAGGTTATTGTAATTGTGGACAATACGGTTATGAAAATGCACAATTTCTGTTGTGGTGCCAATAAAGCAGGGTACCATTTGTTGAATGTAAATCCCAACCGTGATTTTACTCCGACTTATGTGGCGGATATTCGTTTGATTCAGGCAGGGGATCCTTGTCCGCATTGCGGAGCACCAGTGGCACATGCACGGGGGACGGAAGTTGGCCAAGTTTTCAAGCTTTTCACAAAATATTCCGGTGCTATGGGGGCAAAGTATTTGGACGAAGATGGCAAGGAACAGCCCGTTGTTATGGGGTGCTATGGTATTGGTGTAGGCCGTACCATGCAGGCAGTAGCTGAACAATATAATGATAAGGATGGTATGATGTGGCCCCGTGCAGTTGCTCCTTATGAAGTAATCGTATTGCCTATGAATACCAAAGATGAGGCAAGCACAAAGAAGGCCTTTGAAATTTATGAAGCACTGCAAAAAGCAGGGGTGGAAACGGTTATTGATGACAGAAATGAAAGACCAGGCGTCAAGTTCAAGGATGCAGATCTGATTGGCTATCCTTTGCGGGTGGTGTGCGGACCGAAGACATTGGAACAAGGTAAGTTAGAAATCAAGATTCGCAAGACAGGTGAAGTAAAGATGCTAGATTTACAGAGTGATTACATTAAAGAGATTAAGGAAATTTTGGAAACATTATGAAATCAGTTCTAGTTCCTGACAAGCAGAAAACTGAACAACTGTTTAAACAACTGAACTTAAGTGACGCAGAAATTGCGTCACTCGTTTTCTTACAACTTTCTCAGATTGAGATTGATACGGAACTTGGAACATGGACTTTAGTTGGTAAAGGAAAGTTGGATGATGCCATACGAAAGAAAGTTGCAGAGCAATTAGAAAAAACATTTGGCTTAAAGAAAGTTGAATTTTCCCTTACAGAACCAGAGAAGATAAAGAAAAAGGAAACTGCACCTAAAAAAGAAAAGCCGGCGGAAATAGAGCAAAGTGATTATGATGATAGTGAAAGTGATTTTGCTAAGGCCTATGCTTCTCTTTATGCTCCCAAGAATATGAACATTGTCTTCGGTAATGCACCTAAAGGAAATGTCCGCAGTATGTCCAGTATTACCGAAGAAGAAAACAGGGTTGTGGTAGAAGGAAAATTTGTTTCCACTTTGGACAAGGATGGAAAGCTGCAGAGTTTTATTGAAAAAGAATTGCCGACAGGTGCTATTCTTGTGACTTTTAATGTGGCAGATGAAACCAACGGACTTTTTGTGCGGATGCGTTTTCCTGCTGAACGGGACGGTGAGGGGGATTATGCCACCCGTGGCAGAAAGGAATGTAATGATTTCAAACGGCGCTTAAAAGTAGGACAAATGTTGCGTATTCAAGGCAATGTAGAACGGGATAAATATTTGTTCAACGAGTTGGTGCTTTTGCCTAAAGGAATTATGATAGTACCGGAAGAAAAGCGGGTGGACACGGCAACTAACAAACGGGTTGAATTGCATTGCCATACTATGATGAGTGGCATGGACGGCATCACAGATATGGAAAAATTGGTGGAACGGGCAGTGGAATGGGGGCATCCCGCTTTGGCTATTACGGATCATGGTGTTGTGCAAGCGTTTCCGTTTTGTGCCAAGGCGTTGGCGGAAATCAATAGTGTGCGTAAGGGAAAAGATTTGCCACCCAGTGATTTGAAATTGATTTATGGTATGGAGGGATACATTCCTGAACATATTATTTTGTTAGTGAAGAATGCGGAAGGACTGCGTAATTTGTATAAAATGGTTTCACTCAGCCATTTGCGGTACTTTCATCGTCACCCTTTGTTGACTAAGGAAATGGTTATGCAACATCGGAATGGTATTTTGCTTGGCAGTGCTTGTGCGGCAGGGGAACTTTACCGTGCATTGGTACGTGGGGCAACGGAAGATGAATTAGAGAAGATTGCTTCTTTTTATGACTATTTGGAAATCCAGCCAACAGGCAACAATGAATATATGGTGCGGAGTGGGAAATATACACAGGCGGATGTGGAAAACTTTAATCGTAAAATTTATGAATTGGGCAAGAAATTAGGCAAGTTGGTTGTTGCGACCGGTGATGTGCATTTCTTAAATCCGGAGGACGCTAAAGTCAGGGCGGTGTTGCAGGATGCACAAAAGTATGAGGATGCGGATAATCAGGCACCGCTTTATTATAGGACTACGGAAGAAATGTTAGCGGAGTTTAGCTACTTAGGAGATGAGATTGCAGAAGAAATTGTAATAACTAATCCGGCTAAAATTGCGGCAATGGTGGAACGGTTGAAACCGGTTCCGGATGATGACCAACTTTATTCTCCGCATATTCCTGGCGCAGAAGATTTTATCAAAAATATGGCCTATGAAAAAGCCCATAAACTCTATGGAAAAGAATTACCCAAGTTGGTGGATGATCGTTTGAAATTGGAACTTGATTCCATTATTGGACATGGGTTTGCCGTGCTTTACTATATTGCTCACAAGTTAGTAAAACGTTCTTTGGAAATAAACTATATGGTTGGCAGCAGGGGGAGTGTCGGATCCAGTTTTGTTGCTACAATGGTGGATATTACAGAGGTTAATCCTTTGGCACCCCATTACCATTGTCCGCAATGTTGTCATACAGAGTTTTTTACCGATGGTGAATATGCTTCCGGTTTTGATTTGCCACCGAAGAATTGTCCTAATTGCGGAGAAGAAATGGTAAGGGATGGGCACAATATTCCTTTTGCGGTGTTTATGGGATTTCACGGGGACAAGGTTCCTGATATAGATTTGAATTTCAGCGAAGTGGCACAGCATTACGCCCATGAATATACCAAAGAATTATTTGGCAGGGATAATGTTTGCCGTGCGGGTACGATTGCTACTGTAGCTGCCCGTACTGCCATGGGGTTTGTGCGTGGCTATTTTGAAAAACGCAATATTCATGCCCATCCTGCTTATATGGCTTCTATCATTCAAAGATTGCAAGGTGTGAAGCGGACAACAGGTCAGCATCCTGGCGGTATTATTGTAGTGCCACGTGATATGGATATTCATTATGTAACGCCAATGAATTATCCCAGTAACGAACGTAAGATGAAACTTAATATTTTGGGTGAGTATGATCCACCCACAATTACTACCCATTTTGATTATCACAGCATTAATGACCGTATGGTGAAATTAGATATTTTGGGACATGATGACCCGGGTATGCTTCGTCATTTGGAGGAGATTATTCCCGGTCTGATAGCAAAAAATATTCCGGTGGGAGACCCGGAAACAATGGCTATTTTCACTGGTACGGAATCATTGGGGGTTACGCCGGAGCAAATTGGTTGTGCCGTTGGAACATATGGTATTCCGGAGTGCGGTACGAAATTTGTTCGTCAAATGATTGCAGATGTTAAACCAACTAAATTCAGTGATGTGGTACGGATTTCCGGTTATTCTCATGGTACGGATGTGTGGCTTAATAATGCTCAAGATTTGATCAGGGAAGGCAAGCCGGTAACAGATACAATTTCTACCCGTGATGATGTAATGACGCATTTGATTGGTGCAGGTGTAGAGCCGTCTATTGCCTTTGAAACAATGGAATTTGTCCGTAAGGGGAAAGCCCATAAGAATGGCCTTTTGCCAAAAATGCGGGAAGCAATGGAAAAGGCAGGAATACCAAAATGGTATATGCAGTCCTGCGAAACTACGCAATATTTGTTCCCCAAAGCCCATGCAGTTGCTTATGTTATGATGGCTTATAGAATTGCCTATTGTAAAGTGCATTATCCAAAAGAGTTTTATGCCGCTTATTTTACAGAACGGGCGGATGCCTTTGATTTCACAATGGTTTTGCAGGGCAAGGAATATATTAAGAAGTTTATCAGGGATACTTATGAGCAAGGACCTAAAGCAGAAAAGAATTCCAAAGCCAAAGCATCCATTCCATATTTGGAATTGGTGGTAGAAATGTTGGAACGTGGATTGATTTTTGAACCAATGGATTTATATGAGTCGGACGCTACAAAATTTCTTTTGACAGAAAAGGGCTTGCGTCCGCCTTTGGCATCTTTGCCCGGTGTGGGTAGCGAAGCGGCAAAGGCATTGGCAAAAGCGATAAATGAGGCCAAAACCAATAAAACACCGTTTTTGAGCAGGGAAGATTTGATTGATCGCAGTGGTGTTGGCAAGGTTGTAGTGGATAAATTGGCAGAGGTGGGGGCATTGGGTGATTTGCCGGAAAGTAATTCTATCAGTTTATTCTAATTCACTATTGTATATAGTAGTTATTTATAATATAATTGAGATATAGTTTGAGAAAGAAGGGAAAGATTTTGCAATATAAACGGGTCTTAACAATTCAAGATATCAGTTGCGTGGGGCAATGCAGTATGACGGTGGCCTTACCGATTATTTCTGCCTGTGGCTTGGAAACAGCGGTATTGCCGAGTGCAGTGCTTTCCACTCATACAGGTGGCTTTAATGGATTTACCTGTCATGATTTGACGGAAGATTTTCCAGCCATAGGTGCACATTGGGAAAAGGAAAAGATTAAGTTTGATGCAGTTTATACCGGTTATTTAGGCAGTGTGAAGCAGGTTGAATATGTGTTGCAAATTATGCAGTCAGCGGCTAAATCGTCCTGCAAAAAAATTGTTGACCCGGCAATGGGGGATAACGGCAAGTTATATCCTGCATTTAACGATGATTATGTGGCGGCAATGCGAAACTTATGCGCCAAAGCAGATATTGTAATTCCTAATATTACTGAGGCAAGTTTTCTGACTGGAGTTGCTTACAAAACGGATTATGATGAGAAATATGTGAAAGAACTTTGTGATAAATTGCAGGTGATGGGAGCCAAGACGGTGGTACTCACAGGCGTAAGTTATAAAAAAGGACGTACTGGTGTTGTAGTGGCAGATGTTGCCGGCTTGCAATATTATGAACATGAACAGTTACCGCAAAGTTATCATGGAACAGGTGATGTTTTTGCCAGTGCTTTTACAGGGGCATTGTTGCAAGGCAAGACCACGATGGCTGCTGCACAGATAGCAGCAAATTATACAGTACAATGTATTCGTAACACAGTAGAAGACAAAGAACATTGGTACGGGGTGAAATTTGAAACTTGTTTGAGAACTTTGCAAAAAGAGTTGGAATGAAAAAACTTGTTTTTGCTTGTTTGATATTTATGATGGCGGCTGTGGGACGGGCGGAGAATTTGAACATCCGTTTTGCAGATACGGAGGTTGTGGAGGCAATCCGCACCATTGGTATTGTTGCCGGAGTAAATATTGTAGTTGATGATAGTGTTAAGGGAAAAGTAAGTGCCCAACTTATTGATGTAAATCTTGATGAAGCATTGAGAACTATCTTGGCAGGTAAGAATGCCACCTATTTTTACACAGAGAATGGTGTTATTGTCACTGCGGTTGCCAATGCCAAATACTTTGCACAGGGATTGAATGTATATCATCCCAACCATGTATTTGTAAAAGATATCCGGGATGTGGTCAAAGGGCTTTTTGATGATGGCCAGGTAGTTTTTGATAATGACACTAACACAATTTTTCTAATGGGCGGGGAGCCGGAAACTGCCAAGATGCAAAGAATTTTGGCAGCATTGGACAGGGCAACGAAACAAGTAACTTTAGAGGCACAGATATATGCCATCAGCAGGGAAGATATGGAGAAACTTGGGGTTAATTGGGATTGGGACAAAATACCTCAACGGGAGAGCAGAACTGATGGAAGTAGTGATGAAGATAATAATGAAGATAGAAATTATGGAGGAAAATTTAAGTTTTGGCGGGGGTATTCTTTCCGTTTTGCGGCGACCTTAGATTTGTTGCAAACGAAGGGACGGGCAAAATTGTTGGCAACACCAAAATTGATAGTGGTCAGCGGCAAAGAGGGCAGAATTTTTGTCGGGGAAAAGATTCCCGTTCAAACTGAACGGCATGACAGTGGAGGACGCTATGAATCTACCGATTTCTTGGATGTTGGTGTGGATATGCGGTTCCAACCGTTGATTAGCAATGATGGTAAATTAGTTACTTTAAGAACCAAGTTGGAAGTGGGGACTCCCACTTTGGTAAGCGAGTTAAATAATTATAAGATTACCAGTCGGGGTACGGAAACGGTTGTTCGGATTTTATCTGGTGAAACAATGGTTATTGGCGGTTTGATAAATGAAGAAGAACAACGGACCTTGCAGAAAGTGCCGGTTTTGAGTAAGATACCTTTGTTGGGGGCTTTGTTCAAGCATCGCACCAACATTAAAAATAAAGTTGAAGTAATTATGCTTTTGACACCCTATGTGAATGAAGCAGGGGATGCTCCCACCATTTTTGATATGGAGCAGGCAAAAAAGTCAATATTTGATGAGAAAATGAGGTGATGGGAATGTTAGAAAGAAAGTTTGGCTCTAAGATGATGCTAAATGTGGAAGGTCAGTCCGTTGGTTTTGTAGATGACCTTTTGAATTTGGCAGTTCAACGCCGTGCCAGCGATGTGCATATTGAACCTATGCAGGATAAAACACGTATCCGTATTAGGGTGGACGGGATGTTGCAACAATTGTGTGATTTGCCAAAGGGGGATCAGGATGCGGTGGTGAGCCGTATTAAGATTATTTCCTCTATGGATATTACAGAAAAACGTTTGCCGCAAGATGGGCATCTTGAAAAAACTATTGCAGATAGGTTGGTGGATTTTCGTATTAGCAGTATGCCGACAGTGTATGGCGAAAAGATTGTTATCCGCATTTTGGACAAGACCAATTCTTACTTGACATTGAATAATTTGAGTTTCTCTAATGAAAATTTGGATGCTTACAGAAATCTTTTTGCCAATCCGCATGGCATTGTTTTGGTAACCGGTCCCACAGGTAGTGGCAAGAGTACAACATTGTATGCTACTTTGGGCGAATTGAACAAGCCGGAAATAAATATCATTACTTTGGAAGACCCGGTGGAATATCAGTTGCCTGGAGTTAATCAAATTGCTTTGAATAATAAGGCAGGTTTAAGTTTTGCCAGTGGCTTGCGTGCGGTGCTTCGTCAAGACCCTGATATAATTATGGTTGGCGAAATCCGTGATGAAGAAACTGCCCGCATTGCAGTTCAGGCGGCTTTGACAGGACATTTGGTTTTGAGTACATTGCATACTAATAATGCAGTTGGTGCCATCACACGCCTTTTGGATATGGGAATTGAACCATATTTGTTGGCTTCTTGCCTCAGAGGGGTAGTCGGACAACGCTTGGTGCGTAAAGTGTGCTACCATTGTTCCGAAAAATATGAAGCCAGTCCTGCTGAATTGGCATGTTTGCATATGACGGTTAATGGTAGTCATTATTTGGTTGATGCTACCGGTTGCACAGAGTGCTATGGTACTGGATTCAACGGTCGTTTGGCAGTTCAGGAAGTTTTGACAGTCAATGAAGAAATCAGGACTTTGATTACCCGCAGGGCGACAGAAGAAGAAATTATAGCAGCAGCAACCAAAAACGGATTTTGCGGTCTTTATGAAGATGGCGTTAAGAAAGTGTTGGCAGGAGCAACCACTTTGGGTGAACTCTTGCGTGTTTCGGAAGTGGAAAAGAAACAATGATTAAAGAATTATTGGAAGAAGCCCGCAGTAGGGGGGCTTCAGATTTACATATTGTTCCCGATGCTGTGCCTATGATTAGGGTGGACGGGATTTTACAAACATTGGGCGAAGAAATTTTGACTGCAGAAGATACATTGATGTGTGCGGAGGAATTGGGCATTGTTGATGTACGCCGTCAGGAAAGAGATGTTGCTTTTGAAAGCGAAGGTCAGCGTTACCGTATAAATGCCTATCTGCATCAGGATGCTGTGGCTTTGGCTATACGCATAATTCCGCAAGAAATTCCCGGTTTGGAAACTTTGCGTTTGCCGGAAATTGTTGGAAGATTTGCAGATTTGAAAGGCGGGTTAGTAATTATTACCGGCCCCACCGGTAGTGGCAAAAGCACAACATTGGCAGCATTAGTGGATAGGATTAATGCTCTGCGTTATGCTCACATTATCACATTGGAAGACCCCATTGAATACAAACATACCAATAGACGTGGATTAGTAAATCAAAGAGCCATTGGTACGGATACTGCTAATTATGTTAGCGGGCTGCAAGCAGCATTAAGACAGGACCCGGATGTGATTTTGTTGGGGGAAATGCGTGACCACAAAACGATGCAAGTGGCTTTAACTGCGGCGGAAACAGGGCATCTGGTTTTGACGACCATGCATACAGGCGATGCAGTGGGAGCCATTAACAGAATCATTGATGCTTGTGGAGAACAAGCGAATTTGGTGCGGAGCCAGTTGGCTGCCTGCCTGCAAGGAGTCGTGGCACAAGAACTTTACCCAAGAATTGGCGGTGGCAGGGTGGCGGCTTGCGAAATTTTAATTGCCACACCGGCTTTGAGAAATTTGATTAGGGAAAATAAAATACATCAAATTCCCAATTTTATTCAAACTGGTTCACAGTTTGGTATGCAGAATATGGAAGTCGCTGTATTGAAATTAAGAAGGGATGGGTTGATTAAATAATGTTAGAGTATCGTGGTGCCACATTTGATGATGTGGAAGAAATTCACAAACTTTTGAATGATTATGCTAAGGAAGGGCTGATGTTGCCACGTTCCCGTAATTCTATTTATGAAAACTTGCGGGATTATATGGTGGCGTGTGATGAGGACTGCAAACTTGTGGGGTGTGGTGCCTTGCATTTTGTGTGGGACAGATTGGCGGAAATACGTTCTTTGGCAGTTGTTCCCGAAATGAAAAAAAGTGGCATTGGCAGTATGCTGGTTTCTCTTTTGGAAGCGGAGGGGATTCGTAAAGGAGTCAAGTTCTTTTTCACTTTAACCTATCAACCCGGTTTCTTTGCCAAATGCGACTATATGCATACGGAAAAGGAAGACCTGCCACAGAAAGTGTGGAAGGAATGTGTTTATTGCCCGCTTTATCCAGATTGCAATGAAGTGGCATTGATTAAGAAGACACCTGACTTTAAGGAAGACGAATTTGAATTTGAATAAAACAAAGGAGAAAAGATTATGAAAATTTTGATTTTGGCGGGTTCACCCCGTAAAACTGGTAACAGTTACAAACTGATTGAGGCCTTCAAGGAAGGTGCGGCGAAGCATGATATTACCGTGATGCCGGTGGGAAATATGAAAATCAATGGTTGCCTTGCCTGCGAATATTGCCATACTCAAGGCAATGGCAAATGTATTCAAAATGATGATATGCAACAAATTCATCCGCTGTTGGCAGAAGCAGAGATGATTGTTTTGGCAAGTCCTGTGTATTATTGGGGATTGAGCGGTCAATTGCAAAGTTGTCTCACCCGTTGGTATGCTCCTCACAGACCGGCAAAAGCAACGAAATATGCGGTGCTTTTAGCCAGCGGCAGTGAGGGCGTATATGATGGCATTGAAGCACAGATGAAGGCGTGCCTGCCTTATTGTGGTGGGGAAATTTTGGGAATAATCAAGACCAGTGAAGAAAAACATAATTTGCAAGAGGCATGTGCTGCGGCTAAAGCGTTAGGAGCAAGTTTATAAGATTATGAATTTTATTTTGAATGTATTGGGAATAGCGGTAATTTTAGGATTTTGTTATTTGATAAGTTATGACCGTAAAAATATAAAATTACCAATTATTGCCAAAGCATTGGCTTTGCAAATTATTTTGGCGGTTGTTTTAGTAAAAATACCTGCCGGTGTTTGGGCTGTCGGCAAGATAGGGGATTTTGTTACCAAAGTTGTGGGTTATGCCCGTGACGGGTTGCAGTTTGTCTTTGGCTGTTTGATTGACCCAACGGCTGCGACAGGATTTGTTTTTGTTGTGCAGGTTTTGGGAACAATCATTTTTGTAGGTGCCTTAGTGGGGGTGCTTACCTATTTAGGCATATTAGGTTGGGTAATTGCCAAACTGGGGCGTGTGATTGGTAAGTTGACTGGGTGTTCCCAGTTGGAAGGATTTATAAGTACCGCCAATATTTTTCTTAGTGATACAGAATCTCCGCTATTAATGAGCCGTTACTTGGGGTTTATGACCAATAGTGAAATTATGGTTATGTTAGTGTCCGGCATGGGCAGTATGTCTATGAGTATTCTTGGCGGTTATATTGCGATGGGGATTCCTGCCAATTACTTGGTTATTGCGGGGGCTTTGGTGCCTTTTGCCAGCATTGCTGTCAGCAAGATATTATTGCCGGAAATTGAAGAACCGCAGATTGTAGAAAATATTGATTTGTCGGGGCAGTCAAAGGCATCTAATTTAATTGAAGCCATTGCTAATGGGGCAATGGACGGAATGCAAATGGTTATCGCCATTGCCGCCAGTTTGGTAGCAATCATCTCTATGGTTGCTTTGGTGAATGGGGCATTGGAATTGGTTAATCTGAAGTTGGAAGAAATTTTTGCCTGGATTTTCTCGCCTTTAGGTTATCTTATGGGGTTGGATGGAAATTATCCGGAATTGGTAGGAAAACTTTTGGGCTGCAAATTGATTTTGACGGAATTTATCTCGTATGACATTTTAGGGAAAATGGTGAGCAGTATGGACCAACGTACAGCGATGATGCTCAGCATTGCCTGTTCCGGTTTTGGCAATGTCAGTGCAATGGCGATTTGTGTGTCGGGAATCGCCGCCCTCTGTCCGCCGATGAAAGGAACACTTTCCAAATTGGTCTTCAGAGGAATGTTGGGCGGTTTTGCTGTCAGCGTTATGAATGCCATGATAGTTGGGATTGTCTTGTTGTTTTGAAACAAGATTTGTTTTATAAATTTATAAAAAAAGGACTACAGAAATGTAGCCCTTTTTTTATTTGGATATATGAATGGAAAGCCAATTAAAAATAAAAAAAATTAACCTCTATAATTATTGACAAATTTAGCAAAAAAGCATAAAATTATAAATGTAAACAGGAGAAATGATGAATAAAGTTTTGGTGCCACAACTAAAAGAAAAATTAAAAATTATGGGACAGCAGATAAAAATGGCACGGTTACGCCGCCGATTACCTTTGGAACTGGTGGCGGAGCGTGCGGGGGTCAGCCGTGCCTCGGTTTATTCTGTTGAGAATGGTTCGCCGTCAGTGGCAATGGGGATTTATGCGTCTGTGTTAATGGCTTTGAACGGATTGGATAAGGACTTGCTTTTGATTGCGAAAGATGACGAATTGGGACGAAAGTTACAGGACTTGGCGTTAATAACACCTAAACGGGCTCCACGACAAGGAAAGTGAAAAAATGAGCAAAATGATTTATGTTTATGAAAACAATAGTGCAGGTATGGATGTTTTGGTCGGTTATGTCTATGTGGAAGAAGTCAATGGCAAGGAAGTATTTGCTTTTGAATATGCTGATGACTGGTTGACCGGGCATATAGGCAATGTAAGTTTTGACCCGGATATAAATATGTATGCCGGCAGGCAATATTTGGACAATAACAAAACTATTTTCGGTATGTTGGCAGATTCCTGTCCTGACAGATGGGGAAGAATGTTGATGCAACGCAGGGAAAGCATTATTGCACAAAAAGAAAAAAGGCATCCAAGAAAGTTGTTGGAAAGCGATTTTTTGTTAGGAGTTTATGACGGTGCAAGAATTGGCTCTTTGCGTTACAAGTTGGATAGGGATGCTGATTTTTTGGCTAATGACAAGAATTTGGCTGTGCCGCCTTGGGTGGCATTACATAAACTGGAAAATGCTTCTTGGGCATTTGAACAAGGTGAAAGTGCAAATGAATGGTTGGAAATTTTAATTGCACCAGGTTCTTCCTTGGGCGGAGCCCGTCCCAAAGCCACTGTTCAAGATGAAAAAGGAAATCTGTGGATTGCCAAATTCCCGTCAAAAAATGACGAATATGATGTAGGGGCATGGGAAATGGTGGTACATGACTTGGCGGCAATGGTTGGCTTGAATGTACCTTTGGCACGATTGGAAAAGTTTTCGGAAAAAGGTTCCACCTTTCTTGTAAAAAGATTTGACCGATTAGATAACAGAAGATTACATTTTGCATCCGCAATGACATTGTTAGGCAAACAGGACGGGGAATTTGGCACCAGTTATCTTGATTTAGTGAATTTTATTTGTTCTTACGGGGTACAGGTGGAGCAAGATTTAAAAGAATTATGGAAACGGGTTGCCTTTAGCATGTTGGTGGGAAATACGGATGACCATTTAAGAAATCACGGCTTTTTGTTGGAGCAAAACGGTTGGCATCTTTCCCCCATATTTGATGTAAATCCTGTACCTTATGGAAATAATTTGGGTTTATTGATAAATGAAAAAAGCAGTTTGATTAATGAAGATTTGCTTTTGAGCACAGCAAAATATTACAGATTGTCAGATAGTGAGGCAAAAACTATTTTCAAGGAAATGCAAACAACTGTTAATTCACATTGGCAAACTAAAGCAAAACAATATAAAATAAAAAGAAAGAGTATAGAATATATGCAGGAAGCGTTTGCAAAGATGTTGTAGTCACACTAAAACACAATAGTGTCCTCGTCATCCTCATCGTCATTGGCACTGATTTTACTCAGCATTTCTTCCATTTCCTGTATGGATACCAGTGTTTCATAAAGTTTGTTGGAAATATGAATACATTGGTTCCTGTCAAAATTGGCAAGGACAAACTTTATAAATTTATCCGTGAACCAGTCGGGGTATTCCTTTGGCTGGTTTTTCAAAGTAAGAAGCAGATGGAAATTTTCGTCTGTTTCTTTTATTTCTTTGGGGTCGGTCAAAAGCAGTTCGTTTCCTGCTTGTTGGTTAAGGTTGGCGAGGGCGGCGATTTTTTCTTCGGCGGGAGCAGCGTTTTCAGAATAAATTACATTCAACTTGTTTTCTAAATCGGAAATGGTACGGTTGCGGATGTTTTTTAACCCCAGTTCACGGCGGATTTTTTGCAAAATGTTTTTTGAACGTGTCAAATCCTGTTCGTCCCAACGGTAGGGCAGTCGTGCCGCCCGTTTTGCCTTTTCGCCAATCCAGTGCAGGGCTTTGTGGTCACCGTGCAGGGATAAGAGTTGGATGCGGTCAACGATAGCGGCGGCTTCCTCTTGCAATTTTTTCTTTTGCCGGCAGCGTTTCATTGCCTCTTTGCCCGGACGGATAAAGTTTCCAATCTTGCGGTTTAATTTTGTAGCCATATTGTTGCTCTCCTTTTTATGAAAAAATATAATCTTTTGTTAATTATCCTATTTTTAACGTTAAAAGTTAACTTTTAACGTTAAAAAAGGGCTTTGCGTTTTCTGGTGAAAAGTTTTTGTGCAGGTTCATTATTTTAAGATTTTTTCATTTTTTGACTAGTGAATTATTTTTTTCTGAAGGTTGGTTGAGGGGTTGTAACAAAAATCAAGTGTCTGGGATGTTACGCAAACGGAACACCACAGACACTTGTTTTTATGCTATACTTCTTTCAAAGATTTTGTTTTGAATGTTAAGATTTTTTTGATTGGGGCGGGACGTATTCCAAAAGGTCTGTTAAATCGCAGTTCAAGGCATAACATAAACGGGAGAGAATGGCGATGTCAAGCCGTTGGATGTCGTTATGGATGTAACTTTTTAGCTGAGTACGTTGCATTTCAGCACGGAATGCAAGTTTGTTGATACTTATATTTTGTTCTTTAAGTATATCGGCAAGTTTAACCCTAACTGTACCGTATTCGATGTCTTCCATATATACACCTTCTTTCATAAATTTATGAATACATTATAAAAAAATTATCCATATATTGACACGGGTGTATATATATGATAGAATACGACAAATATTTATATATGAGTAGAAATATCCTCATGCAGTACTTGGGGAAGGGAAAAGGTATTTTTAATATGAGTAAATTTTCAGATGAAGAATTAACAGAATCAATGAATAAGTACGCTGGTACTTATGATGACAGCAAATTTTGGTCTATCATTAGAAAGTATGGCAAGAAAATTGGCGGTGGCTTGCTGACAAAGGCATTGCAACTTTATTATCTTTTGCAAAAAGGGGATGTCCCGAACAAAATAAAACTTATGATTATGGGGGCATTGGCATATTTGGTCAGTCCTGTGGATTTGATACCTGACTTGATACCATTGTTAGGATGGACGGATGATGCGGCGGCAGTTGGCTTGGTTGTGAACCAGTTAAGTAACTATATGGACAGTGATATAGTGGATATGGCACGAAAGAAGATAGAGGAGATTTTTGGATAAGTAATTGTCGAGCGAAGGTATGGAAATACGATGGTGAATAATTTGGGAAATGATATTTCAATAACTATTGAGGATATTCACAAAAGATTACAAGGAAAAGATTGGCTAAAAATTGAGATTGTTACGGAATATCTTGAGATGTTAGGCGGGAAAATAAGAGTGCGTTCAGTTGATTTGAAATATAGTTGTGAGTTGAAAAATGATGAAAAAAAAGTATTAGAGAAAAGTCAAAACAATATTATTAATAATTTGGAATTTGACAAACAGAATGAACTTATAGATTATGTAGCGAATTATTATGCTGTTCCAAAAGAAAATGTAAAGATTGTGTGTTCAGAGATAGTTAAAGATCATTTTGATTAAAATATTTGTCCTAATATTTTATATGACAGACAGATATTCTTAATAAAATAATTCAATATTTAATGTTGAATGGAAAGGAGAAATATATTATGAAGAAAATCAGTTATAAAAAACCTATGATTTTAGCAAAATTAAGTATGGGATATGACTGCTCTCGGCGTACGCAACATGTAAGTACACCAATTAATTGTAGAATTCCATAATTAATTTGTAAAAGACAAAACGCATTATGCTGATTGTATAATGCGTTTTGTCTTTTTAGTTTGAAAGGAGACAAGAAGTGTTTTATTCGTTGAAAAAAGATTGTTATTTTAGAAAATATGGTAATATCGGTTATATAGTGCATTCAATTTATTTTATTGGAGAAGTAGTCAATGAATCAGGAACATTATTTATTGAGCAGTTAGATTATTCACTCAAAAGCATAGACGAAATTGTTAAAAAGTTGCTTTTTGTTTTTGATGATGTTGATGAAAGAAATCTAAAAAACGATATTATTGAATTTTATGAATATCTATATTCAGTCGGTTATTTAAATCGTTGTAGTAATCCGAATAATTTTACTGAAGAAATAAAAGATGTTTCTACGATTACAAATGAACCAATAACAAAAGATGTAGATGTTATTACAAATAAAACTATTTCGGAGTTTTTTGCAGATTATGCAAAAAACAACCCTTTTCTTGTTACGTTTCATGTTGAATTGACAAGCAAATGTAATGAAAGATGTGTTCATTGCTATATACCGCATGAAACAAAAAATAATGAGATTGATTATGATTTACTCGTGGATATTATTGCTCAATGTAGAGATATGGGGGTTATGAATATAGTACTTTCAGGTGGAGAGCCAATGTTATATCCCTATTTTAGTGATGTTCTTAAAAAGATTAAAGATTATGATATGAATGTCGTAGTATTAAGTAATCTAACATTGTTGGATGATAAAATAATTCAAACATTGCAATATAAGCATACCACTTGTGTAAATGTTTCGTTATACTCTATGGAAGCCGGTATTCATGAAAGCATCACTATGCTAAAAGGGTCATTTGAAAAAACGAAGAATAATATTTTAAAATTAATTGATAATAATATCCCTGTTCGAATTAACTGCCCTATCATGAAACAAAATAAAGATAATTTTGTTGAAGTTATGCGATGGGGATATCAGCATAAATGTAGTGTTAAAGTTGATTATTTGATGATGGCAAAAAAGGATGGTACATTAGATAATTTAAGCAATCGTTTATCGAGTCAGGAATTACGAAATGTCATGAAGAATATTATAAATAATGATGAGGACTTACAGTGCAAAATAAGAAATGGTAACAAGAAAATTTCAAAACCAGTATGTTTAGATACACAGGCATTGTGTGGAGTTGGGTTGACAACACTTTCTATGGATAGTCAGGGGAATATTTATCCTTGTGTAGGGTGGCAAAAATGTAATTGTGGTAATGTAAAGGAAACTGCATTGAAAGATATTTGGGAACATTCTAAGGAATTAAATTATTTAAGAAAATTAAGATTTGGGGATTTTGTGGAATGTAGAAATTGTGAAGATGTACATTATTGTGCGATGTGTTTAAGTATGAATGCGAATGAGAGTAAAGATGGGGATGTATTTGATATCCCTAAAATTACATGTGAGGCAGCAAAAATTTATCATAAAGTTATTGAAGAATATTATAAAAAAATAGAGAATAAGTAATAGTGTCAATAAAAGAGGAGGATGTACTATGTCTGTTATGTATGAATGGGTATGCGAAAATTGTGGGAAAAAAGTGTTGCGTGGAGAAACACTTGGTCGTCCACAACCGGGAGTATGTCCGAGAGCTCTATTTAAGGGCAGACCTCACCGTTGGACAAAAAATAGGACGTTTGGGAAAAAATAATTGCTATTTCAAATTATGATAAAGTTCTAATGTTAAAATTTTATTTGTTATAAGTTTTGTGGTGTTACGCAAACGTAACACCACAGGGAAATATTTTTATGTTATGATTATGTCGTTCGCTGTTAAGGGTGTGATATAATGACAAATGAAGAATTTTACGAAAATTTGGGCTGGCAGGTGTGGTCTTGGCGTACTGGCAGAGGCATGACCCAACAGCAGTTGGCAGATGCTTGCGGTGTGTCCCGTTCCAGAATTTCGTTGATTGAATCGGGCAGGACGCATTTAAATTTTGATACTTTTATTTTGTTGGCAAAGGCATTAGGTATTGAGCCACATATTTTGCTTGACCCAAAGGAGCGAAATAATTTAATTCGTTTGGATGCCGACCCGGAAATACAAAAGATTGTTAAGGAATTGGATAATTTCTGCGAACAGGTTGAGAAGGAGAACAAGAAAGATGAATAATAATGGGAAGAAATATGTTTTTGGTGCATTAAAAGAGAATAATTATTGGGAAGAAGAAACCGTTTTGACGTTGCAAAACGGTTTCTTAGTGTCCATAGTAAGGTGGTTAAAAAGAATATTCAGGTTAAAATGAGAGAGTGGTTTTGGCTGTACTACAAAAGTTTATATAATGGTCTTGAAGATGATATTTTATCTGTGAAAAGGGGAGATTTTGAGATGGATAAGGTTTCTTTGGAAGAGATTAACAGTTTCA
This sequence comes from Phascolarctobacterium sp., assembly GCA_030531205.1. Lineage (GTDB taxonomy): Bacteria > Bacillota > Negativicutes > Acidaminococcales > Acidaminococcaceae > Phascolarctobacterium_B. The sequence goes on from JAUNOC010000003.1 coordinate 56,890, forward strand.
GCGGTAAGTATAATGAAAGTATGTTTTGGACGGGGTTACGAAAGATTTGTTCTACCGTAGGCAAAGAGGTGGTGTATAAGGTTTTGCAACTATATTACGTATTGCAAAAGGATAGTGTGCCTACCTCGCAAAAAGTTCTCATTATGGGAGCGTTGGCATATTTGGTAAGTCCTGTTGATGTTGTGCCTGACTGTATTCCTATTGTGGGTTGGGTGGATGATGTGGCTGCCATCGGTGTTGTGCTGAGCCAGATTTCCAAATATGTGGACGGGGATATCAACAGCAAAGTTGAGGATAAAATAGAAGAACTTTTTGCCTGAGGTTTATGCTGGATAATGGACATGCTGTGCCAGATGTGATAAAATAAAGAAAATTGTTTTGTCATATTTTTGCCATAAATGCTTGATACAATAAATATAAGGAGGTCGGGGGCATGAAAAGATTTTTCGTAATTTTAACATTGATGTTGTCCATTGCTGTATCTGCTTTTGCGGATAAGCAGATTATTGCAGTGTGGGACATTGTTAATGGTTCCGGGAATTATGTAGGTAATAAGGTAGCACAGGATTTTAAGGCAGAATTGACTACTGCTTTGGTAAATAGCGGTGCTTTTAATGTGGTGGAACGGGGACAGTTAAAAAGTGTACTTCGTGAATTTTCTTTTCAACAGTCAGGCATGGTTGACCCGGCAACCGCAGTACAGATTGGCAAGATGAGTGGGGCTGGTTTGACTTTTGTTGGGAATGTGGTGACAGCTACGGTTGGTCATCAGGATAATTTTGTTTATAAATCAGTAAAAGCAAAGGTTAAACTAAATTATAAAATTATAGACAATAAGACGGGCGTAATTAAGATTTCTGAGATGGTGGAGGGGAATAGTTCGGTTGTGGACGGTCAAAGAGTTAATACGGAATTGTTGATGTATAACGCAGTAAAGGAAGCAGTAGAAAAAGTAACGGCTGCACTGACTGAACTCAACCCGGTTAGTGCATGTGTTATTAGGACACATGAGAAGTGGGTATATATTAATGTAGGTAGTGAGAATGGTGTTAAGGTAGGCGATATGTATGGTATTTATAGTGAGGGCAATAATTTGGTTGATCCAGTTACGGGCGATATTTTGGGAACTGAGGAATTTCATATTGATAATATGAAAATTATTAAAGTTATGCCGAAATATTCCATAGGAGTGCGAAAAAATAATAAACGTGCTGTCTTTCCTGAAATGAAAGTTAGAAGGATATTTGGAAAATGAAAAAAATTATAATAGTTGCTTTTGTTTGTTTGCTTCTTAGTGTCAGTGTTTTGGCGAAAGAAGTCGTGAGCATGGGATATGGCAATACGGCAAAATTGGCAGAGGCGGATGCTCTCCGTAATGCTGTGGAAAATGTGATGGGGATGGTGGTGGATAGCACAACCATTACAGAAAAACAACAACTTATTGAAGATAATGTACTTACTCATTCTCGTGGTTACATAACGGATTACGAGGTGTTGTCTAAAAATAAAATTAAAGATGGTTGGCAGGTTCAGGTCAAAGCGGAGGTTGATACCAAAGCGGATTCAAAACTAATGAATGATTTGGTGAAGTTAGGAATTATTGATTTGTCCTTGCGTAATCCGAGAATTGCGGTTCTAATTTATGAAGATGCATGGACGGATGACAGTGTTCCAGCGGAAACAGCGTTAATCAAATGTTTTTTGGACAATGGGTTTGAACAGATGGTCAACACGGATGCTTTTGCCCTGTACCGCAGAGATGCTTGGCGGTATGATTTGGCAAAACTCAGGACTTTGGCGGCTCATCTCAACGCAGATATTGTAGTAGTGGGCAAGGCGATTCATAACAATAATGGCGATGTGGGCAGATTTCTTGATGGTTCAAGGACGGGAATGTTGTCCTGTCGGGCTCAAATAGATGCCCGTATGTATTCCGCCAAGACCGGCAGAATTATTGCTTCCGACAGTAAAGTCGGCAGTGGGGCGGATATCAGCAAACGGATTGCGGCAAGGGCGGCAGTAAGCAATGCGGCGGAAGAATTGGGCAAGGTGTTCACGGAAAAACTGATTGCTGACGGAGCGGGAAATAGACAATATGTTACCTTAGTAGTGAAGGCGGATGGATTTCAAAAAATGAATTTGGTAAGACGGGCTTTGGAAAATATCCAACAGGTAAAATCTTTGCAGTTAAGGGAATATCGTGGTGGACAGGGTTTGTTCCAAATGCGTTATGCCGGCAGTCCTGAACAGTTGTTCCGACTTTTGCAGAAACAGGCAGAATGTAATGTGGTTATGGAAACCGCCACTTATGACGGTTTAGTGATAAAAGTATATTAAGGAGGGTAAAAAAATGAGAAAGTTTTTTGTGGCAAGTGTTTTGGCGGCAAGCATGGGGCTTAGTGCGGTGGCTGGTGCTGCCAATGTGGCAACAGTTCCTGACGCAGGGGTAACCGTGACAAAAAAGGTTGTGCAAGTTCAACAGGCGGCTCCAGTAGCCCAAAAGTCCCTGAATAGTGTTGTGAACTGGGATAAGGGTGCGGATGCTGATATTGTGGTTGTAGGCATGGGCAAAAAAGGCAATGGCAATACTTTGATGGCAAGGCGTGCTGCTATTGTGGACGGCTATCGTAATTTGGCTGAAACTATTGGGGGCGTACAAATTGATTCTGATACAACTGTAAGGGATATGGAAACAGAAAGTGATGTTATCAGAACTAATGTGAGTGCTGTGGTGAAGGGTGCAAGAATTTTGGAAGAGGGAGAACTGGCAAATGGTGACTACTATGTAAAAATGAGTTTGCCACTCTTTGGTGAAAAGTCATCCGTTGCTGCTGCAGTATTGCCGGAGGCATTGAAAAAAGTTGATTATGTAGCACCGGAAAAGATTACCAAAAAGAACACCGCTTTGGACAAGGCAGAATTCAAGGAGGCAAAAAGTTTGAAATATACAGGGGTTGTTATTGATTGTCGTGGTTTAGGTTTGGACTGCACTTTTGCTCCGCAAATTTTGGACAATAACGGCAGGGGTATTTACGGTTGTGAGAATATTGACAAGGATTTTGCAGTCAGCAAAGGTATGGTGGAATATAGCAAGGACATGGATTTTGTTATGAGCGGCAAAAGCCGTGCAGGTGCTAATCCCTTGGTTATTAAAGCTAATATGGTGAAGGGCGGCACTAACAGCGTTAATCCTGTAAATGCAGTGGTTGCTCAGGAAGACGGGGATAAAGTGCTTTTGGCTATGCAGAATAACAAAGAGTTGTTGCAAAATTGTGCAGTGGTATTTGTAAGATGAGATTTTTCAAAAGGGTGGTCTGTGTTGTTCTGACCACTCTTTTTTTATTAGTTACAACTTGTTTTGCGGAATGTGGCATAGGTGACACTGGGACAGAGGTTTATCGGGTACAGGTGGAGCTTTTGAAACAGGGATATCAGGTCAGCAAACTTGACGGTGAATTTGGTGAAGAAACAGAGCAGAATATCTCTTCTTTTCAGGAACGCTGTGGCTTGCCGGTAACAGGCAAGGTAGATAAGGAAACATATTACTCACTTTTGAGCAGGGAACATTTGCCGTCTGAAATTAAACCGAGGATACTTCGCTTATTTGATATTGCCACGCAAATGCTCACTACAAAATATGCTTGGGGTGGGGAAAACAGTAAGGGATTTGATTGTAGCGGTTTTACGCAATATTGTTACAGTTGTATCGGTGTTGATTTGCCAAGAACAGCAGATATGCAGTATGAGTTTGGCAAATTCGTCCGTAAAGATAATTTGCAGCCGGGGGATATGGTGTTTTTCAGTACTTACGAATCAGGGGCATCTCATTGCGGTATTTATTTAGGTAGTGGCAAATTTATCCATGCTGGTTCAAGCACGGGCGTAGCCATTGCAGAATTAGACAATGTCTATTGGCGAAAAAGATATTATGGAGCATGTAGGATACTATAAAAAAAATAACCCGTCACATTGTGACGGGTTATTTTTTTATCTGTTTTTCTTTAATTCTTTTTCCAATTCTTTCTTTTGTCTTGCCAATTCCTTTTTACGGAGTTTGTCAAGTTCTGCTTGGCGTTTGGCTTGTTCTTTTTCAAATTTTTCTTGCTCTTTTTTCATTTTTTCCATTTTCTTGATTTCTTCTTTAGTCAGAGCGGGTTCTTGGTGTTTGGGAGGTGTTTTGCTGTAGTCCTGAACTGCTTTGCCATTACGGATAATGGTAACTCCACCTTCCGGTTGTTGGCGTTGGATGGGGGGAGGAGTGATATAATCTTTTCCCTCTACAAGTTCTTGTTCCTGTTTCTGTTCTTGAACTTCTTCCTTATATTCCGGTCGCATAATGGGACCGGTGGTAACATTGTCAACAACCTGTTGTTTTTGTTTTGCTGCTGCGGCATATACTTGCTCAGGGTGTTCGCTGTAAAGAGCATCATGGGCTACTTTGTCTGTAATATCAGCCGGCAAGGGTTTGCCGGAATTGATTTCCACCAAAGGAATGTATTCAACAGGTAATTCTGTAAATTCGGGAACAGCTTTCAAAATTGCTTCGGCTTCTTCTTGTTTTCCTTCTGCCAATAATTTTTCTGACTCCAAATGTGCCTTTTTCACCAAACTGTCGTGTTGGTCTTTGGCTTTGTCATATTCAGGGCGTTTCTTTTCTTCGGGATAGGGAATGGTGGCATCCGCATGTTGCATACAGATAAAACTGTCCACTGCATCAATAAATTCCTGTGTCCTTAAGGTTTTGGTAGGTTGGATGCAGAAGAAAGAATATTCCTTGTTGTGTGCCCAAAACTTTGCTGTTAAATAGTTCAGCACTTCGCCTTGGTCGTTCATCCTGCTGAAACAATAAATGGATTCGTGGTTGGGGGCGATATGCAAAAGCCCTTCCACATAGGGGTCCAAATCAAGTTTTTGCAAGGATGTGCGGAATTTAGTCCTTTCGTTATCCAATGCCAGACCACTGATTTCTGTTACTTGGGTTGGTGTAATTTTAATGGTGAAACTGGCATCGTCAACCGGGTCATAGGCCTCCAAAACAACATTTTTGTTTGTAGTTGTGGGTTTGGCTTCCAAAAGATAGCGATCCGGAAGGTTGATATAAAATTTGTTGGTTTTGTCCAAAATCTGTCTTGCTTGGACAAGGTTGGTCAAAGCAAGACCAACGCAAAAAAGTGCAATAGTTTTCTTTTTCATAATATAATAATTATAGCATAGTATTCTGTTTATTTCTATAAAAAAATGTGGTATAATATTTACAAATAATATACACACATTATGAGTGTGATTTTTCACTGATGAAAGGGAGGACTGAAAAATGGCAGTTGTTAAGGTTGGTATCAATGGTTTTGGTCGGATTGGTAGGGAGGTTTTCCGGGTGGCTTTCTCTAATCCAAAGGTTAAAGTGGTGGCGGTTAATGATTTAACCGATGCGGCTACATTGGCTCATCTTTTGAAGTATGATTCTGTGCATGGTACTTTCCCTCACGATGTAAGTTACAAGGACACCGCTAAGGGAAGTTATTTGCTTGTGGACAAGCAAAAGGTTAGGGTTTTTGCCAATCCTGACCCCACCAAGATTGCTTGGGGTGAAGAAGGTGTAAAGATTGTGGTTGAATCCACAGGTCGTTTCACAGAAGGCCCTAAGGCGAAAGCACATCTTCATGATGGAGTAAAGAAAGTTATTATTACGGCTCCTGCAAAAGAAGAAGATATTACCATTGTTATGGGCGTTAATGAGGAAAAATATGATGCTAAAAAACATCATATCATTTCCAATGCATCCTGCACCACCAACTGTTTGGCTCCCTTTGCTAAGGTGTTGCAAGATAATTTTGGCATTGAAAGCGGTTTGATGACGACTGTACACAGTTATACTAATGACCAAAGAATTTTGGATTTGCCTCATAAAGATTTACGCCGTGCGAGGGCAGCGGCTTGCAGCATTATTCCCACTACTACAGGTGCGGCTAAGGCAGTGGCTTTGGTATTGCCGGAATTGAAGGGCAAACTCAATGGCTTTGCTATGCGTGTGCCAACTCCCAATGTTTCCATTACCGATTTGGTAGTTAATTTGAAAAAGGACGCAACAGTGGAAAAGATTAATGCGGCTATGAAGAAAGCGGCTAACGGCAAGATGAAAGGCATTTTGGGTTATAACGAACTGCCTTTGGTTTCCCGTGATTACAATGGTTGCCCGTTGAGCAGTATTGTGGACGGACTCTCCACTATGATGATTGGCCCCCGTATGGCTAAGGTTGTTTCCTGGTATGATAATGAATGGGGCTATTCCAACAGGGTTGTGGATTTGTGTGCTTATGTTGCCAAGAAAGGTTTATAATTCATGGACAAATTAAGCGTTACAGATTTAGAACTGCAAAATAAAAAAGTTTTGGTGCGGGTGGATTTCAATGTGCCGATGGATGACAAGGGCAAAATTACGGATGATACTCGTATCCGTGCGGCTTTGCCCACAATAAATTATTTGCTGAAGCAGAAAGCAGCAGTAATTCTTTGTGCTCATTTGGGCAGACCCAAAGGAAAGGTGAACCCCAAATATTCTTTGAAACCAGTTGCTCTTTATTTGGGCAAACTTTTGAAAATGAAAGTTGCCTTTGCTGCCGATTGTGTTGGCGAGGTGGCGGAGCAGGCCGCTAAAACTTTGAAACCAGGCAAGGTTTTGTTATTGGAAAATTTGCGGTTCCATGCTGAAGAAGAAGCCAATGATATGGAATTTGCCGGAAAATTAGCGGCTTTGGCAGAATGTTATGTCAATGATGGCTTTGGCGTTTCGCACAGGGCTCATGCTTCCGTTGAGGGGGTTACACATTTTCTGCCCAGTGCAGCGGGCTTTTTGCTGGAAAAAGAAATTGAATTTGTAGGTCGGGCTGTAACCGACCCTTTACATCCTTTTGTAGCAATTATTGGTGGTGCCAAGGTCAGCGATAAGATTGGGGTTATTGAAAACCTTTTGGATAAGGTGGATACACTTTTAATCGGTGGCGGTATGGCTAATACTTTCCTTGTAGCCAGCGGTTGCAAATTAGGTAAATCATTGGTGGAATTGGACAAAGTGGATTTGGCGAAAAAACTTATTGCCAAAGCCAAGAAAAATAAAGTAAAAATGCTGTTGCCTACGGATTTGGTAATGGCAGAAGAATTTGCACCCAAAGCTAAATATGTCAACGAAGGTGTAAAAAAACTTAACCAAGATTATATGGCTTTGGATATTGGCACTGCCACACAAAAGGCCTATGCAGCGGCTTTGAAGGGTGCCAAGATGATTGTTTGGAACGGGCCTATGGGTGTTTTTGAAATGGATGCTTTTTGCAAAGGTACGGAAGCAGTTGCCAAAGCAGTGGCAAGTTCCAAAGCAGTCAGCATTGTTGGCGGTGGTGACAGCGTGGCTGCCATTGAAAAACTGAAATTAGGCAAAAAGATTACCCATATTTCCACAGGCGGTGGTGCATCTTTGGAATATTTGGAGAGCAAGGTTCTGCCCGGTGTGGCCGCTCTTGACCCGTGCCGTATTCCTTTGGTGGCAGGAAACTGGAAAATGCACAAAACAGTTGATGAGGCAGTTGATTTGGCTGTTGGCGTGGTGGAAGCAACCAATGGTTGCAGGGCAGAAGTTTTGCTTTGCCCGCCTTTTACCTGTCTTGATGCTGTGGCAGAAGCCGTTGATGGCCGTCATGTGCATTATGGGGCGCAAGATTTGTGTTGGGAAGACAGCGGTGCCTATACTGGGGCAATTTCCGGCACTATGTTGGCAGATATTTGCTGTGATTATGTCATTGTTGGGCATAGCGAACGGCGTACTATTTTTGGCGAAACTGACGAAGTGGTGGCAAAGAAATTGCTTGCCGCTTATCGCAATGGTTTAAATCCTATTTTATGTGTAGGTGAAAACTTGAAAGAACGCAAAGCCAAAGGCACGGCGAAGAAGATTGTAGCCCAACTTACAAGTGCGTTAAAGAAACTTACCAAAGAGCAGGTTGCAAAATTAACTGTTGCCTATGAACCTATTTGGGCTATTGGCACAGGAAAAGCGGCAACTGTGGAAGATGCTTTGGAAGTTTTGAAACTTATTCGGGAAAAGATTGCCCAACTGAAAGGCGAAGATGTGGCACGCAAGGTACGCATCCTTTATGGCGGCAGTGTGAATGCGGCGAACGCCAAGAGTTTTGCCGATGCAGGGATAGATGGTGTACTTGTGGGTGGTGCAAGTTTGAAAGTTGAGGATTTCTCAACGATTGTAAGAGCGTTTTAATCAATTAATAATTAATAATTGTGGCAATGAGTTCCTGTGATTATAGTTGGGAATTTTCGCAAAGCGAAAATTGACCATAATTTATAATTTTTAATTTATAATTTTTAATTATTATGAAACCTTTAGTATTGATGATTTTGGACGGCTGGGGCATCGCCCCAGCCGGACTTGGTAATGCGGCAAGCATTGCCAAGACACCTAACTTAGATAAATATTTTCAAGAGTATCCCCATTGCGAATTGCGTCCCAGTGGGGAAGCAGTTGGTTTGCCGGAAGGCCAGATGGGCAATTCTGAAGTTGGTCATTTGAACATTGGCTCCGGCAGAATAATTTATCAGGAATTGACCCGCATTACCAAATCCATTAAGGACGGCGATTTTTTCCAAAATAAGGTGTTGCGTGAATGTATGGCACAGGCGAAAAATCATTCTTTGCATCTTATGGGATTGGTCAGTGATGGCGGGGTTCATTCTCATTTGGAACATTTAATTGCTTTAGTGGAAATGGCTAAAAAAGAAGGTATGGAGCAGGTTTATATCCACGCTTTTCTTGATGGTCGTGATGTTCCGCCAAAGTCCGCAGCAGGTTTTCTTGCTCAATTAGAAAAGGAATTACAGAAAATTGGTTTAGGCAAAATTGCCACAGTCAGTGGGCGTTATTACGCTATGGACAGGGACAAAAATTGGCAGAGAACGGAAAAGGCATATCTTGCATTGACGAAGGCCGAAGCACCGTTTGCGGACAGTGCCGTGGCAGGTGTGGAAAAAAGTTATGCGGAAAATGTAACGGACGAATTTGTAGTACCTTTCAAAGTTAAAGGTGTGGACGGTAGAATTAAAGCAGGGGACGGCGTAATTTTCTTTAATTTCCGTCCTGACAGGGCAAGACAAATTACCCGTGCTTTGAATGACAAGGAATTTAGTGGTTTTCAACGTGAGCAGGTAGCAATGCCTGTACATTTTGTGTGTATGACACAGTATGATGCCACCATTGAGGCACCAGTAGCATTTCCACCAGAAACCTATCATGATACTTTGGGTGAGGTGTTGGGGGCTCAAGGGTTGCGGCAGTTAAGAATTGCGGAAACGGAAAAATATGCTCATGTAACCTTTTTCTTTAATGGTGGGGTGGAAGTTCCCAATAAAAACGAAGAGCGTATTTTAATTCCTTCGCCGAAGGTGGCAACCTATGATTTGCAACCGGAAATGAGTGCTCCATTGGTTACGGATGCTTTGTTGCAAGAATTGGACAAGGATAAATTTGATGTAGTGATTTTGAATTTTGCCAATCCTGATATGGTGGGGCATACAGGTGTTTTGACGGCGGCAGTAAAAGCGATGGAAACAGTGGATGCTTGTGCCGGCAAGATTGTGGAAAAGGTTTTGGCAAAAGGCGGGCGGGTTTGCATCACTGCTGACCATGGTAATTTGGAAAAAATGGTGGGGGAAGATGGTCAACCCTATACAGCCCATACCACTAATAATGTGCCATTCATTCTTGTAGGAGGGAAAGCACAAAAATTACGCAACGGCATTTTAGCGGACATTGCACCAACTATGTTGGAACTTTTGAATATAAAGAAACCCGATGCAATGACGGGGGGGAGTTTAATTAAATGAAAAATGAAAAGTGAAAAATGAAAAATTATGGTAAAATGTTCCGGTGATTATATATAAGGTATAGAGCGTAAGGCATAAGGCGTAGGGGATGTAAGATGTTCCTGTGATTATAATTAGGTTTCAGGTAGCAGGTGTCAGGGAAGTTAGCATAGTGCGGACTTTGCCCTCTTGGTGAAGAGGGTGGCTTGCCTAAAGGAACATAGAATGGCAAGACGGGTGATTGCACAGTTGGTATTGCAGAGAAGTTCTCAATCCTCAGTCGCCCACCGAAAACTTATCGGCGACAGCTCCTTCATCAAGGAGCCAAAAGTTTGTTTTAAGTGGATTGTTTCAAATATAATTGTGGAAATATTTCATTTTTAGTTTGTAATTTTTTTGCTGAAAGGAGAAAAGAAAAATGAGCGTTATTACAGAGGTTTATGCAAGGGAGATTTTGGACAGTAGGGGCAATCCTACCGTGGAGGTGGAAGTTGTCTTAGCAGACGGCACAATGGGACGTGCCGCAGTTCCCAGCGGAGCGTCTACTGGTGTTCACGAAGCAGTGGAACTCAGGGATGGTGACAAAAGACGTTTTCTGGGCAAAGGTGTTTTGAAGGCAGTGGAAAATGTCAATGACGTGATTGCCGAATCCCTGATTGGTTTAGATGCTTTGCGTCAGACGGAGATTGACGAAATGCTTTGCCGTTTGGACGGTACACCGAACAAGGGAAAACTTGGTGCCAATGCCATTCTTGGTGTGTCTATGGCGGTGGCAAAAGCGGCAGCAGAATACAGCGGTATGCCTCTCTATCAATATTTGGGAGGTGTGGCAGCAAAGGAATTGCCCGTACCGATGATGAATATTTTGAATGGTGGGCAACACGCTGACAACAATGTAGATATTCAGGAATTTATGGTTATGCCGGTGGGTGCCAAGAATTTTGCTGAATGTTTGCGAATGAATGTGGAAGTGTACCACAACTTGAAAGCCCTTTTGAAGAAAAAAGGATTGGCAACCGCTTTGGGTGATGAAGGCGGCTTTGCTCCCAATTTGCAATCCAACGAAGAAGCGTTAAAAGTTATTGTGGAGGCAATTAAAGCGGCAGGTTACAAACCCGGCAAAGATGTGGTGTTGGCACTTGATGTGGCAGCCAGTGAAATGTACGAAAAAGGCAAATATAACCTTAAAGGTGAAGGGGTGAAGAAAACCGCTGAACAAATGGTTGCCTATTACGAAATGTTAGTAAAGAAATACCCCATAGTTTCCATTGAGGATGGTTTGGCAGAGGACGACTGGAAGGGGTGGAAACTTTTGACGGATAAATTAGGTAAGAAAATTCAGCTGGTCGGTGATGACTTATTCGTAACCAATGTTGACCGTTTGGCAGAGGGCATTAAGAAAGGTGTGGCAAATGCTATTTTGATTAAAGTAAATCAAATCGGCACATTGACAGAAACCTTTAATGCCATTGAAATGGCTAAAAGAGCAGGTTACACTTGCGTAATTTCCCATCGTAGCGGTGAAACGGAAGATACCACTTTGGCAGATATTGCTGTTGCGGTGAATGCAGGTCAGATTAAGACAGGAGCGCCTGCCCGTACGGACAGGGTGGCAAAATACAATCAACTGCTCCGTATTGAGGAGGACTTGGGCCCATCCGCCTGTTATAATGGTATGGATGTGTTCTACAACTTAAAATAAAGTAATATGAAATATTTTTTAATAAGTAATTTTTAGCTACTAAAGCATATTTGGGTATCCGAAAAAATATTATGAGAGGAGGATATGATGTTAAACGCAAGTGAACTTACGGACAAAAGTGGATTTGCAAATTCAAATGGTGGATCTATAAATTCAGGTAATAAATCCCATTCGAATTTAAAAACAATAGGGAAAGCAGTTTTAAGGTCATTCGGAACTGCTGTGGCTACAATAATTCTGGGGGTTGTTAGTAGTTTAGTTTATGCTAAGTGGGTAGATGTAAACCAAACAGATCCATTGAAATTTTCTAATGCTATTGGGAAAATTGTTTTACATGGTTTGCAGGCAAATCACGACGAAACAGTTAATACATTGAGAGGGATGATTGATAATATTAAGGGTGTTGATTCAGATGCAATAAAACAGATTTTGCAAGAGGATAGACAGTTTATGATGCAGGATATTAGCAAAATTCTTTCAGAATATCGAAAAGATATCAATGGAAATACAAAGATGATATCTTATGAAACACAGCAACATATAGAAGATGCTGTTAAGGAGGCCGTGTTTGCGTATCATCAACAAATAGAAAATAAAATTAAGGAAGCATTGCTTGCTGAACATCAACAGAATATGAATTTAGAGAATTTAGAGAAGATTAGGACATTTTTGCTTAAACACAAAGGGGCTACAATTCAAATTATCAATGAATTTTTACCAAAGTACAAAGAGGAAGTTAAAAATATTTTCAATGGAATTTCATCAGAATCAGAGGTACAGATTAAATAGTTAGAAAAGAAAATTTTTGGTGATGGTATTAAATAGTAGATTTGTACAAATTATGGCGGTGAATGCAGGTCAGATTAAGACAGGAGCGCCTGCCCGTACGGACAGGGTGGCAAAATACAATCAATTGCTCCGTATTGAGGAGGACTTGGGTCCCTCTGCCCGTTATAATGGTATGGATGTGTTTTACAACTTAAAATAAGACAAAAAAAATGCCCGCTTGCGGGCATTTTTTTTGCCTTATTTTTTTATAACATTTACCAAAAAAGGGAGGGATGATGTTATAATATATACAGCGGAGGTAGGAAAATGTTACAAGGAAAACGACTTTTACCAGTGCTGATTTATAAAATTTTACGGCGTTACAGTTCCAAACAACACCCTTTGTCCCATGCTGATATTATGAAATATCTGGAATTGGACTATGGTGTGGAACACATTGATACCAAGACCATTACCCGTTGTATGGACGACTTTGAGTATATCGGCTGGCCTGTGCATCGCAACAAGCGGTTGGGGTGTTATCTTGCGGAGGTCTTTACGGAAACGGAATTAAAGGTTTTGATGGCACCGATGTTTATGGCAAGTTTTTTGTCTGACGACAGTATTGCCAAACTGATGGACAAAATTGGTAAGATAAATGAACAGCAAAGAAAAAATGTTAAGAAAAATACGGCTTTTGCACAGCAGTACAGGCATTTGGAACATGACGATTTCTTGAGCAAAATTGAACTGATTGACTTTGCCCAAGATAATCACCGCCAGTTACAATTTGTATATAATGATATTGATGAAAAGGGCAGGTTAGTGCCGAGAGCATCCGAAGACAAGGACGGCAAGCGGATTGTTCATCCCTATGGCATGGTTTATGTCAACGGCTTTTTCTATTTTATCTGTGCCAAAGGCAAGGATTTGAAAATACTTAATTACCGCATTGACAAAATGACCAATGTGGTAGTGCTTGACGAAAAGTCAGAACCAATCAGCAAAATTCCCGGCTATGAAAGGGGCGTTTTTAACCCTGCGGAATATGTGAACAAAAATTTCAAAATGTATAACACATCACCCGAATGGGTAAAATTCCGTATTGTTTCGCCAAAGGCAGAACGCTTGAATTTGTATATCAATACAGTTTGGGATGAATTTGGCAACAGAGTGGACAGGATTAAAAGAGTGAATGACACCACCATTGAATTTGAAGCGAAAATACCATTGTTGGGGGCAAAGATTTTTGCTTTGCAGTATGCGGACGTGGCAGAGGTCTTGGAGCCGGAGGAATTAAGGGAAGAATTGTGTAAAATTCATGAAAAAAATATTGAAAAATATAAGAAAGATTGATATTCTCTATTTTTTTCATTTATGACAATTCACAACGGTGGTAATTTGTTCCGGTGATTAAAATCTATAATTTTCTGAAAAATATAATTTCTTGTTAATAATCGTGTTTTTAACGTTAAAAGTTGGTTTTTAACGTTAAAAACACTGTTTTGTTTTCAGAAAAGGATTTTCACTTCAAACTCATAAAAATAACTTTTCGCAATTTTTTTTGGTGCTTGACTGTTGAGTGATTTCAATAATGAAAGTTTTGTGTTGAGGGAAAGTTTTCAAAATATTTTTCATAAAGGACTTTTTTGGTAAAAGAGGACTGCTAAAATGCAAATATGCCACAAAAGGAAACTTTGATTGTGGCATATAGAAAAAAGAGGAGGAAAGTAAAATGTGTAAAATTAAAGAATTTATTGCTTCTAAAGAAGACATTAATTCATTTAATGAGAATGAATTGTGGGGCTTGTTGCAAGAGAGTGCCAAGTCCATTGGGCGAGAGTTGGTTTATAAAACTTTGCAACTTTGGTATGTTATGCAGAAACCTACTTTGTCAATCCGTTATAAGGCAATAATAGTAGGGGCTTTGCTTTATTTGATTTGTCCTGTTGATGCTATTCCTGATTTTGTTCCTTTATATGGATGGTCAGATGATGCAATGGTTATTATCACGGCAATTTCTGCTGTTGTTGGTGAAATTGATGATAAGGTTAATCAAAAAGCGGAAGAAAAATGTAATGAAATTTTTAGTCGTTTTGAAAAATCAGGAAATTTATGTGCTTGATTGCTAAAGTACATAATGGGAAGATAAAATTAGGAAAAGTTATTGACTTGAAAATACGAAAACAATATAATGTAAAATAAGAGAATTTAAAACTTCAAGGGGGCGTGGAAGATGTTTTATCGAGATTATTTTGACACGTGTATAAAAGAGTGTAAAAAGGCAATCAAAGTATATGACACGAGTATCGAAAATTTTAATGAAATGGCAGTTAAATTAAATGGTGAAAAAATTGAGGGAAATAAACTTTTACAAAAAGTTGAAGTACTTATAAACAGTATTGCTAAGACACCTAAATCATTTCATGAAGATATTGATTTAATTAACAAAAACGTAAAACAATTTCGTAATATATTGGCAGAGTTTAATGAAATAAAGCATCAAAACTTAAATGTCGGGAAAGCGGCAGGTGGAGGAGCAGCTATTGCGGCTGGTGCTGGAGCGTTAGCTCCTACAGCATTGATGGGAATTGCGACTACTTTAGGTACTGCATCAACGGGAACTGCTATTGCAACATTGAGTGGAGCAGCAGCGACTAATGCTGCTTTGGCGTGGATTGGTGGTGGAGCATTGGCAGCGGGTGGTGGAGGAATGGCAGCAGGTAACGCATTTTTAGCAGCATGTGGTCCAGTAGGGTGGGCTGTAGCAGGTGTTTTACTATGCGGAGGTGCAGGGTGGAACATATGGAAGAATAAGAAGGAGGGAGAAAAAGCTGTTAAAAAAGCAGAAAGAATTTTACGAAAAGCGAACTCTATCAACATAAGTACTGAAAAGGTAGAAGGCAAATATGTTGAAATTAGTGCTTTTAGTAAAGAATTTAAAAAGATATTTTCTATAGCGAAGGTACTTGAAGGTAGTAACTATAGCAGATTAGGAGCAGTAGATCAGGATTGTTTGGTTGATTTGGTCAACAAATCTGTAATATATTCGAAACTTATCAAGTGGAATTTGAATGCGTAAAATGGCTAAAAAAAATAATGTGAATAATATTGCAACGCAAGCAATAGGCGCTACAGTAGATGAAATTAATCGACAACGAGTTGTTTTGTTGTATGAACAACTTGATGCGATTAAAATTTCGGAACAAATTGGGATAAGAAATATTGATAGACATTTATTGGATGCTTTGGGGCAGGTTGAGCGAGTAAGGAATTTTATAGGTACACCAAATAAGATTTTGGGGTCAATGGCAACTAAACATGGTGAAATCGCGGAAGAAATGGATGTTGCTTTCCAGAACGCATGGGATATTATGAAAGGATTAGAACCGAGAGCAACATTTGATGGTGTGGGAAGAACCGCTCCAGAAGACTATTTAGTATTTAATATTCCGGTACAATCAAAATATATTAATGGAGCATCAAATACATTATCGCATGTTATAGAACATTTAGAGAAATATAAAGATATTGGATTTGGAAGAGATGCCTCATATTATGTAATTCCGAAAGATCAATATGGACAAATTTTAAATATTCTTGATGGAAACAAGGGGGATTTCTCTGAACATACAATCAATGCAATTAAAAATAAAGTTGATTTAATTGAAAATATGACAGGAAAAACATTTTCAAGAGCAGTACATTCTGGAACTGTAAATTATGCAGAAGTTCAATTGGGAAAGGCAAATGAAACATTAACAAAAGAAAGTATTGAATTACAGAAAGAAGCCAACAAACAACTGAAAGATATAATGAAAGATAGTTCAAGTGATAGAAATAAAGCTATTGAAAATTCAAAGCCGTCAACTAATGAAGCAATGTGTTCTGCAGCATGGGGGGCGGGTATTTCAGGAACAATGCAATTTGCTCTTGAGTTATGGTCAAAAAAGAATGAAAAAGGAAATTGGAATTTATCAAGAGATGATTGGAAAAGTATTTTTAAAAATACAGGCATAGCGGTAGCAAAAGGAGGGGTATCTGGGTATTCAATATATCAGTTAACTAATAATACTAAAATGTCTGGTGCAGAAGCGGCAGGTTTTGTTTCGGCAACTTTTGGTGTTTCTAAATTGTTTTATGATTATCAAAATGGTAATATTTCAGAAACTCAATTTTCGGATGGTGTACAGTTGGTGTGTATTAATTCAGCAGTTTCGACTATAGGATCTGCGTTAGGACAAACATTAATTCCGATACCAGTGTTAGGAGCAGTTATTGGTTCGACGATTGCAAATCAATTAAATTTTTTTGCACAGAAATATTTATCAGAGAAAGAGAAAAAAGATGTTTTGCGAATTCAACGAAGAATAAAAAATTTCATTGTAAGATTAGATTATATATATCAAAAAAAGTATGAAAAAATAATGTCGCAACTTCAAGAAAGATTGTGTTTAATGTATGCGGCATTTGAGAATAACATTGAAGCTCAAGAAAAATTTAAGAGAACTTTAAGGTATGCCAATAAAATTGGTGTGGATGTAAAAAAATTATTACAACCACAATCAGAGGAAGCACTGAAATACTTTTGTAATTAAGATAGCTAAGTCAATATTTTTGCTGAAAACTAATTGTAATGGAAAATATAAAGGTGTTTTTTACCCAATAATGTATGCAAAGTAATTTTGATATATTTTGTCAAATAACAAGGTTTCTTTGTCGTTGGAAGTTTAGTATAAAATTTTGGAAAAATAGTAAAAGGGCAAATTTGCCCTTTTTGTTTTGCTATACTCTCCTCATAAATGCTGGTTTTATGTTATATTCATAAAATCGCTGTGAAATGATTGGTTAATGAAATAGGGAGGAAAAATGGACGAATTACAGAAAAAAAACCAAAATGCGAAAAAACTTGACCTTGCTTTGCAAATGTATGACACTAACCGTTACGAAATGGCAAAGCCGCTTTTTGAAGAATTGTCAAAAGATGGTAATATCCTGTCCACCAGCATTTTGGGTAATTATTATCATTACGGCTTGGACGGAAACACGGATTACAAAAAAGCATTAGCATATTACCGCAAGGTTATTGCCGAGAACGAAATTACCGATGTGTGGTTTGAATTGGGGCGAATGTATGAAGATGGCTTGGGGGTAAGAAAAAATTATAGAAAAGCCAAAGAATGTTTTGAAAAGGCAGTGGAGAATGGATGTGTCAGTGGTTATGTTTTCCTTGGTAAACTTTATTTGTTTGGGGAAGGCGTGAAACGTGATGAGAAAAAATGTTATGAATATTTTTTGAGAGCGGCGGAAGGTGGAGATGTTTTTGCCGCTTATCGTGTTGGTTGTTGTTATCTTAATGGCACTGGTGTTGAAAAAGATATTAATTTGGCGGAAGAATGGTTATGCTCGGCGGCGGATGATGGCGAATATTTTGATGCCTGTACTAAGTTGAGTGATTTGTATCTTGATAAAAAATCCTCAAAATATAATCCTAAATTGGCTTTATATTATGCGAAACGGGCGTTAGAATTAGATCCTATTGAAGGCGAAGCTTTTCTGTCTATGTTTTATGCAGTAGGTAATGCGGTTGAGAAAAATACTGAAAAGTTTTTGGAAATGGTAACAAGAGCAATAGATAATGGTAGTGTTAATGCGGCATATCTGTTGGGGAAGTCCTATATGTTAGGAAATTTTGATTTACCGGAAGATATGGATAGGGCAGAAAAATATCTGACTATTGCCAGTGAACGGGAAGCCGGTGGTTGGTCTGATTATTATTTGGGAGTTTTGTATGGTGATACAATATACAAGAGAATTGATTACCGCAAGGCAAGGTTTTATTTGGAAAGATTTATAAATACTTCTTCGGTAAATACTTCTTTGTCAGATAAAGGATTTTTTGAAATTGGGTGGTTGTATTATTTTGGGGAAGGAATAAAAAAGAATCATCAAAAAGCATATGAATATTTCAAAAAGGGCACAAAACGAGGGTGTCCCGATTGTATGGCGATGTATGCGAATTTTTATGATGGCGAAAAGGGATTTCCCGAGAAACCGCATTTGACATACAAATGGTATAAAAAAAAGTATGAATGGTGGCAGTGCGTGGGGGTATTTGGGTGTTTTGACGTGTTATGCATTGGGAGTAGGCGTTAAGCAAAACTTAAAAAAGGCGAGGGAAATGGGGGATTATGCCGTGAAAAATGATATGTGGGATAAAGAAATAGTGGATGATCTTTATCGTAAGGGTGAAAGGAAAGCAATGAGAAAAAAGAAAACTACTATAGGAAAATTGTAAAGAAATACATTGACATTTGCCGTAAAAATCTATACAATTAAGTTAGAAATGAGGTGGTTGTATGGCACAGACCAATGTAAGTATCCGTATGGATAATGATTTGAAGGAAAGTTTTGAACATTTGTGTAATGAAATGGGGTTGACTATGACTTCGGCGATTAATGTGTTTGTGAAAAAAGTGGTAAGAGATTGCCGAATTCCTTTTGAAATCGGCGTTCCCAAACCTAATGAGGAAACTTTGGCTGCTGTCCGTGAGGTGCAAGAGATGAAAAAAAATCCTGCTCTTGGTAAGGCGTATTCTGATGTTGACAGTATGATGAAGGAACTCTCTTAAGGGTGAGTTATATTTGTATTTGACAAGAACTGGTACGCATAGCGACCTTTTTAAATAAAATAGCCGTAATTTTCATTTGAAAATTACGGCTATTTTTTGTGTAAGCAATTTTACTTCAACTCTATTGTTTCCCCGGGTTTGACTATGAGGACATGGGATGAGGTGGTGCTTTCCACCTCTTTTTTATAGGCATTTACATCTTGTTTAATAGGCGGCCAGGTGTTGTAGTGGACGGGAATAACATATTTGGCTTTTAAGAATTCTGCCGCAATGGTTGCATCTTTCGGGTCCATGGTGAAGTTTCCGCCGATGGGCAGAACCGCATAATCAAAAGCATCTTGCCGTTGCAAAAGTTGCATATCTCCAAAAAGTGCGGTGTCCCCGGCATAATAGAGTTTTGTACCATAAAAATCTACCACAAAACCGCAGGCATGCCCGCCGGCAATTCCGCTGCCGTGAAATGCCATAGCAATACGGACTTTGCCAAAGGGAAATTGAAAAGTTCCGCCCAAGTGCATACCATGTGCCTGACAGCCGTTGTTGCCGGCATCACCGGCGATTTCCGCAGTGGAAATTACTAATGCCTTATTGGCTTTTGCGATGGCGTAGGCATCGGCGATGTGGTCAAAATGGGCATGACTGATAAAAACATAGTCCGCCTTAATATCTTTGGCTTGCAGCCCTTCGGGGTTGCCGTCTAAGAAGGGGTCAAAGATGGCGGTTTTGCCGTTGCTTTCAAGGGTAAAGCAGGCATGATTAATATAATGAAATTTTGCTGACATTGTTTTTTCCTCCTTTTGCTTAATATAACAAAACTTACAAAGAAAATCAATATCTGTATATACTTTTCTAAAAAAAAAGTGTAAAATATTTAATATGAAAAAATTACTTTTAATCAATTTAATATTCTGCTTATGTTGCTCCGCTGGTTGGGCGAACAGAAGCACAGAAATTTTGGAAAAGTTGGAACGGTTTGACAAACAGGCGATACACGACGTGGAGGCCGCTTTTAATTCGCCCAATGCGATAAAGCCACCTAATCCGACGGAGCCAAAGTATCAGCCACAGCCAAAGGCAGAGCCGGTAAAAACGGTAGAGCCGATTGTTAAGGTTGTGGAAAAGGTGATGCCGCAGATTGCACCGAAAATGGATATTAAGGTTGCCCCAAAGAAGGCAAATGTGCCAATCAAAACGGTTAATTTCGGCAACAAGCAAATACCTGCGGATTACAAGCATATTGGTATTTTGGGGCAGGCGGAAATTCCTGTTGAGCAGGCAGTTTGGTTTGCCAAAAAGAATTTCACAAAGGCAAGATTGAGTTGCAGTGTGGAAGATATTGTCAAGTTTTATTATGCAGAAGCAGAGAGCGAAGGGGTGCGACCTGATTTGGCTCTTTGTCAGGCGATTGTGGAAACCGGCAACTTTTCCTTTACGGGAACGGTGAAACCTACGCAAAATAATTTTTGCGGTTTGGGAACTACCGGCAATGGCGTGAAAGGGGCAAGGTTTGATACGCCGCAAGAAGGTGTGCGGGCTCATGTTCAGCATCTTTTGGCATATTGCAAAAAGGATAAACCGAAGTCCAAAATTGTTGACCCTCGCTATGATATGGTACATAAAATCCGTCTTAGTCGTGGCTTGATTAGTAATTGGTACGGGTTGAACGGTACATGGGCGATGGGTGCAAACTATTGCGAAAAGATTATGGCAGTGTATATGGAAATGCTGAGGGGTTAATCAGGTATCAGGTTACAGGGAAATTAGTAATTAGTAATTAGTAATGAGTAATTGTGGACAATTTTCGCTTTGCGAAAATTATCGATTAAAATCACAGGAACATTACACATTCATTGTGCATTGTGAATTGCGTAGAAGGAGTAAAGTTGGCATGCATATAGTACTTGTAGAGCCGGAGATTCCTGCCAATACGGGGAATGTGGCACGGCTTTGTGCGGTAACAGGAACGCCTTTACATTTGGTAAGACCCTTGGGGTTTAGTGTGGATGACAGGCATTTGAAACGGGCGGGTTTAGATTATTGGGATATGTTGGAAATTCATTATTACGACAGCATTTATGAAGTATTAGAAAAATTTCCTAATACTTCCAAATTTTTTCTTACCAGTCATTGTTCCACATCTTATACGGATGTAAAGTATGATGAAAACTCGCTTTTAATTTTTGGTAAAGAGAGTGTGGGTTTGCCTGAAAACTTGCGTTTGGAATATGCTGATGATTGCATTAGGATTCCCATGGTTGAAGGAGCAAGATGTTTGAACCTGTCCAATGCGGTGGCAGTGGTAACTTATGAAGCGTTGAGACAATTAGGTAAACTATCAAAAGTTATATTTTGAATGAATAAAGAATAACTAATAATGAATAATTGTGGTAAGATGTTCCGTGGATTAAATATAATGCGTAATGCGTAATTCGCAATGCGTAATTATGGTAAAATGTTCCTGTGATTATATTTAGGTATCAGGTTTGAGGTGTCAGTTTTCAGGGAAAGTTGGCATAGTGCGAAAGTAACCCTCTCCCCGGGGAGAGGGGCAGGGGTGTGGGGAAACATCCGATAGCAATTAGAAATGTGAATTGTGAAATTAGAAATGATGGTAAAATGTTCCTGTGATTATACAATTAGGTTTTAGGTGTTAGGGGTCAGGTTTCAGGAAGTTGGCAGAGCGAGAAAGTTTTCCCTCTTCTTGAAGAGGGGGACCGTTTTTAGGAACATAGAAGAACGGTGGGTGTTTTTGTCTACATGGAGTGTTCATACAGAAATCATGAATATAGAAATCGGAAATGATGAAGGCAGACCAATGAAAGAGAAGTTGAGCAATTTGGGAATGCTTCGCATAATGCAAAAACACCCGTCTGCCTCTTATGTTCCTGTGGGCAGCCACCCTCTTTAGAAAGAGGGAAAAAGTCGGCATAGTGCGAACAGTTTTGTTTTTAATTAAAGGAACATATTACCATAGTTTTAAGATTTAAGTTTTTAACTTTTAATTTTTAATTTGTGAGGTGTGTGCTATGATTGTTATACGAACTTTCACTTTTGACGCTGCCCATTATGTGCCCTGCTATCATGGCAAGTGTGAGAACTTGCATGGTCATACATATAAATTAGTTGTCAAGGTTGATGGCAAATGCGATACTGAAGGCATGGTTATTGATTTTGCCGACTTGAAGAAAATTGTAAAAGATAATGTGGTTGATAAATTTGACCATCATTGTTTGAACGATATTATCAGTGTGCCAACGGCAGAAAATATTGCTGTTTATGTTTGGCAAAAATTGCAGCCGCTCTTGCAAAATGAACGCTATCATTTGGCGGAAGTGCAGATTTGGGAAACGGCAAACAATGGCTGTGTTTACAGGGGTGAAGAAATTGCGTGATGTTCAGTCGGAAAAAGATGTGCGGAATGTGCCGTTGAAATATGTGGGTATAGACAATCTGCGTTGGCCTTTGCAACTGAAAGACAAAAAACGGGGTGTGCAAAACACGGTGGCAAAGGTGCGTTTGGCGGTTGATTTGCCACAGGATTTGCGTGGTACGCACATGAGCCGTTTTGTGGAATGTTTGCAGGAACTTGAGTATTTGGAATTAGGGCAGGAAGAAAGAGTTTTGGATTTACTCAAAGAGCATTTGCAGGCACGCAGTGCCATGATGCGGTTGGAGTTTCCTTATTTTATCCAAAAGTCGGCTCCGGTTACGGGCAAAGTGGCGCCAATGGATATTGACTGTGTTTATACGGCGGAAAAGGGTGAACAGTTTTCGTTGAAAGTTAGGGTGGAGATACCGATTCAAACCCTTTGCCCTTGTTCCAAAGAGATTAGCGACAGGGGGGCACATAACCAAAGAGCTATTGCCAGAATTGAAATTTTGGCGGGTGAGATGGTGTGGCTGGAAGAATTGGCGGAGATGGCGGACAAGGCGGCAAGTGCTCCGGTTTACAGTTTGTTGAAACGTCTTGATGAGAAATTTGTTACGGAGCATGCTTATGACAATCCCCGTTTTGTGGAAGATGTGGTGCGGGAGCTGGCATTGTTGTTGGACGATGACAGACGGATAAAGTCATATCGGGTACAAGTGAAAAGCATTGAGAGTATTCATAATCATAATGCTTTTGCAGTAGTGGAGAAGGATTGGCAATGATTTGGCGTTTGCCATCGAATATGGTGGCTGAAGAAATTGCAAAGAGCGGTGCTCACGAAAAAAGTTTTCCGATTTTTAACGTTAAAAGTGAATTTTTAACGTTAAAAATTGATAAGGTGCGTACCCCTGCGGCAAACATTTTGAAACAAGAAATGTTGGCTTTGGGTGGGGATGCGGTTACCCCTATGAGTACAATTTTGGGAGAGGGGCAATATGTGGGTGTGCTTTTGTTGGGTACTCGCCGTCAGTTGAATTTGTTGGTACAAAAACTGGGGGAGATGCCCTTTTTTGGTTTGGACGGCATAAAAAAAGATTTGGAAAAATTTTTGCAAAAAGAGGATTTGCAGACAACTTTGCGGAACGGTAAAAAACTTTCCTTTGATAAGACACTGGTTATGGGAATTTTGAATTTGACTCCTGACAGTTTCTATGCTCAAAGCAGGATGGACAATGCGGAATTGTTGGTTAGGGCAGAGAAAATGTTAGCGGAGGGAGCGGATATTTTGGATTTGGGGGCGGAGAGTACCCGTCCCGGTGCCAAGCTGGTGAGTGAGGATGAGGAGATAAAGCGGTTGTTGCCTGGCTTAAAGGCATTGAGAGAAGTGCATAAGGATGTACTTATCAGCGTGGACACTTATCATCCCAATACGGCACAGGAGGCATTGCAAAGCGGGGCAGATTTTATAAACGATGTCAGCGGCAAGGACAGTGTTGCCATGCAAAAAGTGGTGGAACTTTATCACACACCATGGATTTTGACGCATAATGGGGCAGGGGGAATTTTAGAGGTAACGGAAAATTTGTTGCAAAGGGCGGAAAAGATTAGTTTAGGTAAGGACAAAATTATTCTTGACCCCGGTATTGGGTTCGGTAAAACTGCGGAAGAAAATTTAGATATTATAAAAAATCTAAAAGTTTTAACAGAGTATGGCTATCCTGTTTTGTTGGGGGCATCTCGCAAATCAGTGATTGGTGCTGTATTAAATTTGCCACCGGAAGAACGCTTGGAAGGAACATTGGCAATAAGTGCCAAAGCGGTGGAGCAGGGGGCAAATATTATTCGTGTTCATGATGTGAAGGAAAATGTACGGACAATAAGAATGGCGGAAGCGATTAATTAAATGTGTAATGCGGAATTCGCAATGCGTAATTATGGTAAGATGTTCCTGTGATTATAATTGGGTTTCAGGTGTGCGGGGTTATGCGAACCCTCGTCCGCCCCTAAAGGGGCGGGGGACCGTCTAAAGGAACATAGAAAGACGGTGGTGGGGTGAGCAATTACGCTGTCGCTAATGAAAAGATAAAATCTTAAAATTTAAAGTTATGGTAAGATGTTCCTGTGATTATAGCAGGAGAAGTTGGCAGAGTGCGGAGTTTGCCCTCTTGGTGAAGAGGGTGGATTGCCTAAAGGAACATAGAAGGGCAAGACGGGTGATTGCACACTGCGAAGTTATCAATCCCCAGTCGCGACCACGTTCCTAAAAGCGACAGCCCCTTCACCAAGGGGCCGAATGTGCGTATTAAATGGATTCATAGTGAATTTGTAATAAGGGCGGATAAGATGAGCATTGCGTATATTGCGTTGGGAAGTAATTTAGGAGATAGAAAGGAAAATTTGGATAGAGCTTTGGACGAATTGAAGAAGGCAGGAATTAAAGTTGCTGCTGTGTCCAAGTATCTTGAAAGTGAGCCCTATGGTGTAACTGACCAGCCGAAGTTTATCAATGGTGTGGCGAGAGTGGAAACGAATTTGCCGCCGGAAGAACTTTTAGAAACTATGCTGAATATTGAAAACAAAATGGGGCGGGTGCGGCTTCGTCATTGGGGGGAGCGGAATATTGACTTGGATTTGCTTCTCTATGATGATGTGAAAATGCAAACGGAAAAACTGACATTGCCCCATCCTGATATGCAAAATCGTGATTTTGTGATGAAACCATTGAGTGAAGTGAAATTGTGAGGTGGATGATGCAAAAGAATGTAGCGTGTGGCGTAGAATTAAGCCGACTGGGTTTTGGCACAATGCGTTTGCCGGTAGATGGCAAGGGCGTTATTGACCAAGTGGAATTGGAACGGATGGTAGATTTTGCTATTGCTAACGGTGTGAATTATTTTGACACGGCATATCCCTATATGGGTGGCAAAAGCGAGGAAGCCATTGGCAGGGCTTTGGCAAAATATCCAAGAGATAAATGGTATTTGGCAACCAAATATCCTGGTCATCAAATTGCTGAAAAATATGACCCGGCAGAGGTTTTTGAAGACCAGTTGAAAAACTGTGGTGTGGATTATTTTGATTTTTATCTTTTGCATAATGTTTATGAAAATTCCATTCCGGTCTATATAGATCCTAAATGGGGAATTATAGATTATTTTAAGGAGCAGAGAGCAAAAGGACGCATTAAGCATTTGGGAATGAGCAGCCATGCCCAAGCACCGAATTTGGCAAAGTTTTTGGATGAATATGGGAAGGACTTGGAATTTGTGCAAATTCAGTTGAACTATTTGGATTGGACTTTGCAGAATGCCAAGGACAAGTACGATATCATTACAGCACACAATTTGCCGATTTGGGTAATGGAACCGGTGCGTGGAGGCAAACTTGCCAATTTGCAAAAGGAATATAGTGAAAAGTTATTGGCACGCCGTCCTCATGAAAGTGCGGCTGCTTGGGGGTTCCGCTGGCTTTTGGGGTTGCCTAATGTAAAAATGATTTTAAGCGGCATGAGCAATTTTGACCAAATGCAGGATAATGTAAAAACTTTTAGTGGTGGGGAAGATTTGACGAATGATGAACGGAATCTGCTTTTAGAAATTGCAGAGCCGTTGAAACAGGCGGTACCCTGTACTGCTTGCTGTTATTGTGTGGCAGGATGTCCTAAGGGTTTGAATATTCCTTTTCTGATTAGTGTATGTAATGATTTGAATTTTGAAATTGGTTTTAACCCTGCTATGCAGATGGATGCTATTCCTAAAGATAAGTGGCCTGACCAATGTATTGCCTGCGGCAAGTGTAAAAAGATTTGTCCCCAAAATATTGATGTGCCAGCTACGATGAAGAAGTTAGTGGAACTTTTGGAGAAAGCCCCGAAGTGGGTGGAGATATGTAAAGAAAGAGCGGCTGCAAAAGCGAAGAAATAAAAAAGATACCGCTGGCAAAACCAGTGGTATCTTTTTTATGAGTCATATCTTTTTAGTAAGTCCGCAATAATTTCTTTCTTGGACTTCTTTTTTTTCTTTTCAAAATTGCGGTAGTTGTTATCACGGTGATCCGTGCTGTAATCCGCATAATCAAAGTCATCGTTATTCTTTTCGTAACTGCGATTGTAATCGCCTCTGCCGTCATCCATAATTTTTTATTATATCACAGTTGTCAAATAAGTGCTACAAATATATAATATATCGTATGGAAAAAGATATTTTACTAATCCATGTTCCCCAGTGTTATAGGGCGGAGCAGGAAAAGCTGGAATTTCATGTGGGTATTATGCCTATGGGATTTTATTCCATAGCATCCCAACTTGCCAAAGCCGGTTTTCAGCCGGAAATTTTACATTTGGCGGTGGAGGTCTTTTTAGGTGACAAAATTCTCATTGCAAAATATGTCCGAGAGACGGGATGCAAGATGGTGGGCCTGTCCCTCCATTGGTATCAGCAGTCCTTTGATACATTGATGGTGGCAGAACTGATTAAAAAGAGTAACCCTGATGTATTTATATTTTTAGGCGGCTATACGGCTTCTGCCTATGCTGAGGAGATTTTAGCAAAATATCCGTTTGTGGATGCGGTTGTTAAGGGCGAAGGGGAGGTGCCGTGTAATAGCTTGGCGGAACAGATTATCAAGAATAATTCTCATGATTTGTCCCAAGTTTCAAATTTGTACTGGCGGAATGAAGAGGGGCATATTGTCAAGAACGAAAAGACATGGGTGGCGAATAGGGAGGAATTAAATTCCTTTGATTTTGCAGAGGGCGTGAAATATTTGAAACATAGCGACACTTGCCTGAATGTTCCCATTGTTTTGGAACTCAATAAAACTATAGCGTACTTGGATAAAGTGAAAACTTTTGTGGTTTGTTCTAATCGTGGCTGTGCAGGGAATTGTGCCTGGTGTGGCGGTGGTTTGCGGGCAAGTGAAATTATTACGGGACGTAAATGTGTAACAGTTCGTGAGCCAAAAATTGTGGCAGACGAAATATGGCGACTTTATGAAAAGAAACAAGCAGACCGTTTTTATTTTTGCAATGACCCATTGCCAATGACACAAGAAAATATTATTGGCATTATGGATATTCTGGGCAAGCAGGCGATGGGAAAGATTAAAATTGATTATGAATGTTTTGCCCTGCCTACTGAGAAATTTTTGCAGTCGTTTAAGAAAAATTTGCATCAAGATTCGCAAGTTATTTTATCTCCAGACTATGCTTTGCAGGAAAAACGGAGAGAATGTAAAACTTTTACTTATACAAATAAAGAATTGCTGAACAGTATTGCCAAAATGGAAGCAATGGAGATAAAAAATCAGGTCTATTTTGGCATTATGCCGGACGATGACGAGGCAGAACGGAATGAACGGGAAAGATTAAAAGCGGAAATAGAAAAAATATCCCCTGAAACCGAAGTTTTGGTACAAAAGATAATTGGTATTGACCCCTTATCTTTGTGGCAGTTGGAGCCGGAAAAATACGGAATTACACAAAATTTGCGAAGTTTTGCAGATTATTACGAAGCATCAAAAAATGGCAGAATATAAAAAGTGGCAAGTTGCACTTGCCACTTTTCTTTTATTGTGCTATAATAATTCGCAAATAGCATACACTAATTGCGATTAGTGGCTAAAATATGCGGTTTAAAGCACATAGGAGGTTTATCATGAAAAAAGAGAAAGAATTTTTGCTGTGGTTTGAACAATTGGAGCGTAAGGATGTGGATATTGTGGGCGGCAAGTCCAGTTCTTTGGGTGAAATGACTGCCAAGGTGGATGTTCCCGTTCCCTACGGTTTTGCCACTACGGCTTATGCTTATCGTTATTTTTTTGAAAAATCTGGCTTGAAAAAGGAATTGGAAGCCATGTTGGCAGAACTGACCGATGTGGAGGACAGTGCCTTGTTACGCCGTGTCTGCAAAAAGATTCGTGAGGCAATTATGAAGAAACAAATGCCTGCGGATTTGCAAAAAGCCATCGGTGATGCGTATAAAGAGTTGGGCAAGAAAATGAAACAGAAAAATCCTTTTGTGGCAGTGCGTTCCAGTGCTACAGCAGAGGATTTGCCGGATGCGTCTTTTGCAGGTCAGCAGGACACCTATTTGAATGTTCAAGGAGCGGATGTGGTGGTGCAAAAGGTTAAGGAATGTTATGCTTCTTGTTTCACAGACAGGGCTGTATATTACAGGGTTAAACAGGGTTTTGACCATATGAGTGTTGCCTTGAGTGCCGCCATTCAAATGATGGTCTTCAGTAAGGCGGCAGGCGTAATGTTTACGGTGAATGTGGCGACAGGCGATGACAAGAACATTCTCATTGAGGGTGCTTGGGGTTTGGGCGAATATGTGGTGCAAGGTACCGTTACGCCTGACAACTACACCGTTTCCAAAGCCGATGGCAAAATTGTGGAAAAGAATGTTAATGAACAAGATATTAAGTTAATCCGTAAAGAAGGTGGCGACTGCGTGGAAGTCCGTGTTCCCAAGAAAGAAGTGGGAATGCAAAAACTGACCGATGCACAAATTGTGGAACTTGCCACCTATGCCAAACGGATTGAAAAACATTACGGCTGCTATATGGATATGGAATGGGGCGTGGATGAAAGGGACGGAAAACTGTGGATTTTGCAGGCACGTCCGGAAACCGTTTGGAGTCGTAGAAATAAGGAAAAGAAAGCCGCCAACACAGTGCAAGGTGAAGTTGTAGATAAAAAAGTTATCGTCAAGGGCTTGCCCGCATCTCCCGGCTCTGCCTGTGGTAAGGTACATGTCATTCTCGACCCGAAAGATATTGACGCTTTCAAGCAGGGAGAAATTTTGGTTACGGAAATGACCGCTCCCGACTGGGTACCTGCTATGAAGAAAGCGAAAGCCATTGTAACGGACAGCGGCGGTATGACCTGCCACGCTTCCATTGTTTCCCGTGAATTGGGTATTCCCTGTATCGTTGGTACCAAGAGCCGTGGCACTGCTGCCACCAGTGCCATTAAAGACGGTATAGATGTAACTATTGATGCCACTCATGGTGTTGTTTATGAAGGTATCTTTGAAGAAGAAAAACCGAAAGAAGTGGCACAACCAACAGCAGTTGCAACTGCTGCAGCACCGGCTGCGGAATATTTCCCTGCCACCGGTACAAAGGTATATATGAATTTGGGCGACCCGGAATTGGCGGAAAAATACAGCGGGTTGCCCTGTGATGGCATTGGCTTGATGCGGGAAGAGTTTATTTGGACAACTTATATTCATGAGCATCCCTTGTATTTGATTAAAACAGGACATCCCGAAAAGGTTGTGAATATGCTTGCAGACGGTATCAGCAAAGTTTGCCAAGCCATGAGCCCCCGTCCTGTAACTTTGCGTTTCAGTGATTTCAAGTCCAGCGAATATCGTGATTTGAAAGGCGGGGATGAGTTTGAACCTTATGAACCCAGTGCATTGTTGGGGTGGCGTGGGGCAAGTCGTTACTACGACCCCAAATATATTGAGGCCTTCAAGTTGGAATGTGCCGCAGTGCGTAAGGTTCGTGAAGAATATGGCTTGAAGAATTTGAATGTTATGATTCCGTTCTGCCGTAACACGGATGAGGCACGCAAAGTTGTGAACATTATGGCGGAATGTGGTTTGCAACGGGGCAAGGATTTCAAAGTTTGGCTGATGGCAGAAATTCCTTCCAATATTATTTTGGCAGACCAGTTCAATGAATTTGTGGACGGCTATTCCATTGGTTCTAACGATTTGACCATGTTGATTTTGGGTTGCGATAGGGATAATGACACGGTTTCCCATATCTATGACGAACGGAATTTGGCAGTACGCCGTGCAGTCCGTCATTTGATTGAGGTGGCTCATGCCGCAGGCAAGACAGTTTCCATTTGTGGTCAGGCCCCCAGCGTTTATCCAGAGTTCTGCGAATTTTTGGTAAAGAGTGGCATTGACAGCATGAGTGTTAATCCGGATACAGTGAAGTTCACGAAGAAATTGGTGGCTCATTTGGAACAAAGAGTTATGCTTGACGCCGCACTTGGACACGGACGGGCAGAAGTTGACGATTTGAAGTGGTGATTTCAGGTGTCAGGTTTCAGGTATTAGGGATCAGGTTAGAGAATATAGAAATTAGGGGAAAATAATGCGTAATGTGGAATTCGCAATGCGTAATTATAAAATAAATGTCAAAGAACAAAGAATAAAGAATAAAGAACAAATATGGTAGGATGTTCCTGTGATTATAATTTGGGGGTTTAGGTGTGCGGGGTTATGCGAACCCTCGTCCGCCCATAAAGGGGCGGGGGACCGTCTAAAGGAACATAGAAAGACGGTGGTGAGGTGAGCAATTACGCTGATGCTTTGTATGGAATAATTGTCAAAGAACAAAGAGCAAATAAAGTAAAATGTTCCTGTGAATAAAAAAATAGTTATTTGACATGTAAGGCATTTTGTAGTACAATCGTACTACGGAGGTGAGGGATATGGCAAAGGATGCGACTTTGCAAGTTCGTATGGATGGCGAATTAAAAGAAAAGGTAGAGAAACTATATAGAGATATGGGGACAACATTCTCAGAAGCCGTGCGAATGTTTGCACAACAAAGCGTAGCGGAAGGAAGAATGCCGTTTCTGCCCAAAGTTAAAACATCGGATGACTATTCCATTGAAGATATTGATAACATACTGAAACAAAGTAGTGATGATATAAAAAATGGAAATGTACACACATTGCAGGAATTTGCACAAGTGATGGGTGAAAAGTATGCCACAAAGAAAGCAATATAAAATCTTTCTTACTAAAACAGCTGGACAAATGTTGGAGGAGAAAATGCGGTATATTGCGGAGCAATTATTTGAACCCGCAGTTGCTCAAAACTGGCTTTTGCGTTTGTTGGAGTTTTTAGAATTAAAATTGACGACTTTTCCAAAAAAGTTTCCTCAGTACAGGGAAAGCAAATACAGAATTGTTGTATATCGGAATGATGTTATAATATATGAGGTGGATGAGGGCAACGCTACAGTATATATTGATTTGGCTTGTACAAAAGGAAGAAATATAGACCATTTGCTGAAATTACATTTTGATGTGGATGACAGTTTTGAATATGAATAAAAAAAGTTAATTGTCGCTCTTTATTGATTATGCTTTGAAAAAACTCCTGTGATTAGAATCAAACCATTGTGTTACATATTGTCCACTTTCCTAAATCCCAAATTGTGACAGTTTTTTACAACTAAGTTTTGCATATATTCTTCCAACCAATCAGGTTTAAGATAGTTTTGGGGAAGAAGGGCAAGACAGAAAGCATTAGGGTCATTGTGCGGCACTTCCTTTAGGTTGAAAAGTTTTCTGCCAACATAACGGGCGATTTGAATAACAGCGGCCGCTTCATCATAAGGGTCGCTTGATGCCAGTTCCAAGGTCTGCACCAAAGCGGTGTAGGCCTTTTTCATTGTTTTGGTGGCACGTTCGCTTTCTGCCGGTGTGGGGCGGACGGCGGCAATATCATTTTGCAAATCCAAATTGCCCTCATGGTAAAGTTCAAAGCGAAGTGAAGTTAAACTTGTTTTGGCGTTGCGATAATCTTTTTCCGTCCATTCTTTAGGAAGGGCAAGTATGGCATCAATGGATGCTTTAACTTCTCTTGCGGAACGGGAACTCTTTTCCATTTTCTTCAGTTCCCACTCACGAAAGAGTTTGTTGCCGTCTTCAAGCAATTTCTTTTTCAAGCGATAACGCTTTTGTTTTTCTTTATTTGTGAAACGCATCTAAATTTTCCTTTCAAATCGTTAAAATTAAATTTTTTGGTAACGTTACTTTTATAAAAAGTAACGTTACCAAAAAAATCATTATAACACGATTTTTTCAGTTTTGGAAGTGATAATTTTTTTGAAATGAAAGCGACAACCAAAAACACTTACGATTGAATGTCGTGAACGTTTATTGTTTATTTTTGTTGTAAAATGCTGTATAATATATTTGTTATTTGGAGGTGCAGTATGGCAAAGTATAAAACGGAACGGGAAGGGCAAATTGATTTTTATAACAGGGTTTTGCCACGCATTGACCCGCATAAAGATATTAAAGAGATTATTTCCGACAGTAATGATGGCGTATTAAACGGCAATCTTTTAGAATTTAAGTTGCAGATTACTAACTTAAATGCGGTTTTGTTTCAGGCAATTAAATATTTGTCGGCATTAAGAATAAAGGGCAAACCTGTGCCACTGGGTATTCATCTTATTGATTTGAATGCCGGTGTTGATTATTACTACAAGTCAGAGCCATACTTAAAGTATATTGAAAAAGTTTATTCCGGTGCCGCTTCCAAAGGCAACAGTGATTTTACTGATGGTGGCGAGGCGGATTCTGTTCTTCATTATGCAAAAAAACCAAAAGATACAGAAGAACTTATCAAACTTTTGAAAGAAAACAAATTTATAAAAATTCACATAGACGAAAACTGTATTGTTGGTTGGGCGGAACATTTTTATAAAGTAGTTCCCAATGCCCGTAAAGAGGACTTTATAGGCGATGACACAGGACAACATAAGACCATAGGGGAGATCCGCCAACCGTACCATTTTAAGGACTATATTTTCAAATATACAGGAAAATCAAATGAAAAGTTCAAATATCTTATGGACAGGTTGAATGACACTATCCAAAAGAAAAATTTGGGGGCTTTTTACACACACCCTTTGTATGCCGAGAAATCTTTGGAACTGTTGCGGAAAGCGATTAAGCAAGTGCCAAAAGGTAATGACTATATCATTATTGACCGTTGTGCGGGTACGGGCAATTTGGAAGAACGTTTGACGGATGAGGAATTGAGCCATTGCATTGTTTCTACGGTTGAATACTTTGAATACAAGGTTTTGCAGGAACGTTTGGGAGCAAAGGTCAGGCATATTATTCCGCCTATGGAAACCAAAGACACTTTTAATGCGGGACTGGTAACGGGTGCGGACGCTTTGAGTAAGGAATATCTTGACAATGAGATTATCAGGCAATATGTTGACAACCCCAAATGTACGGTAATTCTGTTTGAAAATCCGCCCTATGCGGAAACCACCAGTATTGAGCATCAAAGGCGTGGGGTTGGCGGTGTTTCTTCCTCGTGGAAGAAAAGTTATGTGGTGCAGGAAATGAAAAAAGAGGTCAAGGGAACTGCTGTCAATGATTTGGGCAATGCTTTTATTTGGTCGGCATTCAAGTATTATTTACGTCAGCCAACAGACAGTTATGTGGTTTATTCCCCTGTAAAATATTGGAAAGCCCAACATCTGATTAACAAAAAGTTTATTGACGGTTACGCTTTTAACAGACGGCATTTTCATACCAATATTGATGCTTGTATAATGTGTGCTTTGTGGGGTAATGCTGACAAAAATTTGCAAAAAATTTCCATTAAGGCA
The DNA here is from genome assembly GCA_030531205.1 of Phascolarctobacterium sp. Taxonomy (GTDB): domain Bacteria; phylum Bacillota; class Negativicutes; order Acidaminococcales; family Acidaminococcaceae; genus Phascolarctobacterium_B. Next base: position 90,618 of record JAUNOC010000003.1, read on the forward strand.
TTTGATTTGGACAAAGAGGAAACTAAAATTCAAGCACAGGGCAAACTAGATATTAAAAGAATACATAATATTTATAGCGAAAAATTTTATGATAAAAGAAAGTTTGAAAGTAGTAAATTTGATGGTATTTTAACAGGATTAAATGGGGAAGAAGCACTTTCTAATGTAAAGAAACGCATTAAACCTTTGTATAGTGATAGTATGCTTGGTTATTTAGTAGCAGACAGCATAGGTTTTGATAATCCTGATGCAAAATCAAGTTTGTTAGTAGCAGGTCGGTATAATGGTAATGGGTTCTTTTTACATAAGGACAATTATCTTGAAAAATTGCCAATGTTTGCCGCCAGCCGTTATATAACCTATAACAACGCTTGGACGGAACGGGCAAGAATAATGAAGTCCGCAGACGGGGCGGAAAAGTTTAACAAAGATGTTGCCAATGGCAATTTGCAACAGTTTTTGCTGAAATGTCTGTTGTTTACTTGTGTGGAAATGCAAAACCACATGAGAAGTTTTAAGGGCAGTGACGGCAGGTTTTACCGTAACGAACTTTGCCTTGACAACAGCAACGGCGACACTCTGGCAATAAAGGACTTGAAAAAATTAGTCAAAGGGGACAAGGAAAAGGAAATTATCAGGCAATGGAAAAAACTGCTTAAATATGCCAAACTGACAGATGAATATAACGCAGAACTGACTTACGGGGTTTATCAGATTTGTGACGAACTTGATTTGCAGGTTGAGGATGAGGAAACAGGGGAAAAGTCCTACAAATATACGGAACTGCACACGGCACGGGAAGCGTTAAAAGGGTTGGTAAAGAAATATTACAATGAGGAAATTGTACCTGTATTGTTTGAATATGAATTTTTGAAATAGGGATGAACAACTAAAAAAACTATTAGAAAACACCGTTGGAAAATTACTGACGGTGTTTTTAATTCGCAGGGTGTTGTTTGTTCTTTGACAAGGACATATATAATGTGTATAATATATTATCTATGTATGCGGTGAGATATGAGTTAATTAAAGAGTGCAGCAGGAGTGGTGCCCGTTTAGGGCGGTTACATACTCCGCATGGCACATTTGATACACCTATGTTTATGCCGGTTGGCACTCAGGCAACGGTAAAAACCTTATCCCCAGAGGAACTTTACGACATGGGGAGTCAAGTTATCTTGGCAAACACTTATCATTTGTTCCTTCGTCCCGGTGCAGATTTGGTGGCGAAGGCAGGCGGTCTGCACAGGTTTATGAACTACAAGCGGGGAATGCTGACGGATAGTGGCGGTTTTCAGGTTTTTAGTTTGGCGGAAATGCGGAAAATTACAGAAGAAGGGGTAAAATTCCGCAGTCATATTGACGGCAGTCCGCAATTTCTTTCCCCAGAGATTGCTACACAAGTTCAAGAGAAATTAGGGGCGGATATCGCTATGGCTTTTGATGAGTGTATTCCTTATCCCAGTGATTTTGATTATGCCGAGAAATCTACTTTGCGGACAAGTCGTTGGGCAAGGCGTTGCCAAAAGGCACATACACGTCCTGACCAAAGTTTGTTCGGCATTGTGCAGGGCAGTATGTATAAAGATTTACGCCGTATGAGTGCGGAACAGTTGGTAGAAATGGATTTTGCCGGTTATGGCATTGGTGGTCTTAGCGTGGGCGAGGAAAAGCCAATGATGTATGAGATTTTAGGTCATACTACTCAGTTTTTGCCAAAGGATAAGGCACGGTACTTGATGGGGGTGGGAACTCCTGATTGTATTGTGGAAGGTGTAAATCTTGGCGTGGATATGTTTGACTGTGTATTTCCCACACGGGTGGCACGCAACGGCACAGCCATGACTCACACGGGGCGTTTGGTGGTGCGGAATGCAGAATATGCAGAGGATTTTCTGCCGATTGAGGACGGTTGCGGCTGTTATACTTGTCGTAATTTTACGAGGGCGTATATCCGCCATTTGTTCAAGGCGGAAGAAACTTTTGCTTTAAGGTTGTTGTCAATTCACAATTTATATTTTCTGTTGCACTTTGCAACGGAGATTAGGGAAGCGATTAAGAATGATACATTCCCGGAGTTTAGGGAAAAGTTCTTGGCGGGATACAAGGGCTAAGGGTCAAGGGCTAAGGGCTAAGGGATTAAAGGATGAAAGGGTAAATGGTAAAGGGTGAAAGGGTAAAGGGAAATTAGTAATGAGTAATTAGTAATTGTGGTAGGGAGTTCCTGTGATTATATTTTAGGTTTCAGGTGTGCGGGGTTTTGCGAACCCTCGTCCGCACCTAAAGGGGTAGACAGTCCAGTGGACTGTCGCCGAGAAATTTGGGCTTGTCCAGCGAGGTAAAGGACCGTCTAAAGGAACATAGAAGGTCGGTGGTGGGGTGAGCAATTAGGATGATACTTTCAATTAGAAATGCGAAATGAAGGTAAAATAGTTTTTGTGATTATAATAGGGAATTTTCGGCAGAGCCGAAAATTGACCATTAATTTATAACTTATAACTTTTAATTTATAGTTTGTTACGGGAGGTTAAGATGGATAACGAACAAATGAGTATGTTGGTTCAATTCAGTCCGATTTTCGTGATGGCGGCAGTGTTTTATTTTATGGTTTGGCGTCCAAACCGTAAAGAACAAGCAGCAAGAAAGAAATTGTTGGATGCTTTGAAAAAGGGTGACAAGGTCTATACCGTAGGCGGGCTTTATGGTACCGTTGACAGTTTGACGGAGAAAACTGTAGTGTTGGAAGTTGCAGAAGGTGTGAAAGTTACTTTTATGCGTAATGCAGTTAGTGGGGTTAGGGAATGAAAGATTTTCGTTGGGGAGAATTAGGTAAATTTTTGGTGGTAACCCTTGCTATTGTGGGCGGTTTTTGCGTTTATATTAAGCCATTGACCCATTCCATTAAGCAGGGGTTGGATTTGCAGGGCGGCAGCCATGTGGTTTTGCAGGCGGTGGAAACGGCGGATTCCAAAGTGGATGATGATGCGGTGAAGCGTTCTGTTACCATTATTGAACGCCGTGTCAATGAATTGGGCTTGACAGAGCCATTGATTCAGCGTCAAGGCAAGGACAGGATTATTGTAGAACTGCCGGGCGTAAAAGACCCGGAAAAGGCAATCGCTATGCTGGGGCGTACGGCGATGCTGCAATTCCTTGACGACAAAGGAAATGTAGTTTTGACCGGTAACGACTTGAAGGATGCCCGGGGTCAGATTGGTCAGAACAATCAGGCCATGGTTGGTTTGGAATTTAATGACGAAGGTGGCAAGAAATTTGCGGATTTGACGGCACGGAGTATTGGCAAGCAAATTGCCATTGCCCTTGACGGTAAGATTTTAACTGCCCCTATGGTTAATGAAGCCATTACAGGTGGCAGGGCGGTTATCACGGGCAGCCGTACGATGGAGGAAGCGGAACACTTGGCAATTCTTTTGCGGAGCGGTTCTTTGCCGGTTAAACTGGAAATTATGGAAAATCGTACCGTAGGGCCTACTTTGGGTCAGGACAGTAAGGAAAAATCTATCAAAGCGTTTATCATCGGTTGCGGTGCGGTCTTTGTGTTTATGTTAATATTCTACCGTTTGAGTGGCATTGTGGCGGATATTGCCCTTTTGCTTTACACTATGATGTTGCTCTTGGTAATGCGTTATCTGAATGCCACTTTGACCTTGCCGGGCATTGCCGGTATTATCTTAAGTATCGGTATGGCGGTGGATGCCAATGTGTTGATTTTTGAACGGTTTAAGGAAGAAGTGAAGAAGGGCAAGACACTGCGTAGTTCTATGGCTTCCGGTTTTGACAGGGCGTTGATTACGATTATGGACAGTAATATTACCACCCTGATGGCGGCGGCAATTTTGTTCTATTTGGGAACGGGACCTGTAAAAGGTTTTGCCGTAACTTTGGCATTGGGCGTGTTGCTCAGTATGATAAGTGCGGTTATAGTAACCAAGTATATGTTGCAATTTTTGATTTTCAGCAATATAACAAAAAATCCATGGATTTTCGGTGTAGGGGCACCGAAGCAGGAGGAGGTGGCTAAAAATGAATAACTTCCTCAAAAAGTTCAGGATTTCTTTTGTACGCAACTACAAAATATTTTTCGGTATTACCATCACATTTTTATGCATTGGTTTTGGTTCAATGTTGTTTAGAGGTTTTAACCTTGGCATTGATTTCACCGGCGGTACGATTATGGACTTGTATTTTCAACGTCCGGTGGCGGTGGCGGAACTGCGTGAGGTTATGAGTGAGCAGGGCTTGGGAAATTCCATTATCCAACTTGCCAACAGCGAGGGGAATGTAAGCCCCGATGCTTTGATTCGTACGGGTATTATCACAGAGGCCAAACGCCGTGAGGTGGTGGCTGCGTTGGAAAAGAAATTTGGCACATACGAAATTCAGCGTATGGAGCAGGTGGATGCCACCGTGGGCGGTGAACTGATTCAACAGGCAGTTATAGCCATTGTGTTGAGTTGGGTTTTGATGATTGCCTATATTTCTGCCCGTTTTGAATTCCGTTTTGCTCTTGCGGCAATTATTGCCCTGATTATTGACGTCAGCGTAACCCTGAGTTATTTCAGTTTGTTACAAGTGGAAATGGACAGTTCTTTTGTGGCGGCAATTTTAACCGTTGTCGGTTATTCTATCAACAGTACCATTGTGGTATTTGACCGTATCCGTGAGAACTTAAAACTGAGGCGGCGTACGGAAACTCTGACAGATATGATTGATAACAGCATTTGGCAGACCATGACCCGTACCTTCTACACCTCATTGACATCATTGTTCAGCGTTGTGGCAATTTTCTTGTGGGGTGGTGAAACCATCCGCAATTTCAGTTTTGCTATGTTAGTCGGCTTTAGCAGCGGTATTTATACATCATCATTTTTGGCAGCACCTATGTGGCTGTTCTTAAGAGGTAAAAAGGCAGGTGACTGATAATGAACATGGATGAAACAATGACTTTCCGCCGTGATAGGGAGGAGGAACCGGTAGCGAAGACCATTCAAGAGGTCTATGCGGCATTGGAAGAAAAGGGCTATAACCCGGTTGACCAGTTGACCGGTTATTTGCTCAGCGGTGACCCAACTTATATCACGAGTTTCAAGGAAGCAAGAACCAAACTTCGCCGTCATGAGCGTTATGAACTCATTGAAGAAATGGTAAAAAGTTACCTTAATCATTTGAGTTAAGATGCGTTATTTGGGATTGGATGTGGGAACCCGTACCATCGGCATTGCGGCCAGTGATGCTTTGGGCATGATTGCCAACGGTGTGGAAACCATACACCGCACTTCTTTAGAACGGGATTTTGCCCGTTTAGGTGAATTGATTAAGGAATACGAGGCAAGTGTTTTGGTGGTGGGTTATCCCAAGAATATGAACGGTTCCATCGGCGAACGGGCTCAAAATTGTGCGGCTTTGGCAGAGCAGTTGAGAGAAAAGTTTGCCAATGTGGAAGTGGTGCTTTGGGATGAACGCCTGACAACGGTGGCTGCCCACAGGGTGCTGATTGAAGCGGATATGAGCCGCAACAAAAGGAAAAAAGTGGTGGACACGGTGGCGGCGGTTTTGATTTTGCAAAATTATCTTGACTTTAAGAATAATGCGTAATGCGAAATTCGTTATGCGAAATTATGGTAAGAGGTTCCAGTGATTATAATTTAGGTTTCAGGTGTGAGGTGTCAGGTATGAGGGAAGGTTTGCCTATGATGAACCCTCGTTGCCCCCATTGGGGGGAAATGCTGAGCGAAGCGAGGCAAAAGGGGTTTCATCTAATCAACGGAACATTTTACCATCATTATTAATTACTCATTACTAATTTCTAATTTGAAAGGAACATAAGTTATGAAGGACGCAGAAAAGGATATTGCGGCTATGACCGCAGAGGAAGAAGAATTTGACGAAGTTGTTGTCTTCACGGATGATGAAGGGCATGAACATGCTTTTTATGAGGAACAGCAGTTCATGGTTGGCAAGAAGACCTATGCTATTTTGGTAGGATTGCCTGAAGACACCTGTACTTGTGGCGAGGATGATTGCCATTGCCATGAGCATGAAGAAGACGAAGAAGAAGCCATTATTGCCAAAGTGGAATTTGACAAGGAAGGCGTTCCTGTTTATGTTGAGCCGACTGATGACGAGTTTAAGGAAGCACGGGCGGCTTATGATGCTTTGGAAGAAGAATGAAATTTTGTCTTGAATGGGTAAAGAAAAATCCTTATACAGCAGGAGCACTGGGGTTAGTGACAGTGTTCCTTTTCTTGATGTTAATTTTCGCTTTGCTGGGAAGCAATAGGGGCTTTGCCCGTCCCGGCAAGTACCCTGTCCGCATTACTCAAGGTATGAGTACATGGGATATTTCCACTATGTTGAACAAAAAGGGTTTGGTGAGAAATCCTTCGGCGTTTCGTGTGGTGGCACGTATGAAGGGCATGGCGGATAAATTACAGGCAGGACTTTATTTGGTTGAAGGCGGCTTGAATAATGTTGCCATTATGGAAGTGCTTTGTTCCGGCAAGGTGCAAATGGAAAGTATTACTGTGCCTGAGGGTTACACCGTGAAAGAGGTGGCGGCACTTATTGAAGCCAAAGGATTGGGCAGTGCCAAGAAATTTAAAGAACTGGCAAAGGAATATGCCCCTTACGAGTATATGAAAACCCGCCAGACCGCAACGGTGTATAAGGCGGAGGGCTTTTTGTTCCCTGCCAAATATGATTTTCCCGCGTCCTTTGCAGAGCAGGATATTTTGGCTTTAATGGTGCGTACCTTCCATGAAGAAATGGAGAAGTCGGGGATTTTGGCAGAGGTCAAAAAGCGTGATTTGCATCTCCGCAATGTAATCAATTTGGCGGCTATGGTGGAGAAGGAAGCGGTGTTTGAAGAGGAACAGTCCTTGATTGCAGGGGTTTTCCAAAAGCGTTTGGACATTGATATGCCCATTCAGTCGGATACCACCATTCAATATATTTTGGGCGAACAGCATGAGATTATCACTTGGAAGGATACGGAAATTCAGCATCCTTTCAACACTTATCAAAATTACGGCTTGCCGCCCGGCCCTATCGCCAGTCCCGGACTGAGCGCTATTAAGGCGGCATTAAATCCCAAGCAAACCGACTATTTATATTTTGTGGCAGAAAAGGACGGACATCATCGTTTCAGCATGAATTATGCCGATCATTTGCAAGCCATAAGGGATATTGAAAACGGAAACTGAAATGAGAAAAATGGTGAAGCCGGAACTCTTGGCACCGGCAGGAAATTTGGAAAAAGGAAAAATCGCACTGCTCTATGGGGCAGATGCTGTTTATATGGGTGGCAAGCAGTTCGGACTGCGGGCTTTTGCGGATAATTTTGACGATGCAGAGATGCAGGAAATGCTTACTTTTGCACATGAGCAGGGGAAGAAAGTTTATGTTACAGTAAATATTTTTGCTCATAATGCAGATTTGCAGGATTTGCCGAATTACTTGCGGAAACTGGAAAAATTGGGCGTGGATGCCCTTTTGGTCAGCGATTTAGGCGTGTGGAACATTTGCAGGGAAGTAGTTCCCAATATGCCGTTGCATGTAAGTACACAAGCCAACAACACTAATTTTGCCGCTGTGCAGATGTGGGAAAAATTGGGTGCTCAAAGGGTGGTTTTGGCACGGGAATTAAGTTTAAAAGAAATAGATGAAGTGGCTCAAAAAACAGAGGTGGAACTGGAATGTTTTGTTCATGGGGCTATGTGTATTTCCTATTCCGGCAGATGTCTGTTAAGCGCTTATCTCACGGGCAGGGACGGGAACAGGGGGGCTTGTACTCAGGCCTGCCGTTGGAAATATAGTTTAGTGGAAGAAAAACGTCCGGGGCAATTCTTTGAAATGCAGGAAAATGAAAGGGGAACTTTCATTATGAATTCCAAAGATTTGTGCTTGTTGGAATATTTACCTAACTTGATGAAAAGTGGCATTTGTTCTTTTAAGATTGAAGGACGGATGCGTTCTGCACATTATGTGGCAACGGTGGTCAGTGTGTATCGTCAGGCCATTGATGCTTGCTGCAAAGATATGGAGCATTACAAGGTTACGAAAGAGTGGCTGAAGGAACTGGAAAAGGTTTCCCACAGACCTTACAGCACGGGTTTTGCGGTGGCGAAGCCGGACGAAAACAGTCAGGTCTATGCCAAGAGCAGTTATGAGCAGACCCATGATTTTGTGGCATGGGTTTTGAAGTATGACCGTGCGAAAAAACGCCTCTATTTGGAAGAGAGAAATAATTTGAAACAGGGCGAAGAGTTGGAAATACTTATGCCCAACGGCAAAGTTGTGCCTTTAGTGTTGCAGGATATGTTGGATGAGGAAGGCAATCCGATTACGGTGGCGCCTCACGCCCAACAACATTTCAGTTGTGCCTGTGAGGTGGAAGTATTGCCAAACTCTATGGTTCGCAGGGAAATTAAATAATTCTTGAAAAAAAACCTAATGTTTGGTAAAATATGCAAGTATGACTTGTGAGCGTGAGGTTACCGAAAATGCGACTTACGAAAGTTTATGACAGAATGAAAGAGGAAAACCTTGATGCTCTGTTTATTAAGAACAGGAATAATATCCGTTATATTACCGGCTTTACCGGTGATGCAGGAATATTCTATCTTGATAAAAAACAAGGCGTTTTGGTGACGGACGGACGTTTCACGGAACAGGCAACGCAGGAAATCAAACCGCTCAAAGTGCTGGAATACAAGGGCAGCATTTGGGAAGAATTGGCGGATTTAGCCAAGGATGCCAAACGGGTGGGATTTGACGGCAACCGTTTCAATTTTGAAGAATATGCCAAACTTTGCAAACTGATGCCGGACAAGGAATTGGTAAGCGTGGATTTGGATGAAATCCGTATCATCAAAGAAAAGGCGGAACTGGAAAATCTTGCCATAGCGGCAAAGATTGCGGATGAGGCCTTTACCAAACTTTTGCCACAAATCCAAAAGGGCATGACGGAAAAAGAACTTGCGGCCCGGTTGGAATACTATATGAAAAATTTGGGCAGCGATAAAACATCTTTTGATACCATTGTGGCATCCGGACCAAGAAGTGCCTTGCCCCATGCCCAGCCAACTGACAGGGTGTTGGAGTTAGGGGATTTTGTTACGTTTGATTTTGGTGCCATGTATAAGGGGTATCACAGCGATATGACCCGTACAGTGCTGATTGGCATGGCAAGGGAATGGCATAAAGAGATTTATGGCATTGTGGAAGATGCCCAGCGTCACGGAGTGGCGGCAGCCAAAGTCGGTATGACGGGGCAAGAACTGGATGCTTTGGTTCGCAAAGAAATTGCGGACAAGGGATATGGTAAGTTCTTTATTCACGGCACAGGGCATGGCGTGGGACTGGAAATTCACGAATTGCCCAACATTAACAGATTAGGTACTAAACCCTTGGAAACCAATATGGTTTTCAGCGTTGAACCGGGAATATATATACCCGGACAGGGCGGGGTTCGTATAGAAGATACGGTGGTTCTGACGGAAGCAGGGGCACATCCCCTGAACAGCATCGGACGCCAACTTATCGAAATCATTTAATTAAATTTTAGGAGGAAAAATATGCTTTCTGCAAATGAATTTCGTACCAACATGACAATTACCTACGAAGGGGATGCTTGGCAAATCATTGAATTCCAACATGTAAAACCTGGTAAGGGTGCCGCTTTCGTTCGTACCAAAATGCGTAATTTGTGTACAGGTTCTGTGGTTGAAAAGAGCTTCAACCCCAACGAACGTTTTGAAAACGCCATGATTGACCGCAGGGAAATGAATTATCTTTATGAAACTGACGGCCAATTTACTTTCATGGACAACGAAACTTTTGAACAAATGGAATTGTCCAAAGACCAACTGGGTAATAATTTGAATTACTTGTTGGAAAATATGACCGTAAAAATTGTCATTTATGATGGCAAGGTATTGGGCGTAGAATTACCGAACACCGTAGAGTTGAAGGTTGTTGAAACTGACCCCGGCATCCGTGGCGATACGGCAACCGGCGGTTCCAAACCGGCTAAACTGGAAACCGGTTATGTAGTTCGTGTACCTTTGTTTATTAACGAGGGTGACGTACTCCGCATTGACACCCGCAGCGGGGACTATATTGAAAGGGCATGATTTAGGGTTCAGGTAATAGGTTTTAGGGATTAGGGAAGAGTTTATAAACATATTGACAAATTAAAACATATGTTTTATAATGATTTTGCTTGTAAGAGATAGAGATACAAGTGTTGAATGGTATTCACAAAGCGAAAACCCACGGACTGCTACTCCGTGGGTTTTCTAATGCTTTAACGCAAGCACTTAACGAGGTTGGTTGCTACTTGATATATCTGTCCAACCATTTACAAATACAATGACTGATTATATTTGTCATGACAGATATAAAGATAGGATGGTATTCACCCCCTTCCGTTGCCGGTTTAGGGATAGCAACGTGCTTATTTTAGCAAATAAGTTCATTGTTTGCAATGGAAATAGGTTTTAGGTATAAGGTGTCAGGTTTTAAGCAGACTTTTCCTGAGAACTGATACCTGACACCTGAAGCCTAAATTTTCTCTTGTAAAATTGAACATAATTGTATATAATATTACCTTAAGTGACAATTAGGAGAAAGATATTTGAAACCGTACGAGATTAAAGAATTAGAAAAACGTGGTTTTTTTGACACTATGCTTAGTGGCAAACCGGAGGAGAATGCATGGAAAGAGATTGGCAACATCCTTGCGGAGGCGGAGCATGTGCGTGATATTGAACCTAATAAGCTGAAAAAAGCTGCATCCAAATGGGGTGTAAGTTTTAACGAGCGTAACACCACCCGCCGTAGTGCCATCTACAGGCAACTGGCAGAGGTGGTTTATGAGTCGTTGGTCAGCAAAGACGATGAAAACTTGCAGGAATTAAAGGAACTGGCGGAGCGTTTGGGACTTTCCCCGCAACTTGCCCAAATGGCAAACCGTGGGGCGAAGAATGTGGCATATGGCAACCGCTGCCGGGGTATTCTTGCGGGTACGGAAAAATTAGATATTCATCAGTTGAACGATTTGTTTGACTACGACTATGAAGAAGGTCTGGCCGCCCGCCGTAGTGTTTTTGAAGAGCATTTTTACGAGAAATTTGAGAAGTTTGAAGAAACTCAGCGTTATTCTTTGGAAGATGAGGAAGAACTGACTGCTGTTACTGAAAAATTGGATGTTCCCTTTGAATTGAAGGAAAACCTGACGGCGGCATTGATTCGATTCCGTAATTTGTGGAATGCGGAAACACAAGATTTGCAACCGATTAAGGTACAAATTCCGCTTGCTGAAGGTGAAGAATGTTACGCCGGCACTAACAGCGGCCGTTGTCTGAAAAAGATGGTGGAAGTTGATAACAGTTTCTTTGACCGCAACCGTAAGTTTGAGGCGGATGATACATTGGCTTTCAAGGGGAATGCGCTTGACGGTCAGGTGAAGCACGAGGAACAGATGATTGTGGAAGAAATCGGTTATTTCTTTATTACCAATTTGCGGCTGATTTTTGCCAGCAAGCATAATGCGGTACAGCACGCTATTAGTGATGTTACAGGTGCGGATTTCAAAGACAACTGTATCTATTATCATTTGAAAGACGGCACGGATGCGGTTTATAAATATTCAGACGATGCGTCTGAATGTATGTTTATGATTTTTAACCGGGTGTTGCGAGGGGAAATACATAAGGCGTAGAGCGTAGGGCGTAAGGCATATAAATAATGCGTAATGCGTAATTCGCAATGCGTAATTATGGTAAAATGTTCCTGTGATTATAGTCAGACAAGGCATAAGGCGTAGGGTGTAAGGCATAAGGCATAGGGCGTAGAAATTTAGGATAAGGCGTAAGAAAGGAGGAATCATGGTTAAGGTTTATATTACCGAGAATAACAAACTGCAAGAATTGAATATGGAACAGTTATGCAAGGGTTGTTGGATAGACATGATTGCTCCCACCCATGATGAATTGGAACAGGTGGCTGCTGCCACCAGCATTCAAATGGATTTTCTGACTGCCGCATTGGATGATGACGAAAAGTCCCGTATAGAGATTGAAGAAGACCAAATTTTGGTTTTGGGTGATGTGCCTTTCTTGCGTTCCAACAATGATTATGAGGCATTACCTTTGGGCATCATTGTGAACAAGGATTACATTGTGACTGTATGCTTGGAAACTAACGGCATTACCGCCAGTTTTGATGAAAAGAATGTGCGGAATTTGCGTACCCAGTATCACACGCTTTTCTTGTATCAGATTTTGTTTAAGGCGGCAACTTTGTATTTGAAATATATCCGCATTATCATTAAACGGACTGATGAAATAGAGCGCCATTTGCGTGTTTCTATGGATAATGGTGAATTGTTTAGTTTGTTGGATTTGCAAAAGTCCCTTACTTATTTCTCCACATCTCTCCGTAGTGATAACGTGGTAATGGAACGCTTGAACCGTATCCGTAATACAGGTGTGGCAAAAGATTTAATTCCAACTTATGAAGAAGATGAGGACTTGTTGGAAGACGCAACCATTGAATTTAAGCAGGCCACGGAAATGGTAGAAATGTATTCCCACATTTTGAATTCCATGATGGAAGTTTTTGCCAGCATTATCAGCAATAACCTGAATCTGGTCATGAAGTTCCTGGCAAGCGTTACCATTATGCTTGCAATTCCGACTTTGATTAGCGGATTGTGGGGCATGAATGTGCCAGTTCCTTTTGCCGGTTCTGATTTCGGTTTCTGGGTGGTGTGCTTCATCGCCATTGTTATTGGCGGCGGCGCAGGTTATGCCCTGTGGAAAAAACATATGTTTTGAGGTGTTGAAAAATGAACTATGACATGTTTTTCTTTTTGGTATTTTTAAGCATTTCCAGTTTCGCTCTGGCGTTCATTGTTTATATTGCGATTTTGAAAATTTTTGGTGACAAGCGTTGGATTGAAATGATTTTGGTACCCTTGGCAGTGGTGGGGTTTGATTTCTTTGTAATGATTGTTGAGAACGAATATAAATATTTTGTTGGGGCAATCCCCATGGCCATCGTAGCCGGCCTTATTGGCTATGCTTACTTTTTTAAAAACATTCCTGTAGGTGGAGAGGACAATTCAGTCCAACCAATAAACAGGGATGAAAAAAAATACAGTGCAAAATCTGCACGTATTCATGCTGCCCGTGCAAAACGGGGGAAAGATTAAGGAGGAAAAAATCATGATGAAGAACATTCTGGTTCCGGTGGACGGTTCCGAAGGCGGCTGGAAAGCCCTGAGCGTTGCTAAGGAGTTGGCAGAAAAATTTCAGGCAAAAGTTACAGTAGTAACAGTAGTACAAGTGTTTGCAGGTGCAAGCATTATGCCTATTCCTGTGGAAAGCGGCAAGATCAATGCTGAATTGCAAAACATTGCTAATACCGTATTGGATGGCGCTAAAGAACACCTTGGCGGTGTTGAGGCAGAGTTGGTTTCTGCTCCTGGCCGTCCTTCCAAGGTTATTGTGAACACTGCAAAAGAAAGGAAAGCTGACCTGGTTGTTATTGGCAGCCGTGGCTTGAGCGGAATTGCAGAATTCTTCTTGGGTTCTGTTTCCAGCGAAGTTGCTCAACTTTCTCCCTGCTCCGTATTGATTGTAAAATAATCAGCCAAAGGAGTAAATAAAATGGCTAAAACTAAAAAACTCATGAAAACTATGGACGGCAACACCGCTGCCGCCCATATTAGCTATGCTTTTACAGATGTGGCGGCAATCTATCCTATTACCCCTTCCAGCCCTATGGCAGAAGTGGTGGATGAATGGGCTGCTAACGGTAAAAAGAATTTGTTTGGCCAACAGGTACGGGTTGTGGAAATGCAGTCCGAAGCCGGTGCCAGCGGTGCAGTCCATGGTTCTTTGCAGGCGGGAGCGTTGACTACCACCTATACCGCATCCCAGGGATTGCTTTTGATGATTCCTAACATGTATAAAATGGCCGGTGAACTTTTGCCGGCAGTGTTCCATGTGTCTGCCCGTGCTTTGGCAACATCTTCCCTTAGCATTTTCGGTGACCAGCAGGATGTAATGGCTGCCCGTCAAACTGGCTTTGCTATGCTGGCGGAGGGCAGTGTCCAAGAGGTTATGGATATGGCGGCTGTGGCACATTTGTCAGCCATCAAAGGCCGTGTTCCCTTTGTGAATTTCTTTGACGGTTTCCGTACCAGTCACGAAATTCAAAAAGTGGAAGTAATGGATTATGCTGATTTGGATAAGTTGCTGGATAAAAAGGCAGTGGACGAGTTCCGTAAACGTGCTTTGAATCCCGACAATCCTGTAATTCGTGGCACAAACCAAAATCCTGATATTTATTTCCAAACACGGGAATCTGTGAATGAATATTACAATAAACTGCCTGCTATTGTGGAAGATTATCTGGCAAAGATTTCCAAGATTACAGGCAGGGAGTATAAACTATTCAATTATTATGGTGACCCGAAAGCAACGGATGTGGTTGTTGCCATGGGTTCCTGCACAGAAACACTGCGTACTGTGGTAGATTACCTGCGTAAGAAAGGCAAGAAAGTAGGCGTGGTGGCAGTACATTTGTACCGTCCTTTCGTAGGCGACAAACTTTTGGCTGCCATTCCGAAAACCGCAAAACGCATTGCTGTTTTGGACAGAACAAAGGAACCCGGCGCCTTGGGCGAACCATTGTACTTGGACGTACGCTCCGCATTTTACGAGAGTAAACGTCAACCTTTGATTATTGGCGGCCGTTATGGCTTAGGTTCCAAAGAATTTTTGCCCGGTGACGCTTTGGCAGTATTTGAAAACTTGGCAAAGAAAAACCCCAAAACTGGCTTTACAGTTGGCATTACAGATGATGTTACCAATCTGTCTTTGGCTTCCAAACATTTGGATGTTACCCCGGAAGGAACCAAAGGTTGCAAATTCTGGGGCTTGGGCAGCGATGGAACGGTGGGTGCCAACAAGTCCGCTATTAAGATTATCGGCGACCATACGAATATGTATGCCCAGGGCTATTTCTTCTACGACAGCAAGAAGAGCGGCGGCGTAACCGTAAGCCATTTACGTTTCGGCAAAACACCTATTCAAGCACCCTATCTGGTCAATGCCGCAGATTTTGTAGCAGTGCATAACCAAAGTTATGTGTATAAATACAACGTTTGCAACGGACTGAAAAAGGGAGGTACCTTCCTGTTGAACTGCAACTGGAAAGCGGAAGAATTGGATGAAGTTCTGCCCGGTGCCATGAAACGCTATTTGGCTGAAAACAAAGTTCAGTTCTATATCATTGATGCGGTGGCTATTGCCAAAGAAATTGGCTTGGGCGGCCGTATCAATATGATTATGCAATCTGCCTTCTTCAAACTGGCGGACATTATCCCAATTGAAGATGCAGTAAAATACTTGAAAGATGCGGTGGAACATTCTTACGGTAAAAAAGGACAGAATGTCGTTGACATGAATAATGCTGCCATTGACAAAGGCATTGATGCCATTGTGAAGGTGGAAATTCCGGCTAAATGGGCAAAGGCGAAAGACAGCCACATGCCAAAGAAAACAGGCAATAAATTTGTGGATAAGGTAATGGTTCCCATGAACCGTCTGGACGGTGACTTGTTGCCCGTCAGTGCTTTTGCCAAAGACCATGCGGACGGCACTTTCCCCAGTGGTACCACCAAATATGAAAAACGGGGCACGGCTATTGATGTGCCGGAGTGGCAAGTTGAGGCATGTATTCAATGTAACCAATGTGCCTTTGTATGTCCCCATGCAGCAATCCGTCCTGTTCTGATGACGGAAGAAGAAGCGACTAAAGCACCCAAATCCATGAAATTCAAAGATGCTTTGGGAGCGCCCGGCTTGAAATTCTCCATGCAGGTCAGTCCTATGGATTGTCAGGGATGCGGCAGTTGTGCGCAGGTTTGCCCTGCTCCGCAGATGAAAGCATTGGTTATGAAAGCATTGGAAACCCAGGCAGACCAAAAAGCGGCTTGGGAATATGCAATCAATCAAGTTACACACAAACCCAATCCCATGAGCAAGAACACCATCAAAGGTGTGCAATTTGAAGAACCCTTGCTGGAATTCAGCGGTGCCTGTGCAGGTTGCGGTGAATCACCCTATGCTAAACTGATTACCCAACTCTTTGGCGACAGAATGATGATTTCCAATGCTACGGGTTGTACATCTATTTGGGGCGCAGCGGCTCCTTCCATGCCCTATACTAAGAATCACGCAGGTCATGGCCCTTCCTGGGCTAACTCTCTGTTTGAAGATAATGCGGAATACGGCTTAGGCATGTGCGTTGGCGTACGTCAGGAACGGGAACACGTGGCCAGTTTGGTAAAGGAACTCTTGGCAAGCGATAAAACACCGGCAGATTTGAAGGAAGTGGCTTCTGCATGGCTGACAGGTATGATGGTTACAGAAGGTACCCGTGAAAGGGCGGATGCCTTGGCAGCAGCAGTGGAAAAATATAAGGCAAAATGCCCCGTTTGTAAGGCCTTGTTTGCTGCTAAACAGTTCTTTGTAAAACGCAGTCACTGGATTTTTGGCGGTGACGGCTGGGGCTATGATATTGGCTACGGCGGTTTGGACCATGTACTTGCCAGCGGTGAGAATGTTAATGTAATGGTATTTGATACAGAAGTATATTCTAACACCGGTGGACAATCTTCCAAATCCACTCCTACAGCGGCTATTGCAAAATTTGCAGCAAGCGGCAAGAAGACCAAAAAGAAAGATTTGGGAATGATGGCCATGAGTTATGGCTATGTGTATGTGGCACAAATCAATATGGGTGCAGACAGGGCACAGACCTTGAAAGCACTGATTGAAGCGGAAGCATACGAAGGCCCGTCCCTGATTATTGCTTATGCACCGTGCATTAACCACGGTTTGAAAGCAGGCATGGGCAAGAGCCAGCTGGAAGGCAAAAAAGCGGTGGAAGCAGGATATTGGGCAAATTATCGCTTTAACCCGGATTTGAAGGAAAAGGGTGAGAATCCCTTCACTTTGGACAGCAATGACCCCACGGGCAATTTCCGTGAATTCCTGATGGGTGAAGTGCGTTACGCATCACTGCAAAAACTTTTCCCGGACAAAGCAGAAGAACTTTTTGCAAAGACGGAAAAGGATGCAAAAGAGCGTTTGGCGGGTTATAAGAAACTTGCAGGAAAAGAATAACAAAAAAAAACATCCCATGCATCGCACGGGATGTTTTTTTGTTGTGTCTGGAGCTAACGGCAGGAATCGAACCTGTGACCTGCTGATTACGAATCAGCTGCTCTACCGACTGAGCTACGTTAGCATAAAAGTGCGGTAATTATCTTACCACACTTATTCTTTATTGGCAAGAGATTATTTTTTGTGCTATAATATTTTTCATGTTTGCAAAAAAAATAAGCCGTTGCCGTTTTTTATTAAGTTTGGCAGGGGTATATATAATTACACAATTTATTTTGCGCTGGCTTTTTCTTATCTTCAGCAGGCATGATGTGAACTGGGAGTTTGCGGATATAGTCAAAACTTTTCTTTTGGGATTTGGCTATGATGCTTTAGCTTTTCTTTATTTGCTTTTGCCTGTGGCATTTGTGCTGTTGGCTAAGGATGCTTGTTTGGAGCATGGGTGGGTAAGAAAAATTCTAATGGCAATGCTCTATATATTTGCCGCTTTCACTGCCTTTGTATTCATTAGCGAATTTTATTTTTGGGATGAATTTCAGAGCCGTTACAATTTTATTGCGGTTGATTATTTGATTTATACTCAGGAACTTTTTGGCAATATTTTCCAAAGTTATAATCTCTGCATTATTATTGGCTGTGAAGTGCTGCTGGCAGGGATTTTTATTTTTGTTTTGAAAAAGATTTTGCCTTTACAATTCACAACAAAAACTTGTGGCAGACGGTTGACGGAGTTTGGAACTTATGTGTTGGCATTGCTCGCAGGAACTTATCTTTTGTCCAGCAATGTGGCAACTGTGGTTTCGCAAAATGTGTATAACCAGGAAATTGCCCGTAATGGTGTGTATCAGTTTGTGTACGCATTTTTTAACAATGAATTGGATTACAACCGGTTTTATCGGCACGGGGATGATAAGCAAGTTATTCAAAAATTGCGAAGAAAAATGGCTTTGTGCCAAGGTAATTTTGCCAATGACAAGGATTTGACAAGAAATATTATTAATCATAATCAGTTCAGCGGGAAAACGCCGAATATTTGTGTAATCGTGGTGGAGTCGTTGAGTGCCCGTTATACGGGTATGGACGGAAATAAGAACTCTCTTACTCCCCGCTTGGATGAAATTGCGAAAAAGTCATTTTGTTATACGAATGTTTATGCTACGGGAACCCGTACGGTGCGTGGTTTGGAAGCGGTAACTCTTTCTGTTCCGCCCACTCCCGGTCAGAGTATTTTACGGCGTGAAAATTGCTTGGACTTACATAATGTGGGGACTGAACTGCGTGGGCATGGGTATGCTACGGAGTTTGTTTATGGCGGTTACGGGTATTTTGATAATATGAATGCTTTTTTTGAAGGCAATAAGTTTGATATTTATGACAGAAATTCTATTCCTAAAGAAAAGGTTTTTAATGACACAATCTGGGGTGTGGCGGACGAAATTTTATTTGACAAAGTTTTGGAACGGCTGGATGAACAGAGTGCCAAAGACGAGCCAACTTTGCAGATTGTGCTAACCACCACTAATCACAGACCATTTACTTTTCCTAAAGGCAGGATTGATGCTCCACAAGGTGTTCGTGATTCGGTAGTAAAATATACGGACTGGGCCATTGATGATTTTCTGAAAAAGGCGGCGAAGAAACCTTGGTTTGAAAATACGGTCTTTGTAATTTTGGCAGACCATAATGCTTTGGCGGCGGGCAAGGTGGAACTGCCTGTTGCCAGTTACAAAATACCTTGCATAGTATATGCGCCTAAATATTTCAGGCATCAGGTGAATAACCGTTTGATGAGTCAGATTGATGTTCTGCCAACGGTCTTCGGTATGTTGGGGTTCAGTTATCAAACCAAGAATATGGGGTATGATATAAATAAATTGTCTGTGGGGGCAGAGAGAATGTTCATCAGCACTTATCAGCAGATGGGCTTTGTGAAGGGTGATAAACTTTGCGTTTTGTCACCGGGGAATCATGTGAATTGCTACCGCATTAAGGACTTTGCTCTGAGTGAGTATGAGCCAATTCCTGAAGACGGGGAACTTGTTGAGGAAGCGGTAACTTGGTATCAGGGAGCAAGCACACTTTACAAGCAGGGATGCCTGAAGGAATGAGTATATAAAAACATTTATTAAGAAAAATATGGAAAATTATATAGACGCATGTGCAATGCGTCTATTTTTATGGTATAATATAATATCTTATTATTTTAATATGCGGGTGTGGCGGAATTGGCAGACGCACCAGACTTAGGATCTGGCGAGTTCGCTCATGCAGGTTCAAGTCCTGTCACCCGCACCACAATTTATTTACATAGGAGAGTATATGCGGTTAGCAAAGATTATTTTGACAGCAATATTGGTTGTGGGGGCTGCGACCACGGTTTGGGCGGAGGATGATAATTCTGTCAAAGCTGTTCGTGGAGCGAAAATTACTCAGGCGGAAGAAACTTTGAATATTAAAGTGGCAGGAGATATTGCTGATCCCGGAAAACCTAAAAAAGAGTATAAAGATGGTGAGTTTGGCATTAATATTTATAGCGAAAAGAGTTTGGGATGGAATTTTTTGACCAATGTAGTTTCTGTTGATACGGGGACAGGTGGGGATAACATTCGCCTTACAGTTGGGGAGAATGGTGTTAATGTGGCAGTTGAGAAACTGCGTTATTGGCCGGGGGTGGATTGGTATCAGCCTGTGGAAACGGTGGCCGAGTTCACTTCTGACACAGATAAAACTTACGAATTAAAGTTGCCTTTGAATGAGAAAAATGCGTCCTACCGTGTATGTGCGAGTAAGGGGGAAAAAATTTCACGTATTTATTTGTCTTCTAAAACATTCAGCCGGGGTGTAGAGTATGAGTTTGTCAGCACTGATTATGTTGATTATAAGTTAGAGAATTACGAACCCATGAGTCATTTGGCAAGGGTATATGCTTATTGGACTGTCCATAAAGGGGAAGATGTCCGTTATATTAGAACTCTTTATTGGCGTACCATTGCCACCAGTTGGTCCATGGTTATGAGTAAGGTGGCTCCTTTAGATGAGGACGGGTATTATCATTCTACGGAATGGTTTTTTGATGAGTTTGCTTATGCGCTTTTTCCGGGTATTGACTGGCCGGATTTAAGGCGTGAAGATCATGTGCTGTGGTTTGCAGAGCGTCCTGAACCTTATGTTATCCGTCGGCGTACTTTTGACATTAATCAGGTTGATATTATCAGACAACGGCGTGAGGGAGAACATTTAGTAGTAACCATGCGGGTAAAAGGTGGTAAGAAGGATAAGGATGTGGATATTTATATGACGGCGGCAAATCGTTATAAACATCCCTTCCCCTGGAAAATTGAAAAGGGTGTGATTTTATAATGGCAGATGTAATGGCGGAGATGACCGGCAGTCAGATGGCAATATTAAAAATGGAAATCGCAGAACTTCGTAAACGTTTGACGGAAGTAACTGATGAAGAAGTGAAAAAAATGATTCGTCGGGAAATTATGAACAAAGAAACACATTACAATATTTTGGCAGACCGTATGCGTTTGCAAAATTAATGGTTAGAGGGTAGATAAATTGGAAAAATTATTGATTACAGGTGGTAGGGCGTTACAAGGGAGAATAATAGTTGGCGGAGCAAAGAATGCGGTACTTCCGATTATTATTGCTTCTCTTTTAGCGAAAACACCAAGCCGTTTTGATGAAGTGCCAATGTTAGAGGATGTGCGGACAATCAGTCAGGTATTGAGACATTTGGGGGTTAAAGTGGATGACAGCGAACCAAATGTTTTGACGGTGGATAGCAGGGACATTACCAGTTTTGAACCACCTTACGATTTGGTCAGTACAATGAGGGC
This sequence comes from Phascolarctobacterium sp., assembly GCA_030531205.1. Lineage (GTDB taxonomy): Bacteria > Bacillota > Negativicutes > Acidaminococcales > Acidaminococcaceae > Phascolarctobacterium_B. The sequence continues at coordinate 111,685 of JAUNOC010000003.1, forward strand.
ATCTTTTTTGGTGTTGGGCCCATTAATTGCGAGGATGGGTAAGGCAAGAATTTCTATGCCGGGCGGTTGTGCTATCGGTGCCCGTCCTATTGATATCCATTTGAAAGCGTTTGAGGCATTAGGGGTGGAGATTGAGCAGGGTCACGGTTATATTGAAGCCAATGCTCCAAAAGGAATTAAGGGTGCAACTATTTATTTTGATTTTCCCAGTGTAGGTGCTACGGAACATGTGATGATGTTGGCGGCTCTTGCTAAAGGAAAAACTGTTCTGGAAAATGTGGCACAGGAGCCGGAAATAGTTGACTTGGCAAACTACTTAAACAAAATGGGAGCCAAGGTGCGTGGTGCAGGAACTGCAGTCATTAAGATTGAAGGTGTTAAAGAGTTACACGGAGCGGATTATACAATTATCCCGGACCGTATAGAAGCAGGTACATATATGATTGCTGCGGCTATGACTGGCGGGGATGTTATTATAGAGAATGTTTTGCCGGAGCATCAAAAACCTTTGACAGCCAAACTGCGTGAGGCAGGTGCCATTGTAGAAGAAGATGTGGACAGAATTCATGTGGTAAGTAATGGTCAGTTAAAAGCAGTGGATGTTAAAACTTTGCCGTTCCCAGGATTTCCTACAGACATGCAGGCACAAATTATGGCTATGCTGGTGGTGGCAAATGGCAGAAGCCGGGTGACGGAAACGGTCTTTGAAAATCGTTTTATGCATGTGACTGAACTGATGCGGATGGGGGCGAAAATTACTACGGAAGGGCGTAGTGCGTCCATAGACGGTCCGGCACATTTAACTGGATGTCAGGTGCGATGTACGGACTTAAGAGCAGGTGCGGCAATGATTTTGGCGGCACTTGTGGCAGAAGGACAGACCAGTATTGTTGATTTGCATCATATTGACAGAGGATATGAAAATATAGTTGAAAAATTGCGTGGGATTGGAGCCCAAATTGAGAGAGTGAAGGAGTAAAATTATGTTTAAGAGTGTTGACATCGGTATTGATTTAGGTACGGCCAATATTTTGGTTTATGAAAAGGACAAGGGTGTTGTTTTCAGTGAACCGAGTGTGGTGGCATTGGACAAGAAAAATCAAAAGGTTTTGGCAATTGGTCATGAGGCACGGGAACTTTTGGGGCGTTCACCAGAAAACATTATAACCGTAAGACCTTTGCGGGAAGGTGTTATTGCAAAATACACTATTACTCAAAGGATGCTTGCCATGATTATTGAAAAGGTTTGTGGCAGAAGTTTGTTTTTCAAACCCCGTGTTATGGTGTGTGTGCCTGTTGGCATTACCAGTGTGGAGAAAAGGGCGGTTTTGGAAGCCGCTATGCATGGTGGTGCATCTAAAACTTATTTAATTGAAGAACCGATGGCTGCAGCATTGGGTGCCGGTGTTGATATTGGACTGCCCCGTGGCAATATGGTGGTTGATATTGGCGGTGGCAGTACGGATGTGGCAATTTTGTCTTTGGGTGGCATTGTTGTTGATAACAGTACCCGTATTGGCGGTGATCATTTTGACGAAGCCATTGCTTCCTATGTAAAACGGGAAAAAGGTGTTACTATAGGTGAACGGACGGCGGAGGAAATTAAAATTAAAGTGGCTACAGTTTCCACATCAGGGCGTAATGATGAGATTGAAGTGCGTGGTCATGATAACGTTTCCGGCTTGCCCAAAACTATTACGGTAACAAGTGCAGAATGTCGTGAGGCATTAGCAGATTCTGTACAAACTTTGTTGAATGCTGTTCGTCAGGTTTTGGAAAAATGTCCGCCGGAACTTTCTGCGGATATTATTGACAATGGTATTTACTTGACCGGCGGCGGTGCGTTGTTGGACGGTTTGGCAACAGTATTGCATGAGGAAACAAAAATCGATATGCACATTGCCTCTGACCCGTTGAATTGCGTAGCCATTGGTACGGGTATCGCTTTACGGTCTTTAGATATGTTGCATAATGGTGAAATTTTCACTTATGCCAATATTGCCTCCAATATGGCTAAAAGATAGTTATCAGGTGTCAGGTTTCAGGTAACAGGGTTAAGAGAATGATAATGCGTAATTCGCAATGCGTAATTATAGTAGGATGTTCCTGTGATTATGGCAGGAAAGTTAGATGAAAGCGAAAGTAACCCTCTCCCCGGGGAGAGGGAATTAAAGGGTGTGGGGAAAACTTCGGGAAGAAGTTAGAAATCTTTGGTAAGAGATTAAGAGGTTAGATATGAAGAAGTTTATCAGATTTTTAATTTTATGTGTGATTTGTTTGTTTAGCAGTGTGGCACTGGCTAATGTTTCTTTTATGCCTTTGCGTGATTTGAAAGCAGGTATGAAGGGAATTGGTAAAACAGTTATCGTTGGCGATAAAATTGAAACATTTGATGTTGAGATTTTGGGTGTGCAGGGGTCTCCTGCTTTGGGGGAAACCATTTTTGCCCGCTTAAGTGGTGATTTGATCGAAAAAGTTGGTGGTGTTGCTCAGGGAATGAGCGGCAGCCCTGTATATATAGATGGTCGTTTGGTAGGGGCTGTGGCTTTTGGCCGTTCTTTTAACGACCCTCATTATTGTTTTTTGACACCTATTCATCAAATGTTGGAATTGGTGGATGAGGTGCATTATCCGTCCAATTGGTTGCCAAAGGGGACGGCTTTAAGTGCTGGCGGCTTTACAGAAGATGGTTTGACACATTTGAAAGAGCGCTTGGCACCTTTCGGACTGGATGCTGTTCCCGGTGGTTGCGGTGAAGTTAATACTGGTAATTTTGAAGCCGGCGGCAGTGTTGGTGTTTCTTTAATCAATGGTGATATGACTTTGGGTGCTTTAGGTACGGTTACTTGGGTTGATGATGAGGGCAATCTTTTGGCTTTCGGACATCAATTCCTGAAACGGGGCGGTGCCCAGTTTTTTATGAATAAGGTATGGGTTTTGGGAGTTGTTCCCAATATGATGTCCAGTTATAAAGTGGGACAGATTGGTCAGGTTGCGGGAAAAATTACTCAGGACCGGGCATCCGGTGTGGCCGGCCTGATTGGTGAAGGTCCCAAGCCCATTCCTCTTGTTGTAAATGTGGGGGACTTTGAACGTGGCTCATTCAACACCATGAGTGTTAATTTGGTGGAAGATGAATTGCTTTTACCGGAACTGGTAGATTCCGCAGTTTATAATTGCCTGACAAAGACCTGTGACAGAGTTGGCGGAGGTACGGCACAACTCAGTTTTGATTTAGAGGCGTTGAATGAAAAGGGTGAAAAATATAATGTTCATCGTGACAATATGTATTTTGCCGTAAGCGGTCTGTTGAAAAACTTAGACAACGAGATGACGGGGATTATTTCTAATCTGTCTTTGAATAAATTTGATGCTTTGGATGTACGCAGGATTAATGTGGATGTAAAAGTTACCCAGGATTTGCGTGTTGTGGAACTGAAAGAAATTTCTATTCCCAGAAAGGACTATCGTGCAGGGGATAAGGTGCCTGTCATTGTGAAAATGAAACCTTATCGTGGAGAAGAATTTAAGCGCGCTTTGGAATTTACAATTCCGAAGGATTACAAAGATAAAAAGATTACAATTTCAGTCCGTGGTGGTTCCAGTTTGTTGTGGCTGGAACGTCTGTTACGAAATAAGCAGGATGAGCAAATGCCTTTGCAGAGCAAGGAGTCCAAACAGGTTTTGAAGGACTATATTGAGAACTTGAAAATTGGTGACAAGAATAATGAACTCATAGTTGATTTGGGTGGTAAAAATGTTTTGCAGTTGGCAAAAAAGAGCGAAGCGGGTTTGGCAGGTCTGTTGAAGGGAACTCCGTCCAAAGTTAAGCAGGCCTATGATTTCATTGTTATTGGTGATTTGGAAGTTTCTTTCAAAGTTAAATGACATAAATTTGTCATAATTTGCGATTAGAATACAATCACGCAGGGGTTGGGATTGAATGTTAGCTTGTATCGGTTCTAAATTAATAGGGATGGCAAATATTGCAGGGGGGCTGTGGCTTCTTTTTGTGGATACTTTGTGCCGGCTTAAAGATATTGATTTTAAGGAAACATGCCGGCAGATGGCACTTTTAGGTGCAGATTCGTTGCCCATTGTGGCTGCCACTATTCTTTGTACGGGTATGGTGTTTTCTGTGCAGACGGCAAAGGAATTTGTTGAACTGGGGGCAAGCAGCACGGTTGGCGGTATTGTTGCCATTGCCATGGCTCGGGAACTGGTGCCCATTTTAACAGGTGTGGTTGTGGCAGGACGTATTGGAGCGGCTATTGCGGCAGAAATCGGTACTATGAAAGTTACGGAGCAGGTGGATGCTTTAAGGGTTATGGCTGCCAATCCTGTAAGTTATTTGGTGGTGCCCCGTTTTATTGCTATTATTTGCATGATGCCGGTGCTGGTAATTTTTGGAAATATTATCGGTGATGTGGGTGGATGGGGTGTTGCCCATTATTATGCAGGTATCAGCTCTTTCAGTTTTACCAATTCCATTAAGACCTATGCAGAGTTCTATGATGTGTGGGGAGGTATGCTGAAGAGTTGTGTTTTCGGTGCGATTATTGCCGTTGTAGGTTGTTATAAAGGATTGAATGCGCCTAATGGTGCGGAAGGTGTCGGTTTGGCGACCACTGCCAGTGTGGTGCTTTCCATTATTTTAATTTTCATTACAAATTATTTCCTGTCTTTGGTGATTTATGTCTGAAGCAATTTCTATCCGAAATTTAATAGTGCAGTTTGGTGACAGAAGGATTTTAAATTCTGTAAATCTTGATGTACATCAAGGTGAAACATTGGCAGTGATTGGCCCGTCCGGTACTGGAAAAAGTACCATTATGAAGGTGCTGACCGGACTGTTAAAACCTAATTCCGGCAGTGTGGTTATCGACGGCAGGGAAACAGCGGTCTTTGGCGAGGCACAATGGGATGAACTGCGCAAGCATATGGGTGTGGTATTCCAATATAGTGCCCTCTTTGATTTTCTTAACGTTGGTGAAAATGTTGCTTTTGGTCTGAGACGACATTATAAAGTTGTGGAAGATGAAGTACAGGCAAGAGTTAAGGAACTTTTGCGTATGGTAGGTATGCCGGATACGGAAAAGATGATGCCTTCAGAATTATCGGGAGGTATGAAAAAGAGAGTGGGACTGGCAAGGGCTTTGGCTATGCGGCCAAACATAGTTTTCTATGATGAACCCACCAGTGGTCTGGATCCGGTCATGACCACCGCTATCAGCAAACTGATTCGGCAGACACAACAACAGTTGGGGATAACATCTATCATGGTTACTCATGATATGGAAAGTGTGGATATAGCAGCGGACAGGGTGGCAATGCTTTACAAGGGAGATATCATTGCTTTAGGTACGGTAGAAGAAATCAAAAACAGCACAAATCCAATTGTGCAGGCATTTATTAAAGGGCAGGAATTGCCGGGAGAGGTGACAAAATGAACAGCGAAACAAAGGTTGGGGCATTTACATTGGCAGGTGCGGCGCTTTTGGCGGGCATCATCAGTTTTATGGGTGCGTTCCGTTTCAGCAGTAAGGCCTACGGACTGACCATTGTTTATCCCGATGCGCAGGGATTGCTTAATGGAGCAGAAGTGCGTTATGCAGGTGTGCATATAGGTGTTGTGAAGAATATTAGTGTGGTGAACAACAAGGCCAGCGTGGAAACGGAAATTGATGAGCAGATTAAATTGCCTGAAGGGGCGGTTTTCGGAGTTGGGGCTGATGGTGTTATGGGGGCAAAATTTGTGAGCATTATGCCTCCGCAAAAAATATCTTCCCAATACATTAAACAAGGCAGTATCATTGAGGGTGATGCTGGAGCAGGTATAGACAGTTTCCTGCAACAAAGTTCAGAATTGTTGAGTAGGGTTGGTGTAATTGTAGAAAATCTTGATAATATGTTGACAAACGAAACCATCCAGCGGTCTTTGAATGTCAGTGCCAAGAATATGACGGAAGTAACCAATAATTTGCGGGAGGTTACTAAACATCTGAATGGTATTGTCGGTGTTATAGATGGAGTGAGCCAGGAGCCGGCAACCGCTCAGGCACTGCGGGAAACTATTTACAATGTGCGTGATACGTCTGCCGGAGCAAAAAAGATAGTTAAGACCATCAGCGATTTGGAAGTTGATGCTGATGTGGGACATAATATGAAGGGCGGACATTGGCGTGGTAATATGGGTGTAACCTTGCATCCTTCCAAACAGGATTCTGTGTACTTGGGTGGCTATGATATTGGTGATGAAAATAAATTTGATTTTATTGTGGGACGGAAATTTGGCCCCGCCGGTGTGAGTGCAGGTTCTATGCAGGGAGAGTTTGGTGTGGGTTTGAGTTATGATGTAATTAAAAATTTCAGGATATACAGCCAGTATTATGATTTTGACAAACACAAATTGAGAATTGGGGCAGAAATCCCTTTGAATAAAAATGTCAGTGTGTACGGAGAAACAATGGATGCCCGGCATGGAACTAAACGGGAAACTTACGCAGGTATGCGGGCAAGGTTTTAACAGAAGTAGGAGGATGATATGAGAAAAGCAAAATTAGCCATAGTGTTTTTAGGTCTAGTAATGGCACAGAGCGCTATGGCGGAAGAAAGTGTAAATCTTACCATAGATGATGCAATTTACCGTGCTTTTGCCACTAATCCGGCAGTAAAAATTGCGGGGTATGAACGGGATGCAGCAAGGGCAAATATGAATGCTACACGTTTGGAACGTGGTATCACCATTACCGGAAGGCATGAAAGCAGTCGTGGAGGATATGAGCGGCAACAATACATCGGCGGTGTTTATAAAGACAAACTCAGTACCACTCATTCTAATTCCATAACCGCTTCCATGCCAATTTATACGGGTGGTGCTTTGAGCGGTAAAATGATTACCGCTAAGGCCAATTATCAGCAGTCCGTATCGGGCATGCAAAAGGCGTATAATGATATGCATTACACGGTTACGGAAGCATATTACAACTGCCTTTTGACACAGGATTTGGAAAAAGTTGCTAAAGAATCAGTACAAACATTGAGTGAACATTTGCGTCATGTGCAGGATTCCTATGATGTGGGCGTGGTTGCTAAGGTGGATGTGCTCCGTTCAGAAGTTGAACTGGCGGATGCGGAGCAAAATCTCATTAAAGCAGAAAATAACCGTAAGATTACAGAACATACTTTGAATAAGATTATAGGTCTGCCTTTGGAAACAGAACTAAACCTCACTGATACATTGAAATATGCCCCTTACGAAAAGGAACTGGATTATTGCTTGCAATTTGCTCAGACCAACAGACCGGAGCTGGAACAGGCAAAGCAGGGGTTCAGGGCGGCGAAGGGTAATGTCCGCTCGGCACGCAGCGGTTATATGCCACAGATAAGTGTCAATGCTTCAAAATCTTGGAGTAATACTGATAGTAGAACTGGTACGACCCATGGGTGGCCAGGCAATCAGGATGAGAAATGGGGTGTTGGTGCAACTGCCACATGGAATGTCTTTGACAGTGGTGTAACCTTGTCCAAAATACATGCGGCAGAGGCAAAAGCCAGAGCGGCCAAGGAAACCTGGCGGGATACGGAAAACGGTGTAATGCTGGATGTGCGGAACTGTTATTACAATCTGAACGAGGCGGAAAGACGCATCAAGACAGCAGAAGTAACGGTGGAAAAGGCACAGGAAGATTATGATATTGCCCAACTGCGTTATCAGAACGGAGTGGGAACCAATACGGATGTATTGGATGCCCAGGTGGCACTGACTCAGGCAAAAACCAATTACATTCAGGCCTGCTACGACTTCAGCACTAGTAAGATTGCTTTGGACAACGCCATCGGCGTTCCCTTTAAGTCACCTTTGGAGAAAAAGACAGTGGTGAAAGTTAAACCCATGTTGAAAGATAAGAAGAAAAAGAAATAAGTTTGAAAGATTGAGAGGAAAAAAATGCGTAAGATTTTGAAAAACACGCTGCGGATTGCAGTAGTTGCAAGTTTTGCTATAAGTTTATTATTGAGCGGTTGTGCCGGTGCGAAGAGTGCCACAACAGAATCGGTTGCTCCACTATCAGTTTCTCTGCCGACTAACTCAGCCCGTATGACACCGATTGTTCAGGCAGCAAGTAAGGTGGGCCCTGCGGTAGTAGGTATTACCAACAAGCGTTTGGCAAGGGATTTCTTTAACCGTCTTGTGGATGCCAGCGGTACAGGCAGCGGTGTAATTTACAGGTCCGATGGTTATATTGTTACCAATCATCATGTAATTGAGGGTGCGAAAGAAATTTTGGTACAACTTTCTGACGGACGGGAACTGCCTGCCAAACTTTTGGGCAGTGACAGTATTACGGATTTGGCTGTAATTAAGATTGATGCCAAAAATCTTCCTGCAGCAACCTTTGGTGACAGTGATGCAGTAATGGTGGGTGAAACAGCCATTGCAATTGGTAATCCTCTCGGTTTGGAATTGCGTGGAACAGTTACCGCCGGTGTAGTTTCCGCATTGAACCGTACGGTAAAGATCGGCGACAGTGATGTACCTTTGATTCAAACAGATGCTGCCATTAACCCCGGTAATTCCGGCGGTGCTTTGGTGAATGCTGATGGCGAAGTAATCGGTATCAATAGCCGTAAAGTGGCAGCCGGCGGTGTAGAAGGCTTGGGTTTTGCAGTACCTTCCAACATTGTGAAATCCGTTGTACGGGACTTGGAAAAGAATGGTGCCGTAACCCGTCCTTATCTGGGAGTATATTTGATGGATAAGGAAACTTTGGACAGAAATAATTTTGAATATGATTTACAGGGCGGTGTGCTGGTATATAAGATTGCGCCAAATTCACCCATTGCCAAAGCAGGCATTAAACCGATGGATGTTATCGTAAAAATCAATGGTGAAAAAGTTTCCCGTGCCAGCGAATTACGCGCCAAACTCTTTACTCACAAGGTTGGTGATGTTGTAACACTGACTGTACTTTACCGTGGTGAATTCCATGATTACAAAGTAACTTTGGGCGCTGCACCGAAACCGGAAAAGAAGAAATAAGGTAATGAAAATAACCATTCTTGCCGTGGGAAAACTAAAAGAAAAATATTGGACGGAAGCCATGGCGGAATATGTAAAACGGCTGGGACCCTTTGCCAAAGTGGAAGTAAAGGAAGTTCCGGAACAAAGGACTGTGGAGGAAGAAACACAGCGGCTGACAGGAGCATTGCCGGAACATGCCTATGTGATGCTTTTGGACACACAGGGCAAGGAAATATCTTCCCCCCAGTTAGCAGAAAAGTTTGATAAATTAACAGTTGAGGGAGTAAGTCATTTGTGTTTTGTTATAGGCGGTGCCTTTGGATTCACGGATGCCTTGCGTAAACGGGCGGATTTCTGTTGGCGTTTTTCGCTATTGACCTTTACCCATCAGATGATTAGGGTAATTTTGGCAGAGCAAATTTATCGGGCTTTCAAAATCAGCAGGGGAGAAAAATATCATTGGTGAAATACAGGTTTCCCTTTCAAGTAGTTAAATTAATAGAGGCATTTCAAGAGCATAATTTTGAAGCGTATGTAGTTGGGGGTGCAGTGCGGGATATTCTTCTTGGCAAGCATCCCCATGACTATGATATTGCCACCAGTGCCACGCCGGAGGATGCCATTGCGGTAGCGAAGGAAAAAGGTTGGCAGACCATTGATAAACTTGGTAAAAATTTCGGTACGGTTTTGATTGTGGTGAAGGGTATGCCTATGGAAGTTACTACATTCCGTGGTGAACGCTATGACAAGGACAGCCATCGACCTGCAGAAATTTGGAAAGCCAGGAATTTGCAGGAAGATTGCAAACGCAGGGATTTCACAATCAATGCCATGGCTTTGGATTTGAAAGGTATTCTTTATGATTTCCATGGCGGCAAAAAGGACTTGGAAAACAGGGTTTTGAGGACGGTGGGCAATGCCAAAAAACGTTTTGAAGAAGATGCTTTAAGAATGTTCCGTGCTTGCCGGTTTGTGGCGGAATTAGGTTTTGACTATGTGGATGAAAAGGGAAAGACCTATAAATTTGGCGACCCCAAGACGGAATATTTTTTGCCTAAATGTCCTGTTTTCAATGTTTCTCGTTGCGGAGGCCTTTCTGTGGAACGTGTGAAGGCAGAATTGGAGAAATTAATCTGTGGTGACTATGCAGGACTGGGACTTGCCATGTTGGTGGGCAGCGGTCTGGCAGGAGCCCAGTGTCAAATAAAAAAGAATGGTGTAATCAGCACCATTCCCATTCTTACGGAACTTTTGCATTTGGTAGGACTTAAGCAAAATCCTAAATTTCATCAGTATGACGGTTTTGAACATACTTTAAGGGCGGTGGACAACGGCCCTCAAAATTTGCCTGTCCGTTGGGCATTGGTGTGTCACGATATGGGGAAGGGATTGCCCAATATTCGTGATGTGAACAAAGAAGGACAGCCACGGGATGCCGGTCATGAAAAAGAAAGTGCCCGTATGACCATGGAACTTCTGCAAAGGTTGAATTACGCACCCAAATTTGCAAAATACATTACTTTTTTAGTGGCGCATCACATGCGGTTTGCGGGCTTTATGCACAATGAGCATACAGGGAAAGAACGGGCGGAATATGGAATGTTGCACTGGCTCCGTGATGTGGCGGCAGAAGGACTTTTCAAACACGAAAAGGATATGGCGGATGCCTGTACAGATTTAGTCAAAGTATATTTGGCGGATATGGGAGCAACTAAAGCGGGAAAGGATATGTCCATTATGGCGGAAGGCAGGGAAATGGGAGCAAAACTCATACAACTTGCCCGTACCAAAATGCCAATTTCTACCGGTGATTTAAATCTCAATTCTACGGATTTTGCCAAATTCCCCAAAGAGGCAAATATCAAAAATGCTTTGAATTATCTCCTGCGGCGGGTACAGTCAGGGGATTTGCCCAATGAACATAACTCTTTGATGAAAGCAGTGGTAGCAAAATATAAAAGAATAGAAAGGGAAAAAAATGAACAAGAAAATAATAAAAATAGCGCTGCACATTCTCGCCCTCGTGGTCATTATGGCAGGTCTGTGGTTTCTGCTTCATCCGGAAATGTTGCAACAGACCATGAGCGTAAGTCCGCTGGCACAAAGTGAGGATTTGCGGGAAATACCTTCTGCGGATGTGCCCAACTCACCCTATTACAAAGATGTGGATGTATATCACATGGGGAATACGGCTACACGGACGATTTTAACCAATTTTGCTACCCGTCAGCAAAGGACTAATTACACTTGCGGCCCGGTGGCGGCCATGATGGTGGCGGACTATTTTTTGCGGACAACGCCCTATGATGAAATGGCAGTGGCAAAAATTATGGGAACTAAAAAGTTTAGCGGTACGGATATTGCCGGTATGGTGGCCTATTTTGAAAAGTTGGGGTGGCAGGTAACGGACAGCCGCAAGGAACGTTCCCCAGAGACCTATCGCTATTTTCTCCATTGGGTGACAAATAATTTGGCAAAAGGCACACCGATTATTGTGGAAAATGTGGAAATGGGCGGACATTGGCGGGTTATTATAGGCTATGATACAATGGGAACAGCGGTAGAGGATGATGATGTATTGATTATGGCAGACCCTTATGACACAAATGACCATAAACGGGACGGATATACTATTAATAGTGCTATGCGGTTTTATTATATGTGGTTTGACACCAAGATTTTGCTAAAAGGCGAGCAGACGAAGCCATATATAATTGCGAAACCTAAATAATTTAGGGATTGAGAGGTTTAGTGGACTTTTTTGGCAGAATTTTACCATGAGATTAGAAAAATCAAAAAACACCTTGTATTTGCAAGGTGTTTTTCTTTGAATTAAAGTTTTTAATTTACCTCAAATTATATAAACTTTTTAATTCCCACTATGGTCACCACCATCAGAGCCAAGGTAATTGGCAAGCTGAGGAGGGCGGCGGATGTTTCCCACATATATCCCATAACTCCTGCTACCAAAAAACCGACTGCGGCAACTGCTGCTGCGGTCAGGGCATAGGGTAACTGTGTGGATACGTGGTTCACGTGGTTGCAGTGTGCCCCGGCACTTGCCATAATGGTTGTATCGGAAATGGGGCTGCAATGGTCACCTGCAACTGCGCCGGAAAGGCAGGCAGCAATGGAGATGGTCAGCATTTCATAGGTTGAAGCATCGGAGAATACATTGCAGACAATAGGAATCAAAATTGCAAAGGTACCCCAACTTGTACCGGTGGAGAAGGCCAGGAAAAATCCCACCAAGAATATGATAACAGGCAGGAACATTTTTAAAGCACCTGCACTGCCTGCAACTACATCGTGTACATAGAATTTTGCGCCTAAAAGACCTGTCATGCCGGACAGGGTCCAAGCCATTGTCAAAATTAAAATTGGTGCGACCATTTGTTTGAATCCTTCGGGAATACAATCAGTGAATTCGTGAAATTCCATTACGCCTCTGGTCATATACCAAACAAATACTGCCAAGAGGGAAACGATGGAACCGATAACTAAGCCCTTGGAAGCATCGGAATTGGCAAAGGCATTGACAAAGGATTCACCGCTGAAAAAGCCGCCGGTATATACCATGCCCATAATACAACAGAAAATTAAGATTACCACAGGGCAGATTAGGTCAATGACCCCGCCCAATCCGTTGTCATTGGTGTTCAAATCGTCACCATAGGGCCTGTCATCTGTAGTGAAGAGGTCGCCTTTAACTGCATTGTCTTCGTGGACTTTCATAATGCCAAAATCACAGTTTGTTATGGCAATCAGTACCATCATAAGCAATGTGGCAAGAGCATAGAAATTATAGGGAATGGTTTTCAAAAACATGGAAAAACCGTTAATGCCGCTGTCTGGAGGCACGGAACTGGTTACTGCTGCTGCCCAACTGGACACGGGGGCAATAATACAAACAGGGGCGGCGGTGGCATCAATCAGGTAGGCCAGTTTGGCACGGCTGATATTGTGCCGGTCGGTTAATGGCCGCATAACGCTACCTACGGTGAGGCAGTTAAAATAATCGTCCACGAAAATCAGAACACCTAAAAGGATGGTGGAAAGTTGGGCCCCTATACGGCTTTTAATGTTTTTTGCTGCCCAAAGTCCAAAGGCGGCGGAGCCGCCAACTTTGTTCATGAGAGCGACCAGGATGCCCAAAATAACCAAAAATATAAGTATGCCCACATTCCAGGAGTCGGAGAGTTTGGAAACCATACCACCTTCTGACTGGAAAAGGAAAGTGTTGAGGGTTAATTCTAAGTTGAAATTGCCGTAAATTAACGCTCCTACAACAATGCCGGTGAACAAACTGGAGTATACTTCCTTTGTTATAAGTGCCAAAGCAATGGCAATTACGGGCGGCAGGAGTGCCCAGGGGGTAGAATAAACTGTCGGGTGGTAGGTTTTGGCATCCACTGTAGGAGGATTGCCCGATCCTAACCAAATGAGTCCGACAAGTAAAATTACGGATATAATGAGGAAAGACCAACGATAATTACGCATTTTCACCCAACCTTTCTACAAATAGTTGTAATAAGTCAAAAGTATTATATATTATTTTTCTGCAAAAATCTACAAAAAAAGTGCAATTTAGCACTTGACAACTTTAGCGTAGTGAAGTACAATAGTGGCAACAAGTTCAAAATGGTTTGGTGAGGGCTAAACCATCAAGATAGTGTTTGAACAATTTTATTAGAGAGAGGTATTGAAAATGAAAAAAATTTTAGCAATGGCAGCAGTGGCTGCCTTGGGGTTGGGGATGTTCACGGGTATGGGTGTCAGCGAGGCCAAAAATGTGGACAAAGAAATTGTTATCGGGTTGGACGATAATTTTGCTCCTATGGGTTTCCGTGATGAGAAGAATGAGATTGTGGGATTTGATATTGACCTGGCTAAAGAGGCGGCAAAACGTTTGGGTATGAAGGTTACCTTCAAACCAATTGACTGGGATTCAAAAGAGGCGGAGATTAAGTCCGGGCGTATTGATGCTATTTGGAACTGTTTTTCCGTAACAGAGGAACGAAAACAAACTTATGGTTTGTCCGAACCCTATATCAACAATGCTCAATGGATTGTTACTTTGGCAAAGTCAAAAATTGACAAGGTCAGTGATTTGGCAGGAAAGGTTGTGGGGGTGCAAAACCAGGCAACCGGTGATGATATTTTGAACTCTGCCCCTTATGCAGAACTGAAGAGTAAATTGAAAGCTATTAGAAAATATCCTGATTTTGCTGCTGCTTATATGGATTTGCAGACCGGTCGTGTGGATGCTTTGGTGGCTGATGCTGTATTGGCTGGTTACTACAATCAAAAACAACCGGGTGTGTATCGCAAAGCAAATGAAACTATTTCTGACGAAGTGGTGGCAGTTGGTTTCCGTAAGGAAGATGTTAAGTTGATTGCTAAGGTGAACAAGGTTTTGAGAGGTATGAAGAAGGATGGTACCTGTAAGAAGGTTTCTATGAAGTGGTTCGGTTCTGATATTACCGTTTATTAAGATGGAGTATATTCTTCGCATTATTCCGCAAATGGGGCTGGGTGCATGGGAGTCCCTAAAGATTTTCGTAGTGGTAATTACTTTAAGTTTGCCGTTGGGGATGCTTATGGCACTTGGCCGTGTTTCGGGATTTGCTTTTGTTAAAAAAATCATTGCAACCTATGTGTGGGTTTTGCGTGGCTCTCCTTTGATGCTACAAATGCTCTTTGTGTATTTCGCATTACCCAGCGTGGGTATTCTTTTTGAAGATTTTACTGCCGCCATAATCGCTTTTGTGTTGAATTATGCGGCGTATTTTTGTGAGATTTTCCGCAGCGGGTTTCAGGCCATTCCCAAGGGGCAGTACGAGGCGGCACATGCTTTGGGTATGAATTATGCCCAAACTTTGCGGAGAATTGTGTTGCCACAGGTACTTAGAATTGTGTTGCCGCCTATTTCCAATGAGACCATTACTTTGGTAAAGGATACTTCTTTGGTGTATATTTTGGCAATGAATGATTTGATGCGGACTACCAGAAATCTGGTACAACGTGATTTTTCTGTTGTTCCGTTCGTTGTGGCGGCTTTGTTTTATTTAGGGGCGACTTTGCTCCTGACGATTTTCTTTAACAGGTTGGAAAAGCATTTTTCCAAATCCAGTATGTAGGAGCAGGGAAAATGAAAAAGATTGATGCAAAAAATATTGTTAAACACTTTGGTGGGTTACAGGTTCTTAAGGGAATTAATTTGGAAGTGAACGAGGGGGAAGTGGTTGCCATTATCGGCCCCAGCGGCAGCGGTAAATCAACTTTTCTCCGTTGTTTGAATAAATTGGAAGATGTGAACGGTGGCACAATTATTATTGACGGTGAAACTTTGGTGGAGGAGGCCAGCAATGGTGTTGTTTATGCCGACAAGCAGAAACAGCAGGAGATTGTCTGCAAGATGGGCATGGTGTTCCAGCAGTTTAACCTTTTTCCCCATATGACGGTGCTGGAAAATTTGATTGAGGCACCGGTACAAGTACAAAAGCGGGAAAAGGATGAGGTAATTAAAGAAGCGGAGATTCTGTTGAAAAAGGTTGGTCTTTTGGAAAAGCGGGATGTTTATCCGGCACAGCTTTCCGGCGGACAGCAACAGCGGGTAGCCATCGCCCGGGCATTGTGCATGAAACCCGATATTATGCTTTTTGACGAGCCAACCAGTGCTTTGGACCCGGAGTTGACCAGTGAAGTTTTACAGACCATGCGGAATTTGGCTAAGGAAAAAATGACTATGGTGGTGGTGACCCACGAAATGACTTTTGCTAAAGAGGTGGCGAACAGGATTATCTTTATGGCGGACGGGGTTATTCAGGCTGAGGGAACGCCGGCAGAGGTTTTTGATAACACAGAAAATGAGCGATTGAAAAACTTTTTAAGAGCGATTGAAAAATAGAAACAGAGGCGGATTATGGATAAGATTAGGACGGCGGCGGTGGAGTCGCTTTTACAGGTGATAACAGAATTGCAAACGGTGGACGAAAGTTATGCTTTTCTGTCGGATGTGTGTACCATTAAGGAATTACAGGATATGGCACAGCGTTTACAGACGGCAAAACTTTTGCAAGAAGGAAAGAGTTATCAGGAAATTACGGAAAAGGTGGGAGCCAGTGCTGCCACCATTAGCAGGGTGAACCGTTGTTTAAATTATGGTCCTGGCGGTTATGCGGTGGCTCTGGAAAGATTGAAGGCGGATAAATAATGGAAATTAGTGAGCAAGTTTTACAGACAAGTGAGAAATATATTCTGCAATTAAGAGCGCTTTATGTGGCCAATGGTTATCGCCCTTATCGTATGAGCAAGTTCGAGGAATATGACTTGTATGCGAAAAATAAAGGCTTTTTGGTGTCAGACAACGTAATTACTTTTACTGATACCAATGGCAGGTTGTTGGCTTTGAAACCGGATGTAACCTTGAGCATTATCAAAAATTCCCAGGATTTGCCACAAGAGTTGCAGAAGGTTTGTTATAGCGAAAATGTGTATCGTGAGGATAAGGGCACCAAAGCGTTCAAAGAGATTATGCAGACAGGTGTGGAGTGCTTTGGCAAGGTGGAGGATGAGGATGTTTATCAGGTCATCATTCTGGCAGCCAAGAGCATGCAGTTGCTGGCTGCGGATTGGGTGTTGGAATTGGCTAATGTGGATGCAGTAATGTGGCAACGGCTGGCGGCCAGTGAGTTTGCCGGACATTTGCATTTAACACCTGTCATTCCTGTGGATGCCAACTATTATAATGGTACAGTGTTCAAGGGCTATATTAACGGGGTACCCAGTGCGGTGTTGTCCGGCGGTCAGTATGACAGGTTGATGGAAAAAATGCACCGACATTCCAAAGCCATTGGCTTTGCCGTATATGTGGATTTGCTGGAACGGTTGGAGCAGGTACAGACAGCGGTGCAGGATGATTTCCTTAATGTGGCTTTGCCTAAGGGACGGTTAGGGGAAAAGGTCTATGCCATGTTTGCCAAGGCAGGGTATGAATGTCCTTCTATTTTGGAGAACAATAGAAAGTTATTTTTTGAAAATGAGGAAAAGAAAATCCGTTATTATTGGGTAAAACCCAATGATGTGGCAAAATATGTGGAGCGTGGGGCGGCGGATTTAGGTATAACCGGTCTAGATATTTTGGCAGAATATGAGCCGGATGTAACGGAACTTTTGGATCTGAAAATTGGCATTTGCCGTATGATGGTGGCAGGTATCAAAGGTGCAAAAATGAACGAAACAAGTACCTTGCGTGTGGCAACTAAATTCACCAATATTGCCACAAAGTATTATCGGTCTAAGGGAAGGGACATAGATATTATTAAGTTGCATGGTTCAATAGAAATTGCTCCGTTGTTGGGGTTGAGTGATGTAATTGTGGATATTGTGGAAACGGGTACAACCCTTAAAGAAAATAATTTGGAAGAGTTGGAAACGGTATTGCCCATAAGTGCCCGGCTGATTGCCAACAAGAGTGCCTGCAAGTTTAAGCAGGAGAAGATTGATTTGGTTAAGAAGGAACTGGGAAATATCTTGGTCAATGAATAATTTTGGTAAAGAGTTCCTGTGATTAGATTTTTAGTCAACGGAACATATTACCATAATTGCTCTTTGGTCTTTGATAAATTGCTAATTTATTTGTGGAGGAATAAAATGATTAAGATTTTTAAGTATGGTGAAGTTGCAAATGAAGAGATTTTTGCCAGAGTGATTCCTACTATGGATGTGGAGGCCATTGTAGCAGATATTATTGCCACTGTTCGTAAGGATGGTGACAAGGCATTGTATTTTTATAGTGAAAAATTTGATAAAGCAAAATTGAATTCTTTGCAGGTAAGTCCTGAGGAAATTCAGGAAGCAGTAAATTCAGTAGAGCCAAAGTTTTTGAAAATACTGAAAAAAGCGGCAGCCAATATTACCAAGTTTCACGAAAAACAAAAACGCAACAGTTTCATCATTAATGATGAGGATGGTATTGTTGTTGGTCAAAAGATTATTCCCGTTGACAGGGCTGGATTGTATGTTCCCGGCGGTACAGCGGCCTATCCTTCCACGGTTTTGATGGATGCCATTCCCGCTAAGATTGCCGGGTGTAAAGAAGTGGTGATGGTTACCCCTCCCAATAGTCAGGGCAAAGTAAATCCTTATATTTTAGCGGCTGCTTATGTGGCAGGTGTGGACAAGATTTTCAAAGTTGGTGGTGCTCAGGCGGTAGCGGCTTTGGCTTATGGAACAGAGAGTGTTCCAAAAGTGGATAAGATTGTTGGCCCCGGTAATGCTTTTGTAGCGGAGGCGAAAAAGCAGGTCTTCGGTAAGGTAAGTATTGATATGATTGCTGGTCCTAGCGAGATTTTGATTGTAGCGGACGGCAAGAGTAATCCACAGCATATGGCGGCAGATTTGTTGAGTCAGGCGGAGCATGACAAGTTGGCAAGTGCAGTGCTGGTAACAAATTCCAATGATTTGGCTGTAGCAGTACAGAAGGAATTGGAAGTGCAAATTCCCAAGTTGGAACGGCAGGAGATTGCCCGGGCATCCATTGACAACAATGGTAAGATTATTGTAGCGGACGATATTATGCGTGCCATTGAAATTGCCAACGAAATTGCCCCGGAACATTTGGAATTGTGTGTTGATAATCCTTTTGACTATTTGGATGCAGTGCGGCATGCCGGCTCTATTTTCATGGGCAGGAATTGTCCGGAGGCCTTGGGGGATTATTTGGCAGGGCCTAATCATACTTTGCCTACAAGCGGTACTGCAAAGTTTTCCAGTCCTTTGTCAGTGGATGACTTCGTAAAGAAAACTCAATACACTTATTACACGGCTAAAGCATTGTCAAGAGTGGGAAAGGATGTGGCGTTCTTTGCGGAGAAAGAGGGACTCACGGCTCACGCTAAGAGTGCAGTAATTCGGTTGAAGTAATCCAGACATTAGATGTCAGCATATTTCAGAAAGGAAAAATTATGAGTAGGTTTTTCAGTAAAAAATATGATAAATTAGTGGCCTATGTGCCGGGGGAACAACCCAGGGACAGAAAGTATATAAAGTTAAACACTAATGAAAACCCGTATCCGCCTTCTCCTTTGGCACAACGCTTGGCACGGGAAGTAGTTGGTGATTTGTATCTTTATTCCGACCCGACTTGCAAAGCGCTGACGGAAATGGCTGTGGCAAAACTGGGCGTGAAAGCGGAAGAAATTATGTTCAACAACTCCAGCGACGAATCCTTGAATTTTGCTTTTATGGCTTTCTGTGACAAGGAACATCCGGCGGTGTTTGCTGATATTACTTATGGTTTTAATCCGGTGTTTGCGGATTTGAATAATGTTCCGTACAGACAAATACCTTTGAAAGAAGATTTTTCTATTGATGTGAATGATTATTTCAATGCAGGGGGTACGGTGTTTATTGCTAATCCAAATGCTATTACGGGTTTGAATTTATCTGTGGCAGAGATTGAAAAGGTGGTAGCAGGTAACCCCAATAATGTGGTGGTCATTGACGAGGCCTATGTTGATTTTGGCGGAGAAACGGTCATTCCTTTGATTAGAAAATACAATAATTTGGTAGTCATTAGAACTTTTTCCAAGTCCCGTTCTTTGGCAGGAGCCCGTTTGGGGTGTATGATTGCCTGCCCGGAACTGATTCAAGATTTGCAGACCTTGCGTTATTCCACAAATCCTTATAATGTCAATACCATGACTATGGCGGCAGGTGTTGGCGCTTTGGCAGATGTAGAATATTTCCAAGAGTGTTGTGAGAAAATAAAAAGCAGCAGGGAGTATTTTATCGGCGCATTACGAAAAGTTGGTTATAAAGTTGTAGATTCCTGCGCTAATTTTGTACTTGTTGGTTCACATAAAATGGATGGGGAAATGCTTTACACCAAGTTGAAAGAAAATGGTGTGGTAGTCAGGTTCTGGAATACAAAAAGATTGGCACCCTATGTGCGTATCAGTATTGGTACAAGGGAAGATATGGAAACTTGTGCTAAGATTATGACAGATATTCAGGAGGGCAAACTATGAGAGAAGCTCATATTGCAAGGAAAACTGCAGAAACTGATATTAAACTGGATTTGAATTTAGACGGTGAGGGTAAAAGTAAGATTCACAGCGGTTGCGGTTTTCTTGACCACATGCTGACTTTGCTGGCATCCCACGGACATTTTGATTTGCAGTTGGAGTGTAAGGGGGATACTTGTGTGGATTATCATCACAGTGTGGAAGATATTGGGATTGCTTTAGGTCAGGCCTTCCGTCAGGCATTGGGAGATAAACGGGGAGTTCACCGCTATGGTGATATTGTTCTTCCCATGGATGAAACTTTGGTTCTGGTTTCTGCAGATTTTTCCGGGAGAAGTTTTTTAGGTTATAGTGTGAATATTCCCACAGAAAAAGTGGGGTATTTTGATACAGAATTAGTTGAGGAATTTTGGCAGGGTTTTGTACGTCAGGCAGAATGCGCCTTGCATATACGTATGTTGTCCGGCAAAAATTCCCACCACATTATTGAAGGTGTTTTCAAGGCAGTGGCAAGAAGCTTGAAGACGGCAGTAAGCATTGACCTTGCTTTTGCAGATAAAATTCCTTCCACTAAAGGGGTGCTGTAATGCTGGCAATAGTGGATTATGGCGTGGGAAATTTGTTTTCCCTGCAATGCAGTTTGAAAAAGATTGGGGAAATTCCAGTAGTTACGGGTAAATCAGAGGAACTTGCTAAGGCGGACAGAATTATCCTTCCCGGTGTGGGGGCCTTTGGAGATGCGGCGGCAAAATTGCGTCAAAGTGGTTTGGATAAGGTATTAAAGGATTTGACGGCTAAGGGAAAACCACTGTTGGGAATCTGTTTAGGTATGCAACTTTTGTTTGACAAGAGTTATGAATATGGAGAGCATGAGGGGCTGGGGTTAATTAAAGGTGCTATCCGTCCTATTGCTGATGTGGTGCCTAAGGATTTGAAGATTCCTCATATGGGGTGGAATGCCTTGCATTTTGTGAAACCACATCCTCTGTTTAAGTATCTTAAAGAAAACGACTGTGTGTATTTTGTTCATTCTTATCACGGTACGGACTGTGCCGAAACTATGTTGGCTACGGCGGAATACGGTGCAGAATTAACTGCTGCAGTTGGACAAAAGAATGTTATGGGGTGTCAGTTTCACCCGGAAAAAAGCGGGGAAGTGGGTTTAAATATTTTGCGTGCTTTTTGCGAAATGAAAGCAGGTAAATTATGTTGATTTATGCTGCGATAGATTTATATGAAGGTCAGGCGGTGCGACTTTTCAAGGGTGATTATGCTCAAAAAACAGTGTACAGTAATGAACCGGTAAAGGTGGCACAGGATTTTAAGAATAAGGGCATCACCCATGTTCATTTAGTGGATTTGGAAGGTGCGCTGAAAGGCACAACACCTAATTTTGATTTGGTTTGCGCTATAAAAAATACTACAGGTTTGTTCTGTGAAATTGGCGGGGGCATCCGCAGTATGGATGTGATTGACAAGTATTTAGGTGCTGGCTTGGACAGGGTGATTTTAGGTACGGCGGCTGTAACGGATGAGAATTTGCTGGATACAGCTTTGGCAAAATATGGTGAGAAAATTGCTGTGGGCATAGATATTAAAGACGGCAAGGTAGCTATTAAGGGTTGGACCAAGGCAAGTGAATTGGATGCTTTGGATTTTTGCGGCAAGATGCAAGAAAAGGGTGTACAAACTTTTATTTGTACAGATATTTCCAAAGACGGGGCTATGCAGGGTACTAACCGGCAGTTGTATAAGACATTGAGCGAGCAATTTGCAGTGAAAATTATTGCCAGCGGTGGCGTAAGTACACTGGATGATTTGACGGCATTGCGAAAGTATGATTTGCACGGAGCCATTGTGGGTAAGGCCTATTACACAGGAGCCATAGATTTGGTAAAGGCAGTTGAGGTAGCGAAATGATTACAAAAAGAATTATTCCTTGCCTTGATGTTAAGGATGGGAATGTGGTTAAGGGAATGAATTTCACAGGACTGAAACAGGTGGCATCCCCCGTTGAACTGGCAAAGTATTATAGTGCCAACGGGGCGGATGAACTTGTGTTTTACGATATTACAGCATCTTCTGACGGTCGGAAGATTTTCACAGATATTTTACGGGAGACTGCCAGCCAGGTATTTATTCCCCTGACAGTTGGTGGCGGTATCAATTCCCTGGCTGATTTTGACAGGGTGCTGAAGTGTGGCGCTGATAAGGTGAGCGTGAATTCCGGCGCTATCAAAAATCCTGACTTGGTTGGTGAGGCGGCGAAACTTTACGGTGACCAATGTGTAGTGTTGTCTGTGGATATAAAACGGGTGAACGGCAAATTCACGGTCTTTGCCAAAGGCGGCAGAGAAAATACAGGTATGGATGCTATTGAGTGGATAAAGCGTTGTGTGGATAATGGTGCCGGTGAAGTGGTGGTGAACTCCATTGATACAGATGGTGTGAAACAGGGTTTTGATTTAGAAATGTTGGCTGCAGTTGGTGAAGTGGTACAGGTGCCCATTATTGCCAGCGGCGGAGCGGGAAAAATTGAAGATTTTATTACCTTGTTTAAAAAATTGCCTAAGGTGGATGCGGGGCTGGCTGCCAGTATATTCCACTTTGGTGAAGTAAAAATACAGGATTTGAAAAAAGCTATGACGGCTGAGGGAATACCAAGCAGAGTTTAATACTAAAGACCAAATGACCAAATCAACAAAGACCAATAAGGGATAATTTTGTTACGCAAATTTCCAATTATAGTCAACGGAACAAATTTCCATAATTGGTCTTTGGTCTTTGGCGAATTGATAAATTAAGTTAGGAGAGATAATAGTGATGTTGAATATTGATGAACTGAAATTTGACGAAAAGGGTTTGATACCTGCCATTGTGGTGGATGCTTTCACCAAGCAGGTGCTGACTTTGGCCTATATGAATAAGGAAAGTTTGCAGATTTCTTTAGAAAAAGAACTGACTTGTTTTTGGAGCCGTTCCCGCAAGGAACTGTGGCTGAAAGGGGAAACAAGCGGCAATTATCAGCATATTGTGTCCATGACTGCGGACTGCGATAAGGATGCTTTGGTTGTAGTAGTTGAGCCGGAAGGACCGGCTTGTCATTTGGGAACATATTCCTGTTTTGCCAATCCTGTATTCCAAAGTGAAAAACGGAGCGAGTTTTCTTATCCCATGTTGTTGGAACTGATTAGGGGCAGGAAAACTAATCCGCAAGAGGGGTCTTATACTTCCTATCTTTTTGAAAAGGGTTTGGATAAGATTTTGAAAAAGGTGGGTGAGGAAAGCACGGAGGTCATTATTGCCGCCCATGCTAAAAATAAACGGGAAACGGTTTATGAAATTTGTGATTTGATTTATCATGTGATGGTTTTAATGGTGGAAGCGGGTATCAGTTTGAAAGATTTATTGGTGGAACTGGCGTCCCGCAGAATTATTGACCACAAAATAAAACAGGAAAGTTCTTGCAAATAATTAAAAAATGTGTATAATAATACTTCCAACCGGCAAATCCGTTTATGGATTTGCCCCAATGAATTAATAATTATTAATTCTTAATTCTTCATACATAAAAGGTGCTTTGAACCTTTGGGGATGTACCGTTTAAGAAGGGGGAACTTGATACTCAATAAGCGAGCAGTGATCCTGCCTCTCACTTAAAACGGTAGAAACTTAAACTAAACGCAGAAGATAATTTTGCAATGGCTGCCTAAGGGCAACCCCGTTCTCTGAGTTCTGTCTGGCGGCAAGGATGAACGGCCAATAGTCGGACTGGCGTGAAATGATTTCCGTAGTTTTGCGCAAGATTAACGGAATAGCAAATTTTTGACCCGTCATTAGGTTGGGGAAATGCGAAACAAATAAATGATGACTGCGCTCGGAGAAATTTGTCTACCAATATTTTCGGACAGGGGTTCGACTCCCCTCATCTCCACCAAATTGGAGATTTAAGCCGTGGGCTCTGCCCACGGCTTTTTAAGTTTTGTAATAAAAATTTTTCGTCATATTTTTGCCACAATTTCTTTGTAGAATACAAGCAACAACAAAGAAAGGTGGTAGGAATCATGAAAAACATTTTGAAATCTATTAGCACAAAAATTATTGCGGCAGTATTAGTTGGCTTGACCTTTATGTCTCCTTTAAGTGGTGTTGCTTATGCGGCACCAAAACATGGCAATCATCCGCCAAAGCAGGTTCAACACATGAGTCATGGTCACCAAAAGCAACCTGTTTCCCATCATGTTCAGCATAAACCTGCGCCCAAACCTGTTCGGCATGATGTACACCATGTTTATCACGAACCGCCCCGTTATGTGGTACATCGTGACAGACACCACGATGAGGTTGGAGTATTAGTCGGCGGATTGATTTTAGGAACAATCATCGGTGCGGCTATTGCTGAAGCCAATTCTTCCAATTAAACTATTCCCTCCTTCTTACGAAAAAGCCGTTCGTTCTGCGGACGGCTTTTGGTATTTGCTCTTCAATAAAGTGCGTTCAAAACAATAAAATTGAGAAATTAAAGTAACGTTACTTTTACTCAAAGTAACGTTACAATGAAAACTTATTTTTGCAATTTTAAAAGTGTTTTAGTGACGAGTTAGTTCATTGAACAATGGAGAGAGTGAAGGGGAAATGCAAGAGATAAATAATTAGAGGCAATAGAAAATTTTGAAAGTAAAATTTGTGAATAATTGAATTTGTGATACAATATATTTATGTTGTGTAAATCGTTTTTGCCAATAGTAAATAAAAATTGCCAAATATTGATTTTGGGGTCTATGCCCGGAGTTAAATCTTTAACAGAGCAGGAATATTATGCTCATCCAAAGAACAGATTTTGGTCTTTGATGCAAATCTTGTTGCAAAATAAAGTTGAGGATATGACATATTCAGAGAAAAAGCAACTTTTGTTGCGAAACAAGATTGCTTTGTGGGATACTTTGGCTAATTGTGAGCGGGAGGGAAGTTTGGATAGTGATATTCTTGCTGAACAGCCCAATGATTTGGTTTCGTTTCTGCAAAAACATCATCATATTGATATGGTCATTTGTAATGGTGGCAAGGCGGCAGCGGCTTTCAAAAAATATTTTGCCAAACAGATACCAACTTCAATTACAGTTTATTATTTGCCATCTACCAGTCCTGCCAATGCCCGTATGTCGTTGGATGGTTTGGTTGAGGCATGGGGAAGGATTATAAATAAAAAGAAAGGGTGAAAGGGAAAATTACAATCAGTTTGTAGATGTTACCAAAGTGAATCACAAGTGTGGTGAGGACGGGGAACGGCTTATAGATTATGTTCCGCAATTCAATTATGTTTTGTTCATTGATTACAACAAGGAAGGTGTGTTTGGCAAGGGGGCGGCGATTTTTTTACATTGTCGGGGAACTCACAAATATACACATGGTTGTGTTGCGATTACTGAAGATAATATGGTTAAGGTTGTGCAGCGAGTGGATAAGAATGTACGAATATGTATTTATCCGCACAAGAACAAAGCGAAGAAAAAGAAGAATGTATAAAATAAAAATAGCACTATCTGTATTTGGCAGGTGGTGCTATTTATTTATCTTTATAATCCAGGTCAGTGGTTTAAGGATAACTTTAAGGAGATTGTAAGGGCAGAGAAAGAACGGGAAAAAAGACAAGAGTATAATCAAATTTATGAGGCATGGAATGACAATGTTATAATACCTGTCAAAAATTATATTGCCAATTCTTTTGCAAAGAAAAATAATAATAGTACTTTAGAGTTGTGGGAAATTGGAGATAGGGAAGCAGAAAATATCCATAGATTTATTTCTTTGAATTTAAAGGGATTTCGTCATTTATTGGTAGATAGCGATATAAGACATATTAGGAATACTCATGGTGCTAATGCAAAAAAAATAAGAGCAGATGAAGTAAGATTAACAGACGAAGATTTTTACAGAATACCTGATATTTTAGCAAACCCTGATAATGTAACCGTAGGGAACAGGTCAAGCAATGGTGATGCTACGTTACGTTTTGAGAAAAATAAAAACGATGGTACTGTTACCATCGTTGAAACAATCATGTCAGATAAAACATTGCGTGTAAAAACAATGTGGAAAGATAAGTATGAAGGTCATAGTGCTAACATAGTTAACCCACCGAATACGTCCAAAAACGCCCACAACAATCTTTCCACTATTGAAGCAATTATAAAACAAAAAGGTATAGATGTCAAGCAAAATAATAACGCTTATAATCAACAAGATTTAGGTGCTACCTCTTGGGACGCGGCAGGGCGTGCCACCATTACCTTAATGCAAAAGGCAGACGCCAGCACTCTTATCCATGAGAGTGGGCATGTATTCTTGGCGGCATTGTGGAACGACATTCAAAGGGGTATTGCCACAGAGCAGGAATTAAAAGAGTTTGAAACCCTGATGAATTATGCCGGAATAACCACAGAGCAGTATGCCGCTATGGATTTTGAAGGTCGCCGCAAAACACACGAGATAATCGCAGAGGCAATGGAGAGTTATGTAATGAAAGGTAAATCCCCCAATAAAGAATTGCGGACATTCTTCAAACGGTTTATGAAATTGTTAAACAACATTTATAATATTGCCAAAGGCGGACGGAACAGAAGTGCTAATTATATACCTTGTTCAGCGTAACAGAAAAGATAAAACAGAGTAATTGATTTTGCGGGCGGCTTTTTGTTTTTGCTCTTCAATAAAGAGCGTTCAAAACAACAAAATTATAAATTCAAAATGGCGACATTTTGATATAATATGTCGCCATTTTGAAAATCAATTTTTGCAATTTCAAAAGTGTTTTAGTGATGAGTTAGTTCAGTGAACAATGGAAAGAGTGAAAGTAAAATGAGTTTGGCAAACAAAAACACCATTTGTGTTGTAATGTCACAGATGGTGTTTTGTTTTTTTGTTAGTTATAAAACTACTTTGTCCTCGTGGGCAAGAATGCTGCCGTTGGATAAATAGATTTCTGCGGATTTGGCTTTCCAACACTGGCTTTGGGTTATGAAGCCGTAGCGTTGCATGGCGTCCAACACCACTTCCTGCCGTTTCTTTGCTCCCATAGGATTTTCAAAAGGATTCAAAGCACTGGGGGCATTGGGAAGTCCGGCAATAAGGGCGGCTTCTTCAAGCCGTAAAATAATTGGCGCTTTGTTGAAAAGTTTGTCCGTTGCCTGATTTGCACCGTAGCAATTCATGCCAAAATATACAGAGTTCAAATAGATTTCCAAAATTTCGTCTTTGGAATATTTGTTTTCCATAACCAGTGCCAGCATGGCTTCCAATGCCTTGCGGCTCATCGTTTGTTCATTGCTAAGAAAAAGATTCTTCACTAATTGTTGGGTAAGGGTGGAACCGCCTTCTAACACTTCCCCCGCACTGGTGTTGACCATAGCGGCACGGATTACACTATTGATACTCACAGCACTGTGGGAATAAAAATCGTGGTCTTCCACAGCGATTACTGCGTGTTGCAAATCAGTTCCCAAACTGTCCAAAGGCAAATAGTCCGTTCTTGCCTGAATGGGACGGATAACTTCGTCCATAAATATCAGGTAATACATAACCCTAACCGGTTCAGGCCATTCATCTTTGGCGGGCAGAAATCTTAAGGCAAATTCCTTAACTCTTTCGGCATTTGGATTAAGCGGACGTTCTACTCTGTCACCCGGAGCATAGCTTGGTAAGGTGGTCGGTTGGTCAGTGAACAGGTGGTTATAGCCGTAAAGACCTGCAACTATTATAACAATTAATATAATTTTTTTTATCATAATGTCTATATTTTACCACAATCGGAAAAAATAGAAAATAACTATATACAAATTTTTTAAAAAGTCATACAATTATGTCATTAAATTATGGAAGAGAGTTTTCCGAAATTCTTTTCTTACTCCAAAGGAGGTATCACATGAGAGCAAGTGTTATTGGTGCTACCGGGTTTGCCGGTGTGGAATTGGTACGTTTGCTTTTGGGGCATCCAAAGGCAGAAATTGCCATGGTTACCAGCGAAAGCAGTACGGGGGAATTGTTGAATAAAATGTATCCCCATCTGAAGAACCGTTTTGATAAGAGTTTGACTAGTATGCAAGACCTTCAAGGAATTGCTGAGGCGAGCGATGTGATTTTTCTGGCTTTGCCACATGGGCATGCTATGAAGATTGCCAAAGAATTAAAGAATAGTGATGTTAAGATTATTGATTTGGGCGGAGATTACCGTTTTCAAGACCCGAAGGTTTTTGAAAAATGGTATAAGGTGGAGCATCTTGACCCAACTACGAGAGCGGTATATGGTCTGGTGGAATTATACCGTGATAAAATCAAGGGTTCTAAATTAGTAGCGAATCCGGGGTGTTACACTACTTCAAGTATTTTGGCGTTGGTGCCATTGTTGAAAAATAAATTGGTAAAGACCAAGGGTATTATTGTAGATGCCAAGAGCGGTACTACGGGAGCGGGCCGTTCCTTGAAATTAGGAAGTTTGTATGAAAGTGTTAACGAAAGTTTCAAGGCCTATGGTGTGGCAAGTCACCGTCATACTCCGGAGATTGAGCAGGCATACAGTGACTTTGCAGGGGAAGATGTGATTATTCAGTTCACTCCTCACCTGTTGCCTTGTGACAGGGGGATTTATGCAACTTGTTACGCTGATTTGGCGGACAATGTTACGGATGAGGCAGTGGCTGAAGCATTTGCAAGTATGTACGGCGGTGAGTATTTCATTCGTCTTTTGGGTAAGGGTGTAATGCCTGAACTGAAGAATATTCGGGCTTCCAATTATGTGGATATTGGTTGGGAGATTGACAGACGTACCAATAGGGTAATTGTGGTGTCCTGCTTGGATAATTTGGTTAAGGGAGCCGCAGGCCAGGCGATTCAAAATATGAATGTGTTGTTTGACTTGCCTGAACAGATGGGATTGGAGGCATTGCCGATTTATCCGTAATTTAGGTGTCAGGATACAGGGAAAATTCGTAATGTGTAATTCGTAATGCGTAATTATGGTAAAATGTTCCTGTAATTAAATCTTGGAAGGTTAGAATAGAGCGAACATTGCCCTCTTGGTGAAGAGGGTGGATTGCCTAAAGGAACATAATACAGAAAGGGAGAATAAAACATTGAAGAAAATTGATGGTTGGTTGACAAGCCCGAAGGGGTTTGTGGCGGCAGGTGTAACTGCAGGATTAAAGGTTAGCGGTAAGGCGGATTTGGCTGTAGTGTACAGCGAGAAACCGGCGGCTTGCGGTGCGGTGTTCACACAAAATAAAATGTGTGCCGCTCCAGTTTTGGTTGATAGGGAAGTTAACAAAAAAGATTATGCCTGTGCCATTGTGGTGAACAGCGGATGTGCAAATGCTTGTACAGGTCTTAAAGGATTGGCGGATGCCCGTGAAATGCAAAGTTTTGCCGCAGGTCTTTTGAACATTGATTTGAATGAGGTGTTTGTTTGCAGTACGGGCGTAATCGGTGCTTTTATGCCTATGGATATTGTGCGTAAGGGTATTAAAAACGCTGTGGCCGCATTGAGCAAGGATGGGGGCGAGAGTTGTGCCCAGGCCATTCAGACAACGGATACCTTTGTTAAACATAGTGTTTATACAGCGGAAATTGGCGGTAAGACAGTTACGGTGGCAGGCATTGCCAAGGGTGCAGGGATGATTCATCCCAATATGGCGACTATGCTTACCTTTCTGACAACGGATGCGGCGGTGGCTCCGGCACTTTTGAAGAAAATGGTAAAAGAGGTTGCAGACCACAGTTTCAATATGGTTGTAGTTGACGGTGATACCAGCACAAATGACAGTATGATTGTACTTGCCAATGGTTTGGCAGGCAATGCTGTGATTGACAGCGGCAAGCATCCTGATTATCAGGTGTTTTATGATTTACTGTTGGCGGTGGCAATGGATTTGGCTAAGATGATTGCTCATGACGGTGAGGGGGCTACCAAGTTTTTGGAAGTGAATGTGGTTGGAGCGAAGAATTTTGCAGAGGCAAAAATTGCGGCTATGGCCATTGCCAAATCGCCTTTGGTAAAAACTGCTTTCTTCGGCGAAGACCCTAACTGGGGTAGAATTGTTTGTGCCGCAGGGTATAGCGGTGCGGAGATGATTGCGGATAAGGTTAATCTTTCCATCGGTGGTGTTCGTTTAGTTGAAAAGGGTTTGAATTGCAATGTGGCATTGGAAACATTGAAACCAATCATGTCGGAAAAAGAAATTTCTATGGAGATTGATTTGGCGGCAGGGGATGCGAAAGCGACAGTGTGGACTTGTGATTTTAGTTATGAGTATGTGAAGATAAATGGCGAATATCATACGTAATCAGGTATCAGATTTCAGCTGTCAGGTTATGGGAAAGTCAGAATGAGAGGGAAAGTCATAGGTATTTTCCAATTTTCAAAAGGAGGAAAAAACAATGGTAATTAATGATACTCAGGTTAAAACTTTGTTAGAAGCAATTCCTTATTTGAGTGAATTCAAAGGGGAAACCGTAGTAGTGAAATATGGTGGCAATGCCATGTTGAATGATGAACTGAAAAACAGTGTTTTGCAGGACATTGTTTTTCTGCAACAGGCAGGTATGCGTCCGGTTGTAGTGCATGGCGGTGGCCCGGAAATAAATGCCTTGTTGAAAGTGTATAACAAAGAAACTAAATTTGTGGCAGGCCTTAGGGTAACTGATGCGGAAACTATGGGGATTACCGAAATGGCATTGGTTGGTAAAGTGAACACAGATTTGGTTGCACGCTTAAATCTTCTTGGTGGCAAGGCGGTTGGTTTGAATGGCAAGGACGCCAAACTGTTGATGGCAAAGAAACATATGGCTGATGTAATGGAAAAAGGTCAGGTAAACTTGGTGGATATTGGCTTTGTTGGCGAAGTTTACCAAGTAAATACGGAAATCATTAATGTACTTTTGGATGCAGGGTATATTCCGGTTATTGCTCCCATTGGTTTTGGTAAGGATGGGGAAACTTTCAACATTAACGCAGATATGGCGGCTGGGGAAATTGCCGGTGCGTTGAAGGCATCCAAACTTTTGATGTTGACAGATGTACGTGGAATTTACAGTGCTTATCCTGACGAAAATAGTTTTATCAGCACCTTGAATTTTGAAAAGGCAAATGAATTGATTGTCTGCGGCAAGATTGATGGTGGCATGATTCCCAAAGTACGTTCCTGCATTGCGGCTTTAAGTGGCGGAGCAGGTAAGGCACACATTATTGACGGCAGGGAAAAACATTCTATTCTGATGGAAATTTTTAGTGCTGATGGTGTGGGAACGGAAGTTATTAAAGAGGTTAAATGAGGTGCTTTCAGGTAGCAGGCGTTAGGTTAGGAAAGGTGGGGTGAATGATGAATAGAGATGAAGTTATTGAGACAGCGGAAAAATATTATTTGCCGGTATTTGGCAGGCAGAAACTTGTACTTGACCATGGCAAGGGCTGCCATGTGTGGGACAAGAACGGTAAGGAATATATTGATTTTCTTGCCGGCATTGCCGTTAATTCTTTGGGATATGCCCATCCGGCACAGGTTAAGGCGATTACTGAGCAGGCAGGAAAATTAGTTCATTGTTCCAATATCTTTTATACAGAAATTCAGGCACAGGCGGTGAAACTAACTTGTGAGGTCAGTGGCATGGACAGAGTGTTTTTCGCTAACAGTGGTGCGGAAGCCAATGAGGGCGCTTTGAAATTAGCGAGAAAATATGGCACAAGTAAGGATGCCAAGAAGTTCCGTATTATTTCCGCCAAAATGAGTTTTCACGGACGGACAATGGCGACATTGACAGCAACTGGGCAGCCCCATTATCAAGAAGGTTATGCACCGTTACCGGCAGGTTATGAATATGTGGAATATGGTAATATTGATGCTTTGACACAAATGATGGATGAAAATGTTTGTGGTGTATTGTTGGAACCGATTCAAGGCGAAGGCGGAGTGCATGTTCCTCCACGAGATTATCTTGCCAAAGTCCGAGAATTATGTGACAAGTATGATGCAGTATTGATTTTTGATGAGATACAAACAGGTGTGGGGCGTACGGGAGTGTGGTTTGAGTATATGAATGTTGGCGTTAAGCCGGATGTTTTGACTTTTGCCAAGGGCATTGGCGGAGGTTTCCCTGTTTCTGGTTTTGCGGTAACAGAAAAGTTTGCTCATGTGTTCAACCCTGGCGATCATGGTGGTACTTTTGGTGGTAATGCTTTGGCAATGGCGGATGTATATGCAACTCTTTCTGCGATTAAGGCAGAAAATTTAGTTAATAATGCTAAAGAAAAAGGACAATATTTTAAGGAACAATTGGAAAAACTGGCAGTAAAATATCCCGAAAAGATTTATGAAGTGCGTGGCAGGGGGCTGATTTTAGGCATTGAAACCACTAAGCCCGCCGCTCCTATTTTGGATTCTTGTCTGGAAGAAGGAATTATCGTTAATGTAACGGTGGGGAATGTTGTACGTTTGGTACCGCCACTTGTAGTTACCAAAGAAGATATTGATAAGGTAGTGAAAGCATTGGATAATGCTTTTGCCAAGTTTTGATGAAGGTATTTTATGGCTTTAAGGAATAAGGATTTAATATCCATACATGATTTGTCCGTAGGTGAAGTTGCCCTCATTCTTGATGTGGCAAAAAAATTGAAACGGATGCAAAAAGAAGGTGTCCCCCACAGGTTTTTGGAGGGAAAAACTTTGGCGATGATTTTTAGCAAAGCATCCACCCGTACCAGAGTTTCGTTTGAAACAGGTTTTCATCAGTTGGGCGGGCATGCTATTTATTTAAGCGACAGGGATTCCCAACTTGGTCGTGGTGAGCCGGTGCGTGATACGGCAAGGGTTTTGAGCCGTTATGTGGATGGCATTATGATTAGAACTTTTAGCCATGACAGTGTTAGGGAATTGGCACAATATGCCAGTATTCCTGTAATTAACGGTTTGACAGATTTGCTCCATCCTTGTCAGGCGTTGACGGATATGCTTACAATGCAGGAACATTTACAGGCAATAAAGGGACGCAAATTTGTTTATATTGGTGATGGCAACAATATGACTCATTCTTTGATGTTCGCTTGTGCCAAGTGTGGCGTGAATATGGTGGCTTGTTGCCCGGATAAGCATTTGCCAAATGCGGAAATTGTCAAGCAAGCACAGGAAGATGCCAAATTGACTGGTTGTAGTGTTGAGTTGGAAAGCAGTCCGCAAAAGGCGGCAAAAGGTGCGGATGTAATTTATACAGATACTTGGGCATCTATGGGGCAGGAAGCGGAACATGCCCAAAGGGTCAAAGAATTGCAAGATTATCAGGTTAATAGCAAGTTGCTCGCTTTGGCAAGGCAGGAATGTATTGTCATGCACTGTTTGCCGGCATATCGTGGCGAAGAAATCACAGAAGAAGTGCTTGAGGGAAGCCACAGCGTGGTCTTTGACGAGGCAGAGAACAGATTGCATGTTCAAAAGGCGATTATGGCACTTTTGATGGGAAATGAGAAACTATAACAAATTAAAAACTAAAAATTATAGTAATATGTTTTAGTGAATAGAAAAAAGTGGCGAAAGCCACTTTTTTCTTATGTTTTCTGAAAAGTGAAGGATTGTTGCTTGTGCCAAAGTGATTTATTTTATTGATGTAAATTTATGTATTCATTTATATTTACTTGCAAATAATGATTTAAGTGTTATAATATCTATATTTACAATGCACTTTTATGCAGAAAAATCAAAAATATTTAGGAGGAAAAAATGAAGAAATCTGATGTAAAAAAGGTTGTATTGGCCTATTCCGGTGGGTTGGACACCAGCGTAATTATTCCCTGGTTGAAGGAAAATTACAATAATTGTGAAGTAATTGCCGTATGTTTTGACTTGGGTCAAGGGGATGACTTTGAGTTCATTAAAAATAAAGCAGTTAAGAGCGGTGCTTCCAAATGCTATGTTTTGGATGTCCGCAAAGAGTTTATTGAAGAATACATTTGGCCAGTGGTTAAGGCATCTGCAGTGTATGAGAAAAAGTATTTGCTCGGCACTTCCTTTGCCCGTCCTTTGATTGCCAAAAAGTTAGCAGAAATTGCCAAAAAAGAAGGCGCAGATGCGGCTTGCCACGGTGCAACGGGTAAGGGTAATGACCAAGTGCGTTTTGAATTGACATTGAAGGCATTGGCACCGCGACTGGGGATTATTGCTCCTTGGCGTGAATGGGATTTGCGTAGCCGTGACCAGGAGATTGATTATGCTGCAGCGCACAATATTCCTATTCCTGTAAGCCATGATCATGATTATTCTATGGATAAAAACATTTGGCACTTGAGCCATGAGGGCAGTGATTTAGAAGATCCTTGGAATGCACCTCAGGATGCACTTTTTGAAGTAACCAATTATCCTGAAAAGGCCCCTGACAAGAAGGAATATGTAGAACTGGAATTTGTTGAGGGTGTGCCTGTTGCAGTGAATGGCGAAAAATTAGGCGCAGTTGAGTTGGTAGAAAAATTGAATGAAATTGGTATCCGCAATGGTGTGGGTATTACAGATATGGTTGAAGACCGTTTGGTAGGTATGAAGAGTCGTGGCGTTTATGAAAACCCCGGCGGAGCGATTATTTTCTATGCTCACAATGAATTGGAAAATCTTTGCCTTGACCGTGCCACCAGCAGTTTCAAACAGATGGTTTCCATCCGTATGAGTGAACTGGTTTATGACGGCATGTGGTTCAGCCCGTTGATGGAAGCATTGCAGGCATTTGTCAACGAAACCCAAAAGACAGTTACAGGTACTGTACGTTTGAAACTTTACAAAGGTAATATCATTAGTGCTGGTTCTAAATCTAAATACAGTTTGTACAGCAAAGAATATGTTACCTTCGGCGAGGATGATG
Source organism: Phascolarctobacterium sp. (assembly GCA_030531205.1). Classification (GTDB taxonomy): domain Bacteria; phylum Bacillota; class Negativicutes; order Acidaminococcales; family Acidaminococcaceae; genus Phascolarctobacterium_B. The sequence goes on from JAUNOC010000003.1 coordinate 146,623, forward strand.
TTTATAATCAGGCAGATGCTACCGGCTTTATTAATTTGCTGGGTCTGCCTTTGAAAGTCAGGGCTTTGATGAAAGAAGGAGTTTTGAAGTAAGATGCCAAAATTGTGGGGCGGAAGATTTACAAAAGAAACAAGTGAATGGGTGGACGCATATAATGCGTCCATTTCCTATGATAAAAGGTTGTACAGGGAAGATATCCGTGGTTCCATTGCTCATGCCACCATGCTTGTCCGTCAGGGGATTATTACCAAAGAGGATGGGAAAAAAATCGTTGCAGGATTGAAAGAAATTTTGCAAAAAATTGAGGATGGCAAGTTTGAGTTTTCACAGAAACTGGAAGACATCCACATGAATATTGAGGCACGGCTTACGGAGATGATTGGGGCAGCAGGCGGAAGATTACATTCAGCCCGCAGCCGTAACGACCAGGTGGCTCTTGATATGCATATGTATATGAAACGGGTTGTGGCAGAGTTAGGCGAACTTTTGATTTTCTTGGAAGAAGAAATACTTGACTTGGCTGCAAAGAACTGTGATACCATTATGCCCGGCTACACTCATTTACAGAGGGCTCAGCCCATCACTTTCGCTCACAATATGCTTGCTTATTTCAATATGTTCAAACGTGATTTTGAACGGTTGCAAGGTGTTTGGCAGAGGGCAGATATTATGCCTTTAGGAGCATGTGCCATTGCCGGCAGTACCTTGCCGATAGACAGGCAGTTTGTTGCCAAAGAGTTAAACTTTAGCGATATTTACAGCAACAGTATGGATGCTATTTCTGACAGGGACTATATTTTGGAGTTTCTTTCTTTTGCCAGCATCCTTATGATGCATGTGAGCCGCATGGCGGAAGAAATATGTCTTTGGAACAGTACAGAGTTTGGCTTTATAGAACTTGATGATGCCTATGCCACCGGTTCCAGCATGATGCCGCAAAAGAAAAACCCGGATATTGCGGAATTGGCACGGGGTAAGACGGGCAGGGTATATGGAGCATTGATGCAAATGCTTACGGTTTTGAAGGGCTTGCCTTTGGCATATAACAAAGATTTACAGGAAGATAAAGAGGGCTTCTTTGATGTGGTGGACACCTTGCAGTTGACTTTAACGGTGCTGAAAAATATGCTTGCCACCATGACTTTGAAAAAAGACAGGATGAAAGAAGCAGTTTGCCACGATTTTTCCAATGCTACGGATTTGGCAGAATACCTTGTGAAGAAGGGTGTTCCTTTCCGCAAGGCACATGAAATCGTAGGTAAGACCGTTGCCTATGCCATTGAGCAGGGCAAGTATCTGGGAGAACTTACTTTGGATGAATTCCGTAATTATGCGGCGGAAGTGGAAAAAGATGTTTATGAAGTGTTAAAACCTGAAAATTGTGTTGCTTCCAGAATTAGTTTTGGCAGTCCCAAGGTAGAGTTTAACAGAAGCCAATGTGATACAAATAAACAACTAATTGTCAAACAAAAGGAATTTTTAAGTTTTTGGCAGAATAATATGTAGAAATTATTGACTTTATTTTCCGTCAATGTTACAATAAATAAAATAATTTATTTAACCACTTTTAAAGAAAGTTGCAATACATTATACGGAGGATAAAATGCCCCTGCAGGAGTTAAACAATTTGCCACAGTTGGTGGCTAATATGAGACCTTTAGACATATTGGAACTGGTAATTTTGTGTGTGCTTATTTTCGGATGTTTCCGTTCTTTGCACAACACAAGAGCAGTCAGTATGATTAAAGGTCTTTTAATTTTGTTGGCCGGAGTGGTGTTGGCAAATTGTTTCGGCTTGCGTTACATAAAATATATTCTTGAACAATCTTTTTTGTTCTTTGTGGTTGCGGCGGCTGTTGTTTTTGCACCGGAATTGCGGCGACTGTTGGAACGGTTGGGAAGTTTGGCTTTCTTTGGCAGGGATTCTGTCATCAGCACTGAAGAAATAAGTCCTATGCTGCATGCAGTTGGGGATGCTGTTGGCAATTTGAGCCGTCGCCGTGTGGGCGCCTTGATTTGTTTTGAAAGACATACAGGGCTACAAGAATTTATCGACAGTGGTATTGTACTTGATTCTTTGGTTAGCAGTGGTCTGTTAATTAATATTTTTGAAAAAAACACGCCTTTGCATGACGGGGCGGTAATTATTCGTGGCAACAGAATTGCGGCGGCTACATGCTATTTGCCAATGACTGATCAATTCCTGCCCAAAAGTTTAGGCACCCGTCATAGGGCTGCAGTCGGTTTAAGCGAACAGAGCGATGCGTTGATTTTGATAGTCAGTGAGGAAACAGGGGATATTTCTGCTGCCCGTAATGGCAATTTAATCCGTTACCTGACTGCTAATGATGTGCAGGCCTTGATGGTAGAACATTTGTATGGCAATTTGAAAGGTGAAAAATTGTCTAAAATGATTGCCCGTTGTTTTGACAAATGAAATTATTAGTCCGCAATCTGCGTATTTCTTTGCTTAAGGAAATGCCTTTGGAAAGGGCACTTGAAAAAAAACTTGATGTGGCAGAAACAGCATTGCAAAACATTAAAATTGTGCGTAAAGCGGTGGATGCCCGTAAAAAAGAAAATATATTTTTGAACTTCCATGTGCAAGTTGAACTTGATGCGCCAAAGAAAATTTTGCAACGGCTTTTGGAAAATAAGGATGTGGAGCAAATCAAGTCGGAACCGCCTGTGGAGCCAAAATTCGGAGCGGAAAAATTAACCGCACCTCCATTGATTATTGGGGCAGGCCCTGCTGGACTTTATGCGGCTTTGGAATTGGCGCAATATGGCTATAAACCGATTTTGGTGGAACGGGGAAAACCTGTGGCGGAGCGGGTTCGTGATGTGGAAGTGTTCTGGGAAACCGGTGACTTTAATCCTGCGAGCAATTGCCAATTTGGCGAGGGCGGCGCAGGTACTTTTTCAGATGGAAAACTTACTACAAGGGTCAATGACCCGGTGATGGGTTCCATTTTGCAAACCTTTGTGAATTGCGGAGCGCCGGAAAATATTCTTTATGAGCATAAACCTCACGTGGGAACAGACAGATTGCGGAGTATGGTGGCGAATCTGTCGCAGAAAATTCGTGATTTTGGCGGACAGGTTCTGTATAATTCCCAGGTAACAGGTTTTGAAGTTGAGGGCAATACCCTCACCAAAGTGGTATTGAACAATTCAGAAAAATTTGCGGTGGGAGCAGTTATTCTTGCCTGTGGCCACAGCGCCCGTGACACCTACGAAGTGTTGCACAATATGGGTGTGGCAATGGAAACCAAAAACTTTGCCATTGGTTTAAGAATTGAACATCCGCAGGATTTGATTGACAAAGCACAATATGGATCCTTTGCCGGTCATCATTTGTTGGGAGCGGCGGACTACATGCTTACCTATAATGATGACAATCTAAAGCGTTCCTGCTATTCTTTTTGTATGTGCCCAGGCGGTCAGGTGGTGGCGGCCGCATCAGAGCAAGGCGGCGTAGTGGTGAACGGTATGAGTAATTTTCATCGTGACAGTGGTGTTGCCAATGCGGCTTTGGTGGTGAATGTTACAGGGGATGATTTTGGGCATAATCCTTTGGACGGAGTGCAGTTCCAAAGAAAATATGAGCAGTTGGCATTTCAGTTAGGCGGAAAGAATTATTGTGCTCCGGCACAGAATTTAGATACATTTTTGCGAGGGGCAGAACCTTCTGTGGATGGGTTGCTGAGCCCAAGTTACAGACCCGGTGTGGTGGCATCACGGCTCAGTGAAGCATTGCCGGACTACGTGGTGAAAACATTAAGATTAGCGATAAACAATTTTGACAGAAAGATAAAGGGCTTTGGTGATGGTGGGGCATTGCTGACGGGGGTAGAACCCCGTACCAGTGCACCTTTAAGAATTTTGCGTAACCGTGAAAATTATGTCAGCATCAGCCATGCTAATCTGTATCCCAGTGGTGAGGGAGCGGGTTATGCCGGCGGCATTATGAGTGCCGCTTTGGATGGCTATCACGTGGCAAGAGCGGTGATGGGGAGATATGCTGTCAATGAATAATGAATAAAGAATAATGATGGTAAAATGTTCCTGTGATTATAATCGGGAATTTTCGGCGAAGCCGAAAATTGTCCATAATTATTCATTATTAATTAGAAATAGTGAGGAATAAATTATGAGCAGAATGTTTGGTACGGATGGTGTTCGGGGTGTGGCAAATGTGGAACTGACCCCGGAACTGGCATTCAAACTTGGCTTTGCTGCCGCAACTTATTTTGGCAGGGAAGTTAAACAACCTAAAATTTTAATTGGACGGGATACCCGCCGGAGCGGCGTAATGTTGGAATGTGCTTTGGTGGCAGGCATTTGCAGTGCGGGTGGAAATGCTCATTCTTTGGGTACAATATGCACTCCCGCAGTAAGTTATCTTACCCCCGTAGCAGGGGCTCAGGCAGGGGTGGTAATTTCTGCCAGCCATAATCCCTTTGAAGATAACGGCATAAAATTTTTCAGCGCCAGCGGTCACAAGTTGCCGGATGCGGTAGAAGACGAAATAGAAGAACTGGTACATACCCCCATTGATTACAGCAAGGCACCCAGCGGCAGCAGTGTGGGGAAACTCTTTTACGAATACAATATGGCTACCAAATATGTGGAGCATATTATTAACACAGCAACCACCAATTTGCGTGGTTTGAAGGTGGTCTTGGATTGCAGTAATGGTGCCAACAGTGAAATGGCGCCTGTAATTTTACGTTCTTTGGGTGCTGATGTTACCGTAATCTTTGACAGACCGGACGGGGACAATATCAACAACGGTTGCGGTTCTACCCATTTGGAAGCATTGCAGAAAAAGGTCTTGGAAGTGGGGGCTAATTTAGGCATTGCCAATGATGGTGATGCGGACAGGTGTCTTGCGGTGGATGAAAACGGTGTTGCGCTGGACGGTGACCAGATTATGTTGATTTGTGCTTTGGAATTGCAAAAACAACATAAATTGCATGACAATACTTTGGTAACAACGGTTATGAGTAATATTGGCTTACATAAGGCCTTGGCGGAACATGGTTGCCGCAGTGCAAAAACAGCAGTGGGTGATCGTTATGTTTTGGAAGAAATGCTGAAGAATAATTACAGCATCGGCGGCGAGCAGAGCGGACATATTATTTTCCGTGAACACGCAAATACGGGTGACGGTATTTTGACAGCGGTACAACTGATGTGTGCCATGATTAACAATAATAAGCCCTTGAGTGAATTGGGCAATCTTATGGTTAAATATCCGCAAGTTTTGGTGAATGTAAGGGTTAAGGATAAGACAGGTTGGGAAGAAAATGTGAAGATTAAGGAGATTATTGAGCATTATAAAGCAGAGTTGGGCAATGACGGACAGATTTTGGTGAGAGCCAGCGGTACGGAGGCATTGATCAGAATAATGGCAGAAGGCCCGGACCAAACACGGTTGGACTACATTGCTAATGAGATTGCGAATGTGGTGAGGGAAGAGTTGGTTTAATTGTGTTTCAGGTATTAGGTTTCAAGGGAATAAATGTCAAAGAGCAAAGACCAAATATGGTAAAGAGTTCCTGTGATTAGAAATAGTCACAGGATTTTTTCATTCAAAACAGCAAAATCTAATTTTTATCGTTACGTAACGTTATGTAAATGGTACGTAACGATAAAATTCACTTTTCACGCTTTTAACTGCATTTTGTTGAAAAGTGATTTTAGTAATGAAAATGCTTTTGGTGTGAAAAGGACTTTTATTTCTGTTCAAAATCATAAAAGTAAAAAGTTTCGGTGTCGACATTATCGTTGAAAATGTCGACAGTGGAAATTTATTGTTTCACGATTTTTTTAGTTTTGAATGAGAGAATTTTTTTTGAAATGAAAGTGAAGAGTGAAATAAAAATTATAGAAAAAGACTTGACAAACAATAGACAAATGTAGTAGAATGTATAAACAAATGAAGGCGTATAAGGAGGATATACAAATGGGTAGCACATTGGTACAATTCAGATGTGATGAAGAATTAAAAGAAAATACGACGAAACTATATGAAAGTTTGGGGTTGGATTTACCCACTGCTTTCCGTCTCTTTATGAAAAGGTCTTTGCTTGTTCAGGGTTTGCCTTTTGATGTTAATGTTAAAATTCCTTACCGTTGTTCCGTTGGGGATATGAGTGTGGCGGAATTTGATAAAATGTTGGCACAAAAGGCATCGGCAGGAGAAATACATTCTGCAAGGGAAGTTTCTGATGCTTCAAAAGAAAAATATGGTATGTAAAAAAATGAGTAGGAAAAGTAGAGAGGAAAAAAATGAGTGTGAAATTTCGGTATGCGTTGGTAAATGGTGTTAATACTTTGCCAAACAGAGATGAAAATGGAAATGTCTTACATGGAAAATGTTCTTTGTGTGGTGGGGAGATGATAGCCAAGTGTGGTTCTCAAAGAATAAAACATTGGGCACATAAAAGCATTTCGGAATGTGAAACATTTACACGTGATATGAGTGATTGGCATAATGATTGGCAAGATAAATTTAGAATTGATTGGAGAGAACAACCAGTTGTTGATGCCATAGCAAAAAAAGGTCATAAAGCTGATGTTAGAACACAAGATGAGTTAGTAATAGAATTTCAACATTCTCCAATTAAGCCGGAGGAGCAATTAGAAAGGGAAGAATTTTATTCTTCGCATGGAAAAGGAATGGTTTGGGTTGTTGATGCTACACGCTATCAGCAACTGCAGAAACATTTTGAAGAAGAAAAATTGTATTTTGATTATAAAAAAATGAATGGTCTTGAAGGTGATGATGTTTTTAACAATTATTGCATTATAAAAAATGCTGAAAATGTTTTTCCTGTTCAATGGAATAATCGCAGGGTTTTTGTTTTTTTTGATTATTTTGATGTAGAAAAAAATAGCGGTGATGAATATCTTTATTGTTTATTTCCAAAAATAATAGAAAGAGAAAGAATTATACTGAGATTTCCGCGAAATCTCTTTGTAGCTTTTGTATCTGATTTTTCAAATGTACAAACATATCTAATTAATGCGTTTAGAAAAATTCTAAATGTGGAGCAAGAAAAAATTTTATCTATACAAAGGCAAAAACAAACAGTTGGTGTTCATGGTTTTTCAATTGATTTAGTGGCAAGGAGACAATATAAACAAAGGCAAATGCAAGAGGCTATTGCAAAAGCTAATGCTCGAAATAATGGTTACTCTAATTGGGGAAAGAAAAGCAAATCATGTCATAGTAGTAATTTTAGATATCGAAAATAAAGGTAGTGTAATTGATTTATTGCTAATGTGGAAAATTATCTAATTTTCCATTAAAAAAGCAGGAAAATTGGATAATTTTTCTGCTTTTAATTTTCAATATTATTGGTCGGGGCGGCGGGATTCGAACCCACGGCCTCTTACTCCCGAAGCAAGCGCTCTACCAAACTGAGCCACGCCCCGACATACACAAGTGCATATTATAGACCGAACACACTGGTCTTGTCAAGAAATTTTAACCTTGGGTTACGATACGGATATTGTCCACTTTGAAGACCTTTGCCAAGTCCTTCAATGCTTCACGCTCCAAATTGGTGCGGTGCAGTTCGCTTTCTGCCACGATGAGCATTCTTGTATCTGCATAGTTGATATTGTGAATTTTGCTGATGAGGCGTTTGAATTTTTCTTCCCCCATCACTTTTTTTAATTCCACAAGTTTTTCAAATACTGCGGGTTTTTCTTTTTGCATTCTTTTTTCCAAGGGGCTGAAAGGTATGGTTACAACCGCCGCATCCCTTGCCAGGACAAAGTTTTCCTCGCCTTCGCCTGGTACTACTAAATCGTCACGCATTTTTATCTCCTTTAGCTATGTTATCAGTGCCTATATTATAAATCACACTTGGGGCTTCGTCAAGATTTCAATGTATAGTCTTGTTTTTTTTTGCATTTTTATATATAATAAAGATTTAGTTAAAATCAATTAGTTTCATTGGAGGAGTGTATGTCAGTTTATGATACGCTGAAAGAGCGTGGTTATTTGGCTCAGTTAAGCCATGAAGATGAGATTAAAGAACTTTTGGAAAAGGAAAAGATAACCTTTTATATTGGGTTTGATCCAACTGCGGACAGTTTGCATGTGGGGCATTTTATTGCCATGATGGTTATGGCGCATATGCAAAGAGCAGGTCATCATCCTATTTGCCTTTTTGGCGGCGGTACGGGGATGGTGGGTGACCCTAGCGGCAAGGATTCCATGCGTCAAATGCTGACACCGGATTTTATCAATCACAATATTGAATGTTTCAAAAAGCAGATGAGCCGGTTCATTGATTTTAGTGATGGTAAGGCCACGATGGTGAATAATGCGGACTGGCTGTTAAAGTTGAATTATGTGGATCTGCTTAGGGAAGTTGGTACTCATTTTACGGTGAACAGGATGCTGACAGCAGAGTGTTTCAAAAAGCGTTGGGAGAAGGGGCTTACTTTCTTTGAGTTTAACTATATGATTATGCAGGCCTATGATTTCTATACTTTGAATAAGAAGTACAATTGCGTTATGGAACTGGGAGGCGATGACCAGTGGAGCAATATGATTGCCGGGGTGGAACTTGTACGGCGTAAGTCCGGCAAAAATGCTTTTTGTATGACTAACCGTTTGTTGACAACTTCCACCGGTGAAAAGATGGGCAAGACCGTGGGCGGCGCTTTGTGGCTGGATAAAGAAAAAACTAGTCCTTATGATTTTTATCAATATTGGAGAAATGTGGCGGATGCCGATGTGAAGAATTGTTTGGCTCTTTTGACATTTCTTCCTATGGAAGAAGTTAATCGTCTTGGCGATTTAAAGGATGCTGCCATTAATGATGCGAAAAAGGTGCTGGCTTTTGAGGTTACGAAGTTGGTTCATGGTGAGGAAGAGGCAAAGAAGGCACAGGAAGCGGCAGAGGCATTGTTTTGTGGTGCAGGGGCATTGGACAATGTGCCGACTTTGAATGTGGCGGAAAATGAGATTGATGGTCTTTTGATAGATTTCTTGGTTACAAACAAGGTATTCACTTCTAAGCGTGAGGCAAGGCAGATGATTACCCAAGGGGGGCTTTATGTGAATGACGCACCAGTAACGGATGCTATGCAGAAATTGTCAAAAGATTTGTTTGTGGATGATGGTGTGCTTGTCCGCAAGGGTAAGAAGAAATATTACCGTCTGGTTTTGAATAAATAATTGTTGCGAGGAGGAGCAAGATGAGTTTGAGCAAAATATTGCCAATTGGTCTGATGTTGTTTTCGTTCTTTTTCGGTGCAGGAAATTTGATTTTTCCGCCTATTTTGGGACAAATGGCAGGTGACAGCATTACACCGGCAACCATTGGTTTTTGTTTAAGTGGTGTTGGTTTGCCAGTGCTTGGGGTTTTTGTAATGGCGATTAACCATTTCCGTCATCCCGATGAGGTGGGTATGCCCGCTGGAAAAATGTTTTCCCGTGTGGTGATTATTCTTTGTGCATTGAGCATTGGTCCGCTTTTTGCGATTCCACGTACTTGTGCAACTTCTTTCAGCGTAGGTTTTCTGCCTTTGCTGAGTTCTGATACTGAAGTTTGGGGGCTTTTTGTTTATTCCGTAATTTATTTCTTGATAACTTTGTGGATGGTTATGAAACCAAGCCGTATTCTTGATGTGTGTGGCAAGTTGATGGCTCCGTTGCTTTTGTTGTTGCTGGTTGTTTTGGTGGCGGCAGTAATCAGCAGTCCTATGGGCGCTATTGGCAAGGTAACTGATTCTTATGCGGTAGCACCTTTGGTTAAGGGCGTGTTTGAAGGTTATAACACTATGGATGCTCTTTGCTCTTTGCTTTTTGGCGCAGCAGTAGTGGCAGCTATTCAGGATTTGGGAATTCAGTCAGAAAATAAATTGCAAAAGTCCACTGTTTTTGCTGGTATAATTGCGGGTATTGCTTTAACTTTGATTTATGCGGCTCTCAGTTATGTTGGGGCACAGAGCGTGTCTGTACTGGGTATGGTTGATAATGGTGCGGTGCTGGTTCAGAAGGTTACTTACGGTTATTTCGGTTCCTTTGGTGCGGTGATTATTGCCATGACTTTCTTTTTGGCATGTGTTACCACCAGTGTGGGATTGGTTACTAGTATTTCTGCATATTTTCATAGTTTTATGGGAGAGAAATGCAGTTATGAAAAAATTGCTATTGTGGTTATTATTTTCAGCACGGTGGTGGCTAACTTTGGGTTAAGCAATATTATCAAATATAGTATTCCTATGCTGGTAATGCTGTATCCTATTATCATTGTGATGATTTTACTCAATATTTTTCCCGGTTTGTTCCGTCGCAACAAGAGCGTTTTCCGTGGGGCTTTGTGGCTGACCACTTTGGTGGCAATTAATGACGGACTTTGTTGTATGGGGATTAAGGTTTTTGCTTCCTGTTTTAGTTGGTTGCCGTTTTACGATATGGGATTGGGCTGGGTAGTGCCTGCTGTGGTAGGGGCTTTAATTGGTTTTGCAGATGCTTTGTGTAGATGTCGCAATTAATTTACCGATAAAAAATCTTTTCCGTCAGTACACTTACATGGTGCCTGACGAGTTCAGTTTTTTGGATGTGGGCTGGCGGTGCGTGGTAAGTTTCGGTAATCAGATCGTGGAGGGGTTCGTGGTGGGACGGGTACCCGCTCCTGCTGCTATGGATAAATTAAAACCTGTTCAACAGGTTTTGGGAACTGAACCATGGTTTGATCAGGAAATGCTTAGCACAGCAAAATGGCTTGCGGAATATTATATGTGTTCTTTGGCAGAGGCCATGCGGTTGTTTGTGCCGGGCAGGACTTCTGTGAAGATGAAGGAAAAAACTGTTTTGGCTTATACCATTACAGAGAGCGGCAGAAGTGCTTTGGCAGAGGGGGATAACAGGGCAAAAGCCCAGATGCTTGCTTTAGAAATTTTGGCTGGAAGTCAGACGGCTTTGACTGCCAATGAATTAGCTAGTAAAAAAGTAAGTCAGGCAATATTGCGTGCTTTGGCAGAAAAAGGTCAGGTGGCAGTATCAGAAAAAAGAATTCTTAGGGATTCTTATGCAAATAAAGTTGGAACGGATGAAACATTATCACTAACAGACGAACAACAGCATGCTGTTGACCGTATTACCAATTCGCTTACAGAGAGAAAAGCAGATATTTATCTTTTGCGGGGAATTACAGGCAGCGGTAAAACAGAAGTATATCTTCGGGTAACGGCTGAGGCATTGCAAGCCAATAAACAAGTTTTAATTCTTGTGCCGGAAATAGCATTGACGGCACAATTAGTGGATAGATTTAAGGCACGCTTTGGCGGGCAAATTGCTGTGGCACATTCAAAATTGAGCCGTAATGAACGGGGGGATGTGTGGTATAGGATGCGTAACGGGGAAGCAAGAATTTTAATCGGTGTACGCAGTGCAGTGTTTGCTCCGTTTCAAAATTTAGGTCTGATTGTTATTGACGAGGAGCATGAGACAAGTTACAAGCAGGAAGAAAGACCTAACTATGATGCCCGTATGGTGGCGGCACAAAGATGTAAAAATGCCAAAGCAGTTTTGGTGTTGGGAAGTGCTACACCTTCTTTAGAAACATATTACCATGCCCAAAAGGGTGATTATCAGGAATTAGTTTTATCCAAGCGGCCTTTGGGGCAACCTTTGCCCCAGGTGGAAATTGTGGATATGCGGCAGGAACTGGCGGACAAAAATTATGGAGTGCTTTCCCGTAAATTAAAACGGGAGTTGCAGAATTTGGTTCAGGGGGATGAGCAGGCCATTGTGCTGTTGAACAGGCGTGGTTATTCCACCTTTGTAATGTGCAGGGATTGCGGTTACACGGTGGTGTGCGACCATTGCGCAGTGGCTATGGTGTATCATACGGCGGGAAATAATCTCCGTTGTCACTATTGCGGCAAGACCTTGCCCGTGCCTCAGGAGTGTCCCCAGTGTCATTCCAAGAGGATTAAATATTTTGGCACGGGTACACAGAAGGCAGAGGAAGAATTGGGAACTGTGGAAGGTTTGAACCCTTTGCGGATGGACCAGGATTCCACCAGAGCAAAATTTGCCCATGAAGAAATTATGAGTGAATTCAAAAGCGGTAAATACAATGCTTTGGTGGGAACGCAGATGGTTGCCAAAGGTCACGATATACCCAGAGTAACATTGGTAGGAATTTTGAGCGCGGACAGTTCATTGCGTTTGCCGGACTACAGGGCAGGGGAACGGACTTTTGATTTGTTGACCCAGGCGACAGGCCGTGCAGGCAGGGGCAGTAAGCCGGGAAAAGTTATTTTCCAAACCTATGAAGCCCAAAGCAATGTGATGCAGCAGGCGGCGAAACAGGATTATAAAACCTTTGCTGCTTTAGAATTGCAGAACCGTAAGGAATACCGCTATCCGCCCTTTTGCCAAATGTTGAAATTAACTGTGCTGGACAGGGATGAGCAGAACGGTATCAATCTGGCAGACCGGTTAGTGAATTTTCTCAGGACCAAGGAGAATGCGGAAAACAACATTGAAATAATGGGGCCTTTCCCCGCTTTGGTAGGAAAAGTACGTGATTATTACCGGTTCAATGTTTTAGTTAAGGGTGAGGATTTAAGTTCGGTCAAGGCACAGATTATGCAAAGTGAGTTTAAGGATTTGCGGAATATATATTTTGATGTTGACCCGGCATCAATAATTTGATGGGAGCAGAAAATGAGTGTAATGAAAGTTTTGGTGGCTGGCAACCCTCTGCTGAAAGAGGTTTCCAAGCCAGTGGAAAAAATTGATAAGCGCATTACCCGTCTTTTGAAAAATATGACGGAAACTATGTATGCTGAAAACGGTATTGGTTTGGCGGCACCTCAAATTGGGGAACTGAAGCGCATGGTGGTTATTGATATTGGTGATCATGTGGTGTATGAAATGATTAACCCGGTGATAACTAAGAAAGAGGGCAGTGTTGTTGGCTCTGAGGGGTGTCTTTCCGTACCTGATTTTACAGGTGATGTGGAACGGGCCGAATATGTGGAATGTGAGTTCACTAACCGTCAGGGTGAGAGAATGTTCTTGCAGGCACAGGGACTTTTGGCCATTGCCATTCAGCATGAACTGGACCATTTGGACGGAATCCTTTTCATAGATAAGGCGGTTTCTTTAGTACCAAGACAAGATGAGCAAGTATAAAATGCGAACAGTATTTATGGGTACCCCGGATTTCGCAGTAGAAATCTTGAGGGGAATTTTGGAAGCAAAAAAACATGAAGTGGTTGGAGTCGTAACCCAACCGGATAAGCCACAGGGCAGGAAGGGAATTTTGACCCCCAGTCCTGTAAAGGTTTTTGCTTTGGAACAGGGATTGAAAGTTTATCAGCCGCAAAAAGTTAAGGCGGATGATTTTGTTGAGATATTGAAGGATTTGGCACCTGAGGTGATGGTGGTGGCGGCTTACGGGCAGATTTTAAGCGAAGCGATTTTGAATTTGCCGAAATATGGCTGTATTAATGTTCATGGTTCGCTGCTGCCCAAGTATCGTGGGGCGGCACCGGTACAGTATGCCATTCTGAACGGGGACAAGGAAACTGGTGTAACCGTTATGCAAATGGATAAGGGAATGGATACGGGGGATATGCTCTCCAAGGTAGTTGTTCCTATCGGGGAAGACATGACTACTGGGGAACTGATGAAGAAATTGGCACAGGTTGGCAGTAGGGCTTTAGTGGAAATGTTGGATAAATTGGTAAATAATGAGGTGGTTGCAGAACCTCAAAAAGATGAGGAAGCAACCTATACTCACTTGATAAAACGGGAAATGGAAGTGCTGGACTGGCAGGAAACAGCGGCACAGATACATAATAAAATCCGTGCTTTGAATCCTGCACCCGGCGCTTACGCAATTTTGCCCAATGGCAAGCATTTGAAGATTTGGCAGAGTAAAATTGTGGAAGGAATTGGGGTTCCCGGTAAAATTTTAAAGGTGGAAAAAGATGGTTTTGTAGTGGCCTGCGGAGCAGGAGCGTTGAAAATTTTACAGGTGCAACCTGAAGGGAAAAAGCCCATGGGAGCAAAAGATTTTCTTAACGGCGGAGCAGTTAAGGATTCTTTGGTGTAAGCAGAAATGAGCAGGCAATATCAGTCTAATTGCATATTGTTGCAACGCCGTCTGTTGAATTATGTTTATCCTGTGATTTACTTGTTCGGGAGAATGTTCGGAGTAAAAAGGGAAACTTTGGAATTGTGGTATATTCGTAGGAGCAACGCTTTGAATCAGTCCTGTGAATACCATGTTCCGGCGGAGAAAATATTGCTTTTGGTGCCCCATTGTCTGCAAAGGGACAGTTGTGAACACAAGATTACAAGACATATAGATAACTGTGAGCAATGTGGCGGTTGTAAAATCGGCGCTTTGCTGGCTTTAAGAAATAGGTATGGTTTTCATTTGGAAGCCGCAACGGGGGGAACTTTAGCAAGACAACTGGTAAAGCAATATACCCCGGAAGTTATTGTGGCGGTGGCTTGTCACCGTGATTTGGCAAGTGGACTGATGGATGTTTTTCCTTTGCCGGTTATTGGCATTCTGAATGAGCGTCCCTTCGGACCTTGTTTCAATACGGATGTGAATTTGCTCAGTGTTCAAGGTGCTGTGGATAAATTCTTGGGAGTACGGCATGAATAGTACAAGGGAAACAGCAGTACGCCTGGTGGAGCAGGTTTGTAACGGAGGAGCATATACCAATTTGCTTTTGAGCAAATATCTTCGGGAGAATAACCTGACCGATTTGGACAGAAGGTTTTTGACAGAGTTGGTTTATGGAACGGTTAAAGCGTGGGGAACATTGGACTGGTATTTAGCTAAGTTCGTTAATCAACCTTTGAATAAAATTGAACCACTGGTATTGTCTGATTTGCGTGTGGCAGTTTTTCAAATCCTATATTTGGAAAAGGTGCCGGCATCTGCAGCGGTTAATGAGGCAGTGGAACTTGCCAAGAAACTTGCTAATCCCGGTGCGGCAAAATTAGTGAATGGTGTCTTAAGAAATTTTCTGCGTCAGCAGAAAGAAATAGAGTTTCCCCAAAATGAGGCAGAACGCATTGCTTTGACTCTTTGGCATCCTAAAGATTTGGTGAAAAAGTGGTTAAAATATTACGGTAGGGAGGAAACCATTGCCCTTTGTAATTTTAATAACAGTTCTGCTCCTTTGTGTTTGCGGGTGAATACATTAAAAACTACGAAGGAACAATTAGGGGTTGAATTAGAAAAGTTAGGGGTAGAGTTTGTTTTCAGTAAATTGGCAAAGGATGGCATAGTTTGTAAGAAAATCCCTAACTTAGGGATGATGCTTGATAAATTGGCAGGACAGTTCTACATTCAGGATGAAAGCAGTATGCTGGTAGCAGAGTTGCTGGCACCTCAACCGGGGCAGAAAATTTTGGACTTGTGTGCGGCTCCAGGTGGTAAGACAACGCACATTACACAGATTATGAATAATCAGGGCAGTATTCTTGCCTGTGATATACATTCACATAAATTGCCTTTGATTGAAAATAATGCTCAGGGGCTGGGCATAAGTATTATTGAAACAAAACTTCATGATGCCACAGAGTTGAATGAAGAATTTATAGATAGTTTTGACGGAGTTCTGGTTGATGCTCCCTGTAGCGGATTAGGGGTGTTGCGGCGAAGAGCAGAGGCACGTTGGAAAAAAACAAGGGATGTTATAAAAGTTTTTCCGCCATTGCAAAGCAGTATTCTCAACAATGGGGCCAAGTATGTAAAGGAAAATGGCAAACTGGTTTATAGTACCTGTACCATTGAGCAGAGCGAAAATCACTATGTGGTGGCGAAATTTTTGGAAGAACATCCAAATTTTAAATTAGTCAGTGAAAGACAACTGTTGCCTCAAAGGGATGGGGTGGACGGGTTTTATATGGCGTTACTAAGGCGTAAAGGACAGGGCATAGGGCGTAAAAGAATTAGTAATTAGCAATTGGTAATGAGCAATTGTGGTAAAATGTTCCTATAATTAGAACAATTATTTTTTGGTTTGTCATGGTTGAAATTTTTGGTTTAGAACTTGATAAATTAATAGAAGAGTTCAAAAAGGTTGGGTTACCGGCATTTCGTGCTAAGCAGGTCTTTCAGTGGGTATACCAAAAGGCAGTATTTGATTTTTCACAGATGCGAAATATTAGTAAGGCGGATATGGAAAAATTAGCAAGTAATTTTTCCCTGTTGCCAGCGAAGATAAAGGTTTTGCAAGAACTGCAATCTCAAGATGGTATTACCGGCAAATTTCTTTTAGAATTGGAAGACGGAGCTACGGTGGAAACAGTTCTTATGCATCATGACTATGGCTACAGTATTTGTGTATCCAGTCAGGTGGGGTGTGATATGCACTGTTCCTTTTGTGCCAGCGGACTTTTGGGATGTGTCCGTTCTTTGACCAAGGCAGAGATTTTAGTTCAGGTCTATATCTGCAATAATCGGCTGAAGGATGGGAATGGTAAAGTAGCCCGTATTGTGGTTATGGGCAGTGGTGAGCCCATGTTGAATTTTGACAATGTTTTTGGAGCTTTAGAGTTTTTACATAGTGAAGATACGGCTAATATGAGTTACCGCAATATGACGGTTTCCACTTGTGGTGTTATTCCCGGTATTAAGCGGATGACGGAGTTGAACCATCCAATCAATTTGGCGATTAGTTTGCACGCAGTACGGGAAAATTTACGGACTGAGCTAATGCCGGTTAATAAGGCCTATCCATTTGTTTGGGTAATCGGAGTGGCGGAAGAATATGCAAAGGTTACGGGAAGGGAAGTAACTTACGAATATATTTTGATTAAGGATAAAAACGACAGTCAGGAAGATGCCAAACTGTTGGCAAATTTCCTGAAATTCAAACATGCCAGCGTGAATATTATTCCTGCTAACCCAGTGCCTGAACATGGTTGGGAAAGACCGGGAGCAATGCGAATTGATAAATTCTTGACCGTGTTGAATAATAATCATATTAACGCAACTTTGCGTAAAGAAATGGGAACAGATATTAATGCGGCCTGTGGCCAGTTACGAAATAATTATTTGAAAGGAAAAAAGCTATGAGAGTTTCCTCAAAGACACATTTAGGACTGATAAGGGAAAATAATGAAGATGCAATGTTGGTGGCATCCTCTAATCTGTTCGCTGTGGCGGATGGTATGGGCGGTTCCAATGCGGGAGAAGTGGCAAGCCACAGCGCTTTACATATTTTCCGTGCGGTGCTGGAAAAACAGTTGGAAGACGGACAGGGCGTGTCTTACGCTTTCCGTAAGGCCATCAGTGAAACTAATGAAAATATTTACAAACTCAGTGGTGATAAACCGGAATACAAGGGCATGGGCACGACCTTGACGGCTTTGTACATTGACAAATACAATTTTGCTCATGTGGCACAAGTAGGAGACAGTCGGCTGTACCGGTACAGGAACGGAAGACTGACACAAATTACCGAGGATCAGACATTGGTGGGGGAAATGGTCAAGGCAGGAAAGATTACCAGGCATGAAGCAAAAGTTCATCCCCACAAAAATCTGCTAAGTCAGGCTATCGGGGTCAGTAAGATTATTCAGGCGGAATTAAGCCGTTTTGAGATAAAAAAAGACGATGTGCTGCTACTATGTAGTGACGGGTTAAGCAATATGTTGACTGAAGAAGAAATAGCTAATGGCCTTTCACTGGGGGAACCACAGAAATGTGTGGAACAACTTTTGGAACTGGCATTAAAAAATGGGGGCAGGGATAACATTACTTTGATAGTAATTGATGATTTTGATAAGGAGGATGACCATGGAGCAAATAATTAAAGACAGATACAAAATTATACGCTCCATTGGAGCAGGCGGAATGAGCGAGGTATTCCTGGCTCACGATGAATTATTGGACAGAAATGTGGCAGTTAAGCGGTTGCGTAATCAGTTTGCCTCTGACAAGGTATTGCTGGAGCAGTTTCAACGGGAAGCAAAATCAGCAGCCCGTTTGGTACATCCCAATATTATTGGCGTATTTGATGTTATTGACGATGAACAGGGCCAATACATTGTGATGGAATATGTGGAGGGGCGTACACTTAAAGAAATTCTTAAGGATTACAGGGTTGAGCCCAGGGCGGCTTTGCAAATCACTATGCAGTTGGCAGATGCTTTGCAACACGCTCACAGTCATAATGTTGTACATTGCGATATTAAGCCCCAAAACATTTTGATGAATGTGAATATGATTCCCAAAATTGGGGATTTCGGCATTGCCAAAATGGTTTCTGAGCAGACCATGGTTTATACGGACAATATTATGGGTTCTGTACATTACATCAGCCCGGAGCAGGCCAGCGGTGAGCCGGTGACTTTCGCCAGCGATATTTATTCTTTAGGTGTTGTACTTTTTGAAATGTTGACAGGTCAGCCACCATTCAAGGGAGATTCTCCTGTGGCAGTTGCTATGATGCAGGTGGAGAAACCATTGCCGCCTTTGCAGGACTTTTTGGAAACTGTACCTTTGAATTTACAGTCCGTGCTTGATAAGATGACTGCCAAAAAGACCAATAACCGTTATGCTTCTGCTAAAGAATTAAAGGAAGATTTGGAGAAAATTTTAAATTCCGAACCCTTGCAGCAGGGGGATGAGGAAGAATGGGACGGAAATACTATTATCATGGAACCCGTCAAAGCGGCTGACAAATCCACCGAAAAGAAGGGTAAAATTATTGCGGTCAGTTTGGATAAGGAAGCCATGGCCCGTACTGCAAAAAATTGGCAAGAAAATATTAAGTACAGGATTAAAAATTTCAACTACACTTTCGACAACTGTGTCATTATTTTCACACTTGTTGTTTGTCTGATTAGTGCCATTGCCTATTTCTTTTTACGCTCCAGCAATGCTATGACTGTTGTTCCTAATGTGGTGAATATGCAGGTGGAAGAAGCAAAAGACAAATTAGAGGATGATTATAAAGTTGAGGTGCAGGAAGAAAGTTCCCCCACGGTAGCAGCAGGTTTAGTTATTCGCCAAATTCCTGAGGAAGGTGAACAACGGCGGCGTGGCAGTACGGTGAAAATATATTTCAGCGTTGGAGCAGAAAAGCACACCATGCCTGATTTGATTGATATGAGTCTGGTAAAAGCCCAACAGGTTTTGGATGAACTTGGAATGAAGGTTGGTAAGACAGAAAGAAAATATAACCGTCAGTATCGTATTGGCGTGATTATTGAACAGGAGCCGAAAGCAGGGGAAAAGACCAACGAAAATGTGCCTGTAAATTTGGTCATTAACGAAGGCGATAAACAGTTACCTGATTTGGTAGGTAAGCAATTAAGTGAAGTTGAACGCACTATTCGCCAATTGGGATTGCGGGTAGGCGAGGTGCGTAGGGTTAATTCTATGGATATAAAGGGAACAGTAACTGCCACTTACCCTGAGGCGGGTGCTATGTTGCCGGGGTATTATCCTGTACGTCTGACGGTAAGCGATGGCCCTGACGGTTCTGTTATGGGGGCGCATTTTGAATATACGGTTCCCGGTTCTTCAAATGAAAAGCATCGTATACAAATATATAAGGTAGATAAACGGGGAAGAAACCTCATCTACAGTAGTATTGATGCGGGCGGTAAGGTTATTAAGCAGACCATTGATAATGGCGGCGTAAGAGCCAGCATTATTGTTTATTGTGACGGAAAACAGGTTCAGGAGGATAAATTCTAATGAAAACGATTGTTGCACCATCTATTCTTTCAGCAGATTTTTCCAAATTGGAAGCGGAAATTAAGAAGATTGAGAAAGCGGGAGCGGATTGGGTTCATATCGATGTTATGGACGGGAACTTCGTTCCTAATTTGACGTTTGGAGCGCCGGTGGTGAAAAAAATACGCAAAAGTACCAAAATGTTTTTTGACTGTCATTTGATGGTGGAGCATCCTGAAAGTTACTTACAGGACTTTAAGGACGCAGGGGCAGATTTAATTTGTATTCATGTAGAAGCAACCAAGCATTTACATCGGGCGGTGCAGGCCATTCATGATTTGGGTTTGCAGGCAGGGGTGGCATTGAATCCTGCAACACCGGTGGAAAGTTTGGCTGAAATATTGCCCTATGTGGATTTGATTTTGGTTATGAGCGTGAATCCCGGCTTTGGCGGTCAGAGTTTTATTGAAAGCAGTGTGGAAAAAATTGTCAAGATAAAGAAAATGCTCAAGATTGCTAAATCTAAGGCAGTGATTGAGGTTGATGGTGGCATTAATGACAAGAATGTGGTAGCAGTAAAGAAAGCTGGGGCAAAGATTATTGTGGCAGGTTCCTATGTTTATGGGGCCAAAGATACGGCTCAGGCAGTGCAAAGTTTGCGGTAGTTTTGTTAAATGCTTACATATTCTACGTGAAAATTACAGAAAATCGCTAAAAGTGCATTTTGTTCTTGCATAGGTCAGGTTTTTCTGTTAAAGTAACATTTGTGTTTCTTGCAGCACAAATATTTTTAAGGAGGAAGAGAAAATGAAGTTAAGCAAGATTTTGACTTTAGCTTTCTGCGGTGCTATGATTGCCGCCGTTTCTATAACTGCGGCACATGTTGATGCCGCAAAAAAACTGAAGGTAGGTATGGAGTGCGGTTATGCACCCTACAACTGGTCCCAACCCACAGCGGCTGGCGGTGCAGTGCGTATTGCAGGCAGTGATGAATACGCTTATGGCTACGATGTGATTATTGCCAAAAAATTGGCAGACAGCATGGGAGCCGAATTGGAAGTGCACAAAATTGAATGGGATGGTTTGCCCCCCGCAGTTGTCAGCGGCAAGATTGATGCGGCTATTGCCGGCATGAGTATTACCAACGAGAGGAAACAGACCGTTGATTTTACCAAACCTTACTATTATGCCAACATTGTGGCTTTGGTAAAGAGAAACAGCCCTTTTGCAAAAGCAAAATGTGTGGCTGATTTGAAGGGAGCAAAGGCATCTAGTCAGATTAATACTGTTTGGTATGACAAGATGATTGACCAGGTTCCCAATGTGAATAAGTTACCAGCTATGGATACAGTGCCTGGCCTGATTGTGGCTTTGCAGTCCGGCAAGATTAATTTGTTCGTAACCGATGCCCCCACTGCTCAAGCAGCTGAATTTGCCAACAAGGACTTGGTAATGGTTGAATTCCCTGCCGGCAAGGGTTTCAAGGCAGATGCTGAAGATATTGAAATAGGTGTGGCAGTGCGTAAGGGAAATAAAGCATTGCTAGAAGCCATGAATAAAGTGTTGGGCAAGATGACAGATAAAGATTTCAAGGCAATTATGGCGGAAGCCATTAAGAAGCAACCTTTGGCTCAATAAGATTTAAGGCGTAGAACATAAAGAATATAACTGCAACAATGAGTTCTGTAAAACTTGTTGTTGCAGTTCTTTTTTGTGATATTTGTGGTATAATATACACACTATGATTAAGAAGTTATTAGTTGCTCTTGCAGTTGCTTTCAGTGTAGCGTTGCAGGGCTGGGCACAGGAGATTACCATTTTGCATACCAACGATATTCATTGTGGTATTAGCGAAGGTGTTACTTTGAGCAGTGTGTCCTGGTTAAAAAATGTTTATAAAAATGCAGGCCTGCCGGTGGTGCTGGTGGATGCAGGGGATGCGTTACAAGGTTCACCCTTGGGAACTTTGACTAAAGGTTCTGCCATTATCCGTCTGATGAATGCCTGCGAGTATGATTTTGCCATACCGGGTAATCACGAATTTGATTATGGTATGGAGAATTTTCTTGATTCACATGCTAATTTGAAATGTAATTATTTTTCTGCTAACTTATTCCGTGATGGTAAGTTGCTTTTGCAGCCCTATAAAATTATGGATTTGGGCGGCAGGAAGATTGGCTTTGTGGGGGTAACTACGCCGGGTACTTTGGCTTCTGCTAATCCTGTGGTTTTTAAGGATCCCCAAAATCGTAAAAAACAGTTGTACAGTTTTGGTGAAAAGATTAAGAAAAAGGTACCTGAACTTTATAAAATAGTGCAGAAATCCATTGACAAGGCCAAAAAAGAAGGGGCAGAGAAAATTGTTTTAGTTGCTCACTTTGGTAATGGTTACGGACTTTGGAATATTGCGGATTTGGTTAAAAATCTTCATAATGTTGATGTGGTTATTGACGGGCATACCCATCAGGACTATATTTTGAAATTGCCAAACGGGGACGGGAAAGAAATCCTGGTCAGTCAGACCGGATCCCGTTTAAGCAGTGTGGGCAGAATCCGCATTACGGATCAAGAAATTTTGGCAGACCACATTTACCATTTATCAGGCAATGATGAAATTGTGGATGAAGGGGTTGTGTTTGAGAATGGCAATTTGGATGAAATCCTGATGGCGGTTTTAGGTCATACCGGGTACAATCTTTGTGCTTTTCATCCTGAAACAAAGGAAAGATTGGTGCGTAAGACAGAATCTAATTTAGGTGATTTTGTGGCGGATGCATTCCGCAAAGTTTGTGATGCGGATATAGCCGTGGTGAATGGTGGGGCTTTGCGTGCGGACATTAGTGAAGGTATTGTAACTTTCCGTGATGTTTTAAGTGTAATGCCTTTTGCTGATGAACTCTGTGTAATAGAAGTAACTGGCAAACAAGTATTGGATATGTTGGAGTTTTCAGCATATAAATATCCCGATGAATTCGGGGGATTTTTACACGTAAGTGGAATGGAATTCACTATTGATTCCCACATTCCCAGTCCCGTAGTTACGGACAGTAAAGGGGCGTTTGTGAAAATGGCAGGTCCCAGACGGGTTAAAAATGTGCGTATAGGCGGTGTACCGTTGAATGAGAAAAAGACCTACACGCTTTGTGGCACGGATTTTATATTGCGGAATGCTGGAGACGGCTATGCCATGCTTGGTGATGCGCCTTTGGCAAAATTGGTGGTGTTAAAGGATTCAGATGCTATGGTAGAGTATATTCATAATTATTTGGAAGGAGTTATTCCTGATACATACAATAATTTTTCAGGTTTAGGGAGAATTAAGATTAGCGAATGAGAACATTAAAAATTTTATTGATTTGCATAATGTGTACATTGTCTTGCAGTGCCGGTGCGGAAAATTTGCGGGTTAATTTAGTCCGTGACCAGCAAAGTGTGCAGGTTGAAGCAGAATTTGAATTTCATGTTCAAAATGTTTATAGTGGCAATACAACAGTATTCCCGGCAGGCAGGTATTACCTGAGCGTGCGGGGGGGCAATTTATATCTTGATGATACCCAGTTAGGGGACAAAATTGAGATTACTCGCAAAGAAGGCGGTGCATTGCCTAAAATAAACCAAAAGCGTTACAATGGCAAGTTCAGTGCTGTGGCGATGGCGGGGCAAGTTTATTTGAACAATGAAGTGGATTTGGAGTTCTTTCTTACCAGTACTCTGCCCGGTAAATCAAGCCCTATCTGGCCGGATGAGGCAATTAAGGCACAGGCCATTGCAGCCCGCAGTTATGCCAAATACATGAAACTTTTGAATAAAAGCAAATTGTATGATATAAGGGCGGATGATGATGAACTGCCGTTTGTAGGGTTGGGAAATGAAAAAATGGTGATTTCCAAAATGGTTCAGGCCACGGCAGGGCAATATTTGCTTGACAGGGACGGAATGCCCGCTATGGCTGTTACCACTAACTGTACCGGTGGCAGGACGGAAAGTGCGGCGGAGGTCTTTGGAGTTGCCTATTCTTATTTGCAAAGTGTGCAGGATTATGACCAGGATGCTCCTGATTCCAAATGGACATATGATGTCAGTCCCGGTATGGTGCAAAATCTGATAGAACAGACGGGAGAAGTGATTACGGGAAAATTCCGCAGTATTCATCTGTCACCTATTAACGAGCCGGGGGATGACCGTACGCCTACGGGCAGAGTGAAAAGTATTCTCATTCGTGGTGAGGACGGTATCGCCAGGGTGAACGCTGATACTTTAGTCAGTCAGTTGGAATTAAAGTCCAATTTATTTGATATTGAAACCGGTGTACCTTTGCCTGACAAGGTGGTGGCACCGATTGAAAATTATTACGGTATGGAAGTGGGACGGAAAGAATTGCCTATTAACTGGGGCGGGGAAAGACCACACACCTGGCAGGGCATGTCCAAATCAACTCATATTTTAAAAGGGACAAAGGAAGAAAAAATTACTTTCCGTGGACGTGGTAAGGGGCATGGAGTGGGCCTCAGCGTGTGGGGAGCCCGTGGAATGGCTAACAAAAAATTTAGTTGTGCAGAAATTTTGGCACATTATTATCCCAACACAAAACTTGTAAAATGAAAGTAACCGATTTTAATTACGATTTACCAAAGGAATATATTGCCCAGCATCCTATGGAACCGAGAGATCACAGCAGGTTGCTGGTGTTAGATAAGGATTCCGGGAAGATTGAACACCGGCATTTTTATGATTTGCCGGAATATTTGCACCCCGGTGATTTGCTTGTTTTTAACGATACACGGGTAATTCCCGCAAGATTACATGGAGTTAAAGATACGGGCGCCCATGTGGAAGTTTTTCTGCTCATCCGTCATGATGCTAAAGAATGGGAAGCATTGGTTAAGCCGGGCAAAAAATTGCAGGTTGGTGCTAAAATATCCTTTAGTGAAGAATTGAGTTGTATGGTTACAGGGCATACGGATTACGGCGGCAGGATTGTACGTTTTGAATATGACGGAGTTTTTGAAGAAATAATAGACCGGTTGGGTGAAACACCTTTGCCACCTTATATTACGGAACCATTGGAAGATAAGGAACGGTATCAGACCGTCTATAACCGTGAGCGGGGCAGTGCGGCGGCACCTACAGCAGGGCTGCATTTTACAAAAGAACTTTTGCAAAAGATTAAGGATATGGGATGTGAAGAGGTCTTTGTCACATTGCATGTGGGTTTGGGGACTTTCCGTCCTGTAAGTGCGGAAAACATTGAAGACCACCAAATGCACAAAGAGTTTTATACTGTAAGCCCCGAAGCGGCGGCAGCCATCAATAAGGCACGGAAAGAGGGCAGGCGGATTGTGGCAGTGGGTACAACAGCAGTCAGAACTTTGGAAAGTGCAGGAGCAAGCGGTACAATGCAGGCAGGTGGAGCATGGACACAGATTTTCATTTATCCCGGTTACAAATATAAATTTGTGGATGCACTGGTAACCAATTTCCATTTACCGCAAAGCACTCTTTTGATGTTAGTAAGTGCCTTGAGTTCAAGGGAGATTATTCTTAAGACCTACGCAGAGGCAGTGAAAGAAAAGTACAGGTTTTTCAGTTTTGGCGATGCAATGTTTATCACAAATCTTACATAACTACAAAAAAGTGGCAGTTGCCTATAGTGGTGGACTTGATTCCACCACTCTTTTGACATTGGGACAAAAAGTTCTTGAAAAAAATGTGGTGGCACTAATGGGAGTGGCACCTATTTTTTCTGTTCAGGAACAAGTGGAAGGGGAAAGATTTTGCCTTGAACATGGCATAGAGATAGTAAAAGTTTTTTTTGAACCAATGCAAATTCCTGAGTTTGTAGCAAACGGCGAAAACCGTTGCTACTATTGCAAAAAAGCATTGTTTTCCCTGTTGCAAGAAAAGGCAAAGGATTTGGGGGCAATTCTTGTGGATGGAACTAATCTTGATGATGACGGAGATTTTCGTCCCGGCAGGAAGGCCGCAGAAGAACTGGGAGTAGCAAGTCCCTTTTATGCCGCAGGTATGGGGAAGGATGACATAAGAAAATTAGCAAGAGATTTGCAATTATCTCTATGGGATAAACCAAGTATGGCCTGTCTGGCAAGCAGGATTCTTAAAGGAACGGAGATTAAGGCAGACGTGTTACAACGGATTGATAAGGCTGAAGAAGCAATACGAAACTTGGGGTATAAGCAAATCCGGTGTCGGGTAATGGGAAATGCCAAATTCATTATTGAAAATGAAAGTGGTGAGTTTTCAACAGAAAATAAGGAAAAAATCAGGGATATTCTCATTGCTAATTTTTTATCAGTCAAACAGACAGAATATGCAAAATATACTACAGGTGCAATGAATTTGCGGTAAAGAACGGGGCAAAAAACTAAATATAATTTTGGCGGAAACCAAGACAAAGATTTGCATTTTGTCTTGGTTTTTGTTATAATACAGGTGGATAATTATGAGGGAGGAGCGAAATGCTGGCAGTTGGCTCAAGTGTAATCTACCCAATGCACGGCGGTGCCCGGATTACGGGGATTGACGAGCATGAGTATGACGGCAAAAAAGTTAAATATTATATTTTGACCACCTTGTGCAGCAAGATGACTGTTAGCGTGCCAGTGGAAAGCGCAGAACGGCTTGGGATGCGCAGTGTGGCAAAACCCTCATACACTACAAAGATAGAGGCGGCACTGAGGGATATACCGGATGTGCAAAAAATAAAATCTATCTCTTGGAACAGACGTTTGCAACTGTATACGGAGAAACTAAAAACAGGGGATATTTTGGAAGTGGCGAAAATATATAAAGTTCTGAAAATTCTTGACGGAATGAAGAAAATCAGTGTGGGAGAGCGGCGCTTGCTCCACACAGCCAAAAATATAATTATCAGCGAGTTGATGCTGATGAATGACGAATCAGAGGTACAGGCCACCGAATGGGTGGATGAAAAATCTAAATAAGCAAGAAGGAGGCAATGCAATGGAGAAAGAATTGAATAATCCAGTTGAATTAAGTGATGAAGAAATGGACAAACGCTTTCAAGAGGCATTGCGGATTGCTATTGAGATAAAAAAGGCCAAGGGAGTTCCCATTGCCAAATATGATTTGGAAAGGCGTGAACCATATTTGGAGTATCCGGACGGGAGCAGGGAATATGTTAGTAAAGAGGCCTGAAATTATTGTGTTTGCCGGTCCCAACGGCAGCGGCAAGACCATGGTAACTCAATTAGCCAATATAATCCCGCCCTATATCAATGCGGATGAAATTCAAAAAGCACTCAATTGTACCAATATGGAAGCGGCAGTTAAGGCGGATGAATTGAGAAGGCAATGCATTGAGAAGGGCGAGAGTTTTACTTTTGAGACGGTTTTAAGCACGGACAGAAATTTGAAACTTTTGCAATACGCCAAAGAAAAGGGATATTTCATCAGGTGTGTCTATGTTTTGACAGTTGACCCAAGAGTGAATGTACTGCGGGTGCAGTCCAGGGTGGCGAACGGGGGCCACAGTGTTCCGCAAAATAAAATTATTGCCAGGTACAAACGGGGTGTAAAACTGATACCGAAACTTTTGGAAGTATGCGACATTTGCCATATTTATGACAACACCATAAAGCCGACACGTATTTTCAAAAAGCATAAGGAAAACAATTTTTATTGGGAAAATATGCTGTGGACAAAGGATAGAATTGAAAAGTTGACATTGGCGAAGGATTTGAAGGTAAGAGGGTATTAGGGGAATCAGTAATGAGTAATGAGTAATTAGTAATTATGGTAAAGAGTTCCTGTGATTATAGCAGGAAAGTTGGCATAGTGTGAATGTGGCGTGGGGGAACTTCGATTGAAGGAAAAGACACAAAGTGAAAATAAATACCAATCAAATTGATGCAAAAAGTTTGGAAAATGCCAGACGGTTATATGAAACTGGGGATATAAATAAAATTGCCGTAGGCACGGTACAGGGCTTACAGGCAATTCATAAATATTTGTTTGATGGTTTGTATGACTTTGCGGGAAAAATAAGAACAAAAAATATTTCTAAAGGTAATTTCCGCTTTGCCAACACATTGTATTTACAGGCGGCACTGGACAGTATAGAGAAAATGCCCGAAGATACATTGGAACAAATTGTTGCCAAATATGTGGAAATTAATGTGGCACACCCTTTTATGGAAGGGAATGGCAGAAGTGCCAGAATTTGGTTGGATATAATTTTGAAAAAGCGACTGGGAAAAGTTGTGAACTGGAGCAAAATTTCTAAAGAAAAGTATTTACAGGCAATGGAACGCAGCCCTGTTAATGATTTGGAAATTCGTACCTTGTTGCAAAATAATTTGACGGACAGGGTGGAGGACAGGGAAGTAATTTTTAAAGGTATTGAGCAGTCATATTATTATGAGGGGTATGAATATAATGCGTAATTCGTAATGCGTGATTATAGTAAGATTAGGATAAAGGAATTAGGATAA
>JAUNOC010000008.1:0-36840 GCA_030531205.1 Phascolarctobacterium sp.
TAGCAAAATAAAAGTAGGCACTTTTTTGAGTGTCTACTTTTATTTTACCAGTTCACCTAAGCGGACTTTTTTATTTCAGAATTTTGGTAAATAGATTTGACTTTCGTCAACTTTGGGAACGCCAATGTGGCGGGTTTTAACAAAATCTCCATGGCAGTCACTGCCTGCGGAAATATATAACCCATGTTTATGACAATGTTCCAGCAGAATTTCTGTTCCTTCCGCACTGTGTCCGCTGTGATAACATTCAAATCCGTCTAATTTTTCATCTGCCAGAATGTTTAAATTGTCATGCACTCCCGGCCCGTGAAAGCCGCTGGCGGCATGGGCGCAAATGGCAATGCCTCCTGCTTCGTGAATAACATCTATTACATTGCTGACACTGGTAAAAATCGGGTATTCCCAGGGAACAGTTTTACGGAAAATTCTGCTGAAAAAGTCGTCCACATCCCGACAGAGTCCCAAATCAATGAGATAGTTCAAAGCGGGGAATCCCCCTCTGCGGCGGTTATATACATATCTTTCAAACTCTTTCAAACTTACGGGCCAACCGGCATCTTCCAATAGCTTAATGCCGTACTCGTCCTGTTTTAAGAAAATCAGTTCGTTATAGTGAATCAAATCCCACAGGTGTTTATTACTTAAATCAATACCATAACCTAAAATGTGAAACTGGGCTTCACCTTTGGTGGCACAGATTTCTACACCGGGAATAAATTTTAGTCCGGCTTCTTTAGCAAGTTTTTGTGTAGGCGCTACATTATCAATATTATCGTGGTCCGTAACTGCCACCATGCCCACATTGGCTTTCAGGGCAGCGGCTACAAGTTCCTCCGGCCCCCAAGTTCCGTCCGATGCAAAGGTGTGTAAATGTAAATCAACTAACATGGATGCTCCTTTTTTAATTAGTAATTAGCAATTAATAATGAGTAATTATGGACAATTTTGCTTCGCAAAATTACCGATCATATAATCACAGGAACATTCTACCGTCATTCTTGATTCTTAATTTCTAATTCCTAATTTATCTCTGGTATGTTTCGTGTTCGTGATGGATATGTCCACACTCGTCAACTTGACCTTGATGTGCACATTCATCGCAATCCTCGTGCTGTTCGTTGTGAATATGCATGGGTTGGGTTTTGAAGAAAAGTGAGATAATAAACACAAGAGTTGCCACCAAAACAATGGTACCTCCGGGGGCTAAATTACCATAGAAGGAGATGATTAAGCCGATTGCCACACTAAGAATGCTGTAACCGATGGCAAGAATGATGGTTTGGGAAAAACTTTTGGCGGTCTGCAAAGCCGCTGCCACAGGAATAACCATCATAGCGCTTACCAGGAGTAAGCCCACAATCCGCATGGAAAGGGCAACGGTCAAAGCGGTTAAAAATGCCAAAAGAAAATTTAATGTAGTTACAGGCAGGCCTGCCACCGCTGCCCCTGCTTCATCATAGGTTATGAACTGTAAAGGACGATAATATATAACAACAAAGGCACAGGCCGCAAGCCCAAGGCAACCTACAATCCATAAATCCATAGTGCTTACGGTAACAAGGGAGCCGAAGAGAATACTGCTGAAATTAAAATTGCCGCTGTGGTTCATGCTTGCCAAGACCACTGCAATACCCATGCCGGCATAAAAGAAAATAGCCAGAACCATATCGGCGGTTTCCTTCAAAAATCCCCGTACTTTTTCAATAGCCAAAGCACCCAGCACACAGGTAGCCATAGCACTCAGCACGGGACTGAAATCCCATAAAGCACCTGCTGCCACGCCGGCAAAGGCAATATGCCCCAAGCCATCACCAATCAGGGACTGGCGGCGGAGAACCAAAAAAGCACCTATTAAAGGACAGACGACTGCCATCATGAGGGCGGCTAACCAGGCCCGTTGCATGAAGGCCATTGCAAACATTTCCAAAATTTTACCTCACCGATATAGATAACCATGGTGGTGATGATGCTTTAACGCCATGTGTACATCACCCCAGAAACATACGCCGTGGTCAAGACAGAGAGCGGATTTGGCGGAGTGGGAGGCTAATTCCAAATCATGACTTACCATAATAATAGTAGTGCCCTGCTGCTGATTTATTTGTTGTAAATATGTGTAAAGCGCTTCCTTAGTTTTGGTATCCATGGCAGTACTGGGTTCGTCCAGCAAAAGTATTTCCGGCCTTTTTACCATAGCTCTTGCCAAAAATACTTTCTGCTGCTGACCGCCACTTAGTTCATTCATGCGTTTTTTTCGCATATTCTGTAGGTCAAAAAAATTAAGCACCACTTGGATGCGCTCTTTATCTTCATTGTTTAGCCGTTGCAGAAAGCGGTTAGTTTTCAACAACCCCATACTGACAACTTCTTCCACACTAATGGGAAAATCTTGAGCATTTTTGCCAGGATTTTGAGGCACATAGCCGATTTTGTCCCATTGGTTGAAAGTAGAAATATCTTCGCCATAATATTCAATAGTGCCACAGGTGGGCTCCACAATTTTGGCGAGCATTTTTAAAAGGGTGGACTTGCCGGCACCGTTGGCCCCAATGACTGCAACAAAGTCTCCCGTTTCAATTTCAATATTCAGTTTGTGAAAAATCCAGCCATCACCATAGTCAAAGCTGAGATTTTTTAGTTCAATAATTTTCATTGGGCAAATTCTTTTTGCAACGCTGCAAGATTTTGTTTTTGCAAATCTAAATAACTTGCTTTGCGTTCTGCGGTTACACCTTCAATGGGGTCAAGTACTGCTGCCTGTGCTCCGGTTTCTTGTGCCACCAATTCTGCTAATTTTGGACTGGCCAGGGTTTCAAAGAAGATATAACGCAGATTATTTTTTTGAATTGTTTGGATAACTTTTTGTAAGTCGCCGGGAGTTGGCTCTGCCTCCGGGCTCAACCCCATTACAGCCAACATGGTGAGGTTGTAGTCCTTTGCCAAATGAGCGAAGGCGGAATGATTAGTAGCAAAAAAATGTCGGTTACTCAAATGTTGCAGTTGGGCAAATTCTTTGTCCAGTTGCGCCAAATCGGCTAAATATTTTTGAGTGTTAGCGGTGTATTCTTGTTTATGAGCCGGGTCTGCTTTAATGAAGGCCTTACTGATTTTTGTCACCTGTTGCATAGCCAGTTTGGGACTGATCCATACATGGGGGTCGGTTTTGCCATCAATAAGAAATAAACTTTTTCCTGCTTCCACGCTATAAAGATTGGGGGAAGTTTGTAGAACAGATTGTACCCAAGTTTCAATTAAGCCATTATAGACAAGAATTTGTGCCTGGTTGATTTCCGCCAAATCCTTAGGGCTAGGTTCATAGTCATGGGGTTCTGTACCATCCGGTACCATTTGTTTAACTTGAACTAAGTCTCCGCCAACTGTACGGCAAAACTCTGCCATAGGAAAAATGGAAGCCACAACTTTTAGTTGTGCCTGCACGTTTGTCCCCCAGCAAAGAAAACATATTGTTGCCAATAAACACAAAAATTTTTGCATAAACTTTATCTGTAACCTGATACCTGAAACCTAAATTACTTCCACCTTTTCCATAATAACAGCATCTTTGGGTCTGTCCATAGCATCTGTGGGGACAGCACCGATAAGGCGGACTCTGTCCATGCCTTCAACAATTTTGCCAAAGATGGCATGATGGCCATCCAACCAAGGGGTAGGAGCCAAAGTAATAAAGAATTGGCTGCCGCCGGTGTTTGGACCTGCGTTAGCCATGCTGAGAATCCCCTCATCATCGTGACGTAAACCTTCGCCAAATTCATCTTTGATTTTGTAGCCGGGACCACCCATACCTGTACCTGTTGGGTCTCCGCCCTGAATCATAAAGCCGTCAATTACCCGGTGGAAGATAATGCCGTCATAAAATTTCTTTTCTACCAAATCAATGAAATTTTTGGTAGTATTGGGCGCTTTGTCTTCAAACATTTCAGCCACAAATTCTCCCATATTGGTTGTGAATTTAATTTTCCTGTTCATAATTTTCCTCCTTAAAATCAATTCATAATTCTTAATTTTTTCTCTTTCTCCCCAAATCATACACTAAATATATTCCCACTCCGGCTGCCGTGAAAATGGCCGGAGCAAGATTTTGTCCTTGAGCATTGCCTTGAAAGAAGGTAATGAAAAATATGCTGACAATGAAAAATAAATTACTGGCACGAAGCCGTTGACCATCCAAACGGCGGATACTCCTGTCGCCTTTGGTTTCTACCAATAAACTCATACGCAACATGGGTAAAAATAAAATAATGCTGGCCGCCAAAATGATGATGTAGTGCATGGAAAGCAAAGCCGGTTCTTTGGTTATGCCGTTGCTGAACCACAGGGCACCAAGGGCAAAAGCGGCAAGATAGAGGGAATAGAATGCTCCGTTATGCAGTTGGCTTTCAATAATATAAGCCGCAGCCAACATCATGGGGTAGAGCCAGCCCCCGTCCTGACCTAACCACCAGGCACAGAGTAACATTAAAACATTATCAAAAAGTTTATGCTTGTCCCCACTGCTTCTGTTCAACATACGCAGAACGAAAATCAGAAGCAACATAACGATGAAGTTCGGTTCACCTTGCCAAAATGCCCAGCCGGTTGCTAAAATACCGCCGATAATACCGCCAATCTTTCTGTCAGGATCCAGTTCCATACCTAACATAAAACTCAAAAGCAAACTGAAACCTACGCTGATACCCGCTAAACAAGCATCATAAACGGGAACGTTTTGGGTAAGTTTCCAACATGCTTCGGCACAGAAAGCCAGCACTGTGGACAAAAGCGTATAGCGTGTAATTTTGTCGTCTAAATTAAAAGGACGGGCCAGGCCAAAGTATTGTCCAATACCCGTAACATCCTCCGGGCCTAAATATCCTTTGTATTTGTTTTGCTGTTTGCTCATGTTTTATCTCCTCTTAAAGAAATATTCAAACACCGGTAAGTCCTCCGGAGTGGTGAGTTTTTGGTTTTTCTCGTCCCCTTCGGTCACAAAGATTTTTACATCCGGCAACATTTTGGCTATGACACCGCAATCATCGGTGGCGGCGAAGTCCGCCTGTTGCATAGCCATTTCGTAGGCCTTGCTGACAACTCCCAAACGGAAACCTTGGGGAGTTTGACATTCAATAAGTTTTGCCCTGTCCGGGGTACTGATAATCTCGTTCTTATCATTGATACCTACGATGGTGTTGGAGGGTTTAATTCCCACATTCACTGCATCGTATTTATCCAAAGCATTTAGTACCCGGGTAATCAATTCGTTGTTTACCAATGGTCTGGCTGCATCGTGAATCAGAATTTTGTCCGCCGGTGAATTACCCAAGAAATAATCAATGGCGGCGGCACTGCTGTCATAACGGTTGTTGCCGCCAATAATGACACCGCAGACCTTGGGCCAGTTGTTCCGTTGGATAATGGCTTTGGCCTCGTCAACATAATCGCTGTTCATAACGATGAGGATTTTGTTGACGGAGGGATGATTTTCAAAGGCCTGTACTGAGTGTTCTAACACGGTACGTCCTGCAAATTCTAAAAATTGTTTGGGAATGGTAATACCCATACGGGCACCTACACCCCCTGCCAAAATGGCAACTAAATTCATTTGCCTGTCTCCCTATCTGATTTTTTCTGTGAATTCTTTCACTTCTGGAGAAGGGAAGAGTTCAATAAATTTATTACACATTTTTTCCCAATGACGTTTAATTCTATTCAGCCGCACATTGCGGAACCAATAGTCCGTCGGCAAGAAAAAACTGCTGCCCAAGTCACTCAAAAGGCGGATTCTTTTGCCATTCGTTGTAGTTTGCACGGCAATATTTTCTTCCGTGATGTTCATGGTGATGATTTCGTTTTTCAGCATATCCTGTTTCAGTTGCCACATTAGTTTTATCAACAGCTCTTCTTCTTTTTTGAGCAATTCAGTATTCTGAAAATAGTCACGAAAAGTTGGGCAGGGGCTGCCATCAGGTTGGGCAATCAGTTCATAAACATAGCCCTTGCCTAAATTGGTTTCAGTTTCCCCGTAATACCCAGGCAACATACTGTAATCAAAATTTGGATGCTCTGTCATATAGTGACGGTAACGCAATTCCCGGGAAATGTCTTTCAATCCTTCTTTATTATAAATAATCTCTACACATTTTTGAGAATCAAGAGGATGGCGATAACATTTTTTATGACATCCAACACCTATTAAGTTCTTTTCGTCTAAAACGATTTTCTCCATAACCCATTTATTATATCAAATATTCATCATTCTATCATGTCTATTTTCAAATTTCTTGAATAAACACAGGTGTAAAATTTTGCGTATTGGATGAACAAAGCTTGAAATTTATTTCATTACGCGTTCCTTCAAAAATCGTAATGCTATTTTCGCTGTGAATATGTCCGAAAAGCACATGTTTGATGGGATATTGCCTAAATAATTCTGTAAAATCGTTTTCATCCTCTGCTTTAAAAATGGGCGGGAAATGCAATACCATAATGATTTCTTCCGCTCCTTGTTTGATGGCAGTATCCAAACTTAATTTCATACGAATTGCCTCGCGCTTGTAGATTTTTTCATCCTCTGTGGAAAAATCTTCATTACTTGGCACCTTCCAACCTCTGCAACCGCAGATACCTAATTTAGCAAAAAGTACACAATCATTTTGCAAAAATTCTAATTTTGGATAGGCACTGCGCATCTTGCTTACAGAAGTCCACCAGTAATCATGGTTTCCCCGCACTAAAATTTTTCTGCCGGGGAGCGTCATAATCCATTGTAAATCTTCGTCTGCCTCTTGCAAGTTCATGCCCCAACTGGTGTCACCGGCCAAAAGTACCAAATCATTTTCCGTCACAGTTGCCAGCCAATTTTCTTTTATTCTTTCCGGGTGATTAGTCCATTGTTCGCCAAAAATATCCATGGGCTTTTTCATGGGCTCACCGCTCAAATGTAAATCACCGATGCAAAATATTTTCATTTTTTATCCTTCCAAAATGAGTGAAATTTATCAATAATTTTTTGTTTCTCAATTTTTGCCGGCCATAGTTCCATACCATCCTGTTGTCGCATGGCTGCCGCCAAATGTTCATATAATTCCGGGTACTTTATGCTTAGGTCTGAAATTTGTTTTTTTATCTCCTGCCGGGTGGTATTGCCGTCATAGGGGCAGGGATTTTTAATCGGTTGAAAATGTAATTTATCCGTCTGCTCAATAATTTCCTTTTCCCGGTAATAGATTAAAGGACGTAGCACAGTGATACTGCTACGGCTCAATTCCGTAACAGGCCGAAAAGTTTTTAACTGGCCGCTGGTGAGAATATTCATAAAAAAAGTTTCCACAGCATCGTCGTGATGGTGTGCCAATGCCACTTTGTTGAAACCAAGTTCTTTCGCCCGTCTGTTGATGACCGCCCTGCGGAAATAGGCACAGGAATAGCAGGGGGAATTGTCTTTTTGCAATTTGGGAACATTGATGTCTTCGCTGTACCATTCTAAACCATATTGCTGGCAAAAACTTTGGTAGCGTTCTGTTGGGAACTCTGATACAAACATGGTGTTCACAGTGATACAGGCTAAATCAAAATGAAAGGGGGCATGCTTTTGTAATTCTGCTAATTGCGCTACTAAAAACATACTGTCCTTGCCACCGCTGAAGCCGATTAAAATTCTGTCTTCAGGTTGTAACATATCAAATTCAATAATGGCCCGCCAAAGTTTGGCTAAATTATCATTTGTATTCATTTGCTATTCCTTAACAAATCTAACAAATATTATATCATAAAATTAGCTATCCTACATAGGCAATGTGGAGCAAGATGTGGTATAATACTTAATATGAGGAATGCAGCAATTTTTAAGCAACTGAATCCACAGCAAGCGGCGGCAGTACGAGCCACAGAAGGCCCCATGCTTATTATAGCAGGTGCCGGCAGCGGTAAGACCCGTGTGCTTACCTGCCGGGTGGCATATCTGTTAAACCAGGGTGTAGAACCCTGGCGTATTTTGGCGATTACCTTTACCAACAAAGCAGCACGGGAAATGCGGGAGCGTGTTGACAGTATGTCCGGCATTAATGCTGAAGAAGTGGAACTGAGAACCTTTCATTCTTTTTGCGCACAACTTTTGCATAAGGAAGCGGAATATTTGCGTGATTACAATAAAAATTTTGCTATTTATGAAACGGCAGATCAAAGAAATCTTATCAAACACATTGTCAAAGATTTAGGTCTTGACGAAAAAAAATATCCGCCCAATGCGGTGCTGACCATGATTGACTATGCTAAGAATGCCATGCTCTCACCGGAAGAATTTGCTTCTTTGGCACAGGATGACAACAATTATTATCAGTTTGAAATTACGGAAATCTATGCGGAATACCAAAAACGTTTGAAGAAAAATAATGCTATGGATTTTGATGATTTGCTGTTGGTAACAGTAAATCTTTTGACAGAAAATGAGGAAGTGCGGCGAAAATACCAGGAGCGTTTCCGTTATATTTTGATTGACGAATATCAGGATACAAACCGGGTGCAATATTTGTTGGCAAAATTGATGGTGGGCGAAGACCAGAATATTTGTGTGGTGGGTGATGCGGACCAGTCAATTTATGGCTGGCGGGGAGCGGATATCAGAAATATTCTGGACTTTGAAAAGGACTATCCCAATGCGCAAATTGTAAAACTGGAGCAGAATTACCGCAGTACCCAAAATATACTTGATGCGGCGAATGCGGTTATAGTCAACAATGTGGAGCGGAAACCCAAGAACCTTTGGACCAATAATGAAAAGGGTTCTTTAATATATCATTACGAAGCGGACAATGCTTTGGACGAGGCCTATTTTGTGACGGAACAAATACGGCTGTTGAGTGAAAAAGGTTATAATCCTGGGGATATGGCAATTCTTTACCGTGCCAATGCCCAAAGCCGTGTACTGGAAGAAATGCTGATTAAACGGGGAATGCCCTATGTGATTGTAGGCGGTACCCAGTTCTATGAGCGCAAAGAAATTAAAGATGTTTTGGCTTATTTGAAAGTGCTCGCCAATCCTTATGATTCGTTGAATTTGTTAAGAATTATCAATGTTCCCAAACGGGGTATTGGGGAAACTACTCTGAATAAATTGGACGCCTATGCCCGCAAAAATGATATGCACCTGTTTGATGTGTTGACAAATCCGTCTGCCATACCGGATATCAGTCCGGGCACCGTAAAAAAATTAGATGAGTTTGCTGAATTGCTGTTTGAGTTAATAGGTGACATTGGCAATCTTACCATTCGTGCTTTGACGGATAAGATTTTAGAGAAAACCGGTATGCTGGAAGAACTGGAAAACAGTATGGATTTTCAGGATATGTCCCGTGCGGATAACTTAAAGGAATTTTTGAGCGTTGCGGAAGATTTTGCCAAGAGTGGAGAGGAAAATACTTTGAGTAATTTCCTTGAACATATTGCTTTGGTCAGTGATATTGATGAGGCAGTCATCAATGAAGATGCGGTAACTTTAATGACTTTGCACAGTGCCAAGAGTTTGGAATTCAAAGTGGTGTTCATGGTGGGCATGGAAGAAGGCACCTTCCCGGTTGGCAGTACAGTGCATAATGCGGCGGAACTGGAAGAAGAACGCCGGCTTTGCTATGTAGGTATGACCAGGGCGCAGGAACTTTTGTATTTGTGCAATGCCAGGGAGCGCCTGCTCTATGGCAGAACACAAAATTATTTACCCTCTAAATTTTTAGGTGAAGTACCGCCAAAACTGATACAGGAATTGCGTAAGTCAACCAAGGTCAGGACAGAGGTGCCGGACAGGGAAGTGCCTAAAACGGACGGGTACCACAGAGGCAGACGGAAGAATGAAGTTATTACCCATGTGGAACCGGCTACGCCGAAGATAGAAAATGTACCCGACTGGGCAAGGAAGGTAATGACTGGCTTTACTCCGGCTGACGGCAATGCAACTAAGGATACTTTCAGTGTTGGAGATAAAGTTAGTCATGTAAAATTCGGTAACGGTGTAGTTACCAATGTGAATGAACAGGCAGATTGCCAGGAACTGACCATTGATTTTAGTGGCACAGAGAAAGTGCTTTTGACAAAATATGCCAAAGTGACAAAGGTGTAAAATGGATTTATTTGCAGACGAGAGAACGGAGTTGCTGAAGGAAGCAGAAAAACTCCGCCAGGAAATCAGACATCACGAATATTTATATTATGTTTTGGATGCTCCGGAGATTACGGATGCAGAGTATGACCGACTGAATATCCGCCTGCGTGAAATTGAGGCGGCATACCCAGATGCGGTGCCAAATGACAGTCCTACCCAGCGTGTGGGCGGTTATGCTGACCCCCAGTTCACAGAAGTTAAACATCTTAAACCTTTGTTGAGTTTGAGCAATGCTTTTAGTGCGGATGAGTTACGTGCCTTTGATGCCCGTGTGAAAGAGGGCTTACCACAGGGAAGCAAAATAGAATATGTAATGGAGCCAAAGATTGACGGGTTGGCTTGCTCTTTGATTTACAAAGATGGTGTGCTTGTTCAGGCGGCTACACGGGGAGACGGAGTTACAGGAGAAAATGTAACTGCCAATGTACGTACTATTCGTGCAGTACCTTTGAAATTAAAATTAGCAGAGGGGGAAAAACCGCCTGCCTTGTTAGATGTCCGGGGCGAAGTATATATGCCCCGTAAGGCCTTTGCATTGTTAAATGAACGGAGGGCGGAACTGGGAGAAAGTGAGTTTGCCAATCCCCGCAATGCGGCGGCCGGTTCTCTGCGTCAACTTGACCCAAAGGTAACAGCGGCACGGCAACTGAGTTTTTTTGCTTATTTGATTGCTGACGGCACAACACAAACCCAATGGGAAAATATAGAACTTTTGTGGCATTACGGTTTTCAGACCTGCGCCGATATTACTTTGGTGAACGACATTGAAGGTGCCATTAAGTTTATTGATGACTTCAATCAAAAAAGGCAGGACTTGCCCTATGATACGGACGGAGCGGTGCTGAAATTAAATGCGGTGTATGAGCAGAAAATTTTGGGCGCAACGGGCAAAGATCCACGTTGGGCCATTGCCTTCAAATATCCACCGGAGCAGGCAGAAACCACTTTGGAGAATATTGAGTGGAGCGTGGGCAGGACGGGAGTACTGACGCCAACGGCGGTACTTACACCGGTTAAATTAAGTGGTAGTACGGTAAGCCGTGCCACTTTGCATAATGAAGATTTTATTAAGGCGAAGGACATTCGTATTGGGGACAGGGTTATTATCAATAAGGCGGCGGAGATTATTCCCGAAGTGTTGCGGGTGGTGACGGACAAGCGTGATGGCTCGGAAAAGGAAGTGGTCATTCCCGATGTTTGCCCGGAATGTGGCTGGAAAGCGGAACGTCAAGGTACGGAAGCGGCCATTCGTTGCACTAATCCTCATTGTCCGGCATTGGGCAGGGAGGGGTTAATTCACTTTGCCAGCAGGGATGCCATGAATATTGACGGATGCGGCCCGGCTGTATTGAACCAGTTGCTTGACAGCGGTAAAATTCACGATGCGGCTGACCTTTATACATTGACCCGTGAAGATATTTTAGAGTTGGACAGGATGGGGGCAAAGTCGGCGGATAACCTGATTGCTGCCATCCAAAATTCCAAACAGAATGAATTGGATAAATTGCTCTTTGCTTTGGGCATTCGTCATGTGGGGGCAAGGGGTGCTCATCTTTTAGCAGTACATTACGGTTCTATAGATAAATTGGCACAGACCACAGTGGAGGAACTGGCGGAAATAGAAGATATTGGAGCGACTATTGCGGAGTCCATTGTTGGCTGGTTTGCCAGCCCCAGTAATTTAGATATGTTGGAACGGTTGAAGTTCGCAGGGGTGAATATGGAATATGTGCAAAGGCAGACGGACAGCAACCATCCCTTCTTTGGTAAAACATTGGTCTTTACAGGCACAATGCCGACATTGGGCAGGAGTGAAGCACAGCAGATGGCAATGGATGTGGGAGCAAAATGTTCCGGCTCAGTTTCCAAGAAAACCGATTATGTTATCGCCGGAGCCGAAGCAGGAAGCAAATTAACCAAAGCACAAGAGTTGGGAGTAAAGGTTATTGACGAAGCAGAGTTTTTGAGATTGCTGAAAAACAATGAGTAATCTAATTAAGAATTATGAATTAGGAATTAAGAATGATGGTAAAGAGTTCCTGTGATTAGAGCAGGAAAGTTCGCTTTAAGATTTTATCTCTTAATTAAAACTCCTATATATACAAGATGAAAAAAATCGTCAAATCGCAGGTTGTTTTTCAAAAATATTTTTAGAATTTGTCACTGATTGCTAAGGTGGAAAATTATCTAATTTTCCATTAAAAAAAGCAGGAAAATTAGATAATTTTCCTGCTTTTTTTAATCATAGGCACATTCTACCATATTTGTTCTCTTGAAACCTGAAACCTACTCAATTCCTACCACATCAAATCCTAAGTCCTCAATGGCAGTTTTAATTGCGGTTGTGTCAACTTTGTCATCCCCAATCACCGCATTGTTTTTCTCCAAATTGACTTCCACTTTTTGCAAGCCCAGTTTCTCCAATGCTCCTTTAACTGCTGCCACACAATGTTGGCAATGCATTCCTTTAATTTCCACTGTTTTCATAACTTACACCCCTTCCTATGTGTGGCGGCAATACTTCCAAACCATAACTGCCACCTTTTTGCATTTCTAATAAAAATATCCAAGCCGGTTTATCTGCTGCGCTGTGTACCCATTGCAGGCGTTTTGGTTGCAAACCATATTTTGCTGCTAAATTCATGGCTTCCACAAATCTGTCCGGCAGTTGTACCAACGCAAATCTGCCACGATATTTTACGGCATAGGCCGCTGCCTTAAAAAAAGCTTCTAAATTAGCAGTTTCTTCGTGACAGGCATTTTTGCCGATAATCCTTGTGGCACCGCTGTTTCTGTAAGGCGGATTTGCCACCACTAAATCAAAACTTTCATTGGCAAAATAATCTTTGTAGTTTCGTACATCGCCTTGCAGAACCGTAAATTTGTCTTGCAGATTGTTGTCTTTGACGCTCTCTTGTAAAAGTGTCAAAACTTCAGCGTTGATATCCAAAGCGGTTACTTGTGCTGCTCCACGATATTGACAAAGCATACCGATGGCACCCGTGCCACATCCCAAGTCCAATACTTTGGCATTGTTGACAATGTGAGGAAAATTACCCAAAAGCACCGCATCTGTAGTGAAGGAAAATTCTTCGGCATTCTGCCAAATTTTATACAAACAACCGGGAATGTAGTCCAGCCGTTTAGGCATTGCCTAAATCCTCCGGCTCAAATACTTCGTTCCAGGCCACATTGACTACATTATTAGGGGCTAACTGTACCTGTACAGTTTTGTCCTGGCGGTTAATGCCCATAACCCTGCCCTCTCCTAAACTGGTGGCAACAATGGAACCGATTTTGGGTAATATAATTTGGTCTTTTTGATTGTCGCCAGTATCTGTATAGTTCTGGTCTTCGTAATCCAAACAGCACATTAATCTGCCGCAGATGCCGGAAATTTTGGTGGGGTTCAAACTGAGTCCTTGATTCTTCGCCATACGAATAGACACAGGAGCAAAATCTCCCAAGAAAGTGGCACAGCAAATAGGTCTGCCGCAATAGCCGATACCGCCCAACATTTTTGCTTCATCCCTAACGCCAATCTGCCGCAGTTCAATGCGGGTGCGGAATACGCTGGCAAGGTCTTTTACCAGTTCACGGAAATCCACCCTGCCGTCAGCGGTAAAATAGAAAATTATTTTACCCACATCAAAGGTGAATTCTACATCTACCAAATTCATTGGCAGACCATGATTTTGAATTTTCCGTTCACAGATATGAAAGGCCTCTTTTTCACGAACTTCATTTTCTTTGACTTGCAAAGTGTCGGCTTCTGTGGCTTTGCGGAGAATGGGTTTCAAAGGACTGACTAATTTATCCTCAGAAATTTCCCTGGGGCCGATGACTACGGTGCCATATTCCATTCCCCTTATAGTTTCCACAATTACCCCTTCGCCCTTGGTAACAGCGGTGTCCAAGGGGTCAAAATTGTAAATCTTACAGTTTTTCTTAAATCTTACTCCTACAACAATTGGCATTTTTATCTCCTCTTCATACTGGTATTGATATCTAAAAGCAATTCTTCAACTGCCCGTTTGATGCCAAGATTACCGGTCAAATCTTGATTGACTCTTTCCGTTGCCAGCAGGGCATCTTCCAGTCCTTGCTGGGTGGTGTTGGCACCAATTTTGTTCAGTTCAAATTGCAAATCTTCGTTATATAAATCTTTATTCCCCATTTTTAACATGAGGGCATCCCGTAAGAGATTTTGTAAAAGTGCAAGCCACATAAAAAATCCGGGCCGGTCTTTTTTATACCGCTCATGTACATCAAGGGATGTCATATAGGCCAAGTTCAAGGGAAACTTGGTGGGGAACATCATTAGCAAATTCAGCAGTTCCTTGCGGATATCCAGAGCATCATTTTCAAACAGGGCAAGAGCTGCACCGATACTGCCGTCTGCCAGATGGGCATAGATTTTGGCATGTTCCTCGTCTTTAATTTCTTTCAAGAAAGCGGTTTCAATTTCCTCGTTGTTAATGGGTTTGAACCGCAGGGTTACCACCCGGGAAAGAATGGTAGGTAAAAGTTTTTCTTCCTGGCTGGCAATGAGAATAATTGTCCAGGAGAGGGGTGGTTCTTCCAATAGTTTCAAAATGGCGTTTTGCGCCGGAATACCCATCAAATCCGCGTCCTCAATGAGAATAACTTTGTTTTTACCAAGAGTGGGGGCAAAGGCACCCCCTGCAATCAAATCCCGTATTTGTTCAATCAGGATTTGTTTTTTATCTTCCAAAAGTCCGATTTTAACAAAATCAGGATGGGCACCGACATTAAATTGTTTGCAACTTTGACAGTTGTCATGTCCTTTTAGATTATGGCAGAGCAGAGATTGGGCAAATTCCATTG
The DNA here is from genome assembly GCA_030531205.1 of Phascolarctobacterium sp. Taxonomy (GTDB): domain Bacteria; phylum Bacillota; class Negativicutes; order Acidaminococcales; family Acidaminococcaceae; genus Phascolarctobacterium_B. The sequence continues at coordinate 14,999 of JAUNOC010000008.1, forward strand.
CCAAAAGTTGTTTGCCCAGACCGGAACTTCCCACAAAAAGCAATGCATGGGGATGATTATCGCTAGTTAAGTAGCGTTCCAAAAATTTTTTATGTTGTTGATTACCCAAGATGTTTTCCCACATAGTTTCAGAAATTAAAAGTTATAAGTTAAAAATTAAAAATTACGGAAAGATGTTCCAGTGATTAAAATAAAAAATCACCCGTCTTGCCCATCTATATTCCTTTAGGCAAGCCACCCTCTTTGCAAAGAGGGCAAGAGTTCGCACTATACCAACTTTCCTAAAATCTAAATATAATCACAGGAACATTTCACATTCATTCTTAATTCTGCATTCTTAATTAGGTTACACATTACGAATTATAATTGACAGAATCTTCTCGCTTACTTCCTCAACGCTTCCCAGGGCATTTACAACTTTAATCCGCTCCGGTTCGGCGGCGGCTAAGGCCAAAAATCCTTGCCGTAAATTTTCTTGAAATGCCAAGCCCTTATTCTCAAATCTGTCAGCAATGCCACGTTCATTACGGCGTTGCAATAATTGTTCGGGGTCAGCATCCAAGACAATGGTTAAATCTGGCAGAATCCCGCCGGTTGCTTGCAAATTCAATGCTTTTAAGTCAGCCAAATCTTCCACTTTTAATCCATGCGTCAGCCCTTGATAAACAAAGGTGGAATCGCAGAACCGGTCGCAAAGTACAGTTTTGCCGGCAAGTAGAGCGGGCTTAATGATTTGCTCCACATGTTCTGAGCGGCTTGCCATAAAGAGCAATGCTTCCGTACGGACAGAAAGTTGCAAAGTGGGGTCAAGCACAATGCTCCGCACTTTTTCCGCAATGGCAGTACCGCCTGGCTCTCTGGTAATAACAACTTGTTGTCCTGATTCGGTCAGGTGTTGCGCCACTAATTTTATTTGGGTGGTTTTGCCCACACCATCTATACCTTCAAAAGTAATAAATTTTCCTGTCATTGTTTAACTACCCAAATTTTTTCTAAATTATTATCTTTCTGGCCCTTAATAATTCTGCCCAACTGCATTTCTTTTTGAATATAGTTCAATATTTCTTGGGAAATAATTTCTCCGGGCAAGAGTACAGGAACCCCGTGCGAAGAAAAAATAATAGGTTCTGTTGCAATACGCCCTTCACTCTTTTGCAAAGGAACCTGCTCTTGTTGGGTATCAAATGCTTCAAAATAATCCATCGCTTTTTTTGCTTTTGGCGGTTTGCCGTTTGTTTGTTCTTTTGGCTCAAAAATTTTGCTTTGTACCTTGACACTGGTCAGAACTTTGCGTAAACGCATTAACATATCATAAAAGTCAGTGTCGTTATCGCCGCCAGTGGCAAGGAGCAAAATATTATTAGTATCCGCCATTTCTACGGCAATACGGTTTTTGCGTAGTTCTGCCGCTAATTCTATGCCGTTAAGTTTGCTTTTTGTTGTGTTAATTAAAATTTTGGTTTTGTCCAGCTGGAAACCAGGTATATCTTCGGAAGTTAAAATCCGCAAGCCGGAAATTTTTACGGCTTCCCGTAATTTAGCAGCCAAATCACAGGCAGTATTTATTAGTCGCTCGCCCTGCGTTTCCATTTGAGCACGAGCATGGTCCAATGATGCCAAAAGCAAGTAATTGGGTTCAGCGGTTGCCAAAACATTAAGAGCATCGCTGATGCGTTTGGCATCTAAAAGTTTGCCTTTGATATGCAACATACTGCATTGGGTTAAAGCATTTAAAGTTTTATGTGTGCCAAGCACTACTCCGTCAGCGCCACAACGCAATGCGGATTTCGGCAATTGTTCGCTGAAACCGAAGTGAGCACCATGGGTGCTGTCAACTAAAAGCGGTACATGGTGTTTGTGACACACAGTTGCGATTTCCGATGTATCAGCGGTGATTCCGTAGCAATTTGGGGAAGTAATCAGCACTGCCTTAATTTCTTTGTCCTGGGTCAATGCTTGGTCAATGACTTCCGGTTTTAATTGGGTACAAATGCCGAAATCTTTGTTAAACTCAGGTGTGAGGTAGGTCATTTCTACCCTTGCTAAAAATGCACCATTGAACACGCTAATATGACTGTTCCGTTGTATCAAAAGTTTTTCGCCGGGACGTAATGTACCTAAAATCAAGGTCTGAACTGCTTGGGTGGATCCATTCACACACCAAAAACAAGCGTCGCTACCATAAAGTTTTGACGCTAATTTTTGTGCTTCCACAAGACAGGGTTGAGGGTTGCCGGCGCCGTTCAAATCTTTTATATCAATGGCGGCACTATTGTTTAATAAAAACAATAAATCCTCGTCAAAACCCCTACCACCCTTATGACCGGGACTGTGCAGGGGATAAACCTCTTGCTGCAAATATTTTTTTAATGCCTCAAGAAGGGGCTTTTTCATTTTTTTGTAATAGAACGGAAAAGAGCACTGACGCTGCCGTCATTGTAAATTGCCCTAATGGTTTCTGCCAAAACTGGGGCAATGGTCAATACTTTAATCTTATCGCACATCTTGTGGGAAGGAATGGGAATGGTATTGGTGACAACCAATTCCTCAATTTCACTTTCTTTAATACGGCTTACAGCGGGGTCAGTAAGCACAGGGTGGGTGCAGCAGGCATAAACTGCTTTAGAACCCAATTCTTTCAACACCCGTGCTGCTTCACACAAGGAACCGGCTGTATCTACCATATCATCAATTAAGACGGTGGTTTTGCCTTTAATATCACCGATAATATTCATAACTTCAGCCACGCCTGGTTGAGGACGGCGTTTATCAATAATTGCTAAGGGAGCATCCAAACGTTCTGCAAAAACTCTGGCTCTGCCCACACCGCCCAAGTCGGGGGAAACAACTACCATATTAGGTAACTTTTTGGTTTTGATATAGTTTGCCAAAGTGGGACTGCCGGGCATATGGTCAAAGGGAACATCAAAAAATCCTTGAATTTGTGCTGCGTGTAAGTCCACGGTTACTACACGGGTAATGCCGCTGATACTTAACAAGTCAGCCATTAGTTTTGCAGTAATTGGTTCACGACCACGAGATTTGCGGTCTTGACGGGCATAACCGTAAAAAGGCACAATGGCAACAATCTTGTTGGCGCTGGAACGTTTGAAAGCATCCGCCATAATCAAAAGTTCCATTACATTGTCATTAACGGATGGTCCACAGGTTGGTTGCACTACGAAGACATCCTTGCCACGCACAGATTCATTAATCATAACCTGAATTTCCCCGTTGTTAAAACGGTTCACTGTGGCATCTCCCAATTTGCATCCCAAATAGGAAGCAATTTCTTCAGCCAAAGGTCTGTTGGCATTGCCAGAAAAGAGTGCAAATCTTTCTTTGTCGTTTAACATTTTTTGTTCCCTCCAAAAAATTTATTTTATTTTTATATTATATAACAACTTATAATATTTATCTACATTAATTTCAATCTTGAAAATATTTTTTTGCCCAATTATCAATTATTTTTTGTTTTTCCCGTGTGATTGCCAATGCTCCTTCCGGAACATCCTTCGTAATGGTGGAACCGGCGGCAATAAAGGATTCATCCCCAAGTGTTACCGGTGCTACCAGATTGCTGTTGCAACCGATAAAGACCTTGTTGCCAATCTTGGTGCGGTGTTTTTTCTTGCCGTCATAGTTCACCATAATGGAACCGCAACCCACATTTACATTGCAACCCATATCGGTATCGCCAATATAACTTAAATGGGGCAATTTGCTGCCCTCGTCAATTGTACTGTTTTTCACTTCAATAAAGTTACCAATTTTTACTTTATTTTTGATCACCGTATCAGGTCGCAAATGTACGAAAGGGCCTGCGGTAACTTCATCACCAACTTGGCAATCATGGGCATAGATAAATTGCAAATGGGTGCTTTCTCCAACCTTTACATTGGTAAGGCGGGCGTTGGGACCAATTTCGCAATTTTTAGCAATTTTGGTTTTGCCTTCCAACCAAGTGAAAGGACGGATTACCGTATCGGATGCTATTTCTACATCCGCTTCAATAAAGGTGCTTGCCGGGTCCATAATGGTTACGCCCTCGTCCATCCATTTATTGAGAATACGCTGACGCAAGACATTTTCTGCTTCTGCCAATTGGCGGCGGCTGTTGATACCGATTACCATATCGTGGTCTTCTGTAACTATGGCGCCAACCTTTTTGCCCATTTCCTTCAGTTTGGCAATAACATCTGTAAGGTAGTATTCACCTTGAGCATTGTTGTTGCTCAAGCGTTTCAAAATCAAAAATAAATCCGGACATTCCAAGCAATAAATGCCGGTGTTGATTTCGTGAAGATTTTTCTGCACTTCTGTAGCATCTTTTTCTTCCACGATACCCAGCACATCTCCCTTGCCGTCCCGAATAATTCTGCCATAACCAAAGGGATTATCCAAGATTGTGGTCAATACGCTGGCACTGGCTCCTGACTGCTTGTGCCTTTCGTAAAATTTCTTTAATTCGTTACTGTCCAAAAGCGGTGTGTCGCCACATAAAATCATGGCAGTACCATGAAAATTGGCAAGAGCGTTCTCTGCCTGCATTACAGCATGTCCTGTGCCTAATTGCGGTTCTTGAACTGCAAATTCCACACTCTCACCAATCTCTTGGCGGACTGCTTCCGCTCCGTGTCCAATAATAACAATCTGCCGTTCCATGCCAGCAGTTTTAGCAGCACGTACTACATGCTCAACCATTGGTTTTCCACCAACTTTGTGCAGAACTTTTGGCAGGGTTGATTTCATTCTTGTACCCTTGCCCGCTGCAAGGATAATGGCTATTGTGTCCATATTCAACGACCTTTCTGAATTAAAAATTAAAAATGAAAAACGAAAAATTGTGGTAAAAAGTTCCTGTGACTATATTTGGAAAGTTCGCACTATGCTGACTTCCCTGCAACCCGACACCTTAAATCGGTCTAATATCAATCTTGTTATTTATTTCATCAATTTTATAGAGCCGCAATAAGGCGGTGTAATTGGAGATTATTTTTTTTGTCGGTTCCACTGCTTCAATTAAGAAGGCCTTGCCAACGACATTTGCTCCCAATTCTTCTGCTAATTTTACCAAGCCGTGAGCCGTGCCACCGCCCTTCATCAAATCGTCAATAATGAGTACATTCTCTTTGGGATGTAAAGCCCGTTTGGGCATTGCCATAGTTTGAATGGTCTTGGCAGAACCGCTGACATAGTTGATACTTACAGAACTGCCTTCGGTAACGAAAGAGCCGTGCCTTGCCATTACCAAGGGAACATTAAAAGCCCGTGCTACCAAAAGGGCAAGAGGAATACCCCTGGTTTCTACAGTCATAATGCAGTCCGGCTTTAAGTAATGAAGTTTCTTCATAAAGATTTCGCCCAAGCGGGATACTATCTGCGGGTCGCAGAGTAAGTCCGTCATATAGATTAAGTTGCCGGGTAAAATTCTATCGGGGTTGCTTAATTGTTTTGCCACATCCAAGAGAAAATCTTGGTCTTCCTGGTCTGTGCTGTCAGGCACAAACCACACGCCGCCATTAGCACCGGGCATGGTTTCCAAATGCCCCATACCAAAATTTTCCATACTGAACTTAATGGCACTAACATCCTCGCTGAGAGTGGATTTTGCCACATTAAAACGGTCACAAAAATATTTATAAGGAAAAAGATGATGGGGATGGTCTATGAAAATTTTAGTCATAGCAATCACCCGTTCAATTCTTTTCATTTTCTCCATAACAGACCTCGCTTATTTTTTGTTCAAACTTTCCATCAAAGTTTTTTCTGCATTTTCAATATGAATACGGGCAGCATTGGCGGCCGCTTCAGGGTCACGGCTGGCAATGGCATCTAACAAAGCCCGGTGTTCTTTCAGCATATCTTGCAAACGCCCCGGCTGGGACATGGAGCGGCCACGGATATTAGTCAGTTGGTCACGCAAATTGTTGATGATGCTGACCAATCTTTCATTGCGGGCGGCACGGTAAAGCACATCGTGGAATACGGAGTCGCAGGCAACCACTTTTGGCATATCCATCTTCTTGCTATATTCACCCGTGAGCAAAAGTTGTCTATCCATTTCCTCCAATTCCGCAGCATCAATTCGTTCTGCGGCTAAACTGGCGGCCAGCATATCCAGAGAAAGGCGGATTTCATAAATTTCCGTAATATCTTTTAAGGAAATATCTGCCACATAAGTACCACGGCGGGGAATCATTACCACAAAGCCCTCCATTTCCAACTTGCGGATGGCTTCACGGACAGGTGTACGGCTGATGCCCAAATCCTCTGCCAGTTGAATTTCCATAAGCCGTTCGCCGGACCTCATTCTGCCGGAAGCGATGGCGTTGCGGATAGCATTGCACACTGCTTCCCGCAAAGGTTCTTTGGTGTTCAAATCAATGGGTTCTAATCTTCCTTCCATGACCTAATCCTTTCTGTAAAACGAGTTATGCGTAATTCCGTTTCAAATTTCTGCCAAACATCATAGATTTTTGTTGCTTCAGCCATGTTATCACAAAGAGCGTACATGGTGGGGCCGGAGCCGCTCATCAAGACAATTTCTGCCCCTGCATTTTGGGCGGCTTCTTTCATATTTGCCAAAACAGGATAAGCAGGGAATATTGCCAATTCCAATGTGTTTCCCAAATCTTCTTGCTCAATATCTTTGGGCAGTTTGTCAAATTCTGCATAAGCCCATTTGGTACTGATGGAAATGTTTTTGGGCTTTGCCAAAACCACAATAGTATTTTCGGCATTATTGTAGTGGGTCAAAATTTCGCCCCTGCCTTTGGCTCTGGCAGTACCGCCTTGTATCAGGAAAGGAATGTCACTGCCAAGTTCCGCTCCGATTTCTTCTAATTTTTCAAAACTGTAATTTAAATTCCACAAGCGGTTGCACCCACGGAGGGTGGCGCCGGCATCACTGCTGCCACCTGCCAGGCCGGCGGCGGCAAAGATTTCCTTTTGCAGAATGATTTTCACACCTTGAGTAATTCCGGATTTGCGGCGTAAAAGGTCTGCTGCCCGCCAGACCAAATTGTCATGGTTGTTTAATTCCGAACAATCACAGTCCAATTCAATCTGATTGTGCGTGGTTTTGTAAAAGTGAAGGGTGTCATGCCAGTCCAAAGTTTGCATGAGCATATCAACTTCGTGATAGCCGTCTTTGCGTAATCCTAAAATATGTAATTGCAAATTTATTTTTGCGTAAGCGTTTTCTGTAATCATGGTATAATTTTAACACATTACCGAACATTCGGCAATTTTACTTTCAAAATGTTCTTTTTTAGTTGATTTTTATTAAAAAAATGATACAATTAATTGACTATGAATAAGTTTACAAAATCCTGCATTTACAAGTTAATAGTTTTGACCATTGGTGCTTTGCTGATGGCTGTTTCTACGGACATGTTCTATGTGCCGAGCAATTTGCTTAATGGCGGCATGAGTGGTTTTGGTATGTTAATCTATTATACAGCCGGGGTACCCATCGGTATTGCCACCCTTGCCTGCAACATACCTATCTTCATTTATGCATTTTTCAAGATGAGCCGCCAATATGTGGCCTATACGGCCTATACCATAGTCACATTCTCCTTTTTGACGGATTATTTGCATAATCTGCCTCCTTCAGGCCTGCATGACATTCTTCTGAACTGTATTGTGGGCGGGGTGCTCGGAGGTATTGGCAATGCCTTAATTTTCCGCATGGGTTCTTCCAGCGGTGGCGGGGATATTATTTGTACCATGGTGAACCGCAAATTCGCCATTCCTATGGCTACCACAGGTTTCCTGATTAATTTGGTAGTTTTGATTTTAGGCAGTTTTGTTACCGGTCTTGAACCTGTAATTTATACAGCCATTGCGTTCTTTGTGTCTGCCAAGGTTTGCAATGCTTTTGTTACTGGTTTTGATTTTAAGAAAAACATTATGATTATCAGTGACCATGCGGACGAGATTGCGGATGCCATTATTAAAATTGTGGGCAGGGGTGTGACCTTCTTCTACGCAGAGGGGGCCTATACACATCAGCACCGCAAGGTAATTATGGTTATTGCCCGTCTGACCCAGACAGCGGAAATACGCAACATTGTCAAGGATATTGACCCACAGGCCTTCATGACCATGAGCGATATTAATGATGCCTACGGCAAAGGATTCACTTTGAAAGCGGACTTGAAGCCGAAGGCAGAAACTGAGAGTGAAATTGAACCGGGGAATAATAATGAGTGATGTTTTAGTTTGTCCCATCTGTCCCAGGGCCTGTGCCCTGGCAGAGGGTGAAATTGGAAATTGCAGGGCCCGTGCCAATCTTAACCATAAGATTGTGCCATTATCTTACAATGCGCCCTGCTCTATTGCGCTGGACCCTATGGAAAAGAAACCTATGTTTCATTTCTTCCCAGGTACGCCGGTGCTGTCTTTAGGTATGGCAGGTTGCAATTTGCATTGCAAAAATTGTCAGAATGCTTCCATTTCTCAAGTGAGTCCAAGGGATGTGCCTTCCCAGCAGGCCACGCCGGAAATGTTGGTGAACTGGATGAAGGAGCATAATGTTAAATCCATTGCCTACACCTACACAGAGCCATTGGTATGTTTTGAATATGTGTATGATTGTGCTAAAGCCATGCACGAAGCAGGTTTTTATAATGTGTTGGTGAGTGCCGGTTATATCAACCCCGGCCCTTTGGCGAAACTCTTGCCCTATTTGGATGGTGCCAACATTGATTTGAAAACTATGAACCCGGAAGGGTATCGTTCCAACTGTGGTGTGGAACGGGATGTGGTGTTGAACACCCTCCGCACTTTGGCAAAGTCCGACTGTGTTTTGGAAGTAACAGATTTGGTTATTCCCAATTTCAATGACAGCGAAGAAGATTTACATGCCTGGTGTGACTTTGTGAAGAATGATTTAGGAGAAAATACACCGGTGCATTTCAGCCGTTTCTTCCCCCTTTATCAAATGACGGACAGGGAAGCAACGCCTATTCCTACCTTACAAAAGGCACGGGAGATTGCCCAAAACACGGGTTTGAAGTATGTTTATTGCGGTAATACACCGGGTGCGGAAACCACCTTCTGTTCTCATTGTGGTGAAGGGTTGATTGTCCGCAACGGTTTTAACATTATGGTGAATAAATTAGAAAATGGTTGCTGCCCCAAGTGCGGCACCAAACAACATGGGAGGTTTTGAAAATGCGTACACCAGCGATTGCCGGCGGTTGGTATCCCAACACTGCCGAAGAAATTTTACAAATTATTGGCAACACGGAAGTGAAAGAAAAATCTCATCCTGCCGTCATTATGGTACCTCATGCAGGTTATGTTTTCAGCGGTGCGGTGGCTGCCCGTGCTTTCGCCAGAGTGAAAGCGGAAGAATATAAAAAAGTTATTATTTTGGCACCCAGCCATCATGTGGCTATGTTCCGCACTTTCAGCGTGGAACCGGCGGTTGATGTGGCAACACCTTTTGGCGAGGTACATTTCAGCAAGGAATTACATGATGCTTTGGAAAAATTACCCGGGGCCAAGTTCACACCCAATGCTCACCCCGTGGAACATGCCATTGATATTCAGTTGCCCTTGGTAAAACATTTTCTGCCTGATTGTGAAGTGGGAGCTGTGATTGTGGGGCAGTATGATTTTGCTACGGAAAGTGATGTGGCGCTGTTCCGTGATTTTGCCAAAGAGTTCAGAAAACTTTTGGACAAGGAAACTTTGGTGGTCATTAGTACGGACTTTACCCATTTTGGCAGTAACTACGGTTACACACCCTTTGTGGAGAATGTACCCCAACGCTTACCCCAGTTGGATGCAGAGTTGTATGATGCTTTCAGCACCAATGACAATAATAATTGGGCAAAAATTTTACACAATACTCGTGCTACGGTTTGCGGACAGGCATGTATGCACCTTGTGTTGGCGACTTTGCCTGCCAATGCCAAGTTCACGAAACTGGAATATTACAATTCTGCCATTAAGTTAAATGACTGGAATAATGCGGTGGGTTATGTTACCGCTTTAATTGATGCGGACTGGCAGGAACTATTGAAAGAATTAAAATTGGCTCAGGAACCGCCCAAGGCCATCAGTGACGAGGCGGGAAACACCTTAGTAAAAATTGCGGAATACAGTTTGCGGGTTGCCCTTTTCGGCAAGTCCCAGGCAGGGGATTTTCAAATTCAAAAAAGTATTTATGAAGAATTACAGAAACCCTGCGGAGCGTTTGTTACCTTGACCAAGCACGGACAACTGCGTGGCTGTATTGGCGAGATTATCGCCAACCGACCCGTGCTGAATGTAGTATTTGACCGTGCCAAAAGTGCGGCTTTGGAAGACCACCGCTTTTATCCCGTAGTGCCGGAGGAGTTTGGCAGTTTGGCTATTGAAGTATCCGTCCTTTCCCAGCCCTCCCCCATTAACGGGCCTGAGGATATTGTAATTGGCAGGGACGGAGTAATTTTACAAAAGAATGGCCGCAGTGCAGTATTTCTGCCTCAAGTGGCACCGGAACAAGGTTGGGACGTACCCACCATGCTAACACAACTTTCCTTAAAAGCAGGTTTACCTGCTGATGCTTGGAAAGAAGGGGCAAGTTTCCAGGCATTCCAGGCACAAATATTCCATCAAAAGAAAGATTACTATTCCGTATGACCGGCAAACATCTTTACATTCTGCTGGCTGCCTGCTTGTGGGGCAGCATCGGCGTTTGGGTAAGGTTAATGACGGGCAGCGGACTGACTGCGGAGGATGTTGTTACCTGCCGTGCCTTAGGTGCCGGACTGGTTTTCACCGTGGCAATTCTCTTGGCGGACAAAAAATATCTGAAAGTAAAACTTGAACATCTGTGGATATTCTTTGCCGCCGGATTTATCTGTTTTCCTGGTTTTAGCGGATGTAATTTTATCTGTATCGGCTTGAGCAGTTTAGGTGTGGCGTCCCTTTTGGAATACACGGCTCCCATCTTCATTCTTTTGCTCAGCATTTGTTTCTTACACGAAAAACTGACCAAATATAAATTGTTGGCACTGGTGGCATCCTTTGTGGGATGTGTTTTTATCACAGGAGCGTTGGAAGAAAACACCCCCTTGAATTTACCCGTAATCGGTTTCGGTCTGGCCAGCGGCATCGGTTATGCCCTCTATTGTTTTCTTAACAAATTAGCTTTGAACAGAGGTTATCACCCTTTGACGGTTACGGCATATAACTTTTATTTTTGTGCCATTGCTGCCTTGCTTTATACGGGCAGGGTGCCTGTGACCCAATTAAATTGGCAAGGTTGGTTTGGTTTCGCCGGATTGGTAATCTTCTGTTCCTTTATGGCAAATCTATTTTATAACAAGGGATTGTCCAGCATAGACGCAGGGCAGGCAGGAATTATAGCCACCTTGGAACCATTTGCAGCAACCATAATCGGCCTCGTGCTTTACAACGAAACTATTTCCCCCAGCAAAATGCTGGGTATGGGATTGATTTTAGGAAGTATCATCTTATTAAATTTGAAAGGAGAATAAAAAAGTGAAAAAAATCACATCTGTTTTAGTTGCCAACCGTGGAGAAATTGCCATCAGAATTTTTCGTGCCTGTAACGAATTAGGTATTCGTACGGTGGCAATTTATTCTAATGAAGATACCCTGTCCTTGCACAGGAGCAAGGCGGACGAAGCATATTTGGTCGGAGACGGCAAGAACCCTGTGGAGGCCTATCTAGATATTGAAGATATTATCCGGATTGCCCATGAACATAATGTGGATGCTATTCATCCTGGCTATGGTTTTTTAAGCGAGAACTCTCTTTTGGCAAAACGTTGCAAGGAAGAAGGAATAATCTTTATCGGGCCGAATATTGAACACCTGGAAATGTTCGGCGACAAGATAAATGCCAGAAAACAGGCAGAAGCAGTAGGCATCCCCATGGTGCCAGGTACAAAGGAAATGCCGGATGTGGAAACTGCCCTTGAAGCGGCGGAAAAAATTGGCTATCCCGTAATTGTAAAAGCCGTCAGCGGTGGTGGCGGACGTGGTATGCGGGTGGTGGAAAACGCAGATGAATTAGCCCAAAACTTTTCTTTGGCAAAGGAAGAAGCATTGAAATGTTTTGGTAATGCAGAAGTATATTTGGAAAAATATCTTGCCAACCCCAAACATGTAGAAGTGCAAATTTTAGGCGATACTTATGGACATGTAGTACATCTGTTTGACCGTGATTGCAGTATTCAACGGCGACATCAAAAATTGATAGAAATTGCCCCCGCTTTTGCCCTGCCAGATGAACAGCGGCAGAAAATCATGGAAGCGGCAGTCCGCTTAATGAAAAATGTTCATTATGTTTCCGCCGGCACAGTGGAGTTTTTGGCGTGCAATGACGGTTCTTTCTATTTCATTGAAGTTAATCCCCGTATTCAAGTGGAACACACGATTACAGAGGAAATTACCAATATTGATATTGTATCCGCTCAAATTCATATTGCAGAAGGTTTGGATATGCATCAGGGTGAGAATGCAGTTCCGGTACAGGAAAAGATTCATACACATGGACACGCTATCCAATGTCGTATCACTACGGAAGACCCTGCCAATGATTTTATGCCGGATACAGGAAAATTAATCGCTTATCGTAGCGGTGGTGGTTTTGGTATTCGCCTTGACGGTGGCAATGCTTTCACAGGTTCTGTTATTACACCTTATTACGATTCTTTGTTGGTTAAAGCTACAACTTTTGGACTTACACATAAGGGTGCTGCCACCACTATGTTGCGTTGTTTAAGGGAGTTCCGTATTCGTGGGGTAAAAACTAATATCCAGTTTTTAATTAATGTAATGCTTAACCCCGATTTCTTGAGCGGACACTATTCCACTAATTTTATAGATACCACTCCTGCCCTTTTCCAATTTGAAAAACAACGGGACAGGGGCAACAAACTTTTGAATTACATTGCTGATGTTACAGTGAACGGCTATGCCGGTGGCGGAGCAAAACCCAAACCAATCTATCGTGAATTGGAATTGCCTGTTCCTTTTAGTGGTGAGTTGCGTGCCAATGCCAAAGGCATCTTGGACAAAAAAGGGGCGGAAGCAGTATCAAAATGGGTAATGGAACAAAAGAAAGTTCTGCTCAGTGACCTTACTTTGCGTGATGCCCATCAAAGCTTGTTTGCTACCCGGTTGCGTACAAAAGATATGTTAAGGGTAATGCGTGACAGTGCCGGAAAATTACCGGAACTTTTCAGTTTTGAGTGTTGGGGCGGAGCAACATTTGATGTTGCCTATCGTTTTCTTGACGAAAGCCCTTGGGATAGATTGGCACAAATGCGTGAAGCGGCTCCTAATGTGCTCTTACAAATGCTCCTCAGAGGTGCCAATGCGGTTGGATATACCTCTTATGCTGACAATGTGGTAAAAGAATTCATTAAACTTTCTGCCAAAAACGGTATTGATGTTTTCCGTATTTTTGACAGTTTGAATGGTCTGGATAATATGCGACTTTCTATTGATACGGTGCGTGAATGTGGGAAGATTGCGGAACCGTCCTTGTGCTATACTGGCGATATTTTAGACCCCAAGCGGGACAAATATAATCTAAAATATTATGTAATGATGGCGAAGGAATTGGAAAAAGCCGGTGCCAATATTATTGCCATTAAGGATATGGCAGGACTTTTGAAACCACAGGCGGCTTATGAACTCATCAAAGCGTTGAAAGAAAATGTGGGTGTGCCAATTCATTTACATTCCCACGAAGGCACAGGCAATGCCATTTATACAATGGCACGTGCCATTGATGCAGGGGTGGACATTGTGGATACAGCCCTTGCTAGCATGGCGGGCGGCACCAGCCATCCCAGCAGTGCAAGTTTGTATTATGCGTTGAGCGGACATCCCCGCCAGCCGGACATTGATGTGGATGCCCTACATGAATTAAGCCGTTATTGGGAAACTGTACGCCCGTATTATGCCGCAACGGACAACACGGACAAATATCCAAGTCCGGAAGTATATATTCACGAAATGCCCGGTGGCCAATTTACCAACCTCAGAAATCAGGCAACTGCACTCGGTCTGGGGCATCGCTGGGTAGAGGTAAAAGATATGTATCACAGGGTCAGCATGATGTTTGGTGACATAGTGAAAGTTACACCATCCAGCAAGGTAGTTGGAGATATGGCAATGTACATGGTCATGAATGACCTGAATGAAGAAAACATTTATGAAAAAGCAGCAACCCTCAGTTTTCCTGCTAGTGTAGTGGAATTTTTTGAAGGCCGCATCGGCGTACCCTATGGCGGATTTCCGGAAAAACTTCAAAAATTGGTATTAAAGGGTAGAAAACAAATTATCCAACGTCCGGGCGGCATTCTTCCCCCTGTGGATTTTGAAGCAGTCCGCAACCAGTTAAAGGACATGGATGCTCCTGTTACGGATGAAGCAGTTTCCAGTTTTTGTTTGTATCCCGATGTTTTCAAAAAATGGGTGCAAAGACAGAATGAATTTGGTGATGTATCTGTTTTGGACAGCCCCACCTTCTTCTTTGGAATGAACATCGGAGAAGTAATCAAAGTGAAGATTAATGAAGGCAAAACCCTTGTCATCAAACTCAATTCTATCAGCATTCCAGACGACAGGGGCATCCGCACAGTGAACTTTGAATTTAACGGCTTGCCTAGGGATATAGAAGTACAGGACAAAAACATCAGTGCCCATGTGTTCACCCGCAAAAAAGCGGACAAAGCAGAACCGGGAGAAATTGCCGCCCAGTTAAGCGGTTCATTGGTTAAACTCTTTGTCAAGGAAGGCCAAAGCATTAAGAAAGGCCAGGCCCTTTGCGTAACTGAAGCGATGAAAATGGAAACAACCATATCAGCACCCTTTGACGGCATTATCTCCACCATCCATGTAAAAGCAGGGGAACATATTGATGTGGGCGATTGCATTTTGGAAATATCCACAAAAATGGCGTAAGATTTGGGTTTCAGGTTTGAGGTGTCAGGTTTCAGGGAAGTTGGCATAGCGTGAAAGTTTTCCCTCTTCTTGAAGAGGGGGAACCGTTTTTAGGAACATAGAAGAACGGTGGGTGTTTTTGTCTACACGGAGTGTTCATACAGAAGGCAAACCAATGACAGAGAAGTGATTAGCAATTTATGAATGCTTCGCATAAACCAAAACACCCGTCTGCCCCTGTGTTCCTGTGGGCAGCCACCCTCTTCAAGAAGAGGGAAAGAAAGGTTCGCATTCAGCGGACTTTTTTATTTTAATTTTTGCTTTTCACTCATCAATAAAAAGCATTCAAAACAGCAAAATCTTATTTTCAAAATCTCGCGACTTTGATATAAAATCTCGCGATTTTGAAATTCACTTTCCACGCTTTTAATTGTGTTTTGTTGACGAGTGATTTCATTGATGAAAATACTTTCAGTGTGAAAAGAATTTTTATTTTCGTTCAAAATTGTAAAAGTAAAAATTTTTAATCACGTGATTTTTACAAAAAATCACGTGATTAAAAAAACATTGTTTCACGATTTTTTTAGTTTTGGATGAGAGAATTTTTTTGAAAGTAAAATGCTTGTGATAATTCACAATTCATAATTCACAATGCACAATTTAATTAAGAATTATGAATGAAGAATTAAGAATGATGGTTGGGAGTTCCGGTGATTATATAACAGGTTACAGGAGTATAAGTAGCCCCCGCCTTTGCGGGGGCTGTCGCTTTTAGGAACGCGGTTGCGACTGGGGGTGCAGATTACGCAGATACTTTATCAAGAATAAATGTCAAAGAACAAAGAGCAAAGACCAAATATGGTAAAAACTTCCTGTGATTGGAAACAGTCACAGGATTTTTTTTATTCAAAATAGCAGAATCTTAATTTCAAAATCGCGCGACTTTGATATAAAATCTCGCGATTTTGAAATTAACTTTCCACGCTTTTAACTGCGTTTTGTTGAAGAGTAATTTTAGTAATGAAAACGCTTTTAGTGTGAAAAGGACTTTTATTTTCGTTAAAAATCATAAAATTAAAAAGTTTTAATCTCGCGATTTCTTAGAAAAATCTCGCGATTAAAAAAAGATTGTTTCACGATTTTTTCAGTTTTGAATGAGAGAATTTTTTTGAAAGTAAAGTGTTTGTGATAATTCACAATTCATAATTCACAATGCACAATTTAATTAAGAATTATGAATGAAGAATTAAGAATGATGGTTGGGAGTTCCGGTGATTATATAACAGGTTACAGGAGTATAAGTAGCCCCCGCCTTTGCGGGGGCTGTCGCTTTTAGGAACGTGGTTGCGACTGGGGGTGCAGATTACGCAGACACTTTATCAAGGAATAAATGTCAAAGAATAAAGAGCAAAGACCAAATATGGTAAAATGTTCCTGTGATTAAAATGATGTATTTAGAAATAGAAAAGCGTCAGAATTATATACACTTGACCCTAAATGTATATAATTTTGACGCTAAAGCAAAAAAGCAAAACGAAAATTTATTTCATGAGGTGTCAATCTGATAGTGAGATTAGGTCAATCTGAGTATCAGATTGGACATTAAAAAAATTAAATCAGGAAAAATCCTGCAAAATAATTTTTTGTTTTCTCTTCACTATATATAATAGACATGAGATTTGATTTTACAACCCAAAAGGGAAAGAAAATCTTTAATTGCACGATTAAAATATGCTTTTTGTTTCATTTGGTGTGGTTTTTATGATATAATATTTTTAATTATTCCTATTCTTGCCTCCCTGTTAGGGGAGGTGCCATAAACGCAAAGCGTTTATGACGGAGGGGGAGTTTGCGGTAACGAGTTGGGGGATAGTAAAAAAAATAAAATATTTTTAACTTGTACCAAATTTGACCAACTTAATGTAATAGAGTATAGATAAACCAATATAGGTTGAGGCAAAAAAGCAATAAAAAGTTATTGCAAAAATAATGTTAGGGTGATATACTAACAATAGTTCTTGTACCATACCAAGAGCTAACAGGTTATTACAATAAGGTCATTGGACCGAAAAGATATCGCCCTACATTTGTAGGGCGATATCTTTTTATGCGGACAAGAATTGAATTAAAAAAGGAGGCACAATATGGCTTATGGAATTGGATTGGACATTGGTATTGCTTCGGTAGGATGGGCGGTTGTTGACTTGGATTATGATGAAAACCCTATGGGAATAATTGATTTAGGTGTGGAAATTTTTGATAAAGCAGAAAATGCTGATGGTTCGCCTTTGGCTTTGCCACGTAGGGAAGCCCGTTCTGCCCGTCGTCGCTTACGCCGGCATCGCCATCGCTTGGAACGGATTAAAAAATTGTTTGTTCAAGAAAAATTAATTAGTGAAAATGGATTAAACAATTTATTTGGCGGTAAATTAAAGGATATTTATCAATTACGCACAGAAGCACTTGACACCTTGCTGACTGATGAAGAAATGGTCAGGGTACTTATTCATATTGCTCAAAGGCGTGGATTTAAGTCAAATAGAAAATCGGAGAAAAATGAAAAGGATAATGGTAAGTTATTGACAGCAGTTGATGAGAACAAGAAAAGAATGCAAGAAAAAGGTTATCGCACAGTTGGGGAAATGTTCTATAAAGATGCTCTTTTTGCGGAACATAAACGGAATAAGGATGGCGAATATTTGGCAACCGTAGGCAGAGCAGATATTGAGAATGAGATTAAAAAGATTTTTGCCAAACAATACGATTTGGGTAATAAGAAATTTAATGAAACTTTAATGAATAAATATTTGGACATTGTCTTAAGCCAGCGTAATTTTGACGAAGGCCCTGGTGATGACAGTCCGTATGGTGGAAATCAAATTGAAAAAATGATAGGTATTTGTACTTTTCTTAATAAAAAGAATGGCAATAAAACGAATGAACCAAGAGCACCTAAAGCATCTTTTTCAGTTGAATATTTTACTTTGTTACAAAAAGTAAATAATTTACGTTTATTTGATGATGGGGAAAAACTCCCTTTGGATGATGAACAGCGAGGAAAAGTTATTGAACTGGCAAAATCTAAGGCAGACATAAATTATGCTATGATCCGTAAGGAATTAGGTTTAAGTAATGATATATTATTTGACACGTTAAATTATTCAGAAAATAATTTTGACAGTTTTGAAAAAAAGCAAAAATATAATGATTCTCAATTAGGCGATTTATGTTTTCTTATAAATGGGCAAATGGTGGCTTTTAATGCAGAACAGAAAGAGAAAGTTATTGCATTGATGAATTCCAAGAAAAGGGTAAATTATGCCCAAATTCGCAAAGTATTGGGGTTAAATAAAAACACATTATTTGGTAATTTGGATTACCCAAATTGGACCATTGAAGAATTTGAGAAAAAACAAAAATTTAACTATTTGAAAGTTTATCATCAAATGAGAATAGCATTGGATAAAATTGCAAAAAATCATATTAAATCTTATGATATTGCCACATTAGATGAGATAGGCAGAATTTTGAGTATTTACAAGGGTGATGATAGGAGAAAAGAAGAATTATCTAAAATTGGCATAACTTCTAATGAAGAGATTGAAGCATTATTGGAAATTAGTGGTGTTACGAAATTTTCACATTTGTCTTTGAAAGCAATTTATGCAATCACACCATCTTTAGAAAAAGGATTAAAGTATAATGAAGCGTGCAGTGTTGCTGGTTTTGATTTTAAAGGACATGGTAATGGGAAAAAATCTAAATTCCTTCCCAAATATAATGATGATATGAAACAAATTACCAGTCCTGTAGTACGTAGAGCTATTTCTCATACCATTCGTGTTGTTAATGCTATTATCAATAAACAGGGGATAAGTCCGACTTATATTAATGTTGAATTGGCAAGAGAAATGGCAAAAGATTTTGAAGAACGTCAGAAAATAAAAAATCAGTATGACAAGAACAGGGAAGACAATGAAAGGATGATGCAAGAAATAAAAGAAGGAAAATTCGGTATCAATGATCCAAAAGGGCAGGATTTGGTAAAGTATAAACTATTTAAAGAACAAGATGGACGCAGCCCTTATTCTCAAAAAGCATTTAATGTGCAACGACTTTTTGAACCAGGATATGTTGAGGTTGACCACATTATACCTTATTCGCTTTGCTTTGATGATAGTTATAAAAATAAAGTATTAGTCCTTAAAGAAGAAAATCAAAAAAAGAAAAACAGAACTCCTATACAATATTTAGCACAAGAATTTGGTCAAAGTGCTGTGGAAAAATTTACTATCTGGATTAAAAACAGCAATTTGAATTCTAAGAAAAAAATGAATTTGTTGACTAAAGAAACAGAATTTAGCGGTTTCAAGGAACGCAATCTTACAGACACAAAGTTTGCATCAATATTTATCCTAAATTATATTCGGGATTATTTGGAATTTGCAGAAAGTAGTACAGGAAGAAAAGAAAGGGTAACTGCAGTTAATGGGGTAATTACATCTTATTTGCGTAAATGCTGGGGAATTGAAAAGATTAGAGCAAATGGAGATACACATCATGCCAAGGATGCTGTTGTTATTGCTTGTGTAACAAATAAGATGGAACAAGAAGTTA
The DNA here is from genome assembly GCA_030531205.1 of Phascolarctobacterium sp. Lineage (GTDB taxonomy): Bacteria > Bacillota > Negativicutes > Acidaminococcales > Acidaminococcaceae > Phascolarctobacterium_B. The sequence continues at coordinate 34,541 of JAUNOC010000008.1, forward strand.
CACATTATAATATGATTAAAGAAACAACAGGATTTTTAACGGCAAAGGATAAAAAATTACCTTTGCCTTATCAAGATTTCCGTCGGGAGGTAATTTGCAGAACTTGTGATGATCCTGTCAGAATGTTGGAAGAGGAACATATACCTTATTATGCTGATAAAGATTTACATAGTTTTAAACCTATTTTTGTTTCAAGAATGCGGCGTAAAAAAGTGACAGGTGCGGCACATGAAGCAACTATTCGTGGCGTGAGTATAGTAGACGGAAAATATTATTCGGTTTCAAAGGTATCGTTAACTGAATTAAATTTAGGTAAGGACGGAGAAATAGAAGATTATTACAATCTCAAAGATGATTTGCTTCTATATAATGCATTGAAGGTGCGTTTGCAAGAGCATAACGGAAAGGGTAAAGAAGCATTTTCGGAGTCAGAGCCGTTTTACAAACCAAAATCAGATGGTACGCCAGGAAATTTAGTGAAAAAGGTGAAAAAAATTAACAACATGACTGTTATTCCAGTAGGCACTAGAGGTTATGCTAAAAATGGAGATATGATACGTATAGATGTATTTCTTACTGAGGAAGATGGTTATTACTTTGTACCAATTTATGTGGCAGATACTGTAAATAAGACATTGCCTAACCGTGCATGTATTGATGGGAAATTACGATCTGAATGGAAAGAAATGAAAGAAGAAGATTTTTTGTTTTCTTTGTATCATAACGACCTTATATATATCAAGCGAAAAGAACCAATACCAATGAGTAAGATTAATAAGAAAAGTAATATGGAGGATAAGATATATGTGAACGATGCTTTTTTGTATTTTCAAGACGCTAACGCTTTTCATGCATCCATAAATGTTATAAATGACGATAATACTTATGGGCAAGATACTTTGCGTATAAAGAATGTAGAAGTATTTGAAAAATATCAGGTGGATGTTTTAGGTAATATTACTAAGGTCGGCAAGGAAACTCGGCAGAAATTCAAATAAATTATGGCATACCGTAATTTGTTAATTGAAAATGCAACGGAGATAAGTGCCAAAAACGGACAGTTGATTGTTATGCGGGATGACAGGTATGCCCTGCCTATTGAGGACATTAATTCCATCTTGTTGGAAAATCGTTTTACCAAAATTACTACTCATGCCCTCAGCGAATTGGCAAAAGGGAATGTTACGGTATATGTATGTGACGAAAAACATTTGCCCTGTGCCGTTATGACACCGTTTATGCAAAATGTCCGTTCTACAGCGGTAGTGAGATGCCAAAACGATTTAACTTTACCCGCCAAAAAACGCTTATGGCAGCAAGTTGCCAAAGCAAAAATAATAAATCAGTCACTATGTTTGGCTTTATTGGGATATGTCAGTGATTCCCATTATTTGCGGAATTTGGTAAATGATGTGAACAGCGGCGATACCTTGAATGTGGAGGCAACAGCGGCAAATTATTATTTTAAAACATTATTTGGCAAAAGTTTTACCCGTGAGGACGATAATATCTATAATGCTGCTTTGAATTATGGCTATGCCATTATGCGTGGGAATATGGCAAAACTTGTGGCGGTTTATGGCTTAATTCCTTTATTGGGTATTCATCATAACAGTACCGTGAACAGTTTTAATTTGGTGGATGATTTAATGGAACCATTCAGACCTGTTGTAGATTTGTTTGTGGCAAAGAATGTGCAAGACAATATGTTTATGAATGGTGAACTGAAACGGTGCTTATATAACTTGCTCAATGTTGATATGGAAATGGGGAACTTGCATTATACTGTTGCTTATGCTGAAGAAAGGATGGTTCAAAGTTTTTTAAGATGTGTTGAGGGGAAAAGCAAAGAAATGCTTATTCCCAAGTTAATGGAATTGCGTCAGCACAGTTATGAATAAATTTATGAGAATGTTAGTTATGTTTGATTTGCCGGTTATGACCAAACAGGAACGGAGGGTGGCAACGCAGTTTCGTAATTTTTTATTAAAAGATGGATATTATATGGTGCAATATTCTGTTTATGCCCGTGTGTGTAATGGCAGTGATGCGGTGGAAAAACATCGGCAAAGATTAAAACAGAATTTGCCGGATAATGGTTCAATAAGATTGTTGGTTATAACAGAAAAGCAGTATGAATCTGTGGAGATATTGGTTGGCAAATTAAAAGAGCAGGACAAGCCGTTTATTTGCGAACAGCTGACTATTTTTTAAGCAAGAAAAAGCCCCGTGTGTAAGAACACACGGGGCTTTTCAGGTTCTCCATTATACCATACCAAGAACCAACAGGGAATTACAAC
>JAUNOC010000008.1:36940-80900 GCA_030531205.1 Phascolarctobacterium sp.
TATTATACCATACCAAGAACCAACAGGGAATTACAACCGAAAAACAAGGACTAAAACAAGGGCAGATATTATACCATACCAAGAACCAACAGGGAATTACAACAAATAAGAGCTAATCACACCTATTGTAACAATTATACCATACCAAGAACCAACAGGGAATTACAACCTTTTGTGCTTGCTGTGGCAATTATATCCCAATTATACCATACCAAGAACCAACAGGGAATTACAACGAACTGGTTGTCCTGTACTTTGTGCCTTTGATTATACCATACCAAGAACCAACAGGGAATTACAACCTTTTTGCACAAGAGCCACTATATCTCTTATATTATACCATACCAAGAACCAACAGGGAATTACAACTTCTCATCATCGGAATTTATGCCGTTCCGGATTATACCATACCAAGAACCAACAGGGAATTACAACATAACTTCACGAACACCGTCACTATCTATAAAATTATACCATACCAAGAACCAACAGGGAATTACAACGATAGTATCAAAATTAAGGTTAATATGTTCATTATACCATACCAAGAACCAACAGGGAATTACAACAATCAATTAGCTGCTATTAAGAGTATGTCTATTATACCATACCAAGAACCAACAGGGAATTACAACCATATTCGCCGCAAGTAAAAGCCCTGTGCCAATTATACCATACCAAGAACCAACAGGGAATTACAACTATTGGTGAATCCGTCCAATGTCTTTTTAGATTATACCATACCAAGAACCAACAGGGAATTACAACCTGTTTTATCTCATATTGGAATGCAAGCAAATTATACCATACCAAGAACCAACAGGGAATTACAACCTCTAATTTCTTTAAAACATAACGGGAAACATTATACCATACCAAGAACCAACAGGGAATTACAACTTGTTGGTGATGCCTGTTTTTCTGTGCAACATTATACCATACCAAGAACCAACAGGGAATTACAACCGGCTTTGTTCTATGCGGAACAAACAAAACATTATACCATACCAAGAACCAACAGGGAATTACAACCGAGCGGGCTTAGCTATGTTCCGTTTGTGGAATTATACCATACCAAGAACCAACAGGGAAAGTATTATTTAGTGAAAATTCCGTAATTTTACCGGTAAAATTACGGAATTTTCATGTGTTGAAAAAAATTTAAGTCAGGGCAAAATATAATGTGTAATGAGTAATTAGTAATGAGTAATTATGGTAGAATGTTCCAATGATTATATAAACCCTTTTGCCTCGCTTCGCTCGGCATTTCCCCCCAAATGGGGGCAACGAGGGTACGCTTTCAGCGGACTTTTTTTATTCTAATCACAGGAACGTATTACATTCATTGTGAATTGTGCATTTTGAATTGTGAATTATAGCGCCAAGTTTCCCCACACCCTTTAATTCCCTCTCCCCAAGGAGAGGGTCAGTTTGCATTGCGCGGACTTTTTTATTCTAATCAAAGGAACATATTACCATAACTTTAAGCTTTAAGATTTTAACTTTTAACTAAAATTCCCCCTATATATACAAGACCAAAAAAATCGGCAAATGGTAGGTATTGAGATAAAATTAGTAATGAGTAATTAGTAATTAGTAATTGTGGTAGGATGTTCCTGTGATTATATTTTAGGTGTTAGGTATCAGGTGTCAGCAGTTTCACAGTCCTAATTTCTCATTGCAATCGGTTTTACCTATAAAGTTGTATCACTTTTTGAAGAAGTGATACAACTTTAGGGATTAAAACAAATCTGCTGAATATAAAATCGCTCTCAGTAAAAAAAACACAGCGAAAACTGACATAATATCTCAAAAATCTGACTTGATATTAAGTCAGATTTTTCTAATATCATGTCAGAAACAGGTTATAACTTTTTGTTTGGCAGATAAGTTCTCAATCTTCAGTCGCCCACCCGAATAAACTTATCAGCGACAGCTCCTTCACCAAGGTGGCTTAAGTTCGCTTTCAGCGGATGCTTGCCCTCTTTGCAAAGAGAGTGGATTGCCTAAGGGAACATAGAAGGGCAAGATGGGTGATTTTTATTTTAATCAACGGAACTAATTACCATAACTTTAAGTTTTAAGATTTTAACTTTTAATTTTCTCCACTTATCAAAACCCATTATGTAATGTATAATAAATAAAACAAAATTCAAAGGAGAGGGAAAATGAAACTGACGGTGCTTTTGGATAACAATACTTATACAGGACAATATTATTTAGGTGAGCCGGGGCTTTGTTACTACATTGAAGAAGGCAATTTGACCATGCTTCTTGATACTGGTTACAGTGATGCCTTTTTGAAAAATGCCCCGAAACTGGGTTGTGATTTAAGCAAGGTTCAGAAAATTGCTTTGAGTCACGGACATAATGACCATACGGGCGGTTTGGTCTATATGGCAAAGACCATGAATATCAGTGGGGTGGAAGTGCTTGCCCACCCGGAGGCCTTTCTGCCAAAACGGAATGACAATGGGCGGATGTTCGGTTCCCCTTTGAGTGAGGATGAGTTGGACAAACTTACCTGTTTAGAACTGAGTACGGAACCCGTGTGGCTTACGGATAAATTGGTTTGGTTAGGGGAAATACCAAGAGTACACGAATGGGAAAAAAATTTAACTATCGGGGAAGCAGCGGACAGCGAGGACGGAGAGGAGTGGCACCGGGACAGCGTGCCGGATGATTCTGCTCTGGCATTGAAAACGGACAAGGGGGTGTTTGTGATTACGGGTTGCAGTCATTCCGGCATTTGTAACATCATCACCCGGGCATTGGAAGTGTGTAACGACCAGCGGCTTTACGGAGTAATGGGAGGAATGCACCTCACCAGTTTGGATGAGCGTTCTGAAAAAGCCATTGCCTTTATGGAACATTTACATCCCACAATACTTTATCCTGCCCATTGCACCTGCTTTGAGGTACGGGCGGAAATGGTGAAACGGGGGTTGCCCGTAGGTGTGGTTGCGGTAGGAATGAAATTGGAAATCTAATAAAAAAGGAGAGCAAATCAAGTTATTTACTCTCCTTTTTATTTTATAATTATTTGTTTTTGATGTATGCCACTGGCTTTCAGTTTGCGTAAATAATAATCTCCGTGTTGATGCAACCACTTGTGCCGTTCGTAATAGTCGGGCATTACCCGTAAAATTTCCGTATAGAATTTTTGGGAATGGTTCATTTGCAATCTGTGGCAGAGTTCGTGAACCACGATGCTGTCTATTATTTCCGGTGGGCAGAGCATTAAAAGGCAGTTAAAAGTAAGTTTGCCCTTGCTAGTACAACTGCCATAGTTGTGTACCATATTGCGGATGGCAAGTTTGGTGTAACTGACACCGATAATGGTCGCCCATTTCGCAACTCTTTGAGGAATGTCATTTACCGCCAAGTGAAAAAGGTTCTCAATTTCTTCAAGGGTAAATTTGTCGTTGGCAAATTGTGCTTTTGCCTGTAACTGTTTTTCAATCCAGTCCAAGTGTTGGGCGGCAAAGTCACGCAAAACTTTCTCGCTGACGGAATAGGGGGCTTTAAGCAACACTTGCCCGTCATCGGTAACTTTCAATGTATATGTTCTTCGTCTTTCCCGAATAATGGGAATGGAATTTAAGTTAAACATAGTTATAAATAGGGATTAGGGGTGAAAGGATGAAGGGGTGAAAATATAAGGCGTAGAGCGTAGGGCATAAGGCGTAGGGATGGTAGGATGTTCCGTTGATTATAGCAATGGTTAGTGCTACGTTAAGTTTAGTTTTTCAGTTGTAGAGAGCGACCCACCCCGTCAATCTACTTATGTTCCTAACGATTGCCACCCCGCCCACGCCTGGGCGGGAAAAATAGTCAGCATAGTGCGGCCTTTTCCTGAATCCTGATTCCTAAATCCTAAATCCTTTGCCCTTATTTTAATCAACGGAACTATTTACCATAATTTTTCATTTTTAACTTTTAATTTTTAATTTCTCAAAACCAGCCATCCGTACGAACACAAGCCAATCAAGAGCAACCCTGCAAAATTATAGAATGAAAAACTTTGTAAAAAAGTGAAACTCAATGAGGGATAATCTTTCGTAAAGAATTTGTAACTGATGACCGAAGCCATAGAGGCAATCAATGTTCCCAAGCCACCGACATTCACACCTACAAGCAAAGCATCCGCCTGATTTGTCAGTCCTGCCAAGAGCATGGCTGCCGGTACATTGCTGATAAATTGGGATGTTAGGAATGCTGCCACATAAGTACCTGCCATAGTTCCCAAAAGAGAATTTTTCAAATAAATTACAAATTCCGTATGTTGAATATTACCAATGAAAATAAAGAATCCCACAAAGGTCAGGAGCAGTCCGTAGTCCACTTGCAACAGCAGCCGCCAGTTCACCATTCCACACACAACCGCAGTTATTCCCAAAACCAGCCATTTGTCAATATAATGCAAAACACCGGCTATATTTAGGGCTAACAGTACCAAGTATAAAATTGTTAAACTGCGTTGGGGACGGGGCATGGAGCCCAAATCAAACTCTACCGCCACATCCCTTGTCCGCCAAACTAAAAGGGCAATATAGACCACACTCATCAGCACGGGTACGGACATAACCGTTAAAAATCTTTCCGCCGTATAACCGTAGTGGGTGAATAAAAACAAGTTTTGCGGGTTGCCTTGTGGGGTCAGCATACTGCCTAAATTTGCGGCCAAAGTCATAAGTACAATGGGACGCACCATATCCAGTTTTACCGCTTTGCCAATAATTAAAGCCAAGGGTACAAAGGTAATCAAAGCCACATCGTTGGTTACGAACATGGAAGCAACAAAGGTTATCCCCACCAAGACCCAAGTGACGGAGCGAAAACTGCCACAGGGCTTCAAAAGTTCCAATGCCAGCCAATCTAAAAATTGGATGCTTTTCAAACCGCACACCACTAACATTAAACTAAAAAGCACCCCCAGTACATTGAAGTCAATGGAGTGCCAGTCGGGCCTGTTATAAAAAGATGAAATTATTGCTAAAAGCAGTGCTACAACAAGCACTGCTTCGCTTTTCAGAATTGCTGTTAAATCGGCAAAAGAAAAATTTTTCATTGCTTTTTGTCCAAAATACGAATGAAATAAAAGTAGCAGGCGGCAAACAGGGAACTGGAACTGAACCAGCTGATAGGTTCTGCCAGACACACGCCCACAAAGCCAACAATGGGTGCCAGGAAAATAGCACTGCCGCAACGGGCAAATAACTCCAACACCGCACCGCAGATAGGAACCATAGAGAATCCCATACCCTGCAAAGTGTTACGGTAAATAAAGATTTGCCCCAAGAAGAAATAGAAAGGAATACTGTAATGAAAATAAGTGTGGGCAGAAGCCATAACTTCCGGCGTAGGATTGTCCAAGAAAATCATTACAATATTTTCGCCAAAAGTAATGATTAGCACTGTGGCAACAATGGCATAGGCAAGTGAGCATAAACTCATTTTCTTTACGCCTTCACGAATACGGAAAAATTTTCTTGCTCCATAATTTTGGGCAGCGAACACCGCCATTGCCAGCCCTGCACTCACCATTGGCTGAGTACAAATTTGTTCTATCCTGATGGCGGCGGTGAACCCCGCAATAGTTTCAGGGCCAAAGCCGTTGGTAACACTTTGCATTACCAAAATGCCAACACCCAAAACAGAAAAATGCCCCGCCATTGGCAATCCCGTCCGTATGTGAGCCACAATTTCTTCCCGTGCAAAAACAAAATCCTTGCTGCTCAAATGAAGTTCCGGCAGATAGCGCCAAATCCAACTAACACAGAAAAGAGCAGAAATACTTTGGGCAATGACCAGTGCTCTGGCACAGCCGGGGATGCCTAATTGTAAAGGCCCTACAAAAGTGATTGCCAAACCTATATTTAAAAGTGTGGAAATAATCAAAGCATAAAGCGGTGTCTTGCTATCCCCCAAAGCACGGAGAATGGCTGATAACAGGTTATACGCCATCATAGCATAGAGGCCGTTAATAACAATCATAATGTAACTTCTGCCGTTCTCATAAATATCCGGCGGCACATTCATCATTTTCAGTAAGGGGTCAATAATGAAATTGAAAAATACAATCATGATTGTTGTAATAACCACGCTCAAAATAATACTTGTAGCAAAGGAACGGCGGACTCCCTCCATATCATCCGCCCCGAAGCGTTGCCCCGTGATAACGGAAAAACCGCTTGCAAGACCAAAGGTAACAAAGATAGTCAAAATAAAAATAGGCGCAGTAGCACCCACTGCCGCTAAAGCATTCATACCCAGCATTTGACCGACAATAATAATATCGCTGATGTTATACAGTTGTTGAAATAAGTTGCCGATGAGCAGGGGCACCATAAAAGGGAAAATTAATTTCAGGGGGGCCCCTTCTGTCATATTCTTCATTTCTTCCTCGCTAAAATGGCTTTATACTTTGTTACTGCGGAATAATTTTGACCTCGATGACCTTTAGGTCTATCTCGTCCAAAATTTTCCTTGTTCCTCGTCTAAAACCATTTTTTCTTCGGAATATTCTTCGCTAAAATGATTTTATACTTTGTCACTGCGGAACAATTTAATTTCTTGTGTTTCTAAAAAATTCTATTGTAACGGGTAATACGCTTACCACAATAATACCTAAAGTAACTAAAGAAAAGTTTTGTTTAATAATGGGTATATTACCAAAGAAATACCCGCCGCCCACGAAGAGCGCCACCCAGACCACCGCTCCCACCACATTGTAACGGGCAAAAGTCAGATAGTGCATCTTGCCGATGCCTGCCACAAAGGGGGCAAAAGTACGCACAATGGGAACAAAACGTGCCAAGAAAATGGCCTTATGTCCGTGCTTGGCATAGAAGTTTTGCGCCTTGTCAATATGTTCCTGTTTCACAAAACCATGAGTAATTTTCACCAAGTTCAAACCCACATGTTTGCCAATCTCATAATTGGTGGCATCCCCGATAATACTTGCCACAAGAAAAATAAAAGTAATCGTAACAATATTCATACCCTCAGGACTGGCGGCAGCAAGTGCACCGCAAGCGAAAAGCAAAGAATCACCGGGCAGGAAAGGTGTTACCACCAATCCCGTTTCGCAGAAAACTACCAAAAATAAAATTGCATATATATAGTTGCCATAATCCGCCATAATCAAAGGAAGATGCTGGTCTAAATGCAAAAGCATCTCCAATATGACGCTAAAAGTTGACTCCATAATGTGAAACATATTATAGCAAATTACAATAATTTTTGCTATAATATTAAAGCTATTTTGAAACTGCGAGGAGAAAGTATGACGGATATTCAGGCAAAACTTAAAGAATTGCAGGCACAGGGCAAAGAAGTGCCTGCTTTGGATATGATAAAAACCCCGGAACAGATTGAAAAAATCCGCCTGGCGGGGAAGTTGAATACTGCCGCTTTGGACCTAATTGGCAAGTTTATTAAGGTGGGAGTAAAGACGGAGGACATTGACCGCAAGGTACATGACTTTATCATTTCGCAGGGTGGCCGTCCTGCGGATTTGGGCTATGACGGCTATCCCAAATCCATTTGTACCAGCGTTAATGACGTCATTTGTCATGGCATCCCCAGTGCCTATGCTCTGAAAAGTGGGGATATAATCAATGTGGACATTACCACAGAATTGAACGGATATTATGCCGATGCCAGCAGAATGTATATGGTGGGCAGAGTGTCCAAACAGGCAGCGGATTTGGTGAATATTACCCGTGAATGTATGCGCCGTGGCATACAGGCGGCACAGGCATGGAATACCACCGGTGATATTGGGGCGGCGGTCAGCGCTTTGGCACACAAGCACGGTTACAGCATTATGAAAGAATACGGCGGACATGGTGTGGGCTTGGCAATTCACGAAGACCCCTTTGTTTGTCACGAAGGGAAAAAAGGAGAAGGTACGGTTTTAGTTCCGGGCATGATAATCACCATTGAACCCATGATTAACGAAGGCACCGACAAATGGTATGAAGCAGGTCAGGATAATTGGGAAGTATTCACAGCGGACGGCAAACTCTCCGCCCAGTGGGAAAACACCATCCTAATCACAGAACACGGTCCGGAAATTTTGACAGAATAAAAATGAGCAACAAAAAAACCTCTGCCATTTGGCAGAGGTTTTTAATTTACAAATTAGTAGCCGCTGTAAAATGCCGGTTGGACTTTTTTGGAACGAACTTTGTTGTAGGCCTCTTCTACTGCATTTTTAGCAGCATCAAAGGCGGCTTTTTTATCTGTTACCTTTCCTTCAACTAATACCACAGGTGTACCCTTATTTTTGCCGCTTTCTACAATACGTCCGTTGGCTTTAATATCGTCATAAACAACTACTAAACAACCAGTTTCCTGGGCGATTAAGTCATGAATCTGCGCCATTTGCACATCCACATCCCCGCGACCGTCCCGGACAATCAGTTTTGCATTCAGTTTGCCAACTGCTTTCTTGGCACCGTTGAGCATGGCTTTAGTAATATCATTTTCTTGAAGAATGCTGAAGCCAATCAGCACCGGGCGTTTGTCCACCACAATGGCTTCTGTAGCACTGGTAATGCTGCAGAAAATAGCCAGCAAAAATATACTTAAAATTCTTTTCAACATAACAACCTCCTAGACAACTATATTTGCATTATAGCATATTTTTGTTGTAAAGGGTGGAATTTTTTCTAAATTGTGGTAAAATATAAGACACTTATATTAAGGAGGGTATGCTATGCCTTTTGTAAATATACGCATAACCAAGGAAGGTAAAGTGACCAAAAAGCAGAAACTGGCTTTAATTGAGGGAACTACCAATTTATTGCATGATGTGTTGGGCAAGAATAAGGCCAGTACTGTGGTGATTATTGATGAGGTGGACACTGATAATTACGGACTGGGCGGGGACAGTATTACTAATATTAGGAAGAAGAAAAAATGATTTTTGATACTCACATGCATTGCCAACGAAGTTGTGACAGTAAGATGACTTTGACTCAGGCGGTAGCAAGGGCTAAGGATTTAGGTATTGGTATGTGTGTTACGGAGCATTGGGATTATGATTATCCTACTTATCCGCAGGCATTCCATTTTGATATAAAAGAATATGTTAAAGATGCAGAGAAAGTTCGTAGTGACAAGGTGCTTTTGGGTATTGAAATTGGTATGATGCCCCATTTGGTGGAGAAGAATACCAAATTGGCAAAGAGTGCTAATTTTGACTATGTGCTTTGCAGTATTCACTGTGTGAACCGTAAAGATATTTATGATAAAAAGTTTTACACGGGGATGACCAAGCAGCAGGCAACGGAAGCATACCTTAAGGATATGCTTACCTGCCTTAAATCTCATACAGAAATTGATGCTTTGGCACATCTTGATTATATTGCCCGTTATTGGGTTTATGGTACGGGTTTGGACTGGTACGATGCACCTGATTTGTGGGACGAGGTGTTTAAGGTTTTAGCGGAGCGGGAAATTCCTTTGGAACTGAATACCCGCCGTTTGCCGCAAAAGGGTGTGGCAGAGGAATTAAAAAAAATATACAGGCGTTACAAGGAATTGGGCGGCAAATATATGACGACTGGCAGTGATGCCCATAATACGGATGCGGTTGGCTTGAAGATTAAAGAGGCAACAGAACTTATCCGTGATTGGGACATGGTACCGGTATATTTCAAGCGACGGCAGATGCAGTTGTTGTCTTGATTGACGGAGTGGTTTTAACTGAATCTAAAATAAAAGGAGTTCGTATGAAAAAACAAATTGTAACAAAAAACGCACCAGGAGCGGTGGGTCCCTATTCTCAAGCAATAGTGGTGGGGAACACTCTTTATGTTTCCGGTCAAATTCCGTTGAATCCGGCTACGGGGGAACTGGTAAAAGAAATTGGTGCTGCAGCACAGCAAGTGTTGGAAAATTTGCAGGCAATTTTAACGGAAGCGGGTTATTCAATGGCTGATGTGGTAAAAACTGTTGTTTATTTGGCGGATATTGATGATTTTACCAAGGTTAATGAAATTTACGCCAAATATTTTAGGGAACCCTATCCGGCACGCAGTTGTGTTGCTGTTAAAGATTTGCCCAAGGGTGCTCTTTTGGAAATTGAATGTATTGCGGCAAAATAAATTTTTGAAATCAAAAGAGAAAGTAATAATTACTACAAGTAAAGGATGGTAACAGGATGTTAATGGATTGTTTTTTTGGTAATAATTTAACATGGTTGCCGGGCGCTGTGATGGGGCTTGACATCATTGCTGCCTTAATAATTTTCTATTACACTTTCAAACATCGTTATTATTGGATTGGTGCTTTGGAAGCGGTGCAACTGGCACTTATTTTGTGGTTTGAATCTGCCTATGGTCATTCTTTGGCTGGTTCCAGCCCATTTATTATTGACAAGTTAGTATGGGTAATGCTTGCTATTGCTACAGTGATTGGTGGTTCAATCGTTGTTTTTGCCATTGGTTATATGGAGGAGTTCCAAAGAGAGCATCCTGATGTGGCGGACAGAAGAGCGTTTTTCTTTGGCGTGATGGTGGTCTTTTTGCTGGCTATGTTTGGCTTGGTGATGAGTAACAATTTGCTTTATATGTATGCTTGCTGGGAGATTACCAGTTTGTGTTCGTTCCTGTTGATTGGTTATACACAAACTGCGGAGGCAACAGCCAACTCTTTCAAGGCACTTTGGATGAATTTGCTCGGTGGCTTGGCTTTTGCCATTGCCATTGTTTTGATGGGTTCACAGTTACATACTGTGGAACTGACCCGTTTCTTGGCGGTGGGGAGTGGCAACAGAGTTGTTTTGACCTGTGCGGCTTTATTAGTTTTCTGTGGGTTTACCAAGTGTGCTATGATGCCTTTCAGTGGCTGGCTTTTAGGCGCAATGGTGGCACCTACACCAACGTCTGCTTTGCTCCATTCTTCAACCATGGTTAAGGCCGGTGTATTTTTGATTATTAAACTCTGCCCGGTTTTGAGTGGTAATTTAGTTGGTTTGATGACTTTGTTGGTGGGTGGCTTTACTTTCTTTTTTGCCGGCTGTGCGGCGGTTTCGCAAAGTGATGGCAAGAAGGTTTTGGCGTATTCCACCATTTCCAATTTGGGTTTGATTGTGTGCTGTGCCGGGGTGGGCAGTTACGCCGGGGCTTGGACTGCGATTATGTTGGTAATTTTCCATGCAGTTGCCAAGAGTTTGTGCTTCCTGTCCGTTGGTACGGCGGAGCAGGAAATTGGCAGTCGTAATTTGGAAAGTTTTGATGGTATGATTTGCCGTATTCCCCGTTTGGCAATGTGTATGTTGATAGGCATTTGCGGTATGTTTTTAGCACCTTTTGGAATGTTGATTTCCAAGTGGGCGGCCATGAAGACCGTGGTGGATGCAGGGGAACCGCTTTTAGTTTTACTGTTAGTCTTTGGTTCTTCCATCACAATGTTCTATTGGAGCAAGTGGTTGGGAAAAATTTGTACCTACATTCCCACAAAGGAAAAATTGGGGCAGACCATTCATGGTGTACAATGGTCGTCATTGTGGTTATTGGCATATTTGGTGGTTGCACTTTGTGCTGTCTTCCCCTTACTTTCTAAATTTGTGGTTTCGCCATATTTGGGAAAAATTTATGCTTTACCGACAGAAGTTATTGCGGAAAATAATTTTGTAGTAACGGGGTTGATGCTTTTGGTACTTTTGGTAATGGCTTTGTGCTATGGCAGGGGCTGTAAGCAGAAAAAAGTACTTACCCAACTTGCCGGACTGAACAATGGGGATAACCAGAGTTATGAAGGGGCTTTGGGCATAGTTCCAATAACCTTGAACAACTGGTATTTGGAAGATTGGTTTGGGGAAAAGAAGATGTGCCGTTATGGTTACCAATTCTGTATTGTCTTTATTGTACTTGGGTTGATTTTTGTAGGAGGGGGAGTATTATGAGCATCATGAGTATTGTTTCTGCTGTTTTATATTTGCTTCTTGCTCCTTTTGTTGGCGGGATTTTGGCCGGGGTTGACCGTATTATTAGTGCCAGGATGCAACGCCGTATGGGACCACCACTTTTGCAACCTTTTTATGATTTCTTGAAATTGTGGGATAAGGAAAAACAGGAAGTCAACCCTGCTCAAGGATGGTATATTGGCGGGTTTTTGCTGTTTGTAGTTTTAAGCGGGGTTATTTTCTTTGGACAAGGTGATTTGCTTTTGGTTATATTCACTTTGACAATCGCCAGTGTACTCTTTGTCATGGCGGCTTATTGTTCCAATTCGCCTTTCAGTCAGGTGGCTGCCCAACGGGAATTGGCACAGGCGATGGCCTATGAACCCATGATGCTTTTGGTGGCAATCGGTTTTTATCTGCAATGTGGTTCTTTTACGGTGGGGGATGTTTTGCATGCTCCGACTTTAAGCATTTTGCGCATGCCGGGAATTTTCTTAGGAATGATTTTTATTTTTCTTATTAAGTTTCGTAAATCACCCTTTGATGTTTCCATGAGTCATGAAGTACATCAGGAATTGATTCAGGGCATGGTAACAGAATTTTCCGGACGGACTTTGGCTTTGATTGAACTGGCCCATTGGTATGAAAATATTTTTCTTTTGGGATTTGTATATCTATTCTTTGGCGCTGCATGTCCGCTGGCACCCGTTTGTGGTTTAGTGGCTTGTGCGTTGGTTTATTTTTTGATGATATTAGTTGATAACTGCTGTTCCCGTGTTAAGTGGCAGAGCTTAGTGCGTTCTGCATGGGTGATTACCATTATCTTGGGATTTGGGAATGTGGTTTATTTAATGATTTTTCGTTAATTCGGGAATGGCGAGGTGTTTTAGATGAGTTATTTTACGAAATCTCCTTGGTTAGTTCACTATGACGGCAGCAGTTGCAATGGCTGTGATATTGAGGTGTTGGCTTGCCTGACTCCTCTTTATGATGTGGAACGGTTTGGTATTGTGAATACGGGTAATCCTAAGCACGCAGATATTTTTCTGGTTACGGGCGGTGTGAACACTCAAAATCTTTCCGTAGTTAAACAGATTTATGAACAGATGCCCAAACCTAATGTGGTGGTGGCAGTTGGTACATGTGCTTGCAGTGGTGGCGTATTTAGGGAATGCTACAATATGCTTGGTGGCATGGATAAGGCCATTCCTGTGGATGTGTATGTACCAGGTTGTGCGGCCCGTCCGGAAAGCATTATTGACGGGGTAGTTAAAGCCCTGGGCATTTTGGAAGAAAAGGCCAAACAATTAGCATTAGCAAAGGGGAAGGGGGAAGAAGCATAAAATGGATACGATTATTGAAGTGAAGCCACAGGAAATGCTGGGCAAGGTAGCAGAACTGCGGGAACAGGGATACCGTTTGGTGCAGATTATGTGCAGTATGGCGAATGAACAATTTGAGTTGACTTATAATTTTGACAAAAAATGCACCCTGACAAATTTGCGTTGCTTTGTATCTCAAGGCGAAGCAATGCGGAGCATCACAGAGCAATTTTGGTATGCTTTCATTTGGGAAAATGAAATTCATGATTTGTTTGGTTTGAAGTTTCAAAATATTTTGGAAGGACTTGATTTTCAAGGCAGGTTTTTCCGCATGACGGAGCAATTCCCCTGGAATCCCAACAATGGGGTTGATTTAGGAAAAGTAAAGGGTATTGACGCTTCCGTAACTAATGCAGGAGGTGAGAAAAATGCCTAAGAATACAGTTATTCCTTTTGGCCCGCAACATCCGGTGTTGCCGGAACCAATTCATTTGGATTTGGAATTGCAGGATGAAAAGGTAGTGCGTGCTATTCCTTCCATCGGTTATGTACATCGTGGTCTGGAGAAATTAGTTGAAAAGCGGGATTTTCAACAGTATGTTTTTGTGGCGGAACGGGTGTGCGGCATTTGTTCTTTCGGACATGGCTGGGGTTATTCCAAAGCCGTAGAAAAATTGATGAATATTGAAGTGCCTAAGAGAGCATTGTATTTGCGTACTATTTGGCATGAATTAAGCAGAATACACAGCCATTTGTTGTGGTTGGGGCTGGCTGCGGATGCCATGGGTTTTGAAAGTTTGTTTATGCAAAGCTGGCATTTGCGGGAAATAGTTTTAGATTTGTTTGAACAGACCACCGGCGGCCGGGTAATTTTTTCTGTTTGCAAAGTTGGCGGTGTCCGTCGTGATTTAGATGCGGAACAGGTCAAATTGTTTAAGAAAAACTTGAAAATGCTTCGTCAGGAACTGGACAGCATTGTTCCCGCTTTCTTGAATGATAGTACTGTTGCTTCACGTTTGAAGGACGTAGGTGTGCTTTCTGAAGCAGAAGCACATGCTTTTGGTTGCGTAGGGCCTGTGGCCCGTGCCAGTGGTCTTTTGGAAGATTACAGATTGTCCCAGGAAGATGCAGGGGTTTATTTGGAATTAGGTTTCAAACCTGTGTTGGAAAAATCCGGTGATTGTTATGCCCGGGTGGCAGTACGGCTTAAAGAACTTTTCCAATCTTTAGATATTATTGAAAGGGCATTGGATAATTTACCGGAAGGAGAGATTTTCGTCCGGCCTATGGGATTCCCGTCTGCTGGTGAATGTTTTGCCCGTATGGAGCAACCCCGTGGTGAAGCAATTTATTATGTAAAAGGTAATGGTACTAAAAATTTGGAAAGATTTAAATTGCGCACCCCGACGAATGCCAATATTCCTGCTTTGCTTCATATGTTGCAGGGGTGTGATTTGGCGGATGTGCCTAATTTAGTGTTGACTATTGATCCTTGCATCAGCTGTACGGAAAGATAGGAGGATGAGAAAATGAGTTATTTAACTTTTGCTAAAGAGATGTTAAAAAATTTGTTCAGTTCTCCTGCAACAACTCAATATCCTTTGCAACCGAAAGAGTTTGCTAAGGGTGTACGGGGCAAGGTACTGAATGATATTGACAATTGTATTTTTTGTGGCATGTGTCAAAGAAATTGTCCGGCGGATGCCATTGTGGTTGACAGGACGAAGCGGACTTGGACGATTAATCCCTTTTCATGTGTACAATGTCAACTTTGTGTGGATAATTGTCCCAAGAAATGTCTACATATGGAAGAGCATTATACGGAGCCCGCTTTGGAAAAGGCGGATGTGGTTATGGAGGGGAAGCCCCTGCCGCCGCCGGCAGAACCTAAGGCCTGATTATGCATGAACTTCCCATAACAGAGGAAATTATCCGCTTGGCGGAAGAAACCGCTAAAGAAAAAAAGGGGAAAGTTAAGACCATTGAATTAGTAGTTGGGCTGGACTCTGGCTTTATTGGGGAGTCCATTCAAATGTATTTTGATGTGATCAGTCAAAACACTTTATGTGAAGGGGCAAAACTGACTTTGATTCCGGTACAGCCGGAACTGCAATGTGAAAACTGCGGCAAAAATTTTCAACGGAAACCTTTTAGTTTTGCTTGTCCCCATTGTGGTGGAAACGGAGTTCCTACCAAGATTGGCAAGGAATTGTATATTAAAAGTTTGGAATTGGAAGTGCCGGACTAAAGAAAGTTAAAAGTTATAAGTTAAAAATGAAAAATTATGGTTAATTTTCGGCTTTGCCGAAAATTCCCGATTATAATCAACAAAATATTTTACCTTTAATTTATGAGTTCTAACTTACAGCTTATAACTTCAACAAGTTAGTTAAAGGAGAGATAATGCATACACATAAGGAAGAAGTAGTGCTTCATGTACATGCGAGCAATGATAATTTAGCGGAGCATGTGCAGGAAATTTTAAAAGAGCAGAACATTTATGCGGTGAATGTAATGGGGGCTCCAGGAGTAGGAAAAACCACTACCCTGGAAAATATTATTAAGCATCTCAAAGGTGCCGTCTATGTTTTGGAAGGGGATATTGAAAGTGACATTGACACACAACGTTTGTGTAAGCAAAATATCGCTGCCAGGCAGATAAATACTTTTGGAGCATGTCATTTGGACGCGCCTCTTATTCATAAGGCAGTGCATGATTGGCAGTTTGAAAAGGACGGATTTCTTTTTATAGAAAATGTAGGAAACTTGGTTTGCCCGGCGGAGTTTTCCATTGGAGAAAACATTAAAATGTTGATTGTGAGTGTTACAGATGGTAGTGATAAACCCTACAAATATCCTTTGGCTTTTGAAAAAGCGGGTATAATCATATTAAACAAGATTGATTTGTTACCCCATGTAGATTTTGATGAGAAATTTTTTATGGACGGCGTAAGGCATTTGAATAAGGATGTTCCCGTGTTCAAAGTATGCGGTAAAACGGGAGAAGGTTTTCAGGCAGTAGCAGAGTTCTTGAAGAAAATCAAAAGTTGTAAGTTGTAAATTAATGGAAGGTTTTTCTTTAATCTACAACCTTTAACTTTTCATCCCTAATTTGATTGCAGAAATAAAGAAATGATAGAAGTTCTTAACCTAATCATATATGGCAGAGTTCAGGGTGTGGGGTTTCGTCCCAGTGTGTGCCGTTTGGCTCAAGAGTTGCATCTGACGGGATCAGTGCGTAATTTAGGCAACGGGGTAGAAATATTAGTCCGTGGTGAAGCAGAAAATTTGCAGACCTTTGTAGATGCACTTGAGCATTTGGAAAGGCCTGTTTTTGTTGAGAGGATAGATAAGCTTTCTTTTGATGAAAATAGAATTCCTCATGATTTTGGTAATGGTTTTCATGTGGAATCAAGCGATGTAAAAATTCAGGGACAGACCCTTGTGCCTGCGGATTTGGCAATTTGCCCTCAGTGTGTGGCAGAATTACAAGACATTAAAAATTATCGCTATCATTATCCTTACATAAGTTGTGCCAACTGCGGCCCCCGCTACAGCATTATCCGTAAGTTACCCTACGACAGGGAAACTACCACTATGGATGAATTTCCTATGTGCGAGCATTGTAATGGGGAATACGAAGATATGAGTAACAGGCGGGGACGGGCGGAAACAATTTCCTGTAATGATTGTGGCCCTCGGTTGGCTGGCAATGTACGCGGTGCAAAGCAAATATTCAAGCAGGATGAAGCACTGCAAAGAGCAAAGGAACTTTTGCAGGAGGGAAAAATTATTATGGCAAAAGCCATAGGCGGGTTTAACCTCATTTGCCGGGCGGACTTGGAAAGTGGTGTGACACGGTTACGTCAGTTAAAACATCGTCCTACGAAACCCTTTGCGGTAATGTTTGCTAATGTTGCAATAGCAAAAAAGTATTTACCACTTTCTGAAAAAGAATGTGAATTGTTAAAAAATCAAATCCGCCCGATTGTTCTGGTTACAAAGCCAAAGGATGATTTTGGTCTTGCTAAAAATGTGGCATACGGTACTGCTTCTTTAGGTATTTTCTTGCCACCTTTTGGATTATATCAGTTGCTTGCAGAATATCCTTTAGTTGTTACCAGTGCCAATTATTCCGGTGCTCCCATTATTTTTGATGATGGGGAGGCAGAAGAGTTTTATCAGCATAATAAGGACATTGCCGGTTTTTTTACTTATTCAAGGGAAATTTTACGGCCTGTGGATGACAGCGTTGTGCAGGTAGTGGCAGGCACAACTGCGGTGTTAAGGCGAACCCGTGGGTATATGCCGGAGCCCATAACAGTAAACTTAACATCTCAAGAAATTTTAGCAACTGGGGCACAGATGGAAACAAGTTTTTGCCTAACTCAGGATAATAAATATTATTTGGCCCAGGTGCCGGCGGAAGCAGCGGAGGAGTGGACGGCAAAACAATGGACGGCATTAGAGCAGGACTGGGAAAACTTATTGAATATTCATCCCAAGGCAGTAGTTATGGATTTACATCCCAATTATGATTCCACGAACTGGGGTAAAAAACTGGCACAGCAACGGGGCATTCCTTGTTTGACGGTACAACACCATTTTGCCCATGCACTTTCTGTAATAGCAGAACATCATTTACAGAATGAGGTTTTAGCAGTAACCTTTGATGGTACGGGATTAGGCGATGACGGCACAATTTGGGGCGGTGAGTTTCTTTTAGTACAAGGAGCAAAGTTTAAGCGTTACGCTCATTTGGAAGCAGTACCTTTTTTGAGTGATGATTCCTCTATGAAACAGGCATGGAAAAGTGAAATTTGTTATTTGTATAATGCGGGTGTTAAACCTCCTGTTGATGATGCAAGAGCGGTGTTAATAGAAAAACTTTTAGATGAAAAGGTTAATGTAATTCCTAATTCCAGTATGGGACGGCTTTTTGATGGGGTGGCCTGTGCCTTGGGACTGGGTGAAGAAAATACTCATCAGGGATGTTGTGCCCAAAGGCTGGAAAGAGCGGCAACATTTGCTTTGCAAAAGGGGATTAAACCGGCAAGTTTGCATTTTGTTCATAATGCAGATGGCAGTATTTGGTCATCTAAAAATCTTTGGTCAGCAATTTTAAATTGTGATAAAAATAATTCTGAACAGGTGGCGGCTCTGGCTTTGGGTTTTCATTCAGCGGTGGTGGAAATGATTGTCCAAGTTTCAGAACAAGCTCGTTCTGAAAAACAAATTGAGCAGATTGTTCTTACTGGGGGCTGCTTTGTGAACAAAATTCTGGTGGGAAAAACTGTACAACAATTACGGGACAGAGAGTTTAAGGTATATATCAACAATCAAGTACCAACGGGTGATGGGGGTTTGGCTTTAGGCCAGGCATATTATGCAGGACTTGCCCGTCAGGAAGGGGTTTGGTGAAATGTGTGTAGCATATCCGGGCAAGGTTTTGAGTATTACGGCTCAACATGCCAAAGTGGATTTTACAGGAAACATTGTGGATGTAAATATTAGTATGGTACCAGTAACTGTTGGCGACTATGTATTAGTTCATGCCGGTATGGCTATTCAAAAAGTGGATAGGGATGAGGGTAAGGCCTGGCAAGACTTGTTCAAAGAAATTCAGGAGGAAGCAGGTAAGCAATGAGGACTGCTGAAAGAGATGTAATGGTACAATGGCTTCGCAATCAGCATCAGCCTATGCGGCTGATGGAGGTTTGCGGTACCCATACAGCGGCACTTTACACTACCGGGTTGAGAAATATTTTGCCAAAGGAAATAAAAATGTTGTCCGGCCCAGGCTGCCCTGTGTGTGTTACTCCTTCTGCTTACATTGATAAACTAATTGACTATGCTTTTCGTGAGGGGCATAAGGTTTTGACCTTTGGAGATATGTTGCAGGTACCTGGCGGTTCCGGTTCTTTGTCAGGAGCAAAAGCCGAAGGCGGCAATGTGAATTTCTTTTACCGTCCTGAGGATGTTTTGCCGATGGCGGCAGCAGACCCTGATACTACCTTTGTTTTGGGTGCAGTAGGTTTTGAAACCACGGCTCCCGTGTGGGCAACTTTGATAAAACAGGTGGTTGCTCAAAAAATAAGAAATATAAAGTTTTTAACTGCCTTGAAAACTATGCCGAGGGCATTGGAAGTTCTTAGTACCAAACAAAGTATTGATGGGTTTCTTTGCCCGGGCCATGTGGCGGTTATCACGGGGTGTGAATCCTTTAGGGAAATCAGTGAACATTATCATAAACCCATGGTGGTGGGCGGTTTTACTCAGGAACAACTTTTACAGGCCCTGTGCCGATTAGTTTTGGCAGTACAGAAAAAACAGAATGGTTTTTGGAATGAATATGCTTCCGTGGTGCAGGAAAATGGCAATTTGAAGGCACAGAAAATTATTCAGGATATTTTCACTACGGGGGATGCAACCTGGCGTGGTTTTGGCAAATTAGCAGGCAGCGGGTTATACTTACGAGACAAATATATGGAACTGGATGCAGGCAGTGCAGGACTGGATGAGGATAAAATACCGCCGGGCTGTGCCTGCGGAGAAGTGTTATTGGGGAATAAATTATCACAGGAATGTCCGTTGTTTGGAAAAACTTGTATCCCTGAGCATCCCGTAGGAGCGTGTATGGTTTCGGCTGAGGGCAGTTGTGCCATCAGTTTCCGTAATGGAGGCAGAAATGAAAATTGAATTAAAACATGGCGCCGGTGGCGTTGCCACATCAGAATTGATTAGTGATTTATTCAGCAAATATTTTAGCAACCCTATTTTGAACAAAATGGAAGATGGCGCAGTATTGCCAGCTTTGCAAGGGAATATAGTTTTTACTTCGGACAGTTTTGTTGTGGAACCATTGTTTTTCCCTGGTGGGGATATTGGTCGTTTGGCTGTGTGCGGTACGGTGAATGATTTGGCGGCCATGGGGGCAAAACCATTCTATCTTACAGCATCTTTTATTTTGGAAACGGGGTTGGATAGCAGCGATTTGGAAAAGATTATTCAGTCCATGACCAGTACTGCGATAGAAGCAGGAGTGAAGATTGTGGCAGGGGATACAAAGGTTGTACCCGGCAAGGGCGGACTTTTTATTAACACTGCCGGTATTGGTGAACGGAATGAAAAAATAAATATTTCTGCTCATAACTTGCAATTTGGTGATAAAATAATCCTTACAGGAACCATGGGAGACCATCATGCAGTGATTATGACCAGCCGTTTAGGTATAGAAACCAAGGCGGTGAGTGATTGTGCGCCTCTTGCAAAAATTGTGGACAGGTTACTTGCAGAAAAAATTCAGGTGCATACTTTAAGGGATATTACCCGTGGAGGACTGGCTACAGTGGCAAATGAATTGGCGGCTGCCAGCAATGTGAGAATTAATTTGCAGGAAGAGCAAATCCCCGTAAGTGAGCCGGTTAAGGGCTTGGCTGGGATCCTGGGATTAGATATTTTTACCATGGGTAACGAAGGAAAATTTTTTGTGGCTGTAGCATCACAGGATGCAGAGCGAGCCTTGGCAATTATCCGTAAAGAAAAATATGGCGAGAATGCAGCCGTGGTTGGAGAAATTGTGGAAGGCAAGGGGGTTTATGTACAGAATAATTTAGGCAGTTCCCGTAAACTCAATTCCTTGCAGGGTGAAGGTCTGCCCCGCATTTGTTAAAACATAGATTCATTACAAACATAATGGAGGAAATTATGCTGAAAATAGAAAATCTTACCGTTGCCATTGGTGATAAGCAGGTTTTGCGAAATATTAATTTAGAGATTGCACCCGGAGAAACCCACGTACTCTTTGGACCTAACGGCACAGGCAAATCCACATTGCTGGGAACTATCATGGGTTTTGAACGCTATAAAGTGGTGAGCGGCAAAATTTATTTTAAGGGTAAAAATATTACTGACTTGCCATGTTTTGAAAGAGCTAAATTAGGCATTGGAGTCATGATTCAAAGACCGCCAACAATCCGTGGATTGAGTTTGAGAAAAATGGTGGAACTATGTGGGGCCAAGGCGGAACAAGTGGATAAATTGGCTAAAACCATGGAAATGCAAAATTTCTTGGACCGCTCTGTGAACGAAGGATTTAGCGGTGGTGAATTGAAACGTGCAGAACTCTTGCAGTTAATGGCACAGAACCCGGAAATGCTTTTATTAGATGAGCCGGAAAGCGGTGTGGATATTGAAAACATTGCTTTAGTCGGACATGTGGCGAAACAGATTATTCAAGGGCAGGGGCACAGTGCTTTAATCATTACCCATTTAGGGCATATCCTTAACTATGTACCTGCTACCCATGCTCATATACTATACAATGGTGAAATTACCTGTCAGCAGGATGCGCCTATGGAAGTATTGAAATGTATTGAACAAAGTGGTTACAGTGCCTGCGTGGCGGGTAAATGTGTGGTTGATAAATGTGCAAGCTGTAATAACAAGTTATGCGGGAGGTAAAAATGGATAAAAAAATATTGGACCGCATTGCACAAGTCGGTTATGAAGAAAAAGAAAAACGTTCTGCCAGTTTTGTTCAAAGCAATGACGGAGTGGTGGAAAGCACAGTACAAAAAGAGCAGCCCCTGGTGCTGATGAGTACGGGAGCAGCGGCCAAAAAATATCCTGAATTAGTGAAGAAATATTGGTGGCAGGCGGTTAAACCGGATACGGATGAATTTACTCAGGCAACCGCCGGAGCGACAGAAGAACATGGTTATTTTGTCCACGTAAAAAAAGGCAAAAAAATAAATTTCCCTGTGCAGGCCTGTATTTTTTTGAGCCAGACGGGCAGCAGCCAAAAAGTTCATAATGTGGTTATTGTTGAAGATGGGGCGGAACTGAATGTGATTAGCGGTTGTGCCTCCGAAGGTGAGATTAAAGATGCAGAG
Organism: Phascolarctobacterium sp.; assembly: GCA_030531205.1. GTDB lineage: Bacteria > Bacillota > Negativicutes > Acidaminococcales > Acidaminococcaceae > Phascolarctobacterium_B. The sequence goes on from JAUNOC010000008.1 coordinate 59,077, forward strand.
CATTTAGGCATCAGTGAAATGTATATAGGAAAGAATGCCAAACTTAGTTTCACCATGATTCACGCCTGGACCAAGGGAGTTAAAGTACGTCCCCGTACTACAGTAATTGTGGATGAAGGGGGTACATATATTTCCAACTACATCAATATGGAAGGGGCGGAGGATATTCAGATGAATCCTTTGACTCGGCTGGCAGGTGAAGGAGCAGTTTGCCGTTTGAATTCTGTTTTGGTTGTACCCAAAGGATGTAATATGGATGTGGGTGGAAAAGTGTTTTTGGAAGTGCCGGATACCAAGGCAGAAATTGTGGCACGGACTATTTGTTTAGGCGGTCAGGCAATTAACCGAGGAACATTGGTGGGTAAGGCCAAAGGCGTGAAGGCCCATTTGGAATGTCACGGACTGATGCTCAGTGAGGACGGATATATTAGTGCTATCCCCCAGTTGGATGCCATAACAAATGATGCACAAATGAGTCATGAGGCGGCAGTAGGACGTATTGCCCCGGAAGAAATAGAATATTTAATGGCAAGGGGGCTGAATGAAGAAGAAGCAACCGCTACCATAGTACGGGGATTTTTGAATGTGAATATTGAAGGATTGCCGGAACAATTGGCAGAAAAAATTAAGAATACTATAGACAAATTCTCTTACGAAAAAGCTTTGTAAAAATTACTTGCCAAAATTAATAGGAATGTATATAATACTATGCGTTATATTTTCACTCCCGAATAGTGTAATGGTAGCACAAGTGACTCTGGATCATTTAGTCTAGGTTCGAGTCCTGGTTCGGGAGCCACATGGCGCTATGGTCAAGCGGCTAAGACGCTGCCCTCTCAAGGCGGAATCAGGGGTTCGATTCCCCTTAGCGCTACCAAATACAAAAAAATCCCTCACGGCAAAAACGTGAGGGATTTTTTATTGATTACTATAGTATGATATTCAAAAACAAAATTAAAAATGTTGAAAAATCCATAGATAGAATTAAGGGTGAAGATTAATATCACAAAAAGGCATCAATGAGACAACTTTTTATGATATAATTTTAACATGGATAAGACGTATATTGCCATTGATTTAAAATCGTTTTATGCTTCTGTGGAATGTGTGGCAAGGGGATTAGACCCGTTAAAAACAAATTTGGTAGTGGCGGACCCGACACGGACCGAAAAAACAATTTGTTTGGCTGTTACACCAACCCTTAAAGCAATGGGTGTTTCATCTCGCTCCCGACTTTTTGAAGTTATACAAAAGGTCAAACAGTTAAATTATGGCAGAAAAGAACCAATAACCTATATCGTTGCACCTCCCCGTATGGCATTGTATATGCAGGTCAGCAAGCAGGTTTATAATATTTATTTGAAATACGTTTCTGCGGAAGACATACATATTTATTCTATTGATGAAGTTTTCATTGATGCAACAAAATATCTTTCTTTATATCACCTTTCCGCTCATGAATTAGCTATAAAGATGATTCAAGATGTTTTGCAAACAACAGGCATTACTGCAACAGTTGGTATAGGTACAAACCTTTATTTAGCCAAAATTGCCATGGATATAGTTGCGAAAAAAATGCCTGCTGACAAAGATGGTGTAAGGATAGCGGAACTGACTGAAATGAGTTATCGGCAACTGTTGTGGGAACATCGCCCTATAACTGATTTTTGGCGGGTAGGGAATGGCTATGCTAAAAGATTGGCTAAATATAATATTAATACAATGGGGGATATTGCCCGTTGCTCGGTTCAAGATACGAATGGTTTTTATAGTGAAAACTTGCTTTATAAGTTATTTGGTGTTAATGCAGAATTTCTGATAGATCATGCTTGGGGGTGGGAACCCTGCACAATTCAAGAAATAAAAAAATACCGTTCGGTGGACAATAGTATAAGTACAGGTCAGGTATTACAGAATCCTTATATTTTTGCAAAAGGTAAATTGATTATTAAGGAAATGACAGATTTACTTGTGCTGGATTTAGTTGACAAAGGTTTGGTTACGGATCAAATTGTAATAAATGTAAGATATGATATAGACAATCTTACCAATGCCAAAATAAAAAGCAGTTATCATGGAGAGGTAGAAAGGGATAACTATGGCAGGTTGATACCAAAATCTGCTCACGGTTCTATAAATTTAGGCGGTTATACTTCATCTACAGAGAAAATACTTCAAGCAGTAGAGACGCTTTATGATAAAATAGTTAATAGAAATCTTTTGATAAGAGGGTTGAATGTGGTGGCAAACCATGTAATTTTTGAGAGTGATATAAAAGATGGAAATTATTACGAAACAGATTTATTTGGTGGGAACAAAGAACAACAGGAAGTAGAAAGGGGAATGAAGAAATTATCAAAGGAACGGGAAAGGCAAAAAGCAATTTTAAGTGTTCACAAAAAATATGGGAAAAATGCCTTGTTAAAAGGGATGAATTATGAGGATGGGGCTACAACTCGTGAACGTAACGGACAAATTGGCGGGCATAAAGCATAGGTGAAATTATGGGAAAGTATGATGATATTATAAATTTACCACATCATGTGAGTAAAAACAGACCGCATTTGTCAATGGAACAGCGGGCAGCACAGTTCGCTTCTTTTCGTGCATTAACAGGGTATTTTGAAATGACTAATGAAGTGGAACGCTATGTTGAGGAGAGATTTTATCTAACTGATGAGGAGATAGATAATCTTAATGAAAAGTTTAGAGAAATTTCAGAACATCTTGACGAAATGCCAAAAGTAGAGATAACCTATTTTGTACCAGATAAGTATAAAGAAGGTGGGAAATATATAACAGAAACAGAAAAAATTCGGGTGATAGATATTGTTAATGGTTTTGTTGAGACGGAAACGGGTAAAAGATATTGGATAAACAAAATAAAAGATGTTTCTTTTTAAATACATTGCTAGGTTAATAAAAAAAGAAAAGGGAGGAATGATAATATGAATCCAGATGAAAGAATTGTTACTGGGGGTAAGAGTAGTACAATTGCTATTTTGCGAGTGTTGGAACGGTATAGTGGAGAAGGGCATAAATTAAGTCAACTGGATATTATCCATTATGTAAAGAATGACTATAATCTGAATGTGGACAGGAAGACGGTGGGGCGAACGATTAAATTGCTTAAAGATTTTCGTTTCCGTAGCAATGAGAGTGAATTTGCCATTGAATCCGGTAATGGCAACGGCGTTTATATGAGAACGAATAACAACGAGAGCAAGATTGCTTTGCGTTCTGCTATTACTGCCGGCAATAAGGTCAGGTTTGTTTATTATTTAAGAGATTTGGACGGAAAAGAGGTTCGTGATGACAAGCCCGACCATCCCAACGGCGAATTTGTGGTTGACCCTTACGAAATTATTAGTTCTATGGGACATGAATATCTTGTCTGCCACAAAGAGGGGGATGTTGCCTTGCGTAATCTTAGAATTGACAGGATGAAAGATGTGGAAGTGTTGAAAGAACAGAGGATGGCTTTGCAGGACATTGATGGTTATGCTGCGTGGGTGCGTTTTAATAAAGAAGAATATCTCAAAAAATTAAATTATCATATGTTGGGTGGAAAGGTTATTGCCACAGAGTTCAAGATTCCCGGTGGCACAAAAGATGATATGCAAAGGGCGGTTAATATTTTATGGGATGAGTTGAGCGGCTTTGATGGTTTTGGGATGCGGAAAGTGGAGCCAGATGGTTGGATTAAGGTGAGTGTAAGGATGACGGAGTTGGGGGCAAAGGTTTTTGCCCGTCAGTTTGCAGATATGTGTACTTTGATTTATCCTGAAAGTACGGCAAAGGCGTTGAAAGAGGAATTTGCGTTTGTCAGTGCCAAATATGTGGCGGAAGTTGAAAAAATTTAAAATAATTGATTTTAGTACCAAACTTGACCCAACAAGTATATTATCATTTAACCAAAGCAGAGGAACAGTCTTCTGGTTAATTCAAGTGATTATGAGATAAGGAGGAATGAAAAATGCTTACATTATTTGGATATTTAGTAGTGTTAAATTTTGTTGTCGGGGTTTTTACTTTTGATCCTTATTCTTGGACATTATTGGTTTTTATAGTAATCTTGTTGTATAGTGTTTGTTGTTTCAATGACACAAAAAATCGTAGATACAATGAATATTATAACCCAGCAAATATCCATACGGAGAAAAATACCGAAAAAATGCCTAAATGGATGCTTGGAAAATGATTAAAATTGAGGTATATTATGAAAAATAATTATATGATAACTTTGTGAAATCCGTTTCACTATTCACATACTAAAAAGGGAACTACAAAAGTAGTTCCCTTTTTAGAAATTGACCTCATATATAATGTATGGTATAATACAAAATAATTATGCACAATTTTTGTAAGCATATAAACTTTTGAATAGAAAGTATTTTTAAGGAGAAAAAGAAATGGATGATTATTCTAAGACCTTGAATTTGCCCCAAACTGAGTTCCCTATGCGGGCAGGGTTGCCGGAGCGTGAACCGGAGATTTTGAAGTTCTGGTACGAAAATGATATTTATGGCAAAAAACAGGAAGCCCATGCTGCTTGCCCTAAATGGGTATTGCATGATGGCCCGCCCTATGCTAACGGACGAATTCATATGGGTACTGCCTTGAACAAGATTTTGAAAGATATTGTTATGAAATACAAATATGCCCGTGGGTTCAACACACCGTATATTCCTGGCTGGGATACTCATGGTTTGCCCATTGAGCATGCGGCTATTAAGGAATTGGGACTGAACAGGGATGAGATTGATGCCCTGACTTTACGTAAGAAATGCCAGGAGTTCGCTTTGGACTGGTTGGATAAGCAACGTAGCGATTTCAAACGCCTGGGCGTATTGGGTGACTGGGAACATCCTTATGTTACTTTACACAAGGATTTTGAGGCAGAGCAACTTCGAGTTTTTGGTAAGATGGCGGAAAAGGGTTATATTTACAAGGGCAAGAAATCTGTGTACTGGTGCCCTCATTGCGAAACTGCTTTGGCAGAGGCAGAGATTGAATATGCAGAGCAGAAGACACCTACGATTTTCGTAAAGATGCCTTTGATTGATGACAAAGGCAAGTTGCCAGAGTCGGCAAAGGGGAAGAAAGTATTTTTCATTATTTGGACCACTACTCCCTGGACAATGCCGGCCAATGTGGCTATTGCTTTGAATCCTAAGTTTGAGTATGCTTGGGTGGAATGTGACGGTGAGGTTTATGTTCTTGCAAAAGACTTGCTAAAGGAGGTTGGTGATGCCTGCGGCAAGGATTTGAGCAAGGTGTTGGCAACTAACTCAGGTAAGGAACTTGAGGGTTTGGAGTGCAAGCATCCATTTGAATATATGGACAGAAAGTCTGTTGTGATTTTGGCAGATTATGTTACTTTGGATGCAGGCACGGGATGTGTTCATATCGCTCCGGGTCATGGCGTGGAGGACTTTGAAGTTGGTTCGAAATATAAATTGCCAATCATTTGTCCTGTGGACGAAAAGGGCAAACTCACTGCGGAGGCAGGAGAGCAGTTTGCAGGTATGTTTGTATTTGATGCCAATATTCCTGTGTTGAAATATTTGGCAGAAACTAATGTGTTGCTGGGCAAGGCTAACATTAAGCATCAATATGCTCATTGCTGGCGTTGCAAAAATCCGGTAATTTTCCGTGCTACCAGTCAATGGTTTGCTTCAGTTGATGGTTTTCGTGAAGATGCTCTAAAGAGCATTGCCAACGATGTGCAGTGGATCCCTGCTTGGGGCGAGAGCCGTATTCATAATATGGTCGCTGACCGTCACGATTGGTGTATTTCCCGTCAACGTACTTGGGGTATGCCTATTCCTGTGTTCTATTGCGAAGATTGCGGTGAGCATTTGGTTAATGAAACAACTATCGAATATTTGGCAGATATTTTTGAAAAAGAAGGCAGTGATGCCTGGTGGGCTCACGAAGCAAAGGATTTGCTGCCTAAAGGCACAAAATGCCCGAAGTGTGGTGGCACTCATTTCCGCAAGGAAACAGATATTATGGATGTGTGGTTTGATTCCGGTTCTACCCATCGTGCTGTGGCAGCCAAGAGACCTGAACTGTGCTGGCCGGTTGATATGTATTTGGAAGGTAGTGACCAGCATCGTGGTTGGTTCCAAAGTTCTTTGTTGACCAGTGTGGCGGTCATGGGGAAGGCACCTTACAAATCTGTTTTGACACATGGTTATGTGGTGGATGGTGAAGGTCGTAAGATGAGTAAGTCCGTGGGTAATGTTATTGTGCCGCAAGATGTTATCAACGAATACGGGGCAGATATTATTCGTTTGTGGACAGCATCCAGCGATTATAAAGCGGACATCCGCATCAGTCCTAAAATTTTGAAACAGATGAGCGATGTTTATCGTAAGATTCGTAACACTATCCGTTATCTCTTGGGTAATTTGGATGACTTTGATTATGCCAAGGATAAGGTGGCATATAAGGATATGTTAGAACTTGACCGTTGGGCTTTGATGCATTTACAAATGTTGAAGAAGGAAGTTACGGAGGCTTATGAGAGTTATGATTTCCATGTGTTGTATCATGCTATTCATAATTTCTGCACGGTGGAGATGAGCGCTTTCTATTTGGATATTTTGAAAGATCGTCTTTATACGGAAAAGGCGGACAGCGTAGCACGCCGTAGCGCCCAAACCGCTATGCATGAAATTCTAATGGATTTAGTGGTAATGTTGGCACCGATACTCAGTTTCACTATGGAAGAAGTTTGGCAGTTTATGAAAAAGCCGGCTGATGCTCCCATTAGCGTTCAACTGATGCCCTGGCCTGAGATTAAAAATGAATATGTGGACGAGGCACTGGAGAAGAAATGGGATGATTTCATTGCGATTCGTGGCGAGGTAACAAAAGTTTTGGAATTGGCAAGACGGGATAAGAAGATTGGCAATAGTTTGGAAGCTGCAGTGGAACTTTATGCGGAGGGCGAGGCGTTGGCAGTTTTAGAAAAAGTTGCGGATGATTTGCCGGCATTACTTATTGTTTCCCAAGCAAGTTTGCATAAGGATGGCAAAGGGGAAACTGCTACAGAACGGCAGGATTTGACGATTACGGTAAAAACCGCTACAGGTGAAAAATGTGAGCGTTGCTGGATGTATAGTGAAACAGTGGGCAAGGATGCAGAACATCCGACTTTGTGTGCCCGTTGTGCAGGAGTGTTGAAATAAGAAAATGAGAATTGTGGTGGCTGGAGCCGGAGATTTTGGTCTTAGTGTGGCACAGCTTTTAACAGCAGAAAATTTTGATGTGGTTTTGGTGGACAATAATCCTGAGCGGGTGAAAGCGGTACAGGGTGCAGTAGATTGTATGGTATTGGAAGGGAATCCTTGTACCAAAACTTTGTTTGCCCGTCCGGATGTGGCAGAGGGTGATATGTTTATTGCTTGTCTGCCCCAAGACGAAATGAATATGGTTTCCTGTATGTTGGCAAAACATTATGGCATACCTAAAACGGTGGCTTGTGTTCGTGAAGCAGATTACATGCGGTATGAAAAAGATTTTGTACATGAGGAAATGAAGATTGATTTGCTCTTGAATACAGATTATATTTTAGCTAAAGAAATTTCAAAAATATTAACTGCTTCCAGTTCATTGGAAGTGGAGAATTTTGCTGGCGGCAAGGTAAAAATGTTTGAGGGCAGAATCGGTGAGGATACCCCATTTGTTAATAAGACGCTAAAAGAATTGGCTTTGCCAAAGGATGTTTTGGTAGCATTGATTTTGCACGATAAAGATGTGGTTATACCCAGTGGCGAAACGATTTTGTCGCTGGGTGACTATGTTTATTTTGTAGGAATGGCGGACAGCATTACCGAGTTTGAAAAGAATTTTAGTACAGTTTATACCAAACCACAAAAGGTACTTTTAATTGGAGCAGGACGCACGGGCAGATTTACGGCACCACTTTTGGAACGGCGTGGGTTGCAGGTTAAAGCGATTGAAAAGAATCGGGAGCGTTGCCAACTTTTGGCAGCGGAATTAAAATCGGGTATGGTGTTGTGCGGTGATGGCACCAATGTGGACTTATTGACAGAAGAAGGGGTAGCGGAAGCGGATGTGGTGGTTTGCATCACGGATGATGACAAACTGAATTTAATGGTTGCCCTTTTGGCAAAACATCTTGGTGCAAAGCGTACACTTGTCCGTGTGGATAATAGTGATTTTGTTGATTTAATGGGCAAGGTTGGCGTGGATGAAGTGCTTTCCACTCGTTCTTTAATGGCAGAGCGACTGTTGCGTTTTGTGCATGGTGCGGATTTGTTACATGTTTCTGTATTGGACGATGCTCAGGCGGAGGCATTGGAATTAGCCGTAGGCATTGGCAGTGTGGCTGATGGCAAGATGGTTAAAGATTTAGGGATACCTGTGGATGCTTTGCTATGTGCCGTTGTTCGTGGTAATGATGTTTATATTCCCAAAGGAAGCACAGTTTTGAATGCTGCGGACAGGTTGGTAGTTTTAACAAAAAATGGTGATGTTACTGCCATAACTAACATTTTTGAAAGCAGGAACTGACAATGAATTTTAGGTTTGTGGCTTTTGTGCTAAGCAGGTTGTGTTTCGCTTATGTGGTGGTGTTGCTGATACCTGCTTGTGCTGCTGCTTTAGTTGACAAACCGAATATTATGACTTTTGTTATGAGTATGTTGCCCCCTCTTTTGATAGGGGGATTTTTGCGTTGGTATGGTCAAACTAGACAAGGGCATTTGAATGTTAAAGATGCAGTTTTGATTGTGGCTGTGGGATGGGTTGGCATTTGCGTTTTCGGGATGTTACCTTACGCTTTTGGTATGCCGGAATTAAATTGGGTTACTTGTATTTTTGAAAGTACAAGCATGTGGACAACAACTGGTGTTACCACATTATCATGCTTTTGGGGGATGCCACCAAGTTTTATGGTGTGGCGAACTGTGGGACATTGGTGTGGTGCCATTGGCGTTATTCTGCTGTTCTTGTTCCTTTTTCCTAATATGTCCAGTGGCAGTGAATTTATTCTTAATGCGGAATTACCGGGGCGTGGGTTGGAACGCACAATGCCCCGTATCAAGCAAAGTGCGGCGGTGGTAATTGGCATTTTTGTAATGTTGAATATTTTGGAAACAGTGCTTTTAATGTTGGGCGGAATGGATATTTGGGAAGCACTGAATATGGCGATGGCGACCGCTGCAACTGCAGGAATTTCTTTTTCCCATGATGGTATAATCATTTTCCGTGATACTTATACACAGTGTGTTTGTTTGATATTTATGTTTTTGGGCGGCATTAATTTTACTTTGTGGTTTAAAGTGCTTCGTTTGGATTGGCAAGGAATCAAAGAGGATGCGGAGCATCGTTACTATATTTTGTGGATAGTGAGTGGAACTTTATTGTTAGCATTTGGTTTGTGGCGTGTTAATTATTACAATTTTGCTGATTCATTAAAGTATGGAGTAATGATGAGTTTGAGTTATATTTCTACAACAGGGTTTGCTTTTGATAATATTAATAATTGGCCTGAGTTTTGTCAGGTGGTGTTTATAGTTTTGATGTTCACTGGCGGGTGCAGTGCTTCCGCTGCTGGTGGTTTAAAAATTATTCGTTGCACCATTGTTATGAAGGCGTTTTGGTATGAGTTAAGAAGAATTCTACATCCTAATATTGTTTATTCCGTAAATTATGGAGGTAAGCCCTTACATCCTGAGGCGGTGCGGGCAGTGGTAAAATTTTTCTTTTTTTACTTTGTTGTTTTTGTGGTGTTGGCATTAGCGGCATCATTCAATGGTCTTGGACTTAAAGAGGCATTTACAATGGTGGCGTCTTGTATGAGTTCTGCCGGTTGTTCTTTGGGGACGGTAGGACAGGGATCCAGTTATTCCGATATTGGGACATTGCCAAGATTGATTGCTTCTTTGGCAATGCTTTTAGGGCGTATGGAATTTACGACATTGTTGGCGGTTTTACATCCAAATTTTTGGCAGGAAAAATAAATGTTATGGCAGAATAATGAAGCTAATTTCATAAACCCCCGTAGAATGATTTTGACAATTGTTTTAGGGTATCTTGGACTGGCGGTTTTGGCAGGTATGCCTTATTATTGCTGTGGTGGGCTTTCTTGGTTGGATGCCTTCTTTGAAGGCATTAGTACTGTTACTTTGACCGGTTGCAGTACCGTGATTTTACCGGAAAATTTACCAAGCTGGATTTTGGGTTGGAGGAGTATAGTGCAATGGTTGTGCGGTTACTTCACTATTTTGTTGTTTGTTATGCTCTTGCCCCGTTTTTTTCACAGTTCCAATCTTATGTTTAATGGTGATTTAGGAGAGTTTCACAACTGGCACATGTTGCCGGAATTGGGTGGAGTAATTCGTAATTTTGCTTTGCTTTATGGGGGATTAACCATTTTTACATTTGTTGGTTTGTCATTGTTTGGTGTACCTCTTTGGCAGGGTTTTCATTATGCATTGGGGACGGCATCCACAGCAGGATTTAATGTACAAAACGGGTTGATTTTGCAAGGACTTGGCAGTGGGGGAAAACTATTTTTTGCTGGCACTATGTTATTGGCAGGCGGAAATTATTTGTTCTATTATCTTTTGCTTAAACGAGGCTTTGACAAAAAAAATTTTGATGAAGAGTTTAGATTTTATTTTGGATTAACCATAGCGGCAACAGGATTTATTGCTTTCAATTTGTGGTATTTGAATTTTGGTGGCTATGCTTTAACAGATATTTTTTGTCAGGTTTCCAGTTTTGCATCTACGACAGGTTATATGTTCATTAATTGTGGAGCATGGCCGGTGTTCAGCCGATTTGTCCTGGTATTGTTCCTTTTTGTTGGAGGGTGTGCAGGTTCCACGGCAGGTGGTTTGAAGATGGGTCGGTGTTTGGTCTTGCTTAAGCAATTTAATTGGGATGTGAATGTCATTTTTCATCCTCAAATGGTGGAAGGGGTGCTTTTCAACGGAAGGAGAATCATTGCTTCTGTTTGTTATATGATTTCTTTCTATTTCTTTGCGCATCTCTTAATGGTAGTAATAGTGGCTTTGGGCTTGGCTTTGAATGATTGTGTTGCGGTAGAGGCAATTTTCACGGCCTGTGCTGCACTTTCCAATTGTGGTGGGGGTATGAGTATGGCATCAATGAGTGGTAATCTTGCAGATTTTAGTGTTCTTGGTAAAATTTCCCTTGTATTAGGTATGTTGGTAGGTCGTTTGGAGATTTTCATACCTTTGGCGTTTTTATTGCCAGAATTTTGGCAACGAAATAAAGATTGGTAGTGTTTTAAATTTTGAAAAAATCACTTGTAACCGCTTAATATAAGTGGTATAATACATCCCACGTCTGTTTTGAGGACGTAAAAACACACGCAGAAGGAGGACTGTCGGTTCCGTTTGGACGACGGTGGCAGTACGAAGAATTCTGCGGAGGAAAAAACATTTAGGAGGAAAAAACTATGTCCGTAATTGCAATGAAACAATTGTTGGAGGCCGGAGTACATTTTGGCCATCAAACCCGCCGTTGGAATCCGAAGATGGCAAAATTTATCTTCACGGAAAGAAACGGCATTTACATCATCGATTTGCAGAAAACTGTTAAGAAGATTGATGAAGCGTATGAATTTTTGCGTCAGGTAGCTGCTTCCGGCAAGAGCATTATTTTTGTCGGCACAAAGAAACAGGCACAAGATGCAGTGAAAGAAGAGGCAATTCGCTGCAACATGTTCTATGTTAACGAACGTTGGTTGGGTGGTATGATGACCAATTTCAAAACCATTCAACAACGCATTATTCGCTTGCGTAAGTTGGAAACAATGGAACAAGATGGTACTTTTGAACTTTTGCCAAAGAAAGAAGTTGGTCTTCTCCGTCATGAAATGGAGAAATTGGAAAAATATTTGGGCGGTATCAAAGATTTGAAGAAGCTCCCAGGAGCATTATTCGTCGTTGATCCACGCAAGGAACATAACGCAGTAATGGAAGCACACAAATTAGGGATTCCTGTGGTTGGCACTGTTGACACTAACTGTGACCCAGATGATTTGGATTATCCTATTCCCGCCAATGATGATGCTATTCGTGCAGTCCGTTTGTTGACTGCTAAAATGGCTGATGCAGTTTTGGAAGGCCGTCAAGGCGAACAGGTTGCGGAGAGTTCTGCACCTGCAGAAGAAGTTGCTGAAGAAGCAAAAGACGCTGAATAAGAGGGAGGATAAAAATGGCTGAGATTAGTGCTGCATTAGTAAAAGATTTGCGTGAACGTACCGGTGCCGGCATGATGGACTGCAAAAAAGCACTTGTAGCTTGTGGCGGTGACATGGAAAAGGCAATTGATTTTTTGAGGGAAAAAGGGTTGGCGGCTGCTGCTAAAAAAGCAGGTCGCATTGCTGCTGAAGGTGTGGTTGGTTCCTTTGTTTCTCCTGACAATAAAGTTGGTGTAATTCTTGAAGTGAATTGCGAAACTGATTTTGTGGCAAAAACTGACAATTTTAAAGCATTGGTCAATGAAGTGGCTGCTTTTGTTGCAAAGAGCAATCCTGCTGATGTAGATGTTCTTTTAAAGAGTGAAATTAGTGCCGGTAAAACAGTAGACGCATTGGTTACAGAAGCGGTTGCCAAGATTGGGGAAAAAATTAGCATTCGTCGTTTTGCCCGTTATGAAACTGATGGTACAGTTGTTAGCTATATTCATGGTGGCGGAAAGATTGGTGTTTTGGTAAACATGAAAGGTGGCGATGCAGAACTTGGCAAGGATGTAGCAATGCAAGTTGCTGCGGCTAACCCGGGGTATTTGAAGCGTGAAGAAGTTCCAACTGCGGAACTGGAACACGAAAAATCTGTTTTGGCAGAGCAGGCGCGCAATGAAGGAAAGCCCGATAACATTATTGAAAAAATGGTAATGGGTCGTATACAAAAATATTACAAAGAAGTATGTTTGGTAGAGCAGGAATTTGTAAAAGACCCTGACCAGACCATTGGAAAACTTTTGTCCGCCAAGAAAGCGGAAGTAGTGGCTTTTGCACGCTTCCAAATGGGTGAAGGATTGGAAAAGCGTTCTGATGATTTTGCAGCGGAAGTTATGGCTCAAGTTAAGGGCTAAGATGATATAAAAATTTCTATTGACTTTAATAGGAATTCTTATATAATATATTTGAAAAGTGGCATGTGCCACAAGTTTGTTTAGGAGAAAAGAGATTATGAAAGAAGACAAAACCCTAACCTGTGCTGATTGCGGTCAAGAGTTCGTATTTTCCGCATCCGAGCAAGAATTCTACGAAGAAAAAGGATTCACCAATGAGCCCAAGCGTTGCCCCGCTTGCCGTAAGGCACGCAAGCAACAACGTAACAGTAACCGTGTAATGCACACTACTGTTTGTGCTGCTTGTGGCAAGGAAACCACGGTTCCCTTTGAACCTAAAGGTGATCGTCCGGTTTATTGCCGCGAATGCTTTGATGCTCGTCGGGAAAACTGAGAATAAAAGCGAACTAAAAATCCCCACTCTCACACAGAGTGGGGATTTTGTCTATTAGGGGAGAGTTTTTATGGATATAGATTTTATTACTTTGTTGTGGACACCATTTGATTATTTTTTGCGGGGCGGCATTTGTATGTGGCCCCTGTTGGCTTGCAGTATTGGTGCCATCTTTTTGGGATATGAGAGGTACCAATACTATAAGGAAGCAAAGACCGGCACGAGATTTGTTTTGGATTTTGATAAGATCATGAACACCAGGGATTTGGTGGCGGCGAAAGAATATGCAGCTCAATCATCCGGGGACGGTGCGGCACTTTGTGTTGATGTTTTGGATTCTTATCAGGATTATGGCAAACGCCTGCAGTCCGTGGTGTTCTTCAAAATAGACCGCATTATGGGAAAGATGAACGAACATATGAATATGTTGGGTGTTATTATTGGTTTGAGCCCAATGTTGGGTTTGTTGGGTACTATTACAGGGATGATTTCTTCTTTCAATGCTTTGAATGAGCGCACAACTAACCCTATGGCAGTTACTGCCGGTATTGGGGAAGCACTCATTACTACTGTTTTTGGCTTGGTTATATCTATTGCCACTATGTGTATTCATGCTTATCTCACCCGCCGTATCAAGGATGCGGAATTGGATTTGGATGAGATTGGTGCTATTTTAGTAGATGTTTTGGGTGAGAAAGTCAAGGAGTAATTATGCGCGTCAGGCGGAATCGTATAGATGAAAATTTGCCCCAGCCCATGCTGAGTCCCATGATAGACATGATTTTTCTGCTTTTGGTATTTTTCATTGTCAGTACTATGTATATGGTGGAGATAAAAACTATTCCTATTAAAATGCCTACTGCTGCACATACTCAAACAGTTACCAAATCCACTTTTGTAGTTACGGTGAAGCAGGACGGGACTATTTATTTAGATGATGATAAAATTGATTTACCGACTCTTTGTGAAAATGCCAAAGGACAACTTGTTGTTGATGAAAATTTTGCTGTTATCATTCGTGGGGACAAGGGTGTAGAATACGGAAACGTTATTAAACTGATGGATGCTTTAAAAGGGGTAGGAATTAACAAGTTCGGACTGGCAACGGAAACCGGTAAAAATAAATGAAATTAAGCAATCAAGTAAGATACAGAAAAGCGATACTGGTTTCTTTGGCCGCTCATTTGGGTGGCATACTTTTAATCGTTGTTTTAAGTTTGCTTTGGCCAACATCCTTTGACGATATTATAGAAGTTACTTTGGCCGCAGGGGATGTTAATTCCGTTGTTGACACGGGAGCGAAGGAAGTTTTGCAACAGGAAGAAAGAAAAGAGCAGCAGGAACAAAAGGTTGAGGAAAAGAATGAAATTGTTGATCCTAATCTTAAACCTAAGCCAAGTGAACCGTTGGAAACAAAGCAAAAACAAACAATGCAGAGAACAGTGGCGGGAACAAACAGCAACGATGCCGCAAAGCATGGTGATGGTGGCAATGACGAATATACAAGTATGCCTAAGGCGTTGAAAATTGTGAAACCGGATTATCCGCCGGCGGCAAGAAATCAGGATAAGCAGGGAACTGTGCAGGTTAAATTGTTTATCAGTAGTCGGGGCATGGTGGAGCAGGCAGAAATTATCAATTCCGGGGGCTATGTTCTTTTAGACGAGGCAGTGCTGAAAGCCGTGTATAAATGGCGTTTTGTGGCTGCAAAAAATAAATTTGGCAAACCTTGTGCATGTCGGGTGATAGTTCCTGTAAAATTTCAACTTAAGGACTAAAGAATGTAAAAGTTGCGTAACATTTTGAAAATGTTACGCAACTTTTGTAATTTTGGCATTATAATTTGAATTTTACCCTGTCACTGGAAATACGTGTCTTCTTATCATCTGAAGGCGGTACAGCAGATGGGTCGTAATAACCTTGTAAACTGGCTGCTACAGTTTGCCGGTCGTGTTCTTGCTTAATTATTTCTCCCAAATATTCGTAAAGGTTTTCCAAAGCGCTAAAACCTTGCACCCGGTAAAAGGCATCAATTATGGCACTTGCCTTGTCTTCTGCCCCCGCATTAACCATATTGAGAGAAGCAATAATTAAATCTGTAAGTTTGGGTATATTGCTTACAGACAACGGGGCAGAGTGCAAATCTGCCTTAAAAGATTCCAAGGCCTGTAAAGCATTTTCGTATTCTGCATCTCCCCAATTACGCGGCAAGTCACAAATAGTATCAATTTGCTGTTTGATATCTTGAATACTATGGCTGGTGTTAGGGTTCCGTTGCCAATTTTCTAAAATTTTATTGGCTAACTTTTGCAATTTTTGTTTTTTGTAGAATCGCTTGGAAAGTTCTGCTTGTTTCATTACCATAATTTACACCTCACATTGTTAAATAAGATATAATAATTGTAGAATATTTTGCAAATATAATAGCAGAATTGCAAGATTTTGTCAAATAATAGCAAATATTCTTTAGAATGATGTTGCTATATTGTTGATATAAGAATATAATTTAGTCATGTTGAACAAGGGATTTTCCCTAAAATATGAGAGAGGAGAAATAAAATGGCTGAAAAAACAGAAGAAAAATTGAATGCCAAGAGCTTGAAATTAAAAGAGTTCTTTAAAGCAAACAAAATGGAAATGTTCCAAGACCAGAACATTAATGACGAGGCGGAAACCACTATTTTCCGTTCCCGCATGCAAGTGAAGGGGCAATTGTTACCTTTTGCAATTTTGGTTGACCGTACCGTTTATACTTTGATTCAAGTGCAACTGGCTCCCGCTGTTGCAACCGGCAAGGCATTTAGCAAAGTTGCTAAATTCTTGAATGAGTGCAATAACCGTTTCCGTCTGTTCAAATTCACTATTTCTGAAGCAGGTGATTTGTTGGTGAATGCCACCCTGACTTTCAAAGATGACAATTTTGAACCTGCTTTGCTGAATGCAATTTTGGCAGAAATCGTGAAGTTCCTTGATGCAGAATATCCTGCATTAATGGAAAAAATTTGGGCAGAAGTAAAATAACTGTTGCAAAATTGGAATTTGTGGTATAATATTAGAAAAGGTTTTTTCGAAAGGAGAATTTAAAATGAAAAAGATTATTAGTTTGGCATTTGCCGCTATGATGGCATTTAGTGCTGTTTGCTTGGCTGCTGGTGATGGTGCAGTTTTGAACAAATTGCAAAAACCTGCTGAAGCCATGATTGGTATGTTTGATGGTAAAACTGAATATGCTGCAGTTGTAAAGAGCTTTACCGCAGAAGCAGCTGCTAATTTCAAGCAAGAGACATTTGACAGTGTTAAGAAACAAGCCAAAGAAAAATTTGGCGATTTAAAAGAGAGCAAATTTGTTGCTTTCCAACGCCTTGACCAAGTTGATATTGTTGCTTACTTGGGCGCTTTCACAAAGGAAAAAATTGTTAACTTGTCTTTCATTTTTGATAAGACCGGTAAAATTGTGAACTTCCAATTCAGCCCTATTCAAGCTCAACAACAACCCGCTAAGAAATAATTTAGCAAATAAAAATCCCTGACCGTAAGGTCGGGGATTTTTTTTGTTCTGTGGTGCCGGAGGCCGGAGTCGAACCGGCACGGTTGTTACACCGCTTGATTTTGAGTCAAGTGCGTCTGCCAATTCCGCCACTTCGGCATAATTTTTAGAACGTCCATTATTATACTTGACAGAAAGAAATATGTCAAGTAAAATATTGCACGAGTGGGAAAGATAATCGCGGCGGTTTTAGACCGATGAGGAAAGTCCGAGCTCCGCAGGGCAGGATGCCGGCTAACGGCCGGCGAGGGTGACCTTAGGGAAAGTGCAACAGAAAGCAAACCGCCAGCGTTGCTGGTAAGGGTGAAACGGCGTGGTAAGAGCACACCAGCAATTTGGTAACAAATTGGCTTTGTAAACCCCATCTGGAGCAAGACCGAATAGGGAAGGGTTGAGGCGGCCCGCTGACCTTCCGGGTTGTGTCGCTGGAGCATATTGGTAACAGTATGCGTAGATAAATGGTTATCTGAAAAACAGAACTCGGCTTATTGAACACTCGACATGGAAAAAGACAGGTATTACCTGTCTTTTTCCTTTTGTATAGATTGCACACTTTTCTTTTGATAACTATACTGTTACAGAAAAAATAGCTAATACTAATGTTATTCCTTGACATACTATACTTAATACTGTAAAATAAAAAAACTACGTTCAAGAGTGGGAGGTTATTATGAACATTACAGAGATAGCAGTTTTTGTAGTTTATCTTGCTTGTATGTTGGGCATAGGTGTTTATTTCTTTATGCACAAAAAGGATGGCGGCGACAAGCAGTATTTTTTAGGTGGTAGGTCTATGAGCCCATGGGTGGCGGCTTTGAGCGCCGGCGCATCCGATATGAGTGCTTGGGTGTTGATGGGGCTTCCTGCCAGTGTTTATGCTTTAGGTTTGGGACAGGCCTGGATTGCAATTGGTCTGGCTCTCGGTTATGCTATTTCTTGGATTTATGAAGCACCACGCCTCCGTGCCTTCAGCGTGGAGTTTGGCGACAGCATTACTGTTCCCCAATATCTTACCAATCGTTTTTTATCAAATTCTAAAGCGTTGCAAATTTTCTGTGCTTTGGTTTTCTTGATCGCTTATACAATTTATGCGGCATCTTCTATCAAAGCAGCAGGCATTCTTTTCAATACGGTTGCAGGCATGGAAACTGCTTCGGCTATGTATTTGGCAGCATTCATTATTGTTGGCTACACCTTTTTGGGTGGGTTTGATGCCGTGTGTTGGACAGATTTCTTTCAAGGTCTGATTATGTTGGGTGCTATGCTCGTTGCCCCGCTTTTTGCAGTGACGATGATTCCTGCCAATGCGGGGGCGGATATTCCTCCGGCGTTCTGGTCATTTACTGCGGACTGGCGTGATATTGTCAGTGGTTTGACTTGGGGACTTGGTTACTTTGGTATGCCTCATATTATTATTCGTTATATGAGTTTGGAAAGCCAAAAAGATATGAAAAAATCTCTTGCTATAGCAATTAGCTGGACAACAATTATTTGTTTCTTTGCCATTGTGATTGGTGTGGTTGGACGTATGTTCCTGGGCTTTGATGAAACTATCAATAAAAA
Source organism: Phascolarctobacterium sp. (assembly GCA_030531205.1). Lineage (GTDB taxonomy): Bacteria > Bacillota > Negativicutes > Acidaminococcales > Acidaminococcaceae > Phascolarctobacterium_B. The sequence goes on from JAUNOC010000008.1 coordinate 77,667, forward strand.
CAGTTTGGTCTTTATCAGTATGGTGCGGAACATTTTCCCGGCATTGATTAGCGGTGTGTTGTTGAGCGCCATTTTGGCAGCGGCCATGAGTACAGCGGACAGTCAGTTGTTGGCGGCGGCATCCTCTTTTGCCTCTGATGTGTATAAACCTGTGTTTCGTGGCGGCAAGGTAAGTGATAAGGAAATGATGTGGATGGGGCGTATTGTGGTGCTTGTGATTGCTTTGGCAGCAATGTTTATTGCCCTGAACCCTAATTCCGGTTCTATTATGTCTTTGGTTTCTAATGCGTGGGGCGTTTTTGGTGCTGCTTTCGGACCGGCAATTATGCTTAGCTTGTTTTGGAAAAAGTTTAATTTTACAGGTGCCATTACAGGCATTGTGGTTGGTTCCTTTGTGGATATTTTCTGGTTTATGCAACTTAGCAGTACAGGTGTTTATGAACTTTTGCCTGGCTATGTGGCAGGTGTTGTAGCGGGGATTGTGGCAACCTTGTGCAGTGGTTCTGTTTCTGAAGAAGTTATGCAAAAGTATGATGTGGCAGAAAAGAAAGCGTTTAGTGGCGAAGATTGATTGGTAAAAGAAGATAAAGAAAATTGCATAGCACTTGCTATGCAATTTTTTTTGTAGTAAAATTACAGTATAGGTAAAATTATGGTAAGGAACATAACTCTTAAAGATGGTTTTGAATTTGATTTTGCCACCATGTTGGGGGCGGGAAGAATTCAAAATTCAGATGTGGAAGCAATTAAAGACAAGATTCAACAGGCGGCGGAAGGAATTAAGCAATTACGCCGTACGGGCAAGGCAAAAAATCATCTCTCAAAAGATGGTAAGCCGGAGAGTGTGCATTTTACACGCTTGCCCTATGTGCAGGAAGGTTATCCTAACAATCCTAAATCTATTGAAAATTTAGAAAATTTTGCTGTTGAATTACGCAACCATGTGGATGCTGTACTGTTTTTGGGTGTGGGCGGTTCTTATTTAGGGAATAAGGTGTTGTTTGATTTGTTTTGCGGTGATGGCTGGAATATTTTGAAACCTGCCCAACGGAATTATCATCCTGCTATACTTTTTGGTGGCAATAACCTTGACCCTTTGCAAAGTCAGCAGTTGGTTGACCAAGTGTGGAGTTTGGCACGGAACACAGTGACAAAGGGCAACCGTTTCCGTTTGATGTTGGTACCCATTTCCAAGTCCGGAACTACTTTGGAAACATTAACGGCTTTCAGTTATTTTTACGAAGAATTTCAAAAAGAAAATTATTTAGATTTGGATGTCACAGTGGTAACAGATTTAGACCCGGCTGCCCAGTCCCCTCTTTTGGCTTTGGCAAAGGAAAAGCAATGGGGTATGTTTGATGTTAAAAATGGCATTGGTGGACGGTTCAGTGTTCTTAATGATGTGGGACTGGTTATGGCTGCTGCCATCGGTTTGAATATTGGCGAATTTTTGCAAGGTGCAAGAATTATGGATGAGGCATGCCAAAGTGATGATTGGGAAAAGAACCCTGCTCTTGCCAATGCCGTGTTAAAGTATTTGGCGGCAGAAAAATATGGCTGTGATATAGAGGTCTTTATGGGGTATGGGATTTGCTTTAAATCGTTGGCAGAATGGTATGTGCAACTTTTGGCAGAATCATTGGGCAAGCGTCAGGACAGGGATGGTAATACCGTATTTTATGGCAGAACTCCCATTGCTGCTATTGGCACAACGGATATGCATGCTCAAACCCAGCAGCATCAGGACGGCAAGCGTAACAAAGTAGTGCAGTTCCTGCAGGTTGATGATTTGCATAGTGATGTGGTTTTAGGAAATCCTTTCAGCCATATTCCGCAAATTGCTAAATATGAAGGTTTGTCTTTGAATAGGGCTTTGCAGGTGGCTCTTTTGGCAAACCGTGAGGCCTTGGATAATGACCAACGCTTTACGGCACTATATCGTCTGCCCCATCTGAATGCTTATTATATCGGTGAAATATTTTATTTCCTCATGCTCAGCATTGCTTATGAAGGGGAACTGGCGAATGTGGATGCTTTTGACCAGCCGGGAGTGGAGCAGTATAAAAAGATTATAAAACGGGAGTTGGGGAAGTAAGGTTTCAGGTATCAGGTGTCAGGTTTCAGGGGTTAGGGGAATTAGAAATTAGTAATTAAAAATTAGAAATTAGAAATGATGGTAAGATGTTCCTGTGATTATAGTGGGAAAGTTAGATGGAAGCGGAGTTTTTCCGCCACAGGCGTGGGGCGGGGGACCGTCTAAAGGAACGTAGAAGGACGGTGGTGGGGTCGCTTGCTGCGATAAGAATAAAGAGCAAATAATCAAAGAGCAAAGACCAAATATGGTAAAATAGTTCCTGTGATTATAATTTAGGGTTCAGCGGTTAGGTGTCAGGTTTCAGGAAAGTCGGCAGAGTGAGAACTTTTGCCCTCTTGGTGAAGAGGGTGGATTGCCTAAAGGAACATAGAAGGGCAAGACGGGTGATTGCTCACTTCGCATTGCAGATAAGTTCCCAATCCCCAGTCGCCCACCGAAAAACTTACCGGCGCCAGCCCCTTCACCAAGGGGCCTTCAAGTTCGCATAGTGCGGACTTTTTTATTTTAATCACAGGAACTTTTTACCTTCATTGTGAATTGTGCATTTTGAATTGTGAATTGTTTTTACCTTCATTTTTAATTTCACATTGCCAATTTCTAATTCTAATCTTTTTTCTCCCTAAAGTTATATAACGTGTTCAATACGTTATATAACTTTAGCCGTTTTGGCAAAGCATCAAAGTTTTTCTCTCATAAAAAACTTTTACGGCATCAGGAAGGTTGCTTATTTTTTCACTATAATCATATAAAAAAACCAGATTGCTTTTGCTATGCTGACAAATCTGACTTGATTTTGTAAAAAACTGACTTAATATTAGGTCAGTTTTTTCTATTATTGTGTCAGAAATAAGGTCGTTCAAAAAAATTTCAAAAATATTTGTGTAAATAGCAAAAATGGTGATGGGACAAATTTTGCTGTCTTAACTAAAAATTTAAGAAATTTTTGTTGCAGTAATGTAAAAAAAGTACTAAAATAAATATGGGGGAGTGTATATATTGTTATTTCTTCCTATTTAAGTTTTTAATGATTTTAGATATACAGGGGGTGCTGATATGAGCAAGTACATCAGTTTACAGAAAAAAGAGAGAAAGGACATCCTGCAAAAAGCGGTGCTGGGGATACTGGCGACGGGCATGGT
>JAUNOC010000015.1 GCA_030531205.1 Phascolarctobacterium sp.
TACCCGCACATTCGCTTTTTCTAGGTTATTGTTCAGTTTTCAAGGTTCTTTCGTCACCCCTAAAAAGGCGACCTGCATATAATAATACTTTCACAACATTTTGTCAATAAAAATTTTTAGTTTTTTTCAAAACACAAAAACCCGTGAAATATCACGGGTTTCAGTAATCAGTAACTATCCGAATTTTGTTTTTTATAAAATGTTTGCAAAATAGTTGCGAATTTTAAGTAAATCAATTCCCTTATCAGCAAAATAACCAACAAAATATGCCTTTTCTATGGTTTTAGCAAAATCATTTATGCCATTACCTCTGTCATAAACCCCAACTCTGTACATTGTCATAGGACTTTGATCGTAGGAATCTTTGGTATTAACCCCTACAAGTCCTGTTACACCTTCCTTATATCCGTATTCCATAATTTTTCTTACAATCACATCGTTATACGCACCATTGGGATAGCTGATGCTTTCCACAATGGCCTTTTCAAACCGCTGTCCCAAAAGCATCTTTGAACCCGCCAGTTCCCGTTGGTACATGCTTTCATCTATCAAAGTTAAATTGGAATGACTCATAGTATGGGAACCAATCCGCATTCCAGCATCCACCATTTTGGCAATCTGCTTTTCATTCATATATCCATCATTACCAATAGCATTGCGAATAATGTAGAAAGTTGCCGTAGCATTGTATTTCTGCAAAACGGGAAATGCATATTCATAATTATTTTCATAACCATCGTCAAAAGAAATAGCAATATATTTCTCCACATCTTCATTCAAGCGAAATCGCTCTGACACTTCTTCCACACTTACCACCTTATAGCCACGTTCAGTCAAATATTGGATCTGCTTTTCAAAAAGTTCAGAAGAAATCAACATATCTCCCCAATTTTTTGAGTCCCCAGTCCCTACACCGTGATACATCAAAATTGGCACAGCTCTTTCCTTGAACCCCATATAGTTTATTGTTAAATAGCCTAACAACACAACTATGATTCCCAAAAATAAGCCTGTCTTTTTCAAAATATTTTTCATTAATTCACTCATTTTCTTCCTTATTGTCCTGTTGCTTGCTACGCCCAAAAGTCCTGCGCAAATCTTCTTCCCTATGTTGCAAATGTGTTTTCAAATATTCCTGCAAAAAGTAATAATCAAAGAATTGCATTCCCTTGCCGAAAATACGCATTCTATAAATCAGCTGAATTAAAACATTTGCCAATTTCTCCGGGTCATGACGGGCAAAATCATCCTTGCTGGAAAGAGATGCAGGAATAACACGTACACCTAATTTTCTCAATTTGGCAAAATCCTGTGCCACAGGCTGGCTAACATTATTGTTATATGCTTTTAATTGTTCATCAGTTATCCTATCGCTATTGACAATAACAAAATCCAAGAACTGCATCCCCACATGATCAATCAATGCCTTGACATGGTCATAAGCACCGTAACCATCTGTTTCACCAGGTTCTGTCAGCACATTGCAAATATACACCTTTGCCGCATTGGACTTAATCACTGCCTCCCTGATTTCCTCCACCAATAAATTAGGAATAATACTTGTGTAGAGTGAACCGGGACCAAATACCAACACATCGGCTTTCTCAATAGCTTCCACTGCATCCTTTGCGGCCTTGGGATTATTAGGACGGGTGTGCATTTTCACAATATGCTTATGCATAATGGGAATTTGTGCCTCACCATAGACATAGGACCCGTCGCTCATTTCCGCCACTAATTCAATATTATCCAAAGTTGAAGGAACAACCCTGCCACGCACTTTCAAAATTTGGCTGGCAACAGCAAGTCCTTCTTCCATGCCACCTTCCGCCTCTGCCAAAGCTGCAATCAAAAGATTGCCAAAGCAATGCCCCGCCAAAGTAGAGTCCTTTTCAAAACGGTATTGCATCAAGCGTTCCATCATCGGTTCAGAATCTGCCAAAGCCGTCAAGCAGTTACGCAAATCTCCAGGAGGAATGATTCCCATTTCCCGTCTTAACCGTCCTGATGAACCGCCATTATCGCCGGTCGCTACTACTGCAGTACAATTATTGGTTATATTTTTCATACCACGCAACAATGTGGAAAGACCTGTACCGCCCCCCACCACTGTAATCACAGGACCATGGGTCAGCTTATGCTGTACAAAAAGAGTTTCCATCAAAGAACGGCTTTTGTCCGGCAATACCGCCGAAACAACAGAAGCAATAATTTTTCTCATGGCACGGAACATTGCCCAGCCACCAAAGAATAAAAATATACCACCAATAAAATATGTAAAGTAGTTAGAATATCTTCCAGTTACCTTATATACCGCATAAAATATATATTCTTCCATCAATCCCATAAACTGGAAATTGAAGACAAAGGCCAAACCGAAAGCCACCAGAAGCACACCCAAAACAAACAGGAACAACCAGCGTTTCAGGTTAATGCCGGGGCATAACCAGTTATACCATTTTCTCACGCAAACACAACTCCTTACCTGTCTATATCACGATGACTGGCTTGGGCATTATATCCCATTGCAAGCAAATGCTTAACTAACATAGCGGCAACATAAACACTACGATGCCTTCCGCCCGTACAGCCAACACTAATTACCAATTGAGGTTTGTCCTTCTTGACAAATTCTTCCACAACACAATCCACCATTTCTTCCAAACTCTTTAAGAATCTTGCCGTTTGCGGTTGGGCTGTAATATAATCTTGCACTACCTTATCATTACCGGTCAATTCTTTCAGTTCCGGCACATAAAAAGGATTAGGCAAAAACCTTACATCAAGAATATAATCGCCAATGGTGGGCATTCCATATTTCATTCCAAAACTTTGAACAATGATAACCTTATTGCTCAATTTGCTCAGTTCCTTTCTCCAAAGAATTACTTTCCACTATTGTATTCTCTGTTAGAACGGCATCTGCCTGTTTGTTCTTTTTCGTATAACGGACATAACGGTCTTTACGCTCCGCTTTATCCGCAATAACATCTTCCACCGTCAAAGGTATTTCCGTACCATTATGACTGCGGATAACCACTTCGCCGCCCATAAATTCCATAATCTTAACTAAATCACAAATGGTCGCAATACCATTATAGAAACGAGATGCAGCTACATTCGGCGGACAATTAAACACTGGTCCAAAATCCACACTGCGAAATCTTTCTTCTTTCATTATCATTTTAATCTTGTCGTTAATTCTCATTTTTCCTCCTCACTCCACCGTAACACTCTTTGCCAAATTTCTCGGCTTGTCCACATCACAACCACGGGTCAGTGCCGCATAATAAGCCAACAACTGCAATGGCAAAACACTGAGCAATGGCGCCAAATATTTTCCAGTACGGGGGATATAAATTACATGATCCGCATACTTGGCAAGTTTCTCATCTCCCTCGTAACCTATGGCAATTACTGACGCGTCCCTTGCCTTCACCTCTTGGATATTGGACAACGTTTTATCATAAATATCTTCCTGAGTAGCAATAACAATTACGGGAACCCTCTGCACAATCAATGCCAGTGTGCCATGTTTCAGTTCGCCTGCCGCATAGGCCTCCGCATGAATATAACTTATCTCCTTAAGTTTCAATGCCCCTTCCAATGCTACTGCGTAATCCAGACCACGCCCCAGGAAGAAAGCATCTTCTGCAGAACCATATTTACGGGCAAATACTTTAATTTGGTCAACACTCTCAACTTGCCTGTGAATAAGTTCCGGAATCTCTACAATCCCCTTTACCAAGTCCTCGCTTAAAGCACTGTCCAAATTTTCTTTAAGATTGCCCATATAAATTGCTAACATTAACATTACCAAAAGTTGCGTTGTATAGGCCTTTGTAGAGGCCACAGCAATTTCCGGGCCCGCGTAAGTGTAGACAACTTGGTCTGCCTCACGGCCGACAGCACTGCCAACCACATTGGTTACACCAAGAGTATGGCTGCCCAACCGTTTTGCCTCACGCAATGCCGCCAATGTATCGCTGGTTTCACCGGACTGGCTGATAACAATGGTCAAAGTGTGCTTATCCACAATAGGATTTCGGTAACGGAATTCACTGGCAATATCAACTTCCACCGGAATGCCTGCCAACTGCTCAATATAGCACTTACCCACAATGCCGGCATGATAAGCCGTTCCGCAGGCAACAATGAAAATCTTGTGAATATCTTTGAGAAAATCCTTGTTCCAATTCAACTCGGTAAAATTCAACTTACCAGTTTTACCATTCACCCTGCCCCGCATAGTATCACGAATGGATTTGGGCTGTTCGTAAATCTCCTTCAACATAAAATGCTCAAAGCCGCCCTTTTCTGCAGCCTCCGCATTCCAGTTCACTTTGAAGATTTCCTTCGTAATGGGGTTGCCCTTAAGGTCGGTGAGTTTAACCCCGTCCGCCGTAACAATGGCAATCTCACCATCATTCATTATATAAGTATCCCTTGTGGAACTGATAATGGCCGGAATATCACTGGCAATGTAATTCTCATCCTTGCCAAGACCAACCACCAAAGGATTATCTTTTTTAGTACAAATAATCTTGTCCGGCTCTGCCGCACACATAAAAGCCAAAGAGTAAGACCCCCTAATGGTCTTCAAAACTCTGTGTACCGCATCTTCCATATTGCCTTTGTAATAATTAGCAAAAAGATGCGCCAACACCTCCGTATCTGTTTCGGAAGAAAACTGCTCCCCATGAGCCAGCATATCTTCTTTCAAAGACAGATAATTTTCCACAATGCCATTATGCACCACCACAAACTTCCCCGTAGGGTCGGTATGGGGATGGGCATTATGGTCACTGGGTCTTCCATGAGTTGCCCAACGGGTGTGACCGATACCAACAGTGCCTGTGGGAACGCGTCCCTCAATCTTCTTACGCAAAGCATCAAGTCGTCCCATGCACTTTTCCACTCTGGGGCCATCCTTTTCCAGAATAGCTATACCGGCAGAATCATAACCCCTGTACTCCAACTTGCTCAGGCCGTCCAACAAGAAACCTGTGGCCTGCCTCTTACCAATGTAACCAACTATACCACACATTGGTCTACCTCCATAAATTAATTCTGTAATATATTTTAATATATGGATTTATAATTAGTCAACCAATTTTTAAATTAAAATATTGAAAATCGGTCTTGACAAAAAAAACACCACAATATCTTGTGGTGTTTTTTCCAATTAGCAATTTACCAAAGACCAAAGAACAAATATAGACAATTTTCGCTTTGCGAAAATTCCCGATTACAATCACAGGAATTCTTTACCTTCCATATGCCTTATGCCCTACGCTTTACGCCTTATTTTTCCTCTAATTACTTTATCTTCTAACTTGATACCTATATCCTCACCCCTGACCCCTGAACTACACATCCCTTAATTTTCTGTTAATCGCCTTTGTCCTTGCTCCCACCAAATTTTCCAACTCATTTTGGGCAGTTTCCAAATTCTTTCTTACCTTGTCCAAACAAGCATCAAACTTTTCAAATTCCGTTTTCACCGCTCCCAAAAGTTCCCACACCTCGTTGCTACGTTGTTGAATGGCAAGAGTTTGGAAGCCCATTTGCAAACTATTGATAAACGCCGCCATAGTGCTTGGCCCTGCAATCGTTACCTGATATTCCCGTTGCAGTTTTTGCAACAAGCCCCTGCCCAACACCTCCGCATAAAGCCCCTCAGAAGGCAGGAACATAATGCCAAAATTAGTGGTATAAGGAACTTCAATATACTTAGTTCTGATATCTCTTGCCTCACTCTTAATCACATTTTCCAGTTCCTTATATGCCCGTTCAATATATTCCTTCTCTCCTGATTCCTTGGCATTCAAAAGTTCTTCGTAACGGTCACCGGGAAACTTGGAATCAATGGGCAGATAAACCACCGAACCATTTTCACCTGGCAAACGTAAAGCAAACTCCACCCTGTTGGCACTGCCGGGAACAGTAGCCACATTGATGTCGTACTGCTCCGGTGCAATAATATCTTCCAAAATCGCCCCCAGTTGTATCTCACCTAAGATACCACGGGTCTTCACATTCCCCAAAATCTTTTTAATGCCGCCAACCTCTGTTGCGAGGTTACGCATTTCGCCAAGCCCCTGTTGCACCTGCCCCAACTGATGTGCCAAGGACTTTTGCAAATTCACAAGATTTTCGCTATTCATACGATAGAACAAGTCAAAATTGTCTTGCAAATTTTCTTTTATTTCACGATGATGGGATTTGCGAAAAACCAAGATCAAAAGCAGCAATACCGCCACCGCCAACAACCCAACAACCGTAATATTTATCATTTGTTGTGTAATAACAAAATTAGCCATACTGTTTCACCTTTTTAATTCGCTCACTTGCTTGCCAACAATGCTTTCAATCTTGCAATTTCCGCATCCTTTACCGACAACTCTTTTTTCAATTCCACATTCTCCGCCCTTAATGCTTTGTTCGCACTCTCCAACAAGTCAATCTTGCCGAGCAAG